>CAZEOO010000003.1:344681-379415 GCA_964513965.1 uncultured Chthoniobacteraceae bacterium
TCCCATTCGTCCTATTAGTCCTATTAGTCCCATGGGACCTCTAGGACGAATGGCACTCAATCTTACCCAACCAGATTCGCCTTGATGTAATCAAAGCTCATCTTCACGGATTCGAACGGGTCGCCGGGGGTCGAGTCCTGCTCGACGATGTACCATTCGCAGCCGCTGGCTTCCGCCGTGGCGACGATGGCTTTGAAATCAAGATTGCCGTAGCCGATCTCGGCGAAGTAACGCTCGCCCTTGGCGTTGACGCCGTAATCCTTGAGGTGCAGGAGCGGCAGCCGCCCTTTGAGCTTGGCGCACCATGCCACCGGGTCGCCGCCGCCCGCCTGAACCCAGAAGGTGTCGGGCTCGCCTTTGAGATTCTCGGGGCTGGTGCGGTCGTAGATGTGCTCCAGCAGCGGCTTGCCGTTGACGCGGCAAAATTCGTTGGCGTGGTTGTGGTAGCAGAGCACCTGGCCCGCCTTGCGGAGCACGGCTCCGGCGGTGTCGAGCTTGGCAATGAGGTGGTCCACCTGCGCGGGATCGGAAAAATCGACCCCCGCCGGGTACGGGTAGGCGGTGTACTTGGTGCCGAGCGCGGCGAGGCGTTCGACAATCGCCGCCGGGTCGTCGAGAATGGTCACGGAGGATTCGTGCGTGGCGCAGATGACGAGCCCTTCGCCTTCGGCGATGGAGCGCAGTTCGGCAAGCGGAATCGGGCCGACGCCGCTGATTTGGATGGCTTGGTAGCCGATCGCGCGCACGCGCTTGAGCGTGGCGGCGTAATCCGCGGCGGTCTGGCAAAAGTCACGCAGCGTGTAGAGTTGGAGGGCAACTTGTTCGATTTTCATTGGTAGGATGGGTGAATGGTGTAGGAGCCGCCGCCTTCTGAAACGGCGGGCGTGCTGACGCGGATGCGGGCCAGTTTTTCCGAGCCCTTGGATTGCGCGATTTTTTCCGCGAGCAATGGTTCAAAAGCCGCGCCGTCCATCGGGAGATCGATGGTTTTGTCCAAAAAGGAGGACATCAGCATGGCGTTGGCCAATTCCACGGAGCGCAACCCCTCGGCTGCGGGCGCGATGAGCGGCGCGCCATCGAGAATGGCGGCGACGAAGTTTTTTAGTACGCCCACGTGCTGTTCGCCGATGCCGCGATCCGGCACGCTGATGTGCCACAGCGGCGGGGTGGAGTAGCGCGTGTGCGTGGTGCGCGAAAACTCGGTGGCGGGGATTTCATTGCGCTCCCAGGTGAGGTTGCGGCCATCCAGAACGACCCGGCCTCGCTCGGCGGCGATTTCCAGGCGGTTGGTGCCGGGGGCTTCGCCCGTGGAGGTGATAAACGTGCCCGTTGCGCCGTTGGGGTATTCAAAATAGGCGGTCACGTTGTCCTCCACTTCGATGTCGTGGAAGCGGCCGAGTTGGCAATGGGCGCGCACTTTGGCGGGCATGCCGAAGAGCCATTGCCAGAGGTCAATGTTGTGCGGGCATTGGTTCAAGAGCACGCCGCCGCCTTCGCCGGACCACGTGGCGCGCCAGCCGCCGGAGTTGTAGTAAGCCTCCGTGCGGTACCAGTTGGTGATGATCCACGTCACCCGCTGGATTTCCCCCAACTCGCCGGAGGTGATCCATTCGCGCAATTGCTGGTAGTGCGGATCGGTGCGCTGGTTGAACATCGCCGCGAAAACCTGACCCGAGTTCGTGTGGGCGGCGATGAGCCGTTCGGCGTCGGCCTTGTGAACGGAGATCGGTTTTTCCACCAGCACGTGGAGCCCCTGGCCAAGGGCGTCAATGCCCAGCGTGGTGTGGGAGAAATGCGGCGTGACCACCAGCAGGGCGTCGATTTCGCCGGAGCGGACCATGGCTTCCGTCGAGGTGAACGGGCGCGCGGGAGCATACGGGGTGAGGTCGGCCACGGGGTCGGCCACGGCGGCGAGCCGGGCGCGCGGGACGCGGCCAGCCATGATGGAATGGGCGTGGATGCTGCCCATGTTGCCAAGACCGGCGATGCCAATGCGGACTAAATCCATAGGAAGAGGGCGATATGTGGAAAAGGCTGGAGGGAACGCCTTACGGGTAAAACTTGCATGAAAGTGCTTACACGTGTAGGGTCCGAGGCCAGATGAAGTCAAACAAAAATCTGCGCGGTGCGCCCATCGATTCCACCGCGGACCTCGCGCGGCGGCTTCACCTTTCCCGGTGGACCATCTCGCGCGTGCTCAACGGCCACGCCGGCGTTTCGCCCGAAACCGTCCGCCGCGTGAAGGAGGCGATGGCCGAGTTTGGCTTTGCTCCGAACCCGCTCGCCAGCGGCTTGCGCAAAGGGACGACGAATATCATCGGCGTCTGCATTCCCGAGATGGAGCGGCTTTATCTTTCGCAGAAGCTCGAATTTTTACGGCAATCCCTGGTGCGCGAGGGCTGCCACGTGATGTTGGGCGTGACCAACGGCGATGTGCAGGAAGAGGCCGAGACGCTCAACCGCTTCCGCACGCTGCACGCGGCGGGCGTGATCCTTTTCGCCTCGCGGCTGGAGAGCCACGGGGCGTCCATCCGCGCGTTCGATCAATCCGGCGTGCCGCTGGTTTCCGTGGACCCCTTCGTGGCGCCTACCGAGGGCTGCGTTTGCGTGGATCGCGCCGCTGGAATGCGCGAGGCGGTGGCGCATTTGTTCAACCTGGGCCACCGGCGGGTATTGGCCCTCGGGTTTGGCGAGGGCGACCGTTACCGCGCCTCGCGGCTGGCGGGGGTGGCGGCGGAGTACAAGGCGGCGGGGCGGGATTTCGAGCGGGATGTTTGCAGACTATCGCTGGCATGGGAGGTGAAGTCATCTTATCGGCAGGGACTCGAAGCGGCTCCGGCGGTCTGGAGAACGGCCTGCAAGGGCGAGGGTTGCACGGCGGTGCTGGCCCTCAATGACCGCGTGGCCATCGGGCTCATTGACGGTCTGCGCACCTTGAACGTGCGGGTGCCCGGGGAGCTCTCGGTGATCGGCTACGACAACATGGAAGTGGGGCAGTATTTCCTGCCCCGGCTGACCAGCATTGACGCCCAGCCCGACGCATTGGTGAAGGCGGCCACGGAACGTCTGCTTGCGTTGATCCGCAAGGAGCAGAACGAAGAGCCGCCGCAGCCGGTGGTGAGCCGTCTGGTGGTTCGCGACTCGACCGGTCCCGCGCGGGAATAGGCGAGGGCGGATGCCTAGTGTGGTGAAAGATTAATTCACGTCATAATTCCGGTCTCTTTTTCGATTTTTCCGCGTTGCTCAATCGGTCGGTATCTTCAGATACCGCCCTTCATTCGCGCCTTGAAAATTCAAAAAATAGCCTCGGACTTATTTAGCGTATTTCTCTTTCACCACACTAGCGGATGAAATAACTCAGGTTTTCCAGTTCGATGGCGAGGTCCACGTTGTTGACCACCACGCCGTCCGGGGTCTGGAGGATCGTGGGCGAAAAATTCAGAATTGCCTGGATGCCCGCGTTCACCAAGTCGTTGACCACCTCCTGCGCGAAGGTCGCGGGCACGGCCAGGATGGCCAGCTTCACCTGCCGCTCCTTTACGTAAGCGGGCAATTCCTCCATGGGGAGCACGGGGATGCCCACATCGGGCCGTTCGCGCTGGGTGTCCGCGTCAAAACCAGCCACGATTTCAAAGCCTTCCTTGCCGAAACCGGGGTAGCGGGCCAGAGCCGACCCCATGCGCCCGACGCCGATCAAAACCACCGGTTGCAACCGCGCGGTGCCCAGGGCTTCGCGCAGGGTGTTGGCGAGGTGCTCCACGCTGTAGCCCAGGCCGCGCGTGCCCAGTTGGCCGAAGTAGGCCAGGTCTTTGCGGAGTTGGGTTGACTTCACGCCTGCCGCTTTTGAGAGCGCCTCGGAGGAAACCGTATCGACGCCGTTGGCTTGCAGACGAGCCAGCGCCCGGTAGTAAAGGGAGAGCCGATAGACGGCCTTGCGAGGAATTTCCAGTTTCGGCATTGGCTTTCGGCTTGTGAAAAGTGCGCTGAAAATAGAATAACCCGAAGCCAGCGTCAACCCTCAACCTTAAAACGCTCTACGCTTGCGCGATCTGCCGGACCAATTGGGTGAAAAGAGGATGCAGGCCCACGGGTTCCATCAACTCGAGCTCCAGCCCGGGATAAGCCGCTTTAACTTCGGCGATTTGCCGGGGAATGTCGGTGAAAAAGTGGGTGCCCGCGGACATGAAGAGCGGCAAAACGCGGCAGCGGCGGGCGGGGGTGGCCATCAATTCGCGGGCGGCGTCCATCAGCGTCGGCTCCGCATTTTCCATGAAGGCCAGGAAGACGCACTCCCGGCCCAAGTCGCCCCGCAGTTCCTCCGCCATCCGCCGGAAAGGCGCGATCCACTCCGGGTTGCGGCTGCCGTGGGGCATCAAAATAAGGGCGGTTTCCGGCTTCATGGCTTCTACTATGCCACAGCGGCGCAGTTTCGCACAGGCCGAACAAACAGGTTGGCCATGCGATACATTCTATGGAAAGATTTTGCGAAAACCGGACCATGGCCATTTTATCAACTCAGCGCAGCCCTTCTTTGGAATGTCTTCGGGCGAAACTAGCCCGGAATGCGGCCACGCGCCTGGCTGATTCGTCCGCGTTGGGGCATGCCGCCGTGGCGCTGATTTTGCGGGAAAACGCCGAGTTGCTCATCATTCGCCGGGCCGAGCAGCCCGCCGATCCCTGGTCGGGGCATCTCGGTTTCCCGGGCGGCCGCATGGAGTCTTTCGACGCCTCACCGGAGCGGACGGCGGTGCGCGAAACGGAGGAGGAACTAGGCATTGAGCTGGACCGTTGCGCGCGCCGCATCGGTGCGCTCTCGGAGCTTCGGGCCCGTTCGCTCAATGAGCGGCTGCCTTTGAGCATTTTCCCGTTTGTCTATGAACTGCTGGAGCCGGTCGCTTTCCGTGAAAACGGGGAGGAGGTGGCCAAGGCTTGCTGGGTGCCGTTGCGCTATTTTGCCGACCAGGCTAACCGCAAGATGATGCAGCACCCGCGCGATTCCCGGCATTGGCTGCCCTGTTATTCCCTGGGCGGCCGCGCCTTTTGGGGCATGAGCCTGGCGATGCTGGACGAACTTCTCTTTTAGCCGACGTCTTAGCCGACGCCGTTAACGCCGCTGGGCTGCGCGGCGGCCTGGCAATGGGGGCAGCCGTTGGCGTCCCCTTGATTGGCGTTATGCCCGTTGTGGACCTGTTTTTGGTAAACCGTCACGAAAATGGGCGGCAAATTCAGCAGGCAATAAGAGGAGCGGACCCGCGGGAACATCGTGGCGTGCCGCTTGAGCTCCAGCGTGCACTGGTAGGCGATGAAGGCCGACGTTGCGTTCGGAGCCAGGGAGGCGTGGACGGCGTTGAGGATGCCCAGCTTGGTGGGCACGTCGAACATCGAGAACGGAATGCCGGAAATGACGTAGTCGCAGTAATCGATGCCGCGCCGGGTCAGTTCGTCGCGGATTTTCGAGGCGTCGGCGGTAATCACTTCCACGCGGGCGTCGCTGGCGAACTCTTTCCGCACGTGATCGGCCAGCACGGGGTCCAGTTCGATCAAGAAAAGCCGGGAATCCGGGGTCATCCGGCGCAGGATCTCGCGGGTATGGACGCCTTCGCCCGGCCCGAGTTCCACGATGATGCGCGCCCGCGAAAAATCGCATTGCGAAACCACCCGTCGCACGAGGAATGGAGTGCTGGGGAAAATATAGGCAACCCGCAGAGGTTGGGCGAGGAATCGCTTAAAGAGAATGGCTGAACTCATGGCTATCGGGGAAAAAGGTTGTTTTAAAATGAATGGCTATCAACCGATGGCGGGCCGCTCTTTGTGCCAGGGGGTGCTTTGCTCGTAGGCGTGGGCGATCTTGAGCAGATCTGCCTCCTCGAACGGCTTGCCAATGAGTTGCAACCCCACCGGCAGCGGTTTGCCCTCTACCTGGGCAAATCCGCAGGGGATGCTTACGCCGCAAACCCCGGCAAGATTCACCGCGATGGTGAAAATATCGGCCAAGTACATTCGCAACGGATCGTCACTGCGGTCGCCCGCTTTGAAAGCCGGTTCGGGGGAAGTGGGGCAAATGATGGCGTCCACTTTTTCAAAGGCGCGGATGAAGTCGTTGCGGATGAGCGTGCGCACTTTCTGGGCGCGGAGGTAGTAGGCGTCGTAATAACCGCTGCTTAAGACGTAGGTGCCCAGGATGATGCGCCGTTTCACTTCCGGCCCGAAGCCTTCGGCGCGCGTGCGGCCATAATGGTCGAGCAGGTTCGCGGCATCCTCCGCGCGGTGGCCGTAGCGCACGCCATCGAAGCGGGCGAGATTGGCCGAGGCCTCGGCGGTGGCGATGATGTAATAGACGCCCACGGCATATTCCGTGTTGGGCAGCGAAATCTCGACGATCTCCGCGCCGAGGGATTCGTAATGAGCGATGGCTTTGCGCACGGCGGCGTCCACTTGCGGATCGGTGCCGGGCACGAAGTACTCCTTCGGCATGCCGAGCCGCACGCCCTTCAAATCCTGGCCGAGCTTGGCCGCGAAATCCGGCACCGGCTGGTCGAGGCAGGTGGAATCCATCGTGTCATGCCCGGAGATCGCGTTCAAAAGCAGCGCGCTGTCGCGGACGGTTTTGGTAAAGGGACCGATCTGGTCGAGCGAAGAGGCGAAGGCGACCAGCCCGAAGCGCGAAACGCGTCCGTAGCTCGGCTTCAACCCCACACAGCCGCAGAGCGCGGCGGGCTGCCGGATGGACCCGCCGGTGTCGCTGCCCAGCGCGGCAAAGGCTTCGTCGGCGGCCACCACGGCGGCGGAACCACCGCTGGAGCCGCCGGGAATGCGCGAGGTGTCCCACGGGTTGCGGGTCGCGCCAAAGGCGGAGTTTTCAGTGGAGGAGCCCATGGCGAACTCGTCCATGTTGGTGCGGCCAAAGGGAATGGCGCCCGCCGCCCGCAGCCGGGAAATGACCGTGGCGTCGTAGGGGGCGGTGTAGCCTTGCAGAATCTTCGAAGCGCAGGTGCAGGGCTGTCCCTTGACGTTGATGACGTCTTTAATGGCGATGGGCACGCCGCCCAGGGGCAGGTTCACATCCGCGTTTTTCGCGGCCTCAGCGGCAGCTTCGAAGTCGCGGTTCAAATAACCGGCGACCTTGTCATCCACGGAGCAGATGCGGGCTTCGAGAGCTTCAAGGGCTTCCAGCGGCGAGACGGCTTTGGAGCGAAGCTGGGCCTGGAGTTCGGCAACGGAAAGAAAGGGCAGGGAAGGCATGGTGGCTTATTCGATCACTTTGGGCACGGCGAAAAGGCCGCCCGCCTGGCGCGGGGCGTTGGCGAGGGCTTCCGGGGCGGTGAACCAGTCGCGCGGGGCGTCCTCGCGGACCACGTTGAATACCGGGGTGGCGTGCGCGGTCGGCTCCACATTGGAGACATCGACGGTTTTCAGCTTCTCGACGTATTCCAGAACCTGCGAGAGCTGCGCCTGGAATTTGGCGGCTTCTTCGTCGCTCAAATTCAGCCGGGCTAGCCCTGCCGTGTATCGCACATCAAAATCGGCACTCATAAAGTAGGAAACGAAAAGAAAATCAGGAACGGGGCAAAGTCGAAAGAATATTTTGGGCTTTTGTGCCGGGAATTTCCGGCTCAGGTATGAAAACGGCGGTATTCCCGGGGTGTGACCCCCTGCCAGCGGTGGAAGATGCGGCTGAAATAGGCCGGATCGGCGAACCCGGCGGCGCGGCTCACCTCGGCGATGTTGAGCGTGGTCAATTCCAACAGATCGCGCGAGCGGATGAGCCGGTTTTCGTTGATGTAAGCCGAAAGGGGCAGCCCCGTGGCTTTGCGGAACACTTGCGAGAGATAATCCGAGCTGCATTGAAGTTGGTGGGCGACCCTGGCCACGGAAAGGTCCGGGTTGGAGAGTTGCTCATTAACGATCTGCCGGGCGTAGGTGACCTTGAATGGCTCCGAGGGAGCCGTGGCCGACCACCCTTCCATCTGCGCCAGTACCAGGGAGAAATAGGCGGCCACCAGTGTGGCGCGCGGTTCCTCGGCCAGTTCCGAGGCTTCTTCCAGCAGGGCGGAAAGGCAGGGGGTGGCCTTCAGGGTGCTGGCGGAAAAAATCCCCGGGCGACCCTGCACCCATTTGCGGGCGATGTGAAAACCGATGGTATGCCCGCTTTCGAAAACGAGGTTGTAGAACGGCCCCTTCCAGGCGCGCACCCGTTCGCCGTGGGGCACGCCGCGCGGGATCAGGCAGAGTTCCCCCGGCCCCACCTCAAATTTTTCCTCGGGAAATTGGAAGCAGGTTTTGCCCGAGAGTTGGACGAAGAGTTCCGCGCGGAGGTGAAAGTGGGTTTGCTCCACCAGCCGGAAAAGGCCGTGCGGCTTGGGCACGCGCACCCGCACCTGGCCGCGTTGCAGCCGGGGCAGCCAATCGCTCAATACTTCCTGGGTGAAACGGCGGAAATCCGACTCGCCGGAAATCTTCTCGGGGTCCGAAAACGGCATCTCGGAAAAATCCTATATTTCGCGTGTTTTGTCCAATGATTCCTTGTGGATTTCCCGCGGAAGGGTGGCATTAAATGATGAACGTCGATGGGGCGAATCCTTCCATTTTCGTTCACTCGACAGAAGCATATTCCCTCATTCGAGATTCATCTCCAACCTATGAACAAACGCATCAACGTTACCGTGTGGAACGAATTCCGGCACGAGAAACAAGACGAAAAAGTCCAAACCGTATACCCGCAGGGCATCCACGCAGCCATTGCCGGGTTCCTCGGTTGCGAAGCCGACCTCAACGTGCGCACGGCCACGCTCGACGAGCCCGAACACGGCCTCACCCAGGAAGTGCTGGATAACACCGACGTGCTCCTCTGGTGGGGCCACATGGCCCACGCGGAAGTGAGCGACGAAGTGGTGGACCGCGTGCAAAAGCGCGTGCTGGAAGGCATGGGCCTCATCGTCCTGCATTCGGGCCATTTCTCCAAAATTTTCCGCCGCTTGATGGGCACCAACTGCTCGCTCTGCTGGCGCGAACTCAACGACAAGGAGCGCCTCTGGAATCTCCAGCCGAGCCACCCCATCACGCAGGGCATTGGCCGGTTTGTGGAACTCCCGCAAACCGAAATGTACGGCGAGCGTTTCGATATTCCCGAGCCCGATCAATTGATCTTCATTTCCTGGTACACCGGCGGCGAGGTCTTCCGCAGCGGCTGCACCTGGCAGCGCGGTCACGGCAAAGTGTTCTACTTCGCCCCCGGCCACGAAACCTTCCCCATCTACCACGACGCGCAAATCCAGCGCATCCTCATCAACGCCGTCCGCTGGGCTTATACCGGCGTGCGCCTGGTGGATTCCTGCCCGAACACGCCGCCCGTTGAAGTCGCCCAATAGTAATATTACCCAATAATTATTATGGATAAACTGCGCATTGGCGTCATCGGTCTCGGTATTGGCAGGTGTCATATTGAGGGCTATGTAAAGCACCCCGCCGCGGAAGTGTCTGCAATTGCAGACATGGACGAGAAGCGGCTTAAGGCCGTCGGCGATGAATTCAACATCGCCCACCGCTACACTTCGCCGGAGGAAATGCTGGAGAAGGAGAAGCTCGATATCGTGAGCGTCTGCACGCCCAACAAATTCCACAAGCCGCTGGCTCTGGCGGCTTTCGCGAAGGGCTGCCACGTGCTTTGCGAAAAGCCGATGGCCATGAACGCCTGCGAGGCGGAGGAGATGCTCGCCGCCTCCAAAAAAGCGGGACGACGCTTGATGATCGACTTCTCCTACCGCTTCAACGACGCCAGCTACTCGCTCAAAAAGCAGGTGGATGCCGGGTTGATCGGCGACGTCTACTTTGGCCGCACCGTCTGGCATCGCCGCCGTGGCATGCCTGGCTTCGGCGGGTGGTTCGGCACGAAGGCTCTTTCCGGCGGCGGTCCGCTGATCGACCTGGGGGTGCACCGTCTGGACCTCGCGCTCTGGCTCATGGGTTATCCCAAGCCGGTGTGGGTCATGGGTTCCACCTATAACCCCATCGCGTCGGCCAAAGCCAAGGCCGAGGGCAAGACCTTCGACGTGGAGGACTTGGCGGCGGCTTCCGTTAAATTTGAAAACGGAGCCATGCTGCTGGTGGAAGCTTCCTGGGCTTCCAACCAAAAGAAAAACGAGCAGATGGAAACCTCGCTCATGGGCACCAAGGGCGGGCTTTGCCAGCACAACGTCGGCGAGGGCTACGAAGCCGAGGCGGAGATTTACATTGAGCGCGAAGGCTGCCAGTTCGACATGAAGTTGCATCCTCCCGTCCCGAAGGCCGAGGGGGCGTTCTATCACTTTGTGGAAAGCATCGTGAAGGATACGCCGCACATGGCTACGGGCGAGGAAGGGCTCATCGTCATGCGGATTTTGGACGCCATCTATGAGAGCGCCAAAACCGGCGCGCCGGTGAAGATCGGCTAGCCGCAAAAAAGCCCACAAATCGCAAAAGCACAGCCTGCGGAGCCCACGCGCTTCGCAGGCTGTTTTGCGTTAAAGAATTTGCCTGACAGGATGGGGATGTTTTGACGTAATCAACGCCACTCCCCCATGACAACTCCACGCAAATTACGCTATGGAATGGTCGGCGGCGGAACCGGCGCGTTTATCGGCGCGGTTCACCGCAGGGCCGCCAATCTCGACGGCGAACTCGAACTCGTCGCGGGCTGCTTTTCCTCCGATCCCGAGAAATCGCGCCGCAGCGGCGACGCGCTCCACCTGCCGCCAGAGCGGGTCTACACCAGCTTCCGCGAAATGGCCGAACGCGAAGCGGCGCTCGACGAAGGGGAACGGATCGATTTCGTTTCCATCGTCACGCCCAACTTTATGCACGCGCCGGTGGCCACGGAATTTCTGGAGCGCGGGTTCCACGTCGTTTGCGACAAGCCGATGACCTTCACCTTGGATGAGGCGCTGGCGTTGCGGGAGACGGTCCGCAAGACGGGCAAAATCTTCGTGCTCACGCATAACTACACCGGCTACCCAATGGTGAAGGAAGCCCGAGAGATCGTCCGCCGGGGCGACCTCGGGACGATCCTGAAAATCGTCTCCGAATATCCGCAGGGGTGGCTGATGGACCTCCTGGAGGCCGCCGGGCAAAAGCAGGCCGCGTGGCGTTCCGATCCCGCGCGCGCCGGGGCAAGCTGCTGCCTCGGTGATATCGGCACCCACGCCGAAAACCTGGGCCGCTACATCACCGGGCTGGAAATCGAAGCCCTCTGCGCCGACTTTACTACGTTTGTTCCCGGGCGCTTGCTGGAGGACGACGCAAACCTTCTCATTCATTACAAAGGCGGCGCGAGGGGCGTTCTGCACACTTCGCAAATTTCGGCAGGCGAGGAAAATCACCTCAACATCCGCATCTACGGCACCAAGGGCGCCTTGGAATGGAACCAGGAGCAGCCCAATGAGTTGAAATTCCAGCCCAAGAATGAACCGGCCCGCATCCTGCGGCGAGGGAACGCCTATCTCAGCGATACCGCGAAGAAGTTCACGCGTTTGCCTGCCGGGCACACTGAGGCGTTCATGGAAGCCTTCGCCAATATCTACCTGGAAGCCGTGGCCGCCATCCGGGATCGCATGGAAGGGAAGCCCGCTGCCGAATACGATTTTCCAACGGTTGACGACGGCGTTTATGGCATGGCCTTCCTTGCCACCGCGGTGCAGAGCGCAAAATCCAGCGTGAAATGGACGCCTTTTGCCAGGACGTAAACGAAGCGCCGGTGAACCCCGGATAGCCTACCGCACGTTGATCGAAATTCGCACGTGAAGCGCCCGGTAATCCGAGGGGGATATTCCCTCGGATTTTCGGAATACGCGGCAGAAATACTGTTCGCTGGAAAACCCGCAGAGCGTTGCAATTTCCTTGATTCGCCGTGTGCTGTCGCGCAATAAGAGCCGGGCTTCTTCAAGTTGTCTTTGTAGCAGGTATTGCGAGAGCGTTTGGTTGTAGGCGGCCCGGAATTTGTTGGCCAGATATTCCAGCGAGTATCCCAATTCGGTGGCAATTTTGCCGGGGCTCAAGTTTTTGTGGAAACCAGAATCCATCAGCGCCTTGGCTTTGGCTGCCAGCGAGTTTTTGCCAGGGGCTGCCGCCGCGCGTTGGAGAGCGGCTTCCGCGAGGATGTCGCAAACGAGAAGATCGGCGGCTGGTCCCGGAAAATACCGCCCTTCAAACTCGTGGAGATAGCGGTGAAACATCTCGACGAGGCGCTCGGGTCTTTGCGGCGTTCCAATTTGCGGGATGCCGATTTCAACCCCGTTTTTTTTGGAAACACCAGCGGGCGGGTTCGGGGTGAAATGGAGCCAGAAGAACTGGGTGTCCGGTGGATAGTTCCCGATGCCTCCGTGGCGGCGCTTGGGCCACAAAAGGAGGGTTTCTCCAGGCTGGACCTTGAATCGCCGCTGCTCCTCGAACATTTCCAGGCAGCCCTTTTTGACAAAAATGAGTTCGAAAGTATCGCGCCGGAATACCTCGTGGCGTCCCTCTCCGGGGCAGACGTAAAGCCCCGCGTGCGACGCCCGGATGGGGAGCTTCATTTCAAACGTAAAACAGGGGGAATTCATGGCCGTTGCGTTACGGCTTCATTTGAGCCGACCCGGGCCTCGAGACAAGAAAAACCGGGTTTTGTGCAAAGGTTTGGGGGATCTGTCCAATGGACGCGGACGCGCGAGGAATGTCATGCTGGCGCTACTTTCAAACCGCCATGATTACTCATTCCTCCATTGCAACGCATTCAGATTCACAGCCCGGCTTCGAAATTCCCGCCCATTGGGTTCGCAAGGGGCTCGTCATGGCGCGAAGCGAGCCCGCGCCGGGGGAACAGGGCAGCGTGACGGGCGACCCTTGCATCGTGTGGGACGAGGAGATCCATGCGTGGCGGATGTTTCTTTTCAAAGCTCCGCCGGGTCATGCTCACTCGGTTTGCACGCGAACCGAGGATGGCATTCCCGTGGATTGGTCCGAAGCAAGGCCCCTGGAATTCGAGGGAGCCGTCCGAGGAACCCACAAACCCTACGTAGTCCAAGAGGCTTACCGGCCCAACCACGCTGCGCGGATTAACGGCGAATACTGGCTGGTGAGTGTGATGAACGAAGCCGGGCGCAAGTACATTCAGCGGGCGCGTTCCACGAGTCTCGCGGGGCCGTGGCGGTGGGACTCCGAACCGCTGATCCCCACGGGCGAGCCCGGTTCTTTTGATGAAAAGCACACCGATGCCGTCACGGGCTTTTATTTTCCAGAGCGCGACGCCGTTCTTTATTTTTACATGGGCTATCCCTTGCAGGCTCAGAGCAGCCGCTCGATGAGCCCCTTTGGAAACGCCGGCGGGCTTGCCATTCAGGGGGCCGCCGAGCCGGGTGCGAAAAAGCTGGGCCTCTTTCTGCCGCCGCCGGAGATTCCGGGGCATTGGGCGAGCGGTTGGGTGGGGGGCTTTCAGATTTTGCCGGGAAAACGGCACCGCTGGATCGCGCTTCTAAACGCCTCGCCCACCGCTCCGAACCCGATGGATACTTCGATTGCCCGCGAAGAACCCGCGCCAAGCCTCGGCGGTTGGGCGTATTGCGATGAGGCGTGGCCGGTCAAAAACTGGCACTTTGAGCCGGACCCCATGGAGTGGATCGAGCAAATCCCGGCATCCGCCGAAGGAGAGGGCGTGAACTTGTGGCGGCACCACGCCCTCTGTTTGCCCGGCGGACGCATCGCGGTTTATTACAACAGCGGCAGCTATGGGCGCGAACAATTGTACCTGAAGGTGAGCCAATAATTTTTCCTTTTCTGAAACGCCGGCCCCTTTATCCTATCGCGCGTGATCGACCGTTATACCCTTCCTAAAATGCGCGCCCTCTGGGACGAGCAGCACAAATACGAAATCTGGCTCGAAATCGAGATCCTCGCCGCCGAGGCCCAGGCTGAAATCGGCGTCATCCCGAAAGAGGACGCCAAGACCATCCGCGAAAAAGCCCGCTTTGAACTGGCCAAAATCCAGGAGATCGAACTGCGCACCAACCACGACGTCATCGCGTTCCTGGAAAACGTGGCCAGCTATGTCGGGCCCGCTTCCCGCTGGATTCACCAGGGCATGACCTCTTCCGACGTGCTCGATACGACCCTGGCCGTGCAGATGAACGAAGCCGCCGGGATGCTCCTGGAGGACCTCGAAGCCCTGCGCGTGGCCATTGGCAAGAAGGCGCACGAATACAAATTGACCCCCATGATCGGCCGCTCCCACGGCATCCATGCGGAGCCGATCACCTTCGGCCTCAAAATGGCCCTCATGTACGACGAATTTGGCCGCGCCATCGACCGGCTCAAGCAAACCCGCGAGCGCATCCGGGTTGGCAAACTTTCCGGCGCGGTCGGCACCCACGCTCATCTCGATCCCCGGGTCGAAGAAATGGTCTGCCACCGCCTGGGCTTGAAAGCGGCCTCCATTTCCACCCAGGTCGTGCAGCGCGACCGCCACGCCGAGTTTCAGAACACGCTGGCTTTGATCGGTTGCAGCATCGACCGCTGGGCCACGGAGTTCCGCCATTTGCAGCGCACCGAAGTGCTCGAAGTGGAGGAATACTTCCAGCCGGGCCAGAAGGGCAGCTCTGCCATGCCGCACAAGCGCAACCCCATCACCGGTGAAAAATTGAGCGGCCTCGCCCGGCTCCTGCGCGGCAACGCCCAGGCAGCCATGGAAAACGTGGCCCTGTGGCACGAGCGCGACATCTCCCACTCCAGCGTGGAGCGCGTCATCATGCCGGATTCCACGATCCTCTTGAACTACATGCTCCACACGCTCACCAAGCTGGTGGACCGCCTCATCGTCTATCCCGAGCACATGAAGCGCAACATGGAGATCACCAAGGGGCTCTATTTCTCGCAAACCATTCTCCTCAAGCTGACCTCGCGCGGCATCGAGCGCAAGACCGCCTACGAGGCCGTTCAGCGCGCCGCCATGAAAACATGGCAGGGGGACAAATCCCTCAAGGAAAACTTGAAGGAGGAAACCGAGATCATGGCCAAGCTCACCCCGGCGGAAATCGACGAGTTCTGCTCGCTCGACATCCATTTCGCCCACGTGGACGACACCTTCCGCAAGGTCGGCCTGTAAGATCGGATCACCCAACGGTTGCTTTTGCAAACCTGCCCCGCCCACCCCGGCGAGGGCGGGTTTTTTGTGGATTCCGCTTGAACGAGCGGAACGAATTCAGCAGGGTATACTTAACGTTCCATTATAACGTTAGTAAAACACCATGTTAATTCGCCAGTCTTCCCAAACCCTTCAAGCCGTTTTGTGCGCCGCATTTTGCCTGAGCTTCTTTTCCTATTTGAAGGCCCAGGAGAGCGAAGTTCCGGTCTACCCGGAGCCCAAGATCACGTGGATGCAGGAAAAGAAGCCCGTTATCAAGCCGAACCCCGTATTCCATGGGTTCGCCAAAACGCGGGTGGAGGAAAAGTGGACGCGCGGGGTGGAGGCGGTGCCGATGCGGGACGGCGGCGTTTATGTCAGTTGGCGGTTGCTCAAAAGCGACTCCAAGGAGATCGCGTTCGACGTGTTCCGCATTCGCGAAGGGAAGGAAACCAAGCTCAACGCGGCGCCCATCTCGCAGACCACTGACTTTACGGATGCCCAGGGCAAGCAAGGCGACCGTTACAGCGTGCGCCCCACGTCGGGCAAGGCTTTGGCTGGTGAGGCGTCCACGGACCACTGGAAACTGGATGAAAACGGCAGCCCTTACCTGAGCATTCCGCTCAACGACCCGAAGGCCACGGTGCAGAAAGTCGGCATTGGGGATCTGAACGGCGACGGGGCGTATGATTTCGTGGTCAAGACGCCCAATTCGAACATCGACCCGTGGGACCGCATGTGGTACCCGAGCAAGCAGACTTACAAGCTCAGTGCCTATCTCTGCGACGGCACCTATCTATGGACGCACGACATGGGCTGGGGCATCGAATCCGGCATGTGGTACTCGCCCTTCATCGTGTTCGACTTCAACGGCGACGGCAAGGCCGAGGTGGTCCTAAAAGAAGCCGAGGACAAGAGGGACAAGGACGGGCGTGTCTACGAGGGCGCGGAATATCTCGTGGTGCTGGACGGCATGACAGGCAAGGAGATCGCGCGCGCCCCGTGGCCCAGCCGCGACGGTTTCGAGACCTACAACGAGGCCAGCCGCAACCAGCTTTCCATGGCTTATCTCGACGGCAAAACGCCCTGCATCATCGCCTTGCGCGGCACCTACGGCACCATGAAGGCCGAGGCGTGGCAGCTTAAAGGCGGCAAGCTGGAGAATTGCTGGAAATTCTCCAACTATCATACCCAGTATGACGAATACAACCGCCAGGGCGCGGGCGTTCCTCGCAGCGAAAACACGCCGATGTATTACGGCCAGGGCGCGCACTTTTCAATTGCGGCGGATATCAACGGCGACGGCCGGGATGAGTTGATCCTGGGCAGCATGGCGCTGAACGGCAACGGCGACGTGCTCTGGAGCACCGGCAAGGGGCACAACGACTGGATGATCCTTACGGATATTATTTGGGAGCACCCGGGGCTGGAAATCGCCTACATGTACGAGACGGCGCAGCCCAGCCAGGGCGTGTGCGTGCTGGACGCCAAGACCGGCAAAATCCTCTGGGGCAACAAGGAGCCCAGCCTCCACATCCACACGGGCCATGCGGTGAACTTCGACCCCACGCTCTCCGGCCCTGAAATCCTCGGCATCGACCACAACCTGCATAGTCCCATCGAAGGCAAGTTCTGGCGCTTCAACAACGAGGGAAAATTGTTAAGCTCCACGCGCGCGGAGTCGGGAGGGGCGATGATGGGCGTTTATTGGGACGCCGATCTTGAAAAGGAAGTCCTCGCCGGGACGATCACGGACTACAAAGGCGGCACCGTTGGCAAAATCAAAGGCTCCATCGTCATGGCGGCGGATCTTTTCGGCGACTGGCGCGAGGAAATCATCACCAGCCTCGCGGGCGAACTGCGCGTCTATTCCACCACCATCCCCGCCATGGACCGCCGCCCCTGCCTCATGCAGGAGCACGCCTACCGCATGAACGTCGCCATCAATTCGCAGGGCTACTATTACGACCCCAACCTGCCCTACATGCCCACGTTCGAGTCGAACAACTTCAGCCTCATTTTCAGACCGAACGCCCCTGGCGCGGAAAACGGGAACACCTGCCAGGTTACCGTGAGCGCCTCCAAGCACGGCCCGCTGGCGGGAACCGTCACCCTGGAACCGCCCGCCGGAGTTTCGCTCGACCAGACCTCGTGGAAGGTCGATCTTAAGCCCGGCGAAATCGCGGTCCAAAACGTGCGCCTCACGGGCAAATTCGAAGGCAGGGCGTTGCTGCGCGGGACGCTTGAGGCGAACCAGCCCGGCGCGGTGCTCCGCGCGCAGGTGCCCGTGTACGAATTCGCGCCCAAGTTCCAGGCGCCCGCTGGAGCCCTCAAAGTGCCCGCTGCCAGCTTCACCAAGAGCGAGGGCGGCAATGCCAACGTGGTCAAGGGACGGCCTATGGCCCCGGAGGGCTGCATTGTCGGCTGGGATAACGCGGGCCACAAAATCACCTGGGAGATCGACGCGCCCAAGGCCGGTGCTTACCGCCTCTTCGTGCAGCACGCCAGCTTTGTGGATTGCGCCCGCCGTCTCACCGTGAACGGAAAAGAGATTGGAAATTTCGCCTTTGAAGGCACCGGGGGCAGGGGACTGGCCGCGGACCAATGGGACCTGACCCCCTGCCAAAAAAACGGCAGCCCCGTGCTCTTGGAATTGAGCGCCGGGAAGAATAGCCTTGAGCTTGAGAACACCGACAACAACCTGCTTAACCTCGCTTATCTTTACCTCCAACCCGTGGAATAAAGCGCGTACGGATTTTTTATTTATCTCAGAAGAAAAAAAGTCTTTGTAAGGAAAAGTACTTAGGTTAACTACATTTACATGATCCTCCACCGTTCGCGCGGGCTCCAAGCCCTGCTTTGCGTCCTCCAAGCAATCACGGTGGTGGCGGCCTTTTGGGGCTGGCTTTTTGTTTACGAGCGCGTGCTCCCCAATCGCCAGTTGATCGGCACCACCTTCTTTTTCTTTAACTACAGCCTTCTGGCCGGGGTCGGCATCGTGGTGGATTATCTTCGAACGGCTCCCGACAACACGAATTTCTTGAACCTGCGGTTCGTTCAGAACTTCGGCATCGCCACCCGCAAAACGGTGACGATTGTGCTGTTATTGTTTTTCACTCTGCTCGCCTTCAAACACCAGGCGGTGTCGCGCGAATTTCTTTTTGCGTTCATCCCCATCCTTTTTTTCACCCTCCTGGTCACCAACCGCTTTTTTCCGCTGGTGCTGGCGCGGTTTGTATTTTCCGGCAACTATGTGGAGAACACCATCCTGCTGGGGTCGCGCCGCGGGGTGGAGCGTATCCACGAGTGGATGACGGGCAAGGTGCTCTACGGCGTCAAAATCGTGGGAGCCGTTACGGACGCGCCGCCGCAGCATACGGACATTCCGCATTTGGGCGGTATCGCACAACTGGAGGAACACATTCGTAACGCTCACGCCACGCAGGTGGTGGCCGTGGATGTGCCGCACTCGCCCGTGGTCATCAACCACCTTGCCAACGTCTGCCAGCGCCTGGGGGTGCGGCTGCTGCTGGCCAACGACTACGAATTGATGCTTGGGCGGCGCATCTCCATGACCGAAGAGGAGGGCATCTTCTTCATTAGCTTCCATCGCGAACCGCTGGAGAACCCGTTTAACCGCATGGTGAAGCGGAGCGTCGATCTGCTGGTCTCGAGCCTCGTCGTGATACTGGTGCTGCCCGTGCTGGCGTTTGGAGTGTGGATTTTTCAAAACCTCCAGTCGCCCGGCCCCCTTTTTTTTAGGCAATTAAGAACCGGTCGCCAGGGGGAGGATTTCCTGCTCTACAAATTCCGCACCATGACCCCCGACAACCCCGACGAGGCCCGGCAGGCGCGGGAGCACGACGAGCGCATTTTTCCCGCGGGGCGGTGGTTGAGAAGAGTGAGCCTGGATGAAATCCCGCAATTCATCAACGTCCTCAAGGGGGAGATGAGCGTGGTGGGGCCGAGGCCGCACTTAAGGGAACATGACGAGATTTTTCGCCAGAAGATGATTTCGTATGGGGTGCGGACGTTCATCAAGCCGGGCATTACGGGCTTGGCGCAAGTGCGCGATCTGCGCGGGGAAATCCGCAACGATAATGACGTGATCCAGCGGGTGCGCAGTGATCTGGATTACTTGGAGAACTGGTCCATCTTGCTGGATATGGAAATCATCTGCCGCACGGTGTTCAAGGTGTTCTTCCCCTCGAAGCACGCGCGATAGATGGGGTGCAGGGGGGCAAGCCCCCTTGCTGGAGGGTTTGGGAGGCGAAGCCTCCCATTGCCTTTTTCCTGCAAGGCGGGCCGAAAAAATTCCACCGAAGCGGCGCGTTTTGCTAGCAGCCGCGCGTGCCATCGTCTTTTGCCCGCCTTGCTTCCCCCCGAAAACAGCGCAGCGTCTTTTCGGGGGCAAGTGTCTCGGTGGCTTCCTTGCTAGATAAGCGCCCAAGGGGACTTGGGCGTTTGGCGGACTCGCTTCGCTCTCCAAGAATGAGCAAGGCGGGTTAACCCGGCGGTTTTACGCCACGCTCGGTCTGTTTCAGGCCGCCTTGCTTTTTGTTTTTGGCTTCTGGGGCTCTGCCCCAGCACCCCGGCAAGGGGGCTTACCCCCTTGCATCCCATCTCGGAAACTTCGTTTCCTCATTTCGTCTGTAACGCGGGCGTGGGAGACGCCGTCGGAGCCGCTTTGCCCTTTTTCACAGGCGTGGCGCTCGGTTTCGGCGTCGCTGTGGGCTTGGGCGCGACCTTCGAAACCGCCGGGCTGGCCGCCGCTTTGGGCTGCGCGGTCACCGGCCGCTTTTCAACGGTCGTGACGGTCGTAACAGTCGGCAGCGGCGGTTCCACCTGCGGCATGAGTCGCAGCGTGTCCAGGTTGTTACGCACCTCTTCCGGTGTGAGCGTTTCACGCGTCAAATCCGCCCGGTTGGCTTCGTTCTGCGTGAGCGCCTGGATGGAATTGGTGTTGTCGTCCACAATGTAGGGGGTCAGGAAAATGAGCAGTTCGGTTTTCTGATCCGACTTGACGGTGCGCTGGAACGGCCAGCCCAGCACGGGGATATCGCCCAAAATCGGCACTTTTTGCTTGGTGGAGGTGTGCTCGGTTTGCATCAAGCCGCCGATGACGGTGGTGACTCCGTTGGGGGTGACCACGACGGTTTCCGCCGAGCGTTTGTTGATGATGGAGGCGGTGACTTCGGATGAGATGGTGACGCTACTGTCGGAAATTTCCGAGATTTCGGGCGCGACGATCATTTCCACCGAATGGTTGGCGGTGATGAAGGGGGTGACTTTCAAGATGATGCCCACGTCTTTGTAGGTGATCGTGTTGATGGTGTTGCCCGCTTCGGTGATCTCGCTGTTGGTGACCATCGGGTATTGCTGGCCGACGACGATGACGGCTTCCTGGTTGTTGCGGGCCATGATGGAGGGCCGCGAGAGCACTTTGGTTTTGCCGCGCGAGGAGAGTGCGCGCAGCGTGGCCGACCAGTTGCCGGAGTTGATCGTGGCAAACATGCCTTTGTTGGCGGTGGTGGTGCTGGCAAGGTCGTTGGCGAGGCCAAAGAGCGTGCCAGCGGTGCCGCTGTGGCCGGGGCTGAAGGTGTAGCCGCCCTCAAGTCCCACGTCGAGGTCCTTGTCGAGCGTCACTTGGATAAAAACGACTTTGATGAGCACCTGGGGCCGGGAGCGGTCGAGGTTTTGGATCACCTGGGCGACGGCTTGCTGGGTTTTTTCGTCGCCCACGACCACGATGGAGCGGGTTTCGGCGTCGACCTGGATGAGCGCGTCTTCCAGCAGCGTGTTGCTGCGGTATTGGCGCGCTCCGGTGGACGAGGCGGCGGAACCGGAGCCCCGGGAGGTGGAGGTGTTGGCCGAGACGCTGGAGCGGCTGCTGGTGGTGCTTCGCGAGGAGGAGCTGGTGGTGGCGGCCGTGGCGAACGGCGCCAGCGCCAAAAGAAGGCAGAGCGACGCGGGGAGAGGTTTTGAAAACATAAGCCTAGTTCGACAGGGTGTTGGAGATGTTGGTGGATGCGCCGTCGCTGCTGCGTTGGTTGAGGCGGCCGGAGGTGGGTTGAGCCGAGGTGTTGGAGGAGCCGCCCTGGCTCGAGAACATACTGCGCAGGATGGTGTAGACGTTGTTCGGGTCGGCGTTTTCAAGCCGGTAAACACAGACCTGCTGCTTCTTTTCGATGCCGCTGTCGAGCCGTTCCACGGTGAGGGCCAGTTGCGGCATGACGTCTTTGGCGGCCAGCAAGAGGAGGGAGTTGGTGCGCGCGTCGGGCACGGCCACGACCTTCGAGAGCAGCGCCGCACGCTGGCTCTTGTTGGCATTGGCGTTGTTGTTGTTCGTGGTCTGGGGGCGGCGGGTGGCGGCGGCGTTGTTGCCGCCCGTGGTCGTGGTTCCGGTATTCGAGTCGCTGTAGAGCGAGTTCAGTTCGTTGGCCAGTTCCATGGCGTCCGCGTGGACGAGCCGGAAGATGCGCGTTTCGGTAATCTCCGAGGTGTTGGTGTCGATCCGGTTGATGATGTCGGTGATGACCGGGATGGCGGCGTCCGGGGCGCTGACAATGACGGAGTTGCTCTGGTCATCGGAGACCACGGTGATTTTCGTGGCCGCCTCCTGTGCCGCGCTTTGGGTTTTGACGTTGTTGTTGCCCTGGTTGGCCCATGGCGGCATGGGGCGGCCGTTGTTGTTGTTATTGTTTTTGGAATTTTGGTCGGTAGTGAAGAGCTGCGTCAGCATGGTGGCCAGCGATTTGGCGTCGGCGTATTGCAGCGGATAGACGTGGATCGTCGAGATGCTGGAAACGGAGTTATCGAGGGCTTTGATGATCTCGGCGATGCGGTGGACGTTGGTTTGGGTGTCCGCGAGCAGGATGGCGTTGCTGGCTTCGTTGGCGCTCATGGTGGCGTCGGGGGAAAGCAGCGGGCGCAAGTTGTCCACGAGCTTGGCGGCTTCGACGTAACGCACGGGCAGGATTTGCGTTACCATGCCGTCTTTGCGGGGAATCTGCGTCGGGTCGCTGCCCGCCTGGACGGGAATGTCCTGCTTCGGCGCGCCGGAGCGGGGGACGATTTTGAGGATGCGGCCGTTGCGGATGGCGGCGTAGCCTTTTTCAACGAGCACGGAGTTGAGCAGGTCGATGGCGTCGTCCTGCGTCACACCTTGTTTGCTGACGACGTTCACGGTTCCGGCGACGGGGGAATCCTGGATCACGATGAACCCGAGGGCTTCGCTGAGGTAGTTGAGCACGTCGGTGAGCGAGGCGTTCTGGAAATTGAGCATGATGTCGCTCTTGCCGCTCTTTGGCGCGGGGTTTGCGGGCGCCGGTGTGGGCGCGGGTACCGAGGCCGTGGCGAAGGCTTGCGGGTCCGCCGGTTTGTCCAGCGTAGCCGAAACGGGCTGCGGGTTTGCGAGCGCCGCGGCGTTGTCCTGCGCCACGGTGGTGGCGGGTTGCGCTTGTGCGTCGGGAGGCGTTGCCGGTTTGTCCTGGGCTGCGGCGGCCAACGGCAGGAGCAGGCCCACGGCGAGGGAGAAGAGAGGTGTTGTGTTCATCGAAGTTCCTTTTGGCGTTTTTCCATCATGCGGCGGATGAGGGCTTCGCGATCCGGGGTCGGGCCCGATGGCGAGGAGGTGGTGGAGGGGGCGGTTGGGTTGGTGGTGGAAGAGGAGGCGGCGGGGTCCATGGCGGGCGCGGGGCCGGAGGTGGAATTCGCGTCGAGCGGCACGGTGTTGCCGACGGCGATGGCGGTGATTTTTCCGTCGCGGTTCACCTCGATGAAGTCGGGGGCGATCCGCGTGATGACCGCGCCCGCGATGACGCCGTAGGGCGGCAGCACCGCGTTAAATTCCGGGCGCGAACCGGAGAAGAATGCGAGCACTTTGTCGTTGGTCACCAGAATCCCCGTCAGCGCGGCGAAATCGGAGCGGGTGACGGCGGGGGCGGACTGCGACTGGAGCCCCGGCTGGCGCTGGGAGTCGAAGATGTTGCGCGATTTAAGCACGCCGAACAGGCCGTCGAAGCCCTTGGGCTGTGGCGCGGCGAGCAGCGGCGGGGTTAGCGCGAGGCTCGCGGCAAAGCAGAGAATGAGAATGCGCGGGGAGCTCATTGGATCTTTTCTTTGAGCCGCAAAAACGTGATGCGGGCGGTGAGGTTGAGGTCGGCTCCGCGGGCATCGCGGGTGCCGAGTTCGAATTCTTCGATGTTCAGCGGCACGGAATTGTCGGCCTCAAGTTCGTAAAGGAAGCGCCCCAGCATGGCCTGGCTGCCGGTTGCCGAGAGCCGGTATTCCAAAACATCAAAGCCTTCGGAGTCCTTGATCTGCCAGGCTTGCGTGATGTTGGTCAAGGTGATCTGGCTTTGGAGTTTGCCGTGCTCCACGGCTTTCAGCGCCGCGAGTTCGGCGGCGGAAACCTCCGCTGGGAGGTTGGCCTTTTGCATTTCGGCCCAGCGGTCGCGCAGCGCCTTTTCGCGCGCGATAAGCTGGCGGCCCTGCGTCACCTTTTGCTTCAAGGCGCTGATGCGGGTCGTCTGCTCCTTCCAGCGCGCGGCGGCGGGTTCGATCACAAAATTGTCCAAAAGCAGCAACCCCACGGCGACGGCCGCACCGGCTTTGAGATAAATTTGGCGGCGGTCGTTGGTCATGGCTGCGGCTCCCATTTGAAGGTGAGTGAAAACTGGATGGGGTTGTTGCCACGGAGTTGCTTGACTTGCAGTTCGCTCACGCCCGCCTGTTTGCTGAGCGTGCCCTGGAGGGCCATCATGGCGGCGTTGTTTTGCGAGAAGGCATTGATGGTGATGGCGGACGCCGTCGTGCTCGGGGCGCTGCGCTGGCCGTTGCCGTTGCGGCCGATGTAGGGCGCAAGCTGCACGGAGCGCGCCCAGAGGTCGCCCCGCTCGGGGAAGGCGTTCACAACGGTTTTGAGCGCCTGCAATTTTTGCGGAACGGGCTCGAACCACGGGCGGAACTGCCGGATTTTTTGCTGAATGCCGTCGAGTTCCGCGACGTTGGCGCGCATGGCGCTCCATTCGCGGTTGAGCCGGGCCTCTTCGTGCGTGCGGAAGCTGAAAAGCAGCACCGGCAGAAAGACGATCGCCGCCGCCGCCGCGACAGCCTGGCGGCCCCGCCGCGTGTTGGCGCGGTGGAAAAACTCCTCCCAGCGGTTCGGCTCCGGCGTGAAAAATTCGAATGGAACGGCGGTGTGACTCAATATCCGCAGGGCGGTTTCGCGCGCGCCCAGGCCGGGCAGGGCGGTTTCGTCCACCGCTGGGGCAAGCCCGAGTTTTTCCAACAGGCCGGGCAGGGCGGGATCGAACGCGCCGCAAACGCGCGCCCGCTTGAGGCAGGCGCGGACGCCTTCCGGCAGCCGCCCCAGGGTGATGCGCAGTTCGCGGCCCAGCGTGGCGGGTTCGCTCGCGATGGTGCGCAGCGCCGCGATGCTGCAGCCGAGCGAAATGACCAGGCTCAACGCCGCTTCGTCGCAGAAGAGGTGGAGCATCGGCTCTTCGCGCTCAAGGCAGCCGGGCAGGTCGAGCGAAATGGAAACGGGGTTGCAACCGGCGGCCTTGAGAAACGCGTGGACGGCTTCGAGGTGCTTGGCCGGAACGGCGGCCAGCGTGGCGCGGCGATTGCCGTCCGGGAGCGGGTAGGTGGCGTGCGAAAGCGTCAGATCGGGAATGGAGAACTCCCGTTCCGCGCGCAGTTCGAAGTAGCCGCGCAAATCCTCCTCGCCCACCTCGGGCAGATCGGCGGAGGTGGACAGAGCCCACGCGACCGGCAGGCAAACGACGGTGCGGAAACCGTTCATGCCCGCCTTCGCCAGTTCGGCGGCGAGGTGCGCCCCGGCTTTCGCGGGATCTCTGAGGATGGCGTCGGCTCCAATGGGGAACGTCGCGGCGGGCGGCGGCGGCAGGAGCGTCTCCCCGGTGCGGCGAATGGAGGCCGCGGCCAGCGAGTCCCGCCCGAGCGAGAGCGCCAGGATGGAGTGCGGAGTCAATTTTCTGAGGTCGAAGGTCATTGATTCTCTTTTTGGGTGGCCAGTTCCTGACGGATGTCGCCGCCAAGCGCCCAGCCAAGGGGGGTGAGGTTGCGCCGATAGACAATGCGCGGCGTGCCGGTGCTTTTGTCGAGCACAAAGCGCGTGCGCCGGTAGCCCCGGCCATTGCGCCCAACGGCAGCCACATCCACGCTGATCTGGTAGGTGTTGGCGGTGAGGTAAGGCCCGGCTTTGATGGCGTCGCTGTTGCCTAAAATCGGCACCACCCAGGCGAGGCTCGCGGGCTGCTCGGTTTGCTGCTCGCGCGCGGCCACCAGCAACTGTGCCTTTGCCGCGCCGATGCCGGGGATGCACGCCAGCACGGCCGCCGGGGCGGTGTTGGCGTTCACAAGCCCGGTGACAAACGTTCCGGCTTTCGCGGTGAGCTGCGGCGCGATGGTTTCAAACTCGGTCTGCGTGAGGCCGCCCCGCACGTAAAAGGCGAGCACGCTGTTGATGGTGCCGCTGGTTTTGAGCTTGTTGATGATCTCGGCGGAGCGGCTGCTGCTGAAGTTGGTGGTGAGAAAACTGCTCAAGGCGGTGCCGGTGACTTTGGTGACGTTGACGCGCTGGGTGGTGCCGTCGCTGAGCGTGTTGGGCTCGCGGCTGAAAATGGTGAGATATTCCGTAAGACCGGGCCCCATTCCATTGCCAAACGGGCTTAGGCCGCTGTTGCTGCCCGAAGCGGAGGGGCTGGAGGATTGCGGCTGATTTTTCTCCATGGCCTCCAGAACGTGGTTTCCGTTGGTGTCCGCTCCGTAAAGCAGATCCTGGCTGCCGGTGCCGCTCAAGAGCAAGGCAAGCTCCTCGACGGTTTCAAACGGGGCGAATTTGTTATTGGCGGTGAGGACGACCGAGGAGGTGCTGGAAGTGCTGGAGCCGCTGGTGGCCGAGCGCCAGGTGATGATGGCTGTGGCGAGATCGGCGGTGATGCTGGGCAGCCCCTGGAGCATGCTGCTGGAGGCGGTGTTCAGGTTCAGCTTCGAGGCTTCGTCCACGAGCCCGAACACGGGTTGCTCGGACTGGGCTTCGGTGGAGGAGGGGACGCCGATGAACCAGAACGAGGCCTCGCCCACTTTGAGCCAGTCGCTTTGGAAATTATCCGGGTTGGGCATGGCGCCTTCGCGATCCACGTTCGCGAAAAGGTATTGCGCATAGCGCACTCCGGCTTCCACGGCCTGCTCGGCCTGCTGCCCGGCGAGGTTGTTGTCTTCGCCGCGATAAGCCATCGCCATGGAGTTGGCCAAAATCAGCGTCAGGCTCACCAGGCCAATGCAAACCAGCATCACCACGATGAGCACGGAGCCCTGGGTGTGCGGAAAGCGGGATGTGGACGGCGGCTGCATCGTCAGTGTTTCGTGGGCACGGCGGTTGGAGCGGCGGTGGGCGCCGGGGTGGGTGTGGGGGTGACGGTAGGCGTCGGGGTGGCCGACGAACTACCCGAGGCGGACGCGCTGGAGGAGGTCGCCACCACGAACGGCTCGGTTTCAAAAGGCACCAGCACCTCCACGGGCGGGGGCGGAAGGGTGGCTTCCGAAGTGGCGCTTTGCATGAGCCGAACGCGGATGGCCCTGGGCAACGTCGCGCTGCCGCTGGCGTCCGCGTAGCCGTAGTTCATGAGCGTCGTGGAGCCGCCCGCCGAAGTGGTTCCGGTGACCTGCCAGGTGTACTGCCAGTCGGAGCCGTCGTAAAAGGTGACCTCCATTTGTTCCACGCCGGGCAGCACCGTTTCCTCGTAGGAACTGCCGCTGGTGGAGGTTGCGCCACCGGAGCCCGAGAGCAGATCACGCGTCACCACGCGCACGAGCGGCCCGTTTTGCGCGGTGGAGCCGGCCGCGCTGCCGGAAATGTAATACTCAATCTGCTGCGTATCCCCGTAGCCCTGGTCGTCGTTGGCGTCCTTGCCCGTGCTGGTGGTGAAGCGCAGGTAGCCGGGGAACTTGGACTTCTGGTTGTCCATGCCGCCTTCGAGCGTGCTGGCCAGGAGGCCGCCGGAAATGTAGGCGTTGGCCAGGTCCGTGCGGATGACCGAGACGGCGCGCTGGCGGATGCGGGATTGGCGGATGGCCTCCACCGCAGCGTCGCGCGATTTCATTGCCCGGTGGAAAATGGAGTAAACGCCCAGGAGAAGGATCGAGGCGGCGAGGGACGCGGCCATGATCTCGATCAGCGTAAAGGCTTGGGCGTTGCGTTTCATTATTTGGAGGTGGAGCCCGAGGTGGAGCCGGTGCCCGTGGCGGAAGCCGTCGCGCTCACCAGCGTGCTCAGGGTCACGTGTTGCTCGTCGCCGCGCACGGTGTAAAAGGCGCGCACCGTAAGTAGCTCCATGTTGTCCGTGTCCCAAGTGGTAGGCTCCGCTTCCCAGCGGTAGCCGGGCCAGTCGTCGCCGAAATCGCCGCTTGTGTCCGAGGATTGCCACGCGCCGTCGATGGAGAGTTCGCTCAATTTGTTTTGGGCAAGCTCCACGGCGATGGCCTGCCGCTGGGCAATCGTGCCCGCGCGGGTGGAAATGGTGATCCCCTCCAGAATCGCGGGGATCAGAATCGCCAGGAACACCATGGCCGAGAGGATCTCGACGAAGGTGAAAGCGCGGTCGTTGTGGCAGGGCGGGTTCATGCTATTTCACGATCTGGTAGCCGTCCTCGTTTTGTTGAATGGCGATGCTTTCGCCGGAGTTGTCGGCCAGCCGCACCTCGTCCACGCTGGCGTCGTCGAGCGTCCCCTCCGGTAGAAAGGTCGCCATCAGCCCGTGGCCGTAGCCGTCGCTGTTGCCGGGGGCGGATTCGAAGCGGATATCGGCGGGAAGCGTCCAGGTTTTTTCGCGGGAGCCCGCGCCTTCGTAGCCGGTTTTTGCCTGAACGCCGAAGGTGGCGCTTCCCATGTCGATCCAAACATTCATCGGCACGCCCTGGGAGATGGCTTCGCCGCGAGCGTATTCCGTCGCGGCAAGCAGCAGCCCCGCTTGTTGGGCCAGGTTGCGCCCATGGAACGAGCGGGAGAGCGACGGCGCGGCCAGGGCCATCATCATGGTCAGGAGCGCCATCACGAGCACCATCTCGATGAGCGTAAAGCCGATGGGGTTGGATCTATTTGGTGACATCCCAGCTTGTAATGTCGTCGTCGGTGTTCGCGCGGCCATCGGGGCCGGCAGACGACAAGTCAAAACCGTTCACGGTATGCTTGCCCGGGTATTCGTAGAGGTATTCATTGCCCCACGGGTCTTTCGGAACGCCTTTTTCGAGATACGGCCCGTGCCAGTTCTGGGCGTCGCCGGGCTGGCTGATGAGCGCGCCGAGTGCCCCCGTTTTCGGGTAATAGCCGTTGTCCACCTCGAACGCGTTGAGCGCCATGGTGATGCTGGCGATTTCCGTTTTCGCGGCGGTGGTTTTCGCCTGTTCGGTGCGCCCGGTGAACTTGGGATAGACGATGGCCGCGAGCGTGGCGAGGATGACCAGCACCAGCAGCATTTCGACCAGCGTGAAACCTTGGTTGCGGAGGGGGAGGAGTCGAGTTTTCATAGGATTATTTGATATAGTCTTGAAGCGTGAACACCGGGATGACCATCCCGACGAAAATGACGCCGATGAACCCGGCGATCAAAAAGAGCATCAGCGGTTCGGCCAGCGCCACCGCCGTTTTCAACTGCCGGTCGAGCGTGGATTCCGTGACGGTGGCGATGCGAAGAAGCTCCTTATCGAGGCGCCCGCTTTCCTCCGCCACGGAGATCATCTCCAGCGTGGAGCCGGGGAAAAGCGCATGGCAGTCGCCGAGCGCGGAGGCAAGCTGTTCGCCTTTGGAAACGCGCTCCGTGGAGTCGGCGATCAAATCAATCAACGTCTGGTAACCGAGCGAGCGCCGGGCCACGCCCAGGCCGTTCATCAGCGGCACGCCGGCCGCGAGCAGCGTGCCGAGCATCCGGCAAAAGCGCGTCATGGCCAGCTTCGCTGCCAGCGGCCCGGCCACCGGCAGGCGGAAAAGCAAGCCCTCCCATTTGCGGCGGTTATCCTCGGCCTTGAACCACCGCACGCCCAGGTAGCCCACCGCCGCCACGCCCAGCGCGATGAAAAGCCCGTAGGAGCGGATGGCGTGGCTCGCCCCGATGATGACGCGCGTAATGAGTGGCAGCGTGGCATGGAACCCGGCGAAGAGTGTTTGGAAGCGCGGGATGAAGAAGATCATCAAAAAGATGACTACGCCCAGCGCCAGCGAGAGCAGGATGACGGGGTACATCAGCGCGGAGAGGATTTTCGCGCGCAGTTCTTTTTCCCGCGCTTGGAAATCGGCGATTTGCGCCAACACCACGTCCAGGAAGCCGCCCGCTTCGCCCGCCTCCACCATGGCGGTGTAGACGCGCGGGAATACCTCGGGCGAGCGCCCCATGGCGTCGGCCAGCGAAACGCCGTCGATCACTCGCTCGTGCAATTCCTTCCACTTCGCCCCGGCCGCCGCGTTGGAGGCTTCCTTATAAAGAATCGTCAGCGCGCGGCTCAGCGGCACGGCGGCGGCAAGCAGGCTGGAAAGCGAGCGGGTGAAATCCTCCAGCGCCTCGAACGAAATGCGCTTGGATTGGAAGCCCCATTTTTTGGAGCCTTCGGCAATGCCGGTCGCGGTGGCCCGGGTTTTCTCGACCTCGGCCAAACGCAACGGCGTGAGCCCGCGATCCTCGATCAAGCGAATCGCCTCGCTGCGGCCCCCGGCTTCGATTTTGCCGGTGGTCGCGCCCCCGCCGCGTTGCAGTGCCTTGTATTCAAAGAGAGCCATGGTGAGCGTGTGGCAAATTGTGGCTAGGCATCGCCCAAGAGGTCGTCATCCTTGGAAACGCGCAGCACTTCCGCCGGGCTGGTGACGCCCGCGCAAACGAGCCGCCAGCCGTCTTCGAGCAGCGTGCGCATTCCCTCCCGCCGGGCGACTTCCTTGATTTCAAGGCTGGAACCGCCCTTGAGCAAAATCTGGCGGATGGTGCTGCTCATCGTCATTAATTCAAAGAGCGCCTGCCGTCCCGTGTATCCAGTATTACGGCATGCCTTGCAGCCCACGGCGCGATAAATGGTGGCGTCCCGCAGGGCGTCCACGCGCTCCTTCAAAGCTTGGGTGCGCTGGGAGCGGTCCACTTCCTTGCATTCCGGGCAAAGCACGCGCACGAGGCGCTGGGCCATCACGGCTTCCAGCGAAGAGGCCACGAGGTAAGGCTCCACGCCCATATCCACCAACCGCGTCAGCGCGCCGGGCGCGTCGTTCGTGTGCAGGGTGGAAAAAACCATGTGGCCGGTGAGCGACGCTTGCACGGCGATCTGCGCGGTCTCCTGGTCGCGGATTTCCCCGATCAGCACCACGTCCGGGTCGTGCCGCAAAATGGCGCGCAAGCCGCGCGCGAACGTCAGTCCCGCCTTTTCGGACACCTGGATCTGGTTGACCCCTTTGATCTGGTATTCCACGGGATCTTCGACGGTGATGATCTTGCGGTAGGAGTCGTTGATTTCCGTAAGCGCGCTGTAGAGCGTCGTGCTTTTGCCGCTGCCGGTGGGGCCGGTGACGAGCGCAATGCCGTGGGGCATTTGCAGCACGCGCTGGAAAAGATTGCGCTCACGTTCGGCCATGCCCAGGCCTGCCAGCCCGATGACGCCGGTGTTTTGCTGGCGCAGCAACCGGAGCACGACAGCCTCGCCGTGAAGCATCGGGATCACCGAAACGCGGATGTCGATTTCCTGGTTTTTGATGCGAATCTTGATGCGCCCGTCCTGCGGCACGCGCTTTTCGGCGATGTCCAGGTTGCTCAAAATTTTGATGCGCGAAACGATGGCGGGCTGGAAACGCTTGATTTGCGGCGGCACCGGCACCTCCTGCAACATGCCGTCGATGCGGTAGCGGATGCGCAGTTCGTGTTCGAAGGGCTCCACGTGAATATCCGAACTGCGCAGCGAAACCGCGTCGCTCAGGATTTGGTTCACGAAGCGGATGATGGAGGCGTCCTCGGCGGCTTTTTCGAGGTCTGTTTCGTCGCCTGACTCGTCGGCCACGAACTGGAAGCCTTCCTCCTGCTCCAACAAATTCAGCGTATCCGCGCCCACGCCCAGGTGCTTCTTGATTTCCCGTTGAAGGGCTTCCGATGGGGCGAGGATCGGCACCAGCGCCGCTTTCGTAAACGGCTTGAGGCTGTCGAGGCCCGGCTCGGCGAAGAGGCGACTCAACGCCACTTCCACGCGGCCATCCTTTTCGCGCAGCGGCAGCAACTCCTCCTTGAGCAGCACGCGGGCGGGAAAACGGGAGGTGAGGTCGCGGTCGGGTTCGGCGTTTTCCAGCGCCGTAAAGCTTAGGCCATACTCGGCGGCCAGCCATTGCAGCGCCTCCGCTTCGTTTTGGGGCTGCTTTTCCGGCGCAAGACGCGCGAGGGCTTCCGCGTCGCAGGGCGAGAGCTGGCGGCTCTCCACCATGTGGGCGATGATGCCGGATTCTCCGGCGATGGAAACGGGATCGGACATTGCTGGGGGCGAAGGGAAAGGGGAGGGAGGGGGAACTTATTGGAGAATCCCCATCATCACAAGCACAGCTTCCTGGCGCAGCGTGAGCACCTTGCGCAGTTCCTCGCTCGAAGCTTCGAGTTCGGCCTCGGCCTTTTTGCGCAGCGCGCGCACAGCTTCGAGCTTGGCTTTGATCTCGTCGGCGGACGAGCTCTCGTTTTCAACCGCCGTTTTCAGCGCCTCGATCTCGGCCACGCTGGGCCGTTCGGGCCGGGGGCGATTGGCGTTCGGGTTGGTTGCGTTGGGATTGTTGTTGCCGTTGTTATTGGCATCTTGGGGGCGGTTGGCGCGGCGTTCGCCGCCAAACATTCCCGCCGTGCGGCTCGACATCACCTGGCGCTGCTTTTGCTGCACTTTTTCTAGCAGCGGCTGGATGATGCTCCACTCGTCGTCGGAGACTTTCAGCGCGCTTTTCAGCCGTTCGTTCATGCGCTGGCGAAAAGCCTCGCGGTCATTGCCGCCGCCGGGCGCGGGTGGAGGAGGGGCATCCTGAGCCATCGCCACGGACGCCCCCATAAGCATTGCGGTAAACAGGGGCAACAGACGCTTGAAATAAGAGGTTTTCATAGGGATTGGAACGAATTTACAAGGCCGCTTCCATTTATGTAGTCCTTAATTGTTAAGTTAAAATTATGAGGCGGCGGCTTTATTGTTAAGAGATGGTTAAGCGCCGAAAAACAGGCTCGCATGTTATGGATGAAGAGTTTATGGAATGCCGCTAGCCCAAAATGTCCCAAGCCTCTCCATCGCCAGCGCCGCAGGGTGACGAGCAAAAAGTCCTCATCATCGACGATGACCGGGAATTGTGCACCTTGATCGCGGATTACCTTAAGCCGCTGCGCTATAAAGTGGCTGCCGAACACGACGGGCGGGCTGGGGCGGACCGCGCCCTGGCGGAGGAGTTCCACGCCGTCATTCTCGACGTCATGCTGCCGGGCATCGACGGCTTCGAAGTGCTCAAATTGATTCGGGCGCACTCCGCCGTGCCGGTGCTCATGCTCACGGCGCGCGGGGAAGAAACCGACCGCATCGTGGGCCTGGAGATGGGGGCCGACGACTATTTGCCCAAAACGTTTTCATCCCGCGAACTTCTCGCGCGGCTGCGGGCCGTCACGCGCCGCCATGTGGCGAAGGGAGCGGGAGCCGAGGCGGCGGAATCGGAGTCGGAATGGATCGTGGGTCCGCTGCGCATCAAGCCCGGGGCGCGGCTGGCGGAACTCGACGGCGTGGCGCTGAAACTGACCGCCCTGGAGTTCGACCTCCTCTTCAGCCTTGCCAGAGCGCGGGGCCGGGTGAAAACCCGCGAGCGGCTCATCGAGGAAATCGGCGAGCGGCTTTACGACGGGCTCGACCGCTCCATCGACGTGCACATCTGGTCGCTGCGGCGGAAACTGGGGGACGACCCCAAAGCGCCGCGCTTCATTAAAACCGTGCGCGCCATCGGCTACATGCTGATCGATCCCAATGCCGAGTAACGAACCCAAACCGGGGATGCGGGCCGTATGGATGCGGGCCAGGGAGCGGTGCAAGGCCATCGGCCAGCGCCTTCATTTTCCGCATTTCCCTTTGTGGCAGTTCCCCATCGCCGCGCAGATTCTCATCTGGTTTTTCCTCAACCTCTTTTTCCTGGGCGTGGTCTGCGCCCTCATTTTCAGCGCGCAATTCCGGCTGAACCTTGACTGGGTGTTCGCCAGCAACGCGCGGCAGCGGGTGGAATCCCTGCGGACGCTGATGGTCGGGGAACTCAACGCCACGCACCCGGAATATTGGTCCGACGTCGTGGATCGGTTCAGCCAGGCTTACGGCGTCCAGATTTCGCTCTTCGAACCCAACGGCGCATTCCTGATCGGGCGCGTGCAGCAGCTTCCCGAGCCGGTTCGCGAAAGGCTCCTCTCTTTCACCCTGAAATTTTTGCCGGAAGCGCGGCGGCTGCGCACCCCGAAGGGCGCGCTTGAAACCCCCGCCGACCCGGTGCGCGCCTTCCTGCGCACCCGCAAACCGGCGCGCTACTGGCTGCTTTACCGCACGCGGCTCGACAACCCGCGGGTGGGCGGCCCCATGCGGGTCATCCTCGTTGCCCAGGCCGATTCGTTCAGCATGGGCGGCTTGATCCTCGATCCCGCCCCGTGGATCTGGCTCATCGTGGGCACCATCGCCTTCTCCGTCGTTTTCTGGATTCCCCTGTTGCGGAGCATCACGCGGGCCATCCGGCAAATGACGCAAACCACCCGGCAGATCGCCGCCGGGCGCTTCGACGTGCGCGTCGCCACGCGGCGGCACGACGAACTCGGCTCGCTGGGCGAATCCATCAACCAAATGGCCGAGCGGTTGAACGGTTTCATCATGGGGCAGAAGCGGTTTTTGGGCGACATCGCCCACGAACTTTGCACCCCGCTGGCCCGGCTTCAGATGACGCTTGGCATCATGGAACAGCGCGGGGAACAGGCGGACAACGGGGAATACGCCCGGCGCGCCAGTGAAAAGGCCGGGCAAATCGCCGCGCTCGTCAACGAACTGCTGGCCTTTTCGCGCGCCTCATTTGGAGCGTCCGCCGTGCGGCTGGAAGCGGTGGCTGTGCGAACCATTGTTGCGGAAGCCGTGAAACGCGAAACCACCGAGCAGGCGCGCATCGAAGTGCCGGAGTTACCCGAAGGCTTGGCCGTGCTGGCGGATACCGAGTTGCTCGTGCGGGCTATTTCCAACCTGCTGCGCAACGCCATTCGGCACGGCGGCGGGAGCGTCATTTCGGTCAACGCGGAGCGGGACGGGGAGAGCGTGTTGATCCGGGTCGCCGACGGCGGCCCGGGCGTGCCCGAGGGGGAGTTGTTGAGGTTATTCGACGCCTTTTACCGGCTGGACCGTTCGCGCACGCGGGAAACGGGGGGCGTGGGGTTGGGGCTAACCATTGTGAAAACGTGCGTGGAATCGAGCGGCGGCACCGTGGTGGCGCGCAACCGGGAACCGCACGGGCTGGAAATGGAAATCCGGCTCCCGGCGGCATAGATGGGATGCAAGGGGGCAAGCCCCCTTGCCGGGGTGCCGGGGCAGAGCCCCGG
>CAZEOO010000004.1:0-317003 GCA_964513965.1 uncultured Chthoniobacteraceae bacterium
GGGGTGCAGGGGGGCAAGCCCCCCTGACGGAGGGTTTGGGAGGCAGCGCCTCCCATTGTCTTTGCAAGGCGGGCCGTAAAAATTCCAACGAAGCGGCGCGTTTTAATGGAATCCGCGCGCACCATCTTCTATTGCCCGCCTTGCTCCCCCGAAAACAGCGCAGCGTTTTTTCGGGGGCTCTCGTCTCGGGGGCAATGTTAACAGATAAGCGCCTGCGGCGCTTGGCGGAGACGCTTCGCTGTCCGATATAGGCAAGGCGGGTTTAAAGCGCCGGTTTGATTCGATCCCTCGGGCAGTTATTCTCCCGCCTTGCTTTTGTTTTGGCTTCTGGGGCTCTGCCCCAGCACCCCGGCAAGGGGGCTTGCCCCCTTGCATCCCACTCGTTCCCTCTTTTTGCGCGCGCGCCATCAGGGCACAAAAGAGGCGCGCCAGCAGATTAACCCCTTCTGCCGACGCGCCTACCCCTGATTTTTGAAATTCGAGGTGATACTAGCACCTTTTTGCCGCCTGCAAATCCGCATGAATGCGTAGAAAAGCGTCTTTTTTCGCCCGCGAAGGCCCATTAATACAGCGTTTGACGCTCCTCGCGCTTGCAAGGAACCGAAACCGCGGCGGGTTCCGAAACTTTTTCGGTGAACCGAATCACAGGCATCGAAACTGAATACGGCTGCCTCGTGGCCGATGAGACCCCGCAAAATGCCTCGGACTCCTGGCCCGTGCGTCTCAAAAACCACCTCTTCAAAAAAGAGCGCGTGGGAGCCGTGGACCTCCACTACCGCGATTACGAGGAGCCGCCCGGCAACGGCGGTTTCCTGCGCAACGGCGGCCGGCTTTACGTGGACATGGGCCACTTGGAATACGCCTCGCCCGAGTGCCTCGCCCTGCGCGATATCTGCGCCTTCGACGTGGCAGGCGACACGATGGTGCAAAGCGCCGTCACCGCGCTCAAGGCCGAGTCCCGCGTGGAGATGATTAAAAACAACATCGACCACCAAACCGGGGCCACCTTCGGCTGCCACGAAAATTATTTAGTAAGACGCGATATGCAGTTCACCCCGGCAGCCCTCGGCACACTGCTCTCTTTTCTCGCCACCCGGCAGATTTACACCGGCGCGGGCCGCGTGGGCCAGACCAACCCGCTCTCCTTCGAATACGAGCCCAAGCCGGGCGCGCCCGTGGATTTCCAGCTCTCCCAGCGGGCGGACCACATCGTCAACGACATCTACCAGTGGGTGCAGTTCAACCGCGCCATCATCAACGCGCGGGATGAGCCCCTGGCCGACCACCACCGCTACCGCCGCCTCCACCTGCTGATGGGCGACTCGAATATGAGCCCGTTTGCCACGGCGCTGAAAGTGGGCCTCACCTCGCTCATCCTCACCCTCATGGAGCAGGAGTGCCTGCCCCGGCACGTGGTCCTGCAAGACGCCGTGGCCTCCATGCGGGAACTCTCCCACCTCGGCACGGGCCGGGGCGCGGTGAAGCTTGCCGACGGCCGCAGCCGCGACGCCCTGGACATCCAGGTTGAATTTCTTTCCCACGCGCAACGCTATTTCGGAGGCCGGGACGAGGAAACCGACTGGCTTTTGGAAAGCTGGCGTTTCGTGCTGGAATGCCTCGAAAATCCGGCCACCCACTTGCGCTTGGTCGGCGGGGTGGACTGGATCTCCAAACGCTGGCTGCTGGATCTTTTCCGCGAAAACGAGCACCTCGAATGGAGCGACCCGTGGCTGCAAAGCCTCGACCTCGAATACCACAACATCAACCCCGAACGCGGCCTCTTCTTCGGGCTCAAGGCCGAACCGCGCATCGCCGAATGGAACCAGCAGGCGTGCCGCCAGGAGGCGCTCACGCTCGCCCCCCGCGACACCCGCGCCAATGGCCGGGGCAAAGCGGTGGAGTGGTTCCTGGAGCACCCCAGGGTCAATTATCTCATCAACTGGGATTCCATCAGCGTCAACGGCGAGCCTCCCCTGCCCATGCCGGACCCGTTCGACACCGGGGAAGAAGCCGTGGCCGATTTCCTGGAAATGTAGCGCAAGCGGCCATGGCCGTCACGGCCCGCAGGGCTCGGAGTGCCGTCGGTGCTCCTCCCAATCCGCGAAACAGCAGGCTGCCAGCGCAGGGTCGCGCAGCAGGATCACGACATTTTCCCCGTCGCGATGCTCCGCCGCCTCCGTGAAGCTAAACGAACCGGTAATCACGGTCACCCGGTCCACGACGATGCTTCCGCCTTTCGCGGCATCGGCGCAGGCATCGAGCCACACCGGCACCCCGGCTTTCAAAAGCAGCGGCAGCATGCCGTCGCGTTGCGCCCGGTTGCCCTTGTCCATCAGCACTTCCACCCGCAGCCCCCGCTGCCGCGCCCTCACCACCGCCATGGCAATTTCCCGGGAAGTGAACCCCCGTGCCTGCACCAGCACCGATTCCTTGGCCGCATCCAGCTTGGCCACAACCGCCCGGGTGCAGCCGCCGTTGGCTGAAAAATAAACGGCGGAAGTGCTCGAAGCCTGCTGGGCCGAAATGGGAAACGCGATTCCGCAAAGAGCGGTAAACAACACGAGAACGAGGCGGGGAATGGGCATGGCGGTCGGCTTTGGCGATGGTTAACTCAAAGCCTCCCTTGGGATTGGACCCGAGGGAGGCCGGGGGTCGATAGCCGCACAAAGTCGGCTGCGGCGACCTTTAGCCGGAGCCTGGACATACGTCGCCGCCCCCCGGCCATATAAAATAGCCCGGAAACGGCAATAGTTGATCGGCTATTGCCAGCCGCTTTGTGTCGGGGTATCGAATCCCGGCTGGCTTGTCAGCCAGCGTCCGCAGCCTCGCAAATTCGTAGGGGAAAGTAAAGGGCTCCCTCCGAAAGCCGCAAGACACCACCGCCCATGCGCCCCGCGAGAGAATAAAAGTCGCATTAACCGGACGGAAATCGCAATCCGTGCTAAACTTCTCGACGCAGCGGCCCCTTTTTTTGCATCTTATTGACCCTTTTTCATGTTCAGCCAGCTAGCCGATAAACTCCAGGATGTCTTTAAAGACTTGCGGGGACACGGGTCGATCTCCGAATCGAACGTGACCGACGCGATGCGCACTGTCCGCATGGCGCTCCTGGAGGCCGACGTGCACTACCAGGTGGCCAAGGACTTCATCGCCCGCGTCAAAGAGAAGGCGCTCGGCGAGGAAGTGCTGCGCTCTGTCACGCCCGGCCAGCAGATCGTCAAAATTTTCCATGACGAACTGACGGCCCTTCTCGGAGGCGACGCCGCCCCGCTTGCTACCGACGCCCCGGGCCGCGTGCTCCTGGTCGGCCTCAACGGCGCGGGCAAAACGACCTCCGCCGCCAAGCTCGCCCGCTGGCTCAAAAGCCCCGCCGGAGGGGGCAAAGCGCCGCTGCTTTACGCGCTGGACCTTTACCGCCCCGCCGCCATCGACCAGCTCGTCACCCTGGGCGGGCAGATCGGCGTTCCCGTTTTCCGGCCCGCCGAAGGGGAAACGGACGTGCTGCGGGCCGCGAAAGCCGCCCTGGAATGGGCGCGCACCGAGCATCCCGAGGGGAATATCCACCTTTTCGACACCGCCGGGCGCCAGGAAATCGACGAGCCGCTCGTGCAGGAGCTCAAGCGTTTGCGGGACTTCCTCGCGCCGCAGGAAATCCTGCTGGTGGCCGATGCCGCCACCGGCCAGCAGGCCGTCAGCGTGGCCACCCATTTCCATGATGCCCTCGGGGTCACCGGCCTCATTTTAACCAAACTCGACGGCGACGCCCGGGGCGGCGCGGCCCTTTCCATGCGGGAAGTGACCCAAAGGCCCATCAAATTCGCGGGCGTGGGAGAAAAAATCGACCAATTCGAGCCGTTCGTGCCCGACCGCCTGGCCGGGCGCATTCTCGGCATGGGCGATATCGTGGGCTTGGTGGAAAAGGCCGCCCTGGCCATCGACGAAGAGGACGCCCGGCGCATGGAGGAGAAGCTGCGCACCGCCTCCTTCGACCTCAACGACTTCCTGGATCAGTTCAAAATGATCCGCAAATTAGGCCCCCTGGAGAATCTCCTTGGCATGTTGCCCGGGATGAGTAACATGAAAGGCTTTTCCGTAAACGAGAACCAAATGAAGCGGGTCGAAGCCATTGTTCTATCCATGACAATGGCGGAGCGCAGCAAGCCGGACATCTTGAATGCCCGGCGGCGGCAGCGAATCGCCCGCGGCAGCGGCACCTCGGTGACGGAAGTAAACGATCTTCTCCTGCGTTTTAATCAAATGCGAAAGATGATGAAAAACATGGGGAAGTTCAAAAAAATGATGGCTCGCTCCGGCGGGCCGCGCATCCCCGGGATGCGTTAGGAGCTTCACGGCTCCGGCCCGAACCAACAGACTAAACCAAGCGAACCCAACCGACATTTATGGCAGTATCCATCCGACTCCGGCGCGAAGGCGCACTCAACAGCCCGTATTATCGCATCGTTGTGGCCGATTCCCGCGGCCCGCGTGACGGCAAATTCATCGAGCACATCGGCAACTACGACCCGAAGAAGGCTTCCAACAACGTCCAGATCGACCTCGCTCGCGTCGATTACTGGGTTGGCGTTGGCGCCCAGCCCACGGACACCGTGCGCTCGCTCATCAAGAACGCCCGCAAAGCTGCCCCGGCGGCCTAAGGGTTTTACAGAAAAAAGCGAATTTTCAAGGCCGGGGGGATGCCCTCCGGCCTTGTCTTGTTTCCCGGGAGGCCCGAATTTTTATATTCTTTTAGCTTTTCCCGGGTTTCGCTAGATTTTTAGAAAATGGAAGAATTCCTGCGCTACATCATCTTGAACCTCGTGGGGAACTCCGAGGGGTTGGAGCTTACCGAACACCGCGCCCCGGGCAAAACCGTCTTTCGGCTGCGGCTGCCGCGCCAGGAAATCGGCAAAATGGTCGGCAAACAGGGCCGAACCATCGAGGCCATCCGAAATCTTCTTTCCGCCGCCGCCGCGCGCCACGGCCAGAAAGCCGCCTTCCAGATCGTCGAGGATTAGCCCCACACGCCCACACACGCCATGCAAAACCGGATTGACCAGACCTTCGCGCGACTTCGCGCCTGCCAGCAAAGCGCCTTCATCGCCTACATCGGCGCGGGCGATCCCAACCTGGCCTCCACCGCCGCCCTCGCCCTCGCTCTCGAAAAAGCGGGCGTCGACATCCTGGAACTCGGCGTCCCGTTTTCCGATCCCGTGGCCGACGGCATCGTCAACCAGCTTGCCGCCCAGCGCGGCCTCGCCTCCGCCACCACCGTGGAAGGCGTGCTCGGCTGCGTGCGCGCCATCCGCGCCACCTCCCAGCTTCCCATCGTCCTCTACACCTACATGAACCCGGTCTACCGCTACGGGTTCGCGAAATTCATGGCCGACGCCGAAGCCGCCGGAGTGGATGGCGTGCTACTGCTGGACCTGCCCCCGGACGAGGACCACGGCGAATTCGATATTCAAAGCAACGTCCGCCGCATCCGGCTCGTTGCCCCCACCACGCCGCCCGAACGCGTCGTACAACTGGCCCGCCGGGCCGAGGGGTTCGTCTATTACGTCTCGCGTGAAGGCGTCACCGGCGAACGCGCAAGCGTGGCCAGCAACCTGGAAGCGGGCGTCGCGGCCATCCGCGCGGCCACGGATCTTCCCGTCGTGGTCGGCTTTGGCATTTCCACACCGGAGCAAGCCCGCGAAGTCGCCGGGAAAGCCGACGGCGTGGTGGTCGGCAGCGCGATTGTGAAGCACATCGCGGAATTCGGCGGCCAGCCCGACTTGGCCGAGCGCGTCGCAGCGTTTGTCCGCCCGATGGCCGCCGCGACCAAGCACTAGAAACTTCCCGCCCGCCGGGAGGAAAAAAACGCAACGGCAAACCTTTGCGGCAGCCGCATTGGGGCTTGTGCCGGAAAAGCGAGTCTGGGAGGATGCCGCGCCAATGGCCAAAACGACCGACAACTTATCCAGGCGCATTTTGGTGGGACTCCTGCTGGGGCTCACCCTTGGCCTTCTCGCCGGTTGGGCTTTCGGCCCCGGGGGTCCGCTCGCCGCCCATGCGGCAAGCCTCTCGTGGAGCATTGACGGGGTGATTCAGCCCGTCGGCCGGATTTTCCTGCGCATCATTTTCATGGTGGTCATTCCACTCATCGTTTCGGCGATCGTGATCGGCGTCGCCGAAATGGGGGACGCGCGGACCTTGGGGCGAATCGGCCTGCGCACCCTGGGGGTCACCTTGCTGCTTTCCGGGCTGAGCGTCGCGATTGCGCTGAGCCTCGTGAATCTTCTCCAGCCTGGGCACGCCATTGACCCCACCCGGCGCGAACAACTCATCGCGGCCTACGGAGGCGCTTCGGCAAAGAGCATCGAGCAGGCAAGGGAAGCCAAACCCATTTCAAAGACCCTCCTGGATCTCATTCCCGAAAACCCGCTGGCCGAAGCCGCGAACGCCTTCAACCCGAACAACCCCGGCGGCGGCCTCCTCGCGGTGATGGTTTTCGGCCTCTTCATCGGGGTCGCCATGGCGCTTTCTCCGCCCGAGCGGATCGTGGTTTTACGCGGCTTTTTCGACGGCGTCTTCGAGGTTTCGATGAAAATCATCGGCTTTGCGCTCCGGCTCGCTCCGCTCGGCGTCGCCTGCCTTTCGTTCTGCGTAGCGGCCCGGCTTGGCCTCGATATTTTCCGAACCCTTGGATTTTACGCCGCAGTGGTTGTGGGCGGCCTGGCCCTGCACCAATTCGTGGTGTACCCCGTGGTGCTGGTGCTGCTGGCCCGCCGCTCGCCCGCCGAATTTTTTCGCGGAGCCAAAGAGGCCATCATCACCGCTTTCAGCACGTCTTCGAGCAACGCCACCCTCCCCGTCTCGCTGCGCGTGGCCGAGGAGAACCTGCACCTGCCGCCGCACATCGGCCGCTTTGTCCTCACCCTCGGCGCGAGCGCCAACCAAAACGGCACCGCCATTTACGAAGGCATCACCGTGCTCTTCCTCGCGCAGGTCTTTGGGGTGGATTTGAGCGTTGGCCAGCAACTCATCGTGGCGCTCATGTGCGTGATGGCGGGCATCGGCACGGCGGGAGTGCCGGGCGGTTCGCTGCCCCTGGTCGTCGGGGTTCTCCTCACGATCGGCGTCCCGGCGGAAGCCATTGCGATCATCCTCGGTATCGACCGCTTTCTGGACATGTGCCGAACCGCGCTCAACGTCACGGGCGACCTTGTCATTGCCACCGTCGTCGCCAAACAGGAATGCTCCGCCGCCTAGCGGCCTTCTGTTAAGCTGGCAGCAAATCGCAATACCAAAACGCGTGGGTCAAATGCGGATCGCCGTTTTGCGCCGCGCGGAAAGTTTTCTCGCCGACGGTAAACCGCACCGGCTCTTTGAACACGGGGCCGTCAAAAACGAAGGAGTGATACTCGCCGTTCTCCCCGCAGGGGTCGATGCCGGGCGGCAGCGACGCGATGAACGCGGGGTCGAGCACGCGCCCCACGGCACCCTCGGCCTGCTCGCCAAAAAACGTGGCGTTGGTGCAGGTCAGGATGGACTTGAACCCGAAGGCGAAAAACTCGCGCATCAATTCGCGGCTCTCCACTTTCCATAGCGGGAACACCGCCTTCATGCCGACCCGGGCCAGCTTTTCCTCGCGCCAAAGTTTGAGGTCTTCGAGAAAGATGTCGCCAAAAACGCAGCCCGCTACGCCGCACATCTGGTGCGCCCGCAAAGCGGCTTCCATCCTGCGCCCATACTCCTCATCGGACGCCCCTTCGGGGAGGAAAATCTTCTCCAGCGACAGCCCGATGGACGCCGCCTGGCGCTCCAGCAGTTCCAGGCGCACCTCATGCATCGGCACGCGCCGCTCGTTGCACGTGGTTAAGAGCGAAACGATTTCGTAGCGGTCATCGTTGAGCACGCGGTTGAGCGCCAGGGCCGAATCCTTCCCGCCGCTCCAGCAAAAAACGAGTTTCTCCTTCATTGCGGCAATCTTTTCACTCCTATTTCTCCGCCTCAAGCCGGATTTTCTCCAACTCTTCCCAGCGGGCATAGAGCACTTCGAGCCGCTTGCGGGCGGTCTCCACCTCCGCATCGAGTTCCACGGCTTGAGCGCCGTATTTCTGGTGAAACTCCGCGTCGGCGAACATCGCCTCGATTTCCGCGATCCGCTCCTCCACGCCCAAAATCGTCTCCTCCATGCCCTCCAATTCTCGCGTCTCCTTGTAGCTGAGCTTGCGCGGCTGGGTCGTGCGGCGCGGCTTCGGCTTCGCTTCCGTCGGGCCGGGGTCCGGCCCCAGCCGCCGCAAAAACTCCTGGCGTTTCTCCCAGTAATAATCGTAGTTGCCGGGTGTGTACGTCACCTGTCCCTCCCCCTCGAAGGCCAGGATGCCGGTGCAAATGCGGTTCAAAAAATAGCGGTCGTGGCTCACCACCAACACCACACCTTCAAAGGCAAGCAGCGCCTCTTCCAGAATGCGCAAGGTGGCAAGGTCCAGGTCGTTCGTCGGTTCGTCGAGGATCAGGAAATTGCCGCCGTTCTTCAAAATGCGGGCCAGCAGCAACCGGCTCCGCTCGCCGCCGCTCAGATAGCGGACCTTCGTCATGATGCGGTCGTCGGTGAAAAGAAAGCGCTTCAAAAAGCCGCGAACCGGCACGCGCGAATTGCCATAGGTGACATACTCGCTCATATCGCTCACGCTTTCGAGCACGGTATCCTCATCGTTCAGGAGCAACCGGCTCTGGTCCACGTAGTTGAACCGCGTCAACTGCCCCACGCGAACCTCGCCCGTCTCTGGCGCAAGCTGGCCCAGGATGATTTTTAGCAGCGTCGTCTTGCCCAGGCCGTTGCGGCCCGTGATGCCGATGCGCTGGCCGCCCGCGAATTGAAAATCGAGCCCCGAGAAGAGCCGGTGGCCGCCCATCGACATGCCGATGTTCACCAACTCCACCACGCGGTTGCCCAACTGCGGCGCGGGCGGGATCACCAGGTCCACGTCGCGGTCCAGCTCCGGTGCGTCCTGCCCGGCGGCCTCGAAATAAGCGTCAATGCGGGCCTTGGACTTGGTGCGTCGCGCCTCCGGTTTGCGCCGCACCCATTCCAGTTCGCGTTTGAGGAACATCTGCCGCTTGTGCTCCACCAGTTCCGCCGCGGCCATCCGCTCGGCGCGCGCCAGCAGGTAATCTGTGTAGTTGCCCTCGTAGGCGAGGAACTCGCCGCCGCGCAATTCCACGATCTGGTTGCAAACGGAATCCAGAAAATAGCGGTCGTGCGTGACCACGATAAACGCGCCCCGGTAGCTCTCCAAAAACCCGGCGAGCCATTCGATGGATTCCGTGTCGAGGTGGTTCGTCGGCTCGTCCAAAATCAGCAGATCGGGCCGTGAAACGATGGCCCGGGCCAGCGCCACGCGCCGCTTCTCGCCGCCGGAGAGATTCGTCATCGCGGCTCCGGCGGGCGGGCAGGCAAGCTTGGAAATGGCGGTGGCGATGCGGTTATCGAGCGTCCAGCCGTCCAGGGTGTTGATGCGCTCCTCCAGTTCGTGCGCGCGGCCCGAATCCCCCGGCAGCGCCTCGAATTCCGCGATCAAATCCAGCACATGGCGCGCGCCCTCGCGGATGTTTCCCTCCACGGTTTTTTCGGGATCGAGCGCGAACTCCTGCGGCAGATAGCCCACCACCAGCCCACGCCGCCGGGCCACGTTGCCCGCGTCGGGTTCCAGCGCGCCCGCCAGAATGCGCAGAAACGTCGATTTTCCCGAGCCGTTGCGCCCCACCAGCCCGATGCGGTCGCCTTCGTGGATGGAAAGCGAGGCGCGGTCGAGCACCACCTGGTCGTTATAGCGGACGACGAGATCTTGCGCGGTAATGAGACTGGGCGAACCGGGTTGAGCCATGGGAACGGGAGAAGTAGCCTCTTAGAGGGTCACCGTCAATACCCGGTTCTCGAGACGGAAGACGCGCGCGGCCTGCGTTTCAGCCCAATCGAAGTGCGTGGTGGTGATGATCTGCTGCGCCGCCGGGGGCAGATAAGCCAGCAGCGCGTTGCGGCGGGCAAGGTCCAGTTCGCCAAAAATATCGTCCAGCAGAAACAGCGGCAGCGCCTCGTGCCGGGCCTCCATCAGCCGCGCCTGGGCCAGCCGCAGCGCCAGCGCGATGGTCCGCTGCTGGCCCTCGCTGGCGAGAGCGGAGGGGAGACTGTTGAGTTCGAGCGCCACCTCGTCGCGATGCGGCCCCACGGTCGTCTGCCGCAGCCGCTGGTCCTCCTCGCGCGCGGCGTCCAAATTCGCGGCAAAATTCTCCCCCGCCCCGGGCACGTAGCGCATGGAAAGCGTTTCGTCCGCCGCGCCGCCAATGGCCCGCTGAGCCGCCCCGGCTTGGGGCGTCAATTCCGCCACAAGCCGTGCCCGGGCTTGCGTGAGCGCCGTTCCGGAGGCGATGAGCGGGGCATCGAACGCCTCGATCTGCCGCCACGCCGCGCCGGGCTGTTTCAAGAGCCGGTTGCGCGAGCGCAGCGCCGTTTCGTAGTCGCGCAAATGCCGCCGGTAAGCCGGGTCGATCTGCACCGCCACGAAGTCAAGGTAGCGCCGCCGCTCTTCCGCGCCGCCGCGCACCAGCGCGATGTCCGCATTGGAAAACCAGACCACGCGCCCGAGCCCAAGGTATTCCCCGGCTCCGCGCTGCACCACGGCGTCCAACGCCAGCTTTTTGCGCCGGGGGGAAAAATAAAACTGCAGGTGCCGCCCCGCGTAAAAGCCGTCCACCACCAACCCCAACGCCCCGATGCGCACCAGCGGTCCCAGCGAGCCGGAGCGCGGTGATTGCAGCCGCAAAAGCACGCACGCGGCCTCCAGCAGCGACGTTTTCCCCTGCGCGTTCGGCCCCACGATCACGTTCGCCCCCGGGGCGAACTCGGTTTCGAGCGCCGGGAAGCAGCGAAAATCGCGGAGTTTGAGGGCGGAAAGCACGGGCGGATTCTATGACGGCCCGGCGGGCGGCGGGAAGCCCGAATCCCGCCGCCTGTGAAGGGAACGTCAGATCACTTCCAGCAAATCCCGCGAAGGCAGCGCCGGGAAAGGCGCGGCGGGAAGGCTCTGGTACCAGTAGGCCACCGAGGCGATATCGTCCTGAAGCGGCAAATACCTTTGCTCGCTGCGCCAGCCCAACGCCTGGATGGTCACCCGCAAAGCCTGCCGGAAGCGGATCGGGTCCATCACGTGGAAGCGGTAGAGTCCATGACGGTTGCCGGGGCGGTTGTCGCTGCTGCCCAGAGGATAGCCAAGAAACGGCGCGCTGTAATTCGCCCCGAAACACCACGCCCCGCCGAAGTAATCCTCCGTGCCGGTGCCGCAGATCGTGGGGAACTCCGCGTCGCCATCCATGAAAAACTTGATCTCCCCCTCGCCCCACCAGCCGCTCGAATTTTGCTGCCACGCCAGGTAGGTGCCGACGTAATGGCCCGCGCCTTTCACGCCGTCGAGGATCACGTAGTCTTCCTTGTACGGCACCGGGTTCGTGCGGCGGAATTGGGCATGGAAATACGCCTCGTCCTCGCCCACCTCCGTCAACGCGTAGTTGATGGCATAGAAAAACCCGCCCACATCCTCGGGCGCGCGGTTCTCGATGGTCATTTTAACTTTCTTTCGGAACGGCATGGGAAAATAGCAGTTGAAGCCGCCGCTCGGGTTCACATTGATCGGCAGGGCGCTGATATTCGCCCGCGTTTTCCAGCCGTTGCAAAAAAAGTCGCCCACGGGGCACTCCACGGCGGGCGTTTCCGCGCCGTCCCAGTAAATGCGCAGGATCAAATCGCGGTAAACCTTGGTGTCCACGGTAATCCAGATGTGCTGGATCACGCCCGGCCCTTCCACGTCCATGATGACCGCCGCTGACTGCTTCGGCACCGTGATGCACGGGCGCACCTTCCAGGTTTGGCCGAGATCGCGGGCGCACCCGTTAGGGCCGCCCCAGTGCTGGCCGATACGCGCCACCTCCGGCTGCGGCGTTTCGGAAACCTCGGCCATACCGCCGCGGCCCTTTTCGCCATAGACGTTTTCCGCGGTCACCGAGCGGGTTTCGGCCCCAGAAAGCCGGGAGAGGTTGCCTAGGTTCATATGAAGTCCGTTGAAGCTCATAAATAGATGGGTTGGATTTGGCCGAAGTGTGAAACCGACCCGGAAAAATGAGAATGGATGCCGTTGTGTTTCTTTTGTATTATTTTTCGGTCGCAATCCCACCCCCATGCTTCCCATCCGCTATCTCGGCCAAGTCCCCAGGTTCCACACGCCCGCGCTCACCCTTCGCGGGCTGGGCATCCGCGAAGTCATGCCCCCTTGTTTTGTGCAGCGCCCCCAGGGCACGGGAGACTATTTGTTCATGCTTTTCCACGATCCCGTGCGCCTCGGGGAGCACGGCACGGTTTTCCACGAAGCGGGAACCGTGATTCTCTGGCCCAAGGGAGTGCCGCACTTTTATGGCAACCCGTTGGCACGCTGGAGCCATTCCTGGGTCCACTGCGACGGCCCCGCCGTGGCCCGTGCGCTGCGGGCCGCGAAGGTGCCTTGCGGCAAGCCGTTGGCGAATACGTCCGCCTCGACCCGCTATTTGCTCGACCTGCACGAAGAACTGACCGCTTCGCAAAACCCCAATGCCGTGGTGTTGCGAAATACGTTGGAAAACTTCATCCAGCAGGCTGTGCGTCCCCGGGGGATCGCAACGGCGGCACGGTCCATCCCGGCTCCGATGCTCGCCGCCCGGGAACAAATCGAAACCCGCTACGACGAACCGCTCACCCTGGAGGCGCTGGCCGCCGGGGCCGGGCTTTCCCCGGCGCATTTCTGCACGCAATTCCGGCAGCATTTCGGCATCCCGCCCGTCGCCTGCCTGGTGCAACGGCGGATGCGAGCGGCGGCGGCCCTTTTGAAGGGGACCAACCTACCCGTGGGCGAAGTGGGCAGCCGCGTCGGCTGCGGCGACCCGTTCTATTTCTCGAAACTGTTCAAAAACTGCTTTGGGAAACCGCCCTCGCAGTTCCGAGGGTAGGGCCGGACTGCCAGGTGCTATTCCTGGCGGTAAATCTCCGCCCCTTGCTCCAGGAACTCGCGCGATTTCTCGGCCATCCCCTGCTCCGCCGCGTAGTTACGCACGTCGTCGCTGATCTTCATCGAGCAAAAATGCGGGCCGCACATGGAGCAGAAATGCGCCGTTTTGGCCCCGTCCTGCGGGAGCGTTTCGTCGTGGAAAGCGGCGGCGGTCTCCGGGTCAAACCCAAGGGCAAACTGGTCCTCCCAGCGGAACTCGAAGCGCGCCTTGGAGAGCGCGTTATCGCGGTACTGCGCGCCGGGGTGCCCCTTGGCCAGGTCCGCCGCGTGGGCGGCGATCTTGTAGGCGATCACACCGTCCTTCACGTCTTTCTTATTCGGTAATCCCAGGTGTTCCTTGGGCGTCACGTAACAGAGCATCGCCGTGCCGTACCAGCCGATCATCGCAGCCCCGATGGCGGAAGTGATGTGGTCATAGCCGGGCGCGATGTCCGTGACCAGCGGCCCGAGCGTGTAGAACGGCGCTTCGTGGCACCACTCAAGCTGGGCCATCATGTTCTCCTGGATCATGTGCATGGGCACGTGCCCCGGGCCTTCGTTGATGACCTGCACGCCCTTTTTCCAAGCCCGTTCGGTCAATTCGCCCTGCGTTTGAAGCTCGCCGAACTGCGCGGCGTCGTTGGCGTCGGCGATGGAGCCGGGCCGCAAGCCGTCGCCGATGGAAAAGGCGACGTCGTATTGCGCAAGGATGTCACAAATATCATCCCAATGCGTGTAGAGGAAATTCTCTTCGTGATGGGCCAGGCACCACTTGGCCAGGATGCTTCCGCCCCGGCTCACGATGCCCGTGGTGCGGCGCGCCGTGAGCGGGATGAAGCGCAGGAGCACGCCCGCGTGAATGGTGAAGTAATCCACGCCCTGCTCGCATTGCTCAACGAGTGTGTCGCGGAAAATCTCCCACGTCAGATCCTCGGCGCGGCCGTTCACTTTTTCCAGCGCCTGGTAAATGGGCACCGTGCCGATGGGCACCGGCGAGTTGCGCAAAATCCATTCGCGGGTGGCGTGGATGTTTTTGCCGGTGGAGAGGTCCATCACCGTGTCGCCCCCCCATTTCGTGGCCCAGCGCATTTTTTCCACCTCCTCCTCGATGGAGGAAGCCACGGCGGAGTTGCCGATGTTGGCGTTGATTTTGACGAGAAAATTGCGCCCGATAATCATCGGCTCCACCTCGGGGTGGTTGATATTACCAGGGATGATCGCCCGCCCGGCGGCCACTTCGTCGCGCACGAACTCCGGCGTAATCACCCGGGGCAGCGCCTGCGGGAACGCGCCGAACACCTTCGGGGCGTCCGTGCGGCTGCTCGTGCCGGGGTGTTGGAAAAGCAGGCTGTTGCGCGGGGCTTTTTCGGGCTGTTCGGCCAGCAGCCGCTCCAGGCCCTGGTTTTCGCGGAGGGCGATGTATTCCATCTCCGGGGTAACGATGCCCTGGCGCGCGTACCACATTTGCGTGACCGGGTGCCCCGCGTTGCCGCGCAAGGGGCGGCGGCGCTGACCAGGGAACTCGGTGAGCCGGTTCTTCTCGGCGGCGCTGGCATACTCGGCATGGCTTTCGGAAAGGTAACCGTTATCGGCGGGAGCCACGGAGCGGCCGTCGTACTCCTCCACATCGCCCCGGCAGCGAATCCACGCTTCGCGCACGCGCGGCAACCCCTGGGCCACATCCCCGTGGAATTCCGGGTCGCCCCATGGGCCGGAGCAGTCGTAAACCCGAACGGGGGCGTTTTGCTCCTCGGTGCCGTCCAGCTTGTGCGTGGGCGAAAGGGCGATCTCGCGCATGGGCACGCGGATTTCCGGGAAAAGCGTGCCGTTAACGTAAACGCGGCGGCTCTTAAGAAGAGGCGCGCTGCTTTCGGGCGAGTTTTGAGGTTCAGTCATAGCAAATAGGCTCCAAATAGGCTCCACTCGGGGGAAACATACCGGCCAGGCTGAAAGTCCTCTCCCTTCGGCGGCATTGCCCGCATCAGGTTCAAAGGGTCTGCCCCGCGCGTGGTTTCGCGAGACACTCTCAGCCGGTCGGCTCCCCCGTGTCCCGGCATCTTAGTCCAAAAAGAGGAGCCGTCCAGCCCCGAAGCGCGGCGCGGGCTTACCCCACGAAAGCAAAAGTCTCCCGCGTGAATAGGACATTCCCCGTTTGACCTGAAAAGCGGAAAACCGCGGGCGCGCTGCCGCCTTTGGCAGCCCGATTCCAAAATGCTTGCACCAAAGATAAGCTATGAAACTACTCTCACTTAAAATCCATTCGTTATCCGACGTTTTCATCCAGGAACTGCGCGACATTTACAGCGCCGAGAACCAACTCGTGGACGCGCTGCCCAAAATGGCCGAGGCGGCCTCCTGCAGCGAACTCAAGATGGGCTTCGAAAGCCACCTCAACCAGACCAAGGGCCAGGTGGCGCGCCTGGAACGGATCTTCGAGGACCTGGGGCTCGACCCCAGCGGCGAAACCTGCGAAGCCATGGAGGGGCTCATCAGCGAGGGCAAGGACTACATCAACGCCGAGGGGGACATGGCCGCCCGCGACTCGGGCCTCATCGCCGTGGCGCAGAAGGTGGAGCACTACGAGATCGCCGCCTATGGCACGCTGCGCACGCTCGCCAAGCACCTTAACAACGCAAGCGCGGAGGAACTGCTCCAGCAGACGCTTGAGGAAGAGGCCGCCACCGACCAGAAGCTGACCTCCATCGCGGAATCCAAAATCAACGCGGGCGCAAATATCAAGTAATACCACTCCCGGCCCGGCCCGGCCTGGACTGGCAAAGGCGCGGCGCCGTGCCCCCCGGCCCGCGCCCATTCCCAAACATTCCACAACACATGAACGACAAACTTCTCAACAAACGCGTGGCCATTCTCGTCACCAACGGCGTCGAACAAGCGGAACTCGAATCCCCGCTCGATGCGCTTGAAGACGAGGGAGCCATCCCCGTCATCGTCTCGCTGGAGGCCGGCACCATCCAGAGCATGGTTCACGCCGAAAAGGGGGTTGAATTTGAAGTCAACGAAACTCTCGACCACGCCCGGGCGGAGGACTTCGACGCCCTGGTGCTGCCGGGCGGGCTGATGAACCCGGACACGCTGCGCTCCAACCGCCGCGCGGTGGATTTCGTGCGCGCCTTCGCCGAGGCGGGCAAACCCATTGCGGCCATCTGCCACGGGCCGTGGCTCTTGATCGAGGCGGGCATCGCCCGGGGCCGGCGGCTGACCTCCTGGCCCGCCATCCGCACCGACGTAATTAATGCCGGGGGCGATTGGGTGGACGAACCCGTGGTGGTGGACAGCGGCCTGGTGACCAGCCGCAGCCCGGCGGATCTCCACGCCTTCAACGCCAAGATGATCGAGGAAATCGCCGAAGGCCGTCACGCCGGGATGTCGGCCAACCTCGGCCAACGCGCCCGGTAAAAACGCAACGCCTCATGCGTCTTTATTTATTGAGACATGGCCTGGCCGACTGGCCCGAATGGAAAGGTTCGGACGACGACCGGCCTTTGAACGACATGGGCGTGGCGGAAACGCACCGCGTAGCCAGGGGGCTGCGCCGCCTGCAAGCCGCGCCCGACGTCGTCGTCTCAAGCCCGCTGCCCCGGGCGGCCCAAACCGCGCGGATCGTGGCGGCGGAATTGGGCGCAAAGCTCATCGAGGAGGCCGCGCTCGCGCCCGGCTGCACGGCCAAAAAACTGCGCCACTTGCTGGAAGCGCACCCGTTGGAGGAGGTAATGGTGGTGGGCCACGAGCCGGATTTCAGCAAAATCACCGAAGCCCTCACCGGAGCCCGGGCCAGGCTCGCCAAATCCGGCGTGGCCCTCGTGGATCTGGACTCCGAAAAATTGCTCTGGCTGCTACCGCCACGGGTTTTTCCGGCGGTGTAGCCGCGAATTGAAAGCGCGACAATAGCCCGAGATTGCGGGCTCTTTTTAGTACCGAGCCCGCCACCACTCTCGTGCCGAAACTCCATTTCGGCGCGCACTTGTCCCCCGCAACTCTTATTGCGGCCTTTGTTCCCCACCCTCGCCCCCTCCCGAAGAACTCACCGCAAGACACACCAAAATTTAGACGTTCCCAAATAGAGTTTGGGAACGAGAAGGAAAATTGCTCTGGCTGCTACCGCCACGGGTTTTTCCCGCCGCGTAATCCCGCCTCCATTTGGGTTGTTTTTGCAAAAGCCCGGGTGTTCATTACCCCCGTGTTCAGCATCCTTAATTTTCGCCGAAAGGAGCCTGATCTCGCCGTCGATTTTGGAACGGCCAGCCTGCGCGTGGGGCTGGCGAACGAGCGGTATTACAGCGAGGAACCCTCGCGCGATGGGCCCCGGGTGGCTTTGCGCCAGGGGGTCATCACGGACATCGATGCCGCGGCCGCCGTGTTGGAACGCGTCTTCGCGCGTTACCGCAAAAGCAAGCGGGGCGATTTGCACATCCTCGCCTGCGCCCCAAGCGATGCCAGCGAACCGGAGCAGGCGGCGCTGCTCCAGGCCATGCAAGCGGCGGGAGCCACCCGCACCGCGTTGGTGCCGGAACCCGTCGCGGCCCTCGTTGGCGCCGGAGTGGATATTGGCTCCAGCGGGGCATTCCTCGTCATCGATTTGGGCGAAGGGGTGGTCGATTGTGCGCTGATTAAGGATCGCAGACTTTTTGCCTCCACCACCTGGCGCGGCGGGTGCGCGGCATTGCGCGAGACGGTCGCTGCCTGCGTGCGTGAAACGCTCGGGCTTCAGCTAACCGCCGCGGAGGCCGAAGCCGTGTTGCGCTTCGTGGGCATGGCGGGAACCCAGCCAGTTGCCATTCGTGGCGTCGCCATGCCCGTGGCCTTGCTGCACGCGGCGCTTCGGGAGAAGGTGGACGATATCGCGGCCACCCTGACTGGCTTTATCCAAGAGCTTGAGCCGAAAACCTGCGCGGAAGTCATCGCCAACGGCGTGAAAATCACCGGAGGCGGCGTATTGATCCCCGGGCTGGCCGAATCCTTTGCCCAGCGCATCCGGCTTCCGCTGTACCACGCGCCGCACCCGCTGGAATCGGTGATCCATGGGGCCTGTCTGCTGCTAGGGCCGACCGTGAGCCTGGATCTTTGGGACGCCTTGCGGCTGTTTTGGCCTCGCGCTCGCCCTCACCCGAAGAACCCGCCACAAGACCCACCTAAATATGGACGTTCCCAAATAGAGTTTGGGAACGAGCGGTAAAAAATTGAGCGGAGCCCGACCGGCCTCCCTGCTCTCCCCCTTTCCGGTCAGGCCCCGCACCCTAATATCGGCAAGCGGTGGCGAGGCGGTCTTGGAAGTTCCTTCCGGGCAAGTATTTGCCCGCAAACACCGGGCGCTCCGGATTTTTCCTTTGCCCCGGGGGCCGGTTGGGCGAAACTGGTTGGCTTCACGATCCATGAGCGTCCAAGTCCATTATCAATGCCAACGCTGCGGCGCATGTTGCCGCTGGCCCGGCTTTGTGAGGATCACGGAAACGGAAATTCCCCGGATCGCGGCGCACCTGGGGCTGAGTGAGGACGCCTTTATCCAGCGTTTCACGCGGCTCACCCCCCAGCGCAACGGCCTGGCGCTCATCGACAGCCCCGGCGGCGCGTGTTTTTTTCTGGATGGAAACACCTGCCGCCTCCAAGCCGCCAAACCGGCCCAGTGCGAGGGCTTCCCCAACACCTGGAACACGCCCGGCTGGGAAAAAACCTGCCAGGCCATCCCCATTCCCATTGAAATTCCCATTGATGAAACTGCAAATTCCCGACCGTGACTTCGACGGTTATGTTTTCGACTGTGACGGAACGCTGGCGGACACCATGCCGCTCCACTACGAAGCCTGGAACCTGGCAATGGAATGCTTCAAAGGCGCGTTTCCCGAACCGCTTTTCTACAAATTGGGCGGCGTCCCCTCGGCAAGAATCGTCGAAATCCTCAATGAACGCTTCGGGCTCTCCATGCCGGTGGATGAAACCGTGGAGCGCAAGGAAGCCTTCTATCTTGAGTTGATCCCCAAAGCCAAACCGATCCAACCGGTGGTCGATTTCGCCTTGAGCCTCGCCGCCCGCAAAAAACCGATCGCCGTGGCCTCGGGCGGGCATCACCGCATCATCCGGGGCACGCTCACCGCCATCGGCATCCTCGACCGCTTCGATGTGATCGTGGGCGTGGAGGATTACGTCCACGGCAAACCGGCCCCCGACCCTTACCTTGCGGCGGCCTGCAAACTGGGCGTGGCGCCCGAACGCTGCCTCGCTTTCGAGGACTCCGAAATCGGCATCCAGAGCGCCAGTTCGGCGGGAATGGCCACCGTGCGCGTGCCGGAGCCGCTTCGGTAACAGGCATTGCTTGCTCTTGCCAAAAAAAACCGCTACTCGATAAAAGCGCGATGGTTCAGCTCAACGATAATTACCTCAAACTCAAAGCCGGCTACCTCTTCCCCGAGATCGGACGGCGCGTAAAAGCTTTTTGTGACGCCAACCCGGAGGCCGCCCAACGCGTCATCCGCTGCGGCATCGGCGACGTGACCGAGCCGCTGCCCGGGGCCGTGATCGCCGCCATGCACCGCGCGGTGGATGAAATGGCCTCCCGCGATACCTTCCGCGGCTACGGCCCGGAACAGGGTTACGAATTTCTCCGCAACGCCATCGCGCAAAACGATTACCGCGACCGGGGCATCGACGTGGCCGACGACGAAATCTTCGTTTCCGACGGCTCCAAGTGCGACTGCGGCAACATCCTCGACATCCTCGGGGGCAAAAACCGCCTCGGCATTCCCGACCCGGTTTACCCCGTTTACGTGGATACCAACGTGATGGCCGGGCACACCGGCGACGCGGATGAAAACGGCGCCTACGCGGGCGTTCACTACCTGCCCTGCGGCGCGGCCAACGGCTTCGTACCTGACGTGCCCACCGAGGCGCTCGACGTCATTTATCTCTGCTTCCCGAACAACCCCACCGGAGCCACCGCCACCAAGGCGCAGCTCGCGGCCTGGGTGGCCTACGCCCTCAAACACCGCGCCTTGATCCTCTACGACGCCGCTTACGAAGCGTACATTTCCGAAGCGGAAGTGCCGCATTCCATCTTCGAAATTCCCGGCGCGCGGGAATGCGCCATCGAGTTCCGGAGCTTCTCCAAAAACGGAGGCTTCACCGGCACGCGCTGCGCGTTCACCGTCATTCCCAAGACGCTGCTCGCCACCACGGCCAGCGGCGAATGCAAGCCGCTCCACCCGCTTTGGAACCGCCGCATGAGCACGAAGTTCAACGGCGTGAGCTACATCGTCCAGCGCGGCGCGGAAGCCGTCTATTCGCGCGAAGGCAAGGCACAGGTGAGCGCGTTGATCTCCCACTACATGGGCAACGCCGCCATCCTGCGTACCGCAGCCGAGGAAAAAGGGCTGCCTGTTTACGGCGGCAAAAACGCCCCGTACATCTGGGTCGGCACCCCCGGCGGCATGACAAGCTGGGATTTCTTCGATAAAATGCTCACGCAAGCCAACGTGGTCATCACGCCCGGCAGCGGTTTCGGCGCGCACGGCGAAGGTTACTTCCGCATCTCGGCCTTCAACAGCCGGGCCAACGCCGAGGAAGTCGCCCGCCGCATTCGGGCGCTGGAGTAAGGTTGTTATGAAAGTGCGTGGTATTCCCGTCCAGGTTCATGCCACGCACCGTCCCCAAAGTGGTGGGTTCTGCGGGCGGGCTTCGTGCCTTCGTGCCTTCGTGCCTTCGTGTGAGATCCAACAAGGCTCGAATGAAAGCCGAGGGAGGAATATCGCCCGGGCAACTGCCAGCAACAGGACGGTAGGAACGCAGCGTCGCCCCGCTCATTTGCCACGTCAAAAACATTCCCTTTATAGAACCTTCAATGCGGAGTTGCCTTGCCTCGCTTCGTTGCTTTTACACGAAGGCACGAAGGCACGAAGGCACGAAGAAAGGCAAAAGGAAAAATCCTTTTGGATAACGCAAGGGGGGCAGCGCTGCCCCTAACCCCATGCAGGACGCCGTTGACGAGTTCATCCTCTACATGGCCACCGAGCGGGGGCAGTCGGCGAGCTATCAGTACATCGCGCGCACGACCCTGGAGACGTTCGCCAAGTGGCTCGCGGAGGCCAAGCAGATTGAGCACCCCTCCGCCGTCACCCCGGAGCATCTCACGGAATACCTGGGCGTTTGCAAAAAGCGCGGTCTGGCCGCCGCTTCGATAAAGCTCGTTGTTGTCGTGTTCCGGGTCTTCTTCCGGTTCCTGCACCTGCGGAAGATGATCCCGCGTGATGTGGCCGAAATGCTCCCCCTGCCCCGGGTCGAACAATACCTGCCCGAAACCCTCAACGAAGCCGAAGTACAGCGACTGCTCGACAGCATCGACGTCACGGAACTCTACGGGTTGCGCGACCGCGCCATGCTGGAACTGCTTTACGCCAGCGGGTTGCGCATTTCAGAGCTCGTCAACTTGCGCCTGGAACACCTGGCCATGGAGGAAAAAGTGATCCGCGTCACCGGCAAGGGGAACAAAACCCGCCTGGTCCCCATGGGTTCCAAAGCCTGCGAAGCGCTGCAAGCCTACCTTGCCCGGGAGCGCCCCAAACTCGTCAAAGCGCGCACCAGTAGCGAACTTTTCCTTTCCCAACGCGGGGGCAAGCTCACCCGCGAACGCTGCTGGCAAATCCTCAAAAAACGGGCTGAAACGGCGGGACTCAAGGAAAACGTCTACCCCCACCTGCTACGCCACTCCTTTGCCACCCACCTGCTGGGCCACGGAGCCGACCTTCGCATGATCCAGGAGATGCTGGGTCACGCCGACATTTCCACCACGCAGATCTACACTCATGTGGACCAGGCCCACCTGCGAGCCATCCACCGGCGCTTCCACCCCAGGGGATAGATCTTAAGGCACCGCTGCGATAACCCGCCGGATGGCTTCGGTAAACTCGGCGGCGTTTTCGATGGAGACAATCACCGTCTCCCGGCGACCGCCCGCATCCTCCGTCAGCCTCAAAAACCGCCCCCGGTGGTTCTCCTGAAGATCCAGGAAGAAAGTTTTGTGTTCCACCTCAATCTTTTCCGTGGCAAGCGTCTTTCCGGCTTTGGGCATGAAGCCCTCCGAATTGTAATGGCGGTCGTAAGGAGTAGAGGAATGGATCATAGCGTTTTCCAGATGGGGGGAATGGAAAATCTGAAGTCGGTTAAATGATAATAAGTTAATTCCGGGCGTTGTCTCGTACAATTTTGAAGAAATGTTACGATGTCAACCAATGTAGTATCACCTTTTCCGGAGCTTGGCTGCAATTTTGTAGATCGCCTGCTGTTCGCCTCCGGTTTGTGAAAGCATTTGCATGCGTTGGACGGGTTGGTTAGCCTATTTTCCTCATGGGCCGCTTTCTGTTGGTCATTTCCTGTTTGTGTTTCCTGGCCGGGCTGGTCATCACGCTTGTCTCTCTGAAGACGGGCCACCGTCACCCGCGCCTGTGGAACAGGGGTGCCCTAGTGGCGGGGTTTCTCTTTCAAACGCTTTTTTTGATCCAGCGGGGCCGGGAGATCGCCCATTGCCCGCTGACCAATCTATTTGAAGTGCTTATCTTTCTAGGCTGGTCCATAACGCTTTTTTATTTCGTGATCGGCCATGCCTACCGGCTCTCGCTTCTGGGGGGCTTCACAGCGCCCCTGGTGCTGGGGCTGCAACTCGTGGCGCTCACGCTCGTGGCGGACCCGCCGCACCCCCGGTTCGCCGCGCACCCGGCCTGGGTGGAATGGCACGCGGCGCTCAGCATCATGGCTTATGCGGCGTTTGCGCTGGCGGGAATCGCCGGGGTGATGTTCCTTGCCCAGGAACGGCGGCTCAAAACCCGGCGGCTTGGACCCGCTTTTTACCAAATGCCCCCCATCATGGCGCTGGCCACGGCTAATTTAAGGCTGCTATGGACGGGGCTGATCCTTCTGAGCGCGGGGCTGATGAGCGCCGCGGCGCTTCACCCCCACGTGCCGCCCAAGATCTGGTTTTGGGGCGGCATTCTGTGGGTGGTTTACCTGCTCCTGCCTCTATCTCGGCACTGGGGCGGGCCGCGCCGGGTGGCTTTGCTTTCGGCGGTGGCGTTCATCGCCTCCGTGGCGGCCCTTTTGCTGGTGGGGCACTTCGGCCCGGCGGCGGCGGGCATGGGAGGGGCGGCCTTGTGAAGATTTTTTGCCTCGGGGTGAGCTACAAAACCGCGACCGTCGAGCGGCGGGAACCCTTCGCCATCGCGCAACCGGCCCTTCCTCGCTGCCTGGCGGAATTGGCGGGGGATGCCGCCCTCAAGGAAGTCGCGATCGTCTCCACCTGCAACCGCGTGGAATATTACGCCGCTGCGGAGGACGCCCAGGCTGCGTACTGTGCGCTGGCACAGTTTGCGGAGCGCCACGGCGGCAGCGCACCCTCCGTCCCTGACCCGTTTTACGCGCTCGAAGGGCAGGAAGCCATCCGCCACCTCTTCCGGGTCGTCAGCGGCCTGGAATCCATGGTGCTTGGGGAGACGGAAATCCTGGGACAGGTCAAAAAAGCCTACGCGGCGGCCATCGAGGCGAAAACCACGGGGCGGCATCTCAATAAACTTTTCCAAAAAGCCTTCAATGTGGCCAAGGAAGTGCGCACCCGCACGGCGATCACGCGCGGCCCGGTGTCGGTCGGCTCGGTGGCCGTGGAATTGGCGGAGCGCATCTTTGGCGAATTGGCCGAGTGCCACGCGATGATCCTCGGCGCGGGCGAAACCAGCGAACTGACGGCGCGCGCGCTCCTTTCGCGGGGGGTGAAAAGTATCTTCGTGGCCAACCGCACCTACGAGCGGGCGGCAGCGCTGGCGGCGGAAATGGGGGGCAAATCCATCCGGTTTGAAGAAACCGAGGCGCATTACCCGGGCGTGGACATCCTGATCTCCTCCACCTCTGCCCCGCACTACATCGTGACGCAAGAGAAACTGATGCCGGTGATGTCCCGGCGGCGCGGACGGCCCCTGTTCATCATCGATCTCGCCGTGCCGCGCGACGTGGAACCGGCGGTCAACGACCTCGAAGGCGCTTATCTGTACGACATCGACTCGCTGGAATCGATCGCCCGCCAGGGCATGGAAGACCGCCGCAAAGAAGTGACCCGCTGCGACGCGCTGTTGGCCCACCACGTCACGGATTTCAGCCAATGGCTGGAGGCGGGAACAATTTATCAGGGACTTGGGAACTCATGAAAAAGGTTTCCTTCCAAAGTGGCGGGTTCTTCGGGTGGGCTTCGTGCCTTCGTGCCTTCGTGCCTTCGTGTGAAATCCAACAAGGCTCGAATGAAAGCCGAGGGAGGAATATCGCCCGGTCAACTGCCGCCAATAGGACGTCCGGAACGCAGCCTCGCCCCGCCTCTTGGCCACGCCAAGAAACATCCCTTCATCGAACCTCCAACACCCCGTTGCCCTGGCTCGCTTCGTTTTTTTTACACGAAGGCACGAAGGCACGAAGGCACGAAGGAAGACAGGGAGAAGAACTCTGTCTGGGGAGCATAATTCTTAAGCTGCCATTGTCACAAACGCGGGAACTCTCCCCTTTTGCGTTTTGGCGCCTTCGTTGCGGCTAATTCTCTCCCATGAAACACCTCACCATCGGCACCCGTGGCAGCGCGTTGGCGCTGGCGCAAACGGAACTGGTCCTGGAAACCTTGAACCGCGTCCACCCCGGCTCGGAGGCGGCGGTTCGCAAATTCACCACCTCGGGCGATAAGAAGGCCGATCTCCCCCGCGAAAAACTCCCCCCCGCGGGCGCAAAGGGGCTCTTCACCAAGGAACTCGAAGAAGCGTTGCTGCGCGGTGAAATCGACGTGGCCGTGCATAGCTGCAAGGACATGCCGGGCACCATGCCGGACGGCCTTACGCTGGCCGCCGTGCTGCCGCGCGCCGACACCGCCGATGTCCTCATCAGCAAAACTCCCGGCAAACTGCCCCAGGGCGCGCACCTGGCCACCAGCAGCATCCGCCGCGCCCGGCAGTTCCAGGCGCTGCGGCCCGACCTCGTCATCGAAGAAATCCGGGGCAACGTGGCCACCCGGCTCCGCAAATTGCGCGAGAACCCGCTCTTCCACGCCACCGTGCTCGCCCGCGCCGGGCTGGACCGCCTGGGCCTGCGCATTGAGGGCGGCAAGCTCGTCAGCCCCGAGGGGGAATTTTTCGCGCGGGACGCCGCCATTCTTCCCGCCATCGGCCAGGGAGCCATCGCCCTGCAATGCCGCGCCGGGGACGCCCCGTTTTTCGCCGCGCTCAACCACGAACCGACGTGGCTGGCCATTCGCGCGGAGCGGGAATTGATGCGCCTCTTAAACGGCGACTGCACGCTGCCCGTGGGCGTGGCCACCGAGGTTGACGAAAGCGGCATCCGGCTGCGGGCCATCCTCTTTGGCGCAACCGCCACGCCCCCCCGGCTGGCCGAGGCATCCGCCACGACTCCCGAAGCGGCGGCTCAAGCCGTGTTTAAAAAACTGACGGCGTAATATTGCCCCCGGTTTTTGGTGTGGCGAAAACGCCGCGCGGCTGCTTTGATGTGCGGGTATGTCCAGCCAGCTCGGCCAACTTTTCCATATTTCGACCTGGGGTGAATCGCACGGCGGGGGCGTCGGCGTCGTCATCGACGGCTGCCCGCCTTTGATCGAACTCAGCGAGGCCGACATCCAGCGCGACCTCGACCGCCGCCGCCCCGGGCAGAGCGAAATCACCACCCCGCGCAAAGAGACGGACACCTGCTGCATTCTCTCCGGCGTTTTCCAGGGCAAGACCCTCGGCTCCCCCATTTCCATCGTCGTGATGAACCAGGACGCCCGGCCCGAAGCCTACCGCGAAATGGAAACCGCCTATCGGCCCTCGCATGCCGATTTCACTACGCAGGCGAAATTCGGAATTCGCAACTGGGAAGGCGGCGGCCGCTCCTCCGCCCGCGAAACCATTGGCCGCGTGGCCGCCGGTGCCGTGGCGAAAAAAGTGCTCGCGACGCTCGCCCCCGGCCTGGAAATCGTGGCCTACGTGAAAAGCGTCCACAACATTGACGCCGTAGTCGATCCCGCCGCCGTCACCGCCGCGCAAGTGGAGAGCAACATCGTCCGCTGCCCGGACGCGCAAGCCGCCACGCGCATGGTCGAGCACATCAAAGAACTGCGCACCCAGGGCGACTCCGCAGGCGGCGTGGTGGAATGCGTGGTGCGCGGCGTGCCGCCCGGTCTGGGCGAACCCGTTTTCGACAAACTGGAAGCCGAACTGGCGCGCGCCATGTTAAGCCTGCCCGCCACCAAGGGCTTCGAAATCGGCTCCGGCTTTGCGGGAACGCGGCTCACCGGCTCGGAGCACAACGACCTTTTTGTGATGAAGGCGGGAAAAGTGGGCACCGCGACCAACCGCTCCGGGGGCATCCAAGGCGGCATCAGCAACGGCGAGGAGATTTTCTTCCGTGTCGCCTTCAAGCCCACCCCCACCATCACCCGGCCGCAAGCGACCGTCACCGTCACGGGCGAGGAAACCGAACTCGCCGCCCGTGGCCGTCACGACCCGTGCGTCGTGCCCCGGGCCGTGCCGATCGTCGAGGCGATGACCGCTCTCGTCCTCTGCGACCACGCCCTGCGCCAGCGCGGCCAGTGCGGACGGATTTAGCAATCTTTTGAATTGAACGAGAGCGCCGGGGATCGACGGGATGCGTTTTTCAAGCACTGCGGCTGTATTGATCCATGCGAATATCCATGACCCGCAAAAATATTCTTTACCTTTTCGCCTTCGTATTCCTGGTCCACGTGGTCCTCAGCTTCGTAGGTTTTGACCGGCGGCCATTAATGATGAGCAATGACGAGGTGATCCTCCACGACGCCGCGTATTCGCTCGCCTGCGGTGAGGGGCTACGCGCACCCAGTTTGGAGGGGTTGGACCTTGGCACCTGTTTTTACCATTACCCGCCGTTATCATTCCTCGTCCAAGCCGCCATTTTTAGAACCTTCGGATTCTCGGCAGCGACCCTTCGGCTGCCGAGTATCATCGAGCACTCGATAGGACTTCTCATCCTGTTTTGGATTCTTCGCCAAGGCGTCAGAGCCGGGCTGATGGATTCCTTCGGTGCATGGATCGGCGCCGCGTTGATCCTGGCCGACCCCTTTCTCCTGATTCTTTGCCGGATCAGCCGGATGGAACACCTTGGCGGGTTGATGGGCCTTCTGGGGATGGCGTTTGCGTTCGCAGCCCATTCGAGTTCCGGTGAAAGCCGTTTCCGAAAGCTACTCGCAGGCAGCGTGTTCATCGGCCTGGCGATTGGAACTCATCCTTCGGCGATTTCGTATCAACTCGCTTTCTATTGTTTCCTCGCGCTTTGGAGAAAAGAATTGGGCTGGACACGAACCTTGGTTGTTTTCCTGATGCCCGGAGTTGTTTTCGGCGTGGAATGGGGGCTTGTTTTTGGAAAGGAGAGCTTGGAATACCTCTTGAAGATGAGCCTGCTTTCCAAGATCAATCTCCAGCCATCCCTGGGATTGGACCTTCTTGCGAATTCTATATTTCACCACAAAATTGACGGTTTTAAACAGCTTGGAGCGTCAGCTTATTTGCTGGTTCTAGCCGGTTGGCTGTTTCTGTTCATCCGGTGTTTTGCCGGTTTGAAAGATGCCTCCGAGAATCGGCGCAAGCTACTCTGGCTCCTCGCGATTGCAGGAGTATTTCAAATCGCCGCTGCATGGAAGATGAATTTCTACTCCGCGCGCACGATCCTTTACGCCCCGCTCGCGATCATCAATCTGGCCCTCGTATTTTCCTTTCTCCCCAAAATAGGACGACGTGCCGTCACCGCAGTGACGGTCATTTTCGCGTTGGCCGGCGCGGGAGCAACAGCCGCCTATTTTCTTGCATTGGCGCAACATGGAAACGCATGGTCATCCGATCGATTTGCATCGGTGGTGGCATCGGTGCCCAGAGATGCCAAAGTAGCCACGACCTTTGAGCTTTGGCACGAATGGAAGAAAGCCAATCGGGAAATCCGTGTGATTATCCCCAGTCTCCCGATCGACCCGCCCTTTTGGATAGAAGCGCCGCAGCGGTTCGCAGAATTTGACGTGGTGATCTTCTCAGATAGATCCGGCGAAATGCGAGATGCCGCGCTGAAAGCGAATGTTTTTGAGGCTCCTGAATGGATCGAGGAAAAATTTAATAAGGACGAATCCGTGTATTATATTTACCGCAAAGTCCATCCTCGCTAGAGGATGTCACGCGTTGCGAATCCATCAAAGCCCAGCCACGTATTTAAGCCACGTCTGGGCGAGGATATAGTGCCCGGCAGCCGTCGGGTGCACGCCTTCGGCGGTCCAGTGTTCCGGAGGGGCAATGCGCAGCGCGTCGTTGAGCGCCGTCTGGAACGGCACGAAAATCGCCCCGAACTCGCGGGCCAGCTTCGCCGTCACCGCGCGGCGCTGGTCCATCTCGGCGATCCACTCGTCCGTCACCACACCGCAGCGCAGCACGTAGGGTTCGCACAACGCAAAGTGCACGTCAGGCAAGGCCGCCCTCGTTTCTGCAAGCAGATCGCGATATACTCTCTCATACTTAGGCACATCCACGCCGTTCTTTTCATTGAACTCGTGCCAGGTGTCGTTGACGCCGATCATAATGCTCACCAAGTTCGGCTTGAGGTTAATCATGTCAGCCTTCACGCGCGCGTAAAGATCCACCACTCGGTTGCCGCTGATGCCGCGGTTGTAAATGGAGAGTTTGGGAAACTTGGCCAGCAACTCGGCAGCGGCAAGGTGCGGGTAGCCCAGCCCGAGTGCGCCTCCATCGTTGGGGGCCGCACACTCGCGGTTGCGGCCGCAGTCCGTAATGGAATCGCCCTGGAAAAGAATCACGTCAGTTGGGGAAATCATAGGTCTGCGATCTAAGCGCGGCGGTTCCGCAATTTCAAGCAGTTCGCGCCGCTATTGACCTCGAAGTGCCTCGCCCGCCCGGCGGAACCAATCGTCTCCCGGCGCGGCGTAGGGCCGGAAGGTCTCCAGCGTTCCTTCGTGCTCGTTGTAGAAAAGCGCGCGGTGGAGACCCAGCGTGCTCGCCTTGGGGGAATCCACCAGGCTAGCCGAATCGTTCGCGCTCATTTGGAACACCACGCGCATCTCGAATTCGCTCAGTGCTTTGCGGTTTAAGTAGCGGTTGACGTTATTGAGCGTATCGAAGGTCACCAGCAGATGAATGCCGTGGCTCGCCCCTTCGGTGATGATCTCGCCCAGTTGCACGCCGGGATCGGGAGCGGCGTCGGCGTCGCTCATGGAAAAGGCGAAATCGTCGTCATGCCGCAGCTTGCGGAATTTGTGCAAGCCGTGGATGAAGCAGAACACCGGCGCGCCTTTTTCCGCACCGGAACGGGCTTTCAAATCCTCGACCACCCGGTTGACGGCCTCGCCAGCCTCGGCGACCCGCACAAATTCAACGACGCCTTGCAACGCCGTCTCCAGCGTTTCAATCACATCGCCCTCCGCCGTGCCGGGCGTGGCCGCGTGCAGGAACACGAACCGCGCCGCACCCGCAGGGTACTGCGCCGCGAGGGAAACGAGCGCGACGGCCAGCAGGTTGAGCGCGACTTCGTCCCGCTGCCCCACGATCAGCAAATTGCTGCCGCTTTGAGCTTGGAACGCGGCCTCCGTGGGGCCTTTGATCGAGTTCGGCGCGCCCAGCCAGGCGCGGGCCACCGGCGGCTCTTCGCGGCATTCGCCACTGGCGCGCGCCGCCAGCGCGGCACTCAACGCCTCGTTGTCCTCCAACGCCGCCGGGGCGTTGCCCTCGAAAACAATCGGCGCGGGGTAATGTTCGCCCAGGCGCTCGGTGGCCAGCGCGCGCACCTCGTCCAGCGCATGGTCCCGCTCCTCCTCGGGCAGCCACACCACCTGGAACGGGCTGTTGCCCTCCAGCGCGCCGGACGCGTCGTTATAAATGCCCTCGCCCGGGCGCGAAAGCAGGCGCGGCGCGGGGTTGCTCTCGTCCATAATCAAGTAGGCGTCGGCCTCGTTGCATTGCAGCGCGATGCGGATGACCATCTGGCCCAGCGTCGTGCGGGCCAGCGAATAGGAGCCGCCCAGGGTCTGCGTACCAAGTAACACGTGAATGCCGAACGCGCGACCCTGGCGCACAATGCGGTCAAAGAGCAACGAGGCCGTTTGCGCGATGGCGTCGTCCTCCACGAAGAATTCCTGGAATTCGTCGATGATGAGAAGCGTGCGCGGGATCGGTTCCTTGCCGCCCGCTTTTTTGTACCCGGCCACATCCTGCACGCCGAGGGCGCGGAAGAGATCGCCGCGCCGTTTGAGTTCCTCGTCCACGCGCTGCAACACGCTCAGCGCGAACTCCCGGTCGCTCTCGATGGCGATGACCCGCGCGTGCGGCAGCCGCTTCTCCGCGTAGCACTTGAACTCGACGCCTTTTTTGAAGTCGATCAAGTAAAACTCCACCTGATCCGGCGCGCACGACAGCGCGAGGTTGGTGATGATGACGTGAAAGAGCGTCGATTTGCCCGAACCCGTCTTGCCCGCGATGAGGCCGTGCTGGCGCGTGCCTTTGCCGATGGCCAGGTATTGCTGCTTGGTCGCGCCGGTGCGGCCGATGGCGATGCGCAGTTCGCTCGTCGTGTCGCCCATCCACAGCGCGCCGGGCGCGGGAGAGATTTGCGCAAAGGGAACCTCCACGCGGTTGGAATCCACGCTCGATTTGCCGATCTTTTGCGTCAGCGCGAACGCCAGTTCCGGCGCGGGCGGGGCGTTGAGGCAAACCAGGCTCTTCTCGTCCGCCACGGGGCTGGCGACCACAAAGCGCCCCCCTTCGCGGCGTAGCGTGAGCGCGTTAGCGCGCAGTTCCTCCGCCGCAGCGCCCTCGGGCATGCTCACGCGTTTATCCCAGTGGAGCAGCGTGAACACGCCGCAGCGCGCGCCGCTCGTGGCGATGCTCTGGAGCCGCGCGGCGGCGGTTTCGCTGAACCCGGCGGGGAAATCGGCGACGACTACGAAGTGGTATTTCTCAGCCACGGTGCCCGCCTGCTCGTTGTAATCGGCAATGGTGGCATACTGGTTGCGCAGGTACATCTGGATCACTTTTTCCAAGTGCTCGCAAAGCTCGCCCAGGCGCGTCTCGATCTGGTCGCGCTGCGTCCAAATGCGGCGGTTGATGAGGCTCTCCTCGTAATCGCCCAACTGCATCAGGCCCGCGAAATTTTCGCCCAGGCCCACGGGGTCGAAAATGGTGAAGCTGACTTTCCCCGGCGGCGTCGTGGCCAAGAGGCGCAGGATGATCTCGTTGAAAAGCGGCGCGGCAGCCTCGCCCGCCGACTCGCTCGTCTCCAGCAACAGCGAACCCTCCGTGGGGAATGCCAGCGCCAGCGGCGCGTTCAAATGAGGGCCACACGGCAGGCGCAACCGCTCGTCCTTGGGAACGAGATCCGAGAGATCCGCTTCGAGATGGCCGAACGGCAGGGAAACCGGGAACTTCGCCACCGGGCTCCAGCTTTCCACCGCCGCCTTGTTCCATTCGGGGAAACCGTCGCGCGCCAGGGCATCAAGCTGCCCGAGCAGTTCCACGCGAGGGGAAATCTCCGCGTTCCAGCCGGTTTGAAGCTCGTTCCAGCCGCGCTGTCCGGCGGCCTCCCATTGCGCCATTTTCGCATCGTGCGCGGCATCGAGCCTGGCCAGCGCCTCGGCGGCTTCGGTACGCAGCGCGCCGAGTTGCTCGTCGCTTTCGGCTTTCAATGCGCCCAGCCGCTTTTGCGCCATCGCCTCGTTGCGGGCCAGCGCCCGGGGGCAATGCGCGGCGAGCCGCTCGCGCATCTTGCGGTCGAAATCCGCCTCCACGTCGTCGGCGCTGTTCCATTCGCTGGCCAGCCCGCTGAAAAGTTGCTCGTGCGCGGCCTCGATCTCCCGTTGCCGCTTTTGGTATTCCGCCGCGATGGCGTCGTTGCCCGCGTCGGCCAATTGCCGCGCCCGGGCCAGCGCCACGGCGATCCCGTTCACCCACGGCCTGGCTTGATAAACCGCCGCAAAATATAGCGCCGCAAAAAGGACCGCCACCCCGCCACACACCGCCCACGCATGCGTCGCGAACCCGGCCACCCCCAACACTAGCAGCGCCATGGGCAGCGGGACAAACCGGAACGCCTGCGGCAGCTTTTCCCCGCGCAGTTCGCGCCAGCGCGCCTTGACCGTGAGAATCTGCTCCTGAACATCGCGCACTGTGTCGGCGGGGGTCCCGTCGTTCGGCTCGACCACGTTCCACTTGCCCGGCGCGGGAGTCTGCACGTCCACCAACGGCCAGAAGCCGGAAAGGCCGCGCCGAATGGTCCGCTCCAGTTCCTCGATGGCCTCCTTTTCACCGCTCAAGGTTCGCAGCGCGGCGCTGTATTGCACGGCGGCTGCGTCCATTTGCGCGCTGCGCTCGTTCTTCACGCGGAAGTCGCGCATTTGCAACTCGCCCATCCAGGCCTCCTTGGTCTTGCGAGCGCGTTCGGGCAGGTCGATGAGCGTGCGGTTTTGGAAATCGTCAATGCGGTCCCGGCGGTGCTCGAAAACGCTCTTAATCGCGTCCTCCCGGGCTTTGAAGGCGGCCTCGGCGGCGCCGATTTCCGCCGCGGCACTCGCCTCCGTCTCGCTCCGCGCCGCCATCCATTGGCGGTTGATCTCCAGACGGCGGGCTCGCAAATCCTGGGAAAGGCGGGCTTCCTGTTGGGAATAGAGCGCGCTGGCTTGTCGGATGGCCGCGAGGAGTTCCAGCGTCCTGCTGGCTCGCAAATCGGTAGGTTTATTCACAATCGTTTCGTATTTTTCCAAAGAGGGTCTCGATTTCGCCCATCACCGCCAGCGCCCGATTCACGCGGTTGGGCAGGTCGTCGATGTAGGCTTGTTCAAATTCCATCGCTTTCGCGTCGTGCCAATACGCCTTGGTATCCTGCCACGCGACGGCAAGATCCTTGTAAGCTTGAATGAGAGCGGCGGCGCTGGCTTTCGTGCTCATGGGGCTTGCGGCTTTTGCTGGTTGGGTGCGGCGTCCGCTTTCGGAGCCGTCGCGGGTGCCGAAGAGGCGGAACCCGAAGGCACTGCCCCCCCCGGCTCGGCATAGGCTTCCAACGCTTTCTGCGCGTTGGCGAGAAACGCCGCCGCCTTGGGCAGGTCGATCTCCACGCACTGGCGCATCTCTTCCAGCCGCCGGAAAACCGGGTCGGCGGCGTTGTCGAAGTTCATCGACCACTTTTTCACGGCTTGCAGCTTCGCCTCGGCCTCGGCGACCGCCCCCTTCCAGCGGTTGACCACCATCTGGCGGGTCTGCTCGGCCTGCTGGTGACCGGTGAGCCGCGCGCTCAAAAGCTCCTGCTCGGCCTGTTCCAGCTTTTTGAGCCGCACGCGCCGCTCCATATCCCAGTGCGCGCGCTGGTCGTGCTGGAGGTACTGGCGCATGCGCGTGCCCTCCTCCACGGTATCGTCCAGCGCCCGCTTGGCCTTGGCCATAAAGACAATGAGCCGCGAGCGGAAGGCGTCGAGGGCTTCCAGCGAGGTGACTTTTGCCTGGTTGGCCATGGATTGGAAAAGAGGGGCGCTATTTCTGGTTGAGGTAATCTTCGATGCGCTGCGCCTTCCGGAGCAGGAAGGGCGTTTGCTTTTCGGAGATCTCGACGAATTTTTTGAGCACCTTCATGGTGTTCAAAAACTCCTCGGCGAACTTCTGCTGCTCCTGGTCCTGCCAGGTGGACCCCAGGGCGGTAAACCGGGCCTGGAGCGAGTTGGCTTTGGCCAGAAGGTCCTGGTTGAAGCGCTTCAATTCGACCGCAAAGCGCCGCACCTCCTCCGGGTTCATGATCGCTTGTGCCATAATTCAGGTGGGGAAGGGGAAACGGAGGCAAAACCATCTTCGCCCCCTATCATTCTCCCCGATAGAGATTGAGCACTTTTCCCCTAAACTGCAACCCGGAGATTGTGAATTCGCGGCGACTCTCCCCGCGAATCACTTTGCCGCCGGGGTGGCCATGGCGTCGGGGTGATAGGCGAGCCACTGCTCGATCTTCTGCGCTCCCTTGGCAAAGACCTCGTCGCGCACCGCGCCGTTCGAACCGTTTCCACCATAGGGAATCTCCACAATGAACTCTTTGGCCGAGGCGTCCACCACCGCCATATTCGGGGCGAAGCCGCCTTCGTCGGGGCCGTTGAACCCCTGCTTCACGGCGTCAGGCACGGCCCCAAGCTCCGTTTCATGCCGTACATAGACCAGCACCAGCGCATCCTTGAAGGCGCGATAGAAATGAGCCGTCCCGGATGGGCCGCCCCTGCGACGCCAATCCACGTTGTCATTTCCAAAATACTGCCCCCAAACCATGATGAACCCGAGCGGTTTATGTTGTGCCTGAGCCTTGGCTTTGGCCTCCTCCAACTGGGCGAGGCTATACGCGCTATCAAGCCGGAGCACGAGGCTTCCGCCAAACTTCGCGGAACTCACGCCAGCCTGGATTTTCCCATTGAAATCACTGACGGGCACCTGGCGCTGCGGCGACACCTGGGGCGGGTTCGCTGGCGCGGCGGCCACCGGTTGGGGTGCGAAAGTTGAAACAGGAGCCGCGGCGGGTGCCGAAACGGCTTGCGGCGGCGCACTCTGGGAACCCGATTCCTGCGGTTTGTAACACAAGTACGCGCAAAGCGCCAAAACACAAAGGGTCAAAAGGGCTTTCCCGTTCATGCCGGGCATCATCCTTTTTGACCATCCGATGTCAAGAAGGCTTCAGGCTTACCCCCTCTTACTTGCCCGCGTACTTCACGCTGCACCCATAGGCTTGAGTGGCGGGAGTCGCCACCGGCTTGCCCGCGGCAAGGTCGGCGAGCGCCGCCGTCACGTAGTTGGTCGCGCCCGGGATATCGGCGGGATCGACCGAGGGCTTGCTATCAATCGCCCCGGCGTAAACCAACAGCCCCTTCGAACTGATGACGAACATGTGGGGCGTCGTCTTGGCGCCGTAAAGGCGACCCACCTTGCCCTCGGGGTCGAGCAGCGTCATCGTCGAAGCAATATGTTGCTCGCGCTCGGTGGCAACGGTTTCCGAGGGACTCTGCGAACCCTGTTTGCCCGGCGCGCTGGAGTTGATGCGCAACCAGACAACCCCCGCTGCCGTAGCCTCCTTTTGCAACTTTTGCATCTCGCCGGAGCCGTACCATTTCTTCACGAACGGGCAACCGGGGTTGGTCCATTCCAACACGATCACCTTGCCTTTGTAATCCGCGAGCGCATGGGCTCGGCAGTCGCTCCCGGGGAGCATAAATTCCGGTGCCGGCTTGCCAATAACGGCTTTTTCATCCGCCCTGGCCGGGAAAGTGGCGAAGGCAAGGGTTCCAATGACCGCGAGAAAGACTAAGAATCGCATTTTCATACAGGTATAAACCAACGGGGACCGAAGCATTTGCGTCCGCTCCCCGCTACTTGGAGCACTCCAGCCCGAAAAACGTTCAATCTCCGCCGCCGATTTTTATTGGACTTGGACGCCTTCATGAGAAAAAGGTCTTTGCATGAACGCGAACACCGCACGTTTTGACGCCGAGGCGGGCCTTTGGGACGAAAACCCCGTACGGGCGGCGCTGGCGCGCAGCATCGTGGCGCTGGCCGAACGGGAAATCGCAACGCTCCCCGCTCCTCCCCGCTTGATGGATTACGGCTGCGGCACCGGCATGTGTTCCCTGCCGCTGGCCTGCCGGTGCTCCGCCGTGCTGGGCGTGGATGTTTCCCAAGGCATGCTCGATAAACTGGCGGAAAAAGCCGCCGCGCTCTCGCTGCCCAACATCGCCACCCTGCGGCACGACGTCACCCAGGCGCCGCTGCCGATGGCCCCGGGGGCGCCGGGGTTTGACGTGATCCTTTCCGCCATGGCGCTGCACCACGTCCGCGATGTGCCGCTCCTGCTGCGCCGCTTCCGCCCGCTCCTTAACCCCGGGGGCGCGCTGCTCCTGGCCGACCTCGATGAGGAGGACGGCACCTTTCACACCGATGCCACGGGCGTGGAGCACCGGGGGTTCAAGCGGGAATGGCTCCTAAACCAGCTTTGGGAAACCGGCTTCCGCACGATCCACATCGCCACGGCCCATACCATCGCCAAGCCGATCGTGACTGGCGCGACCGGTCACTTCCCCGTGTTCTTCATGTCGGCGGGCATGAACCGGAGTTAGGCGTTGTAATAAAGAATCCGCCCGCACTCCTCGCAATTTGCGATCTCGCGCTCGCCCTTCACTTTCACCAACGTCTGGCTGATGAGCTTCATGTGGCAGCCGGTGCAAAAATCGTGATCCGCGGCGACCACGGCGCGCCCGCCCTTGGTCGCAAAAAGCCGCTCGTACTGCTCGAGGGTTTCCTCGCCGATGCCCTCGGTGAGCGCCGCCCGGCCAGCCGTCAACGTTTCAAGCTGCCCTTGGAGCGTCTTGGCCTTCGCTTCAAGATCGCTAATCTGCACGGCCACCTTCTGCTTGGCCTCGGCGGCGGCGCGCTCGGCCTCCGCCTGTGCCGGTTTGGCCGCCTCCATGGATTCCATCAACTCCAGTTCGCGGTCTTCGATCTTGGTAATCTCGCCCTCGAAATGCTGGATCTGCTGGCCAAACGCCTGGAACTCCTCGTTCTTGCGGGTCTGCATTTGCTGCCCCTTGAACTTGGCGATTTGCTCGCGCTTGCCCTGGGCCTCGGTTTCGAGCCGCTTTTTCTCCACCTCCAGCGCGCGCACCCCGGCCTTGGCTTTGTCGGCCCCGGCGGCGGCCGCCGCGAGCCGCTCCTCCAGCGCCTTGCGCTCGACGGGAACCACCTTGATCTCGTTTTTCAGCGAAGCAATCCGTTGGTCGCGATCCTGCAACACCAGCAATTTTTCGATTTCGGGGAGCATCCGCGTACCGTGTCATTTCGCGCGGGCCGCGTCAACGCCCATCCCACCGCGAAACCCCGAAAATGCGGGGGCTCGCATTTTTCGGGCCGGGGTGATAAATTCGCCTCCATGCCATCGCCCATCAAATGCCCCATTTGCGGGCGCGAAACCGATTTTTTTGCCGACCCGCTGGGTCCGTTTTGCTCCGTGCGCTGCAAGCAGATCGACCTCGGGAAATGGCTGAACGAAGAGTACCGTTTTTCCGAACCGCTGCGCCCCGACGCCATGGAGGATTACGAGCAAATGCAAGGCCCGGCGCTCGACCGGCCCGAGGAAGACTAAGCGTCGCGGTAAATCAATCGTAGTCGCCCGCTTCTTCCTGCTCCTTGAACTCGTGGAGCAACCGGCAGAGGCGGTCCAGGGCCTGCTCGGCATCCGGCCCCTCGGCGCGGAAAACCACCGAGCTGCCGTGGTCCAAGTTCGCGCTTAACACATCGAGAATGCTCGCGCCGGAGTAGTCGTCGCCGTTTTTAATCACCGTCACGCTGGATTGGAAGGTGCGCACCGTGCGCACAAACTCGGCGGCGGGCCGGGCGTGCAATCCCAATCGGTTAATAATCGTGACCTGGCGTTCCAACATATCGCTGCAAGAACCTACCGCCGTTGCGCCATTGGGCAAATCTTTCGTTACCCCTTTTTTGAAAAACGAAGGCCAAGCCCCGCCGTGGCTGCAACGCCCCCGGGCGGCCCGATTGAGGCCGTCCGCCAACTGCACTGTTCGCGTATCCTTCACGAAAGGATAAACGATGAAAAAGGCTCTAGTGTGCGCCCTTATTTTGGGCTCGGTAATGATCGGCAACTCGACGGGCCTGGCGGCTGGCCCGCAATGCACCCAATGCAGTATGGGGGGAAGGGCTTATGCGGTATCCACGCATCGCGTGGGCACCCGTTACCCGGCTCCCGTGGCCGAAATGACGACCGGGTGCGGCCCCCGGGTGGAGGGGTTGTTGCTGCGCGTCAGCACCGCGCCGCAACCCGCCCAGATGATTAACCCCGCGGCCCCCGCCATTTACGGCAGCGGCCGGTCGCTGGTCACCTACGAAGAAACCCAGGTGCATCGCGACGCCAACCCCAACGTTCGCCGCTTGCATTCCGACGGTCTGCGGCTCTGGTCGCTGAAGGATTTTTGGTAAGCCTTTATTGCGGCAATAGGAGTTGCCGGAGCAATCGCGTGCCCAAATGGAGTTTGGACACGAGACTTTCGCGGGGCGCTTTGACGAGGGCTCGCTTTCAAAAAGGATCAAAGAGCGCCAAAGAAGGGGTAGGAACCCACTCACCCCATCATCTCGTGCCGAAACTCCATTTCGGCACGCACCTGTGCCCGCAACTCCCATTGCGGTAATAGAAACAATCCGCGGTCTTTTGGCTAAAAATCGGCCTCCCCCGCATTTTCAGAAAGGAGAACAAAAAAGAGTTGGTTTTTCAGTAAACAGGAAGCAAACTAAGGCGTGCGCTATTCAAAAACTGTTCAAAACTCTCCCAAAATGGCTGTTGCATGAAACCGGAGATGAATACCGCAACGCAAGAGCCAGCCCCGAAAAGCGGGGAGGACCGTCTGTTGCAGCAGCTTTCCCGCTCAAAAATCTATCAGGATTACGAGCGCGCCTTTAGCGAGGCCACCCAACTGCCCCTGAGCCTGCGCCCGGTGGAACTCTGGAACACCGCGCACCGCGGCAAGAAATTCGAGAACCCCTTTTGCGCGCTGGTTTCGCAGTCCAACCGCTCCTGCGCCGCCTGCCTCGACGTGCAGCACCAGGTAACCCAGGGCGGCGATGAAAAACCGCGCACCGTCACCTGCTTCGCGGGCCTTTCCGACACGGCGGTGCCGGTTTTCCTCGGGCTCAAGACCATCGGCTACCTGCAAACCGGCCAGGTGCTTTTGCGAGCGCCCAGCAAAGGGCAGTTCCAGCGCGTCGCCCGGCAATTGGTGGAATGGGGCTCCACCCTCGACATGGAACAACTGGAGGAAGCCTACCTCCAAAGCCATGTGCTCACCCCGGCCCAGTACCACGCCATGGTCAAGCTGCTCGAAATCTTCGCGCAGCACCTCAGCACCCTTTCCAACCAGATCGCCCTCCAGGAAGCCAACGCGGAGCCGCCCATCATCCACCGCGCCAAGGAGTTCATCGAGAACCACAAATCGGACCCCATCTCGCTAAGCGAAGTGGCCCGCGCGCTCAACGTCAGCACCTTTTACTTCTGCAAGCTTTTCAAAAAGGCCACCGGCATCAACTTCACCGAATACCTCTCCCGGGTGCGGATCGAAAAAGCCAAGAACCTGCTTTTGAACCCGAACCTGCGGGTCAGCGAAATCGCCTACGAAGTCGGCTTCCAATCCCTCACTCATTTTAACCGCGTTTTTCTACGCATCGTGGGCAAGTCCCCCACCTCTTACCGGGACTCGCTGCCGAAATAAGAGTTTCTCACCGTTTCCCAATGGGTTTTTTGTTTCCTTTCCGCGCCACCCTTGCCGCCACCGTTTGCTGGGCCGCCGTTCACGCCCACGCCGACGAAGCACCCGAAGCTCCACAAGTTCCCCTGGCCCCCCCGGCTCAACAAGCCGCCAGCGATCTCAAGTTCACCACCGAAGTGCTGGGCGCCCTGGACCCCGAGAAGCCGCTCTTGATCGTCCGCGTCTCCTCGCGCCACGGCTGCCACATCGCCCTGCTTTGCAAGGGCGCGCACCCCAACACCAACACCGTTCTGGTGGACGGCACCAATGGCCCGGAGTTCGGCGGCATCCTGAACCGCACCCCGGTTTTCAGCCCCGACTCCAGCCGCGTCATTTACGGCGCCCGCATCGATGAAAAATGGATCGTCATCGAAGCGGGCAAATCCAACCCGGCAACCTGCGCGCGGTGGGACCGGCTCCTGGAAACGGGCTTCTCTTTCAGCGCCGACAGCCGCCACCTGGCCTACGTGGCCAAACGCGACTCCAAATGGTACGTCGTCGCGGACGGGGTGGAGAAAGGCCCGTATGACGAAGTCACCAGCCTCCCGGTTTTCAGCGGGGACGGCGGGCGTCTTGTCTATGGCATCCAGCAGGAGGGCAAACAAAAGATCATGGACCAGGGCACCCCGGGGCCGATATTCGATCTCGTGGGCGCCGGCGCCGTGAGCGAAGACGGCAAGCGCATCGCCTACGGCGCGCAAAAAGAGGGCCGCCAGTTCGTCATCATCAACGACCAGCCTTCCGAGCGTTACGGCGGCGTCTATGGGGAATCCATTCAGTTCAGCCCCGACAGCCGCCATTCGGTTTATGCCGCCGAGCGGGGCATTCAACGCTTCGTCGTGCTCGACGGCAAGCCGGGGCCGGATTTCGAGAACGTCGTGGGCAACTCCGTGCGCTTTAGCCCCGACAGCCAGCGCCTGGGCTACATCGTCCACAATGGCGACCAATGGAAAACCGTGGTGGATGGCGAAGCCGGCCCCGCCTTCAGCAAAATCGAACGGTTCGGGTTCAGCGCCGACAGCCGCCACTTTGCCTACGCTGCCGGAGACGAAGCCAGCCGCTTCGTGGTGATCGACCACGAGAAAGGCCCCGCTTACACCGAGATCGTCAAAGACAGCCTGGTCTTTAGCCCCGCCGGGGCCTCCGTCGCCTACTGCGGCGTGCAGGAAAACAAAAAAAACGCCGTGATTTTCAACGGCAAAAAAATGGGGGAATACGCCATTACGGGGGCCATCTCCTTCTCCCCCGACGGCCAGCACATCACCTACCGCGCCACGACCACGGATGGCTACGCCGTTTATATTGATGACCAACTGGTGTTCGGCCCCGCCGCACTCGTGTGCGAACCCGCGTTTCGCGACGATGGCACCCTCGAATTCCTCATCGTGGACCAGAAATCGCTTTGCCGCCTCACGGCCAAGCCTTTGGAGAAAAAATGAAAGCCGGTTTCGTCGATAAACTCATTGAACGCATCGGGCGCGTCGGCCCCGAGGATGTGCAGGCTTACCTCCTGCGGCTTGCCCGGGAAAAAGGCTTCCTAGAAACCATCTTCAACGCCATCCAGGAAGGCGTCATTGTCACGGACCCCGAGGGGCTTATTAGCTACGTCAACCAGGCCGCCTGCAATCTCTTCGGCTTCACCCGCGAGGCCAGCATGGGCCGCCCCATCACCGAATGCCTGCGCGGCCTGGACTGGAGCGGCATGGGCGGCGGCGGCGAACACGTTGTCAGCCGCGACATCGAAGTGTTTTACCCCGAGGATCGCATCCTCAACTTCTACACCGTGCCGCTGAAAAACGCGCCGGAAGCGGACGCAAAACCCGCCGCTGCCGCACCGGAGGCCGGAATCACCGGCTACGCCGTCATCTTGCGAGACATCACCGAAAACCGCCGCAGCACCGAGGAAACCATCGAAAGCGAACGGCTCTCGGCCCTCACGCTGCTGGCCGCCGGGGTGGCGCACGAGATCGGCAACCCGCTCAACTCGCTCCACATCCACATGCAATTGATGGAGCGCCGCCTGCGCAAACTGCCCGAGGAAACCCGCGCGCCGCTGCGCGAATCCATCGAAATCGCCAAGGAGGAGATCACGCGGCTGGACTCCATCATCACCCAGTTCCTGCGCGCCCTGCGGCCCACCCCGCTGCAAACCCGGCCCGAGAATATCAACGCCATTGTGGAGGAATCCGTCGCCTTTCTCGAAGCCGAAATCGCCGACCGCAACATCCTCGTCGAAAAAGAACTGGCCCCCGGGCTGCCGCTCTTGGAAGTGGACCGCGGCCAGCTCAAGCAAGTCTTTTACAACGTCATCAAAAACGCCTTCCAGGCGATGAAAAGCGAAGGCATCCTGCGCATCCGCACCGGGCTTGCCGACGACTTCGTGGCCATCTCCTTTGCCGATACCGGCGGCGGCATTCCCGCCGAGCACATGAGCAGCGTTTTCCAGCCCTATTTCACCACCAAGCAGAAAGGCTCCGGCCTGGGGCTCATGATCGTGCGGCGCATCGTGCGCGCCCACGGCGGTGAGATCGACTTGGTGAGCAATGAAGGCGTGGGCCTCACCCTCACCATCCGGCTTCCCTTGAAAGACCACCGCATGCGGCTGCTCGGCCCCGGCGAACCGCAGGCGAATTTGTAATTTTCTCTAAAATATTGACAAACGCAACCAAGCCATGGACTATTTGACTCCTTTTTCCCGCACTATGACCACATCTCTTCTTGACGACGCCGCCCAAGTGATTCCGAACCCGCAGGTTCTGATCAACGTAGTCTCGAAGCGGGTGCGTCAACTCACCCAGGGGCATCGGCCGATGGTTGAGGTGGGCGCACGCCTTGACTATGCCGACATTGCCCTTCGCGAAATCATCGACGGGAAAATCGGTTACGAACTCATCACCGAAGACGAACCGGCCCAGGCCTAACGCGGCCAGCGCACAGGGCGCACGGGTAAAAGGGGGGAAGAGCACGCATGTCTGATGAAATATCGGCCAACCGCCGGGCGCACCACGATTACCACATCCTCGAACGCTTTGAAGCGGGCGTCGAGTTGAAGGGGACGGAAGTCAAATCCATCCGGGGCGGCTACGCGAACTTGAACCAGGCGTTCGCCCGGGTTGAAAACGGGCAGGTCTTTTTGTACGACTCGGACATCCAGCCCTACATCCGGGCCAGCTTTGAACAACACGTGGCCAAGCGGCCCCGGCGGCTGCTCCTGCACAAAGCCGAGATCACCAAACTCTTCGAAGCCACCGCCATCGCCGGGCACACGCTCGTGGCGCTGCGGATGTACTGGAAAAACCATCGGGTGAAGGTTGAGATCGGCATTGCCAAAGGCAAGGAATCCCGCGACAAGCGCCAAGACCTCAAAACCCGGGCTGTGAAGCGCGAAATGGACCGGGAAAAAGCGAACTTCAACCGGAAGCACGCTTAAACCAGCGGGATGCCTACAACGGCGTCCGTTCGATTTTGACCACCGGCGACCACGCTCCCGCCGCGTGGATCTTCACGGCGCGCTTCCAGATTTTGCCGTCGCAAAAGGCGTAGAGCGTGCTCCCATCGGACCCGCCCAGGCAGACGCCCGTTACGCGGCTCCGGTCCGGCAACGGCAGGATGACTTGTGAGGGACCATCATCGGCGCAAATTTGGATACCCATGCGCGTGGCGGCCAGGAGTTGCCCCTCCCGGGCATAAATGAGGGACTCCGCTCCGGCGTCGTCTTCCGCATCGGGAACGTGCAACCAGAAAAACCGCTCTCCGTTGGCAAGGCTGCCGTCCGGTTGGATTTGATAACTGAAAGCCCACTTCGAAGCGCCGTCGGCCACGGCCAGCAGCCATTGGTCGGGACGGAGCGCCAGCCCCGCCGCGCCTTTGAGCGCCCTCCCCTCGGCTTCCGATTCCAGCCACCGCACGGCGCCGTCTTTGATAAAACAGATGCGGCTCCCTCCGGCGGCTTCGGGGCACGAAACATAAAGTCCGCCCCCGGGAGCGGCCACCCCGTAACGCCCCTTGACGCCGCTGGCGTAGAGCGTCCCCTTCCCATCCTTTCCATCGGCTGCATAGCGGATCACGTTCCCCGTGGTCATGGAGAAGGAATAAAGCTCGTCGTTTGCTCCCACAGCGACGCTCCCCGCATGGGCCGCGTCGGCCGCGAACACCGTCACGCCGCCGTCGAGCCCGAGCCGCAGGATGCGGTTCGCCCGGGTATCCACGAAAAAGACTTCCCCCTTGGAATTGCACGCGGGGCCGCTTGTTGTCCCCACCTCCGCCGCCACCGGTTCCCAGCCCTGCCCCTCGACGAGTACGTCGCGGGCACGCGGCGCGCTCTGCCCAGCCTGGACCGGCTTCGGCCACTCCTTCCAAATAAAGCGCATCGCCTCCGCAAAGTGATCGTCCCACCCGGCGCAATGCTTCCCCTCGACGATGTGGAACACGTAATCGTAGCCCGCGAACTTCAACGCCTTGTCCATTTCCTGGTCGATCAAGAACCAGTCTCCGGCGCAGTTCTCCATGTCGTGAGTCGCCGTGGTGAGATAAGCCCGAATGGGCTGGGCTTCCGTCTTGCGCACCAGCGTGGGCAGCTCATGCCCGCCCCGGAAGGCCACGAAGCTGCCGCTGTTGGCATATACCCGGCTGAAAAGATCGGGCCGCTCCCAGGCGGCGTTGAAGGCCGAAATGCCGCCGCTGCTTGCCCCGGCAATGCAGCGGTCGTTGGCGCTTTCGGAAAGCTTCACGCCGCAATTCCGGGCCACGAACGGCAGGATCTCGCCGCTGATGAACCGGGCGAAGCGGTCGCCCACGCCGTCGTATTCAAAACAGCGGTTGCGGCGGCCCATCAAAGCTTTGTTGGGGGGCGGAACGTTGCCGGGCTGCACGAACACGCCAATGGTGACCGGGATTTCTCCCGTGGCGATGAGCTGCTCCAACACGGCTTTTTCCTTGGGGTTGTAACCGTCTTGGCGCACATACACGCACGCGGGGCGGGAACCGTCATATTGTGCAGGCACGAACACCTGCACTTCGCGAACGGTTCCGGGAAAAATGCGGCTCTCGGCGAACTTGAGTTTCTGGATCGTCCCCTCGGGGTAGGGCGGCGGCTCCGCACCAGCGTTCAATGCCAGCCCGCAGGCAACCGCAAGCAAGCCGGGCATCCAATGGGAAACGGAGGGGAAAAATAAAGCGACGTCCATGGGAGGGGATTCTGTAGTGAAAAGCGCGAGCGCCCGCAACCTCAAACGAAATCCCCGCTTTCCTCCCAGGGCTGAGAGAAAACGCTTTATTCCCTCAGTTCCACGGCCTTAGACTGGCCGTCTCCTCCCCAATGAACGCCCGCTGGATACTCCCGCCCCCATTGTCTCCCGAGGAATCCGCCCTCGGAGCCGCTCTCGCCCGCGACTTTGGCTGTCCACTCGCCGTCGCGAATCTCCTCGCCCGGCGCAGCCTGGGCCATCCCGGCGGAGCCGCCGATTTCCTGACGCCCCGGCTCAAGCGGCTGGGCGACCCCTTCCTGCTTCCCGAAATGCGGGCCGCCGTGGACCGCACGCTGGCGGCCATCGACGCCCGTGAACGGATCGTCCTCTATGGCGACTACGACGTGGACGGCGTCACTTCGCTGGCCATTCTCACCCGGCTTTTGCGGGCCTACGGAGCGGAGCCCGAGCCATTCCTCCCCTCCCGCATGGAAGAGGGCTACGGCATGACCGACGACGCCGTGGCCCGCTGCGTGGCGGCGTTCCAGCCCCGGCTGGTCATCGCCGTGGATTGCGGCACCTCCGCGCCCTCGCAAATCGCCTCCCTCTCCGCGCAGGGAACCGACGTGGTGGTCATCGATCACCACGAATGCCAGGCGGAACTGCCCCGCTGCACGGCGCTGGTGAACCCCAAGCGCGAAGCGGGCGGCGATTTCCAATACCTGTGCAGCGCGGGGCTGGTTTTCAAATTTTGCCATGCGCTGCTCAAGGCGCGCGCCCTGCCCGGCTTCGATTTGCGGGATTGCCTGGACCTCGTGGCGCTCGGCACCGTGGCCGACATCGTGCCCCTTGTGGGCGAAAACCGCATTCTGGTGGCCAAAGGGCTGGAAGTGATGGCCCGCACCCGCTGGCCCGGCCTGCAAGCCTTGATGGACGTGGCGGGAGTGCAGCCGCCGCTCACGCCCTCCGACGTCGGCTTCAAGCTCGGCCCCCGGCTCAACGCCTCGGGGCGGCTGGGCGGCGCGGAGACCTCGCTGGAACTGCTGCTCACCGGCGACGCAGCCCGCGCCCAGGCGCTGGCCCTGGAACTCGACGCGCAGAACCGCGACCGCCAGGACGTGGAGAAAACCACCCTGGAGCAGGCGCACGCGCAACTCGCCTTCGACCCCGAGCGGGACGCCGCCATCGTGGTGGGCGCGGAAGGGTGGCACCCGGGCGTGGTCGGCATCGTGGCCTCGCGCATTTGCCGCAAGCTCCACCGGCCCACTTTCGTGGTCGGCTTCGATGAAACCGGCCTGGGCAAAGGCAGCGGCCGAAGCATCACGGGGTTTTCGCTCGTGGAAGCCCTGGAAAGTTGCGGCGGGATGCTGGAAAAATACGGCGGGCACGAAATGGCCGCCGGGCTCTCGCTGCGCCACGACCGCTTTGAAGACTTCCGCGCCGCGTTCCAAGCTTTCGCGCGCGAACGGCTCACCGCCGCCGACCTACTCCCGCGCGTGACGCTCGATGGCGAGGTGACGCTGGCCGACATCGACCTCGGCTTCCTGTCCATCCACGAACGGCTCCAGCCCTTCGGGTCCAGCAACACGCAGCCGCTTTTCCTGGCGCGCGGCGTGGAACCGGAGGGCAGGCCCGCGGTTCTCAAGCAAAAACACTTGAGGCTGAACCTTTTGCAACGTGGAACGCGACGCGAAGCCATCTTTTTCGGCGGCGCGGAAGAGCCCACGCCTCCCCCGCCGTGGGATGTGGCCTTCCGCATCGAACGCAACGAATGGCGGGGCCGCGAAAGCGTGCAAATCCAGATCCAGCGGCTCCGGAGCGCACAGTAGGAAGGCGCGTCTTTGTTAAACTTCCCGCTTGCGGAGCCGGGACGCTTCTGGTCTACTTGAACTTCCAGGGCGATAAAAAATCGCTCAGCCGAGTGGTTGAGAGTCAGTGGCGCGATCGGTTTTCGCGCTGTTGCATGAAACAATTCGCAGGGGAGCGGCCATGCCAAGCATGCCGAGCTTTTGCCCGCCCTTTTTGAAGCCAATATGAAGACTATTTCAGCTAAAGCCAATGAGGTGAAGCGCAACTGGTGGATCATCGACGCCAAGGACCAGGTTCTGGGCCGCGTCGCCGTGAAAGCCGCCCGTCTCATGCGCGGTAAAGAGAAGGCGATCTACACACCTCACGTTGATACGGGTGATTTCGTTATCATCATCAACGCCGAAAAGATCGTTCTCACCGGTAAGAAAGAAGAAGCCAAGAGCTACATGAGCTTCTCCGGTTACGTGGGCGGCCACCACAGCGAGACCGTCAAGTCCCGCCGTGCCCGCCGTCCCGAGGCCCTCATCGAGCACGCCGTCAAAGGCATGCTCCCGCACAACCGCCTCGGCCGTTCCGTTTTCAACAAACTGAAAGTTTACGCCGGCACGGAGCACCCGCACGCCGCGCAACAACCCACACCGGTCACCAACCTTTAGCCTTTAACTGAACCTCTTTTATGGCAAATCTTCCCGTTAACTACGCCACCGGCCGCCGCAAAACGGCAGTCGCCCGCGTCCGTCTCACCGCCGGCACCGGCAAAATCGAGATCAACGGCCGCCCGTTCGAAGAATATTTCCCCACCGTTGGCCTGCAAAACACGGTGCTCGCTCCGCTCACGCTGACGAACCTCGTCAACACCTATGACGTGATCGCCAACACCAACGGCGGCGGCGTCAACGGCCAAGCCGGGGCCATCCGCCTGGGCATCGCCCGCGCGCTGCTCCAAGTGGACGCCAACCTCCGCCCCGCCCTGAAGGCGGAAGGCTACCTGACCCGTGATCCGCGGATGCGCGAACGTAAGAAGTCCGGTCAGCCCGGCGCTCGTAAACGCTTCCAGTTCTCCAAGCGTTAACCAGCACAAGTGCTGGACTTTCTTCGCGCTTCCGCGCGAGGCGGCGGCTTACGCCCGCCGCTCTGGTGGCTGCCACTGGGGAAAAATCCAACGCTGGCAGTTTTCAAAAAAGGCGGTGTCCGTTTGGGCACCGCCTTTTTTGTTGCCTTTGAAAAATCCGATCTATTGAGCGAAGCTACATTCGGGTACCTCCCCTGCCCATCCGTTGCCCATTTTTTTACACTTCCGTTCCGTTACTTGCATTCAGGGGGTTGTGCCGATAAAAATTTTGATGCCTACCCAGCCCCACCCAGCCCCCGGGTCCGACTGCAAAGGGCTCATCCTTATTTATGAACATTCACGAATATCAGGCGCGGGAGTTGTTCGCAAAGTTTGGCGTCGCCTCGACGCGCGGTAAAATGGCAAGCACCCCTGAGGAAGCGGAAGCTATCGCACGGGAGCTTGGAACCAGCAATTTGGTGGTTAAAGCCCAAATCCACGCCGGAGGGCGCGGCAAGGGCACCTTCAAAAACGGCTTCCAAGGGGGCGTGCATCTTGCCAAGACCCCGGAAGAGGTTCGCGACCTGGCTTGCAAAATGCTCGGCCAGACACTCGTTACCAAGCAAACCGGCGCCGCCGGACGCGTGGTGCGCAAGGTCTTTATCGCCGAATCCGTCGAGATTGCCAAAGAACTCTACATCGCCATCCTGCTCGACCGCGCCAAAGCCGCGCCGGTCGTCATCGCCAGCACCGAAGGGGGCATGGACATCGAAGCCGTGGCCGCCAACACTCCGGAAAAGATCTTCCGCGAACCCATCGACCCGCTTCTGGGCATCCAACCCTACCAGGCGCGCAAATTGGCCGCCTCGCTGGGCCTGAAAGGCCCGCAGTTCAACCAGGCCGCCAAGCTCATCGGGGCGCTCTACAAGTGTTTCATTGCCAGCGACTGTTCGCTGGTGGAAGTGAACCCGCTCGTCATCACCAAGGACGGCAATGTCCTGGCGCTCGATGCCAAGTTCAACTTTGACGACAACGCCCTCTACCGGCACCCCGACATCGTCGCCATGCGCGACGCGGAGGAGGAAGACCCGCGCGAAGTCGAAGCCAGCAAATTCGGCCTCAACTACATTGGCCTCGACGGCAACATTGCCTGCCTCGTCAACGGCGCGGGCCTGGCCATGGCCACCATGGACATCATCAAGCACTTCGGCGGCGACCCGGCCAACTTCCTCGACGTAGGGGGTGGGGCCACCAAGGAAGCCGTCGCGGGAGCGTTCAAAATCATCCTCTCCGACAAGCACGTGGAAGGCATCCTGGTCAACATCTTCGGCGGCATCATGCGCTGCGACGTCATCGCCGAGGGCGTGCTCGCCGCGATGCAGGAAACCAAGCTTCCCGTGCCGCTCGTCGTGCGTCTGGAAGGCTCCAACGTGGAACTGGGAAAGAAACTCATCAAGGAAAGCGGTCTGCCCGTCATCAGCGCCGATTCGCTGGCCGACGGAGCGCAAAAGATCGTTGCCGCCGTCAAAGCAGCCAGGAAAGCGGCCTAATCCAAGAAAGCAACCTTCAAGATATTTCCTATGTCCATTCTCGTTAAACCCGACACAAAGGTGCTCATTTCGGGCATCACCGGCGGCTTCGGTTCCCGCCACGCCCAGCTCTCCCTCGACTACGGCACACAAGTTGTCGCCGGGGTGACCCCCGGCAAGGGCGGCCTGCTCTTCGCCGACAAAGTGCCCGTTTTCGACACCGTGCAAGAAGCGGTGAAGGAAACCGGAGCCACCGTCTCCGCGATCTTCGTCCCGCCCGCCTTCGCCGCCGACTCCATCCTGGAAGGCGTTGATGCGGGCCTCGACCTCGTGGTCTGCATCACCGAAGGCATCCCCGTCGCCGACATGGTGCGCGTGAAAGCCGCCATGAAAGGCAGCAAAACGCGCCTGATCGGCCCGAACTGCCCCGGCATCGTCGTTCCCGGCGAAGGCAAGGACTCCCACGGCGGCTGCCGCATCGGCATCGCCCCGGGCTACATCAACCACAAGGGCCACGTGGGCGTCGTTTCCCGCTCGGGCACGCTGACCTACGAAGCCGTGTGGCAACTCACCTGCCGCGGCCTTGGCCAAAGCACCACCGTCGGCATCGGCGGCGATCCCGTCAACGGCACCTCGCACCTGGACGTCATCAAGATGTTCAATGACGACCCGGACACCGAAGCCATCATCATGATTGGCGAAATCGGCGGCACGGGCGAAGAAGAAGCCGCCGCGTGGATCAAGCAATACTGCAAGAAACCCATTTGCGGGTTCATCGCCGGAGCCACCGCGCCTCCCGGCCGCCGCATGGGCCACGCCGGAGCCATCGTCAGCGGCGGCAAAGGCACCGCCCAGGCCAAGATCGAAGCCATGCAAGACGCGGGCATCGCCGTCGCCGAGACTCCCTCGGTGCTGGCTGATACCTTAATCAAGCACATGGAAGCCCTCAAGGCCGGGAAGTAAGCCTGTCTATTTCTGCTTAAGTTGCGGGTGATCCGAAAGGGTCACCCGTTTTTTTTCACGCAAAGACGCCAAGCCGCAAAGCCCTTTGCCTTTCTTTGCGCCTTTGCGGACCGCAAGGCCCTGCCCCGGCGCTATTTCTTCTTTCTCCTTCATTCGGAAATTCCAACGCTCCCTCTGTAAGCAACCCGCCGTTTATTTCACGCGAAGGCGCGAAGCCGCGAAGGCGCGAAGGAAAGACAATCAGAATTTCAGGACAAGGTGGTGTTCGCTTATTCTCCAGATGGATTGGCAGAGATGGCCTTCTGTCTTTCTCTTCGGTGGGTTCTGCGGGCAGGCTTCGCGCCTTCGCGCCTTCAAAGAAAAATGCGAAGGCAGGCAGTTCTGGAGGCAACGAATTTCAACCAGCCACGCAGCAGCACTCCAAGCCTGGCGGAACGTCTCAGGGCCATCCACGTCTCCAAGCCGCAAAGCACTTTGTCTTTCTTTGCGCTTTGGCGTCTTCGCGTGAGTTAATTTAGAGCCGTTTGATCGCGGGCAACCCGTAGTTGCGAATCAGCGCCGGTTCGATGCCCGCCGCTTCCGCCGGGTCGATCACGATCTCGCCGGGGTGCCCCTGGAACTGGATGTGGTGGAACCCGTCGATGGGGTGCGCCAGCGCCTCGTCCATGTCGGCCAGGCTTTTGAGCGCCACGCCGTTGACCTTCGTCACCACCAGGCAGTTCAGTTCTTCATAACCGACCGTGCAAGGGGTGGGCAGCACGTTGCTCATCATCACCACCCGCTGGCGGGGATCGTTGCGGAAAAGCTCCCGCTGGTAGGCGTCGAGGTAAAGGAACCGCTCGGGCGCTTTGGTCGTCCACTCCGAACCCCACTCGCGCAGGAACTGCCGCGAAAGCTCCTGGAACACCAACCCGCCCAGCACGTAATAACGCGGCGCTTTGCCGATGGTGTACGGCTCGATGACGTTCGCGGAGGGGTCCCGGTATGCGAGGGCAAGTTCCAACTGGAGCGGCTTGCCCCCGCGCAGCACCTCCACGGGAATTTTATCCCCGTCAAAGTGAACGCAGGAGTAGAGATGCCCCTTGGCGATCTTGCCATAGCGCGCGTCCTCGTAATTCCCGTCGCGGTCGATCTCGTGGCCGTCCACTTTCACCACCACGTCCCCCTTTTCCAGCCCCGCTTGCTCGGCGGGCCCGCCAGGATAAACGCTGGTGACATAAACCCCGCCGTTCCCATTGGTGAGCCCCGCGTACCGGCGCAACTGGGGGTCGCGCAGCGCCGTGGCGCTCATTCCCGCGCGCGGGAAACCGACGTAGCCGTGCGGATTCGCCGCGGCTTTCAGAAAATGGCGGATCACGGGAGCGGAAACGGCGGAAGCCGTTTGGGTGCGGGAATCAAACCGCAACAGCATGCCCACCAACGCCCCGTTTTTGACCACGGGGAACGTGAAACCGCCCTCGCGCGGTTGCAGGGAGGCGGAAAGCCGGTAGAGCATCAGCGGGAGATCGCTCACGGGATACGACTCCACCTCAGCCGTGGTCAGCAGCGCCCGAGTGTTTAGCACGGCCCCGTTGCTTTCCAATTGCTGGACGGCCAGTTCGTCCCCCACCGCCGGTTCGCCCACTTCGAGCGGCTTATAGGGAGCCAGGAACGCGGGGTCGGAGGCTTTGACGAGCGCCAGGTCGCAGTCGTAATCCACCACTTCCACCGTGGCGGGCGATTTTTCGCCGCTGTCGGGTTTTTCAAGCTCCAGGTAAGTGGAGTTGGCCACCTGCTCCGCCGTCGTCAGCACGCGACCGCCGGGCAGCACGGCCCCCACGGCCCGGTACTGGAACGGGGGCCGTTTGCTCCAGGGGCGCAGGAAATCGTAGGTCTGGTTGGTGGAGTTGACCCGCACCACGGAGCCCGCCTTGAGCACGGCGGGAGCTGTGGGAGCCGCCGCTTTTTTCGCGGGACGGGCATCGGCGGGCGCGGCCCGGAGCGCGCCGGGCAGGGAAACGCTACAAAAAGCGAGGGCGAAAACTAGAAACCTGAACATAAGAAAAAAGCGGAGTTATTCGGCGAGATTTTGTTCGCGGCGCACATTGTAATGGCTCGCGATGCGCTCCCGCGAGGCCTCCACCGCGGCGCGCTCCATCACGATAGGGCGGCCTTCGCCCAGGAGTTCGATGACATACTGCTCCGCCGGTTTGGCCAGGGCGTCGGCCATTTCCTGGAGCGTGTGGATTTTCACGCCGTTGATTTTATCCACCACGCCGCCTTTCAGGCCGCCGAGGTAAGTGTTCACCGGGTCCGGCAGCACCGCGCTCAAGACGATGATATCCGGGCGCTCTTTGAAAAACTGGTCGCTGATGTAAAAGTCGTACATATAGCGCAGCCGCAAATCAGCGAGCTTGGTTTCCTCCAGGAAATTGCGCGAAACCGGCTGGAAAAGCAGCCCGCCGAAAAGGATGAACCGGGGCCGCACTTCGTACTGGTTGGCCTGGATTTGGAATGGCCAGGCGCGGTCGAACTTCACCTCCACGTCCAGCGGCGCTTTGGCGCGCAGGAGGTGCATCGCCACGCTGTCCCCCTTGAACTTGCGCTCGACGATCTCGGGCATCTCCACCCGCTCGCCATCGAGCTGCACAAAGCCGTCGCTCTCCACGGCATGGCCGTCGATGGAAAGGATCACGTCGCCCGGTTTCAACACGCCGTCGCAAGCGCCGCCCGCGATCACGCTGCCCACCATCACCCCCTTGGCGTCATCCGCCAGCCCCAGGGACTTGCGCTGGGCCGGGTTGAGCAGCGGAAAGGTGGTGATGGAGAGGTCCATGTAGCGGTCGTAGTGACCGTCCTCAATGTCCTTAAGAAACCGCTGCACCACCGGCACCGGGATCATGTAGCCCACGTTCTGGGCCACCTCGCCACTGAACCCCTGGAAGGCGATGCCAATGACCTGGCCGTCTTGCAACACCGGGCCGCCGCTATTGCCGGGGTTGATGGCCGCGTTGGTCTGGATGGCCAGGTGGCTGTCCGCCATGGAGTGGGAATACTGCTGGAAAGCGATGCGCGACACCACGCCCGTCGTCACCGAAAGCCGGTCGCCGCCGATGGGGTAGCCGTAGACGGATACCGAAGACTCGATGGGCGGGATCTGGTTGGTAAAACGGAGCGCCACCGTGTTTTCGAAAAAGCCGCTCTCGGAAACCGTGAGCACCGCGAGGTCGCAATCGTGCCCGATATGTTCCACCTTGGCTTCGTAGTGCTTCGGGTCGTTCTCCCGCTCCACGGAAATGAACCGGGCGTTGCTGACCACGTGCGCGTTCGTCAGGATGCGCTGGCCGTCAATAATGAAGCCGGTCCCGGCCCCGGTGTTGACCGCCCCGGGGTTCCACGGCACGACGTAATTCGGCTCCTGGGAGGTGGTGGTGATGTGAACGAGGCTTTTGCGGACCTCGGTGATGGAGATAGCCCCCGCCTGGAGTTGGCAGGCAAAGAGGGCAAGGACGGCAATCCAGCGCATGAGGCTGCAAATTAACCAATCCAGGCCGGGCTGCAAGGATAGGATACGGAAAATGTTGCTCGCTAAAGCCTAAAGGCCAAGAAATCCGTGGACGAACCGGGCCTTCCCTGCATAAGTTAGTTTTCTTTATTGGGGAGTCCGTCCCTTACTTCTAGAAGCGAATCACACCATGACCTATCCACTTTTCCTCACCTTGGCGGCCGCCGCGCCCGAACAGCAGGGGCCAGCCTCCTCCCTCCCCATCATTCTTCAGCTTGTGGCCCTGGCCGCGATTTTCTATTTCCTCTTAATTCGCCCCCAACAAAAGCGCCAAAAGGAGCAGGCCGCCTTGATCTCCTCCGTCAAAACCGGGGATAAAGTCATCACCTCCAGTGGCATCCACGGCATCGTCGCCAACGTAAAGGAAACGACCCTCATCCTGAAAGTGGCCGACAACGTGAAGATCGAACTCGACAAGTCGGCCGTGGCCACTGTGGTCAAACCCACCGCCGAGTCCTAATTCCAAGCACCTTTTTACCCCGAGGCTCCTTCTTTTTTCGAGGGAGCCTCTTGCTTCCCCCTAATTTCGCTTAAATAATTGATCCGAACATGAGCGCAACCCTGACCTTCTACGCCGGTCTTCTCATCCTTATTCTCTTTTTCTGGTATTTCGCGACGGACATCGCCCGGCGGAAACGGATCCTCGGCACGGCCCTGACGCTGATGATTATCGCCGTCTGCCTGCTTTCGGTTTGGCCTGAAAAAGTGCCCGTAACCTCGGCGACGCCCGAGATCCCGGAAATTTCCGACGCTTCCAAAGCGCCCACCCCGGCTCAGCCCGTTCCTTACAAGCTCCAGCAGAAGATCAACCTCGGCCTGGACCTCCAAGGCGGCACCTCGTTTTTGATCCGGCTCGTCCGCGAGGAAGGCCAGACCCCGAGCAAGGAAGTGCTCGACCAGGCGGTGGAAGTCATCCGCAAGCGCGTGGATAAATTCGGCGTCAGCGAGCCCGTCATCACCCCGCAGGGCAAGGACCGCATTTTGGTCCAAATCCCCGGCCTCGACGCCGAGAAAACCGCCGACGCCCGCGAACAGCTTAAAAAAGTGGCCAAGTTGGAATTCCGCCTGGTCCACCCGCAGAACGACCAGTTGCTCCCGGCCATCCAGGCGGGCCAGGCTCCCATTCCTCCCGGCTACCGCATCGAAACCGTGGAGAACGAGCGTGACGGCGTGACCAGCCAGGAAAAACTGCTCGTCAAATCCAAGATCGACATCGACGGCAAGTACGTCTCCCGCGGCTTCCCCACCTTCGACCAGCAGGGCTGGGGCGTGGCACTGCGCTTCACCAGCGAGGGCGCTCAAATCTTCGGCGAGCTGACGCAAAAACACGTGGGCGAACGCTTCGCCATCATCCTGGACGGCAAGGTGCAAAGCGCCCCCTCCATTCGCGAACCGATCTGGGGCGGCAACGCCTCCATCACCGGCCACTTCACGCAAAAAGAAGCGCAGAACCTGGCCAGCGTGCTTGAAAACCCGCTCGCCGTTCCCGTGCAAATCGAGGAAGAGCGCAGCGCCTCCAGCACCCTCGGCGCGGACTCCATCTGGAGCGGCATCTACGCGGGCGTGGGCGGCCTCATTCTCGTCCTGATCGTGGTGGCCCTCTACTACCGGCTCGCGGGCTTGATCGCCATCGTGGCCCTGTGGGTCAACGTCATCATTCTGCTGGGCATCATGGGCATGTTCAACTTCGTGCTCACGCTGCCGGGCATCGCGGGCATTATTCTGACCATCGGCCTCGCGGTCGATGCCAACGTGCTCATCTACGAACGCTTGCGCGAGGAACTGACCGCTGGCAAAACGCTGCCAGCCGCCATCCAGGGCGCGTATTCCAAGGCGTTCTCGGTCATCTTCGACGCCAACGTGACCACGCTGATCACCGCGTTCATCCTCTTCAAATTCGCGGCGGGTCCGGTGAAGGGCTTCGCCATTACGCTGATTATCGGCGTCATCGCCTCCGTCTTTACGGCGATGATCGTGGGCCGCAACTGCTTCGACTGGGGTATCGCCGATTTCGGCCTCAAGAAGATCAAGCTCTGCCACCTCATCTCCGACAAAATGAACATCGACTTCCTCGGGTGGCGGCACCTGTGGGTTTCGATTTCGCTGGCCGTCATCGTCGCCAGCGTGGCGGTCTTTGCCTGGCGCGGCGAGAAGAACTTCGGCATCGACTTCAAGGGTGGCGATTTGCTCATGCTGCAAACCACCAACTCGAACGTCACCGAAAAACAGGTCCGCGAGGAACTCGACAAAGTGGGCCTCGGGGCTGAAGCCGTGATTCAGAAGGAGCACCAGGCGGGCGGCATCGGCCAGGCTAGCGCCGACTACATTTCCATCCGCACCCCCACCGGCACCGCTGACAAAGTGGAGGCGCAACTCTTCAAGACCATGCCCCAGGCCGGGTTCAAGGAACACAAGCGCGACCACGTGGGCACGCTGGTGGGCGGCGAACTGGCCCGCAACTCGGCCATGGCTCTCGGCCTCGGCATCCTGGGCATTTTGCTCTACGTGACGCTGCGGTTTGACCGCTCGTTCGCCTTGGGCGCGGTGGTCGCGCTGCTGCACGACGTCATCATCACCGTGGGCGTCTTTTCGATGTTCGGCCGCGAGCTTTCGCTGGTGATGGTGGGGGCCATCCTGACCATCGCCGGTTACTCGATCAACGACACCATCGTGGTCTATGACCGCATCCGCGAGGGCTTGCACAGCGGCCGCAAAGGCACGTTGCAGGAGATTATGAACTCCTCCATCAACGAGACGCTCTCCCGCACGCTGCTGACCAGCGGCACGACGCTGCTCTCCGTGCTGGCGCTGTTCATCTTCGGCGGCGAAACGCTGCGGGACTTCGCGCTGGCGATCTTGATCGGCATCGTGGTGGGCACCTACTCCTCCATCTTCATCGCCTCGCCCATCGTTCTTTGGGCGAGCCGGGGCAAGCACAAGTACCTCACCAGCGAGGTCAAGAAGGGCGACTCCCCCGCCGTTCAGGCGTAAGCGTCCGCAAAACCATTCCCTTAAAAACGCCGAGGTGCAAACCCCGGCGTTTTTTATTGGTCCCAGTGATTCCACCAGGGTTGCGCCCCGCCGCTCGCGGGCGGAGATTATGGGGTGAATAAAACCACGGTGCTCTACGACGACACCTGCCGGTTCTGCCGGGCCGCCATGCGGTGGCTCACGCGCTTGGACTGGCTCCACGCCCTTGCACCGCTGCCTGTCTCGGACCCGCGCGCACTGCAAGCCGCGCCGGGGCTCACCCACGAAGCCCTTTTAAGCGTGATCCATTGCGTGGCTCCCGATGGCCGGGTCTATCGTGGGGCGCGGGCATTTCGCCACATGCTGCTGCGGCTCCCGCTGCTGGCTCCGCTGGGGCTGCTGCTCTGGGTGCCGGGGCTCATCGGCATCGCCGAAGCCGCCTACCGCCGGGTGGCCCGGAACCGGGAACGCTTGAGCCGGTTTCTTCGTCTTGGTAATAATCCGGAGAAACCGTAATTGATCGAATGCCCAAGGGTTCCCCAAAAATTGACGCCTTCCGTTCGGCGAAAGCTGTGGCGCAGCATCCGCTGGAGTGGATTTTCGAACCTTTCGAAACCCACCCGGGCTACCAGCAGCGCAAGCTTTTCGGCTGCAAGGCGGCGTATTTCAAAGGGCGGCTTTGCCTGGCCATCACCGCGGGCGAGGAACCATGGAACGGCCTGTTGGTGGCCACCTGCCGCGAATACCACGCCGGGTTGCAAAGCGAATGGCCGGGGCTGAAATCCCACCCCGTACTCGGCAAATGGCTCTATATTTCGCAAGACCACGCCGACTTCGAGCGCGTGGCCAGGGATATCGCGCGGCGCGTTCGGGAAGGCGACGCGCGCATTGGCGTGGACCCCAAGCCGCGCAAGCGGAAGCGGCCCGCCGGTTCCCCAAAGTCTACGAAAGCGTAGGCTCCCCGCAGGACTCCTCCAGCGCCGAGACGGCCACGTACGGCTCCTCGTGCAGCACGGGTTTCGTTTGACCCGCGAGCAGCTTCCACCAGACCCGGGCCGAGGCGATCAAAACCAGCCCCACCAATACCAAGAAAATGCCCGTCAGCACGGCATCGACTTGGTTATTGAACACCTGCACGCGCCAGGCCGCGAGTTGCGCCGCATCACCGCCCGCCGCGATTTTCGCCCGGAACGCGTCGGCGGCGGAAAGGAACCCCAGCCGGGGGCTGGCGCTAAAAATCTTGATCCAGCCCGCGCTCACCGTCACGGCCAGGAGCCACGCCAGCGGCAAAGCGGGCACCCAAACGTAGCGCACGCGCTGCATTTTGATGAGCACCGTGACGCCCAACGACAACGCGATGACCGCCAGCAGTTGGTTGGCAATGCCGAAGATGGGCCACAGCGAATTGATGCCGCCCGCCGGGTCAATGACGCCCTGGAACAAAAACCAGCCCCACGCACCGATGAAAAGCAGGCTCGCAAACAGGCTCGCCGGGGTCCAGTCCGTGCGGCCCAGCGGTTTCCAGACGCAGCCGAGCAAATCCTGCACCATAAAGCGCCCCACTCGCGTGCCCGCGTCGATGGTCGTCAAAATAAACATCGCCTCGAACATGATGGCGAAGTGGTACCAGAGCGCCCGGGCCGTGGAGCTTTGGAAAATCCGGCTGAACATGTGCGCCATGCCCACGGCAAACGTTGGCGCGCCGCCCGTGCGGCCGATCATCGTTTTTTCGCCCACACTCGCGGCGAGGTCCGCCATTTGTTGCTCCGTGACGGGGAAACCAAGCGCCGTCACCTGCGCCACCACTTCGCTGGGAACGCCTTTCATATTCACCGCGAAATACTCGCCCGGCTGCATCACGCAAGCGGCGATCAGCGCCATGATGCCCACCATCATTTCCGTCATCATGGAGCCGTAACCGATGATTCGGATCTCCCGCTCGCTCGAAATGATTTTCGGCGTGGTGCCGGAGGAAATGAGCGCGTGGAAACCGGAAATCGCCCCGCAGGCAATGGTGATGAAGCAGAACGGGAAAACCGTGCCCGAAAAGACCGGCCCCGTGCCGTCGATGAATTTCGTAACGGCGGGCATCTGCAAATGCGGGGCGATGATGACAATCGCGATGGCCAGCAGCCCCACCGCGCCGATTTTCAGGTACGAACTCAAGTAATCGCGCGGTGCCAGCAGCATCCAAACCGGCAGCGAGGAGGCCAGCAGCGCGTAAACCGTGATCCCGCCCGCCAGCGCCAGGCCGTCCAGCGTCAGCCAGCGTTCCAGAGCCGTCCCGGGCAGCCAGCGGCCCGCGAACACCGAAAAGAGCAGCCCGGCCACGCCGAAGGCGCTGATGAAGCCGATGTGAATTTTGCTGAACCGCATGGCGAAACCCATGGCGACGGCAATCGGGATCGACGCCAGAATGGTGGAAAGCCCCCACGGGCTCTCGGCCAGCGCCTTCACCACCACCAGCGAGAGCACTGCCATGACCACGATCAAAATGGCCGTGGTGCTCACCAGCGCGAGCACCCCCGCGAACGGACCCACCTCTTCGCGGACCATCTCGCCAATGGACTTGCCGCCCCGGCGCGTGGAGCAAAAAAGGATGATCGAGTCGTGCACCGCGCCGCCCAGGGCCGCGCCGATCAGCATCCAAAGCAGGCCCGGCAAAAACCCGAATTGCGCCGCGAGCACCGGCCCCACGAGCGGCCCCGGCCCGGCGATGGCGGCAAAGTGATGCCCAAAAACGACCCATTTGCTCGTCGGCACGAAATCCTTGCCATCCTCATGAACCCGCGCCGGGGTGGCGCGCGTCTCATCGAGCGTCAGCACGCGGGCCATCAGCCACGCGGAATGGAAGCGGTAGGCGATGGCGAAGGTGCAGACCGAGGCGATGACGATCCAGAGCGCGTTGACGGGCTCGTTGCGGGAAAGCGCCAGCAGCGCCAGCGCAAAGACTCCAAGAGCCCCGCACAAGCCCCAGGCGGCGAGTTTTAGAAAACGGCGTAATGCATTCATGGCAGACAAACCGGGCCTCCATTTTCCAGCTACGCGCGGATTTTTCGGGGGGACGCGGTTTGTCCATTCAAAGACGGCCCGGCGCAGAGGGCAAGTCTCTTTCGCATCAGCGAATCGCCATCACCAGCCCCAGGCTTCTTTGCTTGGGGTCGGATTTTCCCACCTGTTCCAGGAGTTCCTTGGAAAGCGTGATGGCGTTGCCGTCCGCCGTGAGCTGATCCGTCACATCCCGGGCTTCGCTGGCCTTCAAATCCTGGAGCCACACCCGCCGCGCGCCGAGCGGCTGCGAAAGGCGAAGCGTCAGCGAACGGTAGCGGCCAAAGATGCCGATGGGTTTCTCTGCGCCGCCCACATCCAGCGTAATATCGGCTTCGGGCCATACAGCCCCCAGTTCGCCCAAGTCCCGTTCCTCCGTGGCAATGGAAATGCAGCCGTTGGGATTGCGGTTCGCCATCACAAACGGCCATTCCCCGTCACAACGCACCTCGGGCAGAGGAAGTCCCCGGGCCATCACCGCAGGGGCAGCCTGAACGGCATACTTACCATCCTCGGATGTGCTATGACTGCTCTTGAGTGCTCCAAGCGCCCATGCCGAAAGCTTGGGCACCGGACGCCGGTCGGTGTTCACCCGCTCGCTGGATTTGAACCCGGCAAGGCCCACTCCATACGGCGGCGCCAATCGCTGCCAGCGAATGAGGCGCGTCACTTCGCCTTCCGCTTCGCCGTTCCAAAGCGGGTGGCGCATGATCCCCACAGTGCAGGCCAACCCCGCCGCCACAAGAGGATCATCCTCCACATTCAGCACCCCCTGGCCGGAACCTGCGGGCAGCGTCAACAACAGGCCGCAGCGGGCAATGGTGGTGGCGCGCATGATGATGTCATAGGTGCGGAACAAATCCGCGAACGCGAGCACTTGTGGGCTTTTTTCCCGCTCCAGCCTCTGGTCTAAAAATGGCCCCTGAGGAAAGCTTTGCTCAATTACCATGCTCGGAGCCTCCTCGCGGCCCAGGTCGGTGAGCATCTTGCGGAATGGGATATTCGCGGCCTGCGCGCCCCAGTCGATCTTCCACAACCCGATGCCCGCCTCGTGGCTCCAGCGCAGCCGTTCGCGGTAAAACTTGGCCCAAGCCTGCTCGTCATAGGGAGGGTTGCGGGGAGGTGCGCATGCGATCCAAAAACCAACGCCGCGCCAGCCTTGCGCCCGCACTTTTTCGTTGAGGCTTTTCATCCGCTGCTCCCCCGTGGTGCCGGAGCACGACGGGAACCGCTGCGGGTCGGGATCAATGGCGCCAAACGCCGGGTGATCGGCCTTCTTGCCGTTCACCTCGACGTATCGCGGGATCTGGTAAGGCACGTCCCAGCCGTCGTCGAGCACCACCCATAGCTCGCTCCTCACTTCGTCGAACCCGTGCGTCAAAAAACCGGGAGCGTCGAAAAGCATCTTTTCATCCAGCGCGTGGCGCTGCATGGAATTCATTTCGCTGCCGTTGCGGCGGGCGCGGTCTTCCTCCGTCTGCCACTTGGCCGCCATGGCTTGCGCACTCCACGTGCACCAGTAATTGGGAGCCTGGCAAAGCGTGGAGGGCACGAGGTTCACCGGCGAGCCGGAGCTTTGCGCCCATGCGGCGGACGCTATGCCCAGGCCTAGGATAATTGCAATATGTGATTTCATGGAAGGAACGGTTCTGCGCGGGTTATTGGCCAAACACCGTCAGCCGGTAGGTCCATTGATGGCGGCCAGGCTTGATTTTGTATTGCGGCAGCGTGTCCGGTCCGCACGTTTGCGTGCCGAGACCGCGCTGTTGCAAGTCGAGGTTCAGGAACGTCTCGGGCCGCGGTTTCAGGTCGTAGGTGTGGAACGCGGCGTAAAGATCCTGCGCCGTGAAGTGGCTCGCGGAGAACTCCAGCGGCCCCTTGGGCTTCTGGGCTTCCACGCGCACACCTGCTTCGCCGTTGCTCACGGCGACCCAGCGCACGTCGGTGTGGTTGCCGTGTTCCTGCGGCATCACGTAGGGAACGTACTGCCCGGTCACGGTGCTCTCGTAGAGATCCACCAGCGACGAGCGGTTGCGGTCGACGTAGTTCTCCAGCGGGCCGCGCCCGAACCATTGCAGCGCCTCGAAGCCGGCGGGCAGCGTCATCGTCACCCCGAGCCGGGGCAGGTCGTTGCAAACCTTGGACACCGTGAACGTATTCGCCACCGCGATGGAGCCGTCGGGCGAAATCGTGTACACGTGCCGCAGCACGGCGGCGGGCTTGGCCCCGGCGCACGAAACCGTGTGTTCCAAGGTGAGCGTCACCGAGCCGTCGCGGTTGGCTTTCACCTTCGCGGGGACGGCGGAAAGCGTCGCCTTGTCGAGGCCCAGTTCGCGCCATTTGTAAAGCGTGCGATACGCTTCATGCGTGTAACCTTTGATGCCGTCGTTATCGGTCGGCCCGCGCCAAATCTGCAACTCGGGGCCGGAACTGAGCACCGTCTTGCCCTTCACTGAAAGCGACTCGATTTTGCCACCGGCCACCTCGAGTTGAAGCACCTCGTTGCCGATCACCGTGCGGCCCTTGGTTCCCTTGGCCTCCGTGATTTGCAGCGAGGCGAATTTGCCCGCCTTCGGCGCGCTCTGGCGGGCCGCTTTTTTAAATACAGCGGCGGGCAGCGCGATCTGGTCCCAACCCACGGTGTAACCCGCCTCGCTCCACGCCGTCTCGGCGGCGGTGGTGAACTGCACGTGCAGGAACGCTTCCGCGCCCGCGGGCAGTTCGATCTTATCGAGCCGCAGCGGCAGCCGCAGCGCCTCTTCCTTGCGCGGGGCGGTCTTGAGCGCGGGCAGCTTGCCCCGGGCCGCGACGGCGCCGTTGATCTTGAGTTCCCAGGCGCCGCGCAGGTCGGCCAGCGTGGCGAAATAGCGGGTGTTGAAAATGCGCAGCGTGCCTTTTTTGGCGTCGAAGCCGAGCGCCTTCACGGGCCGCGCCAGCCAGGCGAACTCGAACACGCCGGGGTGCGGTTTGCGGTCCGGCCAAACGAGGCCGTCGCACACGAAGTTCAAGTCGTTGGGCGTGTCGCCGAAATCGCCGCCGTAGGCCCAGTATTCCTCGCCGCTGGCGGTCTTTTGTTTGATGCCGTGGTCGAGCCACTCCCAAATGAAACCGCCCTGGAGCCCGGGGTATTTTTCGAAGGCATCCCAGTAATCGGCCAGCGAGCCGTTGCTGTTGCCCATGGCGTGCGAGTATTCGCACATGATGAGCGGGCGGCGCCGGTCGGGGTGTTTTTTGTCGGTCGCCCACTTGATAATACCATCAATGGACGGGTACATGGGGCAAACGATGTCGGTGACGTTGTAGCCGCAATCGTATGCCTTTTTCGGCATCATATCGGCGGGCAACTGCGGAGAGACGCCGCCTTCGTGATGCAGCGGGCGCGACGGATCGTACCGCCTGATCCACCCCGCCATGGCGTCGTGATTTTCCCCGTAGCCGCTCTCGTTGCCGAGCGACCAGATAATCACCGCCGGGTGATTCTTGTCGCGCACGACCATCCGCAAACCGCGTTCCAGGAAGGCGCTGGCATAGCGTTTGTCGGAGCAGATCTGGTTGTAAAAGGCGTGCGACTCCAGGTTCGTCTCGTCGATGACGTAGAAGCCCATCTCGTCGCAAAGGTCGAGCCAGCGCGGATCGTTCGGATAGTGGCAGGTGCGCACCGCGTTGACGTTGAGGCGTTTCATCGTCACGGCGTCCAGGAGCAGCGTTTCGTAATCGAGCGCCTTGCCCTTGGTGTCGTGGTGATCGTGCCGGTTCACGCCCTTAATAAGGACGGCCTGGCCGTTGACGAGCAGTTGCCGGTCGCGCACTTCCACCGAGCGGAACCCGGTGCGCGTCGAGGTGATCTCCACCACGCGGCCCTTGGGATCGAGCAGGCTCACCACCACGCGGTAAAGCCGGGGCAGTTCCGCCGACCACGCGGCGACGTTTTTCACGGCCACGGAAAAATTCGCTTGCAGCCGCCCGTATCCGCCAAGGTTGGCCACGGGGAACTCGGTCTCCACGGCCTTGCCCACCGCCTTGCCCTTCGGGTCGAAAAGCTCCACGCGTGCTTTCCAGCCCTCTTCCGGCTGGCCGGGGAAGCCGATCCACGCGGTCAGGTTCAAGCGCCCGTCGCGGTAGTTGTTCTCCAGCCCGGAGCGGGCGAAAACGTCGGCGATATGCACCGGCGCGGTGGCATAAAGATAAACTTCGCGGTGCAGACCGCCCATCCACCACTGGTCCTGGTCCTCGATGAACGTGGCATCGGACCATTTCACAACCACGGCCACCAGTTCGTTGGTCTTGCCGACGGTGACATACGGCGTCACATCGAACTCGCTCGGCAGCCGCGAATCCTTGCCCATCCCCACGGGCTTGCCGTTCACATAGACATAGAGCACGCTTTCCGCGCCGCCGAAGTGCAGCACCACGCGGCGGCCTTTCCAGTCGGCGGGAACCTCGAAGCGGGTCGCGTAGACGCCGGTGGGGTTTTCCTCGGGCACCGTTGGGGGCTCGTTTTTGAACGGCATCTGCACGTTGGTGTAGTGCGGGTAGCCGTAGCCCTGCATCGTCCAGTTGCCCGGCACCTCCACTTTATCCCAGCCGGAGCGGTCCGTTCCCGCCGCCGTGTCGGCTTCGGTCACCTCGCCCGGTTTTTGGCAGTAGCGGAAGCTCCATTTCCCGTCCAGAAGCCGGAACCACGGGGACGCCTCGCGGCTGCCCTCGCGAGCCTGGGCCGCGTCGGTAAACGGGTAGAGTGTCGCCCGCATCGGCAGGCGGTTGATCGAAATACATTCGGGATTTTGGTAGGTGCAGAGAGCGCCGTTAAGCGACAGAAGGTCCAGATTCATGGAATATGGGGATTGAAGGATTGAAGGCGCATTTAATACGACCTCCTTCAGAGATTCCCATCCAATTCTTCACAATTTTTCACGAACGCTTTCGTTACTTTGTAAACCGGATCAAAATCGGGTAATCCCTGATGAGCACCCCCTCGACGACGGTTTGGCCCTCTTTTCGGGCGCTTTGCAACTCCTGTTCCACGCCGTTCATGCAGTCGGCGGCGGTCACGGCCCGGAAGCCGCCATCAAGGGTCAGCCGCACCGGAAAGCCCGGGCAATCGTCCTTGGCGCGGCCCTTGAGCCACAACGCCACGAACTTTTCGCCATCCCGGGCAAGCGTGCAGATTTCCAACCGCCCGGAAGCCGCCGCCTCCCCCTCCGCCCGCACCGCGAAGTCCGCCCCCGCCACCCCGTCCAGCAGCGTGGCGAGGTTGCGCATGGCGTAATAGGCTGCCTGCGGCTGAAGCGGCGAAATGGGGTCCGCCGAGAAGCTCCGGCGCATGAGGCTCAAATCCAGCGGGTAATTCGGGTTGCCCCAGACTTCGCAGAAAAACGACCCCATGTTAAGCGCCGTGTGCAGCGTGGAAATGCGCGCGACGTACTTCGCCTTCTCGATCTCCGTGCAGGTGAAATCCCCCCACCAGCCCGGTTCGGCGGGCGCGGGGTAATTCGCGCCGTAGTTGTACTCCGTGCATGAGCATTCCCCTTGGAATCCCAGCCCCCGCACCCACGCCTTAAACGCGAGCACGTCGGCGCGGTAGTTGAGCATGCGCTCCCCGTCGAAATCCTGCTGGTAAAAGGGGTGCCAGCCGATGAGGTCCACCTCCCGCGCCAGCGCCTTCACCGCTCCCAGCGCCGGGGCCATCCATTCCGGCGGGTTCTCGAAATCCCGCTCGCTCCACTTCGCGATGCCGTGGAAAAAGCAGGCGGGCGAACCGAGCATCACTTTCGCCTCCGGGCACTCTTCGCGGATAATCGGGATGGTTCTGCGGGCGATGACGAGGTAATCGGCGAGGCTCACCTTCGCCCCCCAGTAGGCCTCCCCGTTCCATTCGTTCCAGACCTCGAAGACCTTCACGCGGCTCCTAAAGTGGCGGCACATAAACCGCACGTAGCGGCACCACGCCTCCAGCGCCTCGGGCGTGGTCGGCGGCGCGGGGTTTTCATAATACCACTCGGGAAGCTGCGGCAGCTTGCGGGCCGGGTCCGCCTGGGTGTAAAGGCGGTTGCCAAACCCGAGCGACAAAATGATGTCGATGCCGCTCTCCACAGCCTGCGTTACAGCGGCGTCGGCCTCCGGGTCGATCTCCAGCCGCCCCTTTTCCCGCTCCACCCAATGCCAGTTCACCGGGTCGTCGTGATAGCCGATGCGAATCCATTTCAACCCGAGGTCGGAGAAGATCGGCCAGAGCCGGTGGTGCTCCTCGCGGGTCTGCCCCGCCGAATGGAACGTGGAGCTAACCGTCACGCCCGCCCCCCGGCTGATGAGCGCCACGTTGCGCCCGCGGTCGTCGTAGACTTCCGCCGACGCGACGGAAAACGAGTAGTGCCAATTCTCCACGCGTTGAAAACGGCTCCCGAGAATCCCAATCTGCTTTGCCCGGCGCGGCGCGAAATCGTAGCGCCCGCCATTGGCCTCTCCCGGGCCGGAGTACACCGTTTCCCAGTTCATGCCGTCGCGGCAAACCCGGACTTCCACGTGCTCCGGGATGGCCATGCCCACCTCCGCCGCCCCAGGGCACATCGCCATGGAGCCGGGCTGGTTGCGGGGCGCGCCGGGGATGCGCTTGCCCAGCGCCACGCCGGTGAGCGTCTGTTCCCGGGCCAAGTCGATGCGAATCCAGGCGGGCTCCGCGTTGGGATCGGAAACCGGCACGCTCGACCAGCAGGTCGCCGGGTCGCCGTCGATCAAGTGGACCGACTCCAGCGGCAGGTAATCGTTGGCCACCGTCCGGGGCATGCGGGGTGTGGTGCCGCCCAGGAAGTTCGAACGGATTTCGGCGCTTTTTTTCAGACGAATTTTGCGCGCCGGCGCCTCGTTGCCGACTTGCATCGCGGCCTCTTCCACGAGATCCGGGCTTTGCCCATAGACATGGGTGTAGCCGTAGGCGCGCACGGGCACGCCGCCGCAATGAGTGCTGACGGCGGGCTCTTGGAAAAGGAAATCCTGGGGCGTTTTCATGGGAGCGGGTGGTTATATTTTCCGATAGCTGAAAAGCCTGCTGCTGCGCGGTTCCGGCATTTCCACCGGCAGCCCCTTGCCCATCAACTCGCCACCGCACTCCGTCCACGTGCGGCCCGAATCGAAATCGTGAAGCTCGTAGGCGGCCTCCGCGTCCAGGTTCCGCAAGCGCACGCGCATCGCCGTCACGCTGGCTTCCTTGCGAGCAAAGGCGAAGAGCGCGCCGCGCCCCAGGTCCGGGCGGTCGAACTGCGAGAGGCTCCAGGTCTGCTCCGAAAAGGAAATCCCCTCGATGCCCCCGAGCGGATAAAAATCGCCCGACATGCAGTCCTGGACGGCATGGAATTCATCAAGCCGCGCCCGCAGCCACTCGTGGGGATAGTCGTCCGAAACCGGCCAGCGCCGCTGGTAAGCCAGGTGGAACACCACGCCCGCCGCCAGGTTGCTCCGGAAGTTGTAGGTATCCCCGCCCGCCGGGTTCTGGGTTCCAAAGGCGAAAAGCGGCAGCCACAGGGAAAGCCCCGAGACGTGCGTTTGCGCGTAAAGCGGGTTGAAATTCGGGTAACACTGCATATCACTCGGCCAAAGCGGCACGCTGTAGCGCAATAACTCGATCTCCAGCCGCCGCCCGCCGCTGGAGCAGTTGTCGATTCGCAACTCAGGAAAGCGCGCGCGCAGGTTGCTCCAGAATTTGTAGAGCCCCGCCGCCGCCTTGATCTCGGTGATCCCGTCGCGCTCCGGGCCGTCGTTGGCGCGCCAGTAGGCCAGCGGGTCCATATTGAAATCCTCCCGGTACCAACCTAGGCCCTCCTCCACCACGGTGCGGCTGATGTATTCCTCGCACCACTGGCGGGCCTCTTCGTTGCCGAGATTAAGGAGCAGGCAGTTCCCGCACTTGCCTTCCTTCAAATCCTTGCCCAAAAACCACTCGGGATGCGCCGTGGGCAGTTCGGAGCCCTCCACCGCCCGCTCCGGCTCGAACCAAAGCAGCGTCTTGATGCCACCCTCCGCCGCAGCCTTGGAGATGGGTTTCAGTCCGTTGGGGAAAGTCGCCGGATGGAACCGCCAGGTGCCCACGTAGGTGTTCCACTCCGGGGCAAACTCGTCGCCACAGGAAGGCGCATACCAACCGGCGTCCACCCAATAAACATCCACAGGCAGCTTCCGCCGCTTGAGGTTCTCCACGCGCTCCAGGTGCTCCGCCTCCCCCATGCCACCCCAAGTGCCATTGGCGGCGGGCAAGCGGATCGGTTCGCCATCGTAGCGCGGCGCTATTTTTTCCAAAAGGAACCGCCGCAGGAGGTTGTTGCCGCGCAGGATTTCCCCGCCGTCGTAGCGCAGCATGTAAATCGAAGGCAGCGCGATCGCCTCGCCGGGCAACAACCGCGCGTTGATCCTCGCGATGCCCGCCCGCACCTGGCGGCTGCCCACGCTGGCCTTCCAGCTCGCGGGCCAGCCGATGGCAAAAACCAGACCGCCGTGCTCTCCCGGCAGCTTGTAGTTGAAAAACGGCATCCAGGGGTCCGAGGTCCGTCCGCCGCAGGTCCCAAAGTCGACGCTCTCGCCTGCCCTCAATTCGTTCAACACCGGCAGCAAGCTCTCTTTGAAGTCATCCGCATTGGGCCCCTTGTTGAAGGCGCCCCGGCCCCGCAAAAGAAGCGAGAGCTTTTTGTCCTCGAATTCCGGCACCTTCAAGGCCAGCGACTGCACGTCGGCGAGCGGCTGGCTCGGGGCAGTGCCGCTGTTTTCAAACGAAAGCCGCCATTCGCATACGGGGAAGTCCTCGTACACTTTCGCGGTGAACTTGAACGCAAGCCCCGTGGCCGGGTCCCGAGAAATCAACGCCCTGGCGTCACCCTCCCGCCGCCGCTCCAGGCCGCAGCGGGCCACAAACGCCGCCATCCGCTCGCCGCCCAGGGCGAAGTCGATGGGGAGAGGGTCCATCCATGGGGTTTCGCCGCCGATAGAGGCCGCGAAGTTTTTGATAAATTCCAGTTCTGAGGGTTCGATCACATAGCCGCTCGTTTTCATAGGAGGGGATTTTTTTGTGTTTATATTTGATATGTTTTTTTGAAAATAACTCAGGACATTTTGGAAGAGGCAATGATGCCGATGGCCAGCAGGATCAAGACCACCGAGCCCGCGAGCAGCGCCTTGGCCTTGGCACTCGCGCCGCGCCATTCGCCAGCGGCGACGCCCACGCCTTGCGCGGTCAGCGTTTGGAGCCCCTGGTAAACGCCGAAGCCCAGGGACGCCCCGAGCGCCCCCAGGAGCCGCATGCCGTTGCCCATGCACAAGAGCAGCGAGGTGAAAAGCAGCCCCATTGCCAGCGCGCAGGCGAAGTCCCGCGACAACGCGAACTTGCCCGCGCTCCGGTTGCGCCGCAGCACCCAGGCGGCAAAAAGCGCGTTCACCATCGCCCCGCCAAAAAGCGCCACCGCCCAAACGCCCGCCGTCGCGGCCCAGGTCTCCGCGCCCCGGGCGGTCAACGCCGCCATCAACGGCCCCTGCGAATAGACGAAAGCGAAACTCAAGCCCACTTGCAGCACCCCCGCGAGCACCATCATCAGCACGCCCGAGGCATAGCGCCCGCGGGCTCCAGCCGCCGATGCCGCCTTCTCCCGCTCGGCCCCGGCCTGGCTTACCAGCACCACCGAAACCATGAGAACCAGCGTCACCAGCCCCAGCATCGCGCCCTGCCGCGAGAACAGGCTCGGGGCGTCCGCAAACTGCCCGGACCCCTTCACCAACGTCGGTAGCAGAATGCCAATGGGCAAGCCCACGCCCGTCACAATAGCCATCGAAAGGCAAAGCCCGATGCGCAGTAGGCACACGTTGGCGAGAATATTGGCCACGCCCCAGGCGATGGAGCACGCGTTGGCCTTCACGTAAACCGAAAGCGGCACGGCGCTCAAAGCCTGGAAAAAATCCGGGCACGCCGCGCAAGCGATCGCCCACGGCAACAGCAACATCCCCGTCAGCGAATAAATCAGCGCCCAATGTTCGTAGTCGAAGCGTTTCATCAACTTCACTGGCGCGGCGCCAAGCCCCGAGGCCAGGCCTCCCCCCGCCACAAGCATCAGACCGGTTATTTCAATGGGATTCATCGTTTTGCCGCAAAGATAAACGTTTATCCTTTCGATTTTTAAAAAGAGGGATCATTTTGCTTCGTCTAAATTGCCTTTGAGGAGGATCTCGGGCGAAACCAGCGTTTCTGACGCGGGCTTCTCTCCCCACTCGACGTAGCGGAAGAGCAGGTCCAGCGCCCTCCGGCCTTGCTCGCGCTGTTTCTGGTGAATCGCCGCGTGCACGCTCCCCGCTTTGAGGCCGTCGGCGACCGGCGACGAAATCCCCGTGGCCACCAACTTCACTTTTCGGCCCGTGCGCCCGAGGTAATCCAGCACGCCCTGGGCGTTTTCTGTGCCGATGTAAATGCCCGAGACGCCGGGATGGCTCTTGAAGAGCTTTTCAGCGCCTTGCAACGCTTTGCGGGGATCGTCGGCGGTTTCGCAAATGAGCGGCGCGGGCAGCCCGTGAGCCGCCAACTCGCGGCGCATCCCCTCGATTTTCATCGAGTGGTCGGGCAAGCGCCGGTCGCCGATGAAAATGGCCGTCTGCGCCCGTTCGGGCAGGGCGAAGGAAAGCAGTTCCCCGGCCAGTTCGCCGCAAAGGCGGCAGTTGTGCCATACTGAGTAGGCATTGGCGGAGCGCCCGGCATGGTGACCCAGCGCGATGTGGGGCAGGCCCGTGGCGTCCAGTTCGCGCAGGATTTTCGCCTTATCCGCCTTCGTATAATTACCAAACGCGAAGATGATTCCCTTCACCTCGTCCTTGCAAACGGCCCGGATGGCTTGCAAAAACTCCCGCGTGCCGGATTGGCTGGAAAGCTCTTTGAACCGCGCCTCCACGCGAAAATCCCCCAGCTCCTCGAACCGTTCTTTCACGCCCTCGAACAGCGCCCGCGTGTGGCTGGGCCACCAGGAGCCGGGGTAAATCGCCGCGAACTTCAGCGCGGGCCGCCCCATGCTTTTGGCCAGCGCGTTGGGCCGGTAGCCGAGACGATTGGCCGCCTCCACCACGCGCTGGCGGGTGGCCTCGCTAATCGGAGGTTTGCCCGCGAGCGCCTTGTTGATGGTGCACACCGAAAGGGAAAGCTCCCGGGCAAGGTCGGTAATGGTGATTCTGGAGGGCACGGTCTCGTTTTTTTGCGAGATAAACGTTTATCTTGAGCCGCGTCAACCCATTTTCGACAATTTTTCCACCCCGGCGGTTTTCCCCGTCCGCCGCAGTATCTCCTTGCCTCGCCTGTGGCCGTGGGAGTAGAAGCACGATTTCCGACGATCGGCAGGTAATACAAGGAATCTCTATGAAACGTTCCCCTCTTTGGGCCGCGCTGGCCCTCGCGGCAACCCTCGCCCTCTTTCCCACAGCGGCGCTCCAAGCCACACCCCCTGAGCCCGAGCCCGTGCCGCAGCGCCAAATCCCCGATGTCCTCAAGCCGTGGCAAAGCTGGGCCTTGTGGAACGATCTGGACCGCAACTGCCCCCGCCCCTATAACGACGCCAAAAAGCCGCTCTGCTTCTGGCCCTCGAAGCTCACCCTCGATGCGGCCCAATCCGGCGGCCGTTTCACCCTGAGTGTGAACGTCTATGCAGAAACGTGGGTGCCGCTGCCCGGCGGCGACCGCCTCTGGCCGCAGGAAGTGAAAGCCAACGGCGCGCCCGTAGCCGTGGTGGAGCACGACGGCCACCCCGCCGTGGAACTCCAGGCTGGCACCTGGACGCTGGAAGGCGTTTTCCCATGGACGGATATTCCGCAGCAACTTGACCTGCCCCGCGAGATCGGCCTCCTGGCCTTGACGCTGGAGGGTAAGCCGGTGGAAACGCCGCTTTGGGACGCCTCCGGCCAGCTTTGGCTCAAGCGCAACGCGGCGGCAGGTGAAACCGATAAGGACTATCTTTCTGCGAAACTCAACGCGCTGCTTGAAGACGGCATCCCGCTTTGGCTCCGCACCCAGGTGGAACTCATCGTCTCCGGCAAAAACCGCGAGGAGACGTTCGGCACCGTTGTTCCCGAAGGCTGGAATATCGCATCCGTGGAAAGCCCGATCCCCGTCGCCATCACCGACGCGGGGCAGATGAAAGCGCAGGTGCGCCCCGGCAAATGGACGGTCACCATCAATGCCTTCCGCATCGACAACCCCTCCACCTTCCGCTACGCCCCGGGCGCCACGCCCGCCGTTAAGGAGGAACTCATCGCCTTCAAAGCCAGCCCCATCTTCCGCATGGTGGACATCACCGGCCCGGCTCCCGTCGATGTCTCGCAAACCACGTTCCCCGGCCCATGGCGCGCGCATCCCGTCTACCGCTGGAACACCGCCACGGCCTTCGGCATCCACGAGCGCCTGCGCGGCATGGGCGACCAAAAACCGCCGGGGCTTAATATCGAGCGCAACTGGTGGCTGGACGACCACGGTGGCGGCATCACGTTCCGCGACCACATCAGCGCCGCCATGCAGCGGCTTTGGCGGCTCGACGCCGCCCCGGGCACCGAGCTGGGTTCGGTGCGAAGCGGCGGCCAGGGCCAGCTCATCACCCGCAACCCGCAAAACGGCGCGCCGGGCGTGGAACTTCGCACCCGCTCGCTGGACCTGAACGCCACGGGCCGCGTACCGCTCGCCACCTCGCTCCCCGCCGCCGGTTGGCAAGCCGATGCCGACTCGCTGCGCGTGACCTTGAACCTGCCTCCCGGCTGGCGGCTTTTCGCCCTCTTCGGAGCCGACTGGGTCAACGGCGACTGGCTCACTGCCTGGACGCTGCTGGACCTCTTCCTGCTGCTCATCTTCTCGCTCGCCGTGGGGCGGCTCTGGGGGCCGCTGGCGGGGGTATGCGCCTTTCTTGCCTTTGGTCTCGCCTACCACGAACCGGGCGCGCCGCGCTACGCATGGCTCGTGCTCTTGATCCCGCTGGCCTTGCTGCGCTACGTGCGCGAAGACCGGGGCCGCCGTCTGCTGGTCGTCTGGAAATGGCTTACCGTGGCCGCCCTCGTCCTGGGCCTGGCCCCGTTTGTGGCGCAGCAGCTTCAGCAAGCCATTTACCCGCAACTGGAGCGGACACCGTGGGTGGCGCCGAATCGCGCGATGGCACCCACGGCTCCCATGGCATTGTCTGTCCCTGCCGTCACCAGCAGTTTGCATAAATCCAAAGGCAGAATGGACAAGGAAACCTATAGTTCCAGCGCCGCCACCTCCGGTCGCGCGTCCGAAGCCGAAACATCCAACCTCGCCCAGGACGCCAAAGCCCGCATCCAAACCGGCCCCGGCGTGCCCGATTGGCAGTGGCGCACCGTCACCTTCGGCTGGAACGGTCCCGTCAGCGCCAGTCAGCAAGTGCGTCCCATCTTGATCCCCGGCTGGCTGGAACGCGCGCTCGCCGTGCTTCGCGTGGCCCTGCTGCTGGCCCTGGCAGCCATCCTCCTCAACGCCCGCCGTTGGGCCGCGCCACTCGTTAAGATGGGGAAGGCGGGCAAAGCGGCAGCTCTCATCATCGCTTTCACCACGGTCTTCTCCGGCGTCTCCCCGGCGGCACGGGCGGAAATTCCATCCAAAGACATGCTCAACACCTTGCATGACCGGCTCACGGAAGTCTCCAGCGCCTACCCCAATGCCGCGAACATCCCCTCGGCCACCCTCACGCTGCAAGACCGCCGTGTGATCCTTGAAGCCGAGATCGACACCGCCGCGCCCACCGCCGTGCCCGTGCCGTGCCGCCTCGCCGGGTGGTCGCCGCTCACCGTGCTCGTGGACGGCAAGCCTGAGGCCACCCTGCGCCGCGCCGACGGCAACCTCTGGGTGGCGCTGACCCAGGGCGTGCACCGCCTGCGAGTTGAGGGGATGCTCGGCGATATTACCGAGTGGGAGTGGACTTTTCAGCTCAAGCCGCGCCGCGTGCAAATCAACGCCCCGGGATGGACCGTGCGCGGCGTGCGCCCGGATGGCACCCCCGAAGGGCAGATCTTCTTCTCCCTCAACAAAAAAGCCGCCGCCGTGGAAACCGCCTACGACCGCCAGGATTACCAGCCGATCGTTTCCGTGAGGCGCGAGGTGGAAATGGGCCTCGTGTGGCAGGTGCGCACCACCGTCGACCGCCTTTCCGCTCCGGGCAAAGCCATCGCCCTGCGCATCCCGCTATTGCCAGGCGAAAACGTGCTGACCTCCAACGCCGTGATGCACGACGGCTTCATTGAAGTGCGCCTCGGCGCGCAAGATAAAGCATTCACCTGGACCAGCCAACTGCCCATCACGCCCAAGCTGCGCCTCGCCACCCACACCGCAGACACCTGGGTGGAAACCTGGCAACTGAGCGTCTCGCCCGTCTGGAACGTCGCCTTCTCCGGCCTCGCCCCCGTTCTCCCCGATGTCGCCCCGCTGGTTCCCGTCTGGAATCCGTGGCCCGGCGAAGCCGTCGAGTGGAGCGTGAGTCGTCCCGAAGCCATCCAGGGGGCCACCGTCACCGTGGAAAAAACCGGCCATACCGTGACCCTCGGCAACCGTCAGCACACCTCCACTCTGGAGCTTACCGTGCGCTCCAGCCTTGCCGGGGATTTCCTCGTCGGCCTGCCGCCGGACGCGGAGTTGACCTCCATCCAAGCCGGAGGCCAAGCCCTGCCCGTTCGCCGGGATAATGGAAAAGTGGTCATCCCGCTCAAGGCCGGGGATCAGGAAATTCACCTCGCCTGGAAGCGCAACGCCCCGCTCGCGTTGCGCGCCACCGCCGACCCCGTTGCGCTCCCCGTGGAAAGCGCCAACGCGCGCACGGAAATGAACGTCCCGGAAAGCCGCTGGGTGCTCTGGGCCTTTGGCCCCACCATGGGCCCGGCGGTGCGCTTCTGGGGCATCCTCGCCTTCTCACTCCTGGCCGCGTGCGTCCTCGGGCGGCTGCCCGGCTCGCCGCTCAAGACCCGCGAATGGGTCTTGCTCGCCCTGGGGCTCACCCAGGTGCCCCTGCCCGCCGCGCTCACCGTCATCGCCTGGTTCTTCATCCTCGCCTGGCGGGGCGGCCAACAAGCCCGGACGCTGCGGACGCCCGCTTTCAGCTTCCTGCAAACCGGGCTCATCCTGCTCACCGCCATCACACTCGGTATTCTCATTGCGGCCGTCAGCGCGGGGCTCCTGGGCCAGCCGGACATGTTCATCGTCGGCAACGGCTCGGGGCACGACACGTTGCGGTGGTACCAGGCCCGCTGTGGCACGGGACTGCCGGAGCCGGGCTGCTACACCGTCTCCATTTGGTGGTACCGCCTCCTCATGCTCGCGTGGGCGCTCTGGCTGGCCTCGGCCCTCATCCGCTGGCTGCGCTGGGCCTGGGAACAATTCAGCGCGGGCGGCTGCTTCCGAAAAGAAAGCGGCATCGTGAAACCGCCGCCAATTCCTTAAGTTGCGAGCGCAAGCGCGTGCCGAAATAGAGTTTCGGCACGAGATGGTGGGAAAGCGCGCTTCCATACCGGCTCGACATCTCAACTTTGCCGTCCCTAACCATTGCGGCAACGCCCTATCGCCAAGGATCGCACCGCATCACCGGCACCCCCCCTTTTTGCCACTCATGCGCCGATGAATACCGCCAATCCTCGGGCGCGTCCACCCATCCACGCTTTACCGGGTTGTTGTGCAAATAGTCGATTTTTTGCATCATCGTCGTGTCGCTATAAATCGCCTGCGGGTGAATTCCTTCCTGCCAAACCTGATGAACGCTATTGGTTTTGTTGGCGGCGCAGAAAAAGGAGAGTTGATTGAGCAACCATTCTCTTTTTTCAGCTCGAATTTGCCCGAGCAACAGCCGGGAAGTAAATCGCTTAAGATCGCGAAGCGTCTCCCCAAGCTCTGGACCGGAAACCACCGCATGGAAATGATGATCCATGATTACCCATGCATGGATACGCAACCCCTTGTTTCGACGGCAATACTCGAAGGATTGAACCAATACATCGCAGCAGGCAGAAGAAGTGAAAATCGGCAGCCACTCGACAACGGTTGCGGTGATAAAGTGTGCGTGATCCGGTTCCTGGACCTTATAGCGGGAACGCATGGTCCTGAGATTGCCGCAATGGAGTTGCGAGCGCAAGCGCGTGCCGAAATAGAGTTTCGGCACGAGATGAATAGAGAGCGCGTCTCCGTACCGGATCGACATCCCAATTTCCCCCTTAACAACCAGCATTTCGGCAAGACACTATCCTTTCGCCATCACGCCTCTCCCCCGCTCTCGTGCCCAAACTCCATTTGGGCACGCACTTGCTCCGGCAACTCTATTGCCGTTTTTTCTCGCCGGAGAAATCCACCGGCAAAACCAGTCGGCCCTTGTTGCGATCGACCTGCCGAATGAGTGCTTCAACGGACCACCTCACAAGCTGCGAGACATTGACGCCGTTCTTTTTGGCAATATCACGGAGCTCTGCGATCTGCTCATCAGACACGCGAATAGTAAGGGTCGGAGAAATCATTTGTAGTGCATTGTAGTGCAAAATAACTCTTGCGTCTTGCATATAATTGTAAGACACTGTGTTACTATGAATACGCAGGAGTTGCAAATATCCGCCAGACAAGCCGAAGCCCTGGAGCGGATAGCGCGAGAAAACCGAACCCAGCCGGAAGAACTGGTCCGGCTGGCGCTGCAGGCACTCATCGCGGAGGCAAAACGGCATGAGGGGCGGCTCACGGAACTTTACGGCGAACTCCAGCGGGCATGACACGGCGGCGGCTCTGCAAATTCGCCGAGGCGATATTGGCCGCCGAGGCGCGCCGGGCGGCGGCGGAAGAGTCACTTTCCCTAGCCGAGGCCGATCTCCACGAAGCCTTCAACGCGCTTTTCGAAGATTACCTTCGCGCCCCCTTCCCTTTTCACATCGACTGCACGGACGCGGAAAAAACCCAGCAAGTCATCGCGGCGTGGCATGCCCACAACCAACGCAGGACGCGCGCGCTTTTTGAAAAAGTAAAATGCCTTTGGCCCGCCCGGCTCCCCGTTTCCTCCGATTTCCATGACGGCCCGGCTTGACGGAAGATTGATTTTTCCCGCCCCGGCCTCATACTGCTTTGCCTCCAACATGATGCCATGGCTTGAAACTTTTCTCCGCGGCCTGGGAGCCATGGGCTTCCCCGGGGCGGTCGTTTTTGTCTTTTCCTTCGCGTTGCTGAGCCTCTTCGGCCTGCCGATGGTCCCCTTCGCGGTTTTGGCGGGGGTGATGTTCGGGCTCTGGGGCGGCATGGCGGGCATCATGGCCGGGTCGGCGCTGGGAGCCGCCATCGGTTTCCTTGTGAGCCGCTATGTGGCACGCGAACGCGTCGCCCGCGTGCTCGGCAAAAATCCGAAATTCGTGCTGATCGACCAGGCCATTCGCCGCGAAGGCTGGAAAATCGTGGGCCTGCTGCGGCTTTGCCCCATTCCCTTCGGCGTTTCCAATTTCGCCTACGGGCTCACGAATATCCGTTTCTGGCACTATCTTTTGGCCACCATGGCGGGCATCCTGCCCGGCCAGATTGTCTCGGTTTATCTCGGCTCGGCGGGTCGCCAACTGGCGGAAGTCAACCATTCCCCGGCGGCCAAAGTCCTTACGGTGGTCAGTATCGTGGCGCTCTTCGGGGCGCTTGCGTTGATCCGGCGGCTCGTTACCCGGCGGCTCCAAATAGAGCCCGATCCTCGTTAATTTCGCGAAGCCGGAAAAAATTGTCCGTTTCACACGCGCGGCGCTCCGGCTTGTTGCGAATAGGGAGGGCGCGCGGGACGTTTTCTCCTCCAGGGAAATCCGGCGGCAGCATCCGGAAATCACGGAAACTGCCCAGGGGGCTCGCGCGCACCCAATCCAAGGAAGTGCAATGAACGAAGTCCAAGATCCCGCCGAAACCGCCATTGAAAATGTCCGCCGCGAAGTGCTGCGCCGCAGGGGCGTGCTCGAAACGGCCGCGCAGCCCGCGCCCCCTCCGTCCACCGCCTCCCTCACGGGAGCCGCATTGCAAAAAGCGCGCGCGGCGGTCAACCGAGCCAAAACCAAACAGCTTCGCGCGAGAAAATGGCCGCGCTTGCTGCGCCCGCTGCGCCGCAACCAGGAAACCGTCAACGACGGCCTCATCGCCGCGACGGAAGCCCTGTTGCGGCAGGTGGAATTTCTCACGCGCACCCTCGCGCCCCTTCCCCCTCAGCAATCCCGCCTCGCCACCCAGCTCCAGCATTGCGCCGAGGACATCAGCTCTCTCGGGGGCCGGTTCCAGGCATTGGAAACCCTGCTCCAGGCGCCACAGTTGCCGCCGGAACCCGTGGATGCCTTCTATACCGCCTTCGAGGATGAGTTTCGCGGCTCCTCGGAACTCATTCGCGAGCGGCTGCGCGATTTCCTGCCGTTCCTGGAAGACCTGCGGGAGCGCACCCCCTCTTCCGCCGCCCCAGCCGCCCTGGACATTGGCTGCGGCCGGGGCGAATGGCTGCAAATGCTGGGCAAGAACGGCTTCGACGCGCGCGGAGTGGATCTCAACGCCCAAATGGTGGAAATCTGCCTGAACGCCGGGCTGCGGGCGCAAAAGGCCGACATGCTCGAGCACCTCAGGCATACGCCCGACGGTTCGCTCGCGCTGGTTTCCGGCTTTCACATTGTCGAGCACCTGGAATTCACGAAGCTGCTTTCGCTTTTCCACGAAATTCACCGCGCACTCATGCCTGGCGGCATCGCGCTCTTCGAAACGCCCAACCCGGAATGCTCGCGCGTGGCTTCGTACACCTTCTACATGGACCCCACCCATCGCAATCCCGTGCCCATGGAACTGCTCTCGTTCATCGCCACCCACACCGGCTTCTCCGCGACCCAGGTGGAGCGTCTCCACCCCTATTGCGAAGACGGGAAGCTGCAAGGCTACGGAGATTACGCCGCCATTTTCACCAAATAGCAACGCTCATGGAGGATGCTTTTAATGACGGCGCGCCGCTGGCGGTGGCCGTGGATCTCACGCCCCTGCGGCCCGGCGGAACCAACGGGGGCATCAAGCCCGCGCTCTTCACGCTGCTGGCCGAAGCGGGCCGCCTTGCCGGGGAATCCCTATTTTTCATATATCTGACGCGCGGCTCGACCCACGCCGAAGTGCGCCGCCTTGCGCGCCCGGGGGACTTGCTCCTTTGCGTCACCCCGGACGACCCGCCGCCGGAGCTGCGCGGCGCAAGCGAACACAGCCTGCCCAGCCCGCCCCCGGATCTCCTGGCCCGCATCGGCGCATCGCTGCTCTACGCCCCCTTTGGCGCCTGCACCTACGCGGCGGAAGGCGTTCCCGCCGTGGCCCTCATCGCCGACCTGCTCCATCGCGACTACCCCCACACGCTGACCCCGGCGCAGATCGCGGAGCGCGAAGTTTTCTTACAACATACGATTCAGTGTGCGCGCATGATCCAGTCCATCAGCCGCAACGGAGCCGAGCGCCTCATGCTTCATTACGCGGTGCCAGAGGAACGCATTTTCTTCACTCACCTTCCCGTGCAGGCGCGGCTGGACCAGGAGCCCAGGGGGCCGCTGGAGCAATCCCCAGCGAAACCGGCGCGCCCCTATTTCTTTTATCCCGCCAATCTCTGGAAACACAAGAACCACGAAACCTTGCTCGTGGCCTACCATCTCTACCGCCAGCAAGCCGGGGAAGCGGCGTGGGATTTGGCGCTGACCTTCCATGAAGAAGAGAAGCGCGCGGAAGAAATCCGCACGCTCATCCGCTCGCTGGGCATCCAGGAGCACGTGCGCCTGCCCGGCTACGTCTCCGAGGCGGCGCTGGGCCAGCTTTGGCGCGGCGCGGGCGCGCTCGTTTTCCCCTCGCTCCACGAGGGCTTCGGCATCCCGCTCATCGAGGCGATGCACTACGGCGTGCCCATCATCTCCAGCCCCGATTTTTCCCTGCGCGAGCTCGCGGGCAACGCGGCACTCTTCATCAACCCGCGCAAGCCGGAATCCATCGCCGCAGGCATGGCCAAGGTGGCCGGGAACCCCGCTTTGCGCGCCTCGCTGCAAAGCCGGGGCCGGGAGCGGCTGCGGTTCTTCGATCTTAGCCTCGAAGCCGAAAAACTCATCCGCGCCTGGCAAACCTGCGCCGCCAGCCGCCATGATTTTCCGCGCGCCGCCCTTTCGCTTCAACCCAAGGCCGAGGTCGCGGTCCCCACGCCCGCCTCCAAGGCGCTCTGGACCTTCGAAGTCCACGCCGCCCCGGTGCCACCCAACCTCCGCTGCCGCTGCTATCTCGACGACGCCTCCTTCGGCTCGTTCGATCCTCAGCAAAGCCCCGTGTTTCAATTCGCCTGCCAACCCCGGGGGCGCGTGCTGCGCGTGATGGTCGAAGGCCCCGGCGGCGCCGCGCGGCAACCCGCCGTCGCCACCGTCACGGCCATGGACCCCACGGACCCCATGTGCCGCTGCGTCCCGCTTTACGGCTCCACCCCGGAGGAGAGCTTATGAAATTCAGTGTCGTCGTGCCCTCATTCCGCCAGGCGCGCTTCATCCGCGCAACCATCGACAGCCTGCTGGCTCAATTTCCAAACAACCCTGGCAACCCGAGCGATCTCGAAATTCTCGTCCACGACGGCGGCAGCGACGACGGCACCGTGGAAATCCTCCAAAGCTACGGGGATAAAATCCGCTTCGTCTCCCACCCCGACGGCGGCCAGACAGACGCCATCAACGCCGGGCTGCGCGAGGCGCGGGGCGACATCCTCGCCTACCTCAACTCCGACGACGTTTACCTCCCCGGCGCGCTGGAGCGCGTGGCGCGCCACTTCGCGGCCAACCCCGCTTCGCTGTGCGTCTATGGCGACGCGCTGCATCTGCACGAGGACGGCTCGCCCATGGAAGCCTACCCCACCGAACCGTGGAACTACACCCGGCTGCTGGAGGTCTGTTATCTCTGCCAGCCCGCCGTCTTTTGGCGGCGCGAGGTGCTGGAACGCTTCGGGAGCTTCGACGACCGGCTCAACTGGGCCATGGACTACGATTACTGGCTGCGCGTGGGCCGCACCGTGCGCTTCGATTACCTCGAAGGCGCGGTACTCGCGGGCTCGCGCCTGCACGGCGAGACGAAAACCTTGAGCCAGCGCGTGAAAGTGCACCGGGAAATCTTAAGTGTCGTCATGCGTCACTCGCCCGTGCCGCCGCTGCGCTGGCTCTTGAACCTCGCCCACGTCATCGTGGACGACGAGCGCATTCCCGGCTGCGGCCACCCCGTTTCCAAGCGGCTGCGGCGCGCCTGGATCGCCGAAACCGCCCTCCAGCAAGCCGACGCGTTCCGCTTCCCCGTCACCGCCGAACTTTTGAACACCCTGGAGGGCTGGCTATGCGCGGGCGATTAAAGATCGGCTTCGACGTGGCCCAAACCTGCGACGCCAAGGCGGGCTGCGCCTGGTATGCCGACGCCCTCATCCGGGCGATGGTCCAAATCGCGCCGCAGCACGAGTATTACCTCTACCACCACTTTGGCCACAAACGCCCGCTGCACACTCAGCATGGAACCCGGCTCGAGGGCCCCGGCGTTCACCACCCGCTGCTGGGTTGCAGCCGTGCCGACGCCGCGGCGATTTGGAAAGCCGTGGCGCAGGGCAAAGGCACGCTGCCGGGCCGCCCGGACATCGTGCAAAGCAACTCCTTCCAGGCGCCCGCGGTGGGCCGCGCCAGGCTCGTCGTAGTGGTGCACGACGTCAGCTTCTGGGCCTGCCCGGAGTTCACCACCGAGGCCAACCGCCTCAACTGCCAGCGCGGCCTTTGCGAGGCGCTTCAGCGCGCCGATGGCTTTCTCTTCGTCTCGAAAGCCTCCCGCGCGGAATTCGAGCGCCTCCTGCCCGGCTGGCTGCAAGCGAACGGCGTACCCCACGCCGCCATCCCCGAGGCTTCACGCATCCAGCCGCCGCCCGCGCCTCAGGCACCCGGAGGCTATTGGCTGGCCGTCGGCTCCATCGAACCCCGCAAAAACTATCGAACCCTCCTGGAGGCCATGCGCCTCTATTGGCAACGCAGCCCACGCCGTCTGCCGCTGCGCATGGCGGGCGGCAAAGGCTGGAAAAGCCGCGCCGTGCTGACCGAAATAGCGGCCATGGAGCGCGCGGGCATGGTGCGGCGGCTGGACTACGTGCCCGACGCCGCGCTGCCGGAACTTTACGCAGGAGCCGCCGGGCTGCTTTTCCCAAGCTGGTATGAGGGCTTCGGCCTGCCGGTGCTGGAGGCCATGGCTTGCGGCTGCCCCGTCATTTGCAGCAACCGCTCCAGCCTGCCGGAAATCGGCGGCGACGCGGCAACCTACATCGACCCCGCCAGCCCCGAAGCCCTCTGCGCCGCCATGCTGGGCCTCGAAGCCGGCGAGGCCGGCCGGGCCGCCATCATTGCAGCCGGGCAGCGGCAGGCGGCCCGTTTCAGTTGGGAAGCCACGGCCCGCGCCACGCTCGATTTCTATGAGGAAGTGTTGACTCGTCCACCCCGTTCATCCAAAAACTGACGCAACAGGTATGAATGACCTTCCTCGTTTTACGGTTGTCGGCGCTGGTTTTTCCGGAGCCGTCCTTGCGCGCACCCTGGCCGAAACCCTCCCCTGCCGGGTCACCGTGCTGGACGAACGCGACCACGTCGCGGGCAACTGCCATACCGAACGGGACGCCGCCACCGGCGTGATGGTTCACCGCTACGGGCCGCACATTTTCAATACCAGCCAGCAGCGCGTCTGGGAATACGTCAACCGCTTCGGCAAATTCCGCGCCTGGGTCAACCGAGTCAAGGCCGTCACCCCGCGCGGCGTCTTTTCGCTGCCGATTAATCTCCACACCATCAACCAGTTTTACGGCAAAACCCTCAATCCCGCGGAAGCGCGCGCCTTCATCGCCTCGCTGGGGGATGCCTCCATCGGCGAACCCCGCAACTTCGAGGAGCAGGCCCTCAAAATGATCGGGCGCGACCTCTACGAAACCTTCTTTTACGGCTACACCCTCAAGCAGTGGGGGTGCGAGCCGCGCGAACTCTCCGCATCCATCCTGAAGCGGCTCCCCGTGCGCTTCAACTACGACGACAACTACTACGACAAGGTTTGGCAGGGCATCCCCGAAGATGGTTACTCCTCCATCGTACAAAATATTCTGGATCACCCCGGCATCGAAGTGCGGCTCGGCGTCCGTTTCAGCCCCGCCGCTCCCGCTTCACCCGACGGCGCGGCCCACACCTTCTACACCGGGCCGCTGGATTCGTACTTTGGCTGCCGTCTCGGGCGGCTCAGCTACCGCACCGTCACCTTCGAGCGCGGCGAAGCCGAGGGAGATTTCCAGGGCAACGCCGTCCTCAACTACAGCGACCCGGCGGTGCCGTTTACGCGCATCCACGAGCACCGGCACTTCACGCCATGGGAAGACCATGAGCGGACCGTCTATTTCAAGGAATACAGCAAGGAAACCGGGCCGAACGATCCGCCGTATTACCCCAAACGGCTTGAAAACGACCTGCGGCTCCTGCGGCAATACCGCGAACTGGCCGCCCGCGAACCGGGCGTCTCCTTCCTGGGCCGCCTGGCCACCTACCGCTACATGGACATGGAAAAAGTGATCGGCGAAGCGTTGGATTTCTCCGCCGCGTTCACCGAAGCCTGGCGGCAGTGCAAGCCCCTGCCGGTTTTCCCGAACGACGAGCCGTAGCACTTACCCAGGCGCAGGATTTTTGGCTTGGGGCAAGGCGGAAGGCTCGGGCTGTATCTGTGATACTGCCCGGGACTGACAACGCCGCCCCAGGGCAAAAAGACAAGCTACATCCAAACTGCGCGCGGCACGCGAATCCCTCGGCACCAAACACCGAAGGATTCGCCCCATGCCCGCCGCCCAAGCCTCCCCGCCCACCGCTCTTATTACTGGCATTACCGGCCAGGACGGCTCGTATTTGGCGGAGCTTCTCTTGGCCAAGGGTTACGAAGTTCACGGGCTGGTGCGCCGCGCCGGGACCGCCCGCGCCTCGGCCATCGCGCCGCTGGCCGCCAACCCCACCCTGCTGGGCAACCGCCTCTTTTTCCACCACGGCGACCTGGCCGAGAGCGGCACCTGGAGCCGCATTTTCGGCGAAATCGCCCCCGACGAAATCTACCACCTGGGCGGCCAGAGCCACGTGGGGCGCAGCTTTGAAATCCCGGAGCCGACCGCCGAGGAAATCGGCATGGCCACCCTGCGGCTGCTTGAAGCCGCCCGTGGCCTGGGGGGCTCCACGCGCATCTACCTCGCCTCCTCGGCGGAAGTTTTTGGCGACGCCGCCGAAACCCCGCAAACCGAGGAAACCAAGTTCCGCCCCACGAGCCCCTACGGCTGCGCCAAGGCGTTTATGACGCAAATGGCCCGGGTGTACCGCGAATCCTACGGCCTCTTCGTCTGCAACGGCATTTTGTACAACCACGAATCCCCCCGGCGCGGCCCGGCTTTCGTCACGCGCAAAATCACGCGCGCCGCCGCCGCCATCAAGCTGGGCTTGCAGGAAAAGCTCGTGCTGGGCAACCTCACCGCGCGGCGGGATTGGGGCCACGCGCGCGACTACGTGCGGGCCATGTGGATGATGCTCCAGCACTCGCACCCCGACGACTACATCGTGGCCACCGGCGTCACCCATAGCGTGCGCGACTTCGTGGAGGCCGCCTTCGACGTAGTGGACCTGCCCTGGCGGGACTACGTGGTGCACGATGACGCCCTCGAACGCCGCCTGGAGCCGAAGCAACTCGTCGGCAACCCCGCGAAAATCCACGCCGCGCTCGGCTGGCGCTCCCAGCATTCCTTTGGCGACCTCGTCCATGAAATGGTCGGGGCTGATCTGTGCGAACTCCAGCGCCATGCGGCGACGGCCTCGGAAGTCCTCGCCGCGGCGCCCTAGCTTCCCCCCCAAGCCATGCCTCTCTGCACCCTGGCTCAGCGCACCCGCGAATGGCTCCAAAGCGTCCCCGAACCGGGGGGCGGCCCCTTGTTTTCCGTGGTCATCCCGGTTTACCGCGCGGCGGCCAAGCTGGAACGCTCCATTGCCTCCGTGCTCAAACAGCCCAGGGAGCTTTGGGAACTGGTCATCATCGACGGCGGCTCGCGCGACAGAACACTGGAGGTGATCGAATCCTATTCAGACGCCGTGCGCGAATCGGTTTCCGAGCGGGATGAAGGCGTTTACGACGCCATGAACAAAGGCATCGCCCGCTCGCGGGGCCGCTATCTTTACTTCCTGGGGGCGGGCGACACCCTGCGCCCCGGAGCCCTCGCCCGCGCGGCAAGCCGCGTCCCTGGCCGCAAGATCGGCTTTCTTTACGGCAACGTGCTGATGCACGACCGCAACCTCGTTTGGGACGGCCCCTGGACGGCGCAGAAATTCCGCACCCGCACCCCATGCCAACAGGGGATCTTTTACGATCGGCGCATCTTCGCCCGCCACGGCCTCTTTGAACTGCAATACCCGACCCTGGCGGACTACGCCTTGAACCTCCGTTGTTTCGGCGACCCGAAAATCGAAAAAATCTACCTGGACGAAATCATCGCGGACTACGAAGGCGGCGGTCTCAGCGCCACCCGGCGCGACGAACGCTTTCACGCCGAGCGCCCGGCGCTGCTGCAACGCCACCTCGGTCTCAAGCCGAAGCGCCGGTAATTACCGCGCGCACCGTGCGGATCGTCTGCACCGCGGCACGCACGTTATGGACGCGGAAGATCTGCACCCCGCGCCGCACCCCGGCGGCGATGCAAGCCACCGTCCCGGCGTCGCGTTCGGGCGCGGGAATGCCGCCAAGCACCTCGCCAATGACCAACTTCCGCGAAACGGGCAGCAGCACGGGCCGCTCAAAGCGAAGCAACTCCCCCGCCCGGTTCAGAATGCGCAGGTTGTCGTCGCGCAATTTGCTGAAACCGATGCCCGGGTCGAGCACCAGTGCCTCGCGCGCGAGCCCCGCCGCTTGCGCCAGCGCGATCTTCTCCTCGAAAAACGCCTCCAGCGCCGCCATCACATCGTCATAAGCGCGGTAGGGGTGGAACACCTTCGGCGTCCCCTCGTTGTGCATGAGCACCAGCGCAGCCCCGGCTTCGGCGCAAATCTCCGCGTTCTCTGCGGTGGGCAGCGCGCCGAGGTCGTTCAATAAATCGCCCCCTTCGGCCAGAACGGCGCGGGCCACCCCGGGCCGCCACGTGTTGATAGATAGCAGCGGCGGAAAAAGCTGCTCGGGATCTTCCGGCGCGGGGAAAGTTGCCACCTCGGCGGCGAACCGGCGCACGAACGGCAGCAGCCGGGCGATTTCCTCCGCTTCGGAGACGGGAGCCACGGCCGTCGAAGCCGTCTCCGCCCCCACGTCCACGATGTCCGCCCCTTCGGTCACCATCTGGCGGGCCCGGCGCAGGGCGATCTCCACATTCTCCACGCGGTCGCCCGAAAACGAATCCGATTCGAGATTCAAAATACCCATCACCAGCGGGCGGCGGGGGAAAGTGACGTGGCGGTTACGCGCTTGCAGCTTCACGGGAGCTTCACCAAATGTTTCTTGCGCCCCTCCAGCCGCACCAGTTCCGTAAACCCCGCCGCTTTGGCCAGGGCCAGCGCGGTATCGAAGCCCGCGCCCACCTCCTCCGGCGCGTGCGCGTCGGAATTGATGAGCAGCTTCACGCCCGCCTCGCGGGCAAGCTGGAGAAAGAGCGCGTCGGGGTAACACTCCCCAGCCGGTTTGCGCAGCCCGGCGGTGTTGATCTCAAAAGCCGTGCCCGTCTCCGCCAGCGCCGCGATCACGGGTTCATAAAACGGGCGCAGATCCGAGCAGGGCCGGTGGCCGAATTTTTTCGGCAAATCCGGGTGCGCGATAAAGTCGAAGTACCCGGTGCGCACGCACCGCTCCAGCGCGCCGAAGTAGAGCGCCCAAATGAACTCCACGGGATGGGAATCGAAGCGCGAAATATGAGCCGGGTTATCCACATCCCAGCCGGGGGCGATGTAATGCACGCTGCCGATCAAGTAATCCCAGTGGGTCTTCGCGGCCAGTTCCTCGATCCAAGCCTCATGGCCGGGAATATAATCCACCTCCAGCCCCAACCGGATGGGCAGTTGCGGGTAAGTCGCGCGGGCCTGCTCCACGGCCTCGAAGTAGCGGGGAAGATCGGCGAGGCTCATGCGCCAGTCGTCGAAGGGCTCCAATTCGGCGGGCATGGGGCTGTGGTCCGCCAGGCCCAGTTCGTCCAGGCCGCGCTCCAGCGCCACGCGAGCGTATTCCACCGGCCAGCCTTCGGCATGGTGACAAAGCGGAGTGTGAGTGTGGTAATCGGTGAACATGAAAAAAGCTAAATCTCCCCCGAGGCCGCTTCGGCGATTTGCTCGCGCCGGGTGGCGTCGATCTGCAATGGCGGCAGGTTATCCTCCAGCAGCGTGCGGACGATGGTTTTCGCAGCGAAGGGGCGGCCCATTCGGCGCGCATTTTCCCGCATCGCTTCGAGCCGCTCCGGGGTATCGAGCAGGCGGTCGAGCTTGAAGGCGATGGTGGTGATTTCGTTGCACTTGATGGCGGCCCCCTCCTCCAGCAGGTGGTCGCTGTTGCGGTCCTCCTGGCCGGGAATCGGCCCCAGCACCGCCATGGGCAGCCCGCAAGCGAGCGCCTCGGCCGTGGTCAGGCCGCCCGGTTTTCCCAGGTAAAGATCCGCCGCCTTCATAAAATCGTGCATCCGCCGCGTGTACCCGCAAACCAGGAAATTGGGGTTCCCGGCCACGAGCGCCTCCACCCTCGCCTGCAACACCGGGTTATTGCCGCAAATCACCACCGTCTGGATGGGGTGGCGCATCTGCTGGAGCCGCGCCACCACGAACTCCGCCGGGCTGACCCCGAAAGCGCCCGCCGAAAAAAGCAGCGTGAACCGCTCCGGGTCGAGCCCCATTTCCCGGCGCAGGGCGGCGCGGTCGGCGGAAGCGGCGAACACCGGGTCCACGGGAATGCCCGAAACCGTCACGCGCTCCGGCGGCAGCCCCAGGGCTACGAGATGCGCCTTCGTCTCCTCCATCGCCACGAAGTAGCGGTGAAAAGCGCGCGCCAGCCACATCGAGTGCATGTCGAAGTCCGTAACGACCACGGAAAGATGCGCCTGCACCAGCCCTTTTTCGATCAAATGGGCGATGATCCCCGTGGGCATGAAGTGGGTGCAGATTACGATGTCGGGGCGGAAACGCCGGATGAAGCGCACGAGCCGTTGGGATTGAAGCCGGTCCAGCCGCAGCCGCATGGCGTCGGTTTTCCACGGCTCATCGCTCACCTTGTACGCCCAGCCGAGGATCTCCGGGGCGGACTTGACCAGCCGCAGGTAGAAATTCGAGTAAAACGTGCGGAAAAGCTTGTTGGTGTACTTGAGCGCGTCGAGATGCTCCACCGCCTCCACCTCGGGCTCCTCGGCGAAACTTTTGGCCAACGCCTCGGCGGCCCGGACATGGCCCGAACCCGCACTGGCGGAAAGGATGAGAACGCGTTTTTTCATTCGCAGTGGCACCTGGGCTTACCTTGTTCAATGTCCAACAATGTCCAATCTAGCGGGAAACGCCGTTTTGGATAGGCAAATCCCCGGCAAACATTCTTGCCAATCGCCCGCTTCCTGACAACTCTGCAATGCGGCAATATGAAACAGGAAATCGAGCGCAAGTTTCTCGTAAAAACCCTCCCGCCGGAGTTCGAGCGGTCGGCCGGGGTGGCCATCGAGCAGGGTTACCTGGCCCTGGAGCCCCACGGGCGGCACGTGCGCCTGCGCAAGAAGGGCGCGGCGTTTTTCATCACCGCGAAGGGAGCCCCCAACGGCTTCGCGCGCGATGAACTGGAGACGGAGCTTTCCCCCGGGCAATTCGACGCCCTTTGGCCACTTACCGCCGGGCGGCGTCTGCGCAAAACCCGGCACGAAATTCCATGGAACGGCCTGACGGTGGAGATCGACGTTTACGGCGGCATCAACGACGGCCTGGTGGTGGCCGAGGTGGAGTTCGAAACCGTGGAAGAAGCGCACGGCTTCGAGCCGCCCGAGTGGCTGGGCCGGGACGTGAGCGGGGAGGCGGCCTACAGCAACCCCAACCTGGCCCGGGAATGAAAGCGGCTTCCATCGAGCGCCGTTCCAACGAATCCCCCGGCGAAGGTCTCCGGCGCATTGTCCGGGAACAAATGGACGCCGTTTGCGCGGTGCTGCGCAAGGGAGGCGACCCCGTGGAAGCCGTCCACGAAGCGCGCAAATCCCTCAAAAAATTGAAAGCCATGTTCCGGCTGGCAGCTCCCAAATTCGGCAACCGCCGCAGGCAGGCCGAAAAAGCCGCCTTGCAAAACGCGGGCCGCCTGCTCGGCCCCATGCGCGATGCCGAGGTGCGCCTCAAGACCCTGGCCGCGCTCATCCAGACAGCCCCGGCCAAGGAGCACGATTTTGCCGCCATCCGCGCCGTTTTCGAAACCCGCCGCAACGAAGCCGACGCCAAGGCAACCATCACCAAGCGTCGCGTGTTGGCCCACCTGGATGCCGCCCGGGGCCGGCTGCAAAACTGGCCGCTCAAAACGCTGACCCAGGAGGAATTGCGCGCCTCGGTTTGCAAAACCTACCGCCAGGGCCGCCGCGCGCTGGCCGAATACCGCCGCAGCCCCAGCCCCGCCGCCTTCCACACGTGGCGCAAACGAGTCAAAGAGCTTTGGTACCAGTTGCGCATCCTGCGCCGCGCGTTTTCAAAATCCAAAGCGGACCGCCGCATCAAGAAGCTCGACGCCCTGGGCCAGCTCGCCGGAGACGCGCACGACCTGGACGCGCTGCGGGCGGATTTGAAGCACCACGCCAACCTGTGGGTGCAAGCGGGTCCCGTCATTGGCGAAATCGACGCCCGCGCCCCGGAGCTATACCGCGAGGCGCTCAAAAAAGGGCGCAAGTTTTACCAGGATAAGCCCGCCGAGTTCATGCGCGGGCTGGAGTAAAGAGACCTCACGCAAAGCCGCAAAGGCGCAAAGAAATACAGAACCCGTTTTCGCTTCTCGCTTTTCCTCGTTCCCAATCTCCAGATTGGGAACGCCGTTGTCTTGGAATCTCCAGATTCCCGCGGTCGTTTTTAGAATCAGAGATTCGCAGACAACTTGCGTTACGAATCTGGAGATTCGTAACGAGGAAAGCCCGCAGAGTTCATGCGCAGGCTGGAGTAATGCGCGGGGCGAACTATTTCCCCGGAACGCCGATCTTTTCCAGGATGCGGTCGATGTCGATGTACTTCTCGACCATGGCCTGGATGCGGTGGATCTTCTCGTAGTCACCCGGCAGGGTCTTGATGAGCATCGTGTGGATCGCGCTGGCCACGGTGTAGCTGTCCATCGGGCTGGCAATGACCGGCAGGGCCGATTGGGCGATCAAGTTCAGCACCGTCGGGTGCGGGAGCATGTCGCCGGAAAGAATGAGGCCCGTGAGCCCCTTGTGCTGCGGCTCCATCAGCGCGGTGGTGGAAAGCGCCGCCAGGATGATGTCCTCGCGGTCCCCGGGCGTGACGACCAGCGTGCCGGGGGTGAATTCCTCCATCACGTGGCTCGATTCCATGGCGCCGATAATCGTGCGCTCCACTTTTCGGTGCGCCTCGGAGCGGGAGTTGACGAAGCGGCCCCGCACTTGTTTGCAAATTTCGTTCAAGGTGGGGCTGGAAAGCACCGGCTCCACGGGCATGGCTCCCACCATTTCGATGCCGAGCCGGGCCAAGCCGCGCTGGCAGAAGTCTTTCACGAACTCGAATTTCTCGGGCAGGATTTTGTTGATGACCACCCCGGCCACTTCCACGCCTTCCTTGTCGAAGAGGGCTTTGTTCAAGGCCACTTCGTCGATGGGCCGTCCGATGCCACCCTTGGTGACGAGCAGCACTTTGCTGCCCAGGAGCTTGGCCACGCGGGCGTTGGAAAGATCGAACACAGAGCCGACCCCGGCGTGGCCGGTTCCCTCGATGATGCAAAAGTCTTTTTCCCAACAGGCGCGGTCGAAGGAATTCTGGAGCCGGCGCACGAGATGCTCGTTATTGGCGTTGTCGATGTAGCGCCGGGTGAAGTCGGGCACCACGGCGATGGGGCTCATGTCCTCAATCGGCGTCTGGACGCTGAAGGTGCGGTCGATCAAGACCGTGTCCTCGTCGATGCGCTTGCCATCCACTTCCTCGAACCGCTGCCCCACGGGTTTGATAAAACCGATGCGCCCGAGCCGTTTTTTTAAAACGGAGAAAAGGCCGAGGGCGGAGGTGGTTTTACCGTCGTTCTGCTTGGTGGCGGCGATGAAGAGGCGAGGGGTGACGGTGTTCACTACTGGGGGACTGGGGGGAGGTGGGGGGTTAGACTTCGGTTTCCGGTTGATCCTCCGAACCATCGGAGGGGTAAAGTTTGCGGTATTGAATGGCTTGGAGCCCCACGATGGCGGCGGCCCCGACGATGGTTTCCACGGTGGCGCCACGGGAGAGGTCGGCGCACGGTTTGGAGAGGCCCAGGAGAATTTGCCCGTAGGCTTCCGCACCCGCGAGGTGCTCGACGAGCTTGGCGGCGATGTTCCCGCTGTTCAAATCCGGGAAAATGAGGACGTTGGCGCGCCCGGCGACGAGACTTGAGGGGGCTTTGCGGCGTCCCAGTTCCGGCAGCAACGCGGTATCCGCCTGCAACTCGCCGTCGATTTCAATATCCATCTCGGCGGTTTCGGCGGCTTTCTTGGCCAGCACGGTGGCGGCGGCCATTTTCTCGGCGGAAGCGTGCTTGGAGCTCCCTTTGGTGGAGAAGCTTAAGAAAGCGACGCGGGGCCGGGTGCCGGTGAGTTGCGCGCAAAGTTTGCCCGCTTGGACGCCGATTTGCGCCAGTTGCGGCACCGTCGGCTCGGGAATGACGGCGCAATCCGCAAAGAAGAGGACGCCGTTTTCGCCATACGCCGAATCCTTGAGCGCCATGACCATGCAGCTTGAAATGAAGGAGACGTCGGGCAGCGGCTTGACCAACTGGAAGAGGGGCCGCAAGAGCGAGCCCGCGTAGCCGCTCACGCCGCCCACCAAGCCGTCGGCCTGGCCGTGCTGCACCATCATGGCGGCGAAGTAGTTCGGGTTGACCAGGAAGCTCTGGGCTTCGCCGGGGCCGAGGTTGCGGTAACGCTGCATGCGGTTGAGCCACGTGCAGAACATGGGCAGATCGCTTGCCGAGGCGGGGTCGATCAAGCCGATGTGGGAAAGATTGATGCCCTCGATGGCGGCAATGCGTTCGATTTCCGCAATGTTGCCGAGCACGATGGGAGCGGCGATGCGCAGTTTGACCATCTCCGCGGCGGCGTGCAGCACGCGGGGTTCCGCGCCCTCCGGGAACACGATGCGTTTCGGGTGGCGTTGCAGTTTCGAGAAAACGGTCTCGATGAATTTCATGCGGGGGGGAGTATGCCCATGTGGGAAAAAACGGGCAACTATAGATTACAGGAGAATTTCACCACAGAGGCACGGAGGGCACAGAGAAAGCCAGGAGGCGTTTATCATAGGTCCCATGGGTCCCATGGCCTTACAGCAGCTTGGCGCTCAGTTCCGCCAGCGGGCTGCGCTCGCCTTTTTGCAAGGCCACGTGGGCGTGCATGGGCTGGCCCGCGAAGCGCCGGGCGGCATGGACGAGCCCGTTGTTCTCGGGGCTCAGGTATGGGGCGTCGATCTGGCTCGGATCGCCGATCAAGACCAGCTTGGAGCCTTCCCCCATGCGGGTCGCGATGGTCTTTAGCTCGCTCAAGTTGATGTTCTGCACCTCGTCCACGATGAAGAAGGCGTTGGGAATGGAGCGGCCCCGCAGGTAATAAAGCGGCTCGATTTCGAGCAACCCCTGTTCGAGCAAAAAGTCGTACGGCTTGTGGATTTTGCCGCCGTTGGGCGCGGCTTGTTGCGGCCCTTTGGCAAGCTGCACGGGCGAAGGCGCTTTGTGCGGCAGCGCGCCGCGGGTGCGCTTGTCCGCCTCCTTCTGTGCCGGGGTGAAGATGCGGTCCAGGGCGTCGTAGATCATCCGCGTCCAGGGGAAAAGCTTTTCCTCCAGGCCGCCGGGGAGCGCGCCCAGGTCTTTGCCGATGCCGACGGTAGCGCGCGCCACGCACATTTTATGATAAGTACCCGCGTCGAGGTGGATGAGGCCGGAGTTGACGGAAAGCAGCGTTTTGCCGGTGCCCGCGCGCGCGGCGGCGGTGACGATCTGGATCTCCGGGTCAAGCAAGGCGTCGTAGAAGCAGGTCTGCTCCAGGTTGCGCGGACGGATTTCGGTGCCATGGCGGCCACCGTAGCACTTGGGAATTTTGAGCCGCCGCAAGAGCGAACCGCAGATGCGGGCGGGGATGGCGTGCCCGACGCCGCTGCCGACCAGCACGTAGGAGGCGAAGCGGTTGGCGGGGCGCTGGTCCTCGTCCAACTCCAGCATCCCCTTGGTGGCGAAGCGTTGGAAAAGCGTGGGCTCCAGCACGAGGGAGGGGATGGGCTCGGAAAGAAGCGCGGTTTCCTCCCGGCTGGCGCTGATGCGGCGGTATTTCTCGGCCACAAGGCCGCAGACCTGGGCCTTGAGCCGCAGGGTGATGTCGTTGGTCACAAGCACCACGCGCGAGGTTTTGCCCCGGGCTTTTTCCTTGAGGGCTTTCTGCTCCCGCAAGGCGGCGCAGAGGATGCGGTTATCCATGATGGAAGAACCGCCAAAGGCTTCCGTGGCGGCCTCCTCCAGCCGGTGGGCCTTGCCGTAAGCGCCCTTGAGGCCGGTGATGCGCAAGGTGCCGCCGCCGGGGGTGGGCACCGCCTTTTCCGGGTCGGCCATGAAATCGGAGAACATCGTCGGGTTCAACGCCTCTTCCAGCAGGCGGTGGAATTCCCGGGCGTTGGCGCCGATTTCGCTGCGCTCAGTTTTTTTGCGATCCGTTTCGGAAAGCACTTCCACGGGGATGACGACTTCATGCTCGCCGAAGGCGAACAGGGCTTGGGGATCTTCGAGAATGACGCAGGTATCGAGGACGTAACGGGTTTTTGGGGACATGGGCGCTGATAAGATGCAGGCGTTCCGTTCGTTAACAAGGACAAGGGAAAGGGATTTTGCGCGGGAAAGTCGAGCCAGGAATCCGCCACCGGGAAAAAAAGTTCACATTTGCCAAAAAGAACCGCCAAGCCGCTTCATTTGGGCGTCCGGCCCTTGACATTCACCCCCCATCGGGGCTTACATGAATCCTCGTTTCGATGAATTTCCGCTTCCATCATACGACAACGGCCGAGGCTCATTTTGACCCGTCGCGCGGGCAAGTGGTTCCGGCGCGCCGCCATGCGGCCATTCTATGACTGCCTTTTTCACGAGCCTGGGGCGTTGGGCCATCCACGGGTTCTCGCAGCTTGGCCAATGCGCCCTTTTTCTGGCGGAAGCCGTGGCCTGCTGTTTCGCGCCCCCCATCAAGTGGGACCGCATTTTGAAGCAGCTCTGGTTCATCGGCTGGAAGTCGCTGCCCGTCATTTGCCTTACCGGGGTGTTCACGGGCATGGTGCTGGCGCTCCAAGGCCACCCCATTCTGCGCCGGGTGGGCTCGGACGCGTTCCTGGGGCCGCTGGTGTCGCTCTCGCTGCTGCGGGAACTGGGGCCGGTGCTCTCGGCGCTGATGGTGACAGGGCGCGCGGGCTCCTCCATTACGGCGCAAATCGGCATCATGCGCATCAACGACCAGATCGACGCGCTGGAGCTGATGGGCTTGAACCCGATACGCTACCTGGTGGTGCCCAACCTGGTTGCACTGGTGGTGGCCATGCCGCTGCTCTCGGCGATTTTCAACGTGGTGGCGATTTTCGGCGGCTACCTGCTGGGGGTGCGCGTGCTGGGGCTCAACTCCGGGGTTTATTTCGGGGAAATGCAAAACTACGTGGTGTTGCAGGACATTTTCAACAGCACCTGGAAGGCGATGAGCTTTGGGCTCCTGATCGCCTGGATCTGTTGCTACAAAGGCTTCCGCAGCCGCTTCGGAGCCGAAGGCGTGAGCACGGCCACCACGCAGGCGGTGGTGAACGCCTCGGTGCTGATTCTGGTGTGGGATTACCTGATGACCTCGTTGATTAAATAGCGCCATGATCCGCATCGAAGAGCTTTGGAAAACGTTTGGCGGCCAGCAAGTGCTCCGCGGGGTTTCGCTCGAAGTGAAGGCGGGCGAATTCACCGCGCTGGTGGGTCTTTCCGGCAGCGGCAAAAGCCTGCTGCTGCGCCACATCGTACGCCTGGTGAAGCCGGATGCGGGCCGCGTGTTCGTGGACGGCCAGGACGTGAACCGCATGGCCCGCCGCGACTTGGAGCAGATGCGCAGCCGCGTGGGTTACGTGTTCCAGTCGGGCGCGCTTTTCGATTCGGAGACGGTCTACGACAACGTGGCCTTCCCGCTGCGTGAAAAAACCGGCATGAGCGAGCCGGAAATCCGCCGCCGCGTGATGACGGAACTGGACTTGGTGGGCCTGGCGGACGCCGGGGCCAAGTACCCGGCGCAGTTGAGCGGCGGCATGCTCAAACGCGTGGCGCTGGCCCGCACGCTGGTGCGCGCCCCGGAGATCATCCTTTTCGACGAACCGACGACCGGCCTCGACCCGATGGTAGTCCGCTCCATCCTCGAACTTTTCGATTCCGCCCACAAGCGGCTCAACCTCACGGGCATCCTCGTTTCGCACGAAATCCCGGAAATTTTCAACATCGTCCAGAACGTGGCCATGCTGCACGAGGGCAAAATCGCCGCGCTCGAAACCCCCGAAACTCTTCGAAACCATCCCGCTCCCATCCTCGACCAGTTCGTCAACGGCAAGCTTGAAGGACCGATCCGGCTGGGGTAAGAGCTTTTTTTGCCGCATCCTATGAATTCACGCAAATTCGAATTTTTCGTCGGCCTGTTCGTGGCCATCGGCGTCCTGAGCCTGGCCATCCTGAGCCTGCGCGTCGCGCGCAACGACTTCTTCGCCACCAACGGCTATGAAGTGCAGGCGGTCTTTACCAATTGCAGCGGGTTGCAGCCGGGAGCTTCGATTATGATCGCCGGGGTGGAGATCGGCCGCATCAAGTCCATCGGGCTGGAGGATTACGAAGCAAAGGTGGTCTTTGGCATCAAACATGGCGTGGTGCTGCAAAAAGACGCCATCGCTTCGATCAAAACCAAGGGGCTGATCGGGGAAAAATACGTGGAAATCACCCCGGGCGGCGACGCGGCCATTGCCCCGGGCGGGCGCCTCATCAGCACCGAACCGGCCCTGGACGTGGAGAGCCTGATCTCCAAATTCGTGCAAGGCAACCTTTCCGCCCCGAAGCCCGCCAACTGAGTCGGGCTTGATGCGCGGTTCACGGAGGAGTATATTTTTTATCACATGAAACATTTCCTTTTCACCGCCGTTTGCCTGCTTTCCCTGGCTACGGGCGCTTTTGCCCAAGGTCCGATGGCCGAGGTGAAGGCGACCACGGACAAAGTGCTGGCTTCTGTCAACGACCCCAAGGTGCAGGGGGACGCCAAGAAGGGCGAACGCCGCCAGTTGATCCGCAACGCCATGGAAAGCCGCTTCGCCTGGGACGAAAGCGCCCGCGCCTGCCTGGGCCGCCACTGGCCGAAGCTGACCCCCGCCCAAAAAACGGAGTTCACCGCTCTTTTCAGCGACTTTTTAAAGGAGACTTATTCCGATAAAATCGCCACCTACTACGGCGACCTGGACCAAATCAAGTATCAGGGCGAAAAAATCGTGGAGGGCAACTATGCCTCCGTGAAGCTGCTCCTGACCACCAAGGCGAAAGTGGACCACCCGGTGGAATACCGGATGCAAAAGAGCGCCGCGGGCGATTGGAAGGTCTACGACGTGGTCATCGAAGGCGTGAGCCTGGTGAAAAATTACCGCGACCAATTTGACGTGATTATCGCCAAATCGGGCTACGACGGGTTAATCAGCGAGATCAAAGCGAAGAAGTTTTCCTCCCCCGACATCAAATGAAGCCCAAACTGCTCCCCTGCCTGGCGCTGCTCGCTCTTGCGCCGCTCGCGCAAGCCGCGAAGCCCGCGGATGACGGCGTGTTCCACGACCCTTTCGCCAACGAGGCAGACGCCGCCACAACGGCCAGCGATAAGCCCGCGGCCCCGGCCGTGTCGGACCCGCTGGAGGGGATGAACCGCTTCTTTTTCAAATTCAACGACAAGCTTTATAGCTGGGTTTTGAAGCCGGTGGCCAAGGGCTACTCCTACGTGGCACCCCGGCCCGTGCGCGAGTGCGTGGACCGCTTCTTCACGAACGTCAAATACCCCATTCGCGGGGTAAACAACCTGCTGGAAGGGCGGTTCTCCGGCGCGGGCATCGAAACGGCCCGCTTCGTCGTCAATACGACCGTGGGCATCGGCGGCCTGTTTGACCCGGCCAGCCGTTGGAACCTCAAGGCGCACCCGGCGAGCTTCGACCAGACCCTGGCGGTCTATCGCATTCCTTCGGGGTGCTATTTGAACCTCCCGATTCTCGGCCCTTCAAGCCCGCGCGGCGTGGTGGGCACCACGGGCGACTTGTTCCTGAACCCGGCCTTCTACATCGATGCGGATTGGTGGGTGGGCCCGACGATCACGGCGGGCGAGAAGATCAATTACACTTCGCTGCATTACCCCGAGTACGACAGCCTGAAAGCCGGGACGCTCGATCCCTACGTGGCCATGCGCTCGGCTTATATCGAAAGCCGCCGCGCCGCGCTCGAGAAGCCCGAGGAGAAGAAGTAACGCGCACGGGAAGGGAAGAGGGCCAAGGCCCAAACTTCCCGCCGCGAGCGATCCGTTATTTTTTCAACAGATCCTCGATCAACGTCGCGACGTTTTCCACCAGGGCCGGAGTCCGCACCGCTTCCGGGTAGTGACCGGAAAGGAAACCCAGCACGCGGCCGCCCCACGGGGTCGTGTTTTCCCAGCATTGAGGAAAGGTGCCCTCATCGGTGTCGGTTTCCATCAGCACCGTCACGGGGCCGACCTGCTCCAGGCGCGTGTAGATTTCGTCCTTGGGCAGGTCCATCGGCTTGAGGCGCTTGCAAAGCGGGTGGCGGCATTTGGAGACGCTAACGAGGTACGGGCGCACGGGATGCGTGGAGGGCTCCACGCCGTCCGGATCGTTCGGACGCACCCAGCGCAGCCCCACCATGGTGCGCCACCAGTCCCATTCCCAAAACGCCGCGCTGGAACCGTGCAGCAGCAGGAGCGGCTTGCCCGCTTCCACATAGGCGCGCACGGCCCGCTCGGCGGCGGCCCCGGGCGCTGGCTGGTCGCAGGTTTCTCCGATCATATTCAAAATGAGCAACTCACATTCCTTGGCAAAGCCCGGCGCTTCGAGGGCCGAGAGGTCGTTTTCGGCGAAGAAAATGGGATGGCTGCTTTTGAACGGCTCGGCCAGAAATTCACCCAAGGCTTCATTAAGCACCGCGCCGGGGTGAGCGCCGTAATGGTCGTCTGCAAGGAATGTAATCACGCCCCTAGGGGTAGGCCACAAGCCGGGCGCTTGTAAATAACGGAGTTCCGGCTACGGCGCATTTGCTTCCACTGCGGCCCGTTGGCGCGGGCCGGGAAAGAACCGCCGGGCGATCCCCTGCCCCAGCCGGATGGACGGCTGCTCCACCCATTTATAACTGAGCGCCGCGACGATGAACGAGGCCGCCAGCGCGAGGAGCAGCGTCCAGCCCAGCGCCAGGCGGCCCTGGAGCGCGGTGACGGCCACTTTCAGGCAGATGGCGTGGTAAAGATAGAGGCTGTAGGAAACGGCGCCCAAAAACCGGATGGGCCGCGCGCCGATGTAGCGGGCAAGCCGCCGGGACGCCAGCGCGGCGACGATGAAGAGGCAAACCCCTCCCATGGTCACCGTTTCCTCCCACACCTGCGTGGCCAAAATGCCGCCCGCGCCGGGATGGATGCGCTCGGCCAGCCCGGGCAGCCAATAAACGTAGGTGTAAAGCAGCACGCCGCCCGCAAGCGCGCCCCATTTCACCGGCTGGGCAAGGCCGCCGAACCACCGCACGGCGGGCGCGCGGTATTTGGCCAGGAGCGCGCCGACGATGAAGCAGTCCACGTATTCGAGCGTTTGCAGCCCCTGCGGTTCGCGCAGGTGGCCGCTGTCGCGCAATTGGAAACACGCGAGAGTGGCAGCCATCGCCGCAAAGGCCAGCGCCCCGGCGGCCCGGGGGCGGCGGATCACCAGCCACACCAGCGCGGGGAAGAAGATCGAGATCCGCATTTCATGGACCAGCGACCAGAGCACCGGGATGAAATCGTTGCCCCGGAACGGCCCAATCATGATGATGTAGTTTTTGACAATACTCCACGTCACCGGCGTGCCCCACGAGGTATTGAACCACGCGCCCACGCCCGGCACGGGGCCGTTGTAGAGCCGCTCCCGAAAGTAGAACGCGGCGGCGGCGGCGCACAGGTAGGGCGGGTAGATCCGCAGCACGCGCTTGATTAAAAAAGCAGGGTATGGCGTGGGCCGGCCCGCCAAAAACGGGAGCGAAAGCACAAAGCCGCTCAAGACGAAAAAGAAAACGACCGCCTGGTGCCCCGCCGTGACAATATGCAGCGGCCCCCATTCGAACGGCACGGCCCACCATGGCGTGGCAGGCAGGGTGGCCATGAAGTGGCTGAACACGACGGTAAGCGCCGCGAGTCCCCTCAAAAAATCGAGCTGTTCCAGCCGGTGGTTCATGGATGCCAAATGCCAAAGCGGTCAGTATTACCACATTCGCGAAATAATCAAACCCTTGGACGCGGGGAGCTTTTTCCCTATCATAGAGGGATGCGTTCCTTGCCGCCGAAACCCGAATTGATGGCCCCCGCCGGGGACTGGACCTGCCTGCGCGCGGCGTTGCAGGCGGGCGCGGACGCGGTCTATTTCGGCATGCGAGGGATGAACATGCGGGCCAATTACAAGAACTTCACGCCCGCCCAACTCCCCCGCATCGCGGCGGAATGCCACCAGGCGGGGGCGCGCGCCTACCTCGCGCTTAATACCATTGTGTACGAACCCGAGCTACCCAAGGCGGAACGCATCCTGCGCGCGGCGCGGGAGGCCGGGGTGGACCAGGTGATCTGCTGGGACCTGGCCGTGGCCGGGAAAGCCGCGCGGCTGGGGCTGCCGGTGGCGCTCTCCACACAAGCCTCGGTTTCCAATGCGGAAGCCATCGCGGCCTACCACCGCGCGTTCGGCGTGCGGCGCTTCGTGCTGGCCCGGGAGTGCACGCTGGCGCATTTGAAAGCGATCCGGCGCGGCCTCGAAAGGCTGCTGGGCCGGGAGGAAGCGGGGCGCGTGGAATTTGAGGTGTTCGCCCACGGCGCGATGTGCGTTTCGTTAAGCGGGCGCTGCTTTCTCTCGGAGGATCGCTTTGGCAAATCCGGCAACCGCGGTGAATGCCTGCAACCGTGCCGCCGCGAATACAAAATCGTGGACGAAGAGGGGGAAATCTCCTACCGGCTTGGCTCCAATTACCTCTTGAGCCCCGAGGATCTTTGCACGATGCCGTTTTTGGACCAATTGCTGGAGACGGGCGTGGCGTGCCTCAAAATCGAGGGGCGCGCGCGTACCCCGGAGTATGTGGAAACGGTCACGGGGGCTTACCGCGAGGCGATTGATTTTTATTTCGCGCGCAAGGGCAAGCCGGGCTGGCGCGAGGCATTCGAGGCGCTGAAAGAGCGGCTTTGCGGCAGCCTTGGCCAGGCCTATCACCGGGGACTCTCCAGCGGGTTTTACCTGGGCACGCCCATCGGCCAATGGACGACGGGCCGGGGCAGCCGGGCGAGCCGCAGCAAACGGCTGGTGGGCGAGGTGGTCAATTTTTACAAACGCGCAAGCGCCATGGAAGTGCAGGTGCGCGGCTCTCGCTTCGCCCTCGGCGACGAACTGCTCATCGAAGGGCCGACGACGGGCGTGGTGCGGGCAACGGTGGCTTCCATTCAAATCGAGCACGAAGCGCGCCCCAGCGCCGAACGCGGGGAACGCGTGGCCGTGGCGGTGCCTGCGCGGGTGCGCCGCAATGACGCGGTTTACCTGGTCACCCGCCCCGCCCCCGGCAAAGTCTGACCCCCCAATCGGCAAGAACGGCACTGGCATCTTTTCCGAAACGTGGGGTATATGAAGCTTACTTCGACCTCATGGTATGCCTCGGCGGCGCTCGTTTGCGCGGGCGCCGCGCTGGCGTTTTCCCCGGCGCAGGCGGGTCTCTTAAAGGCCAGCCCCGCTCCGCCTTCCGGTTTCCTCGAACACCCCTGCGCAATGGGCTCCGACCCCGACCGCACGCCGTTCAACCGCGTTTGGAGAAACCCCAACGCCGCCGCCTGGGAGCGGGTGCGCGGGTTCAACCGCATCACCATCCCGGCGGTGGACACCTCGCATTTGCGGGCGCCGCGCCTGCCCGCGAAGGATGCCGACGAGATGGCCTCTTACATGCGGACTGAATTTCAAAACGCCTTCGCGAGCGACGGCCGCCACCATGTAATGCTGCGCAACGGCCCGAAAACGCTGGTGCTGGAGCTGGCGCTGGTGGAGTTGCAGCCGACGAACGTGCCGGGCAACGTGCTCTTGACGGGAGCGGGCGTGGTGGCTCCCGGCGCGAATGTGGTGGGCTCGGCGGTGACGCACGGGCACATCGCCTTCGAGGCGAAGCTGCGCAATGGCGAGACGGGCGAGTTGCTCGCGCAATACTCCGACCGCGAATTTGACAAGCTCACGGCGGCTTCCGTGCGCGACTATTCCTTTTACGCCCACAGCCGCAAGGCGGTGCAGGACTGGGCGCAGCAAATGCAGCGGCTGGCGTCCACGCCGCCTTCGGTGAAGGTGCCCGGGGCGATGCGGGTGACGCTCAATCCGCTCTGATAACGACGGTCCGCTTTTAACTTGGCCGCACCCAAGCCACGGGGGTTTGGGTGCGGCCTGCGTTGCTGTTTTTGCAAATTTTCCAAGTACACGGGCGGGGTGGGCTGCGATTTCGAGGGGCAATGAATTCCCCTTTTCTCTGCCGGTCCACCACGGCGGCGGTCCGCCTGCTCTGCCTTGGCTGGCTTTGGGCCGCGCTCGCTTTTTCCAACGCCCAGGCGGGCCTCATCAAAGCCAGCCCCGCGCCGCCCTCCCCTTTCCTCGAACATCCCGGGACAATGGCGCCGGATCACCGCCGCACGCCTTTTGACCGCGTATGGAGAACCCCGGAGCCCGCGGCATGGCGGCGCGTGGAGGGGTTCGACCGCATCATCATTCCGCCGGTGAATACAGCGTATTTGCGGGCTTCGCCGCGCCTTTCCACGGCGGATGCCCGGGCCATGGCGGCCTATATGCGCGCGGAGTTCCAGAAAGCGTTCGCCAAGGGAGGGCGTTTCCAAGTCATGGAGCAACCCGGCAAACGGACGCTGCGCCTGGAACTGGCGCTGGTGGAGTTGCGCCCCAGCAACGTACCAGGCAACATCATCAACACCGGCGTGGGCACCGTCATCCCCGGCGCGAACCTGCTGGGCTCGCTCTTAACGCACGGGACGATCGCTTTCGAAGCAAAGCTGCGCAATGGCGAGACGGGCGAGTTGCTCGCGCAATATGCCGACCGCCAGTTCGACAAACTGACGCTGTTTTCCTTCCGGGATTACTCCCCTTATGCCCACGACCGCAAGAATGTGCAGGACTGGGCGCAGCGGATGCACCGCCTGGCCACGACGCCACGTACACAAAAAGTGCCAGGCGCGATGCGGTTCACTTTTGATCCGTTCTAGCGGCTGACGTACCAGTAGCTGATGACCCGCCGGTAGCGCCGCTTGTGACGGTGGCGGCGGTAACTACCAAGAATGAGGGCGAATGAAAAAATATTGAGGAAAAACCCGACAAAAAACCAGAGAACCGGGTTCCTGTAAACCGAGCGGGCCCAATAAGCGCAAACCAAGCCACAGAGCATCAGGGCGGCCAGAATGACGATCAAATCCCGATTACGGCGGTTCCACGAATCATAACGCGCCATCACAACATTCAGTTCTTGCTGGTCGGTCTGCACGCTGGGCACCGGTTTGGCGGCGAGAGCCGCGGGAGCCGCGATGGAAGTCACAGCACACCCCAAGGTCAAAAGCATGACCAAAAACAGGACCCAAATTTTCTGGAGGATGTTGGGCACGGGATGATTGGTTTGCAGTTCCGCAATTTTGACACAAACGGCGTCGCAATTCTCAGAATTTATAGAGAGATATTACTCTGTTGGCAATGAGCAAAACAACGTATACAAACGCGCCCCCACCGGGGACGCCCACGCGACACAGGAATCCCGTGGATTTGTTGTTTTGAGTGCTTGGGGCGCTATGGGGTCAATATTCGCGTTGCAGCAAATATTCCCCCAATGCCCGAAGCACGTCGGCGCGCTTGCCCAATGGCTTAAGCGAATCCAAGGACGCCGCCGTAAGCCGCCGCGCTTCTTTGCGCGACTTTTCCAGCCCCAGCAGAGCCGGGTAGGTGGCTTTCTGGGCAGCCACATCCTTGCCCGCGCTTTTACCGAGCTTTTCGCTCGTCTGGGTCACGTCCAGAATGTCGTCGATGACCTGGAAGGCGAGGCCGAGAGCTTCGCCAAAGCCGGTGAGCGCCTCCAGCCGGGCAGGCGCGGCATTGGCGCTCATCGCCCCGAGGCGGATGGAAGCCGTTAGCAACGCCGCGGTTTTGGCCCGGTGGATAAAGCGCAGTTCGCGCAGGGTGGCCTTCTTCCCCTCGCCTTCGAGGTCGGCCACCTGGCCCGCGATGAGTTCGCGGCTCCCGGCGGCCACGGCCAGTTCGCGCACCATGGCAGCCGCCGGGTAGCGGGGCGTGGCGGGGGCCGAGGTCAGGATTTCAAAGGCTTGCGTGAGCAGGGCGTCGCCCGCGAGAACGGCGATGCCTTCGCCAAAAACTTTGTGGCTGGTGGGGCGGCCCCGGCGGAAATCGTCGTTATCCATGCAGGGCAGGTCGTCATGAATGAGCGAGTAGGTGTGCAGGCACTCCACGGCGCAGGCGGCGGGCAGCGCCGGTTCCAGCTCGCCCCCGCAAGCCTCGGCGGCCGCCAGGCAAAGCACGGGCCGCAACCGTTTGCCCCCGGCAAAAAGCGAGTAGCGCATGGCTTTGTGAATGGTGGCGGGTTTGACGGTGGGCTTCGGGAGAGCCCGGTCCAGCGCCTGGTCCACAACGGCACAACGCGCGGCGAGGTATTCCTTCAAATTCATGGTGCGCCCATTTGAAAGAAGGCCGGGCCGCTTGGCAATGCCGAACTGGCGCGGGGAAAGCCTGAATTTATACCAATTCTCTGAAAAAATTGGACAATAGAACGCCGGGATTTTTAAGCAGAGCAAGGCGGAAGGCGGTGGCGCTATCTTGAGATAGCGACGCTGCCTGACAACGCCGCTCTGCTTAAAAAAAACAAGTTATAGGTCTGATTTTTGATGAGAATGGGTATTACGCCACGCCTTCCTTTTTGGGCTTGCTCACCCTTTTGTGCTTCGTCTCAGTCTTGGGCTTGGGCTGGGCACGGCTGTAGCGCGGGATGCTGCAAACCACCTCCACTCCGCCGCGCGGGACGCGTTTGAACTCCAGCCGCGCACCGATGACCCGGCTGCGGTAGTGCATAATGGGAAACTCGCCCTGCGCCCATTCGTCAATCTCCACGCCCTGGGGGAATTCCGATCCGTCGTCCCGAACCGAAAGCACCAACGCCCTCTGGACGGCTTTGAAGCGGATGACCATCCGCCGCACCGGCCCGCGCCGCAACGCGCTGGAAACCGCCTCCTGGGCAATGCGGAAAAGGTACATGGCCGTGCCGGGGGCAACCTCCGGCAGGAAAGCCGGAGCCTGGAACGCGCAATCCACGCGCCCCTGGAAGCGCACGGTCTCCGAGAGGTCGCGCAAGGCTTCCACCAGCCCCTCCCCCTGCTCAAGGTGCGCCGCCGAGAGCCCTTTTTCCAAGGTTCGGACTTCGCTGACGACCTCCTTCACCAGCGTGGAAATCTGCCGGGCGAACCGCGCCTGCTCCAGCCCCGCGCGTGAAAGTTCCTCGAAAAGTACGTTGCCAAGCAGCGATATGCCCACCAGATGCTGGCAGAAATTTTCGCGCAATTCGTGGCCAAGGCGCTCTTTTTCGAGATCGCCCGTGTCGATGATCTTCCGCTCGATTCCCCGTAGCTCCGTGATATCCCGCGCGACGGCCATGACCTTCGGGGGAGTCCGTTTGCTTCTGCATTTCTCCTGGCAAAGCCCTTTGGTGACGAGGAAAAACCGCAGCCCCTCGGGGGAGGACATCACAAACTCGAAGGAACGGGTTTGGCCGTCTTTGAGCACTTCCCGGTTATACCTGGCGATGATCCGCGAAAGCCCGGCGGATTCCACGCCTTCGTCGGGGCAAAGAAACGCCGCCTGGCCGTCCTTCTCCATCAGAGCGGTAAACGCAGGGTTGGTCATGACGATCCGCCCTTCGGGGTCGCATGAAAAAAAGGCGTCATCCAAGGTTTGCCAAAGGTATTGGCAAAACTTCTGCCGCGGCGGCTTACTGTGGTATGGCTCTCCCATGAGTCGGAAAAGTGCTGCGAGCGTCAAGGCTCAAGAACTCGGCGGATCTATGGGAGAAACTCGCTTTATTCAGCGGCAATTAAAGACGGGCCGCCTTCCGTTTCGCTACTTGGGCCATCATCCTTGTGGCGCGGAAGCCTGGGGCAATCCCCCGGGGTAATCTGGAGCCACAGTCGTCCCCTCGGAAGGGTGGGGCGGCGGCTCAACATTGGGTTTTTCCACCGCGGCGCCGGGAGGCGGCGGCGGGTTTTTCATTTGACCATATTTGATGATGTCCCGGATCTGCTCGCCATCAAGAGTCTCGTACTCCAGCAGCGCCCGGGCGATGGCCTCCAGCTTCTCGCGGTGGGTGGAAAGGAGGTCGCGGGCGCGGTCGTAGGCGGCATCGCAAAGGTGGCGCACCTCGCGGTCGATCTCCTGCGCGGTGGCTTCGGAGTAATCGCGACCCTTGCCGATGTCGCGGCCAAGGAAGACGTGCTCTTCGTGGTCGCCGTAGGCCACCATGCCCATGCGCTCACTCATGCCCCATTCGCAGACCATCCGGCGGGCGATGTTGGTGGCTTGCTTGATGTCGCCGCTGGCACCGTTGGTCACGTCGCCAAAGACCAGTTCCTCCGCAACGCGCCCGCCCATGGTCATCACCAGCCGGTCGAGCAGTTCGTTTTTGCGGTTGGTATATTGATCCTCCACGGGCAGGGACATCGTGAGGCCCAGGGCCGGGCCGCGCGGGATGATGGTGACTTTGTGGAGCGGGTCCACGTGTTCCACCAGTTCGCACAAGAGGGCGTGGCCCGCCTCATGGTAAGCGGTGTTCTCTTTTTCCTTGTCGCTCATGGCGAGGCTGCGGCGCTCGCGGCCCCAGCGGACCTTGTCGCGCGCTTCCTCCAGTTCGCCCAGCGTGATGGCTTTCAAGCCCCGGCGGGCGGCCATCAGCGCCGCTTCGTTAATCACATTCGCCAGTTCCGCGCCGGAGTAACCGGGCGTGCCGCGGGCAACCACGGCCAGGTCCACCCCTTGGGCGATCTTCACATGCTTGGCGTGGACTTTCAAAATTTGCTCGCGTCCTTTCACGTCGGGCAGGTTCACGGTGATCTGGCGGTCGAAGCGCCCGGGCCGCAGCAATGCGGGGTCGAGCACATCGGGCCGGTTCGTTGCGGCGATAATGATGACGCCCTCCTGGGTATCGAAACCGTCCATCTCCACCAGCAACGCGTTCAAGGTCTGCTCGCGCTCGTCGTGACCGCCGCCCAGGCCGGTGCCGCGATGGCGGCCCACGGCGTCGATTTCGTCGATGAAAATGATGCACGGGGCGTTCTTTTTGCCCTGCTCGAACATGTCGCGCACGCGGCTCGCGCCCACGCCCACGAACATTTCCACGAAATCAGAGCCGGAAATCGAGAAAAAAGGCACGTCGGCCTCGCCCGCGATGGCGCGCGCCAGCAGCGTCTTGCCGGTGCCGGGAGGACCGACCAGCAGCACGCCCTTGGGAATGCGCCCGCCGAGTTTCTGGAATTTCTTCGGGTCTTTGAGGAACTCCACCAACTCCTCCACTTCGTCCTTGGCCTCTTCGACCCCGGCGACGTCGCGGAAAGTGATCCGGTTTTTATCCCGGGAGAGCATCTTGGCCTTGCTCTTGCCGAAACTCATGGCCCCCTTGCCCGCCATGCGGATTTGCTGCCGGAAAAGGAAATAGAGAGCCACCATGATGATGACCACGGGCAAAAACGCGGCCACGGGCGAGCTCATAAAGCTCGTCGCCCCCTTGGGGTTGACGGCGTAGCCTTCCTCCTTCAAGTCCTGCATCAGGTTCGGCTGGAACTTGGCGGAAACCTCCACGCGGAACTGTGGGTTGCTCTTGTGCTTGGCCGGGTCGGCATATTCGCCGAGGAGCCATTGGGTGGGCTTGTCCGGGCCTTCGTCGTAAAGCTCCAGGGGCACGGTTTTCTTGACCCCGTTTTCCGCCTTCAACGCCTCGAACTTATTCCAGGTGATGTTGTCGGGCGTGCCGCCGGGCGCGCGGCCCAGGATCGCGAAGCAAAGCATGGCGATGGCGGCGATAATCAAGAGAATGCCCCGCCAGTTAAAACCGGGGTCTGAGTTGTTCCCGCCATTCGGCTCGCGAGGAGGCCGTTCTTTTGGATTTCGTGAGTCAAACTGAGCCATAAACAAGGTTCGCCCCGCCAGATCATTTCGAAACTGCGCCGCCAGCAAGGTGCGAAGGGCAAACTTAGGCAAACTCTTGCAATAATCAAGAATACTTCCTTCGGGGAAAAGCCGGATGGCGGCTTTTGCCCTCCTATGGCAGCAGATTGAACCTCACCGGCACCTCCACCTGCGATGCCACGGGAACCCCGGCGCTGTGGGCCGGATCAAAGGTCCAGCGCCGCACGCCGCGCACCGCCGCGTCGTCCAGTAGGGGAAAACCGCTTGAATGTGCCAGGGAAACCTCTATGGGCAAGCCGTCCGCCCCCACCCGCACCTTTACGAGGGCCACGCCTTCCTGTCGTTCCCGGCGCGCCTGGGGCGGATACTCGGGCCGGGGATGCCCCCGCAATTGCGCTCCGCCGCCCAGCCCGCCTTCGCCTCCACCGACCCCGGTGGCGGCACCCGTTCCGGCGCTCGCTCCACCGCTCCTGGCCGATACTGCGGCCGTGGAAGCTTTGGCTTTGCCAGGATGAGCCGCCGCTTTGGTGGCCATCTGAGGACTCGGAGTGGCATGCGCAACGGGTTGCGATTTGACAGGAGCCGGAGCCAGTTCCGGCTGCGGCGTAGGCGTGGGGGTCGGAGTGGATGCGGCGACCGCCACGGCATCGGGCTGAGGTGGCTGAGGCGGTGCCGGCGGTGCCACCGGCTCCGGGGGTTTCTCGGCGGGTGCAACGGAAGGTTCAGGGGCAGGTTCGGTCGCGCTGGGCAAAGGTCCCGCTTCCCCGGGCGCGCCCCCGCCCACCAGCGCCACTTCCAGAGGCCCGGCGGCGCTCCCCACGGAGTGCAGCACCGGCCCGCTCGCCTGAAAGCCAAAGAGCAGCAAGGCGTGGAACCCGGCGGCGGCCAGAAAGCTGTAAATTAGCCCGCGTCTCATCTTGGTCCCTCGGGAAAGCTAAGGCTTGCCTGTCTCCTGCGAGTTCTCCGGTTCCGGGACGGGCTGGGTCTGGATGGCCACTTTCGAAATGCCTTGGCCGCGCACCAGGTCCAGCACCGAAATCGCGAGCCCAAATTCGCTTTTCACGTCCCCGTGGATCACCACGCGCGGGTCATCCCGCTGCGCCTTCAACGCCGCAAGCCGGGCCGCAAGCTGGGAGGCGTCCAGCGGTTCCTTGTCCCAAAACAACTGGCCGTCGGCGCGAATGGAGATCGTCACCGCTTCTTCCCGGGCCTGGGGAGTACCCGTGGCCGCCGAGGGGAGGTTCACGGGGATGCCCTGGTCTTTAATCATCGAAAGCGACACCATCACGAACGTCGCCAGGAGGAAAAACACGATGTCGATCAACGGGATGATCTCGATGCGCGCCCGGCGTTTGCTGCGTGGAGAAGGGATCGGCGTCATGGCTTCACGGCTTCAGCTTCACGCCTTCGATTCGCTCCCCGAGCGCAGGAGCAGCAATTCCAGCTTGGCGGCGGCCGTCTCGATCTCCGCCCGGGCCCGCTCCAGTTGGGTATTGAGGAAATTGAACGGCAGCAGCGACACCATGGCAATGAGCAAGCCGAAGGCCGTGGCCACCAGCGCCTCGGCGATGCCGCCCGTAATGGCCGTGGGCGCGCCCAGTTCGCTCGCCCCAAGCAGGCCGAACGCGTGGATCATCCCCGTGACCGTGCCGAAAAGCCCCAGCAGCGGCGCAAGCGTGACGATGGTGTCCAGGATCGAAATGCCCCGGTTGAAGCGTTGCAACTCCTGGTTGGCGGATTGGAGCAGCGCGTTGGAAAAGGAAACCTCGCTATGCTCCAGGGCGTAAGTGAGCACGCGAGCCACGTAATCGCGCGAACGCTTGCCCACGGCCACGGCCTCCTCGGAGCGGCCCTTCTGGACATGGTGAAAAAGGAGAGCCACCGCCTCGGGATCGCGCCGGAGCGCCTCGCGCACGGTAAAGTAGAGCCGTTCGAAAACGACCGTCAGCGCCACCAGCGAAGTGACGAGCAGCGGCCACATGACGGGGCCGCCTTTGAGGAAAATCTGGATCATTGGGCAAAAAGTGGAGGTTATTCTTCCGCCCATGCCAGAGGGTTGGCGAGGAGAATTTTTACGGCTGCCTGAATATTTCCATTGCCTTATTACTCCGGGGTGACTATTTTTTTCGCTCCCGTTCCACCGGGCAAGTTTTAACCTTTTTCATTCCATGTCACAACATCGCAGCCTCAAAGGTGCCAGCACCATCACGGTGAAACGCAACGTTCTCAAACGCTTCGAACGCGTCGAACTCATGAAGAAACGCGGCGTTTGGAAAGCCGACCAGCGCGTCATCGGTCTCCCCAAGACCAAGCCCGAGGAATAAGCCCCAGGCGCTCATATCTATTTTTTTGAAAAGGCTCTCTGAAAAGAGAGCCTTTTTTTCGTGCCCTCATTTTCACTCAAAAGGGCGCAATGTTCATCTCCGCGTCTCCGCTTACGCGAACCACCCGCCCGGCTCAGGCACCGGCACGGCGGTCGCCTTGGCCATTTTGGCCATCGCGGTCTCTTCAAAAACCCGCTGTGCCTCCGCGCACACGGTTTTCAAATCCGGCGTGCAATCCACCCGAACCGAGGGCCGGTTCCCCTTTTCGTGCAGGGCAGTGAAAATAGCGCGCACTTTTTCCAGGGAATCGCGCTTTTCAAAATCGTTGGGGATTTCGCCCCGGCCATGAATGCGCGCCAAGGCAGTGTCCACGTCGATGTCCATGAACAAAAACAAATCCGGCACGGGTGCGATGGCCTCGTTGGCAGCGATGATCGCCCCCACATCCGCCCCGCGCGCTCCCTGGTAGGCCGCGTTGCTCCAGTAGTAGCGGTCGAGGATCACGATCTGGTTTTCCGCCAGCGCCGGGCGGATGCTCCGCTCCACGTGCTCTTTGCGGTCGAGCCGGAATAGCTCCAGTTCCTCTTCCATCGAAAGCCGCCCCGTCTCCATGGACGCGCGCAGCTTGCGGCCGGGCCCCAGGTTAGTCGGCTCACGGGAAAAAACGCACGCCAGCCCGCGCTCGCCGCACCATTGGGCCAACGCCGCCGCGACGGTCGATTTCCCCGTGCCGTCAATGCCCTCGATCGCCACAAGCAAGCCGCCTGGAATAGGTGTTTTCATACGGAGAAATTAGCCCCGTTGGAAATTTACTTCATCAGCCAGCACAGAATCGCTTTCTGCGCGTGGAGCCGGTTTTCAGCTTCCGAGAAAATCGTCTCCGCGTGGGCTTCGAGCACTTCGTCGGTGATCTCCTTGCCGCGGTAGGCGGGCAGGCAGTGCATGGCCAGCGCGCCGGGGGCGGCTTTTTTGAGCAGCGCGGAGTTGATCTGGTAGCCTGCGAGTTGCGCCAGCCGGTATTCCGTCTCCTGCTCCATGCCCATGCTCACCCACACGTCGCTGTAGAGCACGTCGGCCCCTTCCGCCGCCGCCTGGATGTCGTCGGTGACGGTGACGTGGTCCCCGGCTTTGGCGAGAATTTCCGGGGCAGGCTGGAACGGCTTCGGAGCGGCGATGCGCAGCTTGAAGTTGAGCTTGGAGGCGGCCCAGATCCACGAGCGGGGCACGTTGCAAGCGCCGTCGCCGATGAAGGTGACCGTTTTCCCCTCGTAGGTGCCCAGTTTCTCCTGGATGGTGAAAAGGTCGGCCAAAATCTGGCACGGGTGCTCGTCGTCGGTGAGCGCGTTGACGGTGGGGATGTTCCCGTAAGCGGCGAAGTCCTCCACATCCTTCTGCGCGAAGGTGCGGATGACGGCCCCGTGGATCATGCGGCCCATCACGCGCGCGGTGTCCTTGATCGGTTCGCCACGCCCGAGCTGGATATCGTTCGCGGAAAGGAACAAGGCGTCGCCACCCAATTCGCGAATGCCCACCTCGAAGCTGACGCGCGTGCGCGTGGAGGATTTGCTGAAAATCAGCCCCCAGCATTGGCCTTTGAGCGGCTGCTCGGCGTGGTGTCCGCGTTCGGCCTTGAGCTTTTGGGTCAGGGCCAAAATTTCGATCATGTCGCTCGCGGGCAGCGTTTCGAGGGATAGCAAATGCTTCATAGGGCTAAAAAGTGGCTGAGTGGCTAAAGGAGAGCCGAACGGATGAGTTCCACGGCCTGGTCGATCTCGGCCTTGGTCACGGTGAGCGGCGGCAGGAGCCGGATGTTCTGCGTCCCGGCGGGGATGCAAAGCAGCCCTTTCTCGTGCAGCCGGGCGATCAGCGCCTGGGCCGCGGGACGCTCGTCGCCGATCTGCTGCGAAAAATCCGCGCTCAGTTCGACGGCCAGCATGAGGCCCACGCCGCGCACTTCCTTGATGAGCGGCGACTGGATCGACTGCAACGCCGTCTTGGCGTAAGCGCCCATTTCGCGGGCATTGGCGAGCAGCTTCTCCTCCTCGATGATGGAAAGCACTTCGTTGGCCACGGCGCAGGCCAGCGGCGTGCCGCCAAAGGTGGTGGCGTGGCTGCCGGGGCCGAATAAATCAGCAAGGCTCGTCTCGCGCCCGTCCTTGAGGTCCACTTTGCGGTCGCGAATCCAGACGGCACCCATGGGGAAGCCGCCCGCGATGCCCTTGGCCCAGCTCATGGCGTCGGGAACCACCTCGCCATTGGTGAGCGTCTGCCAGGCGCACCAGTCGCCGGTGCGGCCCATGCCGCATTGCACTTCGTCGAACATCAGGAGCAACCCGTGCTCGTCGCAAATCTTGCGGACGGCCTTGAGGAAGGCCAGGCTGGCCGGGCGCACGCCGATTTCGCCCTGGATGGGCTCCATCAAAATGGCGATGGTGTCCGGACCGATGGCGCGCACCAGTTCCGGCACGTCGTTGAACGGCACGTGGCTGAAGCCGACGGGGATCGGCTCGAAGCCCTTCTTGACTTTCTCCTGGCCGGTCGCGGCGATGCCGCCCAAGGTGCGGCCGTGGAAGGAGCCGTCGAAGGTCAAAATTTCGTAACGGTTCGGGGAATACTCGATCTGTTCCCCGGCGGCATGCCGCCACGCGGGCGAGCGCCCCTCGTTGCCGAATTTGCGGGCCAGCTTATAGAGCGCCTCGTTGGCCTCGCCACCGGAGTTGGCAAAGAAGCATTTGCCCTTGTGGCCAACGATGCCGTTGAGCCGCTGGGCGAGTTCGCCCTGGGGGCGCGTGTAATAAAGGTTGGAGGTATGGACCAGCTTTCGGGCCTGGCGAGCCATGGCGTCGGCCATGCGCGGGTGGCTATGGCCCACGGAACAGACGGCGATGCCCGCCCCGAAATCGAGATATTCCTTGCCCTGCTCGTCCCAAACGCGGCAGCCTTCGCCCCGTTCAAGGGCGATGGGGAACTTGCCGTAGGAAGGGACGACGTTCGCTTCAAACAACTCTATGGTGCTTTCCATTTTTATCTCCTCAAAAAACTTTGCCGCTTTAATGACGCCTTAAGTGCCGCCTTACGCGATGATCTCCGTGCCGACGCCGGCGTTGGTGAACACTTCCAGCAGCAGCGAATGCTGGATGCGCCCGTCGATGAAGTGGACTTTCTTGACGCCCTTGCTGATAGCCTCGATGGCCGAGGTCACCTTGGGGATCATCCCGCCCGCGATCACGCCTTCTTCGATGAGGACGCGCACGTCGCGGTCGGAAAGGGTGGGAATGAGCGAATCCTGCTGCTTGGGGTCGCGCATGATGCCGGGCACGTCGCTCAGGTAGATCATCTTCTCCGCGCCCAGCGTGGCGGCGATGGCTCCCGCCGCGATATCGGCGTTAATGTTATAGATATTCCCCTCGGCGTCGCGGCCAATGGGGGAAATGACGGGCACGACTTCCCTTGCCACGGCTCTGACGACAGCCCCGATATTGACGCCGGTGACTTCGCCCACGAACCCGAGGTCCGCCGGTTTACCGTCTTCATCTTCTTGGATGGGCAATTTCGTGACCTGGAAAACCTCTTTGCCGGGAATGCCCATGGCCTTGCCGCCGAACTCGTTCAAAGTCTCGACGATTTTCGGGTTGATGGTGCCGCTCAAAACTTCCTCGACGATGCCGATGGCTTCCTTGCTGGTCTGCCGCAAGCCGTTGACGAACCGGGCCTTGATGCCCGCTTCGCGCAGTTTGGCGCTGATGGCCTTGCCGCCGCCGTGGATCAAGACGGGGTTGATCCCCACCGCTTCCAGGAACACGACGTCGCGCAACAGACGCTCGACGGTGTGCTCGTCCTCCATGGCGCTGCCGCCATATTTGATGACGAAAAGCTGGCCACGGTACTTCTGGATGAACGGGAGCGCCTCGATGAGCACCTCCGTCCGGTCGATATGAGAAATATTGGGCATTTCAAAAAACGGGCGATGGAAGAAAAGCGGCGATTGGAAAGCCCAAACGGGCTTTGCGCAACCTAAAAATTACTCTCCCTTGTTGAAGTCCACGTACTCCGTGGTGAGGTCGGTGGTAAAGACGGTGTAGTCCGACTCGCCGATGTGCAGGTCCACGGTGATGGTAAAGCGTTCATTGCCCACCACTTCCTTCAATTTGGAGAAGGGCGTGGGAGCGGCGGTGCCGTTCTGCACTGCAATGAGGCCGTCGTAATAAATATCGACGGTTTCCTCGCGAATTTTCGCGCCGGAGTAGCCGATCGAGTCCATCACGCGGCCCCAGTTCGGGTCGCCGCCGAACCAGCAGCACTTCGTGAGGGTGGAGTTGGCCACGGCCTCGGCAGCCTTGCGGGCGTCCTGGCGGGACTTCGCCCCGCGCACCTGCACCGTGACGAACTTGGTCACGCCCTCGCCGTCCTCGACGATCTTGCGGGCCAGCGTGCAGCAAACGTGGTTCAAGGCGTTCTGGAACACGTCGAACTCCGGGGTGCCGTCGGCAAGCGCCTCGTTGGCCGCAGCGCCGTTGGCCAGCACGAGCACGGTGTCGTTGGTGCTCATGTCGCCGTCGACTGTGATGCGGTTGAAGGATTGCTCCACGGCGTCGGAAGTCGCCTGTTGAAGGAGCTTCTTGGAAATGGCGGCATCCGTGGTGACGAAGCAAAGCATGGTGGCCATGTTCGGGTCGATCATCCCCGCGCCTTTGGCGATGCCGCCGATGCGCACCGTTTTACCGGAAAGCTGCATTTCGACGGCCACTTCCTTCACCTTGGTGTCGCTGGTCATGATGGCCTGCGCGGCGGCGAGGCTGCCCTGGGGGTTCAAGCCCTCTGGAGCCTTGGCAATCGCGACTTCCATCGCCTCGATGGGCAGCGGCACACCGATGCGCCCGGTGGAGCAAACCAATACCTGGCGCTCCTTGAGCTTCAACGCTTTCGCGGCGGCCTTGGCCATGCGCTTGGCGTGTTCGATGCCGATCACGCCCGTGCAGGCGTTGGCGTTGCCGCTGTTGGCCACGATGGCGCGAGTTTCGGCTCCGCGCACGTGGGCCTGGGAGACGCGCACGGGCGCGGCCTTCACGCGGTTCGTCGTGAACGTCCCGGCGGAAACGGCGGGCGCTTGAGAGTAGATCAGCGCGATGTCGGGCTTGCTGGTGTTGCCAGCCTTGATCCCGGCGAAAATGCTCCCTGCGACAAACGATTGGGGCGCGGTTACGCCGCCGGGAATTTCAGTAAAGCTATCTCCTGACATAATCAAACAATATGGGCAAATGTGCTAGTTGGCGGTTAATCCTGGAAACGGAATGGACTTTCGTTCCCCAAGTCTATAGCAACCCCTCGGTTTCGGGCCAGCCGCAGAGGAGGTTGAAACTCTGCACGGCCTGGCCGGAGGCTCCCTTTACGAGGTTGTCTTCGGCGCTTAAAAGCACCACCCGGCCAGTGCGCGGATCGTGCCGCCAGGCGATGTCGATGAAATTGGTGAACACGACGTTTTTGAGATCCGCGCCGCCGGTGGTCCCCTGGAGCCGCACGAACGGCTCGTCCTTGTAGGCGGCTTCGAGCGCGGCGGTCACGGCCCCGATCTCCACGCCCGGCTTAAGCGTGGCGTAGGTGGTCGTGCAAATGCCCCGGTTCACCGGGATCAAGTGCGGCGTGAAGCTGATGACCACGGGCGCGCCCGCGGCATTGGAAAGCTCCTGCTCGATCTCCGAAAGGTGCCGGTGCTTCGGCACGCCGTAAGCATGGGCCGTCTCGTTCGTTTCGCAGTAAATCAAGTCCAGCGAGGCTTTGCGGCCCGCGCCGCTCACGCCGCTCATGCTGGAAACAGCGATGCCTTTGGTCTCCACCAACCCCGCTTTCAAGAGCGGGATGAGCGGCAGCAAAATGCTGGTCGGGTAGCAACCGGGCGAAGCGATGAGGCTGGAGGCGCGAATCTGGTCGCGGTAAACCTCCGGCAATCCGTAAACGCTCTCGGAAAGCAACTCCGGCGCGGGATGCGCCCCGCCGTAAAATTCCTCAAACACGGCGGCGCTCTTGAGCCGGAAATCCGCGCTCAGGTCGATCACCTTCAAGCCCCCTTCCAGGAGCGGCTTGGCATATTCATGCGCCAGCCCGTGCGGAAGCGCCAGGAAAGCAACCTTCGCCCCCGAAGCCACGACCGCCGCGGCATCCGAGTTGGTGAACTGGACGCCGGAAAAACGCTCGTGCTGGAACCGGGGGTACACCTCGGCGATGGATTTCCCGGCGAGTTGACGCGACGTGACGCACACGAGGTCCACCCCCGGGTGTCCGATCAGAATGCGGATCAACTCCTGGCCGGAATATCCCGACGCTCCAACTACGGCTACTTTGACAAGATTCATTTTGAGGAAAGGGGGTCAGAATACGCTCCCTTTCCTCTCTTTGAAAACAGGAAAATACGCCGAAAACGGGAAGCGGCTGTAGCCTTCTTGCCCCCTCAACTTACCCCTCGAACCCGTTCGGGTTCTGCGACTGCCAGCGCCAGCTATCCGCGCACATCTCTTCCAGGCCGCGTTGGGCGGTCCAACCGAGTTCGGCTTTCGCTTTCGCGGGGTCGGCGTAGCACGCGGCCACGTCGCCCTCGCGGCGCGGGGCAATGCGGTAGGGAATCTTGCGCCCGCTGGCTTTTTCAAAGGCGGCCACGATGTCGAGCACGCTGTAGCCCTGGCCGGTGCCGAGGTTGTAGGTCACCACGCCCGGTTTTTCCGCGAGCTTTTCCACGGCTTTGACATGCCCTTCGGCGAGGTCGCACACGTGGATGTAATCCCGCACGCCGGTGCCGTCGTGCGTCGGGTAGTCGTTGCCGAACACCGCGAGTTCCTTGAGCTTGCCCACGGCCACTTGCGTGATGAAGGGCATCAAGTTATTCGGGATGCCGTTGGGGTCTTCGCCCAAGCGCCCGCTCTTGTGCGCGCCGACCGGGTTGAAGTAACGCAGCAGCGCCACGTTCCAGGAGTGGTCTGCCACGAACAGATCGCGCAGCACGTATTCCAAAAACAGCTTGGTGCGACCGTAGGGGTTGGTGGCGGAAAGCGGGAAGTCCTCTGTGATGGGCACCGTCTTGGGCACGCCATACACCGTCGCGGACGAACTGAACACGATGTTGCGGCAACCGGCCTCGGCCATCACTTCGCAGAGCGTGAACGTGCCGGTGAGGTTGTTTTCGTAATAGCGCAGCGGGATGCGAACGGATTCACCCACGGCCTTGAGACCCGCGAAATGGATCACGGCGTCCACCGGCTTCTTCGCGAACACGGCGGCCAGTTTCTCGCGTTCCAGCAGGTCCACTTTATGGAACTCCACCGGCTTGCCCGTCAGCTCGCGCACGCGGTCCAGCGCGACTTCCTTGCTGTTGGAGAGGTTATCGACGACGACGATTTCGTGCCCGGCTTCGAGCAAGGCGATGACGGTGTGGGTGCCAATGTAACCGGCTCCTCCAGTGACGAGAATTCTCATAGCTGCCCGCCAGTGTAGAGACGAAACGGGGGAAAAGAAAAGCGGTTTGGCGGTTTTGTTGCCTTACTCAAGAAAACCACCAGGGACTCAAGAATACTTTTGTGGTTGCTACGCCATGATGCTCTCAGCCACTTCCGCCGCTTTCTTTTCACCGTAGAGCCGCCGCACCAGCGCGAGGCCGAAGTCGAGCGCCGTTCCCGCGCCCCGGGAGGTGATTAAGAGACCGTCCTCCACCACGCGCTCCCCACCCCTGGCGGCGGAAAGTTCGTTATGGACGGAAAAATGGGCCGTATAGCGTTTGCCCGCGAGCAGCCCCGCGTCCGCCAGCACCGTGGGGGCCGCGCAGATCGCCGCGACCGGGTTGCCGTTTTTGACGAAAGCCGCCGCGAGCTTGGCCGCGCGGCCATCCTTGCGCAGGGTGGCGACCCCGGGGCCGCCGGGAAGGAGCAGCAGATCGAAGTCCGCCCCGATCACGTCGATTAACGGCGCGTCCGTCTCCACGGCCACGTTGCAGCGGCCCGTGACCACCGGAGCGCCCGTCACCGAGGCGAGCACCACCTCCGCTCCCGCGCGGCGCAAGAGATCCACGGGCGTCAACGCTTCCACTTCCTCGAACCCATCCACCAGCAAACACAGGACACGCTTTGGCATAGGCCCCACCTTTACCACGGCGCGGCGGCGGCGGGAAACCTGAAAAGCAACGCCGCCCGCCCCATGGGATTGACTTTCCGCGCCCGCTGCCGGACCCTGCGGCTCCATGAACGCTTTGCGCCGGATCGGGCTGGGGCTGCTACTTTGGTTCTCCACGGGCTTTCTCCAAGCCGGGGAAGCCCGGACGTTCTGCTACCTGGCGGTTCCCTCGGCCCCGGCGAAATACCTCTTTTTCTCCTGCGTGCGGGTGGATATGCAGCCCGCCGGGGCGAAAAAAGGCCCGTTTTTCACCCTCTGGCGCTCCGGTTACTGGGACGAAAAGGAACCGGATATCGTGGTCAAAAACGCGGAGGACTGGCCCCACACCCTGGAGCTTCGCGCCCGCAAAGCCGTGGCCTCGAAGCCGGAAATGAGCCACTTCCCGCCACAGGTGGCGGAGTTTTTCACCGCCGTGGAAGCCGTCCGTGCCGCCGCTCTCAACCAGCCGCTGGCCGTGGAGCCGCTTTTTAAAGACCAGCACTTCGCCGGGTGGAAATCCGCGCGGCACCTGGACGCCTTGGTGGTGCCGGACACGCTGGGGCCGAAAGAACGCTCCCGCCGGTTGCTGGCCGCCATGGGCGCGACGGAAAAGGAGCAGGCCCAGGACCCCGGCGAGTGGCTCAAGCGGCTCCTGGCCAGCCTCGGCACGGAGGTCGCCAGCGCGCGCTATTACCCCGAAAGCAACGTGTTCATTTTCGAGGCCGGGGAGAAATTTCCGGAAGCCATGGAGCTGCTTTTTTCCGGGCTGCAATAACCCTCCCTATTTCGTTGCAAAGGCGGCCACGATTTCTAGGATGGGCTTAACTCCTTCAAGAACGGATTTTCGCCATGAACAAGCCCCTCGCATTGTGTTTTTTGTGCGTCCTTATAGTGCTGGCCGGGTGTAAGCGCCCCATCCCGAAGAGCGACCCGCCCCCCATCCAAAACTCCACCGAGGCCAGGGAGCAGCGTCTTACGGAATCCTCCTGGATCATCCGCTCCATTGTGCGCGACCTGGCCGACATGACGGCCTTCGTGGGCGACTGGAAACAAGTGCCGGTGCCGGAGGCGGCCATCAAGGTCCAGCCGCTGCCCAGGGACGCCGCCGGTTATCACTATAAAGTGACGCTGGAAGCCCCCTGCAAACTGGTGCTGCAAATCGACCTCCCCGGCTCCATTTGGGATTCCGCCGCGTACCAGCCCGCCGCCGCCGCGCTCCTGGCGGCCTACCGGCTCTCGCCCCAGGCCATGGACCAGACCAGCCTGCCGGATACCCCGCTGAAAATGCTCACCTCCCCGCGCGCTTATTTGATCCAGCGGGAAAACCAGCGCGTGGCGGCCACGCTCAACGAGCATCCCCTTTCGGCGGAAGCCCACGAGCAGGCGGCCCTGGTGGTGGCGGTGCTGGGGTTGCGCGAAAACTCCGGCGCGCTCTGGGACCCGCGCGCCATGAACAACCGCGCCACCGCGCACCTGGCCCTGGCCGGGGCGCTGCGCGGCGGTTCGCTTTCCGAGGCGGGCGAAATCGCCGAACTGCTCACCGGCCTCGAAGCGGATACGAAAAAGGACTGCGCCGAGCGCATCGAGCGGCTCCAAGCCCGCGTGAGCGAAGCGCCGCTGCTGGCCCCGTGGCTCATGGCCGCCGGGCTCCGCAACACCCGCGACTGGCGGCTGTTGAAAGACCCGGCCCGCGCCACGCTGCTGGAACGCATCGAGTTTTTCCGCGCCCAGTGCGAAGCCGTCTCCACCGATGCCGCCGCCAAGCAACTCCTCGCGGGCAAGCCGGAACCGATCACAGATTGGGCGAACATCGTCCTGCAACTGAATTTCAGCGTCGAAAACGGCCACGTTTTCACCGCAAACGCCCTGGGGCTGGAGTTGCAGGAAATCAGCGAGGTTTTCCCCGCCAGCCGGGAAGCCAAGCTTTCCCCCCAAGTGCTCGCGCAATTCATCAACAAGGAGCCGCGCGGCGCGGTGACGCTCGATGGCCAGGGCGTCCCCACCATGCTCCCCATCGACGAGGGCATGTGGGCGCACTACTTCCAGCGCCACCTCTGCCACATCGCCAACCGCACGGACGTTTTTTTGCGGGATAAATGGGGCGTGCCGGAAAAGGCGCAGGTGTTTGAAACCGGCATCTCCAACCTCTGCGCCCAGTTGACCTTCGCCCCCCTGCTGCATGTGCTCTGGAACCGCGCGGGCCATGAAGACCTTAGCGGCATGGAGGCCGCCGCCGAACTCACCAAGGCCCACCCGGAGTGGGTCACCGAATGCGTCTGGAAGGAAGTGCGCCGCCCCGGCGTGCTCAAAACGCTCCAGGAGTGGTACAACCCCGGCCTGCCGCCCGGCACCGCCTATTGCTACGTTGGCCGCAGCCAATGCGTGACCACGGTTAAGCGCATGGCCCCGGATGATTTGCGCCGCCTCCACGAACTCGCCCCGTGGCAATTCGGGGTCACGTTCGACTACCTCAAGGCGCTCCATGGCCAGAACCCAAGCCCCGAGCAGGCGCGCTCCGTTTTCGGGCCTTTCCTGGATTTCTACCTGCCCGCCTTGTCGTGGTGCGCTCATTATTCCAAAGCTAACCCCGGGGAGTATATCGACACCTGCGAGCGCATGGCGCAATGGGACCCGGGCTACTACCTGCGGCTCGCCGAATACTGCCACGAGCACCAGATGGACGAACGCGGCGTGCAAGCCATGGAACAGGCGGGCGCGCACGAGGCGGATTCCGTCTGGCTGGCCAACACCTGCGGCTGGGTGGTCGATTACTACTTCGACCACGGCAACCGCGACCGCGCCCTGGCCCTGGCGAAATTTGCCGCCGAGGTTTATTCGTTCTCAGGCCTCGCCACGATGGGCCGCCTGCAAGAACGCCTGGGCGACCTGAAGGCGGCGGAGACTTATTTCGACAAAATCAAGGACCGCTACGACGATGCCGCCCCTCTCATCGCCTTCTACAAAAGACAAAGCGAGCGAGACCCCGGCTCGCCCTACGCCGCAAAATTCAACGACAACATTGGCTCGGTCTTCCCGGAGGGGCTGAAGCCAGCCGACCTCGCCACCTTCACCGCGCCGCCGCAAAAAGGCGTTATGATAGCGGAGCAAAACGAGCGGCTGCGCCAATGCGGGTTGAGCAAGGGGGATATCATCGTGGCTCTGGACGGCATCCGCGTCGGCAGCTTCCCGCAATACAGCCTCGTGAGGGATTTTACGACCTCCCCCCACATGGAATTGATCGTGTTCCGCAACGGGCAATACCAACTCGTGAAAGCCGAACTACCTGAGCGGCGCTTTGGGGTCGATTTCCGCAGTTGGCCTTGATAAGCGGGCCTTTTTCAGGCTCACTGTAGGGCTCCTTTCCATGTCCCCGGAGTCTCGCTTAACCCGTTTTTTCGTCCAGCGCCCCCGTCTCAGCCTCGCCACGGTGGCCGCCTTCGCCGTGGTCTGCCTGGCGGTCATTTTCTTCCGGGGCAAGGCCGATTCCGACGTGCTGAACCTGCTGCCGCAGCGGTTCGATTCTGTGAAGGCGCTGAAGGTTTATGACCGCGAGTTCAGCCAGGCCCGGGAAATCACCTTTGGCCTCTGGGACAAAAAAGGCGAGGCCGACCTGGACGCCTTTGCCGAGTATTTCGGCGACGCGCTGCGCAAGGAGCCGTGGGTCATCCGCGTGATGGACCGCTCCCCCATGGACTTGCCGGAAACGCCCCGCGAGTTGCAAAAACTGGCCGTACCGCTGCTTCTGGACCAGGAGCCCGCCGCCTTCGCCGCCATGCTCAAAGCCCTTGCGCCGGAGGCCATCGCCCGCCGGGTCGCCTTGAAGCGCACGGAAATCGAAGCCGGTTCACCCAAGGCCGAGATCGAGTTGAACCTGGACCCGCTGGGCGTGCTGGCCCCGGCCATCAAGCCGTTTATGGGGGCGCTCTCCACGGAAAACACCCGCCCGCTCTCTTCGGCGGACGGCACCCTGCGGGTGGTCATCGCCATGGCCAGCCAGCCGAACCTGGACGCGGAAACCTGCCGGGCGCTGATGGACAAAGTGGAAGCTTTTAACAACAAAGCCCGCGCCGAATGGACCGGCGGCGGCCCGGCCCCGGAAATCCTCGTGACCGGCCGCACCGCCTACGTGGCTGAGCTTTCCACCGGCATGAAGCACGATGTTTTCGCCACCATTCTCGGTTCCGTGGTGCTGGTTTCGGGCGTGTTTTTCATGGGGTTCCGCCGGGTGCGGCCGCTGGGGTCCATCCTGCTGGTGCTGCTCTTGTGCTGCCTGGGAGCCGTGGCCGCCGGGGTGCTTATTTTTACCAAACTCAACGTCGTGACCATGGGGCTCTGCTCCATTTTGATCGGCCTCGGGGTCGATTTCGGCATGCTCCTTTACGGCGTTTACCAGGCCGACCGCCGCTGCGGCCAGGACCACGAGGCCAGCGCCGTCGACGCCTCGGGGCAACTCGGGCGCGGCATTTTCTACGGCGCGTCCACCACCGCCGCCGCGTTTCTTTCGCTGCTTTTGAGCGAGTCGATGGGGTTCGCCCAACTCGGCGTGCTGATCGGCATCGGCATCCTGATTGCCGCCGTATTCATGGTCGCCTTCTTCTTCGTTTTCGTGGGGAAGGAACACCGGCCCGGCGGCGAGGACTTCCTGCTTAAAGCCACGCAAAGCTACCTCGACAGCCTTTTCACCAAGGCCCAGCCCGTCACGCTGGCCACGCTGGGGCTGCTGGCGCTCCTCACCCTGTTTGCCGCCGCCCCCGTGGGCCGCGTGCGCTTCGACGCCAACCCGCAATCCCTGGAGCCGCCGGGCAGCCGGGCGGGCATCGCCCTGCACACCATCAAGGACAAACTGAGCGCCGGCAAAGCCGAGCCGGTGCTGGCCATTGTGCAAGCCCCCGACGCAGCCAGTTTCCACGCCCAATGGCAGGCCGCTCAGGCCCGCTGGCAGGCGGCCAAAGACCGGGGCGAAATCGCGGGCTTCTCCACTCCCGCCGCCTTCGCGTTTTCTCCGGAGCATTTCAAAGCGAACCTGACCCAACTCGCCGCGCTCGACCCCGCCGCCAGCCGCGAGGCACTCCAAAAGGCGCTCGATGAAAACGGCTTCGACGCCGCTTCCATTCCCGGCGCGTTCGATTTGCTCGACGCCTTCGCCAAACTGCGCGGCAGCGACTTGCACCCGCTGGACTGGCGCGCCACGCTGCCCGAATCCTCCAGCTTCCGCTTTATTCTCGACCGCTTCATGGGCCATACCGCCACGGTGGGCGCGGCTTACATCACGCCGAACCAAACGATTGCCAACACCGCCGAACAAGCCACCCTGCGCCGCGTGCTGGATACCCCGGAGGCCCATCCCTGGTACACCGGCTGGAGCTACGTGATGGCCGACTTGGTGCCCTGGGCGCAAAGCAAGCTCGTTTGGCTGAGCGTGGCCATGGTGGCCTTCAACATCGCGCTGCTGGTGTTTATGTACCGCGCCGTCGCTCCGCTGGCCGTCCTGATGGTCAGCCTGGGCCTCAGCATGGGCGCGATGGTCGCCGGGCTCAAATTGACGGGCTTGCCGCTAAACCTCTTCAACGTGCTCGCCTTCCCGCTGGTGCTGGGAGTGGGCGTCGATTACGGCATTTACGTCATCGTGGCCGTGCGCCAGCGCCAACGCCGCGCCGACGCCCTGGCTTCGATCATCAAGCCGGTGATCTTGAGCGGGCTGACCACCATCGCCGGGTTCGGCTCGCTCGCCTGGGCCAACCACCCGGCGCTCTCCAGCCTGGGGCTGGTCTGCGCCCTCGGCGTGGCGTGCTCACTTTTTTCCACCCTCTTCTTTGTTCTTCCCGCCTACCTTTGGAAAGGCTACCGATAGAGGGTCAAACTCTCCATGAAACGTTTCCTTTGTCTCACTTTCGCCCTCCTGAGCCTGGCACTGTTTGCTTCCGCCTCGGCCCCTCTTGGCCCCACGGAACGCGCCGAATTGCTGGGCCGCCTGCAAGCCCAGCATGCTCAATATACCTCCTTCCAGGCCAATTTTTCCGAGCAACGCTCCACGCGGCTGCTCAAAAAACCGCTCACGAGCACGGGAAAAATCGCGTTCCAGCTTCCGAACAAATTCCGCCGCGAAATCACCGGCTCCAACCCGAGCGTGACCGTTTGCAACGGCAAGGATCTCTGGCTCTACTACCCCAACTTCAAGGAAGCCGAAGCCTACAGCGTGGCCAAGCGGCCCATGTTCGAGGCGGCGCTCTCGGCCCTCACCGCCGGGCTCAATTTCTCCCACGTAGAGGAGTTTTATAACCTGGAAGTCACGCCCGAGGAGGGCGGCGGCTACCAGATCCTGCTCACCCCGAAGCGCGGCGATTTGAAGCGCATCGTGGCCCAACTCGTGGTCGTCTTAAGCAAAGACCTCGACCTGCGGCGCACGGAACTGACCCTGCCCAAGGGCGACCTGGTGGCGACCACCTACACCGCAAGCCGCCGCGACCCGCTGCCCGCCGCGACCTTCGAATTTATCCCGCCGGAAGGGGCCAACGTGACCCATCCGCTGGGCAAATAACCTCTATGAATGCCACCCCCCGGGTTCTCGTAATCACCGCCTGCGCAATGCTGGCGGCCACCTCCGTTTTTGCCGAACCGGACCTCACCGGCACAGCCACCGCCATGTTTCGTGAAATGAAAATCGACGCAGGCACTCTTGCCTCGGTGCAAAGAGAAACGGACCCCACCTTCACCGCGCCAGATGGAGCGGTATTCAAAAACCTGCCGCCGCGCACGATCTTAAAAATCGTCCTCAACCCGGCCAAAGGCTCCAACATCAACGTCGAAGTGTGGCTGCCGGACGCGGAAAAATGGAACGGCCGCTTGCTGGGCCTGGGTAACGGAGGCGCCGCCGGGAGCATCAACCCGGGCAGACTGGCCGGCCAAATTGCGGGAGGCTACGCCGTAGCGACCACCGACCTGGGCACCGCGCCCAACGCCGATTCCGGCATCGGCAACCGGGAGGTGTGGAAGGACTTCGGTTTCCGCGCCACGCATTTGATGACCCTCGTTGCCAAACAAGCCGTGAAGACCTACTACGGCAAAGCGCCGGAATATTCCTACTTCTACGGCGGTTCCACCGGCGGAGAGCAGGCGCTTTCCGAGGCGCAGCGTTACCCCGAGGATTACGACGGCATCCTTACCTGGGGCCCGGCCCAGTGCCGCGCGCCGCTTCACGCCTATTTCTTGTGGAATCACCAAATCCTGACCCGCTGCCCCTTCACCGCGAGCCAGGAGGCCAACGTGATCGCCGCCGCCAATGAATCTATGGCTTGCCGCGAGATTCCGCCCATCGCCGGAAAGTTCGTCTCCGACCCCCGCTGCACGAGCGAGGACATCGAGGCTGTCGTCAAGCTGGCTTTGCAAAAAGACCCGACCTTGACCGACGCGCACGCCGAGGCGCTCCGCAAGCTCTTCGGCGGCCCCACCCGCGCCGGGACCGGCGAGCGCCTTTTTAACGGCATCCCGCTGGGCGCTTCCTTCGAACAGGCCCACAGCCATCTCTACCTCTTCCGCTGGGTATTCGGGCCGAACAAAAACCTGATGGACATCAACTTCGGCGACGACATCGACACCTACACCGCCGCGCTGGGTCCTTATCTCAACGCCGAGAACCCGGATTTGAGCGCCTTCGAGCGCCGGGGCGGCAAGTTGATCGTCATGGTTGGTTCCGCGGATGCGTGCGTCCCCTACCACTCCACGCTCGACTACTATGAGCGGGTGGCGCAGCACTTCGGCGGTCTTGAAAAAACCCAGGCATTTTTTCGGCTCTTCATCGTTCCCGGGCTAAGCCATGGAGGCGGCGGGCCGGGGATCAACCAGGGGGCGACTCAGCTTAGCCAAATTCTTGATTGGCGGGAAAAAGGCGTCGCCCCCGACCAAGTCCCGGCAAGTCGCGTCGTCAATGGGAAGCTCGAACTGAAACTTCCCCTTTTCCCTTACCCGGCCAAAACCGGCTGGGATGCCCAAACCGCAAGCTACAAACCCGTGGAAGGGCCGCGCGGAGGCGTTGAGCGAATCGCGGAACGTTTTCTCCCCGCGCCCGGCCAGTAGTTGTTTGCAAGCGCGTATCTATAAGCGCCGGGCCACGAAGCAATGGCTGAAGCGCCCGGCGGGCTCTTCGGTGAGAAACCAGTGGTCCCGGTCGGGCCAGAGCGCCGTCAATTCCCGCCCCTCAAACCCGGCGCGGACGCTGATGGGCGCATCATGGCGGATCACGGAACCGAACCCTGCCAGCCAGAGGAATCGCGACGCCGCCAGCGCGCCGTCAGCACGGCGCGGTTCGCAGGCGATGAAACACTCCGCGCGCTCCGCGATCAACCCGAACATCTCCCGCAGCGCATCGTCCTCGAAGTGATGCAAAAACAGATTGGCCAGGATCAAATCCGCCTGCACCAGCCCAGGCCGGGCCAGCCACATTTTGGCATCGAGGGTCACTTGCGTCACGGTCCAGCCCAGTTCAAGAAACGCGCGCCGGGTTTCGCCGGAGAGCAGATAATGCAAGTCCACCAGTTCCGCGTCGGCGGTCACGCCGTCATGCGCCCATTCCCGGGCCAGTTGGAGCAAGAGCCAACCGTCGCCAGCGCCCAGTTCGCTGATCCGCAAGGGCCGCCGGGCGGCGGCTGCCGGGTCCAGGTGCCGTTCATAAGCACTTGAAAGGATGCGCGCATGCCCCAGCATGCGGTTGATGCGGCGCAATTCGGCCCACGCCCGCAGGGCCTCCGGACTGGAGGCCGAAAGCCGGTCGAGCCATTCGGAATTGACCACGCGACGCATAGACACCCTTCCCATAAACGGGAACGGGCCGCCTGCATCCGCCGCGCGGGAATCAGCGCCGGAAATTCGGCTACGCCTTGACGAGCACCTTGATGACCACCTTCACGATGGGCTCGGGGGCATCCACGAAGCAGCCCGGCTTATGGCCGTCCTGCGGGAAGTAAATGCCGAAGCTGCCGCCGGGGATGACGTTGGGCTCACCCTGCGCGCCGTCGGCATATTTCTCCACGTCCTTCACGTAGTTGTATGGCACGGAGACGGCCCCGGCGAGGTTCTCCACCGGCGTGTAAAAAACTTTCTCCCGGCCCGAGACGATGTACTGGATGTCGGCGTAAATGCGGTGGGCTTCCCACGCTTTTTGGTTCTCGGGCGCCGTTTCGTAACGCTGCACGTTGGCGTAAAGCCGCTTGCCGTCGATCTCGTATTTGCCGTCGGGCGTGGAGGGGTCGAAGTTGCGCAGGTATTCGAAAGCCTTGGCAAAAAGCGGGCTCAAGGTGGCGTAGGTGGCGGAGTTGGCGAGGGAGTCAATAATCATGGCAAAAAGGGAAAAAAGGGGGGATGGAGTTGGCGAAGAGAGGGGGAAAGAAGAACGAACCGGGTGGGCGTTTACCGCTCGCGAAAAACGATGCGCGCCTTGGAGAGGTCGTAGGGGGAAAGCTCCACGGTCACCTGGTCGCCAGGCACGATGCGAATGAAGTTCTTGCGCATTTTACCGGAAATATGCGCCAGCACTTCGGCTCCGTTGGGGAGCTTCACCCGGAACATGGTTCCCGGCAGCACGTCGGTGACGATGCCGTCCGTTTGGATGCCCTCTTCTTTCGACATGAGAGCGCATCATGCCCCTCCCGTTTTTCGACTTCAACCTAAAAACAGTGATGGGAGGGGATGAGATGCCGATATGACTTGCGGAAGGCTTCGGCGCATCCCAATGGATACGTTGAAGCCTGACAATAGTCATTCGCGGCCAGCAGATTGCATCAGATCCCCCCGATCCATTGCCGTTTTTAGGTTCAGTCCGAAAACTCACATCTTGGGCTTCTTCTTGCGCGCGACTTCCCGTGCTCCCAACCACCGGCTCGTCACGTGGGGGTCGATGCGGACGACCAGAAAGTAGGCCGCTTTTTCCAAGATGCGCCGCAGCAGCCCGCGCGAGGCTTTCCACTTTTCCGGGTCAATGCGGCGGCTCAACCCCAGGTCGTGCTGAAAAATTTCCCGCGCCTGCCCGGAAACCGCCGGGTCCTCCACGCGAATCATCAGCTCGTGGTTGATATTGAGGCTGCGCGCGTCCAGGTTCGCGCTCCCGGCGTAGACCGCGCCATCGATGAGGACCAGCTTGGCGTGCAGCACTTGCGGCTGGTATTCGTAAATCTCCACCCCGGCCTTCATCAGCCCGGAATAAAGGCTGCGGCTGGCCAGCCGGGCTGCCTCCACGTCGCTGTGCCCGGCGAGAATGAGCCGCACTCGCCCGCCCCGGCGCACCACCCGCATCAACGCCCGGCGCAGCCGCCACGTGGGGACGAAATAAGCGCAGATGATCTGCACGTCGCGGGCCTCGGCGAGATCGCCCAGCAGCGACCGCTTGTACGCGCGGTGCCCCCGGCCCGGCTCGCTTAAAAGCAGGGTCCAGCGTTCGCCCGCGACAGTGGTCGCGGGCCGGTGCCGCAACCGGTGCAAGCGGCGGCGCAGGCACGGCTCGTCGGCCCGGGCGAACATCTCGGCAAAGCTGGCGTCCAGCGCGGCGGCGAGCGGCCCCGTGACGCGCAGCCCCAGGTCGCGCCAGCCTTTGCTCACGCCGTCGCCGTAGTATTCCCGCGCCACGTTGAACCCGCCCACGACGGCTTTTTCGCCATCGACCACGAGCAGCTTGCGGTGGTTGCGCCGCCCGTAACGCCCGGCGGCGTGGAAGCAGTTGAACCAGCGCAGTTCGCCGCCGAGGCGGATCAAAGGGCTCCAAAAATGCTTCGGCAGCGCGAGCGAACCGAAGGCGTCCAGCAGCACCTGCACCCGCACGCCGCGCTGACGGGCGGCGATCAACTCCCGGCGGAACCGCTCGGCCAGTTCGCCCGGGGAAAAAATGTACATTTCAAAACAGATCGTCCGCACCGCGCCGGAGATGAGCGCGAGCATGGCGTCCAGCCCCTCCGCGCCCGTCGGCAGCCATTGGAAAAGCGTGGCCGCCGGGCCTGACCTCTGTTCTGGAGAATTCAACTGCAACATGGGGTGCCGGGAACTCCGGTATGTTAATGAATCGGAAGCTGCGGGTCGAGCCGATTTGCTACGCTTCCGAGAGAGCTTGAATTCCCCCGGCAGCGGAATCAACATCCCGCCCCATGAAAGCCATCGCGTTCAACGGCAGCCCCCGCAAGCACTGGAACACCGCCACGCTGCTGGAAAAGGCGCTGGAAGGGGCGGCTTCGCTGGGAGCCGAGACGGAACTCATTCATCTTTACGACTACACCTTCAAAGGGTGCGCGGCCTGTTACTCCTGCAAGCGCCCCGGCAGCCGCCACTATGGCGAATGCGCGCAAAAGGACGAACTGACCCCGATTCTCGAAAAAATCAAAACCGCCGATGTGCTCCTGCTCGGGGCGCCCATCTACCTCGGTGCCCCCAGCGGCGTTTCACGCTCCTTCCTCGAACGGCTGGCTTATCCTTACCTGGTCTATGACCGCGAACATCCCACGCTTTTCCCCCGCGTCATCTCCACCGCGTCTATCTACACCATGGGCGTGAATGAGGAGCAGGTGAAGACGCTCGGCTATGATCGCACCTTCGATCTCGCGGAAATGTTTCTCGCGCGGGTCTTTGGAAACTCCGAGACCCTGCTGGTCACGGACACGAGCCATGTCGCGGATTACTCCACCATCACCGCCCCCTCGCAGAACGGCGCGGCCAAAGCCAAGCGACGCAAGGAAGTCTTTCCCCAGGATTGCCAGCGGGCCTATGAACTCGGCGCGCGCCTGGCCGCCCAGGCGAAGGCACGGGCCATCTAGTTACCCGATCTCCACTTCCGCGCCGCCCGGCACGAGTTCGAAAAGCTGGGCCACGTCGGCGTTGCGCAAGCGGATGCAGCCGTGACTGGCGGGCTGGCCAATGGCTTCCTCGTGGTTGGTGCCGTGGATGTAGATATAGCGTTCGTGCGTGTTGGCGTTGTGCGGTTCGAGGCCCTCCAGCCACAGGATGCGCGTGGCCACGCAATCGCGCGGATCGCCCGGGCACTCACCGGGCACAATTTCTCCGGTGGGCACGCGGCTTTCGAACACCGCCCCCAACGGCGCGCCGCCGCCGATCTTTTCCGCCACCGCGAAACGCCCCAGCGGCGTCTTGTTGCTGCCCGGCTCCGAACCGATGCCGAAGCGCGAGGTGGAGACCGGAAAACGCGCCAGCCGCGACTCCCCTTCGGGCCTTGCTTCCAGCACGTCCAGGGTTTGCCCGGCCAGGTCGATCCGGATTTTAATGGGGAAATATTGCATCGTGCGGTGGGTTTAAGTTAGCATAGCTGCTCTTTTAATAAACAACACATGAGCCGAAATTATACCGTCGCAGTCGTCGGAGCCACTGGAGCCGTCGGCGTCGAAATGATCAAAACCCTTGAACGCCGCCATTTCCCGGTCGGGAAACTGGTGCTCCTTGCTTCCGCCCGTTCCGTGGGCAAAACGCAAACGTTCAACGGCAAGACCGTGACGGTTGAAGAGCTTACCGAGCAATCTTTCGCCGGGGTGAACATCGCCCTCTTTTCCGCTGGCGCGGGCATTTCGCGCAAGTTCGCCCCGTTCGCCGTGAAGGCGGGCGCGGTGGTGGTGGACAATTCCTCCGAGTTCCGCATGAACCCGGACGTGCCCCTGGTCGTGCCCGAGATCAACGGCGAAGACGTGAAGGCCCACAAGGGGATCATCGCCAACCCGAACTGCACGACGGCCATCACGCTGATGGCCCTTTACCCGCTGCACAAGGCTTTCGGAGTGAAGCGCGTGATCGCGTCGAGCTACCAGGCGGTTTCCGGCACCGGGGCCAAGGCCATTGACGAGCTGAAGTCCCAGGTGGCCGCCTTCGCCGAAGGCCGCCCGCTGGAGCACAGCGTTTACCCGCACCAGATCGCTTTCAACGTGCTGCCGCACGTGGACGTTTTCCTTGAGAGCGGCTACACCAAGGAGGAGATGAAGATGCAGAACGAGGCGCGGCGCATCATGCACCTGCCCGGCTTCAAGGCTTCGGTGACGTGCGTGCGCGTGCCGGTGCTGCGGGCTCACGCCATCGCCGTGAACGCCGAGTTCGAGCGGCCCGTTTCCGTGGAAGCCGCCCGCAAGGCGCTGACTGGCGTGCCCGGCCTCAAGCTGGTCGATGAACCGGCCAAGAACGAGTACCCGCTGCCGCTCTCCTGCGCGGAAACCGACGATTGCCAGGTGGGCCGCATCCGCCCGGACTGCGCCCTGGAAAACGGCCTGGCCTTTTGGGTCGCGGGTGACCAGCTCCTCAAGGGCGCGGCGCTCAACGCCGTCCAGATCGCCGAGAAGCTCGTCGAAGCGTAAGAAAAGCTCACAAAAAAGGCGCAAAGAGTTTGTCGCTCTTTGCGCCTTTGCGTGAGAAAAATCTCTACTCAAGCTCCAGCAGCCCGCGCTGCCACGGCAACAGAAGGGTCGCGGCGGCTTCGGCATCGGCGGCGAGAGTCTCCAGCGTGCTCTTGGAGGCGATGAGCGAGGGGTCGATGCGGTGATGCGCCGCCACACGGTCGCGGCGGGTTTTCAATTCGCCAAAAAGCCGTTCCATTTCCGGCGTGGGCCGGGCGCGATGGTTGCGGATGATCTGCGGCCATTCGCCTTCGGACAAGGCAAGGGCTTTCTCGGCGGCTTCGAAAAAACGCCGGGCGCGGCTGCCGGAGAGGTGCGGGATTTGCACTTTGCCGCCCTGGTCGAAGCGTTTCGCGGCTTCAATTAAAAGATCGTTGCGCAAGATGTGGAATGCGGGGCGATCCACGGAGCGCGCTTCCTGGTCGCGCCAGCGCCAGAGTTCACGAAGCAGAGCCGCGGAACGACCGCGCAGCAGGCCGCTGCCGGAGATGCGCCAGAGAGTATCGGCGTCGCGCTCGCGCATGGTGCGCGTGGCTTCGATGGCTTTTTCGCACGATTGCCGGAACCACTCCATGCGCCCGAGGCGGCAAAGTTCTTCTTCAAGCTTCACCGCAAGGGCTTCGAGGTGCCGCGTGTCGTTGTAGGCGTATTCCACCATTTTGGGCGGCAGAGGACGCACGGCCCAGTTGGCTTTTTGCGAGCCTTTGGCCAGGGTAATGCCGAAGTGGCTTTGCAGCAGGGCCGCCAGGCTGAACTCGCCGATGCCCGCCAGCCGGGCGGCGATCATGGTGTCGAAAATGCCCCCGACTTCCGTGAGCCCCACGCGGCGCAGCAGCCGCAAATCGTAGTCCAACCCCTGGATAATGACTTCGTGGCGCGCCAGTTCGTCAAAGAGCGGCGCGAGAGAGAAGCCCGCCAGCGGGTCGATCAAGACATCCTGGCCGGGGATGCTGATCTGGATCAAACAGAGCTTTTCGAAGTAGCAGTGGAGGCTGTCGGCTTCCGTGTCGAGCGCAATGCGGCCCACGGGGCGCATTGCTTCCACAAATTCGTTTAACGCTTCGGTCGAAACAATCACGGTTTGGCTGCTACCCATCTATCGGAGCCCACGTAGGAGCAGTTCGGCGTTGGTTTTGGTCGCCTTGAGTTGTTGAACGAGGATTTCCATGGCTTCCATGGGCGGAAGCTGGGCCAGTTGTTTGCGAAGCAGGCTGACGCGGGCGTATTCCTCCGGGTGGTAGAGCAAGTCCTCGCGCCGGGTGCCGCTTTCCAGGATGTGGATGGCGGGGAAAACGCGCTTTTCCACCAGTTCCCGGGCCAGGTGCAGCTCCATGTTGCCGGTGCCTTTGAATTCTTCGAAAATGACCTCGTCCATGCGGCTGTTGGTCTCGACCAGGGCCGTGGCGATGATGGTGAGGCTGCCGCCTTCCTCGACGTTACGGGCCGCGCCGAAGAATTTCTTCGGTTTGGTGAGCGCCTTGGCATCCACGCCGCCGGACATGATGCGCCCTTTGTTGGGCATCATGTTGTTGTACCCGCGGGCGAGGCGGGTGATGGAGTCGAGCATGACGACAACGTGCTTCTTCAATTCCACGAGCCGCTTGGCCCGCTCGATGACGATTTCGGCGACCTGGACGTGCCGGGGCGCGCTTTCGTCAAAGGTGGAGGAGAAGATGTCGGCGTCCACTTCGCGCTTGAGGTCGGTGACTTCCTCAGGGCGCTCGTCCACGAGGAGCAGGATAACGTGGGTTTCTGGCTCGCTGGCCCGGATGGCCTTGGCGATCTCCTTCATAATCATCGTCTTGCCGCCGCGCGGGGGTGCGACGATCAATGCGCGCTGGCCGCGTCCCAACGGGGTAATCAAATCGACCGCGCGGCCCGTGAGACTGCGGGTGACGTTGTTTTCCAGCACGATGCGCTGGTCCGGGAAAAGAGCGGTGAGGCTGTCGAAGGGCTTTGGCGCTTCCCATTTTTCGGCTGGGATGCCTTCGACCGCGAGCAACTGGTCCGCCGTGAGCCAGCGGTCCTTGCCCTGCGGCGGGCGCAGGCGCGCGGAAACGAGGTGGCCTTGCTCCAGGCCGTAACGCTGCATCATCCAGCGCGGCACGGAAACGTCCTCCGGGAACGGTTTGAAGCTGAAGCGGGGCCAGCGCAGGAAGCCCTGGTGATCCCCGGCGGTGAGTTCCAGCACGCCTTCAGCCACGAGTTCGCCGCCGCGGCTGGCGTGGTATTTCATCAAGTCCAGGATGAGATGGTGCCGGGAGCGATCTGGGGTGACGCGCATCCGCAGCGATTCGGCACGGTCCAGCAGTTCCGCATACGTCATCGCATGCAGCTCGTCCAGATGGAGTCGGCCAGGCCGCTGGACCGGCTCCGGCGTGGGAGCATTGGTCTGAGGCGTTATCGTGGCTGGTGTTTCATCCATAGCTTCAAGTATCCCGCAAAAAGTTCTGCTTGTTCATCTAAACGCGCCAGGGGGGCGTCGTTCCAAATCACATAATCGGCCCGGGCGGCTTTTGACGCAAGACTCGTTTGCGAGGCGATCATCTTGCGGGCCATGGCGGGAGCCAGCCCTCGGCGGGCGACGATGCGCTCCACCTGGGTTTCATCCCGGCAGGCGACCACGACCACCGCATCGCATTCGGCTTCCGCGCCGGTTTCGTAGAGGAGCGGAATATCCAGCAACAGCCAGCTTTGGGCGCCGGGCTGGCGCTCACCCCGCCCCTGCGCACTCCCCTCGCCTCCTGTGGCAAGGTCTCCGCCATCGCGCTTCCCATCCCGGCCCCGCATTGCTGTGGCCCGGGCTTGCCAGCGTGCTCGAATGGCCGGGTGAAGAATGGCCTCCAGCTTGCGCCGTTGAGTTTCATCGGAAAAAACCCGATCGCGAAGCCATTGCCGGTTAATTTCCCGTTCAGCCACTTCGTTTTCAGCCCCTGTCCCTAAAAACGCAGAGGGTCCGAACTGCTCTTCGATGAGCAGCCGGACCTCCGGATTGTTTTCTACCAGTTCGCGTGCCGTGGCGTCCGCGTCGAACACTTCAGCCTTGAGCAGCGGGGAAAGCCGGCCAGTAAAGCTCGACTTTCCCGAGGCGATTCCTCCTGTGATTCCGATGACAGGCACGATCGCTTGCCCTTGAGAGCGGCGCTATTTGGTCGGCAGCGCGCCCGCGGACATCTGCGGAGCGAGGAGCGGAGCGGTGTCGGCACCCGCGGCGGGCATGACCGCCGGTTCGTCATCCTTATCCTCGTCGCCGGTGTTGATGGGATCGCCAGCCGGGTTAATCAAACGGGCGGTGACGAAGATCATCAGGTTGCGCTTCTGGTGCTGATCCACGGACGACCGGAACACGCGGCCGACGAGCGGGATATCGCCAAAGAACGGAACCTTGTCCTCCACCTTCTGGACATCTTCGCGCATCAAGCCGCCGAGCATGACGGTTTGGCCGTCCCAGATGCTCACGCTGGTGCGAACCCGGCGAGTGCTGAAGATTGGCTGGTTGATGACGTTTTCCGTCATCAGGCCTCGGGAGAGTTCCCCTGCCGTATTAGCGATGTTTTTGATATCGCTCGTCGTAAACATGCTTGTGATTTGTTCCGCAGTAAGGATGCCAAAATCTTTAAGTTCAATTAGAACTTCCAACGGCCCCAGGCTCGCTCCGGTTGAAACACCGTAAATCGGAGAGCCGTAGTTAATGAACCCTTCGAATTCAACGACTTGCGGTTCGAGTTGGAGGTCAATGGTGGAGCCATCGGCACCCACGGTCGGGTTAACATGCAACCGGACACCAGTGGGCTTTACGTCGAACGTTGTGGGCGTCGTAGGCGTAACGACCATCAACGTGGAGCCGCTACCGCTGGTAGGCACTTGCGGCGGGTTGTATTCGGTCGGGTATTTGAATTCACGCACGATTTCGATTTCAGCCTCCTGGCCGCTCTTGCAAGTCACGCGCGGCGCGGAGAGCAGGTCGACGCCTTTCTTTTGATTGAGCGCCCGCATCACAGCCTGAAAGCTGGCGTCGCCGAACACGCCGGAGACGCCGATGGTGGTCGGAGCGGGCGATGCCGCCGTGGTGTTGGGATAGAGCAGCGAGTCGATGGCGTTGGCGGAGATGGCCGCGCCACTGGTGGAGCCCACGCCGGAACGGTTGCCGCCCGTGATGGACCCACCGGCAGAACCGGTGAAGAAGGTGCCAGCAGAGCCCAACCGTCCGAGCGAGAGACTCCCACCAGCGATGTCGAAGCTCAGCTCCTTCATGTTGGTTTGTGTGATTTCAACGAACTTGGCCTCGATGTCGACTTGAGAAGGAACGGTGCCGTTGAGGGCTTCGACCAGGTTGTCGATGAGTTCAAGCTGCTCCTGGGTGTTCTTGACGATCAACCGGCTGTTGGTCGGGATGAAGGTCGCGGAGGCTCCCGGAGGGAACTGGACGCCCATGCCGGAGAAGTAATCCTTGGCGGCAACGTGAGTTGCGACGCTGCTTTGGGTGCCCAAGGAAACGGTTTTCATCGGGTTGGTGGCAACGGAAGAACCCGCGGAAGATGTATCGGAGGCCTGGCCCGTGCTGAAGGTTCCCGGCGGAACTTTGTATTCCTTGGTAATCATCGTCTCGTAGCTCGCGGTGAGCGGAACGACGGCAACGGCGTACGGATCGATCTTGTACTTCAGACCGGCAAGGCTGGTGATGTAGCGCAGCACTTCGGCCATGGGCACGTTGGAGAGCGAGAGGGTGATGGTCTGGGCACCGGGGGCTCCGGCGGCGGCAGCGGCTCCGGCTCCCGAGGCGGTTTCAAGGCCGGGGATGGCGGGAGCGGCGGGAGTTTCGGCGGCGGGAGCGGCAGGCGCGCCACCAGCGTCCATTTGCAGCACGATGTTCACGCCACGGCGGGCGGGATCCGGGTCGCGATCGAGTTCGCGGGATTTGACTTTGAGGAACTCGATGGCTTCGCGCACGGTCGCATCCTTGAACTCAACTTTCGGGATGATGATCGTGTTGAGCTTGTTCTGAATGGCGACGGAACCATTGGTGGTCGTGGGGCCACCAGCGAGGATCTTGTTCTTCGCCGTGGTGCGGTGGAGCGGAACGCCCCATGCGTTGGTCACTTCCCAGAGCCGGCGGGCGCGGGCTTCGTTGTAGGCCGTTTCGGCGTAATTCTGCCGGGCGGCGTCCACTTGCATCTGGCCCTCCCGAGCGGCAACGTTGGTGGCGTCAATGGCGAGCACCTGGTCGTAGGTGTCCATCGCCTTCTGGTATTGAGCGGAATCGTAATACCCCTGGGCTTTGGCGAGCAGGTCGCGAACTTCCTCGATCTTGGCGTGGAATTTCGGGGTGATGGTCTTGTTGTAGTAGCCGCGCTCGGAGAGATGGGCGAGCAGGGTCTTGGCTTCGCTGCAATTCGGGTTGTAGTCAGGCCCGAGCACGGCTTTGGCCGTGGCTTCGGCCTGGGCGTAGTTGCCTTCGGCGATCTGGCGCTCGGCCAATTTCACGCTGGCTTTGCAGTAGCGGTCAATGGCCGCTCTGCGAAGGGTGTGGGTCACGGGGCAGTCGCGCAGGGCGTCAGCAGCCGCTTTGTATTGAACCACCGCGGTTTCGTAGTCTTTCGCAGCGAATGCGGCATCGCCTGCGGCAATGGCTTTTTGCGCCAGGGCTACTTGGTCGTTGCGCCGCGCCACCTCGCGTTCGGAGATTCCCTGAAGGGAATTCGGAACTGCGGCGCTTCGGGTGGAGGGACCGGCATTTACGGTTACGGCCGCAAACAGGCAAAGGGCCGAACTGAGTTTCAACAGCGGGGGCTTGATCATATACAGGCTATCTAACAGGCTTTGGGAGGGTGAAATTTATTGCCTGACCGGGGGGGCAGGGCGTTTTGGGTTTTTGGTGCGGGCAAAAAAAAGCAGAGTCAACCGTTGGGCTCGGGCCAACTCTTATTCTTGACGGGGAACTTTGATTTGATCGCCGGTTTTAAGGTTTTTTATTACCGCTTCGTCATCCTTGATGTCAATGAGTTTATATTGATTATCAGGCTCGGGCGTTAGCGAGAATGTCTGATCTTTCTTTACGGTCATCTCGGTGCCGTCCCACAGGAATGCCAGGCGCGCATAGAGGTCGGGGTTATCGGCGACGGCCCGGAGGGTCACAGTGAACTTCACGGTAGTCTCTGTGTTTTCGATAGTGAGCACCGAGACGTCCGATTCCACTCCCGTGCGCTCGTTCATGACCGACTTCTTCTCAAAGGAGACGATTTTGAATTTGGTGCCTTGGATGGTGTCGCCAATTTTGACGAATTGGCTGGGCTGCCGGACATCGACGGTGTTGATCTGGAAGCTCCCGTCATCGTCGTAGGCTTCAAACTTGATGCGAGCCGGCTTTTTGACGAACTGCTTGAGCTTGAGCTTGGTGTAGTAGGGGGGATGCGAGGCGGGATCGACGGGGTTGGTTTCGCCCTTGAACTCGTCCATGTTGGTGAAACCGTCTTTATCCTGGTCCTGCGTGAGGACGTCGGTGTCGAGAATCCGGTCGGCCAGGCCGTTTTTCAGGAACCATTCGTTGGGCACCGGCGGGTGCAAGGGGGCGCTGCCGGGCTCGAAGGGGTCGATCAAGGCATGGTCCTCGCCTTTGGCGACGTATTTGCGGGAAACGAACAGCGAGCCGTTATAGTGCTTCCACTGGGCCGGCTGCTGGAGGGAGGCTTCGGCTTTCTCGATGGCTTCGGTTTCGAGACTGGTCACTTTTTTGCCATGGACCGGCTCTTTGGTCACCGGCTCGAAGCGATCTGAAAAACCATGGGCGGTAAAGATCAGCCAAACGGAGGAGACCAGCAGCGCCACCGCCATGAGGATGAGGGCGAAGCGGTCGTAGTTCTTCTTGATCCAATCCATATTATTTCGGCAGGTTGCTGGCGAACACGACGTAGTCGAAGTCCAGGGTCACTTTGAGTTTTTCGCCTCCAAAAATGTATTTCAGCTGGTTGGGCTGCGCTTTGGAGTCAGAAGAGGCGGAATCTTTGGGTTGTTCATCCGCGCGCTTGGGCGGTTTGGCCATCTGGTTTTCGATTTTGACGTTCCGGATGATGTAGAACTGGCTGGTGTTCTTGGAAAGTTCGTTGATGGCCGCCCGGAAGGCGCCCTGCTCACCCACAAACTTGATGGTGAGGGGGTATTCCTTGAGCAGCGGTTCGGCTTGCGGCTTGCCCCCTTGTTTTTTGGCTTTGGGGTCGGGAGTGGGGGCCACTTTCATGTCCAGCTCTTCCGGCAGCGGCTTGCGGTCAATGACTTCGATGGCCGTGAGCTTCTGGTCAAGCAAAGTGGAGACGGCAAGCTCGACGCATTTAAGCTGTCGGCCAAGCACGGCGGCGGCTTCGGGCTTGGGCACCGAGGAGCGGTACTGCGCGAAGCCGAGGTTTTGCTTCTCAGGGAAAGCGATGCCCGCCTGGGCCGCTTTTTCAGAAAGAGTTTTCACCGCGGCATTGAGGCGGTCCTGGAACTGCTCGGGCGAGAGCTGCTCCAACGGGAAGGACATGGGAGCAAGCTTTTCCTGGAGCGCGACCACGGAATCGGCGGCGACTTTCTCCTGGTCCTCCAGGATTTTCGCGTTGGCTTTTTCCGGGTAGAGCGGAAGGGTTTGCAACTCGTTAAGCTTGGCGGCTTTGGTGTTGAAGTCGTTGGTGGCGTCGTCGTAGGCGCTATACGATGAGTAATCCAGCCAGGCCAGCCCGAGGCAGCCGATGGCTAGGACGGCTCCGAAGCCGACGAAGAATTTGTTTTGACCCAGATTCATGGCACAAGGGGGTTGCGGACCGCGGGGTTAAGGGAAAGACGGATGGTGTAGGTGCCCGCCCATTCGTCCGGTTGGGCGGGGGTACGGTCTTTGGCGGCCTGAGGCGAATAGTAGGAGGATTTCGCGAGCGCGTTGGAGAAATCATCCACTACGCCGACGCCACGCGGGCCTTCCAGGAACATGCCTTTGAGAACGACGGTGGGCGTTTTAACCTCCGGCTTGGCGTTTTTGTTGGCTGCCGGGGTGGCGGCTTTTGCCGGTTCGTTTTTCGGACGCTCGATTTCCAGCGAAGTCACCCAAATGGAGCGGTCGGGAAGGCGCGAGTTGATGTCGTCGATCAAGTTGATCCAGTATTGGCGGTCCTCGACGGCGTTGGTCAGCGGCAGGGCCACTTCCTGCTTGGCTTTGATGGTGGCCTTGATGGCCTTGAACTGGTTCTCGACGGTTTCGAGCGCGCCGATCTTTTCTTGAAGTTTTTCGCTGACGGCCCGCTGGACCGACGCGGCGTGCTGGAAGTAAGCGCCCCAGCCGCCCAGGATGCCGAAGAGGCAGAGGCCCGCCAGCACCAGGCAGGGAATGCGCGCGGAGGTTTCCCGCGCTTTGACGACGCTCTGCGGCTGGAGGTTGAGCTCCATGGGGCACTCGGAGCCGCTCCGCAGGCCGAGGCCAACGAGTTCGCCCAGGAGATGGGCGTCGCGGACGATCTCGGAAACATCGACGCCCTTGTCCACGGCGACGTTGCGCAGGGGGTTCAGGAATTCGATGGGCAGCGCGAGTTTTTCGCTGAAGAACTCCCGCATGTAAGGCATGGCGACTGCGCCGCCGCACAGGAAAACGCGCTCGGGCTGGCTGCCGTTCTGCTGGGAGCGGTAGAAGGAAATGGACCGGGTGATCTCGGCGTGGAGCCGGGTCATGGTATTGCGCACGAGCTTGGAGACGCGAGCGATTTCCGGGTCCTGCGGTTCGGCATAGGTGCCGCCGAGGCTGACGAAGCCCTGGCGCTTTTTTCGCTCCTCGGCATCGGTGAAGGATTCCTTGAAGTCCTTGACGATGGCGGCGGTGATGGTGTTGCCGCCGATGGGAATGGAGCGGGTAAAGATGCGCTTGGACTCGATGAAGATGAGGTTGGTGGTGCGCGAGCCGATGTCGATCAGGAGCGAGCAGCCGCCGACGTCGCTGTAGTTGTAGCGGAAGGCGTTGAAGAGCGCCATGGGGCTGACATCGACGACTTCGGTGCGGAAGCCGGATTCCTCCACGACGACGTTCAGTTCTTCGAGGAGATCGGACTTGATGGCAACCAGGACAACTTCGAGCTTGCCGGGATCGGGCGAGGTGACGAGCTGGTAATCCCAGACGACCTCGTTGATCGGGAAGGGCACGTTTTGCTGGGCTTCGAAGGCGACGATTTGATCGACCTGCTCCTCGCCGACGGAGGGAAGCTTGACGAAGCGGGTGAAAACGGACTGGGCCGGGATGGAGTAGTTAACCCCGGTGCCGGACGCCTTGAGGGCGGACGCAAATTCCTTGAGGATGATCCCGGTTTGCGCGACCCGCGAAGTGTCCATGGCCGGATCGGCCAGCAATTCGGCGGTGCGGTAGCCGCAGAGGATCAAGCCCCCTTGCGCGTCCCGGGTAAACTCGGCAAGTCGTACCGTCTGGGAGCCCAGACTTAAGCAGTTGATTCGTTGAGGCGCAGCCATGATTTGTTAACGGCCCCACGCGGTATTTCCAGAGGTCCGCTTCACGGCGGCACGCCGCGCCGCTGGCCGGATCAAGCCCGGCTGCGCAGGCGCGAGAAGCGTAATCTCTTTCATGGTGGGGGAAATGGGGGTGATTAAAGATTTATGCTAGATACCGCTCTGGAAGGCAAAACAAAAGTCGGCTTTTTCTGCCGAACATTGTTTGGACCCTCGATTAAACCCGGGGGCGGAAATAATCGATGGTCTTCACGATGCCTTCGGAGAACGGAACCTTGGGTTCCCATCCGAGCAGCTTCCGTGCCCGGGTGATGTCGGGCTTGCGAACTTTCGGGTCGTCCACGGGGAGCGGGCGGGTCTCGATGGCGGAGTGGCTGCCGGTGATTTTGACGATCTCCTCGGCGAACTGGCGGATGGTCATTTCGCACGGGTTGCCGATGTTGACGGGCTCGTGGAAGTCGCACAGCGAGAGGCGGTAAATGCCGTCGATCAAGTCGCTCACGTAGCAGAAGGAGCGGGTCTGGGAGCCGTCGCCGAAGATGGTGATGGGCTGGCCGGTCAAGGCTTCGCCGATGAAGGCGGGCACCACGCGGCCGTCGCGCAGACGCATGCGGGGGCCGTAGGTATTGAAGATGCGGACGATGTGCGTGTTGACGTTGTGGTAGCGGTGGTAGGCCATGGTCATGGCCTCGGCGAAGCGTTTGGCTTCGTCGTAAACGCCGCGCGGCCCGATGGGGTTGACGTTGCCCCAGTAATCCTCAGTCTGCGGGTGGATGAGCGGGTCGCCGTAGCACTCGCTGGTGGAGGCCAGCAGGAAGGCGGCTTTCTTCGCCTTGGCCAGGCCGAGGGCGTTGTGGGTGCCAAGCGCGCCGACTTTCAGCGTGGGAATGGGGTGCTCGAGGTAGTCGATGGGGCTGGCCGGGGAGGCAAAGTGGAAAACGAAGTCGATGGGCTCGTCGATGTAAAGATACTGCGTCACATCCTGTTTGACGAAGCGGTAGTTCTCGTTGCCCGCGAGATGGGCGATGTTTTCCGGGCTGCCGGTGATGAAGTTGTCGATGCCAATGACGCGATGGCCTTCCGCGAGAAGACGGTCGGTAAGGTGCGATGCGAGGAAGCCGGCGCCGCCGGTGATGAGAGAGGTCTTTTGCGTGGAATTCGTGCTCATAGACTTGTGGAATAGATTAGTAACGGATTGACGAGAAAGGGAAGAGAAGATTTTTACGATCTTGCAGCGGCGGGCTCCAAATCCGCCCGGGCGGCGATTTTGATGACCAGTTCGGTGAGCACCGTGCGGGCGTCGAGGGCGCTGGTGACGAGCGCCACGTTGGCCTCGAGGCAGGCGGCCAGGGCGCGCCGCAATTCGTCGAGCTGGTAGCGGTGGGCGTGCATGGCGGCGATGCCCAGGGCGTAGGTATTGAGGCCGCCGTCTTTTTTGCGCGGCAGATGGGCGGTGGCATTCGCCGGGAGGCGGTTGACCGAGCCCGTGAAATGGAACGGCGCGGCGGGACGGCTGAGCCGGTGGCGCTGCATCAAGTCCTTGGCCAAAAGCAGGTTGCGCACGGTGGGAATGACGGCCACGAGCAGAACGGCCATGGGGCTTTCCCCCTGGTAAAGAAGCTGATCCACGAGCGCGAGGGCTTGGCCGAGGTCGCGGGCGGCGATGGCGTTGCCGAGTTCGAAAACCACGCCCGCACGCGAGGCGGGCACCATCAGGCGAACATCGGCGGAGGTAATTTCCCGGCGCTGCGGCCCCAGGTAAAGATCGAGCTTTTGGAGTTCGTTATCGATCTGGCGGCCATCCCCGCCGGTTTGCAGGACGAAAAGCTCCAGCGCGTCCGGGGCGAAGCGGAGGCCCGATTTACGCGCCCGGGATTCCACGAGCACGGCGGCTTCGTCTTCCCAGCCGCTGCGGCTGGTATCGAGCTTGTCGAAAATTTCCAGCTCGCCCAGTTTGCCGAGGGTTTTATAAAAGGCGCGGCGCTTGTCCACCTCGGGGGCGCTCAAAAGGAAGCGGATGCCGCCGGGCAGCCCGGCTTCGAGCGTTTCGCCGAGCTTGGCCAGGGCGTCCAAGACCGTGGCGCTGCGGCCCGTAACGGTGTCGCCCAGGAAATTCGCATTTTTGAGCCAGACGAGCTTTTCACCTCCAAAAAATGGGAGCGTGAGCAACGCTTCGATGGCTTGGTGAACGCGCGTGGCGGCGGCTTCCACGTTATCGGCCACGCCGTCGATGATTTCGCACGCGAGGTCGCCCCCGGCTTCGGGGGTCATCTCCCCCGCCCGTTGCAAGGCGACCCGCTTGACCTCGGCCTCATCGGAACCGACGACCGCGCGGATGGCGGCGGGCTCGCTTTGGGAGGAGGTGCGTTGGGCTGGCATGGGCATTGAATCTACGAACAAATGCGCGGGACAATCAAGCCCGGGGGTTGGGCGTCACTTCGAAAAGCGGCGATAATCTTTGAGAAACTCGGCGTAATCCTTCGTCTGGTCGCCATAGATTTTCACAATGGCGGCATCGACGCCCGTACCGGCCAGGATTTCGTCCACAAACCGGGGAAACCGCTCCGGGGGCCACTGGGTCATCAGGAAGCGAACGAATTTCTCGCTGCTCTGGTAAAAGCGGGTCACTTCCCTGCGGTCCTTGGGGTAATCGACGATGGCGGCCAGCGGCACGGGGTCGAGGGTCGCCTCGGAGAGATCCCGCTGCAAGCCCTTGAGATAAAGCTGCTTGCGGGTGGCGACGGATGCCGTGGCCATGTACTCCGCGAGCCCCTCGTTGAGCCAGCGCGGCCAGCGGCGGCCGGGGTAAAGCCGGGCCACGACGGCGTGGGCCGTCTCATGGGCCAAAATGCCGCTGTCGAACCCCTCACCCATGCCGCCCACGTGAAGGTAAAGGTCGTCCCCATGCGCGAAGCTCGCCGACCACTCCATGACCTCAGAGTCATGGCGAAACTGCGCCCATTCCCGCTCGTCCTGAAAAACAAATAGGTGCGATTTGCGGGCGTACTGCTCCTTGGTCGCGCCCAGCACCCGGCCCGTGAGCCAGCAATCGTACTCCACCTCGCGCACCACTTTTTGCGCCTCGGTGGCCCGGCGGTAGTGGACGATGAAGTGCTCCGTCTCGGCGTGCTTCCATTTCTGCGGCGCAATGGCCAGCGCCTGGGCTCCGAGCGCGTCGGTATCCTTGCGCGAAAGCGCCTCCAGCTTCTTTTCCTCCAGCCGCACGTCGCGCGGCGGCTCGTCCAGGGCGAGTGCCGGAGCGGCGCCGATCACGAGCACCGCCAACAGGGTTATCATACTGCGTAATCTAGTCATATCCTGTCCTTTCCTTAGGGTTTGAGGTTTAAAACGCGAAGCCGAAGCTGAAGTGCCACGCGCCGGAGGGCTGGCCGGGCTGGCGCACGGGGTTCCAGCCGTAGTCGAGCCGGATGGGGCCGATGGGCAGGCGGTAGCGCAGCCCCGCGCCGAGGGCAAAGCCGGTCTGGCCAAATTGGGAATCGCGGCGGCGCCCCGTGGACCCGGCATCAAAGAAGAAAGCCGCGTCCAGGCTGTCGCGCACGGGGGTCACCAGTTCGACGTTGGCCACGGTGAAAGTTTCGCCGCCGACGGGGTGGCCGTTGACGTCCTTTGGCCCGAGGGAGCGGTCCACAAAGCTGCGCACCGTGGTCGAGCCGCCGTTGAAGAAGCGTTCGTCAATCGGCAGGGCGGCGCTGCCGTTCAGCGGCGCGATTTCCCCGCCGCGCACGCCGAGGGCGAGCAGCGAATCCTTCCCCACGGGCTGGTAATAGGAGCCCCGGAAGGTGCCCCGCACGAATTGCAGCGAACTGCCGAAGATGGGCGAGGCGTAGTCCCCAGTGGCATTGAGGATGAGGCCGCGCCGGGGGTTGAGCACGCTGTCGCGGGTGTCGTAGGTGGCCGAGACGCCCAAGCTGTCGGTGCGGTAGATGGTCGGCCCCAAGTCGGCCTCGGCGATGCCGTTATTCTGGATGGTGACAAACCGCGTGAGGGCAAACGCGCCCAGTTCGAGGTGTTCGCCGAATTTGCGCGCCAGCTCGGGCTTGAAGCCGGTTTCGATTTTGGAGTAAGCGTCGAGGGTCTGGTTCAAGGCGTAGAGCCGCAGCCGCAGCGTGTTGTCGGTGTCCAAAATCCACGGATCGGTGTAGGTCACGTCGCCGCGCAAAACCTTTTGGCCGATCTCGCCGTTGATGGTGAAGGGGCGGCCTTCGCCAAAGAGGTTGCGGTCCGTGTAACGGGCGCCCACGATGGCCCCGTCCACCTTGGCATAACCCGCGGTGAAGCCGATTTCACGCGCCTTGGCCTCCTCCACTTCGAACTTGAGCGCCACTTCATGGTTGGCCGAGGGCGTTTGGGTGAGCTTGAGGTTTTGGAAAAGGCCCGTGCCCATGAGCTTGCGGTAACGTTTTTCCACTTCCTCCGCGTCATAGACTTTGCCTTGGAGGGATTTGAAACGCTGCCGCAGGAAGCTCGCGCGCAGCCGCCGCAGCCCGCTCTGGCTCATGCCCTTAAAGCGGTAAACATCTCCCGCCTTGACGATGAACTTGACGGCGACCGCGCCATCGACGGCCTGGGCGGGGTTCGCTTCGCCGTGCACCTCGGCGGTGAAGTAGCCGCGCTTTTTGTAAAAATAGACGATCTTGCGTTCCAGATTGGTGATAGCCAGCGGCGTGAAGGGCTTGCTGGTAAAGACCTCCATTTCCTTGAGCAATTCGGCCTGAGGGTAAAAAATAACGTCGCCTTCGAATGAGATCGGCCCAAAGCGGTACTGCGTCCCCTCGTGAATGGCCACGGTAACGTCGGCGCGGGTCTTGTCCGATGAAAACGTGACCACGGGAGACTCGACCACGGAATCGAGGTACCCCTCGGAGTGGTAGAGGCCGCGCAGGCGCTCCACGCCGCTGTTGAGGTCGCTCTCAATGAAGGGAAGCCCGCCGCTTCGGCGGCCCGGGAAGCGTTCCCGCATGGCCCCGGTGACATAATCGAGCAGCGTGGCGGTAGACAAGTGGACGTTGCCCTCAAAACGGATTTGGCCCAGAGACGTCATCGGCCCTTCGAGCACCGTGAGCCGCAAGGTGGAGCCCCCCTCGATTTTCCACGTCACCCCGGCCTGGGAGTAGCCGTGCTGGCGGTAATAGACGCCCAGGAAAAACGCGGTGTCGTCGGCCAGCGCGGGCGAAAGGCCGGATTGCTCGATAGCGGTGAGCTGGTCCGCCAGCGCGTCGCGGATCTGGTGGGTATTGAACGCTTTCGCGCCATCCACGATCAGGTTCAAACGCGTCAATTCGGGGGCGCGCGGCACGGGCGTGGCCAGCGGCAGGGCGGGTTGGTAAGGCTCTACGGGCTCCGGGTTTTCCGGCGTGGGCGGTTGTGGTTTTTCCCGCTGGAACTCCAGCGCGCGCCGCACGGGGATCTCCTCCGGAGTCGGCGCGGCAGTGGGGGTAGCGGACGGCGTGGGTGCGGGCAGGCCGGGCAGAGGCGTGGGCTCGGCAGGCGCGGCGACGGCAACCGGGGAGACTTGCGATGATTGGGGCGTCTGCGCCCGGGCCGCACAGGCGAAAAAGAGCACCCCCATCAAAATCACCCACATCTTCTTCCCTTCGCGCCTTCGCGCCTTCGCGCCTTCGCGTGAAAAGAAAGCCGCGCCGTTTACAGATGAGGTAGGGAAGTTTTTAAAAGAAGGAGAAAAAAACAGCCCCGGGGCGGATATGGCGGTTCGAGTGGGCGTGGAGGAGTGGCCGTCTCTTTCCCTGGCTTGGCGTGAGGCGCTGCCGCCGGTTTGACCCGACAACGCGGGCCGCAGCCTTGTCCCGCTCCATAAAACGCGAAGGCGCGAAGGCGCGAAGGCGCGAAAAAAGGCATGCATTGAGCTTGAAATGGATGGCGGCAATGGGCTCATGCGGTTACCGGAAGCGGATCAAGTATTGCAGTTGCATGCGCACGTCGCCCTCGGTGTCCACACCCGCGCCGATTTGGTAGGCGTTGGTGAGTTTGAGTTTGCCCATGAGCTCCTGTTTGCCGGTGCGGGGATCGACGCCGCCCACGTCCAGCGAAAACCAGTCGAACGGGTTGGCGCTGTTGAGGGCGGTGCGATGCGGGAAAACTTTGTGGTAAATATCCTGGAAAAGCAACGCCGCGGCCCGACCCGTGGCGGCCTGGTTATTTTGCTGGAAGTCGCGGGTGGTGGCCCCGGTGGCCAGCAGCGTGACGACTTCTTCCTGCGGCAGCGAGGGCTCGCTGGTGAAGAGCGTCTGCGGCTCCAGCGCGGTGCCGTAGAGGTAGACGTTGACGTTGTAATCCCGAATACGCGAGGAGCCGTGGATGTCCAGCGACGGGTTGAGCGAGGCGTTGCCGGAGAAATAAAGCGAGCCGTGGTCCACGGTGAGGCTGCTGAACGGGAGCGAGGCCACGAGGTTGTCGATCCAGGCCGAGCCGTCGAGGGTCGGGGCAAGGCCCGTGCCGCCCAGGCGCAGATCGGCCTTCAACGCGCCGTCGGCCAGGTTGCCTTTCACGACGAACGGCTCCTCGGTGTAAATATTGACGTCGTAGCGCCAGTTGCGAAAGGGGGCCACGTCGGTGGAGAAACGGGCGTCGCGCGTGGCCGGCTTGGGCGCGGGCCGGCCTCGCAAGCCGATGGGCAGGATTTCCACCTGGCGGAAAAAGCGGCTCTTGGTAATGCCCACCTTGCCGCCCAGCACCGCGGCGTCCAGCGGCCCGGTGAGGCGCAGATCGGAGTTGCTGCGCAGGGTGAGCGTGTCGTTGCGGACCAGGAGCGTGTTCTTCGATTGAAAGCGCAGATCAAGCTGCGGGTTGGTGAGCGGCTCCAGCTTCGCTTTCCCGGTGAGGGAAAAAGAGCCGCCCGCGATGTCGCCGCTGAACCGTTGGAAAGTCACTTCGTTGCCGTTGAAACGCAGGTCGCCCAGGAAGCGGTCCACGCCGGGCACCTCGGCCCGCTGGAAACGGATGGCCGAGAGATCGAACGCCGCGCCGCCGTTGTAGGTGGGGTGGCCCAGAGTGCCCCGGAAGGAAGCGTCCACACTCAGGCGCCCTTCCAAATAGCGCACGCCGGGCAGGAACGGCGTGAAGATGCCCGCCGAAGAAGGGGGCAGCTTCACCCAACCGGCAATGGGCGTGGCGGGGTCCAGGCGGCGGTCTTGCAACGCCTTGCGCCAATCCAGCGGCAGGGAGCCTTTGAAGGTGAGCGGGCTCAACCCCGGCTGGGCCAGCGAACCGGAGAGGCAGAGATGCCCGCTTTTGTAAGTGACCGAGGAAACGCCTGAGGCGGGAGCCAGCTTTTCAGCCGCCGCGCTTACCAGATCGCGAGCCTCGATGGCGGCGTCGAGCTCCGGTTCGGCGAGCGTCCCCCGGGCTTGCAGCTTGCCCTGGAGCGTGCCGCGCACGGCCAGACCGGGCTTGGCCGCGTGGAACCGCTTGGCCAGGTCCACGGAAGCCAGCGCCAAAGAGGCCTCGATCGCGCCCGAGGGGGGCATCAAAGTTTCGGGCTGGGTGGGCGAGCGGAGGTCCAGGGGAAAACTGACGCTGCCGCTGACGGTGGCCGTGTTCTCGTCCCGGCCCGCCGTGAGGCGCAGGCCCTCAACGTGGAGCCGCTGGTCGCGCAAGCGCACCCCGGCTTGCAGGCTGCCCTGGGCGCTCGTGACCCAAAGGGAGGTGATTTCCGCGCTCTCGGGGGAATAGTTGCCCGCGAGGTCGCCGTCCACCTCCGTCAACGGCCCGTAAAAGCCATGGCGCAGCGCAACCCACCCTTCGCCCCGGTGCCGCAGCAGCGCGATGCGGCCCGAGCCGTGCCAGTTGATGTCCAGCGCGCCGCCGACGGGCTTTTTGAAAAACGGCTGGAAGATGGAGAGATCCGCCACGTTGCCCCGGAGGCTGGCTTCGTAGGCATAAGGATCGTCCATGCCGACCCAGCCCTCGCCGGTCAAAATATCGCGGCCGTTCAAGTCGAGCACGCCGTTGCGCAGCCTCGCGACGCTTTCGCCGAAGGGCAGATCGAACGCCACGCGCCGGGCGAAGAACTGGCGAAAATATACCTCTCCGGCATCGAGCCGCACGGAGCCGGCAAGCCCCTCATACCAGGGGCGGCGCTTGCCGCGCTCCCCCATCACCACCGGCCGGGTGGCGCTGAAATCCGCGCTCGCTCCCTTTACACCCACCTCCGCGCCCTTCACCCCCGCCGCTTTGGCGGTGCCGTCCACGGCCAGGCCGCCTTCCTTCAAATGCACCGCGCCGTGGGCGGTGAGCGTCCCGCTGGTGAAGGCCGGGTTGAGCCGGGGCAGATCGGTGGCAGCGAGGTCGAACACCGCCTCCAGCCCTTCGGGGCGAAATTCATTGAGCTTGGCGGGAAGCTGGTATTCTCCGTGAAAGGAAAGCTGGTTGGCCCCGGTGGCGGCCCGGATTTCGCGTAAATGGACCCGGCCCTCGTCCAGCGAAAGCCGCACGGAAGCCTCGTCCAGGGTGTAGCCGCCGAGCTTGGCGTGCTCGGTGGAGAGCGCCAGCTCCCCTTTCCACAAGGCGGGGGTGCGCGGATCACCGCTCATGGAGACCCAGGCTTCGCGTACCGGCCCTTCCAACGGCACCTTCCAGCCAAAATAGCGCGCCAGGGTCTGGAGCGGCAGGTTGGCCAGGTAGGCGTTGACCTGCGCCTCGCGTTCGCCGCCCGGCAGGTTGCGGCCCCAAATGAAGAGGCCCAGGTCGCCGCCCAGCACCGTGCCCTCGAAGGAAAACGAACCGACGCCCTGGTCGCGGCGCGAGGCGTCGAACTCCATGCGCACGCCATGGACATCCTGGCCGATGTCGAAGTTTCGCAACACCAAATGGCGGTCCACGTAGGTGGCGGGAGCGCGGAGGTGTGTCCAGCAGCCGTAGCCGGGCAGGTCGAGCTTGCCGATGCGGATGTAGCCGGGCTTGTCCGGGTCGAGCAGAGCGTGGATGTCCTCCCAGACATAGAGGCCGTGGTTGGTGCGCACGGTCATGTTGAAGTTTTCGATCTGCGCCCGGTCGCTGTACATGGCGGGCTGTTGCAGAATGTTGCGCAGGAGGCGCGCCAGTTTTTTATCCTCGTCGGTGTTGCCCCGCACGGGGGCCAGCCCCAGCCGGGCGTTGCGCAAATTGTAATAGGTGAGCGCGTGGGCCGGGCCGCGCCGAATCAACGTCCAGAGGCTGTATTCCAGGCGCAAGCGGTCGATTTCGATGGTATCGAAAGGCACCCGCCCCAGCGAAACCGCGCGCACATCCTGGAGCGTAAGGTGCGTCCAGACGCTCCCTTTGAGTTCGCCGGAAAGCTGGACCTGCTTGGAAGCCGCGAGCCGCACGACCTCGTGCCACAGAACGGCCCGCAAAATGGGCTGGTGAAAAGCCAGCAGCAGTGCCGCCGCCGCCAGAGCAGCGCGGCCCAGCAGCCTCCAACCGCCGTGACGGCGGCGGGACTTGGGTTGTGCCTCTGGTTGAGCGGATTCGGGCATGCTTCTTTAAAAATTGTTTTAGCATAGAAAGGCGCGGGAAAAACGCAATGCCATGGATGCACTTATACTTCACCTCGCCGGGGTTTGGCTTATAGTACCCAACCTATGCCCGATTCCTTCGTCCATTTGCACGTCCATACGGAATACTCGACCCTCGACGGGGCCGTTCGCGTTGCCGACATGGTGAAAAAGGCGAAAAAGCTGGGCATGCCCGCGGCGGCGGTAACGGACCATGGCGTGATGTACGGGGCGATTGATTTCTACGCCCAGGCGGCCAAGGCGGGCATCAAGCCGATCATCGGCTGCGAGGTCTACGTGGCTCCCGGCTCGATGTACGAAAAAAAGGCCACGAGCGCCCGCGACGCCGCCTTCCACCTGATCCTCCTGGCGGAGAACAACGATGGTTACCAGAACTTAATCAAGCTCGTCTCGCTGGCGCAGTTGGACGGCATGTATTACAAGCCGAGGATCGACCACGAACTGCTGGCCAAGCATTCCCAAGGGTTGATCGGCCTGAGCGCCTGCGTGAAGGGGGAAGTCTCCATGGCCATCGCCAATGACGACCTCAAAAAGGCCACGCACCTGGCCTCCGTTTACCGCGACATCCTGGGGCCGAAGAATTTCTTCCTCGAAATGCAGGACCACGGCATGGAGGTGCAGCATAAAATCAATGCCACGATGCCGCGCATCGCCAAGGAGCTTGGCCTCGGCCTGGTGGCCTCCAACGACGTCCATTTCCTCAATGCCGAGGACCACGAGGCGCACGATATTTTGATCTGCATCGGCACCGGCTCGAACGTGGCCGACGAGCGCCGCCTGCGCTACGGCACGGAGCTTTATTTCAAGACCGCCGAGCAGATGCGCGAGCTTTTTAAGGATACCCCGGAGGCGTGCGACAACACGCTGGCCATCGCCGAACGCTGCGATTTCAAGCTCGATACGTCACCCAAATACCCGAACTTCGCGCCGCCCGAGGGGAAAACCCAGAACGGCTACCTGCGCGAGATCGTGGACGCGGGCATCAAGCGCCGCTACAAGGAGAAGGCGGATTCCCAGGAAGTGCGGGAGCGGTTCGAGAAGGAAATCGGCGTGCTCGAAGGCCAGGGGTTCGTGAATTACTTCCTGATCGTCTGGGACTTCATCAACTGGGCCAAGGAGCGCGGCATTCCCGTAGGGCCGGGCCGCGGTTCGGCGGCGGGTTCGCTCATCGCCTACGCGATGGGCATCACCGACATCGAGCCCCTTGAGTTCAAGCTGCTGTTCGAACGGTTCTTGAACCCCGAACGCGTCAGCCCGCCCGATATTGACGTCGATTTCTGCCCGAACCGGCGGCCCGAGGTGATCGAATACGTGCGCCAGAAATACGGCGAGCGTTCGGTGTCGCAAATCATCACGTTCGGCACGCTGGGGGCGAAGTCCGTCATTCGTGACGTTTCGCGCGTGATGGGTTGGAGCTATGGGGACGCGGACCGCATCGCGAAGATGATCCCGAACGAACTGGGCATCACGCTCAGCGGGTTCGAGAAGATGGACAAGGAAACCCACGAGATGAAGCACGTGGACGGGGCCATCGACAAAAACCCGGAGCTGAAGGCGGCCATCGAAAACGAACCGGCCGTCAAGCAAATGTGGGAGGCCGCCGTAAAACTCGAAGGCTTGACGCGCGGCACCGGCGTCCACGCGGCGGGCGTCATTTTGGGCTCGGGGGATTTGAGCGACTTCATCCCGCTCACCCGAGCCAATGACGGCTCCATCGTCAGCCAGTATTCCATGGCCCCCATCACGGAGGTGGGCATGCTCAAATGCGACTTCCTGGGTCTCAAAACGCTCACCGTCATCACCGACGCCGTGGCTTTGATCCACAAGCACACGCCGGATTTCGACATCAGCGCGGTGCCGATGGACGACGCCAAGACTTACGACCTCTTGAACCGCGGCGAAACAACCGCCGTGTTCCAGTTGGAATCGGGCGGCATGGTCAACGTCTGCCGGCAGTTCGACCTGACCAACATTGAAGACATCAACGCCATCCTGGCGCTCTACCGGCCCGGCCCGATGGACCTGATCCCGGACTACATCAAGCGCAAGAAGGGTCAGGCGAAGGTCAAGTACGCCCACCCGCTCCTGGCCAAGGTTTGCGCGGATACCTACGGCATTTTTGTTTACCAGGAGCAGGTGATGCAGGCCGTGCAGGTGCTGGCCGGGTACACGCTCGGCGGCGCGGATTTGCTGCGCCGCGCCATGGGTAAGAAGGACAAGGAGAAGATGGCCAAGGAGCGCATCAAGTTCGTGGACGGCTGCAAAAAACTCCACGACATCCCCGAGGCCAAAGCGAACGAAATTTTCGATTTGCTCGAAAAATTCGCCGGTTACGGCTTCAACCGTTCCCACTCGGCGGCCTACGCCTGGGTGAGCTACCAGACGGCTTACCTCAAAGCCAACTACCCCGTGGAGTTCATGGCGGCGGTGATGAGCAACGAAATTTCCAACACGGACAAAATCAGCGTGCTGGTGGCCGAGTGCGACCGCATGGGCATCAAGATTCTCGCTCCGGATGTGAATCGAAGCTTCCTCAAATTCTCGCCCGACAAGGTCAACGGCGACCTCGAGCCGAAGGCCGACGGCACCGAATACCACGGGGCCATTCGTTACGGTTTGGCCGCCATCAAGAACGTGGGCGAGGCCGCCATGGAGGCCGCCATTGGTGAACGCGAGACACACGGCGTCTTTGCGTCGCTGGAGGATTTTTGCGCCCGCGTGGACGGCAAGGCGCTCAACCGCAAGGGGCTGGAATGCCTGGTGAAATGCGGCGCGTTCGATTTCACCCGCGTGGAGCGCGCCCAGCTTTTCAGCGAAATCGAAGGGGCCATGGCCGCCGCCGCCAGCGCCCACCGCGACCGCGCCCAGGGGCAAATTTCGATGTTCGACGTTTTCGAAACCGCGCCCAAACCGCCGCGCAAGCCCGGCTCCGTGGTGCAGCCGTGGAACACCGCCGAGAAGCTCGCCTTTGAAAAAGAGCTGCTTGGGTTCTACGTCACCGGGCACCCGCTGGACGAGTACCGGCACATCCTGGAAAGCGACAAGTACGTCCCCATCGCCAGCCTCGCCGAGCAGGAGGACAAAGCCACGGTGACCATCGCGGGCACGCTTGCCTCCGTGGAAATCAAGTTCACGAAAAAGGACAGCAAACAATTCGCCATCGTGGCGCTGGAGGACCTCACCGGGTCGCTGGAAGTCATGATTTGGAGCGAGACCTTCAACAAAACCAAATCGCAATTGGTGCAGGGCAACGTGGTGTCCATCACGGGTCGCGTGGACAAGCGGGAGGAGCAGCCCCGGCTCACGGCCAACGACGTGAAGCCGATCAAAAAGCCCGAACGCGTGGAAAAGCCGCTGGTGCTCAACCTCGACCGCGTGACCGCCATGCCGGAGGATCTGGAGCGCATCCGGGATATTATTTGGAAATATCCAGGCACCCGCCGCGTGAAACTGCACGTGACCGGCGGCGACGGCCAACCGGTTTGGATACTTCCCTCCGACGAATTCCGCGTTGCCAAGGAAGCCGAGGCCGAGTTGGCCCCGTGGACGGTGTAAAACCGCCAATTGCTAATGGGTAGTCTCCGCTCTGCCCGCCTTGGAAAAGGCACGCGGAGACAGACCCACGTGCCGGGTGAATTCCCGCGAAAAGTGGAACTCGCTGGAGAAGTGGAAACGGTCGGCCAGCTCTTTGTTTGTGTATTTGCCGTAAAGCAGCAGTTCCGCGCACATGTCCAGCTTTAGCCGATGGCGGTATTGCGCGGGCGAGATGCCTGCCAGCTTGCGAAAGCGGCGGCGGAAAACGTCGTAGCCGCAGCCGAGGCAGCGGGCCACTTGTTGCAACGAGTCGTCGTTGCCAATCGAACGCTTCAAGGCGGATTTCGCCGCGCTCATCCAGTTGCGATCCACTGCGGAAACCTTCGCGCGGTGCAGGTGCTGCCACATTTCGCTCATCACGACGTTCAACCGCGCGACCCGCGTGACTGCGTGCAGCGGCGTCTGTTCGCTCGTCTCGAAGAGGCTCCATTGCAACCGGCTTAACCAAAACGGCGGGTTGCCGAGCGGCAATACCGGGCGCGTCGCATTCAGCAGATGCCCTTCCCAAGCCACAAAGCCCGGCCCCTCAAACAGCAGCCAAAACTCTTTCCACGAGCCCGGGGTTTCGGGAATATAACGGTGCTTTACCCCGGAAAATAGCCAGAACAAATCCCCGGCTTTGACCCGGACGGGAGGCGCGCTTTCGGTTTCAAGCAGGGCGCAGCCACCCAGCACGAGCACCAGCGCGTTAATCTGCAACGTGCGCCATTGCGGAACGCCCGGGCCTGGGTTGTGGACTCCCGCGACCGTCACCCGCCCCAGCGGAGTCGCGGTGTTGTCATTGAAAAACAGGGTCGAACCTGGAGGCAGCTCCAACGCGGGCATGAGTCCAAAAAGTATATGTTTTGTTTCAATCTGTCCATTCCAATGGAAGCGCGCCCATGTCTATTGATACGTGCATGCAAACCATCGCGATCGACTTGGCCAGTTCGGAACAGCTTCGGTGGGAATTTCAACCCGAAGGCGAGCCGTGGCGTGCCATCCAAGTTCCCGCAGGCGGATGGACGTCCCAGGGCATTCGCTGCAACGGCGGCACTTACCGGACTTCGTTCCCAATCCCACCGGAAGCAGCGGGCAAGCGCGTTCGGCTCGAATTCGAGGCGGTGAATTACGGGGCGGAAATCTTTGCGGGAACCGATGAAGCCCGGCTGGTGAAAGTGGCGGAACACCTCGGCGGCTGGATTCCTTTTGGGGCCGATCTCACGGACGTGACGCAACCGGGAGAGCGGTGCCACCTGCGGGTTGAAGTCAAAGGCCGCGAGCATTTCCAGCGGGGCAATCAATCCCTCGTTCCGGTACCCGCCCCGTGGTTCGAGGGGCTGGCCGAGGGGATCATCCGCGGGGTTCGGCTGGAGTTGCTGCCCATGGTCCGAATCGAAAACGTGTTCGTCAAAACCAGCGTTTGCAGCAGCCGCGTGGAAGTCTACGCGACGCTTTGCAATGCCGGGAACACCCCGGCGGCGGTGGAAGTGCCGGTGCGGTTTTCCGCCGCAAATACCGAGGCATTCCAATACCCCGCGCCGGAACCGCTTTGCATCACTTTGGAGCCCGGGGAAACGCGGGGAAGCTTAGTCGCCAACTGCGCCTGGGGCTTGGGCCGCGAAAGCTATTGGTGGCCCAATGTGCCCTACCAACCCGGCTATAAAGCGGTGTTACATCAAGTGGCTGTCTCGCTCACAGAAAACGGCAAGACGGTTCACCAGGTAGAGCAGCGTTTCGGGTTCCGCGAATTCCGGTCCGTGGGCAACACGTACCAGCTCAACGGCGTGCGGTGCAATTTGCGCGGGGATAACCAGCAGGAGGCTAATTTTGGCACCGACGCCTATGGCCTGGCCCCGGGATTTCAAGCTCCAACGCCCGATTGCGCGGGCTGGCCGGGCGCGGTGGACAACCTGCAACGGCTCAACTTCAACGTGCTGCGCATCCACCAGGTACCCGCCACGAAGTATATGCTCGATGTGTGCGACGAAATGGGGCTCATGATTGTGGACGAAACACCGATCCGCGGGTCGGAACGGGGCGAAGACCACCTCGGCGGCCGCGAGTGCCGCATCCAGACGGCGCGTGACCTTGCGCTTCGCGACCGGCAGCACCCGTGCGTGGTGCTGTGGAGCGCGGCGAACGAATTTTTCTGGCCGGACAGCGAGGAAAAGCCGGCCCTCGAAGCGTTGGCGCGGGCACTGCAAACAACCATCAACGAGGCCGACGGCACGCGCCCCGTCATTTTCGATGGCCTGGAAGACATCGGGCCGGACATTATTAATATGCGGCACTACGTAGGCGAACCCGGCACGTTTCCCCGGGGCGACGAACCGCGCGCCGACCGGCCTTACGGCGAGACGGAATCCATCTGGCCGGTGGACAACAGCGCGATGGGGTTCGCGTGGATCGGCACATCCACTCGAGTGCGGCGGCTAACAGGGAACGCCGATATTCGCAATTACGTTTTCAACAACGCCTGGCCCAATTACGTCCCGGGGCAATCGCGGAACAACCAGTTCCTGGAATTGAAAATCAAGGGCATGGAGTGGCCGCAAGTCGCCGTGATCCCGAAAGAGATCATGCCCGATATCGCCGAGCCGTGGCAGCATCCCAACATCCGGCTTCTCCAGCAGAGCTTCCATCCGCTGGCGGTTTGGGACGTGGAGTTTGACCAGGCCAATCAATACTCGGATCACGAGGGGCACTGGCCGGTGATCGAGCCGCCGTTGCCCGCGGGGGCTCTCATTTCCAGGCCCCTGGCGGTGTTCAATGACGAGTTCGCCGGGGAGGAGATCACGGTGGAATGGGAAGCGCGCGGCGAAGGCGACGAAGGGGCCCGGCTTTCCGGCACAATCAGCCTGCGCGTTCCCTGCGGCGAGCATCGCGTTTGTTACGCCCGTTTCCTGGTGCCTATCAAAGGCACCAGGTTCCAGTGGATCGTGCGGGCGCGCAAGGCCGGAGTGCTTCGCTTCGAGGAGGACCGGATGTACTTCAGGATTCTCCCGGCGAAATTCCAGTGAGCATATTGAATATTACATTACGGGCAGCCACACGGCCATGGCACCGGGGGCTTGGTTGTCCCAGGCGTAGTACGGGACGGCTTTGAGACGCGCGTCCGCCAGCGCCGGGGCTTGCGCGGGGCGGTAGAGGGCGCATCCAAACGCGTCCCCCACCCTCGCCTTGGCCGGACCTTCAATGACCACCACGCCGCCCAGGAAATCCGGTTCCCAGCGGGCTTCGAATTCACCCGCACGCGGCAGGAGCAGGTTGAACGCGCCCGAGCCGTTATTGGCATCCTCCACGCAATAAACCAGCGGACCGCGCTGCAAAGCCATGTGGCCCTGGTCCACGAGCACGGCGGGGTTTGCCTCGATGCGCTCCACCGGCATTTCGAATTCCACCTCGACGGCATCGCCGGGCCGCCACGTGCGTCGCAGCACGGCATAGCCTTTCTCGACGCGCGCTTCGACGGATTCGCCCCCGATGCGAACGCGCCAACCCCGAGCCCAGCCGGGGATGCGCAGCCGCAGCGTAAATTCCACGGGGCCGTCCACGTCCGGGGTCACTTTCACCGCACCGTCCCACGGGTAGCGCGTCTCGATTTTGAGCCCGGCGGCACCGCCCGCGACTTGCTGCCGCTTGAGTTTGGATTGGATATAGAGATGCACCGCGAGGCCGCTCTCATCCCGGGAGAAGACGTAGCCGCCCAGCGACGCCAGCAACCGCGAGAGGTTTGACGGGCAACACGCGCAGCCAAACCACGGCTGCCGGTGATGGCCGCCCCGGCTGGCCAGCGGATTTTCATAGAAGAACCGCGTGCCATCCTGCGACACGCCGCTCATCACGCCGTTGTAGAGCGCGCGCTCAATCACATCGGCGAACTTCCCGTCGCAATCCAATTGCAGCAGCCGGTGGTTCCACAACACATTGGCCACGCTCGCGCAGGTTTCGCAATAGGCGGATTCATTGGGCAAATCGTAGCCGGGGCCGAATTTCTCCCCGTCCTTGACGCTCCCCACCCCGCCGGTGACGTACATTTTGCATTGCGTCACGTTCTCCCAGAGCGCCTGGCTAGCCCGCAAGAGCGCCGGGTCGCCGCTCTCCAGCGCCACATCCGCTACGCCGCAGTAGAGATAAAGCGCGCGTACGGCGTGGCCCACGGCTTCCCGCTGCTCTACGACCGGCTGGTGGGCCTGGCAATACTCCAGCCCGCCCCATGGCAATTCCCACGCTTCGCCCCGCGCCAGGGCTTCTTTCTCAAAATAACTGGGCTTTTGGCCCCGCTCCTCGACAAAGTAGCGGGCCAACGCCAGGTAGCGTTTTTCACCCGTGGCGCGCGCCAACTTCACCAGTGCAAGCTCGACCTCCGGGTGGCCGCAGTAACCGCGCTTTTGCCCTGCCCCGCGCCCGAACACCTCGTTGATGTAATCAGCAAACCGGCGCGCCATATTCAGTAACACGCAGCTACCCGTGGTCTGGAAATGAGCCACGGCGGCTTCGATTAAATGGCCCGCGCAGTAAAGTTCGTGTTTGTCGCGCAGGTTGGACCAGCGCCGGTCCTGCTCCACCTGCGTGTAGTGCGTGTTCAAATAGCCGTCCGGCTGCTGCGCCGAAGCGATGAGCCGGGCCACCTCGTCCAGCTCCCGCGCCAGTTTTTCGTCGGGATGGGTGGCCAGGCTATAGCTCGCCGCCTCGACCCACTTTGCCACGTCGGAATCCCAAAAAATATGCGGCGCTTCCCCCTGCCCCGGCTTCCATTGCAACTTGAAAGCGTCGATGCGGCCGGTCACGCGACATTGCTCCAACTGGTAGGGAATGGAAACCTCGCGGTTGATCCTCAGACGGTCGTTCCAAAATGGATCGTCGATGCGGACCTCGGTGAATTGGATGGGGGTCATTCGGTTCATATCCGACACTATCCATTTTCGCATGAGCGTTGACAACTGGCCGATTGGACATAAAAAGGGGACAAAACCGACCATGCTGGAGCTTCCAATATCCTCGCCGGTGCATGCCGAAAACGCGGGCCTCTTCGTTTCGCCCGGCTACGGCATTCACCCCGACCGCGTGATCCCCGGCTTTGAGCTGATCTTCGTGCGCAAGGGTCGCTTGAGCATGGAAGAGAACGGCGCGAGCTTTGAACTCGCCGCGGGGCAAACACTGATCCTCTGGCCCGGGCGGCGGCATCGCGGCGCGGCTCCCTATGAGCGGGATTTGAGTTTCTATTGGATTCACTTTTACCTGCCGCCCCGGCTGCCCCGCGCACGGCCCGCCATCCGCATCGAACAGACCGCCACGCCCGAACGCCCCGACCGCCTCGCGGAGCTTTTCCACTGGGCCTTAAGCGAACAGGAGGACGACACGCTGGCCACGCCGCAGGGGGACACGATCCTCTCGTTGATGCTGATGGAAGCCGCCCGCGCCCATGCCGACCCGCAGGCCGCGAGACCCGGCGGCGCGGCGGCGCTTGCCGCGAATTTCGTCGCGGAGCATTTTCACGAGGGGATCACGGCGGGCGACGTGGCTGCCGCGTTGCGTCTGCACCCCGATTACCTGGGCCGCGTGTACCGCCGCGCGTTTGGCCAGACGTTGACGGAGGCGATCCACCGCCGCCAGGTGCGCGAAGCGCGGGGATTGTTGCGCGAAACGGGCCTGAACATCGACGAAATCGCGCGCGCCTGCGGCTTCACCGATGCCCGCTATTTTCGCCGGGTCTTCTCGCGCGTCCAGGGGGTGAACCCGCTGCGCTACCGCCGGGAGCAGCGCGAAATCCACATCAATACGCGGTAGCTATTTCCTCTTCTTAAGCCAGTAGGTCATCGCGGGCTCGAAGCAGACATCGCCAAGCTCTTCCACCTTTTCGCGGAAGTAGCGTTCGGCGTCGGCCACGCCTTTGTTATAGGCAATGGGCGCGATTTCTTTCATGAAAAAACCGAGCAGGAACTTCGCGTGCATTTCGTTCAGTTCCAGTTCCAATTCCTCGCGAAAGTATTTTTGAAGTGATGGAATAATATCCGCGATTTCCTGTTTTGTGAGTTCGATGGCCATGGCAAAAAATTGGCTATTCCGGCGAGCGTTCCCAAAAAGCATTGAAAGCGCGGGACCAGTCCCGATTGCGCACGCTTTCCCGGGCAGCGGCGCTCATCCGCTGGCGCAACGCCCCGTCCTCCACCAACCGCCGCACGGCGCGCGTGAAGTCCTCCGCGTCCAGGCTGCGTGTGACATACCCTGTCACACCATCCTCAACAAGCTCCTTCGGGCCGCCCGTATCCGAGACGACCGTGGGCAACCCCGCCGCGTGGGCTTCCACGACCACGTTGCCGTAGGTGTCCGTGGTGCTTGGGAAAAGGAACACATCGGCGCTCGCGTAAGCGGCGGCAAGGTCGGCCCCGGCGAGCGCGCCGGTGAATCGGGCGCGCGGCAGGGCGCGCTTGAGGTCCTGCAAATACGGGCCGTCGCCGACAAAGACCATCTGTGCGGGGACTTTCCCGGCCTCCAGCGAACGAACGGCGGCGACGATCACATCGAGGTCTTTTTCCTTGGAAACGCGACCCACGTAAAGCAGCACGGCCTTCTCCGGCCAGGGGCCGCCGTGCCGCTCCCAGAAATGCGGGTCGCGGCGGCGGGGGTGGAAGAGGTCGGTATCCAGCCCGCGCGGCAGGATGGCGATGCGCCCGGCGTCGATGCCCCGTTCCACCCACGCCTGGCGGTAAGCGCCGCTGTTGACGTAGAGCAGATCGAGCTGGGAGTAGAAGCCGTGCATGTACTTCCACGTGAGCGTTTCCAAAAAGCTGTCGTCGGTGAGGATGCGGACGTATTGCGGGAAATCGGTGTGGTAAATGCCCACCGCGCGCAACCCGAGGAGCTTCGCGGCCATCAGCGCGGTGAGGCCCACGGGGCCGGGCGTGCTGATGATGAGTTCGCTGAAGCCCTCGCGCGCAATGTAGTCGAGCATTTCCATAATCGGCGGGAAGCTCAGTTTTTGCAGTTCGTACTCGGGCAGTTCAAACTCGCCGGTGGGCGCGAAGTTTTTGATGGGAATGCCGGTAATGCCGATCTCGGCCCGTGAGGTAACGACCACCAGTTCCTTCCCGGCAGTCACGCCCGCGGCCGTCATTTTGCGAATGGTGGTGGCCACGCCGTTGACATCCTCCAGCGTATCGGTGAACCAGGCGCGCTTGCGGTTGAGCAGCCCCGGGGGCACCTCGCCCGCGAGGCGTTCGCACATCCGGCGCAGCAGCGTCCGGGGCGGCGACTGCGTTTGGAAAGCGTAGATATAAGGGCTGACGGTCAAGAGCAGCGGCCCCAAAATGCTGATTTCCTGGATGGCCTCGATCAAATTGCCCGAGGAGATCTGCTGCACGAACTTGGTGAAGAACCGGAACGCCAGGCGGCTCACCAGCAGGTTGGCCATGAGGAAGGCGCGCCGCTCGGGCTCTTCCACGCCCTCGGTTTGCCGGGCCATGAGCTGCTTCAAATCGGCGTCCGAGAGGGCGTCGGCGAGCTTTTTCCAAAGAGAGGCGTGGGCCGGCTTGGCCAAGTCGAAGATTTTGCCCGAAACGATCCCCTGCGTGAGGAGGCCCAGCTTGTCGGCCAGCGAAAACTCCGTGGGGTCGCGCCCCTCCATGAAGCGCGAAAATACTTTGGCCACGAGCCCGCTGGAGGCTCCGCTGTGGGTGAACTTCTCGCGGGCGAAGGAGTAAATGGTGTTGTAAAGCCCGTGGGAAAGGGCCAGCGGCGTGCCTCCCCTGCCCTGCGGCTCGCATTCCCCCCGCGCCACGTGGGCCAGGAACTCCTCCGGCGTTTTGCAATCCGGCGTGGCCGTCCAGGCGCAGCCGGGGAAAAGCCCGCCGTGATCGTCGGAGCCGCCGACCAGGATTTTTTTCCAAGGTTCGGAATGCGTGGGGGCAAAACCGTGGCGGTTGGCCAGTTCGTCGAGCTTGGCCGGGGTGAGCCGGGCGAGGATGTGTTCGGCCACTTCGCCCAGCAGCGCGTGGCGCAGACCGTTCAGACCCTCGAAATGGCGAAAAAGGAGGATCAGCTTCTCAAAATTGGCCACGCTGAGGCGGTCATCGAGCCGGTAAAGCGGGTGCGCGACGGCATGGGCGATACCCGATTGCGCCAGGTAACGCTGCAAGTCGTAAATATTCTCGCGCCACCCCTGGATCTCCCGATGCTGCGCTTCGGTGATGCCCCAGGCGAGCAATTCCACGCGCGCCCGGTCCTCGGGAAATTGGGTGGAGATTTGCTCGCTTAAAAAAACGCCCGGCTCCCCGGCAATCGAGAGCGCGCCGTCGATGCAGTTGTGATCGGTGAGCGTGACGAACGTGCGGCCCGCCTGCCGCAGCTTGCGGTAAAGCAGCCGGGGCTCGGAGGTGCTGTCCGGGAAGGCCATCCGCCGGAAAACCCACTCCGCCGAACGGGCGCTATAGCGGGAATGGAGATGGAGGTCGGCGGTGGCGGACATCGGGTTCTATTATGACCGAGCCGCCAGGCCGCGAAAAGCGCGAAAAGTCAGCGTCTCCCTTATTTGGCGACCGCCGGTTGCGGCTGCGCCTTGAAATCCGAATTGGCCACGGCTTCGTGCGCAATGTGGCGCAGCGTTTTGGCCAGTTCCGGCTCCATGCCCTCGGGCGTATAGTCAACGGCCTCCACATTGTCATGGAAGAGCATCTCGTACCAAACCGCCGCGCCGAGGTAGATTCCGCTCTTATTCGCGTGGATGTCGTTCGTGGCATTGACCACGATGCCCTGCGCCCGGGCTTTTTGGAAAGCGTCCCCCACGGGCATCACGCGCAGCCCGTAGTGGCTGGAGAGCTTCGCGTAGGCGTTTTTGAGGCCCGTGTACATCTCCTGCTGCGTCAGGGTGAGGTTGTTTTTCTTGTTGAACCCCGCCAGGGCGTCGTCGCCATAAGCCCAGGTTTCCTGAACCACGACCTCCGCGCTCGGGGCGTTTTGGTGGATGTAGCCGATCAAAATCCCGGCAAAAGGCTCGTAGGTCTCCGGCTTGTAGCTCTTATGGCTGACCTGCTGGATCGTCACCGCGTCCCACTGGTCGCTCTGGAGGGCGGTTTTCAGCGCGGTCGTGCCGTGCTTTGTGCCGGTGGCGGGGTCGACTACCTGTTTATACGGGCTACCCTTGGGATCATTGGAGTCGGCTTCATAGGCTTGCAGGTAGCCCACGTGCTGCTCCAGCGAGTGCCCCCCGAGGTTGCACTTAAAAAGCGTGAGCTTTTTCCCGGCGGCCTTGGCGAAATCCGGGAACATGGCAAGCGGGTTATCGGCAAAGCTGTTGCCGACGGTGAGGAGCTTCAGTTCCGCGCGGGGCGTGGGCGCGGCGGCGGGTTCCCCGGCACGGAGGCTCCAGGGAAGAACCGCAAAGCATAAAAGGGCGAGACGAAGGGCGAGTGGCGTGTTCATAAGTGGGAATCGCCCTCCACCAATAGTATTTCGCGCCGCGATTGCAAAGCGGCATTCGCGGCTATATTTTTAGAGAAATTACCAGGCCGAAGGCTCCGATGTCACCGGAAGCGCAAAGTTTTTAGTTGCACCCCCGGCCAGACCCGGTATGTTTCCCATCCCTTTTCCGGCCATGAAAGCAGAAATTCATCCTAATTATAGCGAGACCACCATCACGTGCGCGTGCGGCAAGGTCTATCACACCCGTTCCACGCGCCGCGACATCAAGGTCGGCATTTGCGCCGCCTGCCATCCCTTCTTTACCGGAGAGCAGAAGTTCGTCGATACGGCAGGCCGTATTGAGAAGTTCGCCCGCCGTTACGGCACCGCCGCCCGCCGCAAGTAGCGCCTTTAAGGTTCATTTTCGAAACGGTGACGCCCCTTTTTACGGCGCGTCACCGTTTCTTCATTTTAGATACGGCCACCGCCCGAGTTGATTTCGATTCGTTTCCGCTTGTTTTACCCTTGCCGCCTTTAGAACGCGGCATTTGTTTCACTCCATGGATTTTGCCCCATTGATCGCCAAAAAAACCGAACGCTTCCGCGAACTGGAAGCGGAGATCGGTGACGGCAGCGTTTTCGGCGACCCGGCCCGCGCCCGGGACGTGATGCGAGAGCACGCCCAGTTGAAAGGGCTACTGGAAGCCTGGGATTCTTTCTCCAAAAAGCAGAGCGAGCTGGCCGAGAGCCAGGCATTGGCCAAGGGCGACGACGCCGAAATGGCCGAGATGGCCGAGGCGGAAATCCCCGCGCTCCAGCAGCAGATCGCCGATCTCGAGCGCCAGATCCAAATTTCCCTGCTCCCGCCCGAACCGGGCGAGGACCGCGACGCCATCGTGGAAATCCGCGCCGGAACCGGGGGGGCCGAGGCCGCCCTCTTCGCCGCCGACCTCTTCCGCATGTACACCCGTTATGCCGAAACCATCGACCTCAAAATCGAGGTGATGGAATCGAGCCCTTCGGACTTGGGCGGACTGCGCGAAGTCATTTTCCGCGCCTCGGGGGACGCCGTTTTCCGCAAACTGCGCTACGAGAGCGGCGTGCACCGCGTCCAGCGCGTCCCGGCCACCGAAGCCCAGGGCCGCATTCACACCAGCACCGCCACCGTCGCCGTGCTGCCCGAAGCCGAGGAAGTGGACCTGGAACTCAAGCCGGAGGAACTGCGCATTGAAGTTTGCCGCGCGGGCGGTCCCGGTGGCCAGGGGGTCAACACCACGGACTCCGCCGTGCAGGTGATGCACATTCCCACCGGCACCATCGTTCGCTGCCAGGACGGCCGCAGCCAGCAGAAGAACAAGGAAAAGGCCATCAACATTTTGCGCTCCCGCCTGCTGGAAAAGAAACAGCAGGAAGAAGCCGAAAAATACTCTGCCCACCGCAAGAGCTTGATCGGCGGCGGTGGCCGCGAGGAAAAAGTGCGGACGTACAATTTCCCGCAAAACCGCGTCACAGACCACCGCATCGGCCTGACGGTCTACAGCCTGGACCGCTTCATGGACGGCGAGATCGGCGAAATGGTGGGCGCCTTGCAATCCGAGGACGTCGCCGAGCGGCTCCGGGAGGCGAATCTCGGCTAATCCCTCCCCGGCCCACGGGCCAATCTCCGCCGCAATGAGTTCTCCCCAACCGCTCTCTTCCACGGCCTTCGGCTCCAGCCAAAAAGCGGTTTTCATCGCGGTCTTCGCGGCGCTGCTTCTGGCTGCGTTGATCCTGAAAGCGGGTTACGTGGAGCACCGCACGTTCAGTTCCGACGAATCCCAGCACCTGCATGTTGTCTGGGGTTGGACCCAGGGGATGGTGCAATACCGCGACTACTTCGACAACCACGCGCCGCTCTTCCACCTCCTCCTGGCCCCGGTGTTGAAAACGCTCGGGGAACGCGCCGATATTCTCCACTGGATGAGGGTGGCCATGCTCCCCTTGTGGGCGCTGAGTTGCGGGGCCGTCGGCTGGCTCGGCACGCGGCTTTATTCTTCCCGCGCCGGGCTTTTTGCGTTCTTGCTCGCCGCGGCCTGCCCGCCCCTGCTGCTCTACGGCTCGGAATTTCGCGCGGACATCCTTTGGGCCGCCCTGTGGCTGGTGACGGCTGCCGTGGCGCTCTCCGGCTCATTTTCCAAACGCCGCGCCCTGGCCACGGGCCTGCTGTTGGGCGCTTGTTTCGGGACGTCGATGAAAACTTCCCTGCTGCTTTGCTCGGCGCTCTCCGCTTTCGGGCTGTTGCTGGCGTTGATGCGGCCCGCGCAGCGCCAAGCCTGGCTTGCCGGGGGCTGGGGCCGCCTCGGCGCGCTGGGAGCCGGGCTTGCCGTGGTTCCGCTGGCCATTTTGGGCGGGTTTGCGGCGGCGGGGGCGCTGCCTTCGTTGATCTATTGCGTTTTCACGCACAACATCGGGGGGCCAGCCCATCCCCGAAGCCTCTACACCTGGTTGCTGGCGCTGGCGCTCACCCTGGCGGCGGCGGGCTTCGCATCGCTGGGCCGTTCCTTGTTGAACCGCCAGGTTGACGCGGACTGGCGGCGGAACGCTCGCGTGTCGCTGCTGCTCTTGACCCCGCTCTTTTACCACCTTTACCTCGCCGCCTTCTGGCCGCTGGTCACACGCCAGGATTATTTGCCGTGCCTCCCGCTCCTGGCTGTTCCCCTGGCCGGATTGCTTGCGATGCGGAAAACGGGCTTGCCGCTGGCGGGGGCGGCCGTCGCCCTGGAAATGGCAATGGCATTTTTGATATCCAAACCGTTTCACGCGCAAAGGCAGGACGAAGAGCTTTTAATTCGCGACGTCCTCACGCTCACCCGCCCCGGCGATCCGGTGATGGACCAGAAAGGCGAGACGGTTTTCCGCCCGCGCCCGTTCTATTATTGCCTGGAAAGCATTACCGCCTGGAAAATCACCAAGGGGCTCATTCCCAACACCATCACGGACCAGATGACGGTGGCCCGCACCCTCGTTTGCGTCGCGCCGAACAAGTTCCCCGTGGAAGCCCGGGAGTGGATCGAGCGCCATTACCTCCCCGTAACGCCGAAGCTTTGCGTGGCGGGCTGCCGCATTCCCGCCGGGGAAGGCGACACGCCCCGCACGTTCGAACTGCCCGTGAGCGCCCACTACCAACTTGAAGACGCCGAAGGCCCGGCCACGGCGCTGGTGGATGGCTCGCTGGCCAGCGGCCCCGTTTATCTCACCGCCGGCACCCACAGCCTCGTCGGCAAGGACCGCCGCCCGCTGACGCTCATCTGGGCCCGCGCCCTGGAAAAAGGATTCAAACCTCTCACCCCCAGCCTATGAAACTCTCCCCCGAAGATCGCGTGATGATCGTGGCAGCCCACCCGGATGACGAAACCCTGGCGGCGGGGGGCTTGATCCAGCGCGCGATCAAGGCGGGCGCGGCAGCCCGCGTGCTGATGGTGACCAACGGCGACAACAACCCGTGGCCGCAACGCTGGATGGAAAAACGCTGGCGCATCGGCCCCGCCGAACGCCAACGCTGGGGCGCGATGCGAAGCCGGGAGGCGCTCGCGGCGCTCGAAACCCTCGGGTTCACCGGCAAAACGGAGTTTCTCGGCTTCCCGGACCAGGGGCTCTCCGGCATGCTCATGACCAATGACGCCGCGGCGATGAACTGCATTTGCGCCGCGCTGCGGGAGTGGAACCCCACCCTCCTGGTGCTGCCTTCGCACGGCGACCAGCACCCGGACCACAACGCGCTGCACCTCCTCATCCAAATCGCCCTCCTGCGGCTTGGGCTGGAAGTTCCGCAACTGCACTACGCGGTCCATTGCAAGCACCGCGACCTCATCCCCCTGCCCTTTTCCCTGGCACTCGACGAAGCCGAGTGCCGCCTCAAACGGGACGCCATCGGCTGCCACAAAAGCCAAATGCTCTTGAGCAGCAGGCGCTTCCTGGCCTACGCCCGGCGCGAAGAGGGCTTCTTCAAACCGGCCCCGGCGGAGAAAACCGTCGCCTGGCACCCCATCCGCGAAGCCAGCCTGGAGGGGAACGAAATCCGCCTGGGCATCAAACTGCCGGTGAGCTTCCGCAGCGTGCTTTGGATCGTGGGGGAAACCGAAGACGGCGAAAGCTTGCGCTGGGAACTGCCCATCCCGGTTTCATCCCAGAGCGTGCCCATCAAAGACTGCACGACAGGAACCGTGATCGGCCATGCCGAGGCCAAAACCGACCGCCCGCTGATGCACTTCAACCTCCCGGCAACGCTTGCGAGCCGCCCGGCCCTGGTTTACGTGAAATACCACCGCGTCTCGGTCTTTCTCGACCCCTCGGGCTGGCGGCAGGTGCGGCTTTAGGAAGACGCGGGGAGGGCGCTTTCTCAAGTGCTTCGAAAAAGGGCCGCAAAACTCTTCCGCTAATTACGGCTCGGGAGGTTTATAAAATCGGGGAGGGCGTGGATGAACGTCTTGGCCTTGCTCCTCCTGCTCAAAGCGGCGCATTTCCTCCTCGTAACATTCGGGGCAGATGAGGTGCGAAACCAGCTTCACGCCCGGAGAGCCTTCACGGATGACTTTACCGCACCACGCGCAGACAATCTTAATCATTGGACTTCCTTGTTTTGCGAAGGCAAAAAAAGGGGCGCGGCCATGCCGTGCGGTCCAGAGGTCCTAGGAGACCTTACACCAATACACGACAGACCGCGCCGATCCGTATCGACGTAGCCAGCAGTGATTGGTGTTTGAAATTTCCTAGGTTTCTGGATCCCAATCTGCCTACGCAGTTAAAATGTAAAATGTACGGAGTACCCTTCGCAAAGCGCAGGGGTGGGGTCAAGCCTTGTTTGCGGCGGGTATTTCCCGGGATTGCCTTTTCTTTCTTCCGGGGCGGTTCTTCGGGTGGGCTTCGTGCCTTCGTGCCTTCGTGCCTTCGTGTCAAAAAACGGCGAGATGCTTACCTGCGGGGCGTAGAAATTATCGAAGAGGGGACATAAAGGAAGGGCCCAGAGACGGGCTAGATGGTCCGGCTGGGCGTGGGAGTTTGGCTGGCTTTATCCCGGGCTTTGGCGTGAAGCACGGTGCCGGTTTGATTATAACAAGCCCGGTTCGCAGCCCCGCCCCGCTCGATCAACACGAAGGCACAAAGGCACGAAGGAAAGGCAGAAGAAGGGGAGAGGCAGGCACGAGGGAGGTGTGGCACCCCACGTCTCTGGCGCGGCAACGCCCGTCTCCGCGTCTTCTTTAAGCCACGCTCTCGAACACTTTCTCATACCGCTCGGCGGCGGCGGGCCAGGAGAAATCCGCGCTCATGGCGCGGCGCATGATCTCCCTCCACTGTTCCGGTTTCGCGAAAATCTGCTTCGCGCGGCGGATGGCGTCCCAAAGCGCGACGGGCGTTTCGTCGAAAAACACAAAGCCGTTGCCGGTCTGCTCCGTGGGATCGTAATCCTGGACGATCTGGTGCAAGCCACCGGTAATGCGGGCCAGCGGAAGCGTGCCATATTTCAAGCTGTACATGGCCGTCTCGCCGCACGGTTCGAAATGCGAGGGGATCAGGATCACGTCGGCCCCGGCTTCGATGCGGTGGGCCAGGGCATCGTCGAAGCCCTGCTTAAAGGCGAATTTGCCGGGGTACTTGCGCGCGGCGACCATCAACTCCCGCTCGAAGGTTTCCTCCCCTTCGCCCAGCATGACCAGGCGCACATCGTCGGAAAGCAGCCGGTCGAACAGCGGGATCAAGAGGTCCAGCCCCTTTTGATCCGCCAGGCGGCTGACCATGGCAAACACCGGTCCCGTGGGGTCGGCCTTGAGCCCCAGTTCCTCCAGCAACGCCTTGCGGCAGCACGCTTTGCCGGAAAGATCGCCCGGCGTGTACGTGGCGGGGATGGCACGGTCGGTGGCCGGGTTCCATATGGAGTAATCCGCGCCGTTCAAAATGCCGACGAGCTTGTGGGCCTGCGCCCGCAACACGCCGTCCAAGCCGCAGCCCTGCTCCGGGGTCTGGATGTCGCGGCAGTAGGTTTCGCTCACCGTCGTCACCTTATCGGCAAAAACGATGCCCCCCTTGAGGAAATTAATGCAGCCGTGGAACTCCAGCCCGTTTTGGCTGAAGTAGTGCCCGGGAAGGTTCGTGAGGCCGAAATCGACGCCCCAGAAACTCCCCTGGTAAGCCAGGTTGTGAATGGTGAGCACCGTGCCGAAAGGCAGCCCCCGCTCCTTCACGAACGCGGGCACCAGCGCCGCCTGCCAATCGTGGGCGTGGAGGATGTCCGGCGCGGGGTCCATGTGGCGGGCCAGCTCCACCACGGCGCGGGAAAAGTAAATAAAACGCTCGGCGTTGTCGTCGTAGGCGCGGCCATCGGAGCCGTAAATGCCGCTGCGGTCGAAGTATTCATCGCGCCGGACCAGGAAAACCTGCACGCCACCGGGCGTGGTGCATTCGAAAATCTCCGCGTCCAGGCGCTTGGAGCCGACGCTCACCTTCACGTCCACGCCGGTGCTTTTGGGCGCGAGCGTTTTGGCTTCACGGATGCTGCGGTAAAAGGGGAGCACAACGCTGACCTCGTGGCCCCGTTTCTGGAGTTCCCCGGAGAGCGCCTCGATCACGTCACCGAGCCCTCCCGTTCGCGCCAGAGGCGCCATTTCCGTGCTCGCCATTAAAATCTTCATGCCAAGCTTTATAGCAGGGGGGCTTTGCGGGACAACAGCAGAATTCGGCGACGCGCGCGGCTTGGGGAAATGCGCGCCGAAAACCGTGGAAAACCCGGGGAAGAGATCGGGGCGGCCCCGCCTGCGAACCGATCTTTCAGAATGGAGTCCAAAAGGCACTTGCCATGCGGGACTTGTCCTCCTAGAGTTTCGGAATTCTTTGATGAGGTAAACATGACCCTGGGGCATTTATTATCCGTTGATCAAATTATACCCGAGATGAAGGCGACCGAGCGGTGGAGCGCCATTGTCGAGTTGGTAGAAATGCTCGTTAAGCTCGGCAAAATCAAAGCTGCCGACCAGGAAACCGTGCTTGCCGCTCTTCGCGCCCGCGAAGAAACGATGAGCACGGGCATCGGCTTCGGCATTGCCATCCCCCACGCCTCCTCGGACCGCGTGAGCGAAGTGGTGGCCGCCTTTGGCCGTTCCAGCGGCGGCATCGAGTTCGATTCGCTCGACGGCCTGCCCGTCAAGTTCATCGTCCTCTTCATCGTGCCGAAAGACCAGTTCCAAACCCATCTGCGCACGCTGGCCGCCATCGCCAAGTTCCTGAACGACCGCTCCGTGCGCGACCGCCTGGCCACCGCCGCCAATCCCGAGGAAATCCTCTCCATTTTCGAAGCCTCCGCCCCGGCGAAGTAGAGAATCGCCGCCTCATACGGCAGAATATGGCGGGGTGTTACTGAAATCCCCTCTGCCTTTTTCCTCTGTAATTACACCCGAGGCAGCATTTGGCCCTCGCGGTCAAAGTGATCCAGCGCCTCGATGACGCCCTCGCTGCACGAGGCCGCCGCCACGTAACCGCCCGCCCGCCGCACCACCCGCTTGACCTCCTCGATGGCGTTGCCGGGAGCCGCGGGCCAGTGGGCAAACCGGCCGTCGAGCATCGGAATGTCGTTGTGGTTATCCCCCGCCGCGAAAGTTTCGGCGGGCGTCACGCGAATCAACCGGCAAAGCTCGCCCAAGGCAGCCCCCTTGGAATAGTCCGCGTGGCAGAACCGCAGGAAAACCGTGTTGCGCTGGAAGTTGAACAGAGAACCGGGCTTGCGCGTGGCCCGCAGGTGCGCCACCACGCGATCCATCTCCCCGTCATCCCGGGCCTTGAACCCCACGGGGCGGTCGTTCTCGTAAATGGGCTCCGCATCCGTTTCGTCCCGCAAAAAACGCATCATTTCCTGGAAGAGCGGTTGTTCGGTTTGGAAAAGCCGTTCGTGCGCCAGAACGCAGCGCCGATTCCAATCCCCGTAATCGTGCCACTCGCCGCCGGGGCCGCGATGGAAGATTTCCCGCTCGTTGGTCAAAATGTAATCCGGCTCGACGGGAAACTGGAATTCCCGCAGCCCGTCGAGGGCAAATTTGAGGTCTCGCCCCGTGTTGACGGCCCAATAAACACCGATCTCACGCAGACGGGCCAGCCGTTCGAAAAGGGACGGCGCAACCGGGGGAATGGCCGCGTGTTCGACCAGGGTGCCGTCAAAATCGGTGCTTAAAAGGCGGATCATCCTCCAAATTGTATCCGGCAAGCCCGGGAGAACAAGTCCGGGGACGCCGTCCTCCCGGCCAAGCTGCTGTTCCACAGGGAAATTCTTTCTGGAAAAAAACCCGCCCCCCCGCCATTCTCGACAGTCAATGACCTCCCCGCAGCCGGCGTCCGCCCCCACGTCCGCCCCCAAAAATGCGCCCGCGGGCGACCGCCTGGTTTTCATCGATTACCTCCGTGCCGTCGCCGTGTTGCAGGTGGTCGGGTTCCATTTGCTGATCGACAGCTTCGGCGGGCTGCGTTTTCTGGAATCCAAGCTCTCCTTTTGGGACGGCAACTGGCACCACTTGCTGCTGGCTTCGCTCCCTTTTTGCTACGGCTACACCGGGGTGGCCATTTTCTTTGTCATCAGCGGGTTTTGCATTCACCTTAACTTCCGCAAAGCGACCCCCGGGGGGCTTAAGCCGTTCTTCATCCGCCGCTTCTTCCGCCTCTACCCCGCTTACTTCCTGGCGCTCTGCTTTTTCACTTTCGTGCTGCCGAACACCCGGCTCGCGTTCGATTCGCCGCTCAACGTCGCCCAGTTTGTGAGTCACGTGCTGATGGTGCACAATTTCGATCACCGCTCGTTTTTCAGCATCAACGGCACCTTCTGGACCCTGGCCGTGGAGGTGCAGCTTTACTTGATTTACCCGCTACTGCTGCTCATCGCGCGGCGCTGGGGGTGGACCAAGGCGCTCGCGTTGACGGCGGCGGTGGAACTGGGGTTGCGGGGGCTCTCCACGGTGGTCACGCTGCCTTATTTGATTGGCGGCTCCCCGTTCTTCTACTGGTTTAGCTGGGCCGTGGGGGCGAAGCTGGCCGAGGACTACGTGGAAGGCCGCCGCCCGGCACTGGCCAGTATTCCCTGGTGGGTGTGCCTGCTCCTGGTGATGCTGGTCTACAAAGCATCCCTGCTGGTGTTCATCTTCCCCGCCGTGGCGCTGTTGGCGGCGGCCGTGATTGCTCACTTGATCCTGCACCCGGAGCGCGACCATGCCCCCACGGGGCTCTTTGGCCGGTCGCTGCGGCAAATCGGCGTCATCAGCTACAGCCTTTACCTGCTGCACGGGCCGCCGCTGGCTTACATCGACGAGCAGATCAAGGCGGCGTTCCCCACGGTTGCCTTCTCCCCATTGGCGACCAGCATTTACCTGCTGGCCGCCTGCGTGCCGGTGTTCCTCATTTGCTGGCTCTGCCACCGCTGGGTGGAACTGCCCTCGGTGACCCTGGGCAAATCCGTAAATAATTGGTATAATACCAATTACTTGAAATAATCGGTGAATATGGCGAAGGGATTTTTTGGCTGGGCAAGGCGGAGGGCCGAGGCGCTATCTTTAGATAGCGACTTGGACCGACAACGCCGCCCTGCCGGAAAAGACCGAGCCAGATCTACCGAGAATTGAAAGCAATTGGTATAACTCGCACCCATGAAATCCGCCTACGAACTCGCGATGGAACGGCTGGAGAAAGCCGCCCCTTCCCAAAAACTGACCGATGCCCAAAAGGCCGAAATCGCCGAAATCGAAACCGTGGCCACGGCCCGGACGGCGGAAAAGGAGCTTTTTCTGGGCGAACAGATCGCCAAAGCGCGCGCGGCGGGCGACTTCGCGGCGCTCGATTCCCTGGAAAAACAGCTCGTGGCCGAACGCCAGCGCATCCGGGACGAGGCCGAGGCGAAAAAAGAGCGGGTGCGGAGAAACGCCTAGGATTTTACACAGGCGCGAGGTCCCGGGTGGCGTCCCGGAACACCTGCTGCAATTCCGCCAGCTTCACCGGCTTGGGGATGAACGCGGTGGCCCCGGATTCCGCCAAAAACGGGCTTTCAATGCCCAGCGCGCCCGAAAGCAGGATGATCTTCACGCCGGGACGCCTTGAGAGGATGTGACGGCAGAGCGTCAGGCCGTTGATGCGGGGCATCATGATGTCCATCAGAATCACGTCGGGATCGAACTGGGCCACGCTCCGCAACACGTCCAGCCCGCCGGTGGTCACCGTGGAAATCACGGCCTGGTTGCCATGGCGCAGGTAGGAGGCGATGGCGCAGGCCAGTTCTCGATCGTCGTCGGCTATCAAAAGTCTCACAGTCAGTCCTAAAGAAGAAACTTTCGTGCCAGGTTTTGGGCGGAAGGGTTAAAAAAAGCGAAAGTTGCGCTCCTCCCGCGACAGGTCGATATAAACGGTGTATCATCCCTTTTATGAAAACCAGCCTGAAGCCCGGCGACACCGCTCCGGATTTCACCTCCACCGCCGTGGGCGGCATTTACGGCGTCGGTGCGCCCGTGCGGTTGCGCGATTTCGCGGGGCAAACCGTGGTGCTTTATTTTTACCCCAAGGACGATACGCCCGGCTGCACCCGGCAAGCCTGCGGGCTCCGCGACGCCTGGAACCAGTTCTCCGAGCGGGCCGTGGTGCTGGGCGTGAGCCCCGATTCGCCGCAGCGGCACGAGAAGTTCATCGGCAAACACGACCTCCCCTTCCCCTTAATCAGCGACGAATCCAAGGAGATTTGCAACGCCTACGGGGTTTGGGTGGAAAAAATCCGCTACGGAAAAAAGGGGATGGGCGTGGAGCGGTCCACGTTTATCATCGGCGCGGACGGCACCCTGCGGGCGGTGTTCCGCAAGGTGAAACCCGAGGAGCACGTGGAACTGCTGCTCTCCGCGTTGGAATGATTTTTAGCCGCGCCTTTTTGCGGCGATTTCGTCTTTTCAGGTTAAATTGTCTTAAATGCCGACGTTAACGCAACTTGCCCGGGGGCTGGAAAAAGGCTTGTCCCGGCTGCCTGGTCCCATTCGCAAACCCGTGGAGCGGGAATGGCGGCCCATTCAGGAGCTATTTTTGCAAAGGCGGCCCGCGCGGATTCTCATTCTTGGCGAACCGGGCGCGGGAACGGAGCTTTGGGCGCGCACGGTGTTCCAAATGGAGGCCGGGGCCATCGAAGCGGGCACCGCCGCCTGGCGCACTTACCGCCGCCAGGGGGTAATCCTTTTCGCGGTGGCGGAAACCGAGGCCGCCGCCCGTGAGGCGCTGGCCGAGGGACCGGCGGATTTGTTCCTCTACATGAGCGCCTCCGAACCGCCCGTTTTCGCGCAACTTCGAAGCGAAACAGGGGCCGATATTCCCGCGATTTTCGGGGCGACCCCGCGCGAGACGATCCTCACGGGAGTGGCTGCGGCATTGCCCATGGAGGCGCGGCTGGAATTTGCGCGCGCCAGCGGGGACGCCGCCGCGCAACGGGAGATCGCGGCCCTGCTCACCCGCTCGGCCACCGCCGTCTGCACGGCCATCGGCACGCAGCCCATCCCGCTGGCCGATTTTCCCATTTTGACTTCCCTGCAAGTGCTGATGGTGGCGGGCATCATCCACGCCACGGGCCGCGAATGGAACGTGAAGCTGGCCCGCGATTTCCTGGCGGCGCTGGGGGCCAACGTGGGCCTGGGGCTCTTGCTGCGGGAGGGCGCCCGCGCGGCATTGAAGTTTTTCCCCGGCTGGGGCAACGCCATCTCCGGCGCGGTCGCGGGAGCGGGCACCTACGCCATCGGACGGGCCGCGACGGCGTTTTTCATTGAGAAACTGCCCATGGGTGAGGCCCGCAGGCGCTTCCGCTGGCTCAAAAAGAACCGCCCCAAGGAGCTGAAATAGGGAGCTTAAAATAGCCGCCGCCCCGCTCGCGTCAGTCGTCCTTTAAGGGCGGCGGAACGTCGATTTTCTTGAGCAGGTAGATGCCATAAAGGCTCGGATCGAACCCGGTGATGGGCTCGAAAACCCGCCAGAAAATCTCGGGCCGGAAGTGGTCCTCCCAATAAACATTCAGCAGAGCCACGGGTTCGTAAAAGACCTCCTTGAATTCTTCGAGCACCTTCGTCGCGTTGCCAATTTGCGGCCCAAAGACCAGGGCGTAGTCGGGCGCGACCTTTTTCTCAAAATAAAGGGGCGGCACGGCGGCGAATTGCCCCCGGGGCGGCGGGTCCAGAATCCAGGCGTAAATCGCATGCGGCGCGTGGAACATCATCGAGGGAATCATCGCGTTGGGCGTCACCCAAACGGTGGCCCCTTCGGGGACGAGCCGCCGCACGCATTCGGTGGCGGCGGTGTACGGATCGCCGGGCGGGTTGATGAGTTCCCGAGCGTAAAAATACGGCGTGCTGCGCAGCCCCTCTTTGAGCCATGGCCCGCCGTTGAACAAGTTGCTCCCGTAAATCGCGACGGTTAACACGGCCAACCCGGCCAGTTTCCCCGCCGTCAGTTTAAAGCGGCCCGCCAGTTGGGCCAGGGTGAAGGCTCCCAGGGCGATGCTCAACGGCAACAGCGGCGAGTAGTAGCGCACGTTGGCAAACCATTCCCGCCGCACCACTTGCGTGGAAATGGCGGATTGCAGCGCCACGTAAAGCACGAAGGCCGCCGCGCCGCGCTTGAACCATGCGTTTTTCGAGGTGAGGGCGAGCCAGAGCGTGGCCAGCGCCAGCGGGGCAACGAGCATTTCGTTGCGGCACAGGTCGCGCCAGCTTCGGAAGAAGAGGGCCACGCGGTCCGAAAAGGTGTTCTGGAAAAAATCGCCGCCCAGGCCGGTGCGGAACGGGTTCCACCACGCCAGGATGACGAGCCCCATGATGAACGACGGCACGGCGAGGATGGCCCAGTCGGCCCACGCCAGCCGCCGCTCCTTGCGTTGCCATACCCAGTAATCCATCCCAAGGCACGCCGCGAGCAGCACGTAGAAGGAGTAGTTGAGCGACATCAGCAGCGCCGCGCAGAGGCTCACGGCAGCCAGCTTGCGGCGGTCGCCGTTCCAATGGAGGTAGCCGTAGGCGATGGCGCAGAAGAAAAACGTGGCGGGCGCGTAGTAGTGGCATTGCCGCGCGTAGAGGAAAAAGGAGACGTTGAAAAGCAGGGCGGCGGCGAAAAGGCTCGCGGAAAGCGCCGAGGCGCGCCATTTCCACACCCACCAGCAAAGCAGCCCCACCGTGGCCAGGCCGAACAGCGCGAACGGGAACCGGGCGGCAAAAGCGTTCTCGCCGAAAAGCTTGAGGAACGGCGCGGCCACATAGGCGCAAAAGGGCGGGTCGCCCTCGATGCGCAGGTTGTGCAGCACGAAGCCGTGGCGGTAGGCGAAGAGGTTGTGACCGATCCACGCCTGCGTGTCGCCGCATTGCAGCACGCTCTCCGCGCCCAGGGCGCTGGTGGCCTCGTCGTCCCACAAGGCGTAATGGCCCAGGCGGGCGAAAATCAGCACGGCGGAGCAGAGGAACACCGCGGCCAGCAGCCACGCCACGTAACGGCGCGATGCGGCGCTCACCGGCGCTGCCGAAACCTCGGCGGGAGCGGCGGCAGCGGGTTTCGGCTGAACCGGGACGCGCCTCCCCGGGCGGGAATGTTTGGACTTGGCCATGATTTATTCGCGGCCCTCCGGTTTACGGCGGCTCCGCCACAGCCACGCCGCCGCGCCGAGGAAAGCGAGGCAGGCCACGAGGGTGACCGCTTTGCCGTTTTGCCAGGATTTCGGCGCATACTCAATGCGCAACCGGTGGTGGCCCGCCGCGAGCGGCACGGCTTGCAGAGTGTAGTTGGCGGGGAGCACCTGGTAGCTCTGCTGCGAACTGCCCGGCAGCGCGCGGGCGCGCCAGCCCGGGGAGTAGGCGTCGGTAATCAGAAGCAGCGAGGGAGCCGTGGCGTCGGCCTCCACTTCGAGCCAGTCGGAAGAGGAGCCGGTGATGCGGGCGGTGCCGGGAGCGGCCCCGGAGGCAGGCGCAATGCCGGGCTCGGTTTCCAGGATGACTTCGGCGCGCGGGTCGAAACCCGGTTCGCGCAGGGCGCTGAAGATGGCGTCGCGACCTTTGACGATGCGCCACTTCGACACGAGCTGCACGTGATCCATGGGAGCCGCGGGCGCTTCGGCCACCTGCACGCCCCGGGCGGTGGGAACGAAGGCGTAGCGGAAGCGGAGCATGGCGTAGAGCGGGTCAAAGCGGGCGACGTTGACGTACTGCGTGGCCTTGTCCGGGTTGCCCCCCTGGCTCCAGGTCATGAACTCCGCGTAGCGGCGCTCCACCCCGGGGTCCGCACCCCAAAGATCCGCCGCACCAAAGGACATCGCGGCGTTCTGGTTGAGCAAATTGAGCGAGCGGTAGTCGCCGGGATGCTGTTTGTAAAAATCCCCCAGCGCCGCCGGGGTGATGGTCTTGGTATCGAAGGTTTCCCGCGTGTAGAAGGCAAAAACGAAAAGCTCCACCGTGAGCAGCGTCACCAATCCCGGCAGGGCGAAGCGCGAACGCGGGGTGTAAGCCAAAAGCGCCGCCGTGGCCAGGAGCACCATCGCCGGGATGAAAAGCGCCCCGGCGGCATAGGCCCGCGCCTGGTCGGCGAACGCGAGGCTGCCAAAGGCTTCGGGGGAGAGGTACGACTCCCGGGTGGCCGCCACGGCTTTCAAGACCGGCAGCCAATCCGCCCCGCCCATCAGCGCGATGATGCCGCTGGCCGCCAGCACGACCCCGCCCGCGATGGCGGTGCCGAGCACAAACCGGCGCGAGGGCCGCCCGGCGCGAAGAAGGGCGTCCAGGCCGGTGGCCGAGAGCATTCCCAAAAAGAGCGCCGTCTGGAAAGTGAACTTCGAGATGCCCCGGAACTTGCCAAAGACCGGCACGTAGTCATAGAGCAGCCGGAAGAGCGGCGTATGCACCCCGAGGGCGAAAATGAACGTAATGACGACAAGCCCCACGAGCCTGGCGGGGCGGAAGAACGGGCTGCGGGCAAACACCCCGCCGTTGAGCGCCCCATAAACCGCCAGCACCAGCCCGGACGCGCCGATGAAGAGGGACATTTCCCACAAATAGCAGCGGCCCCAGTAGACCTGGCCCTGCATGTCGCCAAAAAAATACGGGTTGAGCAGGGTCAGGAGGTTCTCCGGCGGGAACCCGAACATGGCGGCGAACTCAAACGGCACCGGGATGCTCCGCACGGTCTCGGCGTTGGTTTCGAACGCCGGGAGCAGTTGCGCGGCGGCCAGCAGCGCCCCGCCCGCGAAGATCGCGGCGAGCCCCACGCCCGGCACGGCCAGGAGCCGCGGCAGCCCGTGGGCTTCACCCTTGGCCTCCAGCGCCTGCCGCGCCATGCCCCACAACGTATAGAACCCGGCGGCCACGGCGGTGTAGAAGAGGTATTGCGGGTGCCCGGCCAGGATTTGCATGGCCACGGCCAGCATCCCCAGCAGCGTCCATTTCAAGGCGTTCCGCAGGCGGCCACGGCTCTCAAAAAGCCCGTCCACAGCCAGGAAAATGAGCGGCGCCCAGGCCATCGTGGCCATGTGAACGGGGTGGCCCGAGTAGACGTGCAGAAAGTGCGGACCGCAGAACATCAGGATAACGCCCGCCACGAAACAGGCCAGCGGTTTGAGCCCCCGGTAGCCCGCCCAGGCATACATGGTGAGCCCCATCAACCAAACATTGAGCGCGAGGCTCCAGTTGATGGCCAGGGGCAGCGGCAGGAAAAGGAGCAACACGTTGGTGGGATAAAAGAGCGCCCCCTGCATGCCGCCGAAGTAGGGCGCGCCGCCGTAAATATGCGGGTTCCAGAGCGCCACGTTCCCCTTCGCCAGTTCGCCGAAGCCGAACTCGCGCCAGGAGTAAATTTGCATGAACATGTCCGTGCCCCGGTTGCCCAGGACAAAGCTCCCGGGAGCGAGCAGCACATCGGCGAACATGAGGAACACCAGGGCCGCGAAGGCGGCGGCGGCTTTCCAGGCGATGGTGAAACAAAGGGCGGAGCGATCGGCGGGCGCGTTCATCGGAAAAGAGGAGGGGAAGATAACGCCCTTTTCTTGATGAAAGCAACGCGGGCGTCAAGGAATCGCTGCCAATTTAATAAACTCAAGGATTCCAAGATTGAACAAGGCATCTTCGATATTATAATCCCCTGCGGATTTTATCACTTTGAGCCCTCAACAAGAGCCGTCCCTGAAAGAGATTTCTGTCCCCGTCCCGGCACTGGAAGCGTCGGCGCTTGGGTCGGAATTGGGCGCTATTTTCGACCAGCACCCGGAAGCTCCGGGCGCGGTGCTAACGCATGAAGGCAAGTTTGCGGCCGCCTTGTCGCGCGAGGAATTTTTCGATGCGATGGCCCATCCGCTCGGGGCCGAACTCTATGCGCGCCGCCCCCTCTCGGCCCTGGTGGAACGGCCCTCCTTCCGGCCCATGCGGGCGCTGCGCGGCAGCCTGAGCGTCTCGGAGGCGTTCGCGAAAGTCCTTGGCAACCCCGGCCCCATTCTCGTGCAAGGCGGCGAGCCCGCCATGGTCAGCTTCGAGGCGCTGGCGAATGCCGCGCTTTGCACCCTGCGGCAAACCCGCGAAACCCTGGAGGCCGAAGCCGGCCGCCGCGCCCAGTTGGAAAAAGAGGTGGAGCAAGCCCGGCAGGAAACGAGCGACATCCGCCGTTCCAAAAACGAATTTCTCTCCAACGTCAGCCACGAAATCCGCACCCCCATGAACGGCGTGATGGGCATGACGGGGCTGCTGCTGGAAAGCGGGCTGCCGCCCAAGGAGCGCGAATACACCCGCACCATCCAGAAAAGCGCCGGGCACCTGTTGGAAATCCTCAACAAGTTTCTCGATTTCTCCAAAGCCGAGGCGCACGTCCTCACGCTGGACAGCGTGGATTTCAACCTGCTGGAAGTGGTGGAAAGCGTCACCGAAAAATACGGCCCGCAGATGGGCGCAAAGGGCGTGGAGCTGGCGGAATTTGTGGCCTCCACCGTGCCTCAGTACCTGCGCGGCGACCCGCTCCGGCTGGGGCAAATCCTCGATCACCTCGTAGGCAACGCCGTCAAATTCACCGATAGCGGCGAAGTGGTCGTCACCGTTTCGCGCGAGGAGGAGACGGAGATCGGAGTACTGCTCCGCTTCGAGATTCGCGACACCGGCCCGGGCATCGACCCCGAGGCGCGGGAAACGATCTTCGAACCGTTCCGCCGCCGTGTGGACCCGACCCACGAAAACGGCGGCGCGGGCCTCGGGCTCGCCATTTCCAAGGAACTCGCCCGCTTGATGGATGGGCAGATCGGCGTTCAAAGCGCGCCCGGCGGCGGCTCGCTCTTCTGGTTCACCGCCCGGTTTGAAAAACAAACCAGCGTGCCCGAAAGCGTCACGGCCCCGGCCATGGACCTCTGCGGGTTGCGGGCGCTGATCGTGGACGACAACCCGACCAACCGGCACATCCTCCATTGCCAGCTTTCCGCCTGGCGCATGGTGCCCACCTGCGTCGGCTCCGCCAAGGAGGCGCTGGCCACGTTGAAAAAGGCGCTCGACGGCAAACCTTTCGACATCGCCCTGCTGGACATGCAGATGCCCGAGACCAACGGGCTCGCGCTGGCCCGCGCCATCAAGGGAGATGCCTCCATGGCCGGGCTGCGGCTCATCATTCTCACGTCGCTGGGGCAAATCCCGCAGCAGGAACTGCGCACGGCGGGCGTGGCCGCCTGCATGGTCAAACCTGTCAAACAATCCCTGCTTTACCAGCAGATCGCCAGCGTCATCGCCCAGCCGGTTGCCATGCCGCAACCGCCGGAAGTCAGCGAACCCTCGCCCATGAAGCCCTCGCGCATCCTTGTAGCCGAAGACAACCTTATCAACCAGATGGTCACCATGGGGCAGCTTGAAAAACTGGGCTACCACGGCGACCTCGCCGTCAACGGCCTGGAAGTGCTCGCCGCCCTGCGCAAAGCCCCTTACTCAATCATCCTGATGGATTGCCAGATGCCGCTGATGGACGGCTACGAAGCCACGCGACGCATCCGGGCCAACCAGGAACTGACGCTCCAGCCGCGCATCATCGCCGTCACGGCCCACGCCATGGCGGGGGATTCGGCCAAATGCCTCGCCGCCGGGATGGACGATTACATCAGCAAGCCGGTGAAACTTGAGGATCTCGCCGCGAAGATCGCGCACTGGGAAGCCACTCCCTACGGCTCGGAACCCCCTGCCCCGGCGGCGGAACCCGCGCTTCCGGCCCCGGCCTCCACGGACCCGAACCAGCCGCCCGCCCTCGCTCCGGACCGGCTCGAAATCCTCAAAAACCTGGACCCGGAAAGCGGCACCGCGTTTTACCGCAAACTGCTCGAAACCTTCGCCCAAAGCGCGGAGAAGGACTTCGCCGAACTGCGCGGTTACGTCGTAGCCGGCGCGTGGGGCAGCGTGAAGCCCAAGGCCCACTCGCTCAAGGGCTCCAGCCGCAACATGGGAGCGGACGCCATGGGGAATATCTGCCAGGAAATCGAAGCCTTGAGCTTCGACCCCGGGAAGCCGGAAGCCATGCAAAACGCCCTGGAGCGGCTCGCCGCCGAATTTGGCCGCGTGTGCGAAGCCATCCGGCAGGAACTGGCCGCGCTGTAGGAGCCATTTTAGCGAGCCATAAATGGCATTGCGAAATTACAGTTCCCTTGGGAAAATACGGGTATGCACCATGCGCACGAGTTGATCCGCGACTTGCACACGCTGGTCGGCGGCATTGAACAGCCTGAAAACCTCTTTTCCGGTCTGCACCATGGCCGCGGGTTGTCGCCGGACAACGTGATCCTCTTTCGCAGAACCAACACCAGCGCGTTCAAGCCCACCGCCAGCGTTGCGAATTTCCATCACCGATTCGAGCTGGTAACGGTGCTCGAAAAAGGGGGCCTGGTACGCATCGGCGAGACCTCCTATTCCCTGGAGCCGGGCGAATGCGCGCTGATCTTTCCCCACCAGTTCCATCATTACATGGACGTGGCCAAAGGCCCCATCGAATGGCTGTTTATCACCTTCGAATGCGATAACCCCAAGGCCATCGCCGCGCTGCGGGACCGCCCCACGGTGCTCGACGCCGAGTGCCTGCAACTGCTCCAAAAAATCGCGAAAGGCTACCTGCGCGGGGAGCCCTCCGACCCGCTCGGCGTCGCCTTCCACCTCTCGCGGCTGCTGCTGCGGCTGGTGGAGGCCACGCCCATCCCGGCGGACCGCCGCGCCAAGCCCTCGCCCGACGATTCGCGCGACGTCATCATCCAAAAAATCAACGCCTACGTGCGCCAGAACCTTAAAAAAGCGCCGTCGCTGGAGGACCTGGCCCGCAAACTCGGCTACTCGGCCAGCCACCTGCGCACGGTATTCCGCGACAAGCTGGGCGTAACGCTCGGCCTCTACATTCGCGAATCACGGCTGGCCCAGGCCGCCCGGCTGCTGCTGACCACCAACCAGACGGTTTCCGAGGTGGCGCGGGAAACCGGTTTCACCTCGCTCAATGCCTTCTCGCGGGCGTTCGCGGCCTATTACCACATCCCGCCCAAGGCTTACGCGCAGAAGTTCTCCACGGCAGCCAAGGAGCGGGAATAGGAAGCAGAGGGGAGCCGCTTATTTGGCCGTCTTGGCGTTGACCTCGGAGCGGCCGATGAAAGTCGCGCCGTCCTCGATCATCAGGCGGGCGGCTTTCAAATCCCCCGTGAGGGTGGAGCCGGTTTTCAGTTCGCAGCGTTCCTCCACGGTGACGTTGGCCTGCACGTTGCCCCGAACCTGGATGGACCGGGTCTGGATGCCGCCGTGAATCTCGGCGTGCTCGCCCAAGGCCAGATGCCCCGGGGAGTGGATTTCCCCGTTCACTTTGCCGTCCACAAACAAATCGGTGCGGAACTTGATGGTGCCCGTGATTTCGACGTCGGAGGAAAGCGTGTTGGTGCGGGCGGGAACGGAGGCGGAAGAAGGATTGGAAGCGGGTTCAGTCATAGTGCGGGAACCATCCGTGCACGCGGCGGGCTGTCAAACGCGTTTTTCAAAGCCTGTTCACACGAACTGAACGACCCTAACAAGACTTGCAACCACCCGCTGCTTTGGCATAACAGGGCCGCACTTTTTGTTCCCATGATTACCTTCAGCGGCTCCGTTTTCCACCTTCGCTCCAAAGCAACGAGTTATGTGTTCGCCATCGATCCCTCCGGACAACTGGCCCACGCCTATTGGGGTGCGGCGCTGCGCGAACCCGAAGTGCTCCATTTTTGCCAGCCCCTCGGGGTGGCCTTTTCCCCCTTGTTCCAAAAGAGAGCGGACGGCGAAACCATTCTCGATACGCTGAGCCGCGAATACCCGGATTACGGCCATGGCGATTACCGCGACCCCGCCGTGCAACTCCAGTTTGCGGATGGGTCCACGGTGAGCCGCTTCGACTATGTGAGCCACACGATCCGGCCCGGCAAACCCGCTTTGGAAGGACTCCCTGCCACCTACGTGGAAACGGACGACGAAGCGGATACGCTGGAAGTGCTGTTGCGGGACGGCCGCAGCGGGGCGGAAATCGTTTTGAGCTACACGGTTTTTAATCAGCTTGATGTCATCACCCGCAGCCTGCGCATCGCAAACAAAGGCAAGGAACCGCTGCGTATTTTGCGCGCTCTGAGCGCCAGCATGGACCTGCCGGAAGCCAAGTTCGACTTTTTGCAACTGAGCGGCGCATGGGCTCGGGAGCGGCATATCGCCCGCACTCCGCTGCGCCCCGGAATCCAGGCCGTGGACAGCAAGCGCGGCGCCAGCAGCCACCAGCAAAACCCGTTCATCGCGCTGCTCGACCCGGCGGCGACCGAGGAAGCGGGCCGCGTATACGGCGTCAACCTCGTTTACAGCGGCAACTTCCTGGCGCAGGCGGAAGTGGACCAGCTGGCCACCACGCGACTTTCCATCGGCATCAACCCGTTCGATTTCTCCTGGCTGCTGGAGCCCGGCGAAGTCTTCCAGGCGCCCGAGGCGGTGCTCGTTTTCTCCAACGAGGGCTTGACCGGCCTTTCCCAGCGTTACCACCGGCTCTACCGCACCCGGCTTTGCCGCGGCCAGTGGCGGGATAAACCGCGCCCCATTCTCATCAACAACTGGGAGGCCACCTACTTCGATTTCAACGCGGAAAAAATCGAGGCCATCGCCACCACCGCCGCCGATCTTGGCCTTGAGCTTTTCGTGCTGGACGACGGCTGGTTCGGCAAGCGCGACACTGACAATTGCTCCCTCGGCGACTGGACGACCGACCTCAAAAAGCTCCCCAAGGGGCTGCCGGACCTGGTCTCGCGCATCAATGCGAAGGGGATGCGCTTCGGCCTCTGGTTCGAGCCCGAAATGGTTTCGCCCGACAGCGATCTCTACCGCGCCCACCCGGACTGGTGCCTGCATGTGGAGGGCCGCCAGCGCACGGAAGGCCGCCAGCAGTTGATCCTCGATTTCTCCCGCAAGGATGTTTGCGACGCCATCGTTGAAAAGCTTTCCGCCGTGCTCTCCTCGGCTCCCATCACGTACGTGAAATGGGACATGAACCGGCACATGACGGAAATCGGCTCCGCATCGCTGCCCCCCGAGCGCCAGCGCGAAACAGCCCACCGTTACATGCTGGGGCTCTACCGCGTGATGGGCGAAGTCACGGGGCGGTTCCCCGAGGTGCTCTTCGAATCCTGCTCCGGCGGCGGCGGCCGCTTCGATGCGGGCATTCTCTACTACATGCCACAAACGTGGACCAGCGACGACAGCGACGCCGCCGAACGGATGAAGATCCAATACGGCACCAGCCTTGTTTACCCCATTGCTTCCATGGGAGCGCACGTCTCGGCCTGCCCCAACCACCAGTTGGGCCGCACCACCCCGCTCGAAACGCGCGGGTACGTGGCCATGTCGGGCAACTTCGGCTATGAACTGGACCTCAACAAGCTTAGCGCCGATGAACGGGAGACCGTGCGCGGCCAGGTGGCGCTTTACAAAGAATTGCGCGAATGGGTGCAAAGCGGCCTTTTTTATCGGCTGCTGAATCCCTTTGAAGGCAACGAGACCGCCTGGATGACCGTAAGCGAGGATGGCCAGCATGCCGTGGTGTTCTTCTTCCGGACGCTGGCGCTGCCCAACCCCGCAAAAGCCGTCCTTCGGCTGCGCGGTTTGGACCCGGCGGCGAATTACAAAATCGCGGAACTGGGCCAGACCCTGGGCGGCGATGTGCTAATGAATGCGGGCCTGATCTTCATGCCCCCCCAGGGGGACTTCCAGAGCATGATGTGGCGGCTGGAACGGGTGTAGTACGGCCTTAAACGAATCAAGAACTCAGGAAAAGAACCTCTTCAAATTCCTGAGTTCTTGATTTTTACCGCTTCAGCCCGGGCAGATCGGATTCCACGCTCACGCGCCCGGGGCCGGCGTCCACTTTCGCCTGGAAATTATCGTGCACCGCGATGTTGGAGGAGGTTTTCAACAGGATCTCTTTTCCATTGGCGCGGTTGGAAAGCAGGGTCAGCGGGCCTTCGCTTTCGAAGGTGCAGCCGACGATGTTGAGCGTGGTTTTGAGGTAATTCTCCACCTCGCGCGGGCCGCCAAACTCGATGCGGTTGCCCTTGAGGCTTGAATTGAGGAGCGCGATATTATCGACGGGCGTGCTCACCTGGAGGAAGGCCACGGGCTTGTCGTGGAGCACGCGGATGCCTTCAAACGTGAGGTTCTTTTGCTGGGGAATGGGCGAGCCGGGGTAATACGAGCGGCTGTAAGCCCCCTGGTCGAAGTGGATCGAAAAAGCGATGCGCGGTTTTTCGAGGAAAATATCCCGAAAGACAACGTTCCTTACACCCGCCGTATGGAGGTCTCCCGTTTGCACCACGACCCATTTGATCCCGTCGAGCACCTGGCTGCCGCTGGCGTGCGTGGGGCGCGTGACCGAGCGGTAAACTTTCCCGTCGGGGTTGGCCATTACGCGGTAGAGCCGTCCCTCGGAGACGACCGTATCGGCCTGCTGCACTTCCATGCCTTCCTTCCAGTCGCACCAAGCCCCCGCCAGAATGCGGCAGAAATAGCCAACCGTGGCCTCGGCGTTCAGGTCGTGGCAATTCTCGATGACGCCGTTTTCCAGCCAGCCCAGTTCGGGGTTGGAGGTGGCGTAATCGTGGGCGTTGAGCGCGATGGCGTCGTCGTAGGTTTGGAATACCCCGTTGCGCACGGTGAAGCGTTTGCCCCAGCCGAAGTGCACGCCGTCCTTGTCGCCCTTGATCGCCACGTCATCGACGATCGCATCCTCGAAGGCGCAAATATGAATGCAGAACTGCGCCTTCCCCAGGTCCATGCAGCGGAAGCGGTGGATGCGCAGGTCTTTGACGTAGAAAAAGGCGATCTGGCCCCGCAGCCCGAAAACGGGGGACTTGTTGATGTCGATGCCGTTGACGGAGAGGTTGAGCCCTTCGATTTCGATCTGTTCGTCGTAAGTTTTGGTCAATGCCCCCTTGTTGAGAAATACATGGGTGAAAGCGCCGCCTTCATTGACTTTCTGAAGCAGCACGTTGGCGCCGAACTTCAGCGAGGTATGGCTGCCGATATAAACCGTGCCCGCGATTTTGTAGGTGCCGGGGCGGCTCACGACGATGGTGCCCGTCTGGTCCACGGCCTGCTGGAGCGCCTTGGTGTTCTCCACGCCGCTAGCCTCCGGGGAAAAACCGAAATGGGCGGCGTCCGTGAAGAAAGCGTTTGAGGCGGGCTGTGGCGTCACGGCGGCGGACGCCGGGAAGGTTGAGGCGAAAAGAATCGAGGCAAAGACGGCAAGGAGGAGGAGGTTTTTCATGGAGGGGGAAACTGATTCTGGAAAAAACTACACGGCTTTCAGCGACAAAGGAAAGAACCGGACGAAGCAAACCATTGCGCAGCCCATATGCGCCGTTTGGCGCTCTAATCCATCAACTCCACCTTGCGGGAGAGCTTCATGTCAATGTGGCGGATTAAGTCGTGCACGATGAGAATGACGGTATATTGCCCCAGGCTGTCGATGGCCTCGAAATTGAGGACGTTTTTGTCCTTGGCCAGGTTGATGAGCCCCGGGGGCGGCGGTTCGCCTTTCCAGGCGGTGCGCTGCTTGTTGGCCATCGTGAGCGTGCCGTTGGGGTCGATGACGTAGAGATCGAACGTGACGTTGCACAGCCTCGTTTCCCGGCCGTCCGGCCCCATGATGGCGCGGATGCCGGGGTTGGCCAGGAACAGCGCGACGAAAATCGGGACGTTCCGTTTGGCTTGCAGGGTCGGCTTGAGGTCGCGAATGGCCCCGGCTCGCGCCCACGCGGCAAACACCTGCTCGTCGGCGGTGAGCCAGAACTGGGCGGAGAGGCCGTTCTTGGTTTCCATGGAATCCACGCGCCCGATGGCGTCCTTGGCGTTCATGTCGGGCGACAGAAGATCCGCGCCGGCGCTCAGCGGGAGCAGACCGGCGAGGCACGAAAGCGCCAAAAGAAGCCGCTTGTGGGTTTTCATGGGAACGATGGGACCGCGGGGACTTTACGCTACAAACCGAGCGCCTGCTGCATTTTTTGGAGTTGGGCGAGTTTTTCGTTCCAATCCGTTTCGCGCTGGCGGTGTTCTTCTACCACGGCGGCGGGCGCATGGTTAACGAAATTTTCGTTGGCCAGCTTTTTCCGCACGGTGACGAGTTCCGCTTCCACCTTGGCGATCTCCTTGGCGATGCGCTCGGCTTCAGCGGCGGTGTCCACCAACCCTTCCAGCGGCAGGTAAAGCTCGCCCAGCGGCGTAAGCACGCGGGGTTCGCCCTTGCCCGGAGTGTAAGCCGGTTCGAGGGTGACGGTTTCGGCGTTGGTGAGGCGGGCGAAGGTGGCCGCTTCCTCCGCGGCCCAGGCAGGCTGGGGCTTGAGGAAGAAACGCACTTTTTTGTTGGACGGGATGCGGACTTCGGCGCGCAGGTTGCGGCCGAGCCGGGTGGATTCGTAAACGGCGGCCGCGCGTTCCTGGGCGGCGGCCAGCGCCTGGGCGTCGAGTCCCGCAAGCAGGCTGGCGGCATCCGGCCAGGCCACGTACATCAGCGCCGGGCTGCCGTGGTCGGGAGCCTGGAAGCCGAGCGTTTCCCACAGTTCCGCCGTGATGTGCGGCATGAAGGGCTGGAGCAGGCGCAGGAAGGTGGCCAGCACGAAGTCCATCACGGCCAGAGCCGAGGCCTTGGCTTCGGCGTCCTCGCCGAAAATGTCGCTCTTGGCGGCTTCCACGTAGTTGTCGCAGTAGTCGCTCCAGAAGAAGTCGTACATGGATTGCGCCACTTCGTTGAAGCGGTATTCGCCATAGGCGGCGTCCAGGCTGGCGACGAGCTTTTGGAGCTTGGCCAGGATGTCGAGCGAGTAGCTGGAGAGCTTTTTCAGCTTCGCGAGATCGACCGCCGGGCTGCTGGGGCCGTGCATCTGGCGGAAGCGGGCGGCGTTCCAGAGCTTGTTGGCGAAGTTGCGGCCTTCCTCGATCTGCTTTTCATCGAAGCGGATGTCCTGCCCCTGGGGCGCGATGCGCAGCAGGCCGAAGCGGATGCCGTCCGCGCCGTACTTGGCGATCAAGTCGAGCGGATCGGGCGAGTTGCCGAGCGATTTGGACATCTTGCGGCCCTGCATGTCGCGAATGAGGCCGGTGAAGAAGACGTTCTGGAACGGGATCTGCCCCGTGTACTCCTCGGCGGCCATAATCATGCGGGCAACCCAGAAGAAGATGATGTCCGGCCCCGTCACGAGGTCGGTGGTCGGGTAGAACTTGGCGCGTGTGGCGTCGTCCATGGTCGCGAACGGCCACAGCCACGAGGAAAACCACGTATCGAGCACGTCCTCCTCCTGCACCCAGTTTTCGGGATCGGCGGGGGCGGTGGTGTCGCAGTGAATGCACTTGGGGTTGTCCTTGCGGTACCAGACGGGAATGCGGTGGCCCCACCAAAGCTGGCGGCTGATGCACCAGTCCTGGATGTTGTTCATCCAGTGGTCGTAGACGGCGCTCCAGCGTTCCGGGCGGAAGTGGATCGCCCCCTCGTTAACGGCGGCCAGCGAGGCAGGCACCTGCGGGTAGCGCAGGAACCACTGTTCGGAAAGGCGCGGTTCAATGGGCACGTCGGCGCGTTCGGAGAAGCCGACGTTGTTCTGGTAGGGCACCTCTTTGACGAAGAGGCCCATGCCGCGCAGTTTCTCCACGGCGGCCTTGCGGGCCTCGAAGCGGTCCATGCCCGCGAATTCCGGCCCGGCGTTTTCGTTGAGCGTGGCGTCCGGGTTGAAAATGTCGATGACTTCCAGGTGATGCTTCTGGCCGATCTCGAAGTCCGCCTTGTCGTGCGCCGGGGTGACTTTGAGCACGCCGGTGCCGAAATTCATGTCGAGATGGTCGTCGCCAATGACGGGGATGGCCGCCTTGGGGAAGGGCCGCCACACATGGCAGCCGACGTACTTCTTGTAGCGCGGGTCCTGCGGGTGAACGGCCACGGCGGTATCTCCCATGAGCGTCTCGGGCCGGGTGGTGGCGATTTCCAGGAACTCGCCGGGGAATTCCACCAGCTCATACTTCATATGATACAGGAAGCTCTGCTGCGGCTTCATGATCACCTCTTCGTCCGAGAGGGCGGTGAGCGAAACGGGGCACCAGTTGACCATCCGCTTGCCGCGGTAAATCAAGCCCTTCTTGTAAAGATCCACAAAGACTCCCTGGACTTCCTTGGAATAAGCGGCGTCCATGGTGAAACGCTCGCGGCTCCAGTCGCAGGAGCAGCCCAGTTTTTTGAGCTGCTGGATGATGATGCCGCCGTGCTTTTCCTTCCACTCCCAAACGCGCTTCAAGAACTCCTCGCGGCCGAGGTCGCGGCGGGTCTTGTGTTCCTCCTTGCGCAAGCGGCGCTCCACCACGGTTTGCGTGGCGATGCCCGCGTGATCGGTGCCGGGCAGCCAGAGCACTTCCTTCCCCAGCATGCGCGCCCGGCGGGCCAGGACGTCCTGAATCGAGTTATTCAGCACGTGGCCCAGGGTCAGCATTCCCGTCACATTGGGCGGGGGGATGACAATGGAGTAGGCAGGCTTCGACGAGGCCGGGTCCGGGGTGAAGGCCCCCGTTTCGAGCCAGCGCGAATACCACTTTTCTTCAACTGCCTGCGGTTCGTAAGCTTTGGAAATCTCTGACATGAAACCCTCAATTTTCAGCGAAACTCGCCCTTTGGCAATCAGGAAAGAAGAGTTTTATCCGCAGATTGCGCGCGCAATCTGCGGACTGCTCCTTGTTTCTAGAGATAAACGCCGGTCGGCGCTTCGCGAACGTGCTCCAGGAAGCGTTTGGAGACGCCGACGTATTTTTCCGCCCAGGTCTTGATCTTCTTTTGGGCGGCCAGGTCGAGCGTCTTGACCACTTTGCCGGGCGTACCCAGGACCATCGACCCCTCGGGAACCTTCATGCCGCCGGTGACCACCGCGCCCGCGCCGATGATGCAGCGGGGGCCGATTTCAGCGCCGTCAAGGATGATGGCCCCCATGCCGATGAGGCATTCATTGCCGATGGTGCAGGCGTGGATCATGGCTTTGTGGCCGATGGTGACCAGTTCGCCGATGATTACAGGGTATTCGTCGGCCAGGTGAACCACGGACCCGTCCTGGATATTGGAGCGGGGGCCGACGTGGATGCGGTTGATATCGGCGCGCAGGACGGTGTGGTACCAGACGCTGGATTCCTCCTCCAGAGTAACGTGGCCGATGACGGCGGCGGTGGGGGCGACGAACGCCGTGGGGTGGATGGATGGCTTTTGGGCGAAGAATTCGTCCATTCTTTCTTTAAGAGTCATACCGCACTTTCCCATTCCCCCAGTCGCTTGGCAACGCCCATAAACAGGCGCTTGGCGGTTTTTTGAGCCTTTTTGCAAATTCTCTTTGACATCCAATAAGGCCAGTGACACAACACGACCTAGGATTTCTGGACTCCCAGAGGTCCTGTAAGTTCAAGTAGTTTAACGCAAACCCGGAACAAACCTCTAAAATCCAATCATGAACAAGGCAGAACTCGTTGAATCCGTTCAGAAAATCCTCGGCGCCAGCAAGGCGGAAGCGGAACGTGCCGTTGGCGCTGTGATCGACAGCATCAAAGTCGGCCTGAAGAAATCCAAGAACGTGCAACTGATCGGCTTTGGCACCTTTAAGGTTGCCGAGCGCGCCGCCCGCATGGGTGTGAACCCGAAGACCGGCGAGAAGATCAAGATCAAGAAGTCCAAGACCGTCAAGTTCGCGGCCGGCAAGGATCTGAAGAGCAAGATTTAATAAAGCTCGCAGGGAATTTCCCCCTCGATACGAGACACCCCGTTTTGCCATAAGGCCAAACGGGGTGTCTCATTTTTTTGGGAAGAATCCGCAGATTTCGCAGATGGGCGCAGTTCAAATTGATTTCTGAAATCGCAAAAATCTGTGTACTTTGCGGATAAGCTCATGCCTTCCGTTTCCGACCTAACCGCCACCCACCAGCCGCTGCTGGTGCTTGCGCCCATGCAGGCCATCACCGACCTGCCCTTCTGGCGCGTGATGCAGTGTTACGGTGGAGCGGATCTTTACTACACGGAGTACTTCCGCGTGCATCGCGACTCCAAGCCGGAGCGCGATATCCTGCGCTCCATCGACGAGAACCCCACCGGACGGCCCGTGATCGCCCAGATGATCGGCGAGCACATCCCGTCGTTGATCCGCACGGCCAAAGCCCTCCAGCGGCATGCCGTTTTCGGCATCGACCTGAACCTCGGCTGCCCCGCACCCATCGTTTGCCGCAAAAGCGCGGGCGGCGGCTTGCTCAAAACGCCGGAGAAAATCGACGCCATTTTGCGGGCGCTCCGGCCCGAAATCAGCATCCCGCTGACAGTCAAGACCCGCATCGGCTGGGCCGAACCCGAGGAGTTTGACCGGCTGCTGGAAGTTTTCGCGGCGCACCAGGTCGACGCGTTCACGGTGCATGGCCGCACCGTCAAAGAGCTTTACCGCGCCCGGGTTCACCTGGACCGCATCCGGCAAGCCGTGGAGCGCCTCAATGCCCCGGTGTTCGCCAACGGCAACGTGCTCTCCGTCGCGCTGGCAAAAGAAACGCTGGCCGCCACCGGCGCCGCCGGGCTGATGATGGGGCGCGGAGCGGTGCGCAACCCGTGGCTTTTCGGGCAAATTCGCGACGGCCTGGCCGGACGGCCCGTGTTCCAGCCGACCTTGCGCGACCTGCGCGCCTACATCGAGCAGCTTTATGCCGAGACGCGCCTGCCCAAGTTGGACGAGGCCGCCAACGTGGCCAAGCTCAAGAAATACATGAATTTTATCGGGCAAGGCATCGGTGAGGAAGAGGCGTTTTTGCACGACATCCGCCGGGCGCAAACGGAAGCCGAATTCTTCGGCGTCTGCGACCGCCACCTCAACAACGACGAGCCCTTCCCCGCCGAGCCGCAAACCCGCGCGCTGCGCTGTGAACGGAGCGAAGCACTGATGTAGGAGATCCCCATGCTTTGGCAAACCAAACAACGCACCTTCGACCTCTCCCGGCGCGGCGTCATCATGGGCATCCTGAACCTGACGCTCGATTCGTTTTCCGACGGCGGCAAGTTTTTCAATCCCAAGGCCGCCGTGGCCCACGCGCTTGAAATGGAGGCGCAGGGAGCCGAGATCATCGACATCGGCGGCGAATCGACCCGCCCCGGCTCCGAGCCGGTACCCGAAGCGGAAGAACTACGGCGCGTGCTGCCCGTCGTCGAGGCGCTGGCCGGGCGCTTGAAGGCCGTGATTTCCGTGGACACGCAAAAGGCCGCCGTGGCGCGCGCCGCCATGGATGCGGGCGCAGGGATCATCAACGACATCACCGCGCTGCGGGGCGACCCCGCCATGGCCCGGGTCGTCGCGGAGACGGGCGCAGGGGTCATCCTGATGCACATGCAGGGCACTCCCCGCACCATGCAGGCGGCTCCGCATTACACCGATGTGGTGGCGGAAGTCCGGGATTTCCTTAGACAAAGCGCCGCGCTCGCCTTACGCTCCGGCATTGATCCCTTGCGGATCGCCCTCGATCCCGGTCCCGGCTTCGGCAAAACCGTGGAACACAACCTCGCGGTGCTTGGCCGCATCAGCGAGTTGTGGCCCGCAGAATTTGCTGGCCGCCCGATGGTCTGGGCGGTTTCGCGCAAAACCTTTTTGGGAAAAGTGAACCGCGATATGGCTTTGGAACAACGTTTTTGGCCCACCGTCGCCCTCACGAGCCTTGGCCGTGAGCTGGGGGCCGCCGTGTTCCGTGCCCATGACGTGCGCGCCAACCTGGAGGCGCTCCGCATGACGGAGGCGATACTTCAAGCATGAACCTACCCCTCGCCTTTTCCCTTTTTCAGTTCATCGACGACAACTGGCGCTCCGGCATTGAGATCGGCATCCTGTGGGTGGTCATTTACTACACCTACCTTTATTTCCGGGGCACGCGTGGCGCGCGGGTGCTCACGGGCCTCCTGGTGCTGCTGCTGACCTTCACGCTGCTTTCCAAGCTGCTGGATCTCCAGGTCATCTATTGGCTCATCCGCTCGTTCACCGCCGTGCTGGCCGTGGCGCTGGTGGTCATTTTCCAGCCGGAACTGCGGCGCGCCCTGGCGGCGCTTGGCAGCCAGCACATTTTCTCCACCGTCACGCAAAAGCGGGAGACCATCGAGGTGCTGGCCGAGGCCGCCTTCGAACTTTCCAACCGCCAGCTTGGCGCGTTGATCGCCCTGGAGCGCGAGACGAACGTGCACGCCTTTGCCGAAAGCGGCGTGACCGTGGACAGCGAGCTTTCCCCGGAGCTGATCGTCACCATTTTCCACCCCAAGACGCCGCTGCACGACGGCGGCTTGATCCTGCGCAATGACCGCATCCTGGCCGCCGCCTGCATTTTCCCAGTGAGCCAGCGCCACGACCTGGACCGCAACCTGGGCTTAAGGCACCGCGCGGGCCTGGGCATCACGGAGGAAACCGATGCCATCGCCATCGTGGTTAGCGAAGAGACGGGCAACGTCTCCATCTGCCACCACGGGCGCATCGAACGCGACTTCGACCCCGACGATTTCAAACGCCGCCTAAGCCAACTCCTGCTCCTGGAAAAATATGAAGAACCTGATTCTGGGGAACTGGGAGGCGAAACTCATGGCCCTGCTGGCCGCGAGCATCCTCTGGTTTCTCATCAAAAAGACAGTCGATACGACCTCGACGAACCCTAAGCTTCCCATCGTCCCTCATGTCATCCCCTAAATCGCGCAAAATTTTCGGCACCGACGGCGTCCGCGGCGTTGCCAATGTGGAACCCGTAACCGCCGAGACCGCGCTCAAGCTGGGCCGCGCAGCCGCCCACGTTTTCGCGCAGCCCAATGGGCGGCCCCACGGCTTCGGCAGCAAACCGAAGATCGTCATCGGCAAGGACACCCGCATTTCCGGCTATATGCTGGAAACCGCGCTCGTGGCCGGGATCACCTCGCTGGGCGTGGACGTGCTTTTGATCGGCCCCTTGCCCACTCCCGGCGTGGCCTACATCACGCGCTCGCTGCGCTGCGACGCGGGCATCGTTCTTTCCGCCTCGCACAATCCCTACGAGGATAACGGCATCAAGTTCTTCCGCCACGACGGTTACAAGCTCGATGACGCCATCGAGGCGCGCATTGAGAACATCGTTTTCTCCGGCGAGATCGAATCCATCCGCCCCATCGCCGACCACATCGGCCGGGCCACGCGCATTGACGACGCTCTGGGCCGCTACATCGAGTTTGCCAAGGCGAGCTTCCCGCGCGGCCTCACGCTGGAAGGGCTCACCGTCGCGCTCGATTGCGCCAACGGCTCTTCGTATAAATCCTCGCCGTGCATTCTGCGCGAACTCGGCGCGAAAGTGAACGTCGTGCACAACGACCCCAACGGGCGCAACATCAACGCCGGTTGCGGCAGCACGCATCCCGAGGAAGTCGCGCAAGTCGTCAAAAGGACCGGCGCGCATATCGGCATCAGCCACGACGGCGACGCCGACCGCCTCATGCTCTGCGACGAGAAGGGCGAGATCGTCGATGGCGACGAAATCATGGCCATCGCCGCGCTGGACATGATTAAGCACGGCCAGTTGGTGAACAATACGCTCGTGGCCACCATCATGAGCAACTTCGGCCTCGACGAATGCCTCGAAAAAGCGGGCGGCCACGTCCTCCGCACCAAAGTGGGGGACCGCTACGTGATCGAGGAAATGATGGCCAGCGGCTACAACCTCGGCGGCGAGCAAAGCGGGCACATGATCTTCCGCGACTTCGCCACCACCGGCGACGGCATCATCAGCGCGCTCCAGATCTTGCGCATCATGGTGGAAACCGGCAAGCCTTTGAGCGAACTGAAACGCTGCCTTTGCAAATACCCACAGGCCCAGCGCAACCTCAAAGTGCGCGAGAAGCGGCCCCTGGAGCGGCTGCCGCAAGTGCTCGCGATGGTCAAGGAAACCGAGGCCTCGCTCAACGGCGCGGGCCGCGTGCTCCTGCGCTACTCCGGCACCGAGCCGAAGATCCGGCTCTTGATCGAAGGCCGCGACCAGGCCAAGATCAACGCCCAGGCGGATATGATCGCCGAAGCCATCGTGAAGGAAATCGGGGCGTAAGCGCCTCGCGGCGGCACGGTTTTTATAACCCTGCCCCCGTCTAGACGCTCCTCATCATCTCGTGCCGAAACTCTATTTCGGCACGCACTTGGGCACGAGGGCATGAGCCCCTTTTTTAACTAAACGTAGGACTCGTATTGAGGATGATAGAGTAATTCCTCAATCGCTCCCTTGATGTCCTCCGGCAGTTCCTCGCGGGCGAGGCCCGACTTGGCGGCCAGCTTGGCCACTTCCACGGCAATGCCCACCGAGACGCTACGAATTTGCGAGAGCGGCGGATAAATCCGGCCCTGTTCGAGGTCTTTCTCGGTCACGAGCCCGGCCAGGGTGCGGGCGGCGGTGAGGAACATTTCGTCCGTCACCAGGCGACTGCCCGTGGCCAGCACGCCCAGGCCGACGCCCGGGAAAATGTAGGCGTTGTTCCCCTGCCCCGGCACGAAACGTTGGCCGTCGATCTCCACCGGCTTGAAAGGGCTGCCGCTGGCGAACACCGCCTTGCCGCGGCTCCATTGATAAGCCTGCTCGGCGGTGCACTCCGCTTTCGAAGTCGGATTGGAGAGCGCGAAAATGATGGGGCGCTCGGCGACGTTGGACGCCGCTTCAATGACCGCTTGCGTGAACGTCCCCGGCTGGCCGGACGCGCCGATCAAGGCCGTGGGCCGCAGCGCATGGATGATTTCCAGCGTGTCTTTAAGCGGGGCGTGCTCCTGCGCGAAGCGGGATTTGTGCTCGTTGAGATCCGTGCGGCTCTTGACCACCAACCCCTTCGAATCAATGAACCAGCAGGCCCGGCGCGCCTCGGCTTCGGAAAGCCCCTCGGCTTGCAGGGCGGTAACCATCAGTTCGCCCACGCCCGTGCCCGCTTCCCCGGCTCCGAAAAAGAGGAACCGCTGGTCGCGCAGCTTGGTGCCGGTGATCCGCAGGGCGGAGTAGATGCCCGCGAGCGCCACCGAGGCCGTGCCCTGAATGTCGTCGTTGAAGGTGCAAACCCGGTTGCGGTATTTTTCCAAATAACGGAAGGCGTTGTGGTTGGCGAAGTCCTCGAACTGGATGAGCGCCTTAGGGAAGGTTTCCGAGGCGGCGCTGATGAACTCTTCGATGAGATCGTCATAGGCCTTGCCGGTGGTCCGCCGCTGGCGCAGGCCGAGATAAAGCGGGTCGTCGAGCAGGCTCTGGTTGTTGGTGCCCACGTCGATCAAGACGGGCAGGCACTGGATGGGGTCGATGCCCGCGCAGGCCGTATAGAGGGCGAGTTTGCCGATGGGGATGCCCATGCCGTTGGCGCCCAGGTCGCCCAAACCGAGGATGCGCTCGCCGTCGGTGACGACGATGACGCGAATATCCTTGCGCGGCCAGTTGCGAAGCACTTCGGCGAAACGGCCCCGCTCTTTTTCGGAAAGGTACATGCCGTGGGAGCGCCGGAAAATCTGCCCAAACTGCTGGCAGGCGAGGCCCACCGTGGGAGTGTAGATCAGCGGCATCATCTCCTCGATGTTTTCCGTGACGACGCGGTAATAGAGCGTTTCGTTGCGGTCCTGGAGCGAGGAGAGGTCGATGTAGCGTTCCAAATCGCTGGAACGCTTTTCAAAGGTGGCGCGGAAACGCTTCACCTGGTCCTCCAACCCCTGAACATGAGGAGGAACCAGGCCGCGCAGCCCGAAAGCATCGCGTTCGGCTTCGCTGAAGGCGGTTCCCTTGTTGAGAGTGGGGTCCTGCATCAAGCGCAGCCCCGTTGGCAGATATCCTATATGGCGTTTCATTTACAAAAAAAAGCGGTGAGCAAGAGGGCATTCCCCGCTTCACAGAAGGGCCGCCGTCCCGAACTGTCCGTGAAACTAGAAAGAATCTCCCATTTCCGCCAGCCATCTTTTGTCCTTTTCGCCGCATTTTTACATTTCCGTAAAGATGGGAGCGGGTTAACCGATGTCCATTGACGCCGCGCGCTTCCCGGGCATAGCTTTTCTTTTTCGCGACGTATGAAATTCCTCGCCATCACCTATGGTTCCGAGGGGGATACACGCCCCATCGCGGCGCTTTGCCGCGCTTTGATGGATGCCGGGCACGAGGCGCACCTGCTGGGCGAGGGCGCGATGCTGGCCAAGGCCGAAGCCGCTGGAGTGCCCGCTTCGCCGCTGGCCGGTGATATCATGGAGGCGTTTGGACGAGGGAAAGATCTCATCCGGGAGACGGCCAATCTCAACCAGGCGGCAAAAATGCTGGCCGCGCTGGCCACCCGCCATACGGGGGATTGGATGCAACAAGCCATCGAAGCCGGCGCGGGGTGCGATGCCGTCCTGGTTTCCGGCCTGGGCGCATTTGTGGGGCTCTCTGCGGCGGATTACCTGGGCCTCCCCGTCATGGGCGCGTCGCTGATTCCCTTTACCCCCACGCGCGAATTTCTGAACCCGCTGGTGCCGCCGGGCGCTTATCCCCGGTGCCTCAACCGGCTGAGTTTCACCCTTCTCAACGAGCTGATGTGGCTCTATTTCCGCCGTTCCATCAACGCCGCCCGGCTCAAAACGGGCAAGCTGCGCCCGCTGCCGCTGTGGTGGGACGAAGCTCAGCACAAGGATGATCTGCTGTTGTATGGGATCTCCCCCACCCTGCTCCCCAGGCCCGCCGATTGGCCCGCGAATGCTGTGCTCACCGGCGCTTGGACGCTGGAACCTGAGGGGTGGGAACCGCCGCGCGCGTTGGCCGAGTTTCTCGCGGCCGGGGAAGCGCCGATTTACGTTGGGTTTGGCAGCATGTCGGTTTTCGCGGGCAAAGAACTATGGCAGACGCTCATTGAAGCGGTGGGGCCTCGCCGGGCTTTGATTTATTGCGGCGAAAGCTCCGTCGCGACGATGCCGTTGCCGCCCAATTGCTTCAAAATTGGCCCCACGCCACACCACTGGCTGCTGCCGCGCGTTTCGCTGGCGGTTCACCACGGCGGGTGCGGCACGACGCATGCCGCAGCGCGGGCTGGCGTCCCCTCCGTGGTGCTCCCTTTCGCGGCGGATCAATTCTTTTGGGCGGAACGGCTCGCGGCCCTGGGCGTCGCCCCCAGCCCCAAAGCGGCGCTAAAAGTGCGCGCCGATGCATTGAAACGGATGCTGGATTTCGCCCTCAGCGAAGAGGTTCGCAAGCGCGCCCGGGCCATCGGAGCGCAAATGGCCTGCGAAGATGGAAAACGCGCGGCGGTAGAGCGAATCGAGACCGCTCTGCGAAGATAATCGCCGTTTGCTATTTTCGATCCGCAGATTTTCCCCTTTTTCTTCGAACCGAAGGCACAAAAAAAGGCCGAAGGGAAACCCCTCCGGCCTTTTTACGAATCTGTGTTCCGCTAGAGCTTAGCGCGAGTAGAGTTCGACGATCAGCTGTTCGTTGACGATCGGCGCGATTTCCTCGCGAGTCGGGATGCGCTCCACGGTGCCCGAGAAGTTCGCCTTGTCGACCACGAGCCAATCCGGCACGGGGGCGATTTGGGTGAGTTCCAGGAACCGGGCGGCCAAGCTGCGCGAAGCGGGCTTGTCCTTCACGGCGACTTTGTCACCAGGGCGCAGCGTGTACGAGGAGACGTCCACTTTGCGGCCATTGACGGTGATGTGCCCATGGGAGACGAACTGGCGGGCGGCGGACCGGGAATTGGCGAAGCCAAGCCGGTAAACCACGTTGTCCAGGCGGGTCTCCAGAAGCTGGAGCAGGATTTCGCCGGTAACGCCACGGCGGGTCAACGCCGTCTGGAAGTAGCGGCGGAACTGCCGTTCGAGCAAGCCGTATTGATAACGAAGCTTTTGCTTTTCAGCCAACGCGAGAGCGTATTCGGACTGCTTGCGGCGCGAGCCCTTGGGGCCATGCATGCCGGGGCCGTAATTCTTGCGCTCCAGCGCCTTGGACGGGCCAAAGATGGCCACGCCGAAGCGGCGGCTGATTTTGGATTTAGGACCAGTGTAACGAGCCATAAAATAATAAGTTCAGATCAGACGCGGCGTTGTTTCGGGGGGCGGCAGCCGTTGTGAGGAACGGGCGTGACGTCCTTGATGACGGTGATGTCGAGGCCGATGGCTTGCATGGCGCGGACGGCGGACTCGCGTCCGGCTCCCGGGCCTTTCACCCGTACTTCGACTTCCTTGAGCCCGTGGCCCATGGCCTGGCGGCAGGCGTCCTGCGCGACCAACTGGGCGGCGTAAGCGGTGCTCTTGCGGGAACCGCGGAAGCCCGTCTTGCCTGCGCTCGACCAGCCGATCACCGCGCCGTTGAGGTCGGTGATGCTGACGATCGTATTATTGAAGCTCGCCTGGACGTGCGCGATGCCGGTATGCACGTTCTTGGCGCCTTTGGCTTTGATGATCTTGACCGGTTCGATCACGTTGGGGTCCAGAGAGAGGTTTTCCTCTTTCTTGACTTCCGCGGCGGCGGCAGCGGGTGCTGCGGCGGCTGCGGTCTTCTTCGACGCCTTGGGCGCCTTCTTTTTTGCGGCCCCTTCTGTAGCCGGGGTTGCCGGTGTAGCCGCTTCGGGAGCCACCGGAGCAGTCGCCGCCTCGGGGGCGACAGGTGTCACGGGTGCATTGTTTTCTTCTGCCATAATTCTAAAAATTTAAATTCAAGCGCGGGGTTTTGGCCCGGTTTTTACTTCGCATCCTTCTGACGCTGGGCACCCACCGTCTTGCGCGGGCCCTTGCGGGTGCGGGCGTTGGTGCTGGTGCGCTGACCGCGAACGGGAAGGCCGCGACGGTGGCGGATGCCACGGTAGCTGTTGATGGCCTGGAGCCGTTTGAGGTTGCCCTGGATGTCGCGGCGAAGATCGCCTTCGATCAAAAGGTTGTTGGCGGTGATGGCTTGAATGATCTGGTTGATCTGCTCAACCGAAAGGTCTTTCGCGCGGATGTCGCCGTTGATGTTGGCTTGTTCGAGGATCTTTTTAGCCCAGGAAGGCCCGATGCCGTAAATGTAAGGCAGGGAGGCTTCGATCCGTTTGTCGCCGGGGATTTCAACTCCAAGTAGTCGTGGCATAATTCGAAAAGGTGTAGGGAATAGTTGTTGACGTGACGCCCGGCTCTTAGCCTTGACGCTGCTTGTGGCGAGCGTTCTTGCAAAGCACGCGAACCACGCCCTTGCGCTTCACGATTTTGCAGGATTCACACATTCTTTTTACCGAGGCTCTAACTTTCATATCTCTAGGCTGTTCTGCGATTCGTAGGTTGGAAATTTAAATTAAACTCTGAACAAATTCTAAAATAGGGCCGTTGTGTTACGAACGGTTTTACGAGCTGTTTTTGGGGACAAAAAAACCCCTCGGGAAAAATTTACTTCTCCCGAGAGCGGCTTTTAAAACTTTTGCCGGAAGGTGATCCGCCCTTTGGACAGGTCGTAAGGGGACATTTCTAGCAGAACTTTGTCGCCTGGCAAGATCCGAATGAAGTGCAACCTCATTTTCCCGGAAATATGTGCCAGAACTCGGTGTCCGTTCGGCAATTCGACCCGGAACATCGTGTTCGGCAACAGTTCCACAACCTTGCCCTCTACTTCGATTGCGTCTTTTCTCGCCATGTAAGAATTTCTGGTTCTCCTTCGGTGATCAATACGGTGTGCTCAAAATGCGCAGAGGGTTTACCGTCTGCGGTGACAACTGTCCAGCCATCTTCTAGGATTCTCACGCCGCACACGCCCAGGTTGACCATCGGTTCGATGGCCAGCGTCATGCCCGGCTTGAGCCGCGGGCCGGTGCCCGGCTTGCCGTAGTTGGGCACCTGCGGCTCCTCGTGAAGACTGCGGCCAACGCCGTGCCCAACGAATTCGCGGACCACGGTGAACCCATGGGCCGAAACAGCTTCCTCCACCGACGCACAGAGATCGCCCAACCGCCCGCCCGCGACCGCATGGGAAATGGCGGTCATTAAAGATTGCTCGGTGACCTCCAGCAGCATCTGCACTGCGGGCGAGGCCAGCCCCGCGGGAACGGTCATGGCGGAATCGCCCACGAAACCGCTCTTTTTCACGCCGACATCGAGCTTGACGATGTCGCCGTATTGAATGGTGCGCGCGCCGGGAATGCCGTGCACCACTTCTTCATTGATGGAAATGCAAATATTGCCGGGGTAGCCGTGGTAGTTCAGAAAGGCGCTCGTGCCGCCGGTCTCGGCGATGAACTGCGCGGCGGCTTCATCCAGCTCTTTGGTGGAAAGCCCCGGATGGACCAACGCGGCGGTGCGGGCCAAGACCTCGCCGGTAGCCCGCCCGGCGATCCGCATTTTTTCAATATCCTTGGCTGTTTTAATGGGAATCATGGAAGCTCTTATAGCAAAATCCCGGGATAATTCACAGATTCCTTCTGTTTTATCCCTGCGGCTCTTCCAGCAGGGCCGCGATACGGCCAAAAACCGTATCCGGGCTTTGGGCAGGCTTGACGATCCGAAGCAGCCCCTTGCCGCGGTAATACTCAATCAGCGGCGCCGTTTTTTCACGGTATTGCTGCATGCGGTGCTGGAAGGCTTCCAGCGTATCATCGCCGCGCCGCCCGAGTTTGCCGCCGCACACCGGGCATTGATCTCCGATGCCAGCGCCCGCTTCAAAAGTACGGCCGCATTTTTCACAGGTGAGGCGGTTCATTGCCCGGCTGCAAACCAGCTCATCGGGCACGTCGAAAAACAAAACAGCATCCAGCTTCTCCTGCCGTTCGGCCAGCAGTTGTTCCAATGCCTCGGCCTGCCCGACGCTGCGGGGAAAACCGTCAAACACAAAACCCTGGTCGTGGGTTTCAATCCAACTGCGAACCAGCGATATGACCAGTTCGTCGGAAACCATGGAACCGTCCCGGGTCACCCGGTCGGCCTCAATGCCCAGGGGAGTGCCCCGGCGCATCTCATCACGCAGCATCGCGCCGGGAGAAACCGACGGGATGCCATAACGTTCTTTGATCTTCTCCGCCTGCGTACCCTTCCCGCAAGCAGGAGGGCCGAGTAACACGAGCCGCGTTTTCACCAGCGGTACCCACGCGCCATGAAGAACACGGCGGCGATTAGAATAAAAGCGGCCACTCCGGCGTAAACCCAAACCAAGCCGCCCTGCTGCACGGTCTCACCAAACCCGGAACCCCGGGCATCGAAACGGCCGCGGATGCGCCCCTTGCGGAGGAAACCGTCATAGTGGCGTTGGATCAAGTGCGTTTCAATCTGGCGCATCGTGTCGAGCACGACGCCCACCATAATCAGCAAACTGGTGCCGCCGAAGAACGAGGCCGCCATGTATGGGATGCCCATGGCCCGCGTCAGCAATTGAGGAAGCACCGCGATGACCGTCAGGAACACCGAACCGGCGAAGGTCAGGCGGTTCATGGCAAAGTTCAGGTAATCCGCCGTCGGTTTGCCGGGGCGAACGCCGGGGATATACCCGCCGTACTTCTTGAGGTCGTCGGCGATCTGGTTCGGCTGGAACTGGGTCGCAACCCAGAAGTAGCTGAAGAAGAAAATCATCACCGCGTAAATCGAGTAGTGCACCGGGCCGTCCATGAGGTTGGAAGCGAGGCGCTGAACCCAGTCAATCGAGCGCAACGTGGGGATTTGCGCGATTTGCGGCGGGAACATCAAGAGTGCCTGGGCGAAGATGATCGGCATCACGCCCGCGTAATTAACCTTCAAGGGCATGTACTGCGTGCCGCCGCCCATTTGGCGGTGACCCACCACGCGCTTGGCGTATTGTACCACCACTTTCCGGGCGGCCTGCGTCACGCAAATGACGGCGGCAACCACCAGGAAGAAGAAGGCGATCATCAGCACCAGCGCCATGGGTTGCACGCTCTGGTGAGAGCCTTCGCTCGGAATAAAGAGATGCCACACCTGGATCAACCCTGCGGGCAGGCGGGCCACGATGCCGATGGTGATAATCATCGACATGCCGTTGCCAATGCCGCGATCAGTGATTTGATCGCCCATCCACATCATAAACATGGTGCCGGCGGTGAGCGTAATGACGGCGGGAATGATGAACCCAAAGCCGGGGGTGACCACCAAAGGCCGCCCGATGCGGGCGATGGTTTCAGCGATGCCCGGCAGGAACATGTTGGAACTCGGGTTCTGGAAAGTCATGGCCAGCGCGTAGCCTTGGCCCAGGCAAAGGGCGATGGTCGCGTAGCGCGTGTACTGCATGATCTTTTGACGCCCGCCATCCTCCTTGGCCAGCTTGGCCAGCTTGGGGATGACCGCTGTCAAAAGCTGCATCATAATCGAGGCGCTGATGTAGGGCATGACGCCCAGGGAGAAAATAGCGCAGTTCTCCATGGCGCCGCCGCTGAACAGGTTGAAAAGAGCGGCAAAGCTGCTGCCGCCCGCCTGGTGTTGGGCCTCGTACCCAAACCACTCGTGAAGGACGGAGACGTCGATCCCCGGACACGTAATGGCCGCCCCGAGGCGGACCACCACTAGAATCAACAGCGTGAAGAGAATGCGATTCCGAAGTTCCGGAATCTTAAACGTGTTGGTAAATGCCGAGATCATTCAATCTTAGTCCTATCTTTGTCCCTCTTGAGAGGTCTCCGATGTGGTCTTAACTAGCCCGGGACGGATTTCTTTGAAACCCGTCCCGGAAAAATGCCAGTCTGTGACCCCAAATTATTTCTCAGCCGCAGCCTGGAGGCTGCCGCCCGCTTTCTGGATTTTCTCCAAAGCGGCCGCGCTGACTTTGTCCACCGCAACGGTCAACTTCTTCGTCAGATCCCCGGTGCCGAGGATTTTGACGCCGTCGTATTTGCCGCGGATCAATTTTTTCTCCAACAGAGCGGCTTCGTTCACCGTGGCGCCGTCTTCGAACACATTGAGTTCCGAGACGTTCACCGTGGCGTAAACGGTTTTGAAAGCGGCGTTGTTGAAACCGCGTTTGGGCACGCGGCGGATCAAGGGCATCTGGCCGCCTTCGAACCCGAGGCGGATGGAACCGCCCGAACGAGCCTTCTGGCCTTTATGGCCTTTGCCGGAAGTTTTGCCGTGCCCGGAGCTTTCACCGCAGCCAAGCCGCTTGACGCGGTGCTTGGAGTTGGGGCGGGGCTTTAAGGTCGCAAGATTCATGGATTAAGCTTGGGTAGCGGCAGCAGGTTTCTTTTCGATGCCGCGGATTTTGTAGATGTCTTCACGCAGGCGCAGGCTCTTCAATGCCTCAATGGTCGCTTTCACGACGTTGGCATGGTTGCCGGAGCCGAGCGATTTAGCGAGCACGTCTTTGATGCCAGCCGCTTCGATGACGGCACGCACGCCGCCACCAGCGATAACGCCGGTACCGGGGGACGCCGGACGAAGGAGAACGCGGCCTCCGCCGAATTCGCCGATCGCTTCGTGAGGAATGGTGTTGTTGAAAACGGCGACGGTGTCGAGGGACTTCTTGGCCGCGTCCGATGCCTTGCGAATGGCTTCGGAAACTTCGTTGGCCTTACCGAACCCGTAACCGACCTTGCCGGCCTTGTTGCCGGTGACAATGAGGGCGCTGAAACTAAAACGGCGACCACCTTTGACGACCTTGGCGCAACGGTTGATGAAAACCACTTTTTCCGTGAGATCCGACTTCGGTTCGTTGGATTCGCGGTTCCGGTCGCCGCGGCGCTCGCCTCTGCGTTGATTAGGAGATGCCATAATTAGAATTCTAGTCCGCCTTCACGCGCCGCATCTGCCAGCGCTTTAACTTTGCCGTGATATTGGAAGCCACCGCGATCGAAAACGACCTTGCTGACGTTCGCTTTTTTGCTGCGCTCGGCAACGAGCTTGCCGATCGTGGCCGCCGTGGCGCAGTTGGCGCGCAGGGAGGCGTCGCCCGCCAGGCTCTTCTCCGTCGTCGTGGCCGCCGCGAGAGTGCGGCCCGTAACGTCGTCGATCACCTGGGCATAAATGTTCTTGCCCGAAAAGTGCACAGCCAAACGGGGGCGGTCCACCGTCCCGACGATCCGCTTGCGGAGCCGGGCATGGCGCATTTTAATTTTTTCCAGAGATGCCATAGGAGATTATTGAACGGTTTTGCCTTCCTTGCGGACGATGTGCTCGCCAGCGTAACGCACACCCTTGCCCTTATAAGGCTCCGGCGGGTAGTACGCACGGATGTCCGCCGCGACCTGGCCGACCAAGTGCTTATCGATGCCTTCGATTTTCACTTTGGTGTTTTCCGCAACGGTGATTTTGATTCCCTCGGGAATCGGGAACAGGATGGGATGAGAGAAACCGAGGTTCAGGTTAAGGACCTTGCCCTGCACGGCGGCCTTGAAGCCGACGCCTTCGATTTCGAGGTCTTTGACGAAGCCGTTGGAGACGCCGGTGACCATGTTGGCCACCAGAGCGCGGGAGAGGCCATGCAAAGCACGGACACTGCGCTGCTCGTTGGCGCGCTCGACCAAAACCTTGGAATCTTCAACCCGCGCGGTGATCTGCTTGGGCAGGGTCCATTCGAGCTTGCCTTTCGGCCCCTCGACTTTGACCGCACCCTCGGCCGAGACGGCAACTTTCACCGCCTGGGGAAGATCGATATGTTTTTTACCAATTCGCGACATACAAAATGATGGGCTTACCAAACGTAGGCGAGCAGTTCGCCGCCGACGTTTTGTTTCTTTGCTTCCCGCCCAGTAACGATCCCCCGGGGCGTGGAGAGGATGGAAATCCCGAGCCCGCCGAGGACCCGCGGAATTTCCTGGGAGCCAACATAACGGCGAAGGCCGGGTTTGCTGACGCGCTTCAAGCCAGTGATGGCGGGGGCGCGATTGACAAATTTGTTGGTGATACGAAGTTCCTGGAACTTGCCAACGGTGACAACTTCGTAGTCGGCGATGTACCCTTCTTGTTTCAAAAGACGGGCAATTTCTTCCTTCGCCTTAGAGTAAGGGGCGACCGTTTCCGCTTTCATGCTGCCAGTGCTGTTGCGCAGGCGCGTGAGGAAATCGGCAATGGGATCGGACAAATGGCTCATATCTTGTTTCTCAATTAGGCGGCCGCTTTCTTCACGGCGGGTTTCTTGGCCTTGTCGGTGAACGGAACTCCCATTTCGGACAGCAGTGCTTTCGCGTCCGCGTTGTTGGTCGCGCTCGTTACGATGGTGATATCAAACCCAATGGAACGCTTGATCTTATCAAGTTCCACTTCAGGGAAAATGCTCTGGTCGGTAACGCCGAGGGTGTAGTTGCCCTGGCCGTCGAACGCCCGCGGAGAGATGCCGCGGAAGTCGCGGATGCGGGGAAGCGCGGTCTTGACGAGGCGCTCCAGAAATTCGTACATGCGCGCACCACGCAGGGTAACTTTGGCCCCGATGGCCTGTTCACCGCGAAGTTTGAAATTGGCGATGCTCTTCTTGGCGCGGGTTTCGGCCGGCTTCTGGCCGGTGATGAGCGCGAGTTCCGCCTTGGCGTCCTCGAGTGCTTGCTTCACGTCGGAAGCGGACCCTACGCAGGTGTTTACAACCACCTTCTTGATGTAAGGAATTTGGTGCGGGTTCTTGACCCCGAGCTTTTCTTTAAGCTGCGGAACGACCCGTTCCTTGTATTCCTGGTAATATTCTACTGCCATATGTTTGGATTACTGGGGGCGCGCCTACCTTTAGGCCGCCTTTCCTTTCTTTCCTTTTTCCACAAGCTTCACATTGGAGATGTGAATGGGGCCTTCACGTTCGATGATCGCTCCTTGAGGACGGTCCTGCGACTTGCGGGTGTGTTTTTTGATCAGGCGCACGCCTTCGATGAGGACTTGCGCTTTCTGCGGGATGACCTCAAGGATCTTTCCAGCGGCACCTTTTTGGTTGCCGGAGATCACTTGAACCTGGTCGCCCTTCTTAACGTGAAATTGTTGTTTGCTCATAGAACTTCGGGAGCGAGCGAGACGATCTTCATGAAGTTGCGTTCGCGGAGTTCGCGGGCGACCGGGCCGAAGATGCGCGTGCCGCGCGGGTTGAGGTCTTTGTCGATGATGACGATCGCGTTGTTGTCGAAACGGAGGTAGGAGCCGTCTTCACGCCGAACCGGTTGCCGGGAACGGACGATGACGGCGCGGACGACTTCGCCCTTCTTGACGGTGCCATTGTGGGAAGCCTCGCGGATGTGCGCGGTGATCACGTCGCCGACGCGCGCGAACTTCGTCGGCTTGCCGATAACGCCAATCATCTTGGCCATGCGTGCGCCGGTGTTATCGGCCACGTCGAGTCTGGATCGGATCTGAAGCATATTACGAAAAGGGTTGCGAGATTACACTAATGCTTGAGAATTTCAACAATCCTCCAGCATTTTGTTTTGCTGATGGGGCGGGTCTCCATGATGCGGACGGTATCGCCGACCTGCGCCTTGTTTTCCTCGTCATGCGCATGGAAGCGTTTCACCTGCTTGACGATCTTGCCAAACACGGGATGCGGCACGCGCGTCACCGTCTCAACGATGGCGGTTTTGTTCTCTTTGCTGGAAACCACCTGACCCACGCGGGTCTTGCGCAAGTTGCGGGCGGCTTCGGTCGCTACGGATTGTTTCTCAGTCATGGGACTCTAAATGTAAGCGGCTTAGGCGGTTTGAGCGGCGCGCTGGGTGAGGATGGTTTCAATCCGGGCGATCTCGCGGCGGATGGAGCGGATCTGGCTGGGCTTTTCAAGCTGGCCGGTCTGCTGTTGCAGGCGGAGGTTGAAGCCTTCTTTGGTCAACTCCCGCTTGCGGGCCTGGAGTTCTTCGACGCTCAGTTCTTTGATTTCTTTGATCTTCATACCAGGTGTTAGGCGGCGGGAGCCACGCGATGGAGCGTGAGGAATTTGGTGCGGATGGGCAGCTTGGTCGCGGCGAGGCGCAGGGACTCGCGGGCGACGGATTCCGAGATGCCGTCCAGTTCGAACAGGATGTTGCCGGGGCGGACCACGGCGACCCAGTATTCGGGCTGGCCTTTGCCTTTACCCATTCGGGTTTCCGGCGGGCGGGCGGTAACGGATTTGTCCGGGAAAATGCGGATCCAGAGCTTGCCTTTGCGTTTCATGTTGCGGGTGAGGGCAACACGGGCGGCTTCGATCTGGATGTTGGTGAGCCAGGCGCGCTCAAGCGTTTGCAGGGCGTAGGCACCGAAATCGATGGTCACATTGCGCGTAGCATTCCCCTTGCGGCTTCCCCGCTGGGTCTTGCGATACTTCACGCGTTTAGGCATCAATGGCATAAGGTTTCTCCTCTAAATTCTGGTTGGCCGGTTGACCGTATTAGGCGTTCTTGGCCGGTTGCTGCGCTTCGACGGGCGCGGGTTCGGGTTTGCAAAGCCACACTTTGATGCCGATCTTCCCGTAAACGGTGTTGGCTTCGGAGAAGCCGTAGTCGATCGGGGTACGCAGCGTGTGGAGCGGCACTTTGCCTTCGTGGTAACGCTCGGCGCGGGAAATTTCAGCCCCGCCCAAACGACCGGCGCAGCGGACCTTGATGCCGGAAGCGCCGAAGTCCATGGTGGTCTGGACGGCTTTCTTCATGGCGCGACGGAAGGAAATACGACGCTCGATCTGGAGTGCGATGTTCTCGGAGACGAGCTGGGCGTCCAATTCGGGGGTCTTGATCTCCTGAATGTCGATCTTAACCTGCTTGCCGCCGCTCATGGAACCGATCTCTTCGGTCATCTTCTCGATTTCGGAACCCTTGCGGCCGATCACGATGCCGGGGCGGGCGGTGAAGATGGTGACGCGCAGGCTGTTCCAGGCGCGTTCGATGACGACCTTGGAAACGGCAGCCAGGGCCAGCTTCTTCTTGACATACTTGCGGATCTCAAGATCCGTGTGGAGGAAATCGGGGAAATCCTTGGTAGAGGCATACCAGCGCGAACGCCAGTCGCGGTTGACGGCGAGACGATAGCCGATTGGATTAACTTTCTGTCCCATAATTATTTGGAGGCTTTAGCGCCCTTCTTGGAGGCGGACTTGGTGGCGGCGGCTTTTTTAGCGCCGCGCTTGGGGATTTCAATCTCGTCCGTCACCACGATGCGAATGTGGGAGGAACGCTTCATAATCGGACCGGCGCTGCCGCGCGCTTTCGGTTGAAAACGCTTGGCGGTGGGGCCTTCGCCGATGGTCGCTTCTTTGACGACGAGGGAGTCCGCACGCAGATTGGCATTGTTCTCGGCGTTAGCGACGGCGCTCTTGAGCGTCTTGGCGATCAGGGCAGCAGCCTTTTTGGGGCTGAACGCAACGATGTCAAGGGCGGTTGCGACGGGCAAGCCCTGGATTTCACGCGCCACCTCCCGGGCCTTGAAGGCCGAGATACGCGCGTACTTGGTTGTCGAATGGATCTGCATGTTAGTTAAACTTTTTATTGGGCATCCACCATTAAGCGGTCGCCCACTTTAATTTTATTCTTCTCGGAATCCAGACTTTGTATCACGGCACCGCAAATTTTTTCCCGAACATCCACGATACTGACGTATCCAATGATATGTCCGTCGCGAACCACCTTGAGCGGCATTCCCACTCGGGCTCCCTGCTGGCGGCCAATGTTGGCCACCACCAATGAAAGCTCTTCTTTAATACTGACCACCATCCCGTCATTTAACGTGCCCGGTCTGGCGGCCTGCGCGAATTTCGGATTGCTCCCGGGAATCCCGAGGGCATCCTCCACGCTTCGCATCCGCGCCTCCAAAGCCATTCGGGCTTCGGCGTCCTCGGATGTCGCGCTCTTGGTGAACCGCATCACGGCTTCGCTCAACTGAACCAGTTCCTCGGCCAGCTTGTCCTTTTCGCCCTGTACGAGCTGAAGGTCGCGGACCGCCTTAAGGAGCCGCTGCTCAAGTTTGCTTTTGTCGCCGCTGAGTCCATCGACTCCGAGCGCCGCCATACGCAGCTTGAGGTCTGTCGCCTCCCGCCGGAAAACTTCCGCCTCGCTGTTGGAAACAGCCAGGCTTTCAGTGAGCGATTTGGTCGCGTTTTTCGCTTCTTCAAGCTGCCGCTTGAGAACTTCGTTCTCGGCGGAAAGCGTCTGAAGCGTCACTTTTGCTTCCGTAACTTCTATGTCTGAATCTGAGAAAGAACTCCCCCCAATGGCAACCGGCCCTTTTGCCAGCGCCAACACAACCACGCCTGCCACAATAGCAGGACGCAGCATAAATTACTTGGTCACCTTCACCGTGTGCGCCCCGTGCTTCTTGAAGATACGGGTGGGCGAAAATTCACCCAGTTTGTGACCGACCATGTTTTCCGTCACAAACACCGAGTTGAAGATCTTCCCGTTGTGAACGAGGAAGGTGTGTCCTACAAAATCCGGCGTAATCATCGAGCGGCGCGACCAGGTCTTGATGGGTTTCTTGACCCCGGCTGCGTTCTGCTTGTCGATTTTGTCGAGCAAATGGAGCTCAACGAAGGGCCCCTTTTTAAGTGATCTTGCCATATACTACTACTTCTTGGCGTTGCGGCGCTGGACGATGCGGTTGTTGCTCTCCTTGTGCTTGCGGCGGGTCTTGAAACCCTTCGCGAGCTGACCCCACGGGCTCATCGGGTGATGGCGTCCGCCACCGCCCTTGGACTTGCCCTGACCGCCACCCATGGGGTGATCGACGGGGTTCATCACCATGCCGCGGACATGCGGACGGCGCCCTTGCCAGCGGGAACGGCCCGCTTTGCCGGACGAAACGTTCATGTGATCGACGTTGCCCACCTGGCCAATGGTGGCGTAGGCTTCTTCGTTGATCTTGCGGATTTCTCCGGAGGGAAGCTTGATGAGGGCGTAGCCCGCTTCCCGGTTGCTCAAAATGGCTTGCTGGCCAGCGCCACGGGCGATCTGCCCACCCTTGCCGGGGGTCAGTTCGATGTTGTGGATCGCGGAGCCGAGCGGGATGTTCTTCAGCGGAAGGGCGTTGCCGATTTCAGGCGCGGCGCTTTCACCGGAGACGACTTTCGCGCCGACGATCAACCCGGCGGGAGCGAGGATGTAGCTCTTCACTCCGTCGGTGTACTTGATGAGCGCAATGCGAGCGGTGCGGTTCGGATCGTATTCGATGCCGATCACTTCGGCTTCGACGCCGAATTTCCGCCGCTTGAAGTCGACGATGCGGTACTTCTGCTTGTGACCACCGCCAATGTGGCGGGAGGTGACGCGACCGCGGTTATTGCGACCGCCGGTCTTCTTCAGAGTCACCGTCAAGCTCTTCTCGGGCTTGGATTTGGTAATTTCCTCGAAATCCGGCAACGCTTTGTAGCGCGAAGCGGGAGTCAAGGGACGAAAGGTTTTAAGTGCCATGGTCGATGATTAGGTTATGCCAGCTCGATCTTTTCCCCGGCCTTCAGGGTCACGATGGCCTTTTTCCAGTGGGCGGTGCGCCCGGCGTCAACCCGGCGTTCGCGGCGCTTCTTGCCCGCGTAGTTGGCGGTGTTCACGTCGACGACGCTCTTTCCAAAGAGGCTTTCTACAGCCTTCTTGATCTGGAGCTTGTTGGCGCTCGGAGCAACGCGGAAAACGTATTTGCCGTGCTTCTCGCTGAGAATGGTCGCCTTTTCAGTGAAGGCGATGGTCTTGATGACTTCGTGCGGCTCGTTCATTTCTGCGTCCTTTCTACAAGTTGGTTCAGGGCGGCCTGGGTCACGACGATCTTCTTGAAACGGAGCAGATCTTCGGTGTTCACCTCGCTGGCCGTGACCAGGCGGGTGGGCGCAACGTTGCGGGCGGCTTTGAACGTGGTTTCGTCAAAGTCCTTGCCGATGATGAGGGTTTTCTCGTCGCCAGCGTTCTCCTTGACCCACTTGACGAAGGTCTTGGTCTTGGGTTCGAGAATGGCGAAGTTTTCGACCACCAGCACGTCACCGGCCACGATGCGGGCGCTCAGGGCCTTGCGAAGAGCCAGGCGGCGGACCGACTTGGTGACTTTCTTGGAGTAATCGCGGGCAACGGGGCCGAATACGACGCCGCCACCAGTCCAAACCGCGGAGGATTTGTAACCGGCGCGAGCGCGGCCCGTGCCTTTTTGGCGCCAGGGTTTGGAGCCGGAAAGATTGACTTCCGCCTTGGACTTGGTATTAGCGGTGCCGGAGCGGCGGGCGGCGCGAAGCGCAACAACCACGTCATGAACGGCCTGGGTGCCAATGCCGTTTTCAATGACGGCCAAATTTGCAGCCTTGGCTGCTTCAACTGAAAGAACGGTAGAGCTCATTAATTCTTAGCCTCCGCGGGAAGTGGGGATTTCTTGGCCGGGCGAACCACGACGTAGCCGCCGTTGGCCCCGGGAATCGCGCCGCGAATCAAGAGAACCTGTTCGGCATCGCGCACTTGAACGATTTGGAGATTTTGAACCGTGATGCGTTCGTCACCCATGTGACCAGCCATGCTCTGGTTCTTCCAAATGCGGCCGGGAGTGGAACGGCAACCGATGGAACCCGGGCGGCGGTGCATCATGGAACCGTGCGAGGCCGGCTGGCCGTCGGCGCCATGTTTCTTCATGATGCCCTGGAAGCCCTTGCCTTTGGACTGCCCGATGACGTCAACGATTTGGCCCGCCTGGAAGTGGTTGGCGCTGAGGTTCAGCTCGCCCTCGACTTTTTCGCCAGCGGCAAGGCGGAATTCGCGAACCGTTTTCTTCGGTTCGGAGTTGGCCTTCTTGTAGCGGCCCAATTGCGCCTTGGGGAGGCGGGATTCTTTTTGCGTGTCGAATCCGACTTGAATGGCGCTGTAGCCATCCTTTTCAACGGTCTTGACCTGGAGCAGCGTATTGCCGCCCACTTCGACGACGGTCACGGGAGTGATGACTCCCTTCTCGTCGTAGACCCGGGTCATCCCGATCTTCTTACCTATCAGTCCGTATTTCATGGGTTTCGTGGTTCAGGAACGCCGGTCAGATCTTGATGGTGATATCAACACCAGCCGGGAGGTTCAGTTTCTTCAATTCGTCCACCGTTTTCGCGGTCGGTTCGATGATGTCCAGCAACCGTTTGTGGGTGCGGATTTCGAACTGCTCCATGGATTTCTTATCCACGTGCGGGGAACGGTTTACGGTAAATTTTTCGACGCGGGTGGGAAGCGGAATCGGTCCCGCGACCTTGGCGCCAGTACGCTTGGCGGTTTCGACGATATCCAAGGAGGACTGATCGAGCATCCGATAGTCGAAAGCTTTAAGCCGGATGCGAATACGTTGACCGTTTGTCATATAAAGAGCGGGTTGGGAAAGAGCAGGTTGTTGGTTTTAGGCGCCTTTCTGGTCGAGCACCGCGGCGAGCACGCTCGCGGGGACTTGTTCGAAGTGGGACGGCTCCATGGAGTAGGAGGAGCGGCCCTTGGAGAGCGACCGGATGGCGGTGGAGTAACCGAACATTTCGGCGAGCGGCACTTCCGCGTGAACCACGGAGAGGTTGCCCTTGCTTTCCATGCTCTGAATGCGGCCACGGCGGCGGTTGAGGTCGCCGAGAATGTCGCCCTGGAACTCTTCGGGAGTCAGGTTTTCCACCTTCATGATCGGTTCGAGCAGGATCGACTTGGCCTTCTTGAAGCCGTCCTTCGCGGCGAAGATGGCCGCCATCTTGAACGCCATTTCGTTGGAGTCGACTTCATGGAAGGAACCGTCGATGATGTCGATGGAAACGTCGATCACCGGGTAGCCACCCACCACACCGTTCAAGACCGCCTCTTCGAGGCCCTTCTTGACGGCCGGGATGAAATCCTTCGGAATGGAACCGCCCACCGTTTTGTTCTCGATGACGATCCCCTTGCCGCGCTCGTTCGGAGTGACGCGGACAATCACGTGACCGTACTGGCCACGGCCGCCGGACTGCTTGACGAGTTTGCCTTCGCCGACAGCTTCGCCGGTGATGGTTTCGCGGTAGGCGATCTGCGGTTTGCCGGAGTTGGCTTCCACCTTGAACTCGCGCATCATACGGTCGCGAATGATTTCGAGGTGAAGTTCGCCCATGCCGGCGATGATGGTTTGGCCAGTCTCTTCGTTGGTGTAAACGCGGAAGGTCGGATCTTCTTCAGCCAGGCGCTGGAGAGCGATGGACATCTTCTCCTGGTCGATCTTGGTCTTCGGCTCGATGGCCATCGAAATAACCGGATCAGGGAACGACGGCGGTTCGAGAATGACGCTGAAATCTTCGGAAGCGAGGGTATCGCCCGTGGTGATGTTCTTGATGCCGACGATGGCGGCGATATCACCCGAGTAGCACGTTTCGATGTCTTCGCGCTTGTCGGCCTGAATCTGGATCAAGCGGCTGATGCGCTCGCGCTTGTGAGTGCGCGGGTTGTAGACGGTGTCGCCCTTGGTGAGCTTGCCGGAGTAAACGCGGAAGAACACGAGCTTGCCGACGAAAGGATCGCTCCAAAGTTTGAACGCGAGCGAGCAGAACTTGGCGTTGTCATCGGCGCGGACGAGAATTTCCTCGCCGTTGTCCGGGTTCTGCCCCTGGGCAGGGAGGGTTTCGAGCGGGCTCGGGAGGTAGTCAACCACCGCGTCAACGAGGTACTGGACGCCCTTGTTCTTGAAGGCGGAACCGCCGACGACGGGGACGAACTTGTTGGCGATGGTGAGGCGGCGAATGCCCGCCTTGAGGTCGGCGGCGGAAATCGGCTTCTCTTCGAGGAAGAGGGTGCCCACTTCGTCGTCGAGGTCGGCTACGGCGGAAACGAGTTCGTCGTAGGCGTTATCGACCATTTCCTTGAATTCAGCCGGGATTTCCTCGACGGAGTAGGTGGAACCCCACTGGTCGTTGTCGGCGTAAATGACGGCCTTCTTATTGATGACGTCGAGCTGGCCCTTGAGGTAGTCTTCCTTGCCGAGCGGAATCAGGATCGGCCAGGCATTGGCACCGAGCTTGGTGCGCATGTCATTGAGGGCGTTCTCGAAGTTGGCACCGGTGCGGTCCATCTTGTTGACGAACGCAATACGGGGCACGTTGTACTTGGTGGCCTGACGCCAAACGGTTTCGGACTGGGGTTGAACACCAGCCACACCGCAGAACACGGCGACGGCGCCATCCAGAACACGCAGCGAACGCTCGACCTCGGCCGTGAAGTCCACGTGGCCGGGAGTGTCGATGATGTTGACGCGCATTTTGTCGCTCTCGAAGAGCTTGACAACGCCTTCTTCCTTCCGCTGCACCCACGTACAAGTAGTGGCGGCGGAGGTAATGGTGATGCCGCGTTCACGTTCCTGCTCCATCCAGTCGGTGACGGTCGTGCCTTCGTGCACTTCACCGATCTTGTGAATCATCCCCGTGTAGAAGAGGATTCGTTCGGTGAGGGTCGTCTTGCCCGCGTCGATGTGAGCGGCGATCCCGATGTTGCGGGTACGCTCCAGCGGGAATGCGCGATTGGGCGAGTTAGGATTGGAAACAGTGTCAGCCACGGCAGTGTATAATAAAGGTTAGAATCGGAAGTGCGCAAAGGCCCGGTTAGCCTGGGCCATCTTGTGAGTGTCGTCGCGTTTCTTGATCGCGTTGCCTTGACCGGCGGCGGCTTCCTTCAATTCGGAGGCGAGCGCATCCATCATCGGGACGCCCTTGCGCTTGGCGGCGAAGGTGACGATCCAGCGCATAGCCAGGGCCATTTGGCGCGGAGCGGGAACTTCCATCGGAACCTGGTAGGTCGCGCCACCCACGCGGCGGCTCTTAACCTCAAGGCGGGGCTTCACGTTGTCGATGGCTTTGTTCAACGTCTCGAGCGGATCGACCGCGTCGGAACCCTCGCGGGTCTTTTCGATGGCGCCGTAAACAATCCGTTCTGCAACGGATTTTTTACCGCTATCCATGATGGTGTTGATTAAACGGGCAACCAAGGGACTAGCGTAACGGCTGTCGAACTTCTCGGTTTTTTTGATGACTCTGCGACGACGAGACATAGGAAATTATTTCTTCTTGCCCTTACCAGCGGCGGCTTCTTGACCCGGCTTCGGGCGTTTGGCTCCGTATTTGGAACGGGAACGACGGCGGCCATCCACCCCGAGGGCGTCCAGCGTGCCGCGAACGATGTGATAACGAACACCGGGAAGATCCTTCACGCGGCCACCACGGACGAGCACGATGGAGTGTTCCTGGAGATTGTGGCCTTCGCCGGGAATGTAGGCGATGACTTCCTGGCCGTTGGTCAACCGAACTTTGGCCACTTTACGAAGGGCGGAGTTAGGCTTTTTAGGCGTGCGGGTCATGACCTGCACACAGACGCCGCGGCGCTGCGGGCAGCTTACTAGCGCCGGCGACTTGGATTTCACCGTCACCTTATTGCGTCCCTTGCGGACAAGCTGGTTGATCGTTGGCATTGTTAAAATTTCAAAAATTGCTTCCCCGGTTACAGGGACTAAAAATCCCGCGCACAACAGTGATTCCACATCCACTGCTGGTTGCGGGGAGCGCGAACTGTAGACGAAACCAGCCACGGCGCAAGGTTTTTTTGGGCGCCGGCTGTATTTTCATCTCCCGGCTGACACGGACACCTTTCGGGCACCGAGACAACGCGGGAGGGTCTTTTTATCGCACTCGGGCTTCATCTGCAAGGGGGGATTTGTATTTTTTTACAGTATTTACGAGTTGAAGGGCGCTTTCCTGCTTGTTTTCGGCCAATTTCACGCTTCGATTACCGGAGACTTATGAATTTGGATTTGAATACATTGCTCGAAGGCTGGCCCCACGAACCCGGACAGATCCGCGTCCGTCGGATCAGAGGCATCGACGGCAAGGAAAAAATCCAACTCCGCATCGATCTGGGGCTGATCCAGATGGAAGTGGAAGGCCGGCCCGACGGCGTGCGCCCCAAGGGGGCCGCCAGTTTGCTGGAATGGCACCGGCAGCAGGCCCAGGCGGCGGAAGCCGAGGGAGACCCCTACGTGCTGACCGCCGACGACTGCGCCGAGCTTCAGCAGGAAAGCGTGCAATATTACCACCGCTACCTCGCCCTTTTTCAGCTTGAGGACTTCAAGGGCGTGATCCGGGACACGCAGTACAACCTCGATTTGTTCAATTTCGTCGCGAAATATGCCGACCGCGAGGACGTGGCCTGGTCGTTCGAGCAATTCCGCCCCTACGTGCTGATGATGAACACGCGGGCGAAGGCTTCCATGGAGCTTGAAAGCGGCCGCATCGCCGAGGCCATCGGGATCATCGAGCAATGCCGCAACGCCATTTTGCAGATTCTTCACCAGCGCCCGGAGCCCACGGAGACCTCGCCCGAGGTCCAGTTCCTGGGGGAATGGCTCGACGAACTCCGCAGCAAGCGCCCGCTTTCCAAGCTGGAAACCATGCAGCGGGAGATGGAGGAAGCCATCGCGGCGGAAGCCTATGAACGCGCCGCCGAACTGCGCGACGCCATCCGGGCTTTCACGGAAAAAGGTGGGGAGCAACCCACGGCGGCAACCGCCACGGCGACGGCTTCGGAAAAGACGCCGGAGGCTCCCACCATCCCCATTCTCGCGGCCATCCGGAAGATGCCCGTCAAAAAAACCGCCAAAAAGACGGCTTCAAAGCCCGCGAAAACCGGCTCCAAACCGGCAAAGCCCGCCGCAAAACGAGTTCCGAAGGCGGCCAAGACCGCCCCGGCAAAGCCCAAGGCAAAAAAAACGGCCGGGAAAAAAGCCGAGGCCAAAGCTTCGGCTAAAAAGGCGCGCAAAAAGAGCCCCGGCTCCAGGAAATAATCGACGCCGTACATTTTTAACAAAGATTCGCAGGATTTGCAGGATTGAACATGATTCCAATCCTGTAAATCCTGTTTAATCTCGAAAATCCTGTTGAAATTCCGGCGTCGGTATAAAGCGGGCCAACAAACAAAAAACTCGCGCCAGGCATCCCCGGCGCGAGTTCCAAAAAAGTGCTGTAAACAGCGGCTACGCCATCACCATGCCGCCATCGACGTTCAGCGTCTGGCCGGTGATGTAGCTCGCTTCGGCGCTGGCCAGGAAGGTCACGGCGGCGGCGATATCCTCCGGCTCGCCAAAACGGCCCAGCGGGATCTGCCCCACCACGCCCGTCTTGATGGCCTCGGGCAGCACGTCGGTCATGTCGGTTTTGATGAACCCGGGAGCCACGGCGTTGACCGTGATGCCCCGGCTGGCCAGCTCGCGGGCGAGCGTCTTGGTGAGGCCGATCAAGCCCGCCTTGCTGGCGGAGTAGTTGGCCTGGCCCGCGTTGCCCATCACCCCGGCCACGCTGGCCATGTTGACGATGCGGCCCGAACGCTGCTTGAGCATGGGGCGCAGCACGGCCTGGATGAAGTTGAAAGCGCCCTTGAGGTTGGTAGCCAGCACGGCGTCCCAATCCTCCTCGCTCATGCGCATGGCCAGGCCGTCGCGGGTAATCCCGGCGTTGTTGACCAAAATATTCACCTTGCCGAAATCGGCGAAAATCTTCGCGGCGGCTTCTTCCACCGCCTTCTTGTCGGCCACGTCCACGGCATAACCCTTGGCCGCGCCGGGGAATTCGGCGTTGATCGCTTCGGCCACCTTGGCGGAATTGGCTTCCGAGCGGCTGACACAGGCAACTTTGGCCCCCTCGGCGGCGAGGCGCTTGGCGATGGCTTCCCCGATGCCGCGTCCGGCTCCGGTAACAATGGCGATTTGGTTTTCGAATCGGTTCATAAAGAAAACGCGGAACGTACAAGGAGACTTCCCTCCCGGCAATGCAATACCACTTACTTGAAATAATTGGTGGATATGGCGAAGGGATTTTTTGGCTGGGCAAGGCGGAGGTCCGAGGCGCTATCTTTAGATAGCGACTTGGACCGACAACGCCGCCCCTGCCGGAAAAGACCGAGTCAGATCTACCGAGAATTGAAAGTAATTGGTATCAAAGGATGGGGCCGCTTACCCGGCAATCTTGACTTGCCCCATCGGCGAATTTACCATCCGCCGCGTGTCCACCGAAACCACCCCAAACCACCCCGCAAAGAAAACGCCCCTTTACGAAACCCACGTCGCCGCGGGGGGCAAAATGGTGGATTTTGGCGGCTGGCAAATGCCCGTCCAATACAGTGGCATCCTGGAGGAACACCACGCCGTACGCCACGCCATCGGGGTGTTCGATATTTCCCACATGGGCGAGGTTTTCGTGAGCGGTCCGCAGACCGCCGCCTGGCTTAACCAACTGCTCACCAACAACGTGGACCGCCTGGAGCCCGGCGAGTGCCAGTACACGCTGATGCTCAACCCTCAAGGGGGCGTCATCGACGATTTGATCGTCTACCGCCTGGAACAAGAGGCTTACCTGCTGGTCATCAACGCCGCGAAAATTGACGAGGACGTGGCCTGGCTGGAAAGCCACCTCGCCCCCGGCCTCGACTTTAAAAACCGGAGCGACGAATTCGCCGGGCTGGCCGTGCAGGGGCCGCGCGCCGCGGAGCTTTTCGACCGCTACTTCGAAGGCAAAATTTCCCGCCCCGCCCGCAATGAAATCAAGCGTTACGAAGCGGGCTGCACCACCGTCTGGATCGCCCGCACCGGCTACACCGGCGAGGACGGCTTCGAGCTTTTCTTCAAGGCGGAATGCGCCCCCACGGTTTGGGCCATGATCCTGGAAAAAGGGGCCGATCTCGGCATCCGCCCCTGCGGACTCGGCGCGCGCGACACCCTGCGCCTGGAAATGTGCTACCCGCTCAACGGCTCCGACCTCTCGCCAAAGCACACGCCGCTGGAAGCCGGGCTCTCCTTCTTCGTGGACCTGGAAAAACCGGACTTTATCGGCAAGGATTCGCTCGCCCAACAGCGCGCCCAAGGCGTTCCGCGCCGGCTGGTTCCCTTCAAAATGAAGGGCAAAACGCCGCCGCCGCGCCCGCACTACGCCATCTTCAAAAACGGGCAGCCGATTGGTGAAATCACCAGCGGCACCCTCTCCCCTTCCCTTGGCATCGGCATCGGCATGGCCTACATCCCAGCCGAGTTCGCCCGGATCAACGAAGAAATTGAAATCGACATCCGGGGACGCCGCTTCCCGGCCATCATCGAAAAGAAACCCCTTCACAAGAAATAAAATGAACGTTCCCGAAAACCTGAAATACACCGAAACCCACGAATGGCTCCGCATCGACGGCGGCAAGGCGCGCATCGGCATCACCGACCACGCCCAGGCCGAACTGACCGACGTGGTGTACGTGGAACTGCCCCAGGTGGGAACCAAGGTGGAGGCCAACGCCGCCATCGCCGTGGTGGAATCCGTCAAATCCGCCGGGGACATCTACTCCCCCGTCACGGGAACCATTTCCGCCGTCAACGAAGCCCTCGTGGACAACCCGGCCCTGGTCAACACCGACCCTTACGGCGAAGGCTGGCTCTTCGAGTTGACCCTGGAAGCCCCGGCCGAAGCCGACGGGCTCAAGGACGCCGCCGCCTATAAGGCGCTGATCGGGGAATAACATTCCCCCGGTTCAAATCCTCGCGCCAATGGCAGATTTAGCCGCGTACGCAAGGGGCTTCGGGTTTCCGATGCCCCTTGTGACATGAAAACGTTTCCCATTCTAACCATCGCGGTCGCGGCTCTGGCATCGGTAAGCTTGACCGGCTGTGAAACACCCACCCAGGGCGCAACCACCGGCGCGGCCACCGGGGCCATCATTGGCGGCATCGCGGGCGGCAATGTTCGCAGCGCGGCCATCGGCGCGGCGGCGGGCGGCCTCACCGGCGCGGCCATCGGCCAGGCCAACAAGGAGAACCGCATCCGCAGCTATTATTACTAGGGCGAAAGTCGTCATACGCTTCTCGTGCCCAACGCTCATCCTACCCTTCTCGTGCCCAAACTCTATTTGGGCACGCGATTGTACCGGCAATTCCATTGCCGTATCGTTTCGCGATTGAAAATAGCGTGGCGTTCGATTGATACCAAGTAAAGGAGAGATGTGGCATTTAGAACGCCGTGGATTTTTGAGCAGGGCAAGGCGGAAGGCGAAGGCGCTATCGTTGATAGCGACTTTGCCTGACAACGCCGCCCCGCTCAAAAAGACCAAGTTCTAAATACCACAGATCGACTGAATTTGGTATGAATAGATCGGACGCCATCGGCGTCTATACCAGCAACATCCCAATTCCTATGAGAATCATTCTTCCCATTGCAGTGCTGAGCGGCCTGGCCGTCGTCTCCATGACCTTTTCCGGTTGCGAAACGCCCGGGCAGGGTGCGGTAAACGGAGCCGCCGCTGGCGCCATTATCGGCGGCATCTCCGGCGGCACCCTGCGCAGCACCGCCATTGGCGCGGGCGCGGGCGCGGTGGCTGGTGCCGTGGTGGGCAAAATGGTCGCCGATGACCGCCGGGCTCAATATGAAGGCGGCCCCGTGGCCTATGGCGGCCCTTCCTACCGGGTGGCCTCGCCTTCCCGTTACCCCGGCTACGTCATCAGCCCCTACCGGCCCCACGCTTTGGTCGATGTCCGCGGCATCCGCCCCGGCGCGCGCGTCGTGGACCCGTCGAGCGGCTACGTGTTCATCAATCCGTAGCGGTTCTATTTCATTTCCGCCAACCGGCCGAGCACGGCTTTAACCCGATCGGCCGGGGTGCGGAAGCAGAGCGCCACCGCCGTGCTCACCAGCGTCCCGGCGGTGATGCGCCATGGAAACTCGATGGTCGGCATCCAGGCCAGCGCCCAATGCTGGAAGGCAGGGCCCTGCGGGTGCGCCGCTGTCCAGGCCAGGAACGCCGGATTGTTCGGGTGAAGCAGGTTCCACACATCATTGTGCAGGCCGCTCAAGAAACACACGGCCACGATGCCGCAGGCCATGGCGATCAAGTTGCCCCATTCGCTGCCGCGCGTTTTGGTCAGCATCCCCACCAGGAACACCCCCAGCAGCGAGCCGTAGGTGTAGCCGAAAATGCCGAGCACAATCGGGATGATGCCCGATTTCAGCACAATGGCCGCGTAGGCCGTCACGGAACCGATCACCACCAGGAAAAACGAGAACACCACCGTGCTTCGGCGCGCGGCGCGCACCACTTCGCAGTTCGAGGCTCCCGGGTTGATGTAAGGCCGATACCAATCCTCCGTGAAACTCGTGGCCAACGCGTTCAACGCCGTGGATAGCGACCCCATGGCTGTGGCGAACACGCCCGCGATCATCAACCCGCGCATTCCGGCGGGCGTTTCGCGCAGAATGAAATGGGCGAACGGGTGGTCCATCCCCTCGCGCTGGTAATGCGCCCAAAGCAGCACGCCGATGGTCAAAAAGCAGAACACCAGCGGCAAATCGGCGATTCCCGAAAGGATGAGCGCCAGGCGGCTCTTCAAATGGTCCTTGGCCGTCAGCATCCGCTGCACCATGTCCTGGTCCGTGCCGTGCGTGGCCATGGTGATGAAAGTCGAACCCAAGAGCGCCGCCCAAATCGTATATTCACTGCCCAGCACATTGCGCACGTTATCCCAGAACGGGAGTGCCTTGTCCGTACCCGTGGAGAGGAAAGCGAGGTCGCCCGGCCCATTGAGCGCCGCGTGCGCTCCGGCCCAGCCGCCAGGGATCATGTGCAGCAGGGACCAGATCGCGAAACCGAGGGAAACCGTCATCACGCAAGCCTGGATCACGTCCGTCCAGACCACCGCCTTGATGCCCCCCAGCGCCGTATAAACCGCCGTCGCCGCCGTCAGGAAAATGAGCGCGCCGACGTAGATACCCACCTGTTGCATGGGCGAAAGCGCCACGCCCGAGGCCATCTCGTAGCCCAGCACCAGCACCACGGCGGCCACGTAAAGCCGCGTGCCGCTGGCCAGCGCCCGCGTGATGAGAAAGAGCGCGCTGGCTCCGTTCTTCGTCCGCTCGCCGAAGCGGATGTTCAAGAATTCGTAAATCGAAACTACGCGGTAGTCGTAATAGGGCTTGATGAAAACGAAGGCCACAATCACGCGGGCGAGGATCGTCCCGATGGCCAACTGCGCGTAAGTGAAGTTGCGAAATTTATAGCCCTCGTCCGGCGCGCCGAGGAACGTCGCCGCGCTCATTTCCGCCGCGATGATCGACGCCAGCACCGCCCACCATGGGATGCTGCGATTGCCCACCGCGAAACCCTCCATCGTCTTGCTGCCCCGGCCCTTGTAGAGCCCGATGCCGATGACGATCACAAAATAGGCGAGGATCACCCCGCTATCCACAAGCCACTGCATAGAGCTTGCAACTATCCATGAGCCGGGGAAAAACGCAACCCGGCAGAATTGAGGGAATTTTTCACCACCGAGGCACAGAGGGCGCAGAGACCGGAAGGAGGAGAAATAACCACTCAAACCTTCCCATCTCTTCCCCTGCCTTTCCTTCGCGGCTTCGCGCCTTCGCGCCTTCGCGTTTTTTCCTCGTTCCCAATCTCCAGATTGGGAACGCAGGTTGTCTGCGAATCTCTGATTCGTTAAGCACGCCCATGGAATCAGAGATTCCAAGACACTGTGCGTTACGAATCTGGAGATTCGTAACGAGGAAGAAGAAAGAAAAGGCAATCCAGGGCAATATCCGTGCCGCAAACAAGGCTTGACCCCACAGCCGCCCTTTGCGAAGGGTACTCCGTACATTTTAACAGTTTTTAACTGCGTAGGCAGATTGGACGTTCCTAAATCTGAGAAATTTTCACGTCGCCAATCACTGCTGACTGCGCCGATACGGATCGGCGCGGTTCGGTCGTGCTTTGGCGACAGGCTTCTCAGAGCCTAGGAACGAACGCGGCTGGGCCGCGCCCTTTTTTTTGCCCGCGCAAAACAAGGAAGTCCAATGATCAAAATTGTCTGCGCGTGGTGTGGCAAAGTCATCCGGGAGGGTTCCCCGGGCGTAAAGCTGGTTTCACACCTCATCTGCCCCGATTGTTTCGAGGAGGAAATGCGCCGCTTCGAGCGGAATGAACGCGGCGAGGACGTTCGCCCGCGCCCTCCCCGCTTCTATAAACCTCCCGAGCAGTAATAGCCCCGCCTTTTTTTGAACGCCTCGCCTTTCCCACTGTCTTATTTGTGGATTTAACGCGATATTAGCAACGCCATGCTCACCAACTACATCGTCCTCATCATCATCCCCATGCTGTTGGGCCTTTGGGCGCAGTTCAAGGTGAAGAACGCGTTTTCCCATTACAGCCAGATCCCCGTTTCCAATAACCGCACCGGGGCAGACGTGGCCCGCGAAATCCTCGACGCCGCCGGAATTCATGACGTGGAGGTGGAGGAGATCGACACGATGCTCGGCGACCACTACGACCCCTCCAGCAAGAAACTTTGCCTCTCCCCGGACGTCTATAATACGCCCTCCATCGCCGCCGTGGGCATCGCCGCCCACGAAACCGGCCACGCCATCCAGCACGCCCGGGGCTACGTTCCGCTCAAAGCCCGCATGGCCGTGGTGCCCGTGACGCAGTTCGCATCGCAGTTGCTCCCCTTCGTTATTTTCGGCGGCTTTTTCTTCGGCATGTTCGGCCTCATCAAGCTGGGCGTGCTCTGCTACTTGGTGCTCACCGTTTTCCAACTCATCACCCTGCCCGTGGAGTTCGACGCCTCCCGCCGCGCCAAGATCATCCTTGGCCAGATGGGTTTTGTCACCGGCGAGGAAGCCGTGGGCGTGGAACGGGTCTTGAGCGCCGCCGCCCTCACCTACGTCGCGGCCTTCATCGCCGCCCTGGGCAACCTCCTTTACCTGCTCGCCATTGCAAACCGCCGCAACGATTAACGATGGGAATGGGATTGCCGGACTGGCCCAAAAACTGGTAGGCATTCCCACGATGACCGACGAGACCGCGCCCACCGAAGACGCCCGGCTGGTCGCCCGTACTCAAGCGGGCGACCCGGCCGCCTTTGACGCGCTCGTCGTCAAGTATTCCCCGCGCCTCTACGGCCTGGTCTACAACATGACCAGCAACCACGAGGACACCAACGACCTGCTCCAGGACGTTTTCGCCAAGGCGTACCGCTCCATCGGCGGCTTCAAGGGCAACAGCGCCTTCTACACCTGGGTGCACTCCATCGCCGTCAACATGACGATCAACTTCCTCAAAAAGAGGGGCCGCCGGGTGCAAATGAGCCTGGACGACATGGACGCCGGGGTGGAAAACGACAAAGACTTCATCGAACTGACCGCCTCCAGCACCCCCGTGCGCGAGGCCGATTTGAGCGAACTTCAACTCAGATTGAACGAGGCCATGATGAAGTTGTCTCTAGATCATAGAGCCGTGGTTACCCTTTTCGACATTCAGGGAATGCCACACGCCGAGATCGCAAAGATCCTGGGCGTGTCGGAGGGGACCGTCCGCTCCCGCCTTTTTTACGCCCACCGGCAACTTCAAAACTACCTCGAAGAATTTCACTAAACTTTTTCCACCACCGTTGACCGTTAATCTCCAACCCATCGCCACCTCGTTTTATGCCCGTTGATGACCAGACTCTCTCCAAGCTGCTGCGGCTGAAGCGATTTGAACAACCGCCCGCCGGGTACTACGAAGACTTCCTGCGTGAATTCCAGGAACGCCAGCGAGCGGAACTGCTCCGGCGGCCCATGTGGCGCATCTTCCTGGATCGAATGGCGGTGTTGAAGGACGAGTACCTCACCATCCCGAATCTTTCCTACGGCACGGCCAGCTTCGCCGTGCTCGCCGTCGCGGCGGCCTTGAGCTTCAACATGCTCGAACACCCGGGCACCGGCGTGCGGGACTCGGCGGCCAACCTCGCCGGTCGCGCCCCGCTGGAGCCCCAGACGGTCGCGCTCGCCTCGGCCCCCGTGCCCATGAACGCGGCCTTGACCCCGCAAATCCGCATCCCCGACGCTTTGCTTGAATCTTCCCTTACCCCCGCATCCGCGGACCTGCCCCCGCGTTACATCCTCGATGCGCGCCCGGCCAGCTATGAGCCTACGCTTAGTTTCTAGATCAGCGGCGGTAAGGGTAAGACGGGCTGCCGTCATTGCCGCCCTGGGCTGCGGCGTGGGGACGCTCGGGTTTGGCGTTCCCGTGCAGGCCGGCACCGTGGCGGACGGCCTTTCCTGCGAAGTGCGGCAGGTTTTTGAACAAGTCAAAGGGGCCATCGTCAAAGTCGAGGCCAGCGACAAAACCGGCCCGCTCTGCGGCAGCGGCTTCTTCATCGACCCCAACGGCACGCTGCTGACCTCCTTCTCCGTGGGCGGCGAAAGCTCGGGGCTCACCATCATTTTACCCAATCGGCAGAAAGTCACGGCGCACTGCGTCGCGGCGGACCCGCGCGCGGGAGTCGCCCTGCTGAAAGCCGACGACGTTCCGCCCGGCTCGCCCTTCCTGCCGCTGGCCACCGGCAGTCAACCCACCGTAGCCACCCCGGTCATGGCCGTGGCCTACCCCATGGACCGGCCGCTCACGCCCACCTTCGGCTTCATCTCGAGCCTGGACATCACCTACCTGGGCCGCTGCTTTGCCACGCGGCACATTCGCGCCAGCGTCCCCGTACAGCGGGGCGAAGGCGGCGCGCCGCTCCTGAACATGCAAGGCGAAGTGCTCGGCATGGTCATCAGCAGCATCGACAACGGCGCGGCCTGCTTTGCCGTCCCCACGGCGGCCATGGAAAAAATCCGGCACGACTACGAACACTACGGCGCCATCCGGCCCGGCTGGCTGGGCGTGGCCGTGAAAGCCGTCGATTCCGGCACCTCCACCGCCGCCGAAGTGGAATCCCTCGAACCCGGCGCCCCGGCCAGCAAAGCGGGGCTCAAACCGGGCGACCGCCTCGTCAAAATCGGCAAAGTCGCCGTACAAACCCCGGAGGACGTCCTCGACGCCTCGTTTTTCCTCACCGCCGGGGAGAGAGTGGCCATCACCGTCACCCGCGACGGGAGCGAAGTGGCCCTCGAAGCCAAGCCGACCGAGCGTGCGGGCGAAACGCCATGCGAAGCCACCCACAAAATCCCCACCGGCCCGGCCTTGAACGGGGATATTACGCTAAGGCTGGATCAGTAAGGGTAAATCGAAATTTGGGGATAAAGTCTCCATCGCGCTCTGTTCAGGTCACAGAACCACATTCAAAAACCGATTATTTAAATAATTTTTTATTTATATCAGAAGCTGTATTTTTCATTCCTCTATAATCACTACCGGTTTTTGGTACGGGGAAAGTATATCTATCGTCTTCGCGGAAAACCAATTTAATATGCTTACCTTCTTCGGTAATTGAAAATCCAATATCTGTGAGCTTTTTTCGCTCACTTCCTCCGAGAGAATCACATCCTCCAATTGTATTTCGGATTACATCCATTAATTTATCACGTTCCCCAGTATATTTATTTGCTTCTAAAATTGAATCTAATATAGCTTGAACACGACCTCCATTAAAAACTTGATTCCTTGCGATCGATAACGCATAAAGCACAGAATCAATTTGTTCGCCGGAAAAAATCTCACATTCCTTCCCCATTAAAACAAATATACCGTCTTTACCATCATTGTGGTGATTTGAAGCCAGCATTTCAGACCGGAGACGCACATTTTCCCGCTCAAGCTGCGCTATACGCAAATTCTTACTTTCTATCTCATCATCAAAACACCGCGAGTAGTTGTCCACCTCCTCCTTACCCAAGCGGCGAAGAGATTCCAAGCGCTCTCTTGATATTTGTTCCCTAATGTGTTCCCAAGTGCATCTATAATCCGGTATTCTTCCAGCAAGTGCCTCTCGTACAACATCGGCTATTGCAGTAGCAAATCTATCCACTGAAGGATAGTCATACGAAAACAATCTAGTCTGTTTTCCGCTATTTTGAGGCCAGCATACCCCGACAGCCCCATCATATGGATTCCTTCTTTTTGTTTTTTTTGCTATCAAATGAGAAAAGACACGTGACGGCTCAACAATTACATGCGCCATACCAGACGCCCATTCAGCAAGTTTTTCTGGAGGAAAAGAAGGTTGGTCTCCATATTTTGAGCTAACATAAACAATTGGAAGATAATTTTTGGTCTCTCCTCGCAGAATTCTAGCCGCAAAATCAATATCCGTCTCTTTCAGATACACAGGTTCTTCCGAAACAGGTAGACAGTCATCGATATCCCCTCCGAATTCCTTAAGAATTTGCCGAACGATGTATGGCTTTCGAGGTTTTGGAACGCGGTCCCCAATATCAGCAACTTGACAATGCAATTGTATTCCAATCAAAAATCTATTATGTGACTTCCATCCACATATATCTATTTTCCACTCCCTTGAAGCATCTTCGTGCCAGCTATAACGGAATGCGCACCATTGATTTATTTCATCTGAAAATCGTGCAATTGTAACACATTGGCCATCATGCTTAAAATCCTGCATGTCGCCTGATTCGACTTTCCCAAAGCACTCCTCTGTCCAAGATGAATGAGGTGAACCAATCAGCCACTTTTTCGATAGGGTCAGCAATTCATCAACGTCACGCGTGGGAGTAATGGGAAATTGGGTACTCCAGATAAGCATTGGATTCTCCTTTTATGGTGTGACAGACTTCCAAAAACTAACTTTTCCATCAAGCGTAATTTAATTCGAGTGACAGTTCAAAGCTTGAAGCAGTTCCAGAGATGTTTAAAAAAATGGGACTCGAGAAGCTTTGGCCGGAATTGTTACGAAGGGGTTGTCTACCAGAATGGTTGCCTCACTAGGACTCGAACCTAGACAAGCAGATTCAGAATCTGCTGTGCTACCATTACACCATGAGGCAATCGAAGGCTGCCCGGCTCGCGAAAAGCTCGGGAAGGGTCTGGATTAGTAGCCGGAAATGGGGCCGCCTGCAATAGAAATTTCGCCCCGCAACGCCCGCCCCCTCTATTCTCCCTCTATTTCCCGTCCTCCCAAATGAAATGCTCCAGGCGCAGGCTGTTCATCTGCCGCTTGGCTTCCTCCGCTCGCGGGCCTTCCACAGCGGCCATTTTGCGGTAAATCGCGATGGCGCTCTTCCATTGCTCCCGCTTTTCGCATAACCGGCAGGCGTCAAACCCCGCTTTGTAAAACCAGAAGTACTCCTGCGGGTTCACGGACCCGGATTCCACCACCGTGTAGTAGGCGGCCAGCGCCTCGTCGGGCCGGTCCAGGATCTCCAGCACCCGCCCTTTGTTGTAGAGGGCGCGGTGCAAAATGGTGGAGCCGATGCCCGGTTCGGCGGCCAGTTGCTGGTAAAGTGCCAGCGCCTGCTCGTAGCGCCGTGCGTCCTTGGCCCCCAGGGTCACGAGGTTGTCGGCCTCGCCAGCCATGGCCGCCCATTTGATTTCCCCCTGCGGGTTGGATTTGAGGATGTCCTCGTAAATGGCCACGGCGTCGGCTTCGTTGCCCAGCCGTTTTTGCAACTGCGCGAGCTGGAGGCGCGCGTTGAGTTTAAACGGGCCGTTGAGGGAGACCACTTTGCCGAAGAGCGCGATGGCTTCGTCCATGCCGTTGATGCGCTGCATGGAGCATTGCCCCGCCAGGAAGAGCGCGGCCTCCTTGAGCGGCGAGGTGGGGTTCTCCTCTGCCAGTTTTTCGAATTGCGTCTGGGCGCTGGCGAAGTCCCCGCCCCGGAAATAGACCTGCCCGAGCTTCATGCGCACTTCGGCCAGCCGCTCGGAGGGTTCCGGGTGGCGCTGGATGAAAATGCGGCAAAGGGCGATGACTTTCTCATCCTTCACCGGCGTGGCCGCCTCGGCGACGAAGATGGCCAGAAAATCGGCCCCCTCGGCGGTGCTCACGGGCGCGGGGGATTCATTGACGACCCGCAGGATGCGGCTCGCTTCCCCGGGTTCGCCGCTCACGTAATGGAGTTCGGCCAGGGCGAGGCGGGCGTCGGCCACGCGCGGGCTTTTCGGGAAATCGCGGATGAACGCTTCCAGGGCGCCCCGGGCCTTGGGGTCTTGCTGGCGCGCCCGCAAAAGCCCTTCCTCAAGCACGAGGGCCGGGCGCAGCAAGCTTTTGGGGTAGCGGGCGCTAAACTCCCGGTACTCCCCGGCAAACCGGTCGTAATTACCCTGGTGCAGCCAGGAAAGCGCGGTGTTGTAATGGGCCAGCTCGGCAAATTGCGGGGCGTGTTCCCCGGCGGCGCGGTAAACCGCCGCGGCCAGCACAAATTCCCCGGCGCTAAAATGAGCCCGCGCCGAGGCCATCTCAACCCTTCCCCGCTGCCCCGCTGTGGTGGCGGCCCGCAACGCCTCGTCCAAAGCCTGTTGCGCCTCGGCGTATTTGCCCACTTCCGCCAGCAATTGGCCCCGCATGAGAAGCGCCTCGGCCAGCATCGGGTGGTTGGCGAACCGGCGGGAAAAATCCCCCAGCTTCTCCAGGGCGGCCTCCGGCTTGTGGTCGCGCGCCAGCCCCTTGGCCCAGTAGTAAGTGGCGTAGCCCGCGCGGCTCGACGGTTCGCGGCCCGCCCATTTTTGCAATTCGCCCATGGAGGGGTTGGTTTCACCGCTATAAACCATGTCCAGTTTGCGGAAAAGGAGATCAAAGGAGGGGCTCTGCTCGTGCTCCGGCTTCCAGATGTACTGCTCCAGGATGTCGTCGGCCGCGTTCAGGCTGATCAACTCCGTGCGCGCGTCCGTCATGCCGAGGGCCGCCCCCACCATCATCTCGTTGGATAGGCTGGTGGGGTTCCGTTGCAACGCCTCGAAACGCTCGAACGCCTCGGCGTGCCTGCCCGCCAGGAGCAGCAGCCGCGCTTCCAGGTATTCCTTCCACTTCCGGTCCCGTTCGTTGAGCGACGGGGCCAGCGCGGCGAGAATCTTCGTGCAATCCGCCGTCTGCCCGGCTTCCAGGTAAAACTCGCCCAGGCGCAGCGCCACCATCGGGGGCGCTCCGGCGGCGATCCCCTTGAGCGCGTCGATGGCCTCGGGCAACCGCCCCAAAGCGTACAGGCACTCCGCCCGGCCCGCCGCGGCCCGGGGTTCGCCGCCCAAGCCGGGCTGCGAGAAAACCTTCAGCGCGCCTTCCCAATCCCCCATGGCCGCCAGGATGCGACCCTCCAGCAGCGGCGCCTTCACCTCCGGGTCGCGCACGGCGGCCAGGGCCTCGGCGGTGCGGTCCACAGCCAGCAACGCCTCCGCCAGCCGCGTTTTGGCCAAGCGGCGCTGGGCTTCGTCCAGAGCGGCGGGGTTGGCAAGCTGCTCCTGGATCTGGAGCACGGCCACCTCGGCCACGCCCTCGTCCAGCGCCTTCAAGGCTTCATCCAAGGGAGCGGCGAGCGCCACCCCCCCGGCCACCGGGGTGCAACATAGGAGCAATGCCAGCCGAAGCCGGGAAAGGAAACAACGCAACATCACCCTCTCCATATTCCAGTTTCACTAAAAAATGAAGGGAAACGAGTCACAATGCGTCAAATCACTGAAAGCTTGCCTCATTTTGGTAAATAAATTATAAAATCCATTCCCTTGTTTTTGCCCTCCCCCCCTAGATTAAAATGAACTCGATTTCCGTTCGCCAAAAAACGTTCAGCGTGGCTGCGTTTTGCGCGATTCTCGTTTTCTTCATCCTTTCGCTGACCCAAGACATCGACCGGCCGTGGGTCAACCAGGTCGATTTCAACGGCGCCGTCTGGTCCCAGGCCGCGCACAACATCCTGCGCGCCGGCCTCCTCGAAACCCAGGGCGCTTCCACCGGGTTCTACTTTGGCCCGCTGCCCATCCCCGGGCGCGGCTACTACCTCCACCACCCCCCGCTCCTCCACCTTTCCGTGGCCGCCATGTTCGCCGTCTTTGGGGAACACGAATGGGCCGCCCGCGCCGTGCCGATTTTCTGCATGGTGGCGAGCATCATCCTGCTCTGGCTGCTGGTGAACGACACCGTGGGACCGCGCACCGCCACCTTTAGCGCCATCGCGTTTGCCGGGCTGCCGATGACGCTCCGTTACGGCGCAATGGTCAACTTCGAGCCAATGATCCTCACCCTGGCCCTGCTCTGCCTGCTGGCGCTGCGGCGCTGGCAGACCACCGGCGGCAACGGCTGGAAAACCGTCTTTTTTGCCGCGCTCTTCACCGGCTTGTGGGTGGACTGGGCCATGCACCTCTTCGCCCTGGTCCTTTTCGCCTGGTGGATGACCCGCCCGGGCCGCCCTCAGCGCCGCCTGGCCTGGCAAGTCTTTGGTCTCACCGTGGGCTCCGCCATCCTTTACCTCATCCACACGCAGTTCCTGCGGCCCGACGCGCTTAAGGATCTCCAAAACACCTTCCTCGTGCGCGTGGCCTCCGACGCCCGGTACAAATTCACCTTCTGGCAATGGATCAGCCGGGTCAGCGGCAGCATCCTGCGCCACTACCTCTGGATCGGCATCATCCCCACCGCCATCGGCGCGGTCATCGCCTGGAAGCGCCGCCAGGAGGATGAAGGATTGCGCTGGCTGGGCTGGGCCGCTTTCAGCATCGCCGCCATGGACGCCATTTTCGTGGGCGTCTTCCAAAACGACTCCTACATCCACGAATACATCGCCTTCTACTTCATCATGCCCGCCGCCGTTTTTATCGGCATCACGCTCAACGCCGTGGCGCTCCAAATGGAACGGCTGGGCAAATGGCGGCTCGCCGGGCTCGCGGCCCTCTGGGTTTTCGTGGTCTCTGCCGTCACCATGGGGCAGATCCAAACCAACAGCATGACGGGCCGCTTCTGCATCCTCGACCCCGGCAAGAAAGCGGATGAAACCGAGCGGCTCATCCCGCAGCTTGGGGCCGCCATCCGCAAACATTTTTCGCCCAAAACGCGGGTGCTGTGCAACTTCATGCCCTACTACGGCCCGCACCTTTTCTACTACGCCGAGCGGGAAATCGCCCCCAACCTGAGCGACGCCCGTGAGTGGAAGGGGTATATCCAGAAGAGCGAAACCCAGGAGGGCTGTGAACTGGGCGGCATCGTCTGGATGGGCGACGAAGACGCCCCCTCCATCATCGCCAACCTGCCGCCCGGCAAAAAGGAATTCGTTCGGCTCGAAAACGAGAACTTCTGCGTCTGGACGCCCGGCAAAGGCAAGGGCCGGTTTTAGGTTCTAGAAGAACCGCCTCATGCATTGGCACATCTTCGCCATCGGCAAACCCAAGCTGGCCTACGCCCGCGCCGGGGTGGAAGAATACGCCAAACGGCTGCGGCCCTTCGCGCCCGTCACGCTGGAATACCTGAAAAGCTCCGCACGCGATGCTGAAAGCGCCCTTTTGCTGCAACGCAGCGAAGGCATGTTCCGCATCGTCCTGGACGAACGGGGCGAAGAACCGACCTCCCGCGGCCTGGCTCAAAAAATCGCCGCGTGGGAACAGGAGAGCGTGAAATCCATCGCGTTGCTCATCGGCGGCGCGGACGGCCACACCGCTGCCTTGCGGCAATCCGCCGGATGGCTCTGCTCGCTGAGCCGCCTCACCCTGCAACACGAACTCGCGCTGGTGGTCCTCTGCGAGCAGCTTTACCGCGCCTACAGCATCAAAGCGGGGCTGCCGTACCACCGGGACTGATGCCCCCCGATAGGTAAAAAAAGGCGCAGAGAGCGGAACTCTCTGCGCCTTACTGAAAATGACTCCCTATTGCGAAGGTTGATCGGGGTGCCTGCGGTCTTTAGGCGTCGCGCTGCCCTGGGGAGCGGAGTGCTCCTGCCGCGAACGTTCCGGCTGCTGCGCCTGCGGTTGCTGCTGCTGGCGTTGACCGCCGCGACCTTCAAACGAGGGCCGCTGGGGCTGCTCCGCCTGGGGCCGCGCCGTCTCCCGCTCACGCGGTTGTTGCGCCTGCGGCTGTACCGGTTGCTGTTGCGGCCGCTGCATGCCGCGCTGGCTTTCAAACGAGGGCCGCTGGGGCTGCTCCGCCTGGGGCCGCGCCGTCTCCCGCTCACGCGGTTGTTGAACCTGCGGCTGTGCCGGTTGCTGTTGCGGCCGCTGCATGCCGCGCTGGCTTTCAAACGCAGGCCGTTGGGGCTGCTCCACCTGAGGCCGCGCCGTCTCCCGCTCACGCGGTTGTTGCGCCTGCGGCTGCGCCGTTGGTTGTGGTTGCGGCCGCTGCATACCGCGCTGGCTTTCAAACGCAGGCCGTTGCGCCGCAGCGGATGGCTGCGCCGCCGGGGCCGCTGCCGGTTTGCTCACTTGCGGAGCTTGCGAAGGTTGAACCGAAGGCTGCACCTGCGCCGCCGGGGCCGCCGCCGGTTTGCTCACTTGGGGAGCCAGGGAAGGCTGGACAGAAGGTTTCGCCATGCCTTGGGGGCGTTGCCCCGGAGCCGTGGGCTGCTGCACCGCCGGGGTAGGCTGCACCGCCTGGAGCGTGCCGGTGGGCGCTTGCGTGCCCGCCGTCGGGCGGCCCTGGCGCACGAAGTTGTGAACCTCGCCCGCATTGACGCTATAAGCGGGAGCCGTCTGCCGGGTGAGGCCGGTGGTCTGCTCCTGGTAACGCTGGTGAATACGCTCGCGCACGCCGGGGTCCGAGATGCCGACCCACCCTTTGTCGATGCGCGGAGCGCGGATCTCGCGCGCCACGTGCGGCGGCACGAAGCGGTCATGCGGCGCCACGATCACCGGCGCGTTGACGATCAGTTGCGTCCCCACGTTGCGCGTCAGCTCCACGCGCCTATGGGAAAGCCAGTCGCCTTCGGGCCGCATCACCAGTTCCAGGCGATTGATCGGGCGCTCGCTGCGCTGGGAGATCCAGGCGTAGTTCGGGCCGCCGTTGAACACCATCCGGCCGTGGTCATGCCCGGCGATGACGGTAATATTGGTGATATTCACCGACAGATCCAGGATCTCCACGTTCCGGTGAATCGGCACGATCACATTGCGGATGACCGGCGCGCCGAAATAGCGGGTTTCGCAAAAAACGTAAGCCGAGGGGCCGATGTCGTAGTCGCGGTCCACCCACACGCCCACGCCGGAGTTTTCGTCAAAATCGACATCCGGCGGCAGCGGAGCCCAGCCCATGTAGCGGTCGCTCTGCCGCCAGGAAACCCACGCCGGGCCCCAGCGGTAATCGGGCTTCCACACCCAGCCCACGTCCTCCAGGCGCACCCAGCGACCATAGTGGTAGGTGATGGAACCGAAATCTTCGTAGGAAACCCAGGTCCACCCGGCGTCGGTGTACGTCCAGTAGCCGTCGGTGTAGGGCCGCCAGTCGGGAGCCATGCCGCGAGGCATCCAGCAATACCCGTAGTGGTCCACGTCCACCCAGTCGCCGTAGGGCTGCAAACTGTCGTAGAAATAGGAGAAATTCACATCCGCGCTTACCTGCCGCGGGGCTAGAAAGGCCGTCACTACAGCCACCAGGAGCGTGGCAAAGAGGATTGATATTTTTGACTTCGGTTTTGACTTCATGAAAATGAGGTTCTTACGAGTAAGACTCGCAAGCGGTGCAAAACATTCAAACGATTTTCCAAAAATACAAGCCGTTCGTTCCTTCTTTTCAAAGCGGCGAGTTTCTGTTTGCCTAGAAAGTGATCGCACCGGCATGTACGCGCCAAAAGCCGCATCCGCCGAAAGTCCCATGAAAAAAACCATTCTCCTTGCCGCCCTCATCTCCGCCGCTTTGATGGCGCCCGGCCAGGCGCAGCAGCCCGCGATGACCGGCAGCGCCTCCGATCTCCTTTTTGCCCCCGCAGGCGACCTCTTCCCCAGCTTGCCCGCCGCCCCCGCTCCCACGGAGCCGCAGCCCGAGGCGCAAGCCCCCGCCCCTTCGCCCAAAGCCGAAGCCAAGGCGCAGGAAGAACCGGGCAACGCCGAATCCGCCGAAGGCGGCCAGTATAAAAAAGGCACCGCCGCCCAACTCCGCCTGGCCGTGCGGATGCGCGAACTTAAAACGCAACTGCAGGACGATGCCGCCATCCAGGGCGAACTAGCCCGGGCGCGTTGTGCCAAAACCGAGGAAGGCCGCCGCATCCTCATGCGCAACTACTACACCCTGCTTTACACCAAAATCCAAAAGCTCGACCCTTCCCTTTTTGAACTTGCCGAAAGGGAAATGCACTTTGCCTTGGCGCGTTATGAGCAACACCAGATCCACCCCACGGTGCTGATCGAGCCCGGCATTAGCCCGCTGCCCAAGAGTTGCTCGACGGATCACCTTCCCGGCAAATGCACGCCGCCCGCGCCCACGCCCCAGCCCTCGGCCACCCCGCTCATCGCGCAGCCAACGCCCGCTCTCTAGGGCCAATTGCCCGAAGCATTAACGGAGTTGCGCCGGGCTTTCAGCCCTCGCTTTTCGTCCACTCGGTTCCTGGGGCTACGCCCCAGGCTGATATACGGCGCGCCTTTGGCGCTTCCGCTATTGCTCCTCTTCCTCGCGCTCGGGCAACGCGCCAGCCAGGCCCATCACCGCGGGGCGCTCCTTTTTTTGGAGCGCGCGGCGCAGCTTGGAAAGGGCGATGTTTTGAAGCTGGCGAATGCGCTCGCGCGTGACGCCAAACTTCTTGCCCACCTCCTCCAGCGTGCGAGGCTTGCCCCCGTCCAGGCCGAAACGCGAGAAGATGATCTTTTTCTCCCGGTCGTCGAGCACGGCGATCAAGTCATCCATTTCGTCGTAAAGGTTCTTGTCGCGGAGCATCTCGAAAGGCGTGAGCGCGTCCTCGTCGCCCACGATCTCCCCGAACGCGGTGGAATCGTCATCGCTCACCGGGGCGTCCAAGGAAGCCGGGCGAATGGCCACCGTTTTTAAGTGCGAAACTTTGCTGCTGGAGAGGCCCACCTCTTCGGCGAGTTCCTCATCCGTCGGTTCGCGGCCCAGTTCCTCGCTCATCTGGAGCGAAACGCGGCGCATCTTCGAAATCTTGTCCACCAAATGCACCGGCAACCGGATCGTTTTACTCTGGTTGGCCAGGGCGCGCTTGATGGATTGCTTGATCCACCAGGCCGCGTAGGTGCTCAGCTTGCCCCCTTTGGCGGGGTCGAAGCGTTCCACAGCCTTCATCAAGCCGATGTTGCCCTCCGAGATCAAATCCAGCAGCGGGAGGCCCAGATTCGCGTAATCATGCGCGATTTTGACCACCAACCGCAGGTTGGAGCGAATCATGAGGCTGCGCGCCTCCTTGTCGCCCACTTTGATGCGGGCGGCCAGTTCGATTTCCTGTTCCGGGGTAAGCAGCGGTATCAGGCCGATTTCCCGGAGGTAAATCTTGATGCCGGAATCTGTGTCTTCAGCAGCCATAACTTTGGGAACAGGCGCCTTCTTAAAAGGATACGGCTGCCGGACAGTCATTGTCCGCCCCGCCGCACGGTTCCGAAGGCAACATCTGTGTTATGGATTGGACACACCCATCGGCAAGACGTTCAAATAAAATGCAGCACATCCCCCAGGGCCGGAAGAGGCATTCCCATCGTCATAAAACGTTGATTCTCAGTAGTTAAAGATCACATTTCATCCTATTCCCGCCTGAAAGAACAGCGACACTTGAAAAATATTTTTTCAAAAATCCTCTAATCAAACCGCAAATACCCATTAGCAAATAAAATATTACTCCCGATTTACGGAGTAAACTGGGCCAGATCGTAGATGCCGAACTGCTTTTCGATGCCCGCCACCCGGTCCACGATCGACTCGAACCCGTGCTCGCCAAAGAGGTCGTGCTCGCGTTTTTCGAACCCGTCCCCCATCCGGACGTATTCCTCCGGTTTCCAGAGGCGGTGGACCGCCGGGAAAAGCACCGTATCCTCCCGGGCTTCGTGGGGCGCGTACATGCGGATAAAACTCCGCAGCGAACCCGCCAGTTCCGCGCGGTTGCCTCCCTCCTTCAAAGCGCCAGGGGTGGCCAGTTCCAGCGTTTTTTCCGTGAGCTTGCGGCCCGCCTGGTGCTGCCGGGCCAAAATTTTCACCAGCTCCGTCATCACGCCCGCCTCTTTGAAGCGGGGGAAAAGGACCTCCTCCTCCAGCTTCTCGTGGTAATCCTCAATGAAGGAGCGGATGACCCAGGTGGCCGCCGTGAGCGCCTCCGAAGGCAACTCTTCCCCGGCCTCGATCCGCCGCACCGCCTCCCCGTAAACCAGGAGCACCCGCTTGAGGACCCCGTGCTCCCGCATTAAATCTTCCACGGGCAGGACATCGGTTTCTTTCTCCGCGACATGGGCGCGGGCGAGCGCGGCGGCTCCGATCACAGAGGCGGCAAAGAGGCCCGTTTTCCGGATAAATCCCCGGCGGGAGGCAACAGCGGCGGCATTCATGGCGCGCATTTTTCGCATCCGGGCCCCCGGGCGGACGGTTCCAAGCCATCGCAGCCCCGGCTTTTTTCGATCTCCAAGGAAACGCTGGCCATTTTTTCCTTCTTCCCCGCGCCGTTTTCCTTTTTACTCCTACTTTAGACTTAACCGCCCACCCTATCTACATGCCTCATATCAAGCTTTTCATTCCGGGTCCGATTGAAGTTTCGGAAAAAACTCTCGCGGCTTGCGCCAAACCGATGATCGGCCACCGCAGCGGAGACTTCAAGAAGCTCTACGCGGCCATCCAGCCTCAGCTTCAGGCCCTCTTTTACACCAAACAGCCCGTTTTCCTCTCCACTTCCTCCTCCTGGGGCGTCATGGAAGGGGCCATCAACAACGTAGTGGGCAAAAAAGTGCTCAACTGCATGAACGGCGCGTTCTCCGACAAGTGGCTGGACGTTTCCCGCCGCTGCGGCAAACAGGCCGACGGCCTGCAATCGGAATGGGGCAAGCCCGTTGACCCGGCGGCGCTCGACGCCAAGCTGGCCACCGGCGAATACGACGCCGTCACCATCATTCACAACGAAACTTCCACCGGCGTGATGAGCGACATCCGCGCGCTCTCCGCGGTGCTCAAGAAGTACCCGAACGTCATCTCCATCCTCGACACCGTCTCCAGCTTCTCCGTCGTGCCGATCCCGATGGACGAACTCGGCATCGACGTGATGCTCACCGGCAGCCAGAAAGCCTTGGCGCTGCCTCCCGGGCTCTCGCTCTTCGCCTGTTCCGAGCGCGCCTTTGAACGCGCCGCCCAGATCCAAGGGCGCGGCTACTACTTCGATTTCCTCGAATTCAAGAAGAACGCCGAAGGCAGCATGACGCCCAGCACCCCGTGCGTGAGCTTGATCTACGGTCTCCAGAGCAAACTGGAGGAAATGTTCGCCGAAGGGCTCGAAAACCGCTACGCCCGCCAGGCCAAGACGAACCAGATCGTGGCCGACTGGGTGGTCAAGAACGGCTTCGAATTCTTCGCCGAGGAAGGGTTCCGCTCCAAGTCGCTGACCTGCATTTCGAACAACAAGGGCCTCGACATGGAAGCCGTCAACGCGCTGCTCAAGAAGCGTTACAGCGCCATGATTAACTGCGGCTACGGCAAGATCAAGGGCAAGACCTTCCGCATCTCCAACATGGGCGATGAAACGGAAGCGACCATGACCGAGCTGCTCGGCTGGCTGGACGACTGCATCAAGGGTTAATTCCCTTGGTGGGATGTTTTAAAAAGGGCGGAGGCTTCGGCTTCCGCCCTTTTTTGTGCTTTGGGAGATCGCCCCTCTTTTGAACAACGCTCACCCTTTTCGAACAACGCTCCCCACCTGTCTCGTGCCGAAACTCTATTTCGGCACGCGCTTGTCCCCGCAACTCCCATTGCGGCCCTTTGTTCCCCGCCCTCACCCCCGCCCGAAGAGCCCGCCAAAAGACACACACCGAAAGTTAGCTGTTCCCAAATAGAGTTTGGGAACAAGGTTAAGATTCCACTTGCGCCGCTCCCCGCCTGAATGCACGCTTCCCCAAAAGCATGTTCCGGTTTCCCCCCATCTGCCTTTGCGTGATCCTCTTCGCGGTCCAGACCGCCCAGACCGTCTTCGCCGCCGGGGATTGGACGCTCTTGAAACGCGACGGCCGGGATTACGTTTCCCTGGACAATATCGGCCAATTCTACCAACTCGGGCAGGTCCACCGAATGGGCAGCCAGTTGGTCTTGAACAACGCCTCCCGCAGCCTGCGAGGCCAGCTTGGCTCGCCGGAATTTTACATCAACAACCTCAAATTCATTTTGAGCTACCCCGTCGCGGAAATCGACGGCAAGCCGAGCGTTTCGCGGATGGATTTGACCAAGCTGCTCGAACCCGTTTTAAGACCCAGCCGCATCCAAAATTCCGCCAAAATCGACACCGTGATCCTCGACCCCGGCCACGGCGGCCACGACAACGGCGCGACCTCCCTCTTCGGCTGCGAGAAAAACTACGCGCTCGACGTGGCCCTGCGCGCTCGCGACACCCTGCGCGCCGCCGGGTTCCGCGTCTACATGACGCGCACCACCGACCGCTTCGTGCCCCTGGAGGAGCGCGCCCAAATGGCCAGCCGCCTGCCCAACGCGCTCTTCATTTCCATCCACTTCAACTCCAGCGGCAACGACGCCACCGGCGTGGAAACCTACACCCTTGCCCCGCGCGGCGTTCCCTCCATGGCCGCCGACGGTCCGATGCTCACGGATTTCACGCCCTGCACCGGCAACCAGCGGGACGCCGAGAATATCGCGCTGGCCTGCGCCACGCACGCCACCATGGTTTACAACTCGGCCATGTTCGACCGCGGCATCAAGCGCGCGCGATTCGTGGTGCTGCGCGACAACGCCACGCCCGGTGTGCTGATTGAAGGCGGTTTTTTGAGCAATTCCAACGACGCCCGGCGCATCGCCACCCCTCAATACCGCCAGCAACTGGCCACCTCCATTCTCCAGGCGGTGCAGAATTACCGGAACGCCGTGGGGCCGCACCAATCGCTGCCGGTCGCCTCGGCCGCCACGCCGCCACCGCCAGGGGGTGCCGCCACCGCCGGGAGCGACCCGGCGAAGAACATCCCCGTGGTGATTACCTCTTCGAAGGAGAAGAAGGAGTAGCCTAAATGACCGTGCCCGCCGGGATCGTCGCGTTTTTGGGGACGATCACGATGCCGTCGCGGATGTAGAAGTTCGGGCCGTCCATGTGCTCGGGCTTGCCGGCGGGGGAAATCGTCACGTTGTCGCCAATGCGGGCGTTTTTGTCGACGATGGCGTTCTCAATGTGGCAGTTGGTCCCGATGCCCAGCGGCGTTTCCTTGCCCATTTCGTGCAAGGCGATGTCCGTGTCGAAAAAGTCGTTGCCCATGAGGATGCAGCGCCGAATGGTCGTCCCCGGCTTGATAAACGAGCGCACGCCGATCACGGATTGCTCGATTTCCGCGTCCTTGATGGTGCATCCGTCCGAGACGATGGATTGCGTGATCTTCGCCCCGGAAATCTTGCTGGCCGGGAGGAACCGGGCGTGCGTGTACACGGGCCGCGTGGTGTCGAACATGGAGAAGGGCGGCTTATCCTCGGTCAGCGCCAGGTTGGCGTTGAAAAAGGAACGGATGGTGCCGATATCCTCCCAGTAGCCCTGGAAAATGTAGGAGTGAACTTTGTATTTCTCGATGGCTTGCGGAATGATGTGCTTGCCGAAGTCCACCAGGTCGTTGTCGAGCGCCTCCACCAGCGCCTGCCGGTTGAAGACGTAGATGCCCATGGACGCCTGGTAAAGATCCTCGTCCGCACCGTGCCCGAGCTGCTGGAGGAGATCGCCGGGAATGCGCAGGCTGTCGAGTTCGGCGGGTTCCTTCGGTTTTTCCACGAAGCTGGTGATCTGCCGCCGGGCGTCCGTGTGCATGATGCCGAAGCCCGGGGCGGCCTCGCGGTTCACCGGAATGGTGGCGATGCTGATGTCCGCTTGTTCCTCAATGTGCTGGTGCAGCAGGTCGCGGAAATCCATGCGGTAAAGCTGGTCACCGCTCAGGATCACGAAATATTGGTAGGGCCGGTTGAGGAAGTTTTGCAGGTTCTGGCGCACGGCGTCGGCGGTTCCCTGGTACCAGTGGGAGCCGGTGGGCGTCTGTTGGGCGGCCAAAATTTCGACAAAGGAACGGGAGAACCGGTCAAATTTGTAAGCACTCGCGATGTGCCGATGAAGGGAGGCACTGTTGAACTGCGTGAGCACGTATATCTGGCGCAGATCGGAATTGATGCAGTTGGAAATCGGGATATCGACAATGCGGTATTTACCCCCGAGCGGAACCGCCGGTTTCGAACGGTCCTTGGTGAGCGGGAAAAGCCGGGTGCCGGCGCCGCCCCCCATGATGATGGCCAAGGTGGAATAGGTTACGGATGAAATGGAACAGAAGTTCGTGGAATTCATGGCTGGTGTTTTTTCCCTGGTTGAAACCTTCCGGGTAATAGGCTATCCCAAAGTGCTTCCGGGAAGTTCTCCGAGTACCGTTTTGGGCGAACATGTTGCCCTGCGGGGTAAAATTTGTCAGTATCGAAAAAAATTATGTGCGGCATTATTGGTTACATTGGCAAAGCTGACGCGGCCCCCATCCTTTTGGACGGTCTGCGGCGGCTGGAATATCGGGGTTACGATTCCGCCGGGCTGGCTACGCTCAACGGCAGCCTGTCCATCCGCAAATGCAAGGGGCGCATCGCAAATCTTGCCGAGTTGATCGCACGGGAGCCGGTCTGCGGCTCCATGGGAATTTCGCACACGCGCTGGGCCACGCATGGGGGAGTCACCGATGCCAACGCCCACCCCCACTTCGATGAAAGCGGCAAACTGGTGCTGGTTCACAACGGTGTGATTGAGAATTACCAGACTTTGAGGGATCAGCTTACCGCCGAGGGCCACCACTTCAAGTCGCAGACGGACTCCGAGGTGCTCGCGCATTTGATCGGCAAATATTTCGACGCCGCCGGGGGCGAAGCCAACGGCAAGCGCCTGGTGGATGCCGTGCGCAAGGCGTTGAAGGAGGTCATCGGCACCTACGGCATCGCCGTCATGCACGAAGACGTGCCGACCACGCTCGTGGGCGCGCGCCGCGGCAGCCCGCTCGTGCTCGGCATCGGCAAGGAGGAGAACTTCCTGGCCAGCGACGTGAGCGCCATCGTGGCCCACACGCGCGAAGCCGTCTATCTGCGCGACTACGATATTGTGGCCTTGAGCAACGACGATTTCCAGATCACCACCCTTAACGGCGACGCCTCGGGCTTCAAAGTGAGCAAGGTCGAGTTCTCCGAAGCCGACGTGAACAAGGGGGATTACCCCCACTACATGCTCAAGGAAATCTTTGAGCAGCCCAATTCGCTCCAGGACGCCATGCGGGGCCGCCTCTCGTTGGAGGAAGCCACCGCCAAGCTCGGCGGCCTCAACATGAACCCGACCGAATTGCGCGACATCGAGCGCATCGTCCTGACCGGCTGCGGCACCGCCTGCCACGCCGCGATGGTCGGCGAGTATGTGATTGAAAGCCTCGCCCACATCCCGGCGGAAGTGGAGTTCGCCAGCGAGTTCCGCTACCGCAACATGCCGATCAACAAAGACACCGTGGTCTTTGCCATCAGCCAGAGCGGCGAAACCGCCGACACGCTCGCGGCCCTGCGCGAAAGCAAGCGCAAGGGACACCGCACCATGGGCATTTGCAACAACGTGGCCAGCACCATCGCCCGCGAAAGCGACGGCGGCGTTTACATGCACGCCGGGCCGGAGATCGGCGTCGCGGCCACCAAGTCCTTCACCTCGCAAGTGGCCGTCCTCACGCTGCTCTCGCTGCTGCTGGGGCGCATCCGGCACCTTTCCATGGCGGAAGGCATGCGGATCATCGAAGAACTGCAAGCCATCCCGGAAAAAGTGCGCGCCATTCTCCAGCAGAACGACCACATCAAAGCCATCGCGCACAAATACGCCGACGCCAAGGCCATGATGTTCCTGGGCCGCCAATTCAACTACCCCGTGGCGCTCGAAGGGGCGTTGAAGATGAAGGAGATCAGCTACGTGCACGCCGAGGGCCACCCCAGCGCGGAGTTGAAGCACGGTGTCATCGCGCTCATCAGCCCGGAGGTCCCCTCCGTGTTCATCGCGCCGGACGACTCGGTTTACGACAAGAACGTCTCCAACATCGAGGAAGTGAAAGCCCGCAAGGGGCCGGTGATCGCCATCGGCACCGAAGGGAACAAGAAGCTCGAAAAAGTGGCCGACGACGTGATCTACATCCCGCGCTGCCCGGATTACCTCTCGCCGTTGCTCACGGTGATCCCGCTCCAGCTTTTCGCCTACCACGTGGCCGTCAAGCTGGGCTGCGACGTGGACAAGCCGCGCAACCTCGCCAAGAGCGTGACCGTGGAGTAAAACTTAACGGAGTAGCATAGACGCTCCTCGTTCCCAATCTCCAGATTGGGAACGCAAGTGGTCTGCGAATGCTCTGCGCGGAGCGCATATCAAACGCGAAGCGCACACCGCATGGCCGCAAAGCGGCAATCTCTGATTCGTTGCGCTTGCCCATGGAATCTGGAGATTCGTAACGAGTGAAAATGCGCGGGATGTTACTTCAACGGCGGGGTGTGAACCGTCAGCGACTGGATGCGCACCACGCCGTCCCGGTTGGGGATGATCTTGAGGGTGTGCTTGCCGTTGGCCAGCCCTTGGGCCAGGACGGTCACGTTCACCTTGGCCGGGTCCGCGCCAGCGGGCTGCGCGTAAATGTCCACGCCGTTTAAGAGAACTTTCCAGGTGAATTCGAAGCCCGGCTCCAGCGTCTTTTTGCTGTAGGCCATGGCATTCGCCACGCTCCATTCATTGGCGGGATCGAGCACCACGCGGCCCGAATTGGAGACGAACCGGCGCAGGCTGTTACCGCTGCCGTCCTCGCCCGTCTTGCTGCCGATCACGGTGAAGTCGAAGTCCTTCCCCTTGTCGTCGTTGAATTTGTCGATGCGCGCCTTCCATTCCTCCAGGATCAGCGGTTTTTCGTGCTCAATGCGGTAGATCGTCGGGAACCACATGATCCCGGTGCTGCTGGGGCGCGAGAAGGTATAAAGCTCCGGCAGGGCGCTCGGGGCCACGCCATCAACGAGCACTTTGGCGGTGCCCGGTTTTTGGCCGTTTTCCAACGGAGCCGCCACGGCGTCAATGCGGTTGCCGGTGAACTCGACTTCGATGGAGCCGTCCGCCACCGTGCGCGCGGGCTGCGAAGTCACGCTGTTCGACCACGGATTGACCGCGCCGGGAACGCGGTGAAAATGCTTGAGCACCAGTTCCTTCATCAACTCGCACCCCTCGTCGTTGAGGTGGATGTTGTCCTTCAAAAACTGGCGCACGGGCAGGTTGTGCTCGGCCAGGTATTGCTTCCAGTCGCTGCGGATGTCCGCAAGTTCGCAGCCGTATTTCTTGGCGATTTCGCGGATTTTCGCCGAAGCCTCGTCGTCGGATTGGTTGTTCTTCTCGTCCTGGGCCGCGTCGCCAGCCTGGGTAGCGCGGACATGGTGGGTGGCGATCACGATTTCCGCCGAGGTTTTGCGGCGGATATTGGCGATGATCTCGTCGAGTTCCCCGTCTTTATAAACCTTGCCCGGCTGATACCCGCCGTAATCCTGGAAATAAACCAAGTCCGGGTAGAAGGGGTAAAGGTCGTGCTCCGCGACTTTGATGAGGCGCTCGGCGGTCACGCCGCCAATGGAAAGGTTGGTGACGGAAAGATCGGCGTTGGGATAACGCTTCTTGAGTTCGTCCCCCACCGCTGTGCTCCATTTCTGCGCGGTGATGGATTGGCCGTAGAACAAAATGCGCACGGGAACCCGCCGGGCCTGGGGGCTGGTTTCCAGGGTTTGCATGGTGCGGGGAATCATGGCGCCAAGCTGGGGAGCGGGAGCTTCTTGCGCGCGCAGGGTGAGCCCGCCAAGCAGCAGGCAAAACAGGGAGAGGGAGATCTTTCTAGTCATCGTCTGGAGGGTGTCCAAAGCCGCATTTGTACGCGCAATCCCCGGGAACGCAAAGCTTCGCGGTGATCTACTTGTAGAATTAGGGCGTTTCGATTTCCGGCAGGTCGTTCCAGTCGCCGATCTCCACCTCGTATACCTGGCCGTAGCCGGTGCGGTCGCTGGTAAACACCACCGTCTTGCCGTCCGGCGAAATGCGCGGATGCACATGGAGTTGCTGCGTCTTGAAAGTGCCGTCGTGGCGGCACAGCGCGCGCGGTTTGCCGAAAGTCCCCCCTTTTTGCCCCCAGACGCGCAGATACGGTTGCGCATCCCCCACGACCATCGAAAAATCCAGCGAGTGGATGTGCCCCGTCTGGCCGGAGCCGGGAATCTCCACCACGCCCGTATTGTCATAGCGCACGGAGCCGAAAACACCGCCGACGCCGGGGAGGTCCCCGTGATAGCCCAGCGTTTCCCCGTCGGCGTACCAATATTCATGGCCAATCAATTCCCCCGGCTTCTGGCGCGGCCGCACCGGCCAGGCTTTGGAGCGGTCCACATCCAGCATCCAGATGCGGCTCTCGATCTTCTGCCAGTGCCCTTCGTGGCAAAACGAAATGAGTTCCGGCCGGGTGGGGCTGGCGTTGACATGGTTGATCCACTCGTGCTCTTCCCAAACCACCTCCGCGCAACCCGAATCCACCGCCACCCGCACCACCTGGCTGTGCGGGTGCGCCTCGAAGTATTCGTCAAAGCCAACGTAGCCTTGCGTGAAATTGAGCGTCATGCGGCTGGAGAGATCCTCCGTCACCACCGTGTAGACATAAGCGCCGCCCGCCGAGGCGCTCGTGATGTTGGGCAGGTAGGCGCCGGGGCATTTCCACAGCACCCGCTCCCGGTTGGTGAGCAACTCGATGGCCACCAGGTCGCGCCCCCGCCAGAAGTAGCATTCGGGCCGCTCCGGGTTGACGCAGGCGAAAAGAAACGGCGTATCGCAGGGCGGCCCCGGTTGGTCTTTATCCGTGTGCTGGGTGATCTCGCCCGATTCCAGATCCACGCTGAAAAGGTTCGTCCGCCCGAAACGGTCCCCGCTGATGAGCAGCTTGCGCCCGCCGTCCCACCACCCCGGGTTGGTGAAATAAAAATGGTGGTGGTTGCATTTGAAGTTCGTCAACTGCCGGATGCGCCGCGAGGTGACCGGATCGCGAAAGGTCACGATTTCCGAGGGAAAGGTGGATAAAGGCATAAAAAATGACCGGCTGGTGTTAGCCGGCGAGGTAATAGCGGTATTCCTAACGTCATCTCTCTTTTGGTCAAATGCTTTATTTTCATTGGGGCGGAAAACATTGCCGGGGTTCCCTTTGACAAAACCCAAGACCGAAGAAGGTTATACGGACATGGTAAGGCGGCTTTTTCCCAAATTTAGGCAGCCGACCGCGCCACCGGTTCCCGGGGCGCGCCCCCCCGGGTGGGCTTTAAAACGAGGAACCACCCTGGTGGTGGCGGCGGCGGTTTGCGCCCTGGTGGCCATGGGCGCATTAAGCTACCGCCAAGCGCAGGACTGGGCCGAAACCGCGAGATTGACGAAGCACACCCAAGCCGTCCTTGCCCAGATCGGCATGGTCCATTCCTTACTGGAAGCCATCGGCGGAACGACCCGTGGTTACGCCCTCACCGGCCAACAGCGTTACCTGGACGATTTCCATGCCCATGTCTCGGGCGTGGATGCCCAAATGGCCCAATTGCAAAGCCTGACCCAGGACAACCCGGCGCAGCGACAGCAGATCGCCCCGCTCCAGCAGCAAATCGCGCAACGAATCCGGAAAGCGCAAAAGGTCTTGGACACCCGCCAGAGCGAGGGACTGGAAAAAGCGGCGGAGATGGTCGCCAACGGCCATGGGGAAAACACTTTCAAGGAAGCGGTGGCCACTTTGGACCAAATGAGAACCGAGGAACTGCGGCTGCTGGAGTTCCGGGAAAAAGCTTCGGTGGCGGCCAGCCGGACCATCTTCATGGTGCTTCCCGCGGGGACGCTCGTGAGCCTGTTGGTGCTGGCGCTCGGCGTGCTTCGGCTGAACAAGGAAGCCGCCGCCGCCCGCGGCGCGCATGAGCAGGCCACAACGGATTTGCTGGAATCCACCAACGACGGCTTCGTGGCCATCGACCGCGCTTACCGCTTCACTCGCGTGAATAGCGCGGCCCTCGAACTGCTCGGCAAGCCCTCTGAGGAACTGCTCGGGAAAACCGTCTGGGAAGCTTTTCCCGAAGCGGAGCGCCTTTTGTTCGGAAAAGAATTCCGCAAGGCACTGGAGCAAAACACCTCCGTGGCTTTCGAGGAATACTACCCCGAACCCGTCAACCGCTGGCTCGAAGTCCGCGCGCACCCAGCCGCCGGAGACGGGCTGAACGTCTTTTTCCACGACATCACCCGCCGCAAGAGAACCGAACTGCGCTTGCGGCAGCTTTCGCGGGCTGTCGAGCAGAGCCCGAGCGTGGTCATGATTACGGATACCCAGGGGCACATCGAATACGTGAACCCGAAGTTCACCGAACTCACCGGCTACAACCTCGAAGAGGTTCGCGGCCAAAACCCGCGCCTGCTCAAAGCGTCGGAAACCGCCCGCCACGGCCCGCAGCTTTGGGCCACCATCCGCGCCGGCAAGGAATGGCACGGGGAATTTTGCAACCGGAAGAAGAACGGAGAGATTTATTGGGAAAACGCCTTAATCAGCCCCATCTTTGACGACCAGGGTTCCATCACCCACTTCCTCGCGGTGAAGGAGAACATCACCGAAAGAAAGTCGATGGAAGCCTCCCTGGTGGAAGCCAAGCGCCGCGCGGAGGAGGCCAACCGATCCAAGGACACCTTTCTGGCCACGCTTTCCCACGAACTGCGCACTCCGCTCACGCCGGTGCTGCTCACGGCAAGTTCGGCGGAGGACGACGCCTCCATCACCGGGGAGGTTCGGGAGCAGTTCCGCATGATCCGCAATAGCATCGAACTGGAGGCGCGCCTCATTGACGACCTGCTCGACCTCACCAAGATCAGCCGCGGCAAGTTCTCGCTCAACCTCCAGCCCTTCAGCGCCAGCGAGCCGTTGCAGCAAACCCTCGAGATCCTGCGCCACGAATACAGTTCGAAAAATCTGCACGTGGAGTGGACGCGGGAGGCCGCTTCCACCCAGGTTTGCGCGGATATGGCCCGGCTGCATCAGGTGTTCTGGAACCTTTTGAAAAACGCCATCAAGTTCACCCCGCCGGGAGGCGAAATCCGCATCCGCACCTTCAACCCCGGCCCCGATACGCTCGCCGTGGAAGTGCGGGATAGCGGCATGGGCATCGCGCCCGAGTTCCTGGCCGAAATCTTCCATCCCTTCCAGCAGGGGGCAGCCACCGGGAAACCGCAGTTTGGCGGCCTCGGCCTCGGGCTGGCCATCACCAAGGCCATCGTGGAAGTCCATGGCGGAAATATCCGCGCGGCCAGCCCCGGGCTGGGCCAGGGCTCCACGTTCACCATTGAAATGCCGCTCGGCAAAAACGGGCAGGAAGCCCCGGCCCCGGCTCATCCCGCCGAAACGAGCGAAGCAGCCCGCACCAACCCGCTCCGCATCCTGCTGGTGGAAGACGACAAGGCGACCCGCACCGTGTTAAGCCGGTTGCTGAAAAAGAACGGGCACGACGTAGTCAGCGCCGGTTCGCGCGCCGAGGCGCTGGAAGCCGCCTCCGCCCAGCCCGCCGCCAGCCCCTTCCAAACGCTGCTTTGCGACCTGGGTCTGCCCGACGGGAGCGGCCTGGACGTCATCGGCCCGGTCAAGACGCTTTTCCCGGGCATCACCGCCATCGCCATCAGCGGGTTCGGGATGGCGGAAGACGTGCGCCGAAGCAAGGAAGCGGGGTTTGACGTGCACCTGGTCAAGCCGATCAGCATCGAAGAACTGCGCCATACGCTCAACCGCGTGGCGTAATCTTTCTTCTGGAGCTATGAAGGCAACCGGCTCAAAATAAGGGGCATGTCGCAATTCCGTTTCGAAACGCTGGCCTTGCACGCCGGGCAGAGTCCCGACCCCACCACGGGGTCCCGGACCGTCCCGATTTACCAGACCACCTCCTACGTGTTCAAAAACACTGAGCACGCCGCGGCGCTTTTCGCCATCCAGGAGTTTGGCAACATCTACACGCGCTTGATGAACCCCACCAACGACGTGTTCGAGCAGCGCATGGCGGCCCTCGAAAGCGGCACCGCCGCGCTGGCCACGGCCTCCGGCATGGCAGCTATCAGCGGCGCGCTCCTGGCCATCACCCGCCTGGGCGACGAGATCGTTTCCGCCAACAACCTTTACGGCGGCACCTTCACGCTTTTCCAACACACCTTCCCGAAGCTGGGGCGCACGGTCCGCTTCGTCAATTCGCAGGACGTGGAGGCTTTCCGTAAAGCCATCACGCCCAAGACGCGGGCCATTTATGCCGAAACCATCGGCAACCCCAAGCTGGACGTGCCCGATTTCGAGGCGCTGGCCCAAATCGCCCATGAAGCGGGCATTCCGCTCGTGGTGGACAACACCGTCGGCGTGGGCCTTGTGAAACCAATCGAGCACGGCGCGGACATCGTCGTGCTTTCCGCCACGAAATACGTGGGCGGCCACGGCACCACCCTGGGCGGCGCGATTGTGGATAGCGGCAAGTTCGCATGGGACAACGGCAAGTTCCCCGAGTTCACCGAGCCGGACCCGAGCTACCACGGCCTCGTGTTGTGGGACGCCTTCAAGGCCATCCCCGGCATGGGCAACGTCGCGTTCGTTTTCAAAGTGCGCCTTCAGATTTTGCGTGATCTCGGGGCGGCGCAATCCCCGTTCAACGCCTGGCAACTGCTGCAAGGGCTGGAAACGCTGCCGTTGCGCATCGCCCGCCACGGGGAAAATGCTCTGGCCGTGGCCCGCTACCTGGAACAGCACCCGTGCGTCGCGTGGGTCAGCTATCCCGGCCTGGCCAGCCACGCGAGCCACGCCACCGCCGTCAAATATCTCAAAGGTGGCTTCGGCGGCTTGGTCGGCTTTGGCATCAAAGGCGGCCAGGAAGCGGGCAAACGCTTTATCAACAGCGTGAAGCTCTTCTCGCACCTGGCCAACATTGGCGATGCCAAAAGCCTCGTCATTCACCCGGCCTCCACCACCCACTCGCAGCTCAGCCCCGAGGACCAGCTTGCCACCGGCGTCACGCCCGACTTCCTGCGCCTCTCCATCGGCCTGGAAGCCATCGACGACCTCACCGCCGACCTCGACCAGGCGCTGCGCGCGGCCACGGCATAGAAATTGGATCACAGAAGCAGAGTCCGCAGATTTCGCAGATGAACGCAGATTTATTCTCGTTCCCAAACTCCATTGCCGCAATAAGAGTTGCGGGGACAAGTGCGTGCCGAAATAGAGTTTCGGCACGAGATAACTCCCAGGCCGCCCGGCATCCGCTTCGGCTGGCCTCATTCTGTTGTGTTTTTTACGCCTGTTTTCGGTTAAGATAACGATCACTCAATGAAACGTCTCTCTGACTCCGTCGGCAAAGTTCAAACCCGCTTCTTCGAATTCTGCGATGAAGCGAACCCGATGCGTCTCCAATGCGGCACCGTGCTGGAACGCTTCACGCTCGCTTACGAAGTTTACGGGAAAATGAACCGCGCCAAGAGCAATGTCATCCTGCTCTTCCACGCCATGACGGGCAGCCAGCACGCCGCAGGGATCAACCAAAGCGTGCCGGGCCTGGACGGCCGCTGGTCGGAGGAGATGTACGAAGGCTGGTGGGAAGGCTTCATCGGGCCGGGCAAGGCGATTGATACCACCAAATATTGCGTGGTATGCGCCAACTATTTGGGCGGCTGCTACGGCTCCACCGGCCCCGCCTCCATTGATCCCAAAACCGGCAAGCCCTACGGCCCGGATTTCCCCGTGCTGCGCGTGAGCGATATCGTCGATTCCCAAGTGCGCCTGCTGGATCACCTGGGCGTGGGCAAGCTGCACGCCGTCATCGGCAGTTCGCTCGGCGGTTTCCTTTCGCTGAGCTTCGCCACGCGATATCCCAAGCGCGTCCGAACCGTCATCCCCATCGGCAGCGGCCTGGAAACCACCATCCTCCAGCGCATCCTCAATTTCGAGCAGATCACCGCCATCGAGGCGGACCCGAACTTCCGCGGCGGCGACCATTACGACGGTCCCCGGCCCGAAACCGGCCTGGCACTGGCACGGCGCATCGCGCACAAGACCTTCATATCGCTGGAAGCCTTGAAGGAGCGCGCCCGCGACGTGGTCGTCAGCGACGCCCCGCCGTTTGGCTGGTATGCCATGAACAGCCCCGTGGAGTCGTACATGCTCCACCAGGGCGTCAAATTCGTGAGCCGCTTCGACGCCAACTCCTACCTGCGCATCCTCGACGCCTGGCAATGGTTCAACCTCCTGGCCGAATCGGGCGCGCCTACGTATGCGGAGCTTTTATCGCGGTGCCGCGACCAGGAGTACCTGGTTTTCAGCATCGACTCCGACGGCGCGTTCCCGCCCAAGGAGCAGGGCAAGCTTGTGAAGGCGCTCAAGACCGCGCACGTGCCGGTGATGTGGATCACCGTCCACTCCGACAAGGGGCACGACTCATTCCTCATCGAGCCGCATCTCTTCGCGCCGCACGTGATGGTGGCCCTGGCCAAGTACAAGCCCGCCGATGCGCCCCGGCCCGCAGCCCGCGCAAAAAAAGCGAAGACAGCCCAATCCACCAAGCAGCAGAGTCGCCGTCGTGTGCGATAATCATGTGAAATGGACAAACTGCCTCGCTACCGCCCCAACGTCGCCGGGATTCTCCAGCGCACGGACGGGCGCATTCTCATCTGCGAACGGGTGAACCAAGCGGGCGCGTGGCAGTTTGCCCAAGGTGGCATCGACCAGGGGGAAACCGCCGAGCAGGCGCTGGTAAGGGAAATGAACGAGGAACTCTCGCTGCGCCCCAACGACTACCTCATCATCACGCACAAAGGGCCGTACCGCTACCTTTTCGGCAAAGGGAGAAAGAAGAAGGGCTTTGACGGGCAGGAGCAGGTCTATTTTCTCACGCTGATGACGTGCCTTGAAACGCGCGTCAACGTGGCCACGGCCCACCCGGAATTTCAGAAAACGCGCTGGATCAAACCGGTCGAGTTTGACCTCTGCTGGTTGCCCGACTTCAAGCGGCAGGTTTACCGCGACGTGCTTTTCGATTTTTTCGGCATCGAAAAATAAGATCGTGCGCAGGGGGGCAAGCGTCTCGGGGGCTTCTGGGGCTCTGCCCCCGGCAAGGGGCATTGTCCCCTGCATCCCGTCCGTGCTTCAAATTTCGCAAAATTGATACAAAAGCGTTGACGCAATGTAACAAGCAGAGCACAAAGGTGCTTGTCATGCTTACGTTAGGAACGTTCCTGCTCCTCTTTAGCTTATTTCTTGGCGGTGTCTGGTGGGCCTGCGCGTCTGAAGACCGGGTTCAATAATCGCCTTTTCATCACCCCGTCCCCGGCGTGAAGCGCCGTTAATTCTGCTTTTCTGGAGGCCCGTTTGGCCCCATCTTTGGCTACGTATGGTTGCCAATATCTCCAATCCCACTTTCTCGGGCGGTGTGAATATCGCCATCAAGGTGCCGCTCCATCAATACGATGCCACGGTCGCGTTTTACCGCGATACCTTGAACCTGCCGCTGGTGGAGGAGGAGCAGGAAGGCTGCATTTTCCAGTTCGGCCCCGTGCGCCTATGGATCGACAAGGCACCCCAGTTGGCCCGCTCCGATGTGTGGCTGGAACTGGAAACCAACGATACGATGGCCGCCGCCCGTTACTTGAAAAACCATGGCGTGCCCCGCAGCGATGAACTGGAAAGCCTGCCGGAGGATTTCGACGGCTTCTATATCAGCGACCCCGCGGGCGTGGCGCACCTGGTCGTGGGCGAATCGGAGTACTAGAGCCCCTCGCCTCACGCATTACGGCCGCATCATCCGGCCCAGGCACGCGAGCGCGTCTTCGATGCGGCGGTTCCACGGGTTGCCCACGTTCATCCGGATAAAATTCTGGTACTTTTGGGTGGCCGAAAACACCGGCCCCGGCGCAATGCTGATTTTCTGCTCCAGCGCCCGGTGAAACAGCTCCAGCGCGTTGATGCGCTTGGGAAGCTCCACCCAAAGCACCTGCCCCCCGGCGGGCCGCGTAACCCGCGTGCCTTCGGGGAAATATTCGCCGATGGCGCGGGTCATCCAGTCGGCTTTCTCCGCGTAGAGCCGCCGGAGTTTGCGCACGTGCGCGCCGTAACCTCCCGCGGCAAGGAAATCCGCCACGGCCAGTTCGGGCAAGGTCGCGTTGGCCAGGGAACTGACCATTTTGAGGTGCATCACCCGCTCCAGATACCGGCCCGGGGCCGTCCAGCCGATGCGGTAGCCGGGAGCCAGTGTCTTGGAAAAGGAACTGCAAAGAAGCACCCGCCCGTCGCGGTCAAATGCTTTGGCTGTCTTGGGCCGCTGCGCGCTAAACGCCACGTCGCCATAGGTGTCGTCCTCGATGAGCGGGATGTCCCGCTCGGCAAGCATGGCGACCAGCCGTTTTTTGTTCTCCTCGGGCATGCAACACCCCAGCGGGTTGTTGAAGTTGTGGATAAAAAAGCAGGCTTTGATGGGCTGCGTCTCCAGCGCGAAGGCCAGCGCCTCCAGGCTGACGCCATCTCGGGGGTGGGTGGGGATCTCCAGCGCCTTCATGCCGAGGGATTCAAGGCAGGTCAACAGGCCGAAGTAGGTCGGCGACTCAATGGCGATGGTATCCCCCGCTTTGGCGACCGCCCTCAGGCAGAGGTGCATGGCCTCCGTGCCGCCGCAAGTCACCACAATGTCGTCGGCGGACAACACCGCGCCGCTTTCCAGCGAACGGCGGGCGATTTGCACCCGCAATTCCCGGCAGCCAGGGGCGAACTCGTAGCCGTTGCCCGCGTCGGCGCGCCGGCGGCCCGCGGCCGCCATGGCCCGGTTGAGCGCCGCCGAGGGGAGCATCTCCGGGCTCGTCAGGGCGGCCCCGAAGCGCACGAACTCCGGGTGATGCGTCGCCTCCATCAACCGCATGACGTTGATCGAAAGCTCGCTGACGTTCACTTTCGTGGGCTTCTGCACCGGCTGCGACATTCCCGGCTCCTCGGGCCGCTTCCAGAGCTTGGGGGCCACATAGTAGCCGGATTGGGGCCGGGCCTCGATGAGCCGCTCGGCTTCCAGCAGGCCATACGCCTGGAGCACCGTTGAAATGCTCACGCGCCATTGCCGGGCCATCTGGCGCACCGAGGGGATGCGCTCCCCGGCGCGCAGCGTGCCGCCATGCACGAGCGTGCGCACCCGCCGGGCCACCTCCTCGTACAAAAGGCTCTTTTGGTTTTCGGTCTGCGCCATCACCTCAGCTTATCTTTTTCCGCCGGGCAGCACAGTTACAATTTACGCAAAAAACAAGCGGCACAGTTTGCTCCGGAGCAAACTGTACTGGCCGGATAACGCTTCGGCTGAATCTGTTCCGTCTCCGTCCGCGCGGGTACGGTGGGGCATGTACTCACGCCACGCCGCGCCGCAGCTTCATTCCATCGGCCATGAACCGGCGGTCAGCCTCCGCCGGGGCGAACTGTTCCGGCTGGAACCCGATGGCGCGCCTTTTTCCATCGCCTGCATGGAGGGCTGCCTCTGGATCACCCTGACCGGGGAGCGCCGCGACAGAATCCTGCGCGGCGGCCAGGCGGTGACGTTGCAAAAGAAAGGGCTGTTGCTGGTCGAGGCGCTTCGGGATTCGCTGGTCTCTACCAGCGGGAAACCGCTGCCGCGCCCGGCAGCTACACCAGGTTCTCGGGGTTGAGCCCTTGCAACTCCTTCGGCACGAAGCGGCCGTTTTCGCGAATCAGCACGCCGTCGAAGTGGATGGTGCCGCCGCCGTAGTCCTCGCGCTGGATGTTGACCATGTCCCAGTGGATCTGCGAGCGGTTGCCGTTGTCGGCTTCGTCGTAGGCCTGCCCCGGCGTGAAGTGGAAGGAGCCGGAAATCTTTTCGTCGAAGAGGATGTCCCGCATCGGGTGAAGGATGTGCGGGTTGAACGCGAGCGAGAACTCACCCACGTAGCGCGCGCCCGGGTCGGAATCGAGGATTTCGTTGAGCCGCTTGGTGTTGTTGGCGGTCGCGTTGACGATCTTGCCGTCCTTGAATTCCAGCCGCACGGAGTCGAACGGCGTGCCTTGGTAAATGGTCGGCGCGTTGTAGCTCAACACGCCCTGAATGGAATCGCGCACCGGCGCGGTGAACAGCTCGCCGTCGGGAATGTTGCGCTCGCCGCCGCACGGAATGGCGGGGATGCCTTTGATGGAAAACACGAGGTCCGTGCCCGGGCCTTTGATCTCCACTTTGTCCGTGCGCATCATCCACTCGGCCAGCGCGGCCATGCCCGGCTTCATTTTGGAATAATCGAGCGTGCACACGTCGAAGTAAAAATCCTCGAACTGCTCGGTGCTCATCCCGGCCTGCTGCGCCATGGCGGGCGAGGGCCAGCGCAGCACCACCCAGCGCGTCTTGCCCACGCGGTGGTCCAGCACCGGCTTCATCTTTTGCGAAACCAGTTTCGTGCGCTCGGCGGGCACGTCGCTCATCTCGGCGATGTTGTGGCTGCCGCGCACGGCGATGTAGGCGTCCATGTGCTGCATGCGGGCCAGTTCCACCTCGGCGATGACGTCGTACTGCGCCGCTTCCGCGCCCAGGGCCATCTCGCGCGCGACCCGCGCCTGGTAAGTCTGCACCACGGGCAGCGCGCCCGCCGCACGCGCCGCGCGGATCAGCGCCACGGTCATCTCGGCGGGAATATCGAACGCCTCAATGAGAACTTTATCGCCCTTTCGCAACGCGGTGGAAAACCCGGTCAAGAGTTGCGCCAGCTTGTCAAAACGTGGATCGTGCATGATGCCAAGTGTGCCCTCGGGGCCGCGCGAAAAGCAAACATTTCGAGCGATCCAAGAACTTTGCTCGCGTTTTGCCCGAGATGATGCTAAAGGAAAGGATGAACCAAAATTCCTGCGGCGGCTTTTCGCGGCGTGGACCGGACATGATTACCGAAGAGCTGGTCGCGGTGCTTCTCAAGAACACCTCTTTTGAATTCAAAGCCCTTTTCGAAGTTCTTTACGCAAACCTGAGGGCGCGCAACGCCGCAAGCGGCGGCGAGGAAATGCTGCGGCTGCGGGCTTACGAGAAGCTGCAATCCCTCGTCGGTTCGGGCGTGGTTCGCAAAACGGGCAAGTCCTACCAGGGCATCAAAAACGCACTCCTGGAACTGAGCGCCCGGATGCAAGACTTCCGCGATAAGATGGTCAAGTCGCACTAGCGCCTTGGTGGACTTGTAGATCCTAGGCGGGCAAAGCGGCGCGGATCGCGGCGGCACGGTCGAAAATTTCCGTGCGGCTGATGCCAGCTTCTGCGTACATCGCGAAGATATTCTCGTCCGGCGTTTCCGGCGGAATGGTGTGCGATGCGGCAAGGATGTAGCCGCCGCCATCGGCGGTCATTTCGTCGAGCAAGCGGCGTGTTGCGCGGCGGACATCGTCCACGGTTCCGTTGGGGAGAATCCCCTGCGTATCCACGCCCCCCATGAACGCCAGATCCTTTCCAAATTCTTTTTTGAGCGAAAAGGGGTCCATGCCCGGGCAGTTGCACTGGATCGGGTTGAGCACGTCGAGCCCAAGCTCAACCAAGTCCCCCACGATGTCGCGAATCGCGCCGCAACTGTGGTAGGCCACCCACATGCCCCGGCTCTTGGCCACGTCAAACACGCGCTTCAAATGCGGGCGGACAATGCTCCGCCAGGTTTCCGGCGACATCATCATCCCGGTCTGGCTGCCCACGTCGTCCCCCGTCCATAGCCAGTCCAACGGGTAGCGTTCGCAGGCCGCTTCGGCCAGTTCCACCGCGAAATCGGCGCAGCGGCCAATCATGGTTTTCGCGAACTCAGGCTCGGCGGCCAAGTCCATGAAGGCGTCCTCCATTCCGCGCAAGCGCCAATACATCTCAAAGCAGCAAGGCGACACATCGCAGCCCAGGAAATACTGGCCGATGTTCCCGGCCACCGGCTCCATCTGCCGCAACAGTTCCTCCTTATGTTCATGCGGAAAGCGGTAGGCAAGCGCCTCCTCTTCATCAACCCCCGCCAAAGGGAAGCGGCACACTTGGTTAAACGGCCCTTCCTTAACCCAGTCGATGCCCCAGAAATCGCGATGCGTCTGCCCATCGTGCTCGTGGACGATTCCCTCCATGGCGTAATTGTTGTTGATCCATGTCTGGCGAATGTCATTGCCCATGGCTTCATCCACACGGCCCACGGGGATCTCAAGCAGCCGGGCGAGGCGCTCGTAGGTTTCGGGGTGGCACCACATAAACACGGGGACGCGATCCACCGGCTGGCGCTTCAAGGCGGCATGTACACGTTCTTTGGAGGTCATATGTAAAGCTTTACATCATCACAAATGAACGTGTCAAGCCGTCTCTCGAATTACCCCCCCCCGGCGCGGGAGCGCCTTCCCCGCGTCTCCCCTTCTCCGCGTCCCCGCGTCTTTCTTCTAAAGCTCTCCCGCGAGCGCCTCCAGCGAGAGGCTCAGTTTTTTGAGGCCCAGCTCGATGCGCGTTTTGATGGTGCCGAGCGGGATGCCCGTGTGGGCGGCGATTTCGCGCTGGCTCATGCCTTTGAAAAAGGCGTACTCGATGGCTTCGCGCTGGAACGGCGGCAACTCGTCCATGCGCGCACGAATGAAGGCGCGCACGTCGGCGCGCTCCGTGTCGCCGTCCGGGTCGCGCCGCGAAATCCACGCCTCCGGGTCGTGCTTCACCTCCACTTGCAGCCGGTCCGTGGCGCGCGAGTAGCTCTGGCGCTTACGCAGCCGGTCGATGCCGCGCCGCCGCGCCATCGTCACCAGCCATCCGAGCGCCTTTCCTTTCTCGGCGGAATATTTCGAAGCGTTGTTCCAGGCTTCGAAGAAAACCTCCATCAACACATCCTCCGCCTCGGCCTCGTTGTGAATGATTTTGAAAATGACGCTCTTGACGACTCCCGCGTGCCGCTCGAAGAGCTTCTCCAGCGCCCGGGAATCCGCCGCCGCGACGCGCGTCATCAACGCCTCGTCGGTTTCCTCGTCGCGGGCCGCGCGCCGGGCTTTGCGGCGGCTGGCAAGAATGGTGGCAACCCCCGCCTCCTCCGCCATTTCAGCCGCCTCCATTGTCTCCACCGGCTCTTCCGCAACATCGTGATCCTCACAAAGATCCGCTTGTGTTTCCATAGTTCCTCCCCCTTTGTTCCGGCATCCAATAAAGCGAACCCCGTGCCAGCAGCCTTTTGCGTGGGGAGCGGCCACGAACACCCCCGCGCGCGTGTCTTGAAAGCGATCACAAACGTCCGCAGGTGGTCATTGCGCCGCCGTCTCACGCGCGCCGCCACGCGTTTGCTGTGCCTTGAGCGCCGCCGCGATGTGCCCTTCCATTTTTTCCACCACCGTCTCCCACGAGTTGAGCCGCGCCAGTTGAATGCCGCGCCGGATGCGCTCGGGATCGGGCGATGCCAGGGCGTGGCGGCAGAGCTTCACGAATTGCTCGCGCGAAAAAGCCACGTGGGCCACCTGGCTGAACTGGCCCACCACGTCGTCGATGGCCGAGGAAACAACCGGCCTGCCCGTGGCCATGTATTCGAGTGCCTTGGTGGGGTTGATGTATTCCGTGGCTTTGTTGATGGCGAACGGCATCAGGCAGACGTTGAAGCTGTGGGCGTAATGCGGCAGCAGCGCGTAATCCCGCCCTCCCAACCAAAGAATATTGGCCCGCCGGGGCAGCGCGCTTTCCTCCACTTTCGTGCGCGGCCCCACCATCACCACGTTCCACTCGGGCTCGGCGTCCGCCAGTTGCGCGATGAGTTCGTAGTCCATGCGTTCGTCCACCACGCCAAAAAAGCCGAGCACCGGCCCGCGCAAATGGGCGATGTCCGCAGGCGTGACAGCCGCGCCGTCGCGCGCGATGCCGAAGTGCGCCTCATCCACCCCGCAACCGAAAGAGTGGCAGTTTGGATGGAAGGCGGACTTTGCCTTGTGAATTTTCGGCCCCCCCGCAAACACCACGTCCGCCAGGGCCAGCAATTGCCGCTCGCGCTTGACCAGTTCCGGCGGCGCACCCTTGAATTGCGAAAGCTCGTCCATGCAGTCATAGACGATGGCTCTTTCCCCCAGGTGGCCCGCGAAGGCTGTCACGGCCATGGGATCATAGAACCACTGCACGGGATGGCGGAACTCCGCGCCCAGCGGCCCGTCGAGCACTTGGCAAAGCAGTTCGTAACGCGCGGCATCCACCCACGCGCCGTCGGTCCAGCGCCGCGCGGGCACCCGCGAAATCATGATGGTGATGTTCGGGTAGCCGGAAGCGCCGCGCAGTTCCACCTGCGGCTCGGTGACCGCTTCATCCGGGTACGGCCCTTCCAGGAAAAGGACGCGATGCTGCGCGGAAAGACGTGAAAGAAACTGCTGAGGTCGTTGCCAAACCCAGTCCCACCCCAGATGGGAATGCACGACGATTGGATAACCTAGCCCTCCGAGCCCTTGTGGATTGACGTCCGCCTGCCTTCCATGGGTATCCATACGATCAGGAAACGAGATGCCCTTTCCCGATGGCCTTACGGCAATCCCCGTCTGTCGCGCGCGCGGCTAATTTTGCCGCCGGAGGAAGATTCACCACGGAGGTTCCCCGCGAAGGAGCGCCTCTCGGCGTCTCCCCTTCCCCGCGTCTTCGGCTACACCATCAACTCAGGGTAGTGCGCTTTGGCGATGGCCTCGCACTTCTCCAGGATGGCGTCGGCGGATTCCATGTTCTTGACCTCATCGACGAGTTGCAGGCAGACGCCGATATCGAGGCTCTGCACAGCCCGCTTCACGCGCGGCACCAGCGCGGAGCCGGTGCTTAATTCGTCCACGCCCAGGCCCACCAGCAGCGGCGTGAGCGAAATTTCGCCCGCCATTTCGCCGCAAACGCCCACCCACAGGTTGTGCGCGTGAGCGGCGTTGACGATCATTTTAATCAACCGAATGATGGCCGGGTGGGTCGGCTCGTAAAGGTGCGCGATGCGCTCGTTGACCCGGTCCACGGCGATGGTGTACTGGATCAAATCGTTGGTGCCGATGGAGAAGAAATCGACCTCCTGCGCGAGCAGGTCGGCCACGAGCGCGGCGCTGGGCACTTCGATCATCGCGCCCACTTCCATATGTTCGTTGAAGGGGACGCCCTTTTCGCGAAGCTCCTGGCGGCACTCTTCCAGGACGGCGTTGGCCCGGCGCACTTCGTCCACGCCGGAGATCATCGGGAACATCATGCGAATATTACCCAATGCGCTCGCCCGCAGAATGGCCCGCAGTTGTGTTTTGAAAACGTCGACGCGCTCCAGGCAGAAGCGAATGGCGCGCCAGCCCAAAAACGGGTTCAACTCGGAGGGGAGTTGCAGCGCGCTCATAAACTTGTCGCCGCCCAGGTCCAGGGTGCGGATGATGACGGATTGGCTGCCCATCTCGCGCGCCACGGCCAGGTAGTTCTGGTACTGCTCCTCCTCGTTGGGCAGTTCGTTTTTGTTGATGTAGAAAAATTCCGTGCGGTAGAGGCCGATGCCTTCCGCGCCGCTCTGCTTGACGAGTTCCACGTCGCTGGGCAGCTCGATGTTGGCCGAGAGGGTGATGTGGCGGCCGTCGAGCGTGGTGGAAATGGTTTCGCGCAGGCTTTCCAGCTTGTCCTCGACTTCGGTTTTCTTGACCTCCAGTTCGCCGTATTCCCAGAGCGTCTGGTCGCTGGGGTTGACGATGAGCAGGCCCGAGTAGCCATCGAGGAGCACCTGGTCGCCCGAAAGCAGGGAATCGCTAACGTTGTGCAGCGCCACCACCGCCGGGATGTTCAGCGAGCGGGCCATGATGGCGGTGTGCGAGGTGCGGCTGCCCACGTCGGTGGCAAAGCCGAGCACCAGCTTGCGATTGAGCTGCGCGGTGTCGGAAGGGGTGAGGTTGTGCGCGACCAGAATGTGCGGCACGTCGATTTGCGCGGCGGTCTTGGCGTCTTTGCCCATCAGGTTGCGCACCACGCGGCGGCAGACGTCGTTGATGTCCAGCGCGCGTTCGCGCAGGTAGGGGTCGTCGATCTCGCTCAGCGTCTTGGCGTAGCGGTTGGCGACTTCCTGGAAAATGAATTCGACGTTGAAGCGGTCGCGGTCGAGGGTGCGCAGCACTTCGTCGATCAGCGTGCGGTCCTCGACGACGAGCAGGTGGGCGTCAAAGATGCTGGCGTCTTTCGCGCCGATGGCCCCCGCGATGCGGTTCTGCATTTCGACGATCTGCTCGCGCGTTTGCAGCAGCGCGGCTTCGAGGCGCGTCACTTCGCCGGGCACTTCCCACTCCTCGATGGCCCGCTTGGGCGGTTCTTCGTCCTCGGGCCGCAGCACGAACACGGTGCCGCGGGCGATGCCGGGCGACACGCCGACACCGTGGAAACGCCGCTCAATTCGCTGCTGGGTATCGCTCATTTCTTTTCGTGATCCGTTTTCGGCCACGCGAATTTAGATTTTTGCGCCAAAAGTGCCCGGCTGCAAGGGATTACAGCACCCCGCGGTAAAGAATTTTCACAAAGACAACCCTCCGGGGCGCATCCCCGCAGGAATTCCCAGCGGGAAGGGGCAATAGGGGATGACAGGGGGTGACCAGCGTGGACCGGCGGCTATTCTTCGTCGAACCGGCGGGAGATCAACGCTTCGATCTCGGCCAAAGCCTGTTCCGCGTCGGCGCCCTCGCAGGTCACGAGCAGTTTGGAGCCCTGCCCGGCGGCGAGCATCATGAGGCCCATAATGCTCTTGCCGTTGACTTGCTCGCCATCCTTTTCAACCCACACTTCGGCCTTAAACCGGTTGGCCGCCTTCACGAACATGGCCGACGGACGGGCGTGCAGCCCGAGGCGGTTAAGGATGGTGAATTCTTTCGCGACGGTTTGGTCTTGGTTACTCGTGGTTTTACGGCTTAGGAGGCCCATTACAGTTTTTTCTGCATTGCATTCAAGAGACGGTCATTGAACTCCCTCGCACTATCCTGCCCCATGCTCTTGAGCTTTTGATCCAGCGCGGCGACTTCCACCAGCCGCGATAGATCCCGCCCAATGCGCACGGGAATGGTGATATGAGGGACTTGGATGCCCAATATCTCGTGAAATTGTTGGTTGAGCCCTATTCTATCCGGCTCTTCCAATTCTTGCCAGTCTTTTAACGTGACGATGAGGTCCAGCACCTTCTCAACCCGCACTGCCCTGATGCCAAACATAGAGGAAACATTGATGATGCCGACGCCGCGAACCTCCATATGGTGGCGCGTCAGTTCGGGGGCGGTGCCCACGAGATGGCGGCCGTCGATGAGCCGCAAGCGGGTAACGTCGTCGGCAATGAGGGGGTAGCCGCGCTCCAGGAGCCCCAGGACGCACTCGCTTTTGCCGATCCCGGCGGAACCCCGGACCAGCGTGCCGACACCCAGGATATCCACCATGCTGCCGTGCTCGGTGACGGTGGGGGCGAACTCCCGCTCCAGGGCCAGCGTGGCGGCGTTGATAAAATTCATCGTGACCATGGAGGTCTGGAACACGGAGACGCGCCAGGCTTCGGCTTCGTCGAGCAAATGCTTGGGCGGGCGCTTGCCCCGGGCGACGATGAGGCACGGGATGCGCCGCCGCAGCATTTCCCGGATGCGCTCGCGCACCTGGTCACCGGGCAGCTTGCGCAGGTAGGCCAGTTCGGCGGACCCGAGCACCTGGATGCGTTTGGCGGCGAAATAGTCGAAAAACCCGGAAAGCGCCAGGCCGGGGCGGTTGATGGTGGGTTCCTTGACGGTGCGGTCAAACCCGGCAGCGGACCCGAGCAGGGTCATGCCGAGCCCTTCGGCGTACCGGGTGTAAAACTCACCGACGGTGACAGTAGGGAATTTGCCCTTGGGTTTCACGGGGAATTGCTGATGGCTAAATGGGACGCCGCGCCGTTCTCCAGCGCGGAAGCGACTCGGCCATTAGCGTTTGAAAATCAGCGATTAGCAATCCAAAAAAATGGCGCCCGCAAGAAAGAAGAATCCCTTCTCGCGGGCGCCGGGGGAAGTCACATCAACTTGCCTAGACGTTCGGCTCGATCAAGCCGTAGCCGCCTTCCTTGCGGCGGTAGAGAACGTTGACTTTCTCGGTCTTGGCGTTGGTGAAAACCACGAATTCGCGGTCCGAAACTTCAAGTTGCACGATGGCCTCGTCCACGAACATCGGCTTGACCTGGTATTGCTCGGTCTCGACGACCTTCGGCTCGACCTCGATGGGGTGCTCCTCGGTGGAGGAGGCCACTTCGATGATCTTCTCGTTGAAGGTCTTGACCTGGGCGTGTTTCGGGCGGCTTTGCCGCATGATGCGCGTCTTGAACTTGCGCATTTGTTGGGCCACTTTGGCCATGGCCTCGTCGATGGCGGCGTAAAGGTCATTGGATTGCGCGCTGGCCTCGATGGTGATGTGACTGGCGCAATGGAGGATGACTTCGGCGATTTGCCGGTATTTTTGAACATCCAGGATCACCTGCGCTTCAATGATGCGCGGGGTGTCGAGGTGCAGCCCTTCCACCTTTTTCATGGCGTAGTCCTTGATGGGATCCGTCACAGCAACATGGCGGCCGGTGACTTTGATGGGCACATTTACATTGGCTACTTGCATTGGTTTTCCTCCTTATTTGGGTTGATTGGGAACAAAAGGGTGCGACTTGGGGGCGGCGGCTACATGGAGAAGCGTTCGCCCAGGTAAAGCTGGCGGCTGATGGGGTCGTTGATTAAAAAGTCCTTGGTGCCCTCGCTTTCCACGCGGCCTTCGGAAACGAGGTAGGCGCGGTCGACGATGGAGAGGGTTTCGCGGACGTTGTGGTCGGTAATCAAGATGGCGAGGCCGGTTTTGCGAAGGTTGACGATGATCTGCTGCACATCATAGACAGCGATGGGGTCCACTCCGCTGAATGGTTCGTCCAACATTAACAAACTTGGGTTGCTCACCAGGGAGCGGGCGATGGTGAGCCGCCGCTTTTCACCGCCGGAAAGGGTGAGCGCCAGTTGCTTGGCCACGTGCTCGATGCCAAACTGGTTCAAAAGCTCCTCGCAACGCTGCCGGCGCTCCTTCTTGGATTTGCCGGTGGTTTCGAGGATGGCCATGATGTTCTCCTCCACGGTGAGCTTGCGGAAGATGGATTCCTCCTGCGGCAGGTAGCCCATGCCCATGCGGGCGCGTTGGTGCATGGGGTAGCCGGTTACGTCGTGGTCTTTGAAAATGACCCGGCCGCCATTGGGGCGCACCAAGCCCACGACCATGTAAAAGGTGGTGGTTTTGCCCGCGCCGTTGGGGCCGAGCACCCCCACGATCTCCCCGGCGCGGATGTTGATATCGACGCCGTTAACGACCGCGCGGCCCCCGTAAATTTTGACCAGTTTCTCGGTGCGGAGAATAGGGGCGGCCTCCTCGGCGGAAGCGGTGGCGATGGCGGAAGGTTCGGCGGCGGTGCTCACGGTTTTTTGCTCAGGTCAGGTTTGGAATCGCTCTTGATAACCGTCATGCTGGAGCCCTTGGTATGCAAGTGCCCATCGCGGTCCATAATCATCACGGTGGACTCTTCGGTGGCCACCTGGTTGTTGAAGCCTTGCTGGATTTGGGGCCAGCCGGAGAGGGTCATTTCCCCCTTGTCCGACACGTACTCGGCCTTGGCGGCCCGGCCAATGTAGCGGACCACCTCGCCCTTGTCGTCGGTGCGCTCCTGGATGATGACCACGTGCCCTTCGGCAACGGCTTTTTCCAGGCCGCTGGCGCCGCCGTCCGCTTTGCTCTGGGGCTTGGGAGCGGGGGTCGCCGTGGCCGTGGGGGCGGTGGGCTCGGGAGTGGGCGTGCCGGCACCCGGGATGACGGGCACGGCGGGCGCTTTCGAAGGTTTTTTAAGGTAAGCCGTGAGTTTGTCGGCGGTGAGCGTGAACTGGGGGTCCACGATCTTCACGTTTTTGATGAAAACCGCCGTCGCGGCTTTGCCGTCAAAGAGCGTCTCACCGTCGCAGGTGATTTCGGTGGCTTTCTTTTCGGCTACGGGCGGGACTTTATCCTTTTTCTCGACCTTGCCGGTGGAGGACTGCAATTCCAGGCCGGTTTCGGTGCCAATATGGAAATCGCCTTGCGCCAAGACGGCGAGGGGCAGCAGGAAGGTGATGCCGGTGAGGGCCAGTGCGGTAAATTTCATTCTGAAACAGGTGAAGAGGCGGGTGATGAAGCGGGCGAAGGCTGCGCCGCCGCGGGTTGGGTCGGCTCGGGTGATTTGGGCGTTTTGGGCAGCTCGGCTTCGTTCTCTTGTTGGTAGATCAACACCCGCACGGGACCGACGAATTTTCCCTGCCGGCTCTGGGTGTCGAAAGTCATGTTTTGGCCGACCAGTTCGAGGTTGGTGCGCCGGACGGTGACGGGATCGGCGCTGGTGATGATGCGGGTTTGCAGGTTGAGCATCGATTGCGGCATGTCGATCACCATCTCCGACTTGCCGTTTTCGTCGAAAGTTTCCAGCTTGAGCTGCGTGAGCCGCAGTTGCTCGGCATCCACGCGGTAGGCGATCTCCATGTTGTAGCGCATCTGGAGTTTGCCGCCCGTCCAGATGGGGAAGCAGACGCCCTGGGCGCTGTGGTTGATGGGGATGGGGATGTCGATGCCGCCCTTTTTGGGCTCCGTACCGTCCGGGACTGGGGTGGGGCTTTCAATGGGCTCGGGCGGCCTCTTTTTGTGCGTCTTGGCCTCGGCACGCGTCCCCTCGCCCAGCCAGCAAAGCATCCCCGCCGCCAGCAGCAAGCCGCAGACGGGGCGAAACCGGGAAACGAAGGGCCGGGAGGCCATGGATTTAACGCGACAGGTCATGGATTGCCGTCAATTTTTTCAACAAAGCGGGCAATTTTGCCAGCGGGATCGAGTTGGGCCCATCGGAGAGCGCCTTCGCGGGATTTTCGTGGGTTTCGATGAAAACGCCATCGCACCCGGCGGCTACTGCCGCTCTTGCCAACACCGGGGCCAGAATGCCGTCACCGGCGGTCTTGTCCCCCGCTCCACCAGGACGCTGCACGGAATGAGTCGCGTCAAACATGACCAGGTATCCGCTTTCGCGCAACCAATACAACGAGCGCATGTCTGCCACAAGATTATTATACCCGAAAGTGACGCCGCGCTCGGTAAAAAAGTAGCTTTTTGCGCCGAAGCGTTCGAGTTTTTTGGCCACGTTTTTCATGTCCCAGGGGGCGAGGAATTGCCCCTTCTTGACGTTCACCACGCGGCCCGTCTCGGCGGCGGCCTGGATCAAGTCCGTCTGGCGGCAGAGGAAGGCGGGAATTTGGAGCACGTCGACGTATTTGCCCGCGATGGAGGCCTGCTCGGGGGAATGCACGTCGGTGGTGACGGGCACGCCCAGTTCGTCGCGCACGGCGGCCAGCAACTGGCAGCCTTCCTCCACGGGCACCCCCCGGAAGGAGTCCACGGAAGTGCGGTTGGCCTTGTCGTAGGAAGCCTTGAAAATGAACTGCACCCCCGCGTCGGCACAAAGGGTCTTGAGCTTGCGGGCCATGCGCCAGACAAACTTCTCGGATTCCATCACGCAGGGGCCGAGAATGAAGAGCGGGCGTTTGCCCCCGAGGGTGAGGTTGCCGATTTTGATGGTTTTTACGGGCATTGGAAAGGAAGCTTGGGATGAACCGCGACCGGTCGCGGAATGGATTGAGCGCGCCTTCTTACTGGGCGGCGCCGGAAGCCTTTTGGACTTCCACGTAACTCATTTGAAGGCTGGAGAGGGCGTTTTGGAGCACTTTATCTTCATCTTCCGTGAGGTTGCCCCGGGTTTTGTAAGCGATGGCCGCAAGCTGGTCGATCAGCATCCGGGCGAACTTCAAATTGACGCTCGGTTTGCCGGTTTGCGGATTCGGGATTTTGCCCAGGCAAAATGCGGCGTTCTGAGCGTGCATTTGCACAAACTCGATGAATCGCAGCGACATTTCGCCCGAGACGTTGGTGGTTTGAACTTCAGCCATTACCCTATTGTTTAGATGAGGCTGTCCCCCCCATCAAGCGGCAAGTTTTGGCTAATTCTGTTTAAAACAGTGAACTGCGGCAGGGCGCAGAGCGCGGCGAAATCCGTGTCGGAAAAATGACTTCTCGAAATAACCGCGCCGCAGTAGAAGGGCAACCATGGCTATTGGGAACCCCTCCGGAGAAAAAGTCTCCCTGTTACAAATCCTAATGCTCTTATTGTCAATCTACGCATTAGGGGCAGTTTTCGTTCAATCGGCCTTCCCTCTTCCTGAGAAGGTCGATTCACTGCTTGATGAGATCGACTTTTTCGTTTGCGGTGTCTTCTTCACCGATTTTTGCATCCGGCTTTATGAAGCTCCCTCAAAACGGTCTTTTCTGAAATGGGGCTGGCTGGATTTGATTTCAAGTGTTCCGAAATTTCAGATTTTCCGCGCAGGCAGACTGTTGCGTGTCATTCGTATTTTGCGAATGCTGCGGGCCATAAGATCCACTAAAATTCTTATTCAGACCCTCTATGCCAATAGAGCTAAAAGCACGCTCGTTTCCGTAGCCTCGATTTCATTGGTGTTGGCCATTTTTGCGTCCATTGCGATTTTGAATCTGGAGACCGCGCCGGATTCCAACATCAAAACGGCATCCGATGCTTTGTGGTGGGCCGCGACAACCATCACAACCGTAGGTTACGGAGATAAATTTCCGGTCACGGCAGAAGGCCGAGTCATTGCTGTTTTTTTGATGATTACCGGCGTTGGATTATTCGGAACTTTCACCGGCTTCATTGCCAGCCTGTTCGTAACGCCCGATTCGAAGCCCAATGAATTGCAAAAGCTCACGGACGAAATCCGTGATTTAAAAGAGCAGATAAAACAGCTCTCCGAAAAACAAAACGGCCAAGAAAGAACCAACTGAACGTAGGCCGCTCGTATCAGGAAAACTGCGGCAGGGCGCAGAGCGCGGCGAAATCCGTGTCGGAAATGGGGCCGCGCTCGTAGGTCAGGCCCCGTTGCGGCGCGGCGTTGGTGCTGGCCTTGACGCGCCGCAGCCATTCGCCATCCAGAGGGCGCTGCAATAGGCCGGGGCGGGAGGCGGCGATGGTCGTTTGCTCCTTCTCCCCCGTTGCCGCGCCGTAACCCACCCACCAGCCCGCCAGGGCCAGCGTCACCCGCACGGCGGTGGAGCGCGTGTAGTTGGTCAAGAGACACTCGCCATCACCGATCCGCTCCCGGGCGGCGCGGAAAACCTCCAGCCGCCACATGAGGGGATTACGCGCCGGCGAGTAGGGGTCGTGAAAAATCGCGGCGGGCGGCGGGGCTTGGTGCAAGAGCTCGCCATAATCGCCCCGGTAAAGCCTCCAACGGACGTTCGGCAGGGGGCGGGCCTCGCCGGTTTCCAGCAGCGTTTCAACCGCCGCCTCCCAGCCCGCGAGGTAGCCCAGCGCCTCCGAGTGGCCAAGGGCGAACTCCAGCACGGCGGTATCCACTTCAAAGCTGTGGATCTCCACCTCCGCGCCCGTGCCGCGCAAGGCTTGCAGCGTGGCGACGGCGTTCCCGGCGGGGCCGAGGCCGACATCCCAAATCACAAACGGCCCGTTTTGGCACGCGCAAGCCCGCTCGGCGATGCGCTGCTGCGCAACGTGCAATTCGTCGGCCTCCGTGAGCGGCCCCGTGCCGACGTGCATCGTCTCGCCCGTGGCCAGGCTCTTGACGCTCCGCTGGCCGCTCTTGAGCTGCACCAGTTCGAAGCCCTCCTTCGCTTGTTCTGTCCACGCCGCTCCTAGATCCATTTTTTGTGACGGAAAATGCCGAGCATTCCCAGAGCCAGCAGCGCCATCGCTGCCATGCAGAGGTCAAATCCATGGGGGTCTTTCAACCCCGGGATGTGCTCGAAGTTCATTCCATAAACGCCCACGATGAACGTGAGCGGGATAAAGACCGTGCTGACCACCGTGAGCACGCGCATGATCTCGTTGGTGCGCATTTCCACGCTGGAAAGGTAAATATCCATGATGCTCGCCGTGAGGTCGCGATAGCTTTCGATGACGTCCATCAAGCGCACCGTGTGGTCGTAGCAATCGCGCAAAAACAGCCCGGTATCGCGCGTGATGATGCCGGATTCGTCGCGGATCAGCGTATTGAAAAGATCACGCAGCGGCCAGACGTTGCGCCGGATGCGCGAAAGCGTGCGCTTGAGGTCGTGCAACGCCACCAAGCTCTGGCGCGTGGGCCGGGCCAGCAGTTCGTCCTCCAGCCGCTCGATGCTCTCTCCGAGGGATTCGAGAATCGGGAAATATTGATCCACGATGGAGTCCAAGATCGCGTAGGCGAGGTAATCGTGGCCCCGCGTGCGGGCGAACCCGCGCCCCGTGCGCAACCGTTCCCGAACCGGGGAAAAAATATCCGTCGCGGGATTTTCCTGGATGGTGATGAGGAAATCCTCGCCTAAAAACAGGCTGGCCTGCTCAAACACAAGCCGGTGCGCGCCGTTCCAAGCCGGGATTTGGGCGACGATGAAAAAGTGGTCTTTGTATTCCTCGATTTTGGGCCGCTGCGCCCGGTGCAACACATCCTCCAGCGCCAGCGGGTGGAGCCCGTAACGCTCTCCCAGCTTTTGCAGCGCCGAAACATCGCCCAAACCGTCGATGTCGATCCAGCAGACCTTGCCCCGGCTGCGGCAATCAAGGAGATCCTCGATGCCCGGCACGCGGCGCTCTTCGTAGTCCGCCTTGTCATAGCGGATGAGCGTAAAGACCGGCTCCGTCTTGGTCGGGGCGACCAGCGTGGCGGGCGGTGCGCCGGGGGAATGGGAAGCGTGGGCAGGCATGGGAAAATGTTATCTGGAACTCAGAAAAAAAGATGAAGCGTTCTTTTCATCTCGTTCCCAAACTCCATTTGGGAACGCCATTGCTCCGGCAACTCCATTGCCGCAATAGAGTTGCGTGGACAATTGCGTGCCGAAATAGAGTTTCGGCACGAGATGGGTGGGAAGCTTCGGGGTAACGGATACAAAGAAAGTGAAAATCTCGCGGTCATCTGCGTCACTGCGAATTTGCTAAACCTCCCCCACCAGCAGCGCGTTGGCGGCGGCGTGGGTGTTGGTGTGGGTGAGGCTGACGTAAATTTGCGTCGCGCCGCGCTGGGCGGCAAGTTCAATCCCGCCGCCATGGAGCCGGATGAAGGGCGCGCCCGAGGCGTTGCGGCAAACCTCGATTTCCTTCCAACCCAGTGCCTTGCCAATGCCCGTTCCGAACGCCTTGGACACCGCCTCTTTCGCCGCAAACCGGGCGGCATAGTGCGGCACGGGGTCGGAGAACGGCGCGCAGTAGGCGATTTCCCCTTCGGTGAAAATGCGGTGCAGAAAGCGGTCGCCGAATTTTTCAATCGACGCCGCGATACGCGCGTTATCCACCAGGTCGATGCCGGTGCCGAGGATGTAAACAGGGTTGGCCATGGGTGCGTGAGGTGGGGTTAATCGAAATCCGTGGGCAGCGAGGGGTTGCGATAGTGAACAAAGAGCCGGGCGATTTCGTCCGGGGTGATCCGGCTGATCGAAAGGGGCGGGATGGCGTGCTCACCGAAAAAGCCCCAGGCGCTGGTTTCAAGCGTCTCGGAGGGCTGCCCGCCGGTGATCTCGCACAAAAAGAAAAGTTTGTAAACGTGGCTGGCAAACGGCGGGTTGTGCGGGTGCCTCTCGCGGTCAAACGCGGCGGCGAGCTTGGTGGTGCGCACTTCGTAGCCGCTTTCCTCCCGCACTTCGCGCACCACGCATTCGGCGGCGGATTGGCACGGATCGGCCCAGCCTCCCGGCAGGCTCCAGCCCCCATCGGAGCGTTCTTTGACGAGCAATATCTCCCCCACCCCGTTAAAAACCGCCGCCCGCACATCCACTTTTGGCGTGCAATAGCCGATCTCCTTTTCCAAGAGCGCCAGGATTTTTTGCGGCTCCACGCCGGACCCGGCGGCGAGCATTTCCGCCGCGATCTGCCGCACGGCCTGGTAACGCTCGATGTCGAAGGGGTCCTTGGCGAACGTCAGCCCGTTTTGTGCTGCCGCCTGGAGCTGCTTCGCCCAGTCAAGCCATTGAGGTGTTTGGGTCATGGTTCACCCCTTCGGTTTCGGGTTATCCCCGCATGGCGGCGATCAACTCCTTCACCGCCGTTTCCAAGCCGACGAAAATCGCGCGGGAAACAATGGTGTGGCCGATGTTCAGTTCGCTCAAGAACGGCACTTCGCGGATTTCGGCGATGTTGACGTAGTTGATACCGTGCCCGGCGTTGACTTGCAGCCCCAAGCCGTGCGCATACGCAGCGGCGTCCCGAATGCGGGCCAGTTCGGCGGCGTGCGCTTCGCCCTGGGTGTTGGCAAAAGCCCCCGTATGAAGCTCGACGGAATGGGCGCGGAGTTCCACGGCGGCATCGATTTGCGCGCGGGCCGGTTCGATGAACAGGCTCACGTGGGTGCCCACGGCGTTGAGCCGCGCCACGGTGGACCGCAGTGCTTCAAGCTGCCCGGCGGCGTCGAGGCCCCCTTCGGTGGTGACTTCGCGCCGATTCTCGGGCACGAGACAGACATCGGCGGGCTTCACCTTGAGCGCAATCTCGACGATCTCCGGCGTGTTGCCCATTTCCAGGTTGAGCTTCGTTTGGAGGCTTTCCCGCAGGCGGTAAACGTCCGCGTCCTGGATGTGGCGGCGATCGGCCCGGAGGTGCGTCGTAATCCCCGCGGCTCCCGCCCGCTCGCAAATGGCGGCGGCGGCCACGACGTCCGGTTCGCAGTTGGGCGAATCGAGCATGCCGGGGTACCTCGCCTGCCGTAGCGTGGCGATGTGGTCGATATTCACTCCAAGCCGTAGGGTATTCATAACACTTCTATTCTCACGCAAAGCCGCAAAGTCGCCAAGGGCTTAGTTCGTTGCGGCTTGGCGTCTTTGCGTGAGGTCTATGGGATCAAATTAGTGCCGGAAATGGCGCACGCCGGTATAAACCATGGCCATTTTGCGCTCATCGGCGGCTTCCAGCACGAGGTTGTCGCGCATGGAACCGCCCGGCTGAATCGCGGCGGTGGCCCCGGCTTCGGCGGCGGCGATGAGGCCGTCCGGGAACGGGAAGAAAGCGTCGCTGGCCACGATGCTGCCCACCAGCGAAAGCCCGGCATCCTTGGCTTTCATCACGGCGATGCGGGAGGCGTCCACGCGGCTCATCTGCCCGGCGCCGATGCCCAGCGTGCGGTCTTTGCCGACGTAAACGATGGCGTTGGATTTCACGTGCTTGACGATCTTCCAGCCGAAGGCCATGGCCTTCATTTCGTCCACCGTGGGCGGGCGCTTGGAGACGACCTTGCTCTCGATATCCTTGAGTTCGCCGCGGTCCTTGTCCTGCACCAGCAGGCCGCCGGCCACGGAGCGGATGTCGATGTCGCTGCCCATCGTGACGGAAGCGATCTTTTTCATCAGCCGCAGGTTCTTCTTCTTTTGGAGCAGAGCGCGGGCGTCCGGCTCGAAATCGGGCGCGATGATGACTTCGGAGAAGATCTCGCTAATGGCCCGGGCGAGCGGCTCGGTGAGCGGGCGGTTGCAAATGATGATGCCGCCGAAGGGAGCCTGCTTGTCGGTGGCAAACGCCTTGTCCCAGGCGGCGCGCAGATCGGCGTCGCAGCCCACCCCGCACGGGTTGGTGTGCTTCAAAATGGCGACGGTCGGCTCCGAAAACTCCTCGATAAGCTGGGAGGCGGCGGTGATATCCAGGATGTTGTTATAGGAAAGCTCCTTGCCGTGGAGCTTCTGGAAAAAGTCGTCGAAATTGCCGTAAAGGGCGGCCTGCTGGTGCGGGTTCTCGCCGTAACGGAGGCGGGCGGCGCAGGGCAGCGAAATGGAAAAGGAGCAGGCGGTTTCCTGCTCCTTGTTGAGGTAGTTCGCGATGGCGCCGTCGTATTTGGAGGTGGTGACGAACACTTTGATGGCCAGGCGTTCGCGCAATTTCAGCGTGGTTTCGCCCTCGTTGGCGCGCATGGCGTCCAGCACGTCGGCGTAGTCCGCCGGGTCCACCACCACTGTCACGGAACGGTAATTCTTCGAGGCGCTCCGCAGCATGGAGGGGCCGCCGATGTCGATTTGCTCGATGGCTTCTTCCAACGTCACCCCTTCTTTGGCCACCGTGGCCTCGAACGGGTAAAGATTGACCACCACCAGGTCGATCGGCTCGATGCCGTGCTCTTTAACCTGGGCCACGTGCGATTCGTTGTCGCGCAGGAACAGCAACCCGCCGTGCACCTTCGGGTGCAAAGTTTTCACCCGGCCGTCGAGCATCTCGGGGAAGCCGGTGTAGTCGGAGATTTCGGTGCAGGGGATGCCCTCGCGTTGCAGGAGCTTGGCCGTGCCGCCCGTGGAGATGATCTCCACCCCAAATTTGACGAGTTCGCGGGCAAAATCAGGCAGCCCGGTTTTATCCGATACGGAAATAAGTGCGCGCTTTATCTTCATGGAAGGAGAGGAAGCCTAGACGGCCCCCGGCGCGCGGTCAATTCGGAACCCAAACGGCGGGGCCGTCACTATTTGTATCCCGGTTGTATTACAGCGACGGCTGCGGCGCCTGACCGTCCCGCATCGGCTCGGCGTGCACCGTCACATCCGCGTTGGGAAACGTCTCGCGCACGGCCAGTTCCACCTTGTCGGCGATCTCGTGGGCGGCGTTCAACGTCAGGCGGCCCTCCATGGAAACGTGCATATCCACGAAATAGTACGGTCCCGCGTGGCGGACCCGGATGGAGTGGCAATCGCACACGCCGTCGATGGCCACCACGGCGGCTTCCACCTTTTCGATGGAGCCGTCCGGCGTGCGGTCCATCAGCGCGTGGACGGCCGCCATACCCAGTTTGAGGCTGATGCCCACCACGATCGCCGCCACGATGAGCGCCGCCACGGCGTCGGCTTTTTGCAGGAACGCAAGCCCGGGAAACCACGTGGCCACCTTCACGCACCCCAGGCCCAGCACCACCACAGCCGAACTCCACACATCCGTGCTGAAATGGAGCGCGTCGGCTTCCAGCGCCTGGCTGCCATGCTTTTCCGCCACGCGGTAGAGCATGCGCGAGCGGGTGAAATCCACCACAATGGACGTTCCCAAAATGATGAAGCCCCAAATGGAGGCGTCCACCGCCACCTTGCCGGACATCAAGCGGTGCACCGCCTCCCAGATAATCCAGGCGCAGGTGGCGAACAGCAGCAGCGTCTCGATGAGCGCCGAAAAGTTCTCGATTTTGCCGTGGCCGTAGCTGTGATCGCGGTCCGCCGGTTTGCCCGAAGCGCGGACGGCGACATAAGTGATGATGGCGGCCACAAAATCGAGCGCGGAATGGGCGGCCTCGGCCAGAATACCCAAACTGCCCGTCATGAAGCCCACGACGATTTTCAAGCCCGTCAAAAAGCAGGCGGCGAGCACGGAATTAAGCGCCGCTGATTTCTTTTCGTCCTCGCCATTGGGAAGATGCATTGCCGGTAAAAGGTGAACGGGGATTTTTCACTTCGCGGGGCCGGGAGTCAAGCGGCGGGAGTTGGGGGAAGCCCGGACAAGAAGTCTGCGGCAAAGGCGGTTTCTTTTTGGAAAAATCAAGGAGCGCAACGAAAACGGCTTGCGTTTCGCGGAAATTCTGACACTTTGAACGTCCCTTTTGGGGCTGGGTAGCTCAGTTGGTAGAGCAGAGGACTGAAAATCCTCGTGTCCCCGGTTCGATTCCGGGCCCAGCCACCACTTCCTCATTCTGAGGAATTTTTCGCAAGCTTCACCGTTCCATTCGGGGCGAGTGAGAAAACGCACAACACTTTCCGGCTCGGGATCATATGGATTTGGGGCAGAACGCCGCGAAAGCAAAACGTGGGACCAATTTGATTCGCGGCGCTGGAAAACCGTGGGGCTTACAGCGACTTAGCGCATCAGCCAGAGAATGGAGGTGACGCCGCGAGGGTAGTATTTGCTGCCCGTGGCCACCCCGGAAATGATTTGGTCGCTCCAAGCCCAGTAGTTGTTGCCGGGCGCAAGCAGCCATGCCGCATGCACTTTGTCGGCTTCCTCGAAGCCGGTCTTTTTCGGAGCCAGCTTGAGAATTTTTTCGGCAATAAACTGGCAAAGATAAACTTTGCTCAACCACGAGTTATCGCTCGTCGAACTGATCTTCCACCCACCATCCGGGAAGAGGCAGACGCCCGGTTTGAGCACCTTTTGCAGGTGGCACTTGAGCGCGCCGATCAACGCCCCATAGGGGCCGCTTTCGCTCAAAGCTTCAGCCAGGCCGAGGCAATAGGGAATAATCAAGCCCTCAATGGCGGGAATGATCCGGCTTTGCACCTTCTCGTGCAGAACCGCCGGGAGCAGCCCCTCGGCGTCCGCCGAAGCGCAGACAGCCGCGGCTGCACGGCGAGCTTGTTCGAGGCAGCTAGCCGTTCTGCGTTTGTCCCCCAGCCGCTCGAACAACGCCGCAAGCCCCACATAAACGCCCCAGCATTTCACCGCGAGGTAGAGATTGTTGCGAGCCTGGCCGAGGGATATGTCCAGGCTGTCGTAAGTTGTGATCTCGCCGCCCCCGGAGCAGCGCGAGCTATCGAGCCCCATCACGCCATTGCGCTTTTTCGCATCGGGATGGTCCCGTTTCAGCAGGCTCTCCAGGCATTGCTCGAAAATGGGGCGCGTTTTTTTCAACCAGGCCCGGTCCCCCGTCTGCTTCTCGTAAGTCAGGCCGCAAACAAGCCAGTTCACCAGCTCTTCGTGGGTCATGTGCGAGAAGCATCCGTCCAGCCCGGCTTTTTCGTAAGCGGAAAACCCCGGCCGCGAGAACTGGTTGGCAACGCCCATATCGTGCGTGAAACTCAGCCCGCCCGAGTATTGCCGTTGCTCCCCAGGGAAGAACACCTTGTCGCGGTAGCTATAGCGTTTCGCAAACCAGTCGAGTTCATTGGCCACCGTCCACGGGTTCGACTCCATCTCAAAGAAAAGCTGATCCACCGTCAGATCAAACGTGTTAATCATCCGGTATTCGCCTTCGTTGACGATCCACATTGGATCACCCTCAATATCCAGCAGCTCCGTGCTGCCGTAGTAGCTGTGGATGGCCTGCGCCAGCATGAATTTGCGGGAAGGGTTCAGGCGCGCCCGCTGGAAGATCTTCTCAAACCCGTCGCCCCGCGCCTTGAGCGCCTCGAAGTTTTTGAGCGCGTAAGCGGCCACGGCCTCCATCTCGTCGAAAAACCGGTTGTAGAAGTAGCTCCCCTTCATCCCCGTGGTCACGATGCCCCCTTGGAAAAAAACCACCGCGAAGTGCAACACAACCCGTTTCCCAGCCGGGACGCTGCTCATCAAGAGCCCCGCGCTGCCCAGCCCGAAGGCGTAGTTGAATGCGTGCTTTTCTTCGAGGATTTGCTCCGCCGTGAACCCGAGGGCGGAATGGACCCCGGGGGAATGGCTCGCGATCCCCGTGGGGCCGCATGCGAAACCGACAAATTTTCCACGTGCCTGGTCGTCCAGGCGGCGGCAAGGTTCGCTGGCCCCTTGAAAACCAAAAATAACACGGCGCGCCTTTTTGCCCTTGCGGTTATCCACCACGATCTCCACGGCCAACGCGGGCGCGTAAGCCAGTTTTTGCTCCGCCTTGCCGCTCTTCGCGGGGTCGGGCGCGGCACATACGGGAGTATGAACCCGAAATTCCAAATCGCCCGCACGCCAGACGTCGCGGCAGGGAGTGAATTCGCGCGAGATTTCGGCGTCTTTGAACGGCTTTAAAAGAGACTTCTTGATTTCAGCGGTCGCCGAGACATCGAAACGCTTGCTCTCGTCTTCCGCGCTATCAAAGAAAGGCAGGAGCGAAAAATCCCCTCCTTTTGCATTTTCCAGGCCAATGTAGAGATTCTGATCCGCGGGCTTGCCCAGCGCCACGCCCAGACCGCCCTTGGCCCCTTTATGTCCCAAAGTAAAGCTGGCAAAAGAGCCGATGGGAGCATGCTGACTATTAAAGAAAATGGAACTGGTCATATGGGGAAATTGGATTTCGAACAGATGATCGCTACACGATCTTCACCCCGCCGCCAACGCTTTTTTGGAGACGCCTGGGGGTGGACATGAAGTCTGGCTGAACCCGCGCATTACTTTACAGTAGCCCGTCTCGCACTGGAAAGCGAAACACCCCAACCAAGCGTCGCTTGGGACGCTTATTTTTGAGGTTCAAAGAGCCCCCATCCTCCTTTTAAAGACTTTCACGCACACTCCATTTATGCACATTAGCGCATCTTATCTATTTTGATATTGCAATAATGGTCATTTCTTAATTTAAAATATGTCCCAGTAAGATCATTTGCATACAATCACCAATAATCTAGCTCGCCCATGACGATCCACACCAAGCTCCATCGGAGCCGTTCCCGATGGACGGCCATTCTTTCATCCCTTGTCTTTGCCCCGTTCCTTCTCGCCGCGCAGGCTTCGGCGGGCACCTTTACCTTTGATGGCAGCATCGTCAGTTCCACCGGCTCGTCTCTCAACATTGCCGGCATCTCCGGCCTGGGCGCCTCGTCGCTCACCGTGGACAACTACACCGTCAACGGCAACGGCATCTGGCTCCAGCCCGATCCTTCCTTGACCGGCACCTTCAACGAAACCATCACCCTGACCGGCACCACCACCGTCAACTCCACCTATAGCGGCGTCTTCTCGCAGTCCTACAACACCAACCACAACGTCTCCGTCTACGCGGGCAGCGGAGTGACGATCGTTTCCACCGGCGGCTTCGGCGGCATCTGGCTGCGCAGCGACTACGGCGGCGACCTGTACATCAACTCCGCCGCCACCGTTTCCGCAAGCGGTGCGGGCAACGAAGGCATTACCGCCTCGACCAACCTCGGCAGCGCCACCGTCATCAACAGCGGCACCGTCTCCTCGGCCAATTTCCGCGGTCTCTACGCCGACGGCAACCACGATGCCTACTACGACAACAGCGACAACGTCCTGGAGACCCTGGGCACGCCCGTCACCGTCAGCATCACCAACTCCGGTTATGTCACGGCGCTGCTCGAAGGCGCGCGCGCCATCAACTACTGCGGCTTGGCGACCGTCACCAACTCCGGCTACGTCTTCTCCACACAGAAATACGCCCTCATCGCGTGGTCCAACTACGGTGACGCCTCCGTCACCAACTCCGGCACCGCCGTCTCCACCAACCGCAGCGCCATCGAAGTCGGCACCGAAATCGGCAACGCCACCGCCTACAACAGCGGCATCGTCACTACCACCAAGACGGACACTTCCCTTAACAACGGCTGGGGCTGGGACGGCATCCAGGCCTATGCCGATGTCTCCGGCTCCATTACCATCACCAACAGTCCCACCGGGCAGATCAGCGCCGAGGACGGCTCGGGCATCCATGCCGCCTCGCCCGAGGGCACCATTTTCGTCATCAACGAGGGGTATATTAGCGGCTCCACCGGCATCGTCGCTTACAGCGGCGGCGGCTCGGTCCCATTCGTCTCTTCGAATGCGGAAATAACCGTCGCCGGGACCAACACCATGACCACGGGCACCGTCGGCATCGGCAATAGCGGGACGATCTCCGTGCGCGGCGTGGCCGTCTACGCCGACGCCACCACCAACCTCATCGTCAACCTCGGCCAGATCACCACCACCGGCACCCTCGGCATCCTTACCGGCAACGGCGATAGCTGGATCATCAACACCGGCACCATCGCCGCCACCGGCAGCAACGCCGTGGCCATCGCGCTCGGCTCCGGCAGCAACCGCCTTACCCTTTACGAAACCTCCGCCATCCAGGGCACCGTCATCAACGGCGGCGCCAATGGAGCCTTGGAACTGACGGGCTCCAGCGTTGGCGCGTTCAATCTCGACAACACCGGCGCCACCGCTCAGTACCAAGGCTTCGGCACATTGGAGAAAACCGGCTCCGGCCTCTGGACGCTCACGGGATCGGTCTTCGAGGGCAACCTGACCAACACCGCGGGCACCCTCGCGCTGGCCAACTCGGTCTCCATCGCGGGCGCCCTCACCAACAATGCGCTGCTTGATCTGCAAACGAGCACCCTCACCGTCACGGGGGCCGCCAGTGGCACCGGCGCGCTCGCACTCACCATCGGCAACAGCGAGCACGGCTACCTCATCAACTCCAACGCCGTGAGCGACTTGAGCCAGACCACCTTCGCCATCAACGCGGGCAGCGAGGTCAAAATCAACCAGACCCTCGTCCTCGCCAAGGATTACTCGGGCGTCATCCCCGTCAACGCCACCGCCATCTCCGGCTACCGCCTCTACCGCGTCGTGGAAGCCGACGGCAGCGGCATCGACAGCCAAGGCAACAGCTACAGCGCGGGCTCGCTGCTTTTGACCAGCGTCCCGCTCAGCACCACCTCCGGTTATACACCAGTCCCCACCAACAACGCCTCGCTTTCGGTGCAAAACTACACGGGCAACGACTCCGCGCTTGGCAACCTGAGCCTCGCCGTCCAGTCGCTCACCACCGCGTCGGCCATCAACAAAGCGGGCGCGCAACTGCGGCCCGAGGCCAACGGCGGCACCCAGGCGGCGGCCCTCACCTCGGTGGCGCAGGCGTTGCAAACCATCACGCTGCGCAACGACACCATCCGCGCCAACGGCGGGTTGGCTCCCGTCGGCGAAGGGAAAGACACCGCCACGGTGCACGGCCTCGATCTCTGGGGCCAGACCTTCTATGCCAATGCCGCTCAGGGCGAAGTTGGCGGCGTGGACGGCTTCATCGCCAACACCGCCGGGCTCGCCATCGGGGGCGACACGCAGGCCACCGATGTCCTGCGCCTCGGGGCCTCCTTTGCCTACGCCTCCACCAACGTCAACGATCGCGGCACCCGCGCCGGCAGCGGCCAGGATGTGGACTCCTACATCGGGAGCCTCTACGCCTCCTACGACGGCAGCCCGTGGTACATCGACGGCGCAGTCCTCGGCGGCGTGCATCACTACGACAGCACGCGCTACGTGAGCATTGGCGACATCCGCGAGACCGCTCGGGGCCGCTTCAGCGCCGAGCAAGTCGGCTTCAAGCTGCTTGGCGGCTATCCCGTCGATTTCCAGCACTTCACGCTGACCCCGATAGCGTCCCTCGCCTACAACCAACTCAGCCAGGATTCGTACACCGAACACGGCGCGCCGGGGGCCGATCTCCACGTCAACAGCGAGAGCATCCAGTCGCTGCGCTCCGGCCTTGGCGGCAAAATAGCCACCACGCTCACCACGCCGCAAGGCTGGCTCGTGCAGCCCGATCTGCACCTTTTCTGGTTCCACGAGTTCGGCGACACCGCCTATGACCTCACCTCGCAATTCGTCGCAGCGGGCGGCGGCGCGTTCACCACGCCGGGTCTCAAGCTGGGCGAGAATGCCCTGGGCCTCGGCACCGCCGTCAACGTCGTCGGGAGCAAAAACGTGAACCTCACGCTCAAGTACGATGCGGAGTTCCAGCGGGAATACGTAAGCCACAGCGTGGTGTTCGAAACTCGGCTGAAGTTCTAGAGAAACGCAGTTTCCCAGGTGGTTCAAGGGAAGGGGGAAATGCCCCCTTGCCCGAGATTGGGGTTAACTTCAACGACTTATGTTGAAGTGGTGGAGGTTAGGGGATTCCCTGCCAGATTGCGCAAGTCCTTGAAAATCAAGGCCGGTTATTCCGCCGTGGTTCGTGTTTTGTTACAGGTTTTTGTAGCAGATTGCTTTTTGGCGTCAATGAATCTGTTCAAGTTTGCATCATGGAAAAAAGTTCCTACACTTCTCGGTCATGGATGAAGGGTTCCGATTCCCACTCTCAAGAAGCCTCGCCAAATTTTTCGTAATAATTAAGCGGGGGGTGCGGTTCTTGTTGGAAAGCCGCTCCGAGAAGAGCAATGAAGAAATCCTCTCACCTGAGCACAAAAAGGCGTTGCATGACGCATATGTTGCGCAACGAGCCGAGGCGAACAAGTTTGCTCTTGAGATCGCGGGAAGGTATGAGCGCACGCTGTTGTTTATAGCGGGAGGGGCATTGACTGTCTCGCTCGCTTTCATTGAAAAGATAGCTCCATCGCCGGTTCCGTGCTCACGAGGGTTTGCTTTGGCATCATGGATTGGTTTTGCACTAGCGATCGTGTCCAGTCTCCTTGCTATCAGCCGAAGTCAAGATGCTGTGTATAGGCAAATGGATATTCTTGATATCGAAATCTGGCAGAAACTCTATCCCGAAGATGAAAGATACAAGGGAAAAGATACAAACAATCCCTTTACTAAAAAAGTTGAATCTGCCAGCAAAATTTCATTCCGGGCTACGATCTTTGGCCTCATCGCATTGATCATATTTGCAGCTATCAACTTTTTAAATCCAAACCCTTATGAGCGAAAAAAAACCAACGCCACGACCGATAATCCAACCAAGGCCTCAACAGGAAGAGAGGAAGGCAAGCTACAGGCCACCGACAAGCCAAGTTCCGCCCCCGCCCCCGCCTTCGCCTCAAAAACAAGGAAAGTAGAAGATGCCTCCAAAACAGAAATCGGACTCCAAGCCAACTCAACCAATAAGGGTGCTCAAGGAGAGTTACAAGCCACCGCAAAATCAAGTCCCTCCACCTCCTCCCAAACAGGAAACTCCAGCGAAAAAGTAAGGTAGTGGTGCGGTAATCAATGGAGGCGATACGTGCCCAACCGTATCGCCCCATCTTTGATTTTAGGCCCTTGTTCTCCTACGCATTCCGGTTCAGGAAGTAATTGAGGAAACTCTTCGCACCCCGGATAGAGTGGACCTAGCCCGGATTGCACAGCGCAGTTGATCCAATGCGCAGCAGTAGCGGGGAGAATACAATGCGTTGCAATAGGTTCCCAAAAATCTTCGGATGGACTTATGAAGGCACCACAAACAAATCATCGTGATGAAGCCGATTTTTTGGAAACGGCATCTTTTATCGAACAGCATCCGCTTCAGTTCCGAAGTCACGATTCACGCTTGGGATACTTTTACGAAGTTCGGTGGGATCATGATTATCACCGGTTGCTATTCGTCTATCGCCACCGAGCCGACGCATTGGGCAGGCCAGTGTTTGTGTCAGAAGTAAACATCTTCTCGGCTTTTCACACACCTGACGAAAAATTTTTTGTAGTCAATCATGGCTCATGCGGCTACGGCAATGTCGCCATCGTTTTTCGCCGGGCCTCACCGGATGAAAGGCCGTATATTTCCGAAGCGGATTTTCGTGGCATAATGGATGCAGGGCTGAAAAATATCTACCCAGAATTAGAAGACGGCGCATTGTATCATTTGTATGCCCCAATTCGTGATATTCGAGACGGCACCGCTTTAATCTATGCATCCGGCGATTTTATTTTCGAGTCTGTTGACGGAAAGATGCGCCAAGAACAATTCAAGGGGGTTTTCGTTGCTCTTAATCTTGAAAAACGCGTTATTATTCCCCTTGCCCAGCAAGATGGGCTTAAGTCTTGGTATCGAGGCCTTCCTAATTCTGATGCAGCTTACGGTTCAGGCTGTTTCATTACCAAACAGCATATCCTTACTAATGCCCACGTAGTCGCCGATGCCCATCGCGTGGTCGTAGGCCTTGGCAACAAAGAAACATGGGGAGAGGTGATCGCCGTTTCAAAGGAATTCGACTTCGCTTTAATTGTTATCGCGCCGAAATCTCTTCTCGGCGTTCCCCTGGTGCTTGCGTCAAGTGCCCCACAGTTAGGGCAACAGGTTCGAGCATACGGTTATCCGTTGCCACCAATTCAGGGTTACACGTTGAAGGCTACCGACGGAATTATTAGCGGATTATTCGGGTTACACGACGATCCGCTTCATTTCCAGTTCACCGCACCAATACAACCTGGAAATTCCGGTGGCGCATTATTGAACGAAGAGAATGAACTCCTTGGTATCACCGTTGCATCGATCGACAAACTTTCTATCGCAGAAGCTACCGGAGTGCTCCCAGAGAATGTCAACTTGGGAATTCATCTCGATGTAATTCGCCGATTCCTTGGAGATCACCATGTTTCTATGGAGCCTTTAGGAGAAGCATTGACGTTCGATCCCGAGCAGTCATGCGTGCAAATCAGTTCCATTCAATCAAACCAAGGCAACTAAATATCGGTTTGTAAGGCTGTGTAAAGGGTAGAGGAAGGTGATTGGTGCAACTGGTTTCAATGATTTGGGCTGGTGTGCCGTCTCGTGCGAGCGGTAACTGTGAACACTCCAGAAAATAGAGCAATGTCAGTAGGCGACATCGATCTTGTAATCAGGGCAATAAATTTGAAAACTTTTCAAACCGGTCCTTTTTACTCGCGTCCACCCGGTGTTCATCTCGCCATATAGCCCCACGTCTCGGAAATCAGCATATCCGTAATCCTCCCAAAAAATGTTGATTTTGGCGTAATTTGTTCCGTCAAAAATCAGCAACACTTTGATGACGCTGGAATCCATCTTGAGCTCCCCCCTTACAGTGGCCGAAACCGTTCCCTCAAACTGAGCAGATGAACACCCCTTCGTTAGGTGTCTTATTACGCTTTTGATCACTTCTGTGCCAGAAGCGGCTTCGTCGTTAGCTAAAGGAGTGTTTCGTTTTTTCATAGGGCATTAAGCAATGAGTGGAGCGCCGTTTCAGGAATTTCTTCGAGCGAAGATTTCTTCGGGGACATTGCTGCAAAGATATGTTGTCCATGCGTGCCTCTCACTGATCTTCTTCATCTGGGAAAATCGGCGTTGGTGGCCCATGAATGATCGTGCCTCCAATTGATCCATGCAGTTCAAAGTCTTTCAACATCGAGAAATCGGAATAGTCCAGTTCTCGAAAACCTGCTGCTGAACCAAAAGATTCTTTATATGCCTCCGAAATAACTTCCCTTTCGAGGCCAATGTTACCATCCCGCTCTGCCATAGTAATTTTTACAGTCTGGCCAGCAAGGCGAGAGAGCCCTTGTGAACAGAGCCCAAGCCAGCAAGATTGAGACTCTTTTCTTTGCTTAACCACCCAAGATAAAATCCACTCAATTCGCTCCCTGGCGTGATCCTCAGGTTTTACGGCACAACGATCCCAATGGCACTCCAAGCCTTTTACACGTGCTTCCCTGCCAAGTTGTGTTAAGCTGCGGACACAAGCCGCGACTGTTTCACGATTGCCTGCTTTGAGTGCAGAGCAACCCAACCAGCCAAATGCATCAAATACTCGATATAAATAGTCTGTTTCCTTTACTTCGATGGCACTACTGCCAAGCCGTTTCATGATTAGGGCCAAACGAGCCACATTGTGAGGACAAAAAACGGAATCAATATAGGCAGCGTAGTTTTTTTCATTTTGCTTCTCCCACTGATCAACCCCCTTCTGACAAAATAGACGGATAATAATGAGAGGCGTCTTGGCGATTTCAGCATTTCCCTTTGCTAGCCATCGCTCCCCAGATTCCAGCATCACTACCATTACGAAAAAGCAAGTATCGACCAAAGGCCTCTCGTCTCCAGCCTTGGTTCCGAGATACTCAGCGCAGGCATCTAAAAATCGTCCTGAAATATCGCCCGTTGAATCTGCTTCTTCTGCCGCAATGGACAGACGCCGAAGCTGTGCTTTAAGCGTGTCCGCTGCCGCAGTAGAGAATCGTTTCTTTTTCCTTTTAGAGTAATGTTCTGCATAACACGTATCGAGTGCATCCAATAATGCTTGAGTTACACGCACTAGACTTACTGCATCTCCGGCTTTTGCCGCAGTGCGGCCAATCGCTCCCAACATGCCGAATGGATCATTTTGATGAACAGGAGGAAGAGGTGCCCAACTATATTCATGGGTGGGCATATCTCCCAGTTTTGCAAATTCGTGTTGTTTCCATTTTATCTTATTCGCTTCGACGCTACAGCTGTAAGCTCGAAATGCTCTGTGCCATTTGCGCTTAGAAATAAGGCTTTTAATCAAAGCATTTGGGGTTGCCTCGTATTTGGCGATTGCAACGAGACCTACGGATAAGAAAGCTGTTACTGGGAGAGCTGTAATTCCCACAACGCCAACAAGCGAACGGTAGAAAACGAGGGCAATCACAGGGGAGAGCGCCCCGACCAAAACACACAAACAGAAAAACAGGAGATTGGAAGAGAGTCCACGCTGGAATAAACGGTATTCCGAACTCTGGTATGCAGCAAAAGAAAAGTTGATAGCAAGAACCGCTACGGCAATGTTTACCGTAATAAGCGCCGGTTCAAATCCCCCGAAATCTGCGCCTTTCCCTCGCATTGCCAATGTTGCCGCTAGGCCGAGGAGCGTAGCAGACATGAAAAGCCAACGAATCATAGCGTGATGATTGAACAGATGTACGTTCTTCTGCAAGGCATTCCTTACGTTTCGGTAGAAGGATTTCGCTTCGGCACGTGGACTTCTTCTTTTTTCAAAAAATCGGAAAACTGCCGTGTTTCCGTAACATTTTGAACGCATGTTGGGAAGATTTTGCAATCAGGTAGCCACCCCGTTTTTCCTCCAATTTAGAAATCTCCTGGACGCATAGGGCTGTTATGGCGTTCTTAATGTCATCCGGCCAATCTCCAGCAGAAATGCATCCCTTATGGACCAAAAGCGATGTAAAGTATGCGCAATGTCACTCTTTCAGGGGAGGACATAGGTAACAGCAAGTTTGGCATCGCAACTAGAAATAAACGAGGACACGGTTGCGTCTGTTTGGCAACGTGCCGCAAAAATCCCTCGCTGTACCTTTGGCCCTGGTCTGTAGCTGATTCAGCAGCGAAAGAACGTCAGATGTTGTTTTATGATGATGCACTAGTGAACCGTGTGCCTTCTATGCTTTGATTTTCCTAAGAATAGAGATGTATTTTCTGTCCGGATAGCACGTGAAAATTCTCAATTCCTGCTTCGGCAACGACGGGGCAATCATACCGCCTGTAGTTTGCACCGATGCTCGCGGCGTCTAGGGCGGTCTTCTCCTATCGGTCTATCATGTCATCTATCTATCATACCTACTACTGTACCTGTCTATCTTCTCTGCCGCCACCAAACAGTAATACTAGCTGCTACCTCTTTCGCTACTGCTACCAGTATTACCACTTCGACTCCGGCCACCGTCTGCTCTGTCGCAGCAGTAATATCATGACATATCATTCTACGTGCTTCTTCTTACTAGCTACTACGTGCTTCCTGCTACTAGGGCGACTACTGTGCTTCTTCTGTTCCGGCCCGGCCACTATCTCTACGCCTGCAAACAGCGGATTCATTGCTGCATTCAATGCGTTCTCACCTTCGGTTTTCGGCAGCGTCTGGTCTTCTCCTATCGGGGTCTCGTCTGACTCGTGCTCGTACCACTGGCGGAAGTCTGCTTCATCTTCTGCTGGCTTCTCTATCTTTACCGGCTGCTCCCGCCAATGCTGTACCTGTGCATCATACAGTACATCACCTACAGTCACCAGTACGGCTAGGGCGAACGCCACCATCCCGAGCCTGCATCCAGTCCTCCTCTTGCGATTGCAACCGGTTGCAACTCGCCAGAGAAGCGAATAGACGCATCGTTTTCCTTAAAAGAGATTCAACCCGCTATGCACCGGCCTGACAATGGGGCGGCGCGGCATTCCTTTGGGACGGGGGCCGGATCGGGGACGTTTGGGGGTAGTTGACACGCCGCCGTTTCGGTTCCTGCCCGTAAACATCTCATACGCTACCGAAACGGCGTCAACTTGGTCATCATGGTTGCCATTAGGGAAGACTTCCAGTTCGGCTATGAACTCCTTGTTCCATGCTCCGCGCACAAGGAAAACCCGTTTGGCTTCAATTTTATTGAGCCACGGTTGTGCCCTCAGAAGTTTGCCTCCTTTTGGCGGATTCCGCTTTTCGACTTTTATCTTACCTAAAAGATTTTGGTGTATCTCCTGAAATACAGCCGTAAATCCCGCTACCGCCTCAATTCCAATGCGCTGCAAGCCGTATTCCTCGCGGTCACTCTCCGCAATTTCCACTAGGCAATAGCGTAACTTAGTCCATGCTTTCTTTACCCGGAACATATCGGCGATAAACAGACGGTCTTGGTCCGCGTCGTAAGCTACCAGAGCGCCAACGGAATAATCCGATGATTGGTTTTCCGTAAGGGCCAAGTCCCACCCTCGCACAAATTCCACTCCCTCGGGAATCTCATCCCGCGTAATGAATTGCAGGTTGCGCGTGTCCACATTGCCAGACAGCGCCGTTTGTGGGTCGCCCTGATACTGCGAGCGCCATTCATAGGCGGGAATGCTTGCCCGTACCTTTGCCAGAAAATCCAGCCCCCGCAATTCAGGGAACAACGCCTCGCCTACTTTCCTCCCCAACGGGTCGTTTGCTTCGTCCTCGCAAATCGCGGGAAGATTCGTCACCTCAAAAATTTCTTCTTCCGCGTTAGCGGCAATTAATTCTTCCTTTTTGTCCTCGTTCGTCAAATGCCCGATCAAATCTTCCTTGTGCCAGCGTGTTTGCACAAGAAACACAACGGCTTCCGGCGATAGGCGGGAGCAACAATCGGAACCATACCAAGTTTGAATCTTCTCGCGTTGCAGAGGGCTTTCAGCCTCTTCCCGGCCCGCGTGAGGATCATCCACAATCAGCCAGTCTACGCGCCGCCCGGTGAGCTTTTTTCCAACAGACTTGGCCACAAGTTCCGATCCATTGGAGAGCACCCACGAATCGCTCCGATCAAAACCTTCTTTGATAGTCGTATTCGGGAAAATCTGCTGGTAAAGGGGATGCGCTATCCGCTCTTTGATCTTTTTTGAAAAACCCGTAACCAGATCGTAGGAAAAGCCAGTAATGGCAATTTGCTTACCTGGAAAGCGTCCCATGATCCACGATACGGCTTCGATTGTAAGAAGAGTCGATTTTCCAGTCTGTGGTGGAAGGGAAACCGCCTGCCTCTTTCCCCTCTTCTTATCCGTTACATCTTGCACGATTTGCGCAAGGTAACGATGCACTTTGCTGAATATGAATGGACTACCGGGAGGGTTAAACAGGGCCACGTAGGTTGAAAAATCCTGCCGCGCCTTGCGAATCAGAAATTCAAGGCTGTGCATGTAATTGCTATCTTTCATTGCTGTCTTCCTCCCGTATGGTTTCCCTAACAATTTCATGGAGGGCGTCATCGGAAATGTATTGCCGGGCCTCTGACGGACTTAGCGCCACCGTGGCAATAGGGAGTCCTCCCGGCCCTGCGTGTTCAAGACGTTGCGTTCTGCCCCATGCCTCCGGGTGGCGTCTTTCCAATATCCACGCCGCTGCTTTCCAGTCCTTACGCGCCGCGTTGGTAATCTGCGAAAGCAGCGTATCAACCGCAACCGATTGCGCCTCTCTTAAATGGTTGCAAAAATTGCGAAATTCGGGCGGCGCGTCTTCTTCCTCTCCCTTGTTTTGCCACCTGTTAAGGCTGGCATAAGAAATCCCTGCGATGGATGCCGCGTCCTTTAGCGGCAATCCTTTCTTTATCGCCGATAGGAGGATTGCTTGCCGTTCCTCAGTAAGTCCACAGGGCCGGCCCCTTGTCCTTTGCCTTACCGCACTCATCGCAGCCCCCTTACCGCAAAACCAATGCAGAGCGGAGAATCACAAAACGCACCGCGATTTTTATTCACGGCGTATTGTTTTTCTAGTTGTAGATAATGCGCTTGCATGAGGACTAAATAATATCAGTCCTCATATATATTGCAAGGTTGAAAATATTTGTAACTACTTGCCTACGAATCAGTTAGATGCGCTTGTGCAACCGGTTGCAGATTATAGGCACACTTCCGCGAAGCGGGTGGGGTCTCCTCATTTCTAGTTTTTTTAAAAATGGAAAAAGGAACTACCGGGGAAGTGATTCCACGCTTTCTTTTGGAACGGATTCTATGCGGGGTAATTCGATTATTACTCCGTTTCGAGTTGTGAAGTGCGCCGTGCCCGCAATTCTCAAAAATCCTGTGTCCGAAATCGGGTCTCGCCAGTCCATTCCTTTGCTCATGGCCACATCGTCGTAATACTGCTCCAAGGTGCGGAAGTCTCCGGCATTCTCCGCTTCCCTCTTTTTATCCCGGAGCAATGCCACGCGGAAATACCGGCCCGCTCGATTCGTTCCTTTGTAAATAAGGAACTCCCCCGCCATCTTTTCTATAGAGACATTGGCGTTTTCCCATCTGATTGCGATTTCCGCCGCCTCTTTATAGGTGAGGTAATTATCCCGAATCTCATCAATGACATCGGCAAGGTTCGAGTCCGTAAGCCGGAACTTTTTCGCGCCGGGAGCCTGCGCGTGTGTAGGCGTAGCGTGGGCTTTTGCTTTTGGTTTGCATCCATTTACTGAAAAAAGAACACCTGCAATCAAAATCAACCGCAGTAACCCCTGAAGACTTTTCATACCTATTTAAATCCTCTGTGCTTTCTTTCCGTATGCCAAATCCGAGAGAAATCAAGATCGTCTGCATTCTCCCAGTTGATCTTTCGCGCCGTTTTCTGATCGAGAATGGTTTTATAAACAACACCGTCGTTTGTGTTGCCGTATTTATCCCGAAGCTGGGCATGAGCAATCATACACGCCTCAATAATATCAATATTTGACGTATAAAGAGCCTTATATGCCTTTGCCATTTTACTCTCAATATCCTGCCCCATGCTTTCGTCTGACCACAACTCAGCAGCATCGAAAGTTACCAGAACACAGAAGGTTTTTTGTCCTTCGATAAGATTGCCGTTATCATCGGAAACAGCTTCCGTTACGCTAACATCTTTCAACTTGTCCCCGAAAACTTCCGCCATCATTTCTCGAACACGGTCAGGTGGTAGTGCGCTAAATGTCTGCGTGGGCGCGGAACCTACAGAGATCATGTCATATTTTGCTGCAATAACCAAACCACCAATAATAACGAAACAGCATCCGATGATAATCATCGCTGCAAGCCTGTTGGAAATCTGCTTCCTTGGTGCCTTACCGTTTAATTTCTTTCCTAAAGGAAGTGCCGTCGCTCCTGCTCTCTGCGCCTTTCCCATACAAATGAGAATCCAAATAATGAGTGGAACGCCGATAACGGCTCCTACTCCCGTGCAACATAGGAGGACGCCCGCAACGATGCCGCAGCATCCACCGGCGTTGTTGTTTGCATTGAGGCTCTGTGGAGGCGCTTTGTAAAGTTGCTGTTCGAGTTCCACCCTACGCGGTCCATTGGGCAGTTTCTCGTTAACTGGGAGCACGGGGGGCGGTTCGTCCGCCTTGCTCGAAACATCGGAAAACTGCTTCCACTTGCTCCCATTTACCTCAATGACGTAAGTTTCCGGGGTAATCGCGCCGCTGGCAAAGAGCCGCTTTAGTTCGTCGAATGGAAACGGCCCTTGGGGTTGGTTGTTGGCATCGGCGTAATACCACCGGGTTTGTCCGGGAACCAGAGGGAGAGGCGGAGGAGTTGGCGTAGCATCCATGGCTTGTTCTTTATGTAACTCAGCCCCCTTCGGATTTTCCGAAGGAGGCCGGGAGTTAAGAAGCCGCTGTAACACAGCCGCGACGGCCTTTAGCCGAGGCTTGGACATACGCCGCCGCCCCCCGGCCATTTGGCTAGGAAGCGGCGTATTCGCGGCATACGCCTGCCGGTCACAGCGGGGTTCTTAAGTCCCGGCTGGCTCTCGCCAGCTATGGAAAGATTCACTCTTCCGGGGTAGGAAGTAAAGGCGGAATAGGGGGCTGCCTCGTGCGAACCCGGCAGGAAGAAATTGTTGCAATCGGTTGCTCGGTATATAGATGGGATAGGTCTAAGCCTTCGAATTTGACGCGGGCCATTTCCTCCGCAAGCTCTGGCACAAGTTTATCGTTCCCGTAGTGCCGTTGCTGGCGGCTGGCTTCCCCCGACCATCCGCAAATGCGATCAATGCGGTGTGGGGGGATATTGGCCTTCCACGCATAATCTTTGAAGGAATGCCGAAAACTGTGAAACGTCGGCTTGATCTTTCGGCCAAAAACCTTCAGCAAGAAATTGCCGAACCACTTCGAGAAAATGTCTGAATAAGAGCCGTTCTTGGATGCTTTGAGTTCGGGAAATAACCGCAACGAGGAAGTATCCGCCCGTCTCATAGCGACATAATCAAGGAATCCCATCTTCACAAGCTCCGGGTGCAGAGGAACCGCTCTCTTGCTGGGCTTGTTTTTCAACCTTTTGTCATATCCAACGATAATATCGAGATACAGGATGCCGTCGCGCTCCCCCACATCCGCCGTGTGAAGCTGGCATATTTCATTTTCCCGCATCCCGTGGCATAGACCGATTAACGGCACCCAGAAACGACCACGGCGTATGACATTCGGGCCGGGCTTGGCATAGCCTCGTTCATCATTTTTACAGCCAGTATAGAGCGGGGCAGTGAAGATTTTTTTGAGTTCTTCCAGCGCGAACGGAGGACGCTCTTCGGTCTCTCCTTCTTTGGGGGTAAAACGTGCCTTCCACAAACGATCCTCAAACGGATTGAAGGGGATAATCCTCGTATCAGCCGCATATTTGAAAATCGCACGGGCGACTACGAAGCGATTGCGGCGCGTGTTGGCAGCCAGCCGCGATAAATCGCCATCTTTCGCTGCCTTGGCAATAGCGGCTTCCGTCGACATCTTGGGGTACTTTTTGACCATGTTGATGGGCATGGTTTCGAGTAGGTCGCAAAACCGCTCGGCATCGTCGCGGGTGATGGATTCTGCCGACCTGCTGCCGTACAATTCGCACAAGGTGTTTGCGGTGATTTGGTATTGCTCAACGGTCTTCGGTGCCTTTCCTGCGCTTTTGTATTCTTCAATGAACTTCTCGGTGAGTCGCTTCACCGTCATTGTCTTTGTCTTCTGAAGAATAGGTGTGTTTTCGCTGAGGTCACAAAAAAGGGAAGCGTATGGTTTCTGTGGTTTGCCATTGATGCGATCTTGCTGGCGTCGAACATATTCAAGGCGTGCCTCGCGGAATAGGCGGGCCAGCAGGACAAAACCGTCGCCCTTTTCGTCCATTTTGAAATGGTGCAGTTGCAGGAATGCACGCACTTCCCCCTTGCCGTCAATGTAATCGCCTGGGTGAACATAATCTTTGCATTCACCCATGATTGCGGCTTGGGTGTGCCACAATTCGGCAAGCAGTCCATTCCGCTTTTCCTCGGAAATATTTTGCCGATTCTCTTGCCACCATTGCGCCCCTTCCCGTTCAATTTCAAGAAACCACCCCCGCGCAAGCTCGGAGGCCTGCTTTTCTGAAGTGATAATCAGCGGTTCAAATGGCTTGGGGGTGGCTTTACCTTTTGCTTTTTCCTCATATTGCGCTCGCGCAAAGTGAAGAATCTCCCGGCAGGCTTGTTCCTGAATACTGACCCTTTCAAGGGCCGTTTTGAAATCCGCTGTGTCGAGGGACTTGATCAACTCGCGCCGCCCTACGATGGAGCGGAGATTTTCGGGTACGCCGATGCGGAAATAGTAGCGTGCGCCTCTGCGGGAGAGGTGAGAGTGGCCGGGCACTTTTTCGAGGAGTTTTGTAGCAGGTTTTCGGTGCATACGGCGAATAACCCCTGATTTCATCAGGCTCCGGCCTGAGTTTCAACTACTTGCTACAAAGTGGTGGAGGTTAGGGGATTCGAACCCCTGACCTTCTCATTGCGAACGAGACGCTCTACCAACTGAGCTAAACCCCCACTTGCCAGGCTCTTCACGAAGGGTCGTAAAGAGTGGAAGTCAAATCTTGTTGAAAACCACGCTTTGGACAAGCAAAAAACGCGCGCCCCAGGCGGGATTTTGCCGGGTGCCTGGGCCGCTTTCCAGCCCCGTTATTCTTGCGGCTGCCTTCCCGCCTTCCCCCCCTGCTACGTTTTCGCTTCCCGGCCCTGGCGCGCCGCAGCCAGCCGCTCCACCGCCGCATGCAGCGCCTCCATGGCCACCGGCTTCGTGAGATGCTCCTCGAAACCCGCCGCCCGGCTTTGGCGAAGATCCTCTTCCGTGCCAAACCCGCTTAAGGCGATGCCGCGAATCCCATAGCGCGCCCGAACTTGCCGCATGATGCCCAAGCCATCGCCATCCGGCAGCCCGATGTCGCTCACCAGCAGGTCAAACGGTTCGCGCTCCGCCAGTTCCAGCGCGCGGGCCACCCGGTCGGCGCACTTCACTTCGTAACCCCACCGCTCCAGCAACCGCGAGAGCACCCTCAAGGTGTCAAAGTGGTCCTCGACCAGCAGGATTTTCAGTTGCCCTTTCTCGCGCGGCGGCAAGGCGGCGGCCGCCGCCGGGCATGGTGTCTGCCCGGGCGGGATGAGGTCCAGTTCCACGGTAAACACCGCCCCTTTGTTGTGGCCGTCGCTAAAAGCCGCCAGCCGGCCATGATGTAGTTCCACCACGTTTTTGGCGATGCACAAACCCAGCCCCAGCCCGCCAAACCGGCGGCTGCGGGTCTGCTCGCCCTGCTCGAAAGCGTTGAAAATGCGGGAAAGCATTTCCGCTTCGATCCCGATGCCCGTGTCGGAAATTTCGATATGGATTCGGCCGTTGGCATTCGTCGAGCGGATGCCGATGTGCCCCCCCGCGGGGGTGAACTTCACCGCGTTTTTGATGAGATTCCAAAAGACCTGCTGCAGCCGCGCCGAATCGGCCCAAACTTCACTCTTGGAAGCCTCCAGCGCCACGGTGCATTTCAGGTTTTTGGTGGCGATTTCGTCCCGGCAGATTTCCAGGGCTTTCCGTAGGCAGGCGTGGACGTCCACCTCCTCCAGGCGCAGTTCGATGACGCCACGGCTGATGCGGGTGACGTCCAGCAGGTCGTCGATGAGCGAGGCTTCCAGCTCCACGTTGCGCCGGATCATCTCGATCTGCTCCTTGTCATCGTCGTCCCACTCCCTGGAAGCCTGCATCAGGCTGATGGCCGTGAGCGCGGGCGTGAGCGGGGTGCGCAGTTCGTGGCTTAGCACGGCGATGAACTGGTCTTTCGCCCGGCTGGCGGCCTCGGCGGCCTCCTTGGCCTGGATCAGCGCGACCTCATCCTCCCTGCGGCGGCGTTCCTGCTCCAGGTGGTCCAGCGCGAACGAGACGTCCGAGGCCACTTCTTCGAGCAATTTGACTTCCTTTTCGTGAAACAAATCCAGCTCCGCGGCGTACACCGCGAGCGTGCCGAAAATTTTGCCCTGCCGATAAAGCGGCAGCGCCACGCAGCCCAGGAACCCCTCTTCCCTTGCGGCCTTGCGCCAGGGAATGGCGTCCGGATCGTGCGCGAAATCGTTGGAGAAATTCGCCTTGCCGGAACGAATGGCTTTGCCGACCGGTCCGCGCCCCTCGGGACGTTCGTCGGCATAGACCGCGATGCGCTCAAGGTAGCGGCCCTTATCCCCGGCGCTGGCCACGGGCACCACCCGCTGGGTGGCGGGGTCGATCTTGCCGATCCACGCCATCTGGAAACCGCCGAAATCCACCGCAACCTGGCAAATCTGCTGGAAAAGGTCTTCCCGGGAAACACACCGCACCACGGCCTGGTTCACCTGGCTAAGCACCGCGTAAAGCCGGTTGAGCCGGTGGAGGTTCTGCTCGACAAGTTTCCGATCGGTAATATCATGTAATACAACAACGGCGCCCCGCTTGTGGCCGTTTTCGTCGAAGAAGGGAGCGCCGCTGGCCAGCACGTAGCGCGGCGGCATCCCTTCGGTGCGGATCATCATGGGCGCGTTGTAGAGCCGTTCATTATGGAAAGTGCGCGCCAGCGGCACGTTTTCCGGAGCCATGAGGGTCACGCCGTCCTCGTTGTAAAGGCGATAGAATTCCGCCCACTTTTCGGATGGCACGCTCAAGTCCACCCCCTCCTGCCATTCGCGGGCGGTCCGGTTCATCAAAGTGAGGTGGAAATTCTCGTCGCAAGCCACTACCCCGTCCACCATGTTCTCCACTAGGGCTCGGTTAAAATCCTGTTCCCGCTTCAGCGCATCCTGCACCCGTTTGCGTTCCGTCAAATCGTCGAAAAAAATGCAAAGCCCGTCCGAAGCGGGGTAGCAACGCGCCTCGAACCACGCGTTCAGCGGTCCATAAAAACCCTGCACGTTTACCGCGACCTGTTCATCCATGGCACGGCGGTATTCCCGGCCAAATACCGAATCCGCAAGGGTGGGGAAAACATCCCACACCACGTTGCCCAGCATCTGCTCCTTGGGCTTGTGCAGCAGCCGCGAACCGCCCGAGTTGACGTAGGAAAAGCGCCACTGGCGATCCAAGCTCACGAAGCCGTCGCTGATGTTTTCCAAAAGCTCGGAGGTTTCTTTGCGGTGGAGGGCGCTTAAGGTCTCCTCGGCTTTTTGTGCCCGGGCCAAAGTGCGCCGCAACCGCTCGCAAACCCACACCAACAGCAAGCCGGTCACAAAAAACACTACCAGGGCGATCTGGTCCGACAGCAGGACCACAGACAAACGGCCCACCGGCTCCAGCCAGATCATCGTTAATAGGGTCGAAAGACAAACCGCCAGCACCCCCGGGCCATATCCCAAATAGAGGGACACCAGCACCATCACGGGATAAAAACAGAGATAAGGCACCGCCGAGCCGCTGTAGAAGAACATCACGCGCGCGACCGCTGCCAGGATCACGCTCAGCACCGCCACGCCGTAGCGCCACCAAAGAGACTCGACGGCCCCCGGTTCTTCCGCGTGCGAAAAGAAGCGGCGAGTTCGTTGCAACAGGCCGCCCACATGCGCAAATAACCTCTCTCTGGCTCTCATAGCAATACGCCAGCGACAATATCGCACAACTCTGCTTTTTCCAAAGCCTCGCATCGCCCAGCATGAGAGGGCGCCATATCTAAGATTTCGTTTAAACGGTTTCTTTCGCGGGGCCGCGCCCCCCTTTGCTAAGGCTGCCCCAGGTCAGCCCATAGAAACTCACGAAAGCGAAGCAGACCAGCGGCACGATAAAGCCCGATGAAATGCCGTGCTGGTCGGCGATGGCTCCCATGAATTTGGGCAAAACGGCGCCGCCCATGATGGCCATGACCAGGAAGGAGGAGGCGGTTTTGGTGCGCGCCCCCAGCCCGAAAATGCCCAGGGCGAAGATGGTGGGGAACATCAGCGACATGCAAAAGTAGCTCACAAAAAGCGCGGCGACGGAGAGCCAGCCGAGCCTGGCAATAATCACCGCACAAGCGGCAACGTTGACGATCCCATAAAGCCCCAGCACGATATGCGGGCGGAAAAAGCGCGTCAGGCCCGCGCCGACGACCCGCCCGGCAAGGAAGCAAATGAACGCGAAGGAAGCCAGGCTGGAGGCGCTTTTATCGCTCAGCGCCAGCACGCCCGCCTTGTTCGTCTCAAACCAGCCGGAAAGCCAGCCTTGCAACGGACCGCTCTGGGCCGCCAGCGAATCCATGCCCGCCTTCCAGGTTTCGGGGATCGGCGGAATCTCGGCGGTCATGTAAAAAATGAAGAAAGCGAAAATGCCCGCTTGCGCCGCGACATAGAAAAACTGAGCCGCCACCCCGAGCACGAAATGCGGGTGCGTCCAAATCGAGCGGCCCGTTCCCGTTTCGGCCCCGGCCTCCCCGGTCTGGTAATGATCGTCCGCCTTGATGTCGGGCACGCTGGCCAGGCGGAAGATCACCGCCAACACCAGCACCACCACGGCCACTCCGGCATAGGGAATCCAAATCGTCTGGCTGCCCGTGCTATGGCCCGCGGCGTCTTTGGAATAGAAAAACAGGCTGCCGGCAATCGGCCCGAAAATCCACCCCACGCCGTTGCAGGACTGGGCGAGATTGATGCGTGTGGCCGCGTACCGCGCCGGCCCGAGCACCGTGGAATACGGGTTGGCCACTGTTTCAAGGAACGTCAGCCCGGCGGCGATGACGCATACGCCCAGCAGAAACGCCCAAAACGCGGCGATCTTCGTGGCCGGGAGGAACCACAGCCCGCCCGCGCAGACCATCAGCAGCCCCGCGATGATGCCCCCTTTGTAGCCGAGCTTCGTGGCCAGCCAGCCCGCGGGCAGCGCCATCAGGAAATAGCCGAGGTAATGCGCCAGTTGCACGTTGGCGGATTGCGCCAGCGTCAAGTGCAGCTCCTGTTGGAAATGCTTGTCCATCACGTCGATCATCCCGTTGCAAAACCCCCACAGCAGGAAGAGCGAGGAGACGAGCGTGAAGGTGAAGGCGAGGTTTCTGCCATCGGGCATTCGGAACAGGCCGCCCTTTGCGGTAGCCGCCGATGAGGTGGACGAGGGTTGAGAAAAAATGGGGGAATTCATGGTTTTGGAAAAGAGTGGATCTAAGGGGGCTACAGCGGGTTTTCGCGCACTCCCAGGGCTTCGACAATGGGCCAGCTTGCCCGCAGCGGGTCTTGGTATGGGCCGATTTTTTCCACGGGGATCGGCTTAAACCCGAGCTTGAACGCGGGCGAGCCGGGCCGCAGCCGGTAGTCGCCTTTGGCTTCGTCGGCAAAGAGCGGATCGGCCACCAGCGAATGGGCATCGTTGCCCATCGCGCGCCACGAGGCCCATTCATCGAGGCTCGCTGCCTCGCGCAACGTCACCGCGGCCACCCAAAGCGTCCCCTGGGGTTGGCGCGTGTCAAAGCGGATGCACAATGATTTCATCTCCGGGCGAAACTCCCGGTCGCCTGGCGCGGGGAACCGGAACGCGACCTCGTAGTCCTTCCAGTCCGTCCCGGCGGTGGTATCCACGCTTTTGCACCAGAAATAGGCGTGGGCCTGGTAGCTCTGCGCCATCATGGAAAACTTTGTGCCCGCTTCGGCGGCCCGCACGCGCGCGGTCAACCGGTAGCCCTGGCCCGGCTTCACCGCGATGGGTTCGGTGACGAAGTTAGGCCAAAGCGTTTGCCCGTGGGCGTCGGTGGTGGTGCCCCGGCCCTCGATGCGCAGCGTGGTTTTCCCCTCCAGCTTCACCTCGGGGTCGAGCGCCGCCTTGGAATCGGCCGGGCGCACCTGCCATTTCCAGCCCTGCGGGAGCTTGCCCGGCGCACCTGCTTCGAAACTTCCGCCGCCCGGGGCGAGATTGGGGCCGCTGGGTTTTTCGAAAAGCCGCTGGCCCGTTGCCAAAGGCAGCCCATGGTGCCAGAAGAGGTTGTAATCGCTGGAATTGTGGGCGAAGGAGACATTCGTCATCTCGAAGAGCTTCGCCTCCGGGGCGCTGTAGGAAATGATGTTCCGCCGCAGCACGTTGCCCGCCATGAGGGTTCCGTCGGGCAGCACGGCGTCCGCGGGGGCCAGATCCATGTGGCGCATCCCCTTCCAGGCGGGCTGGCCCGCAACCGATGCGTAGCCCTTCACCATGGTTGGGAAATGGTCGTTCCAGAATGAGTGCGAGGCCGTCCAGCCGTGGTAGGCCACTTGTTGCAAGCCGCCGTCGGCGAAAATGTTGTTCTCAAGCACATTGTCGCGGCCGTTGTGCAAATGGACGGACGCCTCCGAGGAACGCACGACGATGTTGCCAATCACATCCACGCCGCCCGTGTTGTCGTCAAGGTAAACCCCCCATGCGTTCCATGGCGTACGCCAAGTCCCCTCGGGGCCGCGCGCATACCCGATCATATCGTGGATATAGTTGTAGCGCACCGCGCACCCGCGCGCGCCCAGCCAGTCGCGCCCGCCGGTATAAACCCCGCCCGTGTCGTTGGTTTCGAGGTTCATGTGCCGGATATGGTTGAACTCCAGGAGGTGGTTGTTGCCCATGAACAGGATGCCCATGCGGGGGCCGTCGTGGATCAAGTTGTGCGTGGCGCGGTTGCCGCAGCCGTCCATGGAAACGCCCACCCCCTGTTTGTAGCAAACGCCCATGTGGTGGATGTAATTGTTGTCGGCGAAGTTGCCCGCCGGGGTGAGTGTGACGCGGTCGCCGCCGTTGAGCACCACCCCATGGCTGCCGATGTCAAAAATATCGCACCCCGCCACGCCGTTTTCCCGCCCGCCGTTGATCGCCACGCCCGAGCCGTCGTAGAGCCCCGCGTTGTGGATGACGCTGGCGGCCACCAAACAATGCTCCGTCTTGTCGAGCGCCACCGCCGTCCCCTCGCAGCACTCGAAGGTGAAGCCGCGGAACGTCACGTAAGCCGCGCCGGGGCCGAGGTGCAGGATGGTTTTCAGCAAGGGAGCCGTCACCGCCGTTTTGTCCGGCGCTTGGGGCTTGGGTGGCCAGAAATAGAGCGTCCCGGCCTTGGCGTCCAGGTACCATTCCCCGGGGGCGTCGAGTTCCTCCAACAAGCCCTGCACGTAATAGCGGTCCCCGGGGCGCACCGGGTAGGAGCAGTCGCGCACCAACGTCACCGTGCGTGTGTCGCGGTCCAGCGCCTGGATGCGCGCAATATTGTTCCACCAATTATGATGCGGGAACACGAACACCTCCGCCTCCTCCGGGTGCGCCCATTCGCGGGCGTCGGCGGGTTTGAGCTGGAAGGTGCGGCGGCTCTCGCCGGGCTGCACCCGGTAGTCCGAAATCAGCTTGCCGTCCGCGTAGGCCCAGCCGCCGCTGTACGGGTGTTGCGGGTCGAAATTGGGATAGCGCGCCAAAATCTGCCGCTGCCCTTCGCAAAAGAGCAGCCGGAACGGCTTCCCCTGGAACCCCTGCGCCGCCACATCCGCCACATTTGCCTTGAGGATTTCCCCCTTGAACGGCACGAAACCCGTAATCCGCCGCCCGCCGGAGATCACCGGTTTTTCGTTTGGAAAAGCGCGCCAAACCACCGGCGCAGCGGGCGAACCGGCGTCCTGCGCCCCGAGTTCCAGCGTTTTTGCCTGGGGATAAACCCCGCCGCGCACCAGCACCGTGACCGGGGTTGCATTCGCCTTGCGCTGGCGCACGGCGTCCCGGGCGCGTTGCAGCGTGGCGAACGGGCCGTCGGTCGCGCCAGGGTTGGGCGCGTCCAGGCCGCCGGACCAGGCGTCATTGCCGTTGGGCGCGACGTAGAAAACCGTCTCCTGGGCGGCGAGAACGGGGGAAGCCAGCAGGGCAGAACACAAGACGGCAAAAGCGAACCGCGCTGCCGTGGATCGGGAGGAAATCATAAGGGGAAGCTCGGGAATATTGGGGGGATTGGGGGAGAGGAAAAAAGCCAACCTCTCCCCGGCAATTTCGCGGAGCATATCGCCCCGCCCGCGCCACCGCAATTCCGATCGTCGGCCCTACTTGCCCAGCGCCTCGGTGACGATGGGCCCGGTAAGCAACTCCGGCAGCACTTTTGGCGCGGAGCCGTCGGCGCGGTCCACCACATAGACGGGCACGCCGCCCCGGCCCAGTTTCTTCAACTCGGCGCTGATGCGGGGGTCGCCGCGCGTCCAGTCCGCCTTGAGGACCACGTAGCCGCGCAGGGCAGCCTTCACGGCCTCGGTGTTCAGCACGAAGCGTTCGTTGTATTTGCAGTTGAGGCACCAGTCGGCGGTGAAATCGACGAAGTACGGTTTACCTTCGCGCTGCAACTCGGCAACGCGCTCGGGCGACCACGGTTCCCACCGGCCCTGGCCTTCCACCGGGGCGTTCTGGTTGTGGGCCAGGTTGAACCCGAGCCCCAGCAGCGCCGCCATGGCCCCCACGGCCAGGTAGCGGTGCGCCGCCTTGGCCGCCGGGGTGCACCACGCGCCGAAGATCCAGCACGCGCCGCCCACGGCCAGCAAAATCCAGCCCGTGCCGATCACCTCGGCCATGCCTTTTTGCGAACCAAGCACGCTCAGAAGCCAAACCACGGTGCCAAGCATCAGGAACCCCATGGCTTGCTTAAGCCGCACCATCCACATGCCCGGCTTGGGCAGCCAGCGCATCCAGCCCGGGTTGGCGGTGAGCAGAATGTAGGGGACGCTCATTCCGGCGGCGATGGCGGCGAACATGGCCAGCGTGACCAGCGTGTTTTGCGTGAACGCGAACGCCAGCGCGGAGCCCAGGAAGGGCGCGGTGCAGGGCGTGGCCAGCAACGTGGCGAACATGCCGTGCAGGAACGCGCCGCCGTAGCCCTCGCGCTCGGAAAGCGCGGCCAGTTTGCCGGTGCCGGGCAGCCAGATTTCAAAGACGCCCAGCAGGTTGAGGGCGAAGATAAAGACCACCAGCGTCATCGCCAGCACGTAGCTCGGGTTCTGGAACTGGAAGGCCCAGGTAATTTGCGTTCCGGCGGACCGGGCGATGCAGATCACCACGGCCAGGCCCAAAAACCAGGCGAAAATGCCGCCCACAAACGCCATGCCGGAGCGCAGCACGCGCTGGCGCGACTCGCCCGCTTCTTTTAGAAAGCCGAAAATTTTGAGCGCGATGACGGGCAGCACGCACGGCATCAAGTTCAGGATAAACCCGCCCAGGAACCCGAACCCGAGCGCCTTGGGCAGCGTGAGCGAGGAGGCGGGCGCCGCGGATTTCGCGGTGGCGGCCGTGGGTGCGGCGGGTGCAAAGGAGTGCTCGACCATCCAGCCCTGGCGGGTGCCGCCGTTTTCCACGATCACAAGCCCGCTCACGGCGGAGGGCTTCTCGGCGGCCCCCTCGGCCAGCGGCAGCCGGATCAGCCCCGCCGGGGTCCATTCCGGGTGCACGGAGCCGGGCGCGACGGGGTAAAATTCCACCTTGGCCCCCGGGGCGACGCCGTTCAATTTGAGCCGCATCTCCGTGTCGCCCGGCTCCCAGGTGAGTGCGAAGGGCGCGGGCCCGGCCTGGGGCAGTTCGGCGCGGACGGCTGCGATGGGGGCGGCATCAGGCGACGGCTCCGCCGTGGCGGCGATGGGCAGAGCGAGGGTCAGGGCCGCGTTGCCGGGCACGCACGTTTTTTCGCACGCGAGCCAGCTTGCCCTGGCTTCAAGCGTCACGTTTGGGCCCGGCGGGAGCGCGGCGGGCGGCGTCAATTCCGTTAAAAGGAGCACCTCGCGCTCGTAGCCGTAAGTGATGAGGTCCCCTTCCTCCAGGTGCTTGCGCGGCAGCGGCCAGAGCAGCGGGCCCGCTTTCCAGCCCGGGGGGAGGGTCCACTTGAGTTCCACGGGCAGGCCCGAATCGCCCGGGTTTTGCCAATACGTGTGCCAGCCGGGGGGAATGCGCAAGCGCAGCGCGGCGGTGAACGGCTTGCCGGGAACGACCGCGGTGCTGTCGGCCACGAGTTCGGCCTGAACCGAGGGGATGGAGACCGCCGCCGACTCCTCTTGAGCCACAGCCGGAGCCAACCCCGCCACCCATAACATGCAAAAAACCGCCAAAGTACGAACGCCTAACATGATGGCGCTACAGGTAACACAGGAATACCCTCTTCGCAACCGGAGCGGACGGGGAAGACTTCCCCCGTTCCATAAAAAAGGCGCAAGGGAAAGCGAACCTTTCCTTGCGCCTTTGGGGGAAAATCAAACCCTCTACTGGGCCGCGAGCAGCTCGTTCACCTTGGCCATCACGGCGAAGGCGTCGGCCACGTAAAGCACGTCGGCTTTGCCGCGCGCCCAGCCGCAGTTGGCGTCCAGGCTGATGGCGCGGCGATCCTTGATGAAACGCCAGCCCACGGTATGCGGTTCCTCGCCGTGGCAGCAGGTGGAAAGCCCCTTCGGGTGACGCGGGGTGGACCCGGTCTGGCCGATCTGGTTCAAGTGGGTGAGGAAGGAGAGCACGGACTCGCCCTCGCCGCCCATATCGACGAGCGATTTGCTGCTGCCCAAGGATGCGCGCGTGGCGTCCAGGAAGCCGCGGATAATCTTCTCAGCTTCCGGCACGTGGGTCGCGCCGTCGGCCTGCTTTTTGGTCCAGCCAGCGCCGGTGACGAAAAGGAGATCGGCGTCGGGGCGGATGGTCTGGGCGTCGGCGGCGGGCTGCCGGATGCCGGTGACGTTGGTGCGCTTGGCGGTGTCGGCCAGCGTCACAGCCACGGCTTCGAGAGCGGCGGTGGTGCCTTCGCCCTGCCACGCGGGCTGGCTGCCGGGGTCAATCACGAGAATCCACGGGCGCTGGGCACGGGCAAGCTGGGCTTCCATGCGCTGGCGGTAGTACCAGCGGGAGATGCTCAGCGCGCCGCCTTCGGCGGAAAGGCCGGTGACGTGGGTATCCACGCGGCCGCCGAGGCGCTGGGCGGCTCCGGAGAGCACGCGGCTCCAGCGGGAGGTGCCGGGAGCCAGCACGAGCGTCGCGCCGCTGGCTTTCACAAGGGCTTCGATGGCGGCGGCATCCGAGCCGTAGCGCGGCTGGGCGAAGTCGGCCCCTTGAACCGCGAGGAACTTGGCCGCGCCCGAGGCGGCGATCTGGTTGGCCGCGCCCTGAACGGATTCGCCCACGAGGCCCACGGTGAACGCGGCGCCCAGCGAGGCGGCGACGGTTTTTGCGGCCCCGACCGTTTCAAAGGCGGATTTGGCCAGGCAGCCGTCGGCTTCGGTGTGAAGAAGAACGAGAATGGTTTCCATAGGAGAAAGGGATGAAAGGTTGCGCCGGGTTATTTCTTGATCCACTCGACGATTTCGCGGGCGATGTCGTCCACGCTGGCGTCCTTGACGACCCGGGTTTGGCGCATCTGGTTGGGGATGGCCACCTTGGCGAAGGTGAGGCCCTCGGCACCGGGCTTGGAAGGTTTGGCCTTCTGGAGCGCGGGCATGACGGCGCGCATGTTCATCATGCCGACCTGCGGGTTGTTCTTCGGTTCAGGGAGGTTGCCCGTGGCCCAGCCCAAAACGGCGGGCGCTCCGGCGCAAACGGAAATTTGGTGGCGGCCGCCGTCGATGCGCTCCAGCACCTGGAAGGAGCCGTCGGCCTGCACGGTGAGTTCATCCACACCCTGGAACTGGTCGGCGATGCCCAGCTTTTCGCCCACCATTTGCAGCGTGGCTCCGGCGCAGCGCGAGGCGCTTTCCCAACCGCCGAAGAGGAGGAGCTTGGACTGGTCCAGGCCGGGGATGGCGGCGATGGCGTCGGCCAGAATCGCGGCGGTTTCGGCGGCGTCGGTGAAGCCGCTGGCGGAACCGTCGAGCGCGACGAGTTCGAAGGGAACCTTCTGGGCCAGGGTCATCATCACCTGCTGGAGCTTGGCCTTCGGCGCGAGGCTGACGAGGTAAACTTTGCTGCCGGGGTTGTTTTTGGCGAGGTTGGCCGCTTCGAAAAGGGCGTGGCCCGCCCATGGGTCGAGCACGGAGGGGAGCATTGCCTCGTTTTTGAGCGCCGGGCCGGTGGGGCCGGTGATGGGCTCAAGGGTTTGGAGCGGGTCCGGGACAATGCTTCCGCAAACAACGATTTGGTAGGCTTGACTCATAGGTGAAGTGGCAAAAAGAGGGGCGACTTTAACCTGAAAAGCCGGGCGCGTCTACAGAGAGTTTGGCCAGAAAGTTTACCGCGAAAAAGCGCAAAAAGGCCAAGGGTAGCCCCCTCTTGCGTCTCTTTGCGGCATCGGAAAGGCGAACGGATTACCGGGGCATCAGCGCGAACACTCCCCAGCCCAGATACTCGCGCGTGAAAGCGGCGTAGCGCCCCGGTTCCGAGGTCAGTTGGGCTCGAACCTCTTTCGCGAACTCGTCGCCGGGGTTGGCTTCCAGCCAGCGGCGCATGGTCAGCCATTTGGCGGCCTCGTACCGGTCCCAGCCGTCCTGGTCAGCCAGAACCATTTCAACGACGTCGCAGCCAAGGCGGTCAAAAGAGGCGAGAAGCTCCGGGAGCATCAGAAAATCGGAGATGGAGTGGGCCAGGCATCCCTTGGCAACCTCTTCCGTCGGCGGCAACTGCCGCCAGAAGGGCTCTCCAATCAGGATGATCCCTCCGGGGCGGAGGCTCCGCTCCAGAAGTTCGATCGTCCCGGCGACTCCACCGCCAATCCAAGTGGCGCCAACACAGGCTGCCACGGCGACCTTCTCCTCGGAGACATAGCCGGCAGCATCATTATGGATGAAGTTGACTTGATCGGTGACGCCGAGTTCCACAGCACGGAGTTTCGCCTGCTCGGTAAACAACTCGCTCATGTCGACGCCAGTGCCTACGATGCCGTGATCGAGCGCCCAAGTGCAGAGCATCTCCCCCGAACCGCTGCCAAGGTCGAGCACCCGAGCCCCCCGTTCCAGCCGCAGCGCCGCACCGAGAGTCGCCAGCTTTTCGGGCGTGAAGGGGTTATGGATGCGGTGAGCACTTTCCGTGATGGTGAAGATGCGGGGAATGTCCATTGGATGCGGGGAATGGATACAAGGAGGTCTAGTTTTCCGCCGAGTGCAGCCCGCCCGTGCCCGCGCGGAACGCAATGATGCCGCGCTCCGGGTCTTCGGGCCGGGGCTTGGAGCAATTCCAGAGGCACACGCCGCAATGGACGCACTTCTCGCGGTCAAACGCGGGCACGCCACCGCCTTCGCCGGGCGCAATGGCCTGACCGGAGCAGCCGTCGATGCAAATCTGCTCCTTGCACTGGGCACAAACCTCCGGGTGGGTGAACACCACATGGTCGGCATAGCCCGCCGGAGCCTGCACCTTGCCGCCCAGCAGCAGGGCGTCCTGGTGGGAGATGAGAAGCTGCCCGTCGTAGGGAATGGCGGGCCAGCCCGCGCGTTCCATCAGCGCGTTGTGGAGCGGCACGCCCTTGGCGGTGCAATCCTTGCGAATGGCCTCGATTTCCTCGGGCGAAATGCGGCCTTTGTAATACTCCTCGACGGTGGGGATGCGCTTGTGGGGTTGCACCGGCTCGCCGCCGGGATGCAGCACGCCGTTGGTCAGGCCAGTGACGGCCATTCCGATGACGCCGGGAATAAAGCCTTTTTGGAAGCCGTTGCGCGATTTTTCGGCTACGCGGCCCTCGGTTTCCACCCAGCTTGCGCGGCGGCGGGAGACGTAAGCGGCTTCGAGGTTCTCTTTGGTGAACGGCTTGCCCGTTTTGAGCAATTCAATGACCCCCTCGGCCAATTGTGCGCCGCTGGCCCAGGCTTCGTCCACGCCGGAACCGGTCAAGACGTTGGTGGTGCCGCTGCCTTCGCCGATGCGTGCGAAACCGTCGCCGGTGAGGTGCGGCTCGCCGTGCAATCCGCTCTCGCCCAGGGTCTTGGCACCCCAGGAGCGAAGTTTGGCCCCTTCGAGGTAGCGCCAGAGGTAGGGGTGCTGCATCCAGTGTTGCAGGTAGCGGTAGGCGGTGCGGGTGGGGCTGTCGAACCAGGTGGGCACGAAAATGCCGAGGCTGGCGACGTTGTCCGGGTGGACGTAGAAGAAACCGAAGATTTCCGGCTCCGGGTAGCCGAAGGTGTGGAGCACGGTGCCCGCTTTGAGCGGGGTGCCTTCGGGCAGATCGACCACGAACTTCATGCCAATGGCCCAATCGCGGGTATGGTGGCCCTCGGGCAAGCCAAGGCGTTCGTCAAGCTGCGTGCCGATGGGGCCCACGGGGCCGTCGCCGATGACCGTCAGCGCCGCGCGGATGTCCATGCCGGGCATGAAGCCGTCAGCAGGCTCGCCTTTTTTGTCCACGCCCTGGTCGAGCAGGCGTACGCCGACGACCTTGCCGTCCTCAAAAAGCGGCTCTGAAACCGGGGTGCCGGGCCACACCTGCACCGCGCCGGTGGCTTGCACCTGCGCGCCGACCCATTGCATGAATTGGCCCATGGAAAGAACCATGCCCGGTTTTTTATGAAGGAAAGAGGGGGTCCAGGGGAGGTCGAGGGCGTCGTTTTCGTAAAACGGCAGCGCCCACTTGAAAGCGCGAACGGCGGCATCGGCGGCCTTCATCAGTGCCGGACGGCGGCTGGCTCCCACGGGATCGAGCAAATAGAGCACTTTTTCGGCTCCGACGGGGGCGGCCATGGGGATACCCGCCTGGTCGAGGTCGGGATAGGAGGCGCGGATGGCGCGGGCCTTGGTGACCACGCCGGAAACCCCGAACCCGATATCGTCGGCCCGCTCATAGCACATGATCTGCGGGGGCATGCCGGGCATCGTGGCGCTTTCCACCGCCGGGGTGCCGTCCTCGTTGACCAGTTTTTTGGTGAGCGTGGAAAGGAAGCCGCCCATGGCCGGGCCGAAGCCGACACAGGCGATATCCACGTCCATGCGGGCGCGTTCGATGGGATTTTCAGTGGTCATGCGGTTGTTGAAAGTGGTTTGTGGGTCAGGGGTGGAAGCCGATTTCTTTATGCTTGGGAAGCGGGGGTTCCATGAGCTGTTTGAGATCGCTTAGGATATGAACGATGGCTCGCTCCTGATCGTCAAGCCGGTCGGTCAGATTCCGCTCCAGTTCCGCTAATTTTGCCGCCAGTTCCCGGTTTTGCGCAAGCGTTTCGCGCATTTTGATGAAAGCGCGGACCACAAATACGCTCATTTGCACCGCACGCGGGCTGTTCAAGACATTGGCTGCCATGATTGCGCCATGTTCGGTGAAGGCTCGGGGAAGATAGCGGCGCCCGCCGTGGCTGGAACTTGAGGTCGCAATTTGCGACCTCAAGTTTGTAAGTTCCTCAGCAGTAACAACAAAAGAAAAGTCATCTGGGAACCTGTCGAAGTTGCGCCGGACGGCTTCGTTCAGGCGTTTCGTGGGCACGCCATAGATCTCGGCCAAGTCCGAATCCAGAAGAACGCGTTGCCCCCGCACGACACGGATCAAGCATTCGAGGGAATCGGGCGGCTGCATGGGTATTTCCTTTGATGTGTTAAAGGCGCAAAGAGGTTTTTCTCTTTGCGCCTTTTGTGCCTTTTGGCGGCTAAATATTAGAGCGGGTAATCGAGCGCCTCGGGGATCATCACTTTGGCGAGCGATTCGGCGGCGCGGTCCTTGGCCAGGCGGGCCCCGGCCATGCTGGCATCGACGGCGGCGCGCAGGGCGGTAAATTCGGCGATTTCCGCCGGTTCGCCGTTGTAGCCATAGACCAGTTCGGCGCAGATGCGGCCCGCTTCGCCCGCGGCTTCGGCGGCATGGAGATGCGCCAGGTCCGTGAGGAAGCCGACGGTGCCCGCCAGCCCTTCGGCCAGCGATGGGTCGTTGGCGCCCTGTTCTTCGAGCCGGAGAATGTCCAAGATCTGCTGCCGCGTGGCAATGAGCCAGCAAAGGGCGTCGGCCAGCGGGAAGGTGACCCCCTGGCGGCTCTTGGCGTAAAGCTTCACGCCATTGGCGTCCTTGGCGGTTTCCAGGTGATGCAGGGTCCAGGCCCACAGCTCCATGGCTTTGGCCAGCGAGGCCGCGCCGGTGAGCGGTTTGGTGACCGCGATCTGCTTCAACTCGTCGATCCACCCCTCGTATTGCGTGAGGAAGAGCGGGTTGGCCATGGTGATGGAAAGCTGGAGCCGCTGCACGGCTTCCGGCCCTTCATAGGTGGCTTCGAGCTGGGCGTCAGACCATTTTTGGAAGAGGAAGGCGGGGCAATCCTCGGTGATACCGTAGCCGCCCATGAGGCTCACGGCTTCGCGAATCAGGTTCGCACCGTGGCCGGTGTTCCAGAGCTTGGTGGCCGGGCAGAGGACGTTGGCCACGGCCTCGGCGATGGAAAATTGCACCATCGGGTCGGCTTCCAGAGCCGCGATGCGGGCTTGGTCGGCAGCCGGGTCGGCGCGGAGCTTCAAAAGCTCGGTTGCGTCCGCTTGCTTTTGCATGAGCACCTTGAAGGCGGCGCGGCCGGAAAGGTTGTTTTCCTCAAGGAACTTGTCCTTGGTTTTTTCGAGCACGTCCACCTCGTCATAAAGACGCGCCGTGGCAAAGCCGAGCGAGGCGCCCGCTTCGCCGCCCGCCCAAACGTCGGCCAGGCGGTGCAGGGCGTCCTCTTTTTGCTGAATGCCGCTCTCATAACGGGGCGAGCCGGGTTTCACCCCCTCGCCGCCGCGGAAACGGTTGCGCTGGTAGCGGATGACGGGCTCGACGGCGGAAAGGAGCTTGGCGGTGGTCATGATGCCCACCGGCACGCGGGTACGCTTGAAAACCGCCTCGATGACCTCGCTGTGCGAGTATTTCGGGATAATCACGCCGTCCTTGACGGTGTAGCCGCCCACGATGCGGCTGGCCGGGACGGTCAGGTTGAACACCGGGTCGTTGGTGGAGGAAAGCTGGTGGACCATCTTCTTGGTCGGCGTGCCGCGGTCGAAAATGCCGGGGTCGCCTTCTTCGAGGATGACCATGAAGCTGCCCTTGATGCGGGGGTCGGTGGACTCCACGGCGGCGGTGACCACGTCGGCAAAGGCCATGCCAGTGATGAACCGGGCGCGCTTATCAATATGGAGCATCGGCTCCTGGCCTTCCTTCCATTCGGCGATCTCGGCCTTGCCGCAAAGCATGCCGGTTTCCACGCCCACAAAAGGGATCGGTTCCGTCAGCGCGAAGGCGGCGCGGATCTGGCGGCGATCCTCGCCCGGCTGCTTCGGGGCGGCCATGGAGAGATAATAGGCGCGCTGCTCCTCGGTGCCGCGCTCGTGAATGGGGGCGAGGCCCAGGTTGCTGGCCAGGCTGCTGGTGGCGGCGCCGCCGTCCACCCAGGCCAGTTCAAAGGCCATCAGGGAAAAAGCGAGATTCTTCGGCCCTTCAATGAAGCCGCCGTATTGGATGTCCAGCCCGGCGGCGGTGATGCCGCTCTCGTCATAGGCCGCCAGCAAGCTGTGCTTGCCGTCCGTCCACTCGTGCGTATTGCGCGCCCCTTCGGCCACGACCCGTGCCACCGGGCCGCGAGCGACGCAGCGGGTGGATTGGACCAGCATCGCGAGGTCGTAGCGGTCGGCGAAGCCCCACAGGAGCTGGCGTACGCCGTCTCCGGGCAGGGTTTGTAGCGTCGGGAAAGTGGTATCGGTGGTTGGGCTCTCCATAAAGGGTCTTATATAAGGGGTATCCGGGTTTTGCCGACCCTGCTGAGGGGGTGGCCGATCCGGGCACAGTGGGTTAGAAATATTCTAGTCCGCGTTCCGGCGCAAGCCAAAGCCGCGTACGAAAAGGTTCAAAAAGCAAAGACTTTCGCCGCGCGGGAATTTCATCGGGAGCTTGACTTTCCCCAGGGACGTTCTATTGCCATTGCCCTCTATGAGTCATGGAAGCACATCTGGGAAGGAGGGGCCGTTTGCCAAATTTGGGCAAGGCAGCCGGGGGTACCTCCGGGCTGCGGTCGCGTTGTTCCTTTTTTGCGCTTTTGCCGGGCAGGGGAGTTTGGTGGGCGGGTTGTTCTGCTATTATCTCCCCAAGACCTACTTCAGCAAATGCGTCGTGAAGGTGTGCCCCCAGGATTTTCAGGGGGCTCGTGCGTCCGGTCAAAATCCCGCTCCCGGCGCGTCGGCGACTCCCCTTCCACCCCAAGTTTTGCCGCTGGACTCCATTCGGAGCCGGGAAGTACTCCTGCCGGTGATTCAAGGACTAAACCTAGCCGAAGTGTGGAGCGTGAAGGAAGGCGGGGTGACTCTTCCAGAAGGGGAAGCCTACAACCACCTGCTGGGGATGTTGCAACTGGAGCCTGAGGCGGACCAGGGGGCGATTCAGATCGGGGTCTACTCCAACGACCGCGTGGAAGCCGCCAACATCGCCAATATGATTGGCGCAACCTGCCGGTGCGCGTGCCGGGGTGGCGTGAACATTTGCGAAAAAGCCCTGCCAAGCGTTCAGCCGGTGAAACCAAACTGCCCGGTGATTCTGGGCATCGGGGCTGCGGGCGGCATTCTGCTCGGGCTGCTCAGCGCCGGAGCCTTCCTGTTCTTGACCAAGGAGCGGCGTGAGGAAGAGGCGGGGTAATTAATCGCCGGCGGCCATCGCGTTTCCCGCGATCCAGCCCGTGGTCCACGCGGCCTGGAAGTTGTAGCCGCCCGTGAGGCCGTCGATGTCGAGCAGTTCCCCGGCGAAATAAAGGCCCGGGACGACCCGGCTTTCCATGGTCTTGAAATCGACCTCGCTCAAGCGGACGCCGCCGCAGGTGACAAACTCGGCTTTATTGGAGTTCTTGCCCGTGACCTGAAATTCCGTTCGCGTGAGTTGCGCGGCCAGCCGGTACAGCGAGGCGCGGGGAAAAGCGGCCCAGCGGGTTTCCGGCGGAATGCCAGCGGCGATCACCAGGGCTTCCCACAACCTCGCGGGCAGCGGGCGGATGGGCGTTTTGATGACGAAAGCGGAGGGCTGCGACTGCCCGCGCGCCTTGAGTTCGCCAGCCACGGCTTCCTCCGAGAGCTGCGGCAGCCAGCGGATGTGCAACGGGAACTTGTAGCCGCGCTCGTGCAGAAGGCGCGCGCCCCACGCGGAGAGGCGCAGGATGACGGGGCCGCTTGCGCCCAGGTGTGTGGCCAGCAGCGCCCCTGCTTCGCGCAGCTTGGTGCCGGGAATGGAGGCTTCCACCCGCTCCACGGCGACCCCGGCCAGCCGCCGCAGCCAGGGCTCTTCGATGTGAAAGGTGAAGAGCGAGGGGACCGGCGGCTCCACGGTATGCCCCAGTGCGGCGGCCAGGCCGCACCCGCCCGCCGTGGCGCGGCAGCCTCCGGTGGCCAGGAGCAGCCGATCGCACGCCAGGGTGTGGCCGTTGGAAAGCCCGAGGCTAAATCCTCCTCGCGGCAGCCGCTCGACGCGTTCGAGCCCATGCTCCGTTTTCAAGCTCACCCCGGCGGCACGGGCTTCGCTCACGAGGCACTCGACGATGGTTTCCGAGGAATCGGTGACGGGAAACATCCGGCCGTCGCCTTCCGCCTTGAGCTTGACGCCGCGCGCGGCGAACCAGGCCACGGTGTCCGAAGGCTGGAAGCGGGAGAATGCGGCGATCAACGCCCGACCGCCCCGGGGATAGCTCGCAGCCAGGGTGCGCGGATCGGCGCAGGCGTGGGTGACGTTGCAGCGGCCTCCCCCGGAGACGCGGACTTTGGAGAGAAACTGCCTGCCGCTTTCGAGAATGACGACCTCAGCCCCCGCATGGGCGGCGGCGCAGGCCTCGGCACAGGCGATGGCGGCGAAAAATCCGGCGGCTCCCCCGCCCGCAATGACGATGCGGCTCATGAAAAGGGGGTATCATTCCCGGGGAGGCGCTGGATTGCAAGCACCGCGTCGGCGCCGCTGCGATGCTACTTGGCGGCGGAAACGAGTTCCAGCCAGTTCAGGTTGCAACCGGCGCCGTCCTCGTTGCGCAGGGCGATGGTGCTTTCCCCGCCCGGCAGGAAAAACTTCCACCCGCCGGGAACGGTTGCCGCGCCCACGACGATCTCTTTCCAGTCATTGGCGGAGTTGCTCCAGCCATCCGAAGGCGGGTCGCCGATGGTGGAGGGAAAAGTGACATTGGCCGCCGCGGTGAAAGGGACGCTCCCGCTCACCATAACGGAGCGAACCGGATTCCCCTGGGCGCAATAGCGCACTTTGAGGTGATACCAGCCGGGCTCCGGCAGGTTTACTTTCGCGGCAATGACGCTGTTGATCTCATCCCAGCCCGTCATGGCAGGCCCTTCGGCCCCCTGCTTGGTGCTGACGACCGAAACGCTCGAAGGCAAGCTCACGGAATCCATGCCGAGGTGGATGGGTTTGGCTTCGGCGGCGGGTTTGGGGTTCGGGAATTTCTCAAGGTAGGCTTTGTAGTCCGCAAGATCCGCCGCCGGGCGAGCTTCCAGCGGGCTCAAGCCGTCCAGCGGCGACGTTGCGGCTTTCGTTTCTTTTTTGGAAATCTCCACCCAAGCGCCCGGCGCAAGCACCGCTTCCCGGGCGAAGGGCGCGGTGATTTTAAGCTTCACTTCCTTCCCGCCGCTGTTGGAGGCCAGCAGTCGATCCCCCTCGACCGCCCAAACGAGCGTGGCCGGTTCGGAAACGGTGAAACTGCACGCCTTGCTGCTGTAGGAACTGAGCTCCCAGCCGCCCAGGACGGTCTTTTGCGCCTGCGCGATCTTGCGGATGACCATGCCCGCGGATTGTGTCTTGAAGGTTCCCGCGAGCGCGGAAGCGAGGCTCCAATCGCGCGCCGCGCCGTCTTTCGCCACGATCACTTCGGCTTCCTCGCGGCCGGTGCTCAAGGCGTTCGCCCAAAAAGCCTTGTCACAAGCCAGCGGCTTGGCTTCGAAACGCGGGGCTTCCCCCTTGAAGGGGTAAAGGAAGGTGGCGAAGAGCGCGGGCGCTTCCTGCGTTTTGCTGTAACGCGCCGTGGGGATGGGCCGGTGCTGACCGGGGAACCACCCGAGGATCGGCTCTTCCTGCCCCTGGACGATATCCGCTTTCAAACCGTCGCGGTCGAGCGGATAGAGCGCCAGTTGCGCCTGGTTCGCGGAGTTCTGGCTGGTGATGGCCTGCGTGGCCGGGTCCAGCTTGGCCGAGGGGGCGTCCATGTGGAAATGGGCGTCGTACTGGTGTTTTCCAGTGCCATCCAGTGTATCAAGCACGAGAGCGTAATACGGTTTCAGGAAAAGGACGCGGCGTGTGTGGCTCACCGAGAAGTCTTTGTCGCCCACCCAATCCTCCGGCGCGTACTGCTTCTTGGGGTTGTAGACATTGGTTTGGTAACCGCCGTCATAACGGCCCGAAGCGAAGTCGAAGAGCGGCGTGACGTGCCAGGGGTTCTTCACCGTCTCGGTGACGGGCGGCTTGTTTGCGCCGCGATGCTGCCACTTGCCATCGACAATGATGGTGTTGTGCGAGGCAGTTCCAATGGCGAAGCGCCGCCAGTTGGAGTGGTCGTACATATAGGTGCCGGGCTCGAAGAGGAGCATCTTGCCCCAGGCGCGTAGGACGATTTCGAGCATGTCCTCGTGCTCATGTGCGATGCCGGCGGGACCGGCGCGGAAAAAGAGGAACGCGTCGTCCGGCTTCCAGCCGCCGCGCATGGCGTAGAACCCGGCGTAGGGCAGCATGGTGGTGGCGGGCAGCGGCTTGCCTTCCTTGCCGCCCGAGGCGGCCCACTGGAGCGTGGGGTCGTCGGGCATCAGTTGCAGCCCTTGCCGGGCCAGCACGGCGGCATTGACGGGAGCCGAATCGTTGGTCCCAATGGCCACCCCGCTCTGGTCCATGACGATCACGGGAGCCAGGTACATGGAGAGCACCTTGGAGCGGAACACCTCGGGCACCGGCAGATGGTTCAGCGTGGCCAGCCGCATTGGGCCTGCCACGGCATCCAGGGAGCCGTAGTGGTAGCCGGTGGCGAGTTCCGCCTCGAAGCCATCGGGCGGCACCGTGGCGTTCACTTCCTCCAGGAGCCGGTTGATGGCAAACTCGCGGAGCGCGGGCGCTTCCTTCAACTCGGGGAAGAGCACGGCAATGGTATAAAGGCCCCAGCATTCGGAGGAAATCCAGTTGCCCGTGCGGCCGGGGACTTGCAGGATCTTTTTAAGTTCGATCGCATGGTCCAGCATCATGCGGAGATAAATCCACTGCGCCTCGGGAGTAAACGACGGGCTGTTGATGAAGTGGCAATAGGCATTGGGCCACGCCGATTTCATCCGCGTGCTGGCATCCAGCGAGCGCCACAGGGTGGCCTTGCCCGGCGCGGGCTTGTTGAGGCGGTTGCATTTGCGGGAGAAGTCCAGCATTTGGGCGACCCACGCTTGCGCGTACTTCTCATCCAGTGTGCTCCAGTAGGCGTTGGCCAGGTCGTCCCAATGCTTGCCCCAGCCGAGATGCCAGGTCCATTCGTCCGTATAGGAAGGGTCGCTTTTGGGAAGAGGATTATAGGTCCAGTCGAAATCCTTGCCCATATCCACCGGGCCCATTTTATAAACCAGGCGGGAAACCTTGTGTTCGCAAACCAAGTCCCCGGCCTCGTCCTTCTGCGCCTTGGCCTTTTTGGGCATGTCCGCCGGAGAGACCAGCCATTTGGCCTGACTCTTGGTGCGGCGGAATTCCAGGTACGCCTTCTTCACTTCATCCAGAGAACCGGACTTCCCGGCGGCAGCCGCGGCGGCTTTCACCGCTTCCATCCCGGGAAAATCGAGGTTCAGCCCCGCGAAAGCATCCGCCTCGCTGGCCGCCGGGCCTTCCGCGGGCGCAGGAGCGTAATCAGCCGCCAACTGGGGCGTGAGCGGCGTATCCGCGCCCACTTTTTCCACGGCGAAATCATCGACGCAAACGGCCCCCTTGGCGTTCCAGAAGAAGAAGCCCGGCCCCATGTTGTCGATGCCTTCCGGGATCTCGACCACCGCCTCAAGCTTCGTCCACTCCTTGGGAACCGTACGAACAAAAACCGGCGCACCACCATGAAGGACCCGGCCATCGAGTCCGATGAAGTAATGCGCGCCCGGCGTATCCTTCGGGCCATTATGCAGCGTCAGCCGAATGGCGAAGCCCGCGGTTCCGGGCTGGATTTCGGTGTTGCCACGCACCCACGCCGTCACGCGATAACGCTCGCGGGGTTGGACCTTGAAAAACTTCGGCCCCACGGAGAACCGCGCGAAGTCGTCGCTTTCCATTTTAAGACAGGCGGCGCCGGAGTGGGGCGCATCGGCGCTGGCGGAAATGCGGCAATTTTTGTCTTTGGAATCCTGGGGAATATATAAAGACCAACCCTCGGTGTTCGCTTCAAAGCCGGGGTTGGAAACCAGGTTGTCCGCCTGAACCTTTTGCGGCGAATAAAAAGCCGCGATACAGGCCAGCATTCCGGCGGAGAGAGGAGAACGGAAGATGGAGGGAACTTTCATACGATGAGAGAAAAATGCGTCGTGCAGCCAGGCAAGCTTTCCGGAGGTATTTCTAATAAGCTTTTGTTGGTGAGGGACTGGTATTTATGCCACCAGAAGACAAGTAACGACTCTTAAATCACTTAAGCTGTTAAGCTCATATCGAGGGATTGCAAAATCACAAACTCCGAAGGAGTCGACGCCCTTCGGAGTTCATTTAAGCATCACTTCAAAATGGCACTCATTCGGTACGCCGGCGCATCCGCTGCGCCCCGAGCAACAGGCCCAGGCCGCCCACCAGCATCGCCCACGTGCCCGGTTCCGGCACCACCGTCAATTCGAAGTCGTTCGCCGTGGAGCCGCCGTCCGCGTTCACGTTGTAGAGCAGTTCGTATTCTTTGCCGCTGTAGGTGAACTTGTTGGTCGTGCTCACGTCATACGTGTTCCCGCCGA
>CAZEOO010000005.1:0-247160 GCA_964513965.1 uncultured Chthoniobacteraceae bacterium
ACCACCACCACCGCCAAGCTGGCGTACTACTTGAAAAGCCGCCGTCACAGTGTACTGCTGGCGGCCGCCGACACCTTCCGCGCCGCAGCCATCGAGCAGCTCGGCGTTTGGTCGCAGCGCATCGGCGTGGAGATGATTAAGGGGCAATACAATGCCGACCCCGCCGCGCTTTGTTACGACGCCTACAGCGCCGCCGACCGCCAGCAAACCGAATTCCTCATCTGCGACACCGCGGGCCGGCTCCACACCAAGACAAACCTCATGGCGGAGCTGACCAAAATCAAAACCACGCTCGCCAAACACGATCCCGAGGCTCCGCACGAAGTCTGGATCGTAGTGGACGCCACCACCGGCAGCAACGCGCTCCAACAAGCCCGCGAATTCCACCAGGCCATCGGGCTCACCGGCGTCATCGTCACCAAGCTCGACGGCAGCGGCAAGGGCGGCGCGGTCATTGCCATCCAGAACGAACTGGGCCTGCCCACCCGGTTTATCGGCACCGGCGAGAAGCTGGAAGCCCTTGAACCGTTCAACGGAAGGGAATTTCTTGAACAAATGGTATAGTACCTGCTCATAATGGGGGCCCCAGTTTTCCCCCCATTACAAAAGATGCCTCCCCAAAACCTGTCCGCCCCCCGGAAACGAACTTTCTTTCCTCCATTCAAAAACACGCCTCAAAATCCCATGGTTTCTTTTCTTAAAACCGCCACCGAAGCCGCCCGGGCGGCAGGCGTCCTGCTCAAGGAAAACTTTGGCAAGAACCAAAACGTCAACGCCTTCGAAGCGCACGACATCAAGCTCGCCCTCGATGTGCGCTCGCAGGAACTCATCACCGGCATTCTCCTTGAACGCTATCCCGACCACGCCATTTACGGCGAGGAAGGCATCGCGGGCAAGCAAGGGAGCCCCTTCCAATGGATCGTCGATCCCATTGACGGCACGGTGAATTATTTCTACGGCATCCCGCACTTCTGCATCTCCATTGCCCTGCGCAAGGAGCAGACCATGATCCTCGGCGTCGTTTATGACCCGATGCGCGATGAGATGTGGGAAGTCTCCGAAGGCGGCCCGGCGCGCCTCAACGGCCAGGTCATCCAGGTCAGCAACCGCGCCAAGCTGGCGGACGCCGTGCTCTCCGTGGGCTTCGCCAAAAGCAAAGCCTCCATCAACACGGGGCTCCCTCTTTTCGAAAAAATGGTCGTGCGCGCCCGCAAATGCCGCCTGATGGGCAGCGCGGCCCTCGACCTCGCCTACGTGGCCAGCGGACGGCTCGACGCCTACATCGAATCGAGCGTAAGCCTGTGGGACATCGCCGCCGGGCAAATGCTGCTCGAAGCCGCGGGCGGGAAATGCGAAGTCACGCCTCACCCCGACCAGAAGGACAAGCTGGCCATCATCGCCAGCAACGGCACCATCGACTTGAACGTGGATTAACCCGGCAACCCGCGCGCACCATGAACCTCGTCGGCATCGGCTACGATATCCACGCCTTCGCTTCGCCCGAAGCCGGGCGCAAACTGGTGCTGGGCGGCGTTGAAATGGAATACCCCGTGGGCCTTGACGGCCACTCGGATGCCGACGTGCTTTGCCACGCCATCGCCGACGCGATTTTGGGAGCCATTGGCGAAGCGGACATCGGCCACCATTTTCCCAACACCGACGAATCCATCCGGGGGATTTCGAGCCTGGAAATCGTGCGCCGCAGCGTGCAGCTTGTGGCGGAACAAGGAGGCCGCGTGGTGAACATCGACAGCAGCCTGATTGCGGAAGCGCCGAAGATCAGCCCTCATTTGGAACAAATGCGCGCCAACCTGGCCGCCGTGCTTGGGCTGCCGCCTCGCCGCGTCGGCATCAAAGCCACGACCAACGAGCGCCTCGGCTCCATCGGCCGCAAGGAAGGCATTGCCGCCTTCGCCGTGGCCAGCGTGGAAATGCCGGAATAAGGAGATTACCGCCGGTTGCCGCGAAGGCGCCGGATCACCGAACCGCCGGTGACGAGGCCGCCCAGCAACACGGCGGCCAGCATCGAATTGGGCTCGGGAGCCTGGCCGATCAACATCGTTTCCACGTTCCCCGAGATGCTCTCAAGCGCGGTGCCCGAAGCGCCGATTTCCGATGCGGAAGCCGCGCTCACCCGCGAGGTGAGGTTGTCGGTTTCAAATCCACTGGTGCTTTCCGTGTCGGTAAACACGACGGAACCCCACGCCGTTCCCCCGGTGCCGAAAAAGTTGAGATAAACGAATGCTTCGTCCTCATCCGCCCCTTTGTTGACGCCGGAATTCGGGTTCCCGTAATAAGCTTGCGACAAGGCGCTGGTAAGATTGGCGGTCGTGAACTCGGCCAGCAGCGTGCCCGTGCCATTCTTGCCGCTGTAAAAATCCACCACGTTGTAGGCGTCCGCCGCCGAAAGCCACATCCCGAAGTAACTGCTGGCGCTGTTCAGGGTCAGGACCATCCGGGTCACGCCACCCAGGCCACCTTCAGAATATTTTGAATTATTCGCCCCTCCGAACTCATCCGCAGCCGCGACGTTCACGGCGTTAAATTTTCCAACCCCGCTCCAATTCAGGTTGTTGTGAATCCCCGTGGAAAGGCTGTTAAAATTCAGGACGGATGTGCTGCCGAGACTGGTGGTTTGGACCCCGGCACCGGCATAAGTCACCAGCACGGTTGCTTGCGCCCCTGCCACCGCAAGAATCCATGCCACACTGGCCGCTACAACCGTTCTGCTCATTTTCATTACAGAGCGGAGACTACCCCGTGCGCAGAAATACGCAATTGTTTTTATGCTTAAATAAGAAGCACAAATACGAAATGCTGTGCGCATTATTGCGCATTACCCCTGCCGTTATTTCAAGCTTTCCGCCGCTTTCAGCGCGGCTTCATACACGGCCCGCAGCGGCGCGCCGGTCTTTTCGCTCGCTTCGCGGCAGGATTCGTATTCCGGCGCGCGCTGGATGACCACTCCGCCGCGCAGCCCGAGCTTGACCGTGATTTCGCCGTGCGGCGTGGTCACTTTTTCGAAGCGGCGGTCGAGTTTCCAGCGTTCCACGCGGTCCATGCGCAACCCGAAGGCGGTGGTTTCGGCAAAAATGACCTCCGCCAGCTTCGGCAAGGCTTCCTCCGTGCAAAGCACGTTGAGTTGCAGGCCCGGGCGGCCTTTCTTCATTTGCTGCGGCACGAGCGAGGCGTCCAGCGCCCCGGCGGCCATCAGGCGGCCCACGACGTTGCCGGTGATCTCTGGCGAAAGGTCGTCCAAGTCCGTCTGCACGCGCAGCACCGTGTCCGTGAGGTACGGGGTGCGGCCCGGTTCCTCCGTTTCGCCCAGGAGCGCCCGCAGCACGTTGGGGCGGCTCGCCAAATCGCGCGAGCCGATGCCGTAGCCGACCTTGCCCACGCGCATCTGCGGCATGACGCCAAACGAAGTGCCAAACTCGGCGGCGATGGCCGCGCCCGTGGGGGTGATAAACTCGAACGGCTCGTCCACCTGGCCCAGCGGAATGCCGGTCAAAATCTCCAGCGTGGCAGGCGCGGGAACCGGGAAGCGGCCATGGGCGCAATTCACCCAGCCGCGACCTTCGGCCAACGGGGAAAAGAGCACTTTCTCCACGCCGAGCAGTTCGATGCCCACGCAGGCGCAAATGATGTCGGCGATGGAATCGAGCGCGCCCACTTCATGGAACCCGACTTCCTCGGGCGCTTTGCCGTGGATCTTCCCCTCGGCCACGGCGATGCGGTGGAACATGGAAAGCGCGTGCGTTTTGACGAAATCGCTCAAATCCGAGCCCTCGATGAGCGCGCGGATTTCCGCATAAGAGCGGCCATGCTCATGTTCACCATGTTCACCATGTTCACCATGTTCACCATGTTCACCATGGTCACCATGGTCACCATGGTCACCATGGTCGTGGTCGTGGTGATGCTCGTGCCCGTGGTCATGAGAGTGTTCATGCCCGTGCTCGTGATGATGTTCGTGGCCGTGGTCATGCTCATGGTCATGCTCATGGCAATGGCACGGTTCGTCCTGGTCGTGGGTATGGGTCGCGCCTTCGTGAATGCCAAACTTCACGCCCGTAATCGCATGGCGGCTCTGGCGTTCGAAGTGCATGTGGAAGTCACCCAGTTCAATCTTGGAAAGCTCCCACTCCAGCGCGGAGGGCTTCACGCCAAGATCGCAAAGGGCTCCCACGGTCATGTCACCGCTGATCCCGGAAAGGCAGTCGAAGTAAAGGACGCGCATAAAGATTTATTTCCTCCCAAGTTCCTTCACCAGCGCGGGGAGGTCAATTTTCTCGTCGTAGAGCGCCTTGCCCATGATGACGCCGTAAAGGCCCGTCATGCGGCTGTAGCGCAGCACGTCCTCCGCGCAAGAAACACCGCCGCTGGCCACGAGCTGGCATTTGAGGTGGCCCAGGAGGTTTTCCATTTCGGGGAAATTTGGCCCCGTGAGCATACCGTCGGTGGCGATGTCGGTATAAATGATCGTCCCGGCCCCGGCGGCCTCCACTTGCAAGGCCAGATCCAGCGCGCGCACGCCGGAGCCTTCCGTCCAGCCTTTCACGGAAACCTCGCCGTTGCGGGCGTCAATGCCCACGGCAATGCGCTCGCCGCCGAACTTCGCGGCCATGGCGGCAACGAAATCGACCGACTCGGCGGCCCGGGTGCCAATAACCACGCGCGCCACCCCTGCGTCAAAAGCGCGGGCAATGGCCTCCTCGCTGCGCATGCCGCCCCCCAGTTCGCAGGGAATGCCCGCACTGGCGGCGATGGCTTTCACGCTTTCCAGGTTTTGGGAAACACCGCTGAACGCCGCATCGAGATCGACGATGTGCAGAAAGTCGCCCCCCTCATCGGCCCACTTTTTGGCGAACGCAGCGGGGTCGTTGGAATAGACCGTCTTTTCGGAGGCTTTTCCTTGGCGGAGGCGGACCACTTGGCCGCCCATGAGGTCGATGGCAGGGAGCAGGATCATAAAGGACGGAGAGCATAGTGGATTTTAGGGCGAAGTGAAGCCCGCAAAATCGCTCCGTCCCGCCGATGACGCGATCACGGCACGGCCTGCTGGTGGGCGATGCTGATGGAGCCTGCGGGCGTCTCGGTTTTGACCGAAAGAATGGAATAGTTCCGGTTGAGGGATTCGATTTTTTCCATCATCGCTTTGGCAACGGGGTCTGCGGAAGCGTTCACCTGGTCCTGAATTTGCCGGATGGTTTTCTGGAAGGAAGGGGCCGCATAGGCAAAGGCTGATCCGTTCTCCGGCAGCCCTTTGCGCAGCTTGGTGAAACCGGGGTCGGCGGCCAGGCCCGGCTTTTTCCCGGCTTTGACGGCCAGCATTTCGCTTAAGAGCGCGCTGTTGCTAAAGAGAGCCACGGTTCCCTGCCTCCACGCCACCGCCGGGTGCACCCAGGGGGCCATGATGACGACCGCCGGAAAGTTGAGGTTATAGACCGTCCAGCCTTCCACTTCCGCTTTGACGGCGAAGGAATTTTTGGAAAGGGCTTCCTCCAATTTATTGATAAGCAGGTCGTTCTGAACCTGCACCCAGTAGGCAAAAGCCGGTTCGGCGATGGTCAACGGCGGCTTGCCCTGCCCGGCGGGAATGGTGACGGGCCGCTCGGGGGTCAGCGTCAGCAAAAGGGAGAAGTTCGGCCCAAGGGAAGCGAGAAACGCCGCGAGGTCCAGCCCCGTGGCCATCTGGAAACTCTGCGCCCCGAGGTTGAAATAAGCCTTCGCTTCGGGCTGGTCCGCCGTCTGGCGGTTGAGTTCCTCCCAGACCGGCAGGAGCTTGGTGTTGCCGCCAATGGCAAGCGTGGTGTTGGCGGGCAGGTAGCCGGTGAAGTCGAGCGCGTTCGGCGTGGGGCTGGAGATTTTCCAAAGGAGCCCGGCGGGTTTCGCGGGGTCGCGAGCGAGGACGGTTTTCGCCTGGTAAAAGCCAGGCTCCAGCGCGATGGAGCTATAACCGAAGCCGGAGATATCCTTCAGCCCGCTTTGCGCTACGAAATGGGCGATGAAGTTGGCAATGGCTTCGGTATGGACTTTCTGCATTGGGTCCATTTTGGCCATAACCCCTTGCATCACGACGGGCTTGAGCGCCCCAAAATAACCGGTGCCCCATCGAATGAGATCCTCGGTGGAAAGGTAGCAGTAGGCCCAGCCGCCGGGATCAAGCTGGCGCGTCACCGTCTCAAACGCGGTCGGTTCCGCCGAAGCGATCCGCGCTTGCGGAGTGGGTGAGGCGGCGGGAGGCGTGGGGAGGTCGGGAGCGGCCTTTTTTCCGCAGCCCGGCAGCAAAGCGAGCATCCATGCGGCGGCCAACAGACGGAGCGAGATAGGAGCCTTCATCTTGCGGCGGAGTATGCCACCGCGCCGCAAGTTGCCAAGCGCAATCGCTCCACCTCCCGGGCATCTTGAATCACATCCCCAGCAAGAGCCGCGCCGGGTCTTCGATGGCTTCCTTCACCTTAATCAAAAACGTGACGGCTTCCTTGCCATCCACCACGCGATGATCGTAGCTCAAGGCGAGGTACATCATGGGGCGGATGGTCACCTGGCCATTTACGGCCACGGGGCGTTCCATCACTTTATGCAGCCCGAGGATGCCGCTCTGGGGCGGGTTCAAAATGGGGGTGCTCATCATGGAGCCGTAGACGCCGCCGTTGGAAATGGTGAACACGCCGCCTTGCAAATCCTCCACCCGCAGCTTGCCCTCGCGCGCGCTCTGGGCATAGGCGAGGATGTCGCGCTCCAGGTCCGCAAAGCCCTTTTTGTCGGCATCGCGAAGGACCGGCACGACCAAGCCCCGTTCGGTGCCGACGGCCACGCCGATGTCGAAATAGTGGTTCACCACCAAGTCCTCGCCATCGAGGCGGCTGTTGATGGCGGGCACGGCCTGGAGCGCGGCGACGGCGGCTTTCACGAAGAAGGACATGAAGCCAAGCTTGATGCCGTGGCGCTTCACGAAGTCCTCCTGGTGCTTGGCGCGCAGGTTCATTACCGCGCTCATGTCGCACTCGTTGAACGTGGTCAAAATGGCGGCGGTTTGCTGCGCCATGACAAGCTGCGCGGCGATTTTGCGCCGCAGCGGGGACATCTTTTTGCGCGTGAAGCGTTCCTCCTTCGGCGCGGCGGGAACCAGGGCCGCGGGTTCCGGCGCGGGGGCGGCCAGGGCGACTTGCGGCGCTTCGGTGGGAGCGACGGCTGTGCCCGGCTCCTCCAGCGTGGCGACGGCCTGCCCGATTTTGACCTCCTCGCCCTGCGGCACCAACTGGTGGAGGATGCCCGGTTTTTCGGCGGTGATTTCGGTGGAAACCTTGTCGGTTTCAAGCGTGAAGAGAACGTCGCCCGCCGCGACCTGCTCGCCTTCCTGCTTGTGCCAAACCGAGAGCACGCCGCTGACAATGGATTCGCCGACCGAGGGGATTTTGACTTCGAAGCTCATAGAATGGGTAGATTAAAAAAGGCGAAGAACTCTGAAATTTATTGGAAAGCGTCCTCCACGAGCTGCCGTTGCTCTTTTTTGTGGATGGCCAGGGCGCCGGGCGCGGGGCTGGCGGCTTCGGCTCGGCCCGCGTAGCGCAGGTGAGAGCCAAGGAGATGCGCCAGGCGCGGGGAGATGAAGCGCCACGCGCCCATGTTCTCCGGCTCCTCCTGGCACCAAACCCACGTGTCCGCCTTGGCAAATGGCGCCACGGCTTCCTTCACGGCTTCGCCGTTGAGCGGGTAAAGCTGCTCGACGCGGACGATGGCCACATCGGCGCGGTTCTGTTTCAGCCGCTCCGCAAGGAGGTCGTAATAAACCTTGCCGGTGCAGAAAATGACGCGCCGCACTTCCTCCGCCGTCCCCAAAAGCGGCGCGGGCAGGATTTCGTGGAAGCGGTCGTTGGTGAAGTCCTCCAGCCGCGAAACGCACGCTTCCAAGCGCAACAAGCTCTTGGGGGTAAAGACGATGAGCGGCTTGCGGAAGGGGCGCTTCATCTGGCGGCGCAGCAGGTGGAAATATTGGGCGGGCGTGGTCGCGTTGACCACTTGCAGGTTGTCCTCCGCGCAAAGCTGGAGGAAGCGTTCCACGCGAGCCGAGGAATGCTCCGGCCCCTGCCCTTCATAGCCGTGCGGCAGCAGGAGCGTGATGCCGCTGGGGCGCTGCCACTTGGATTCCGCCGAGGCGATGAACTGGTCAATAATAACCTGCGCACCGTTGGCGAAGTCCCCGAACTGCGCCTCCCACAGGCAAAGCATGGTGGGGTAGTTCAGCGAGTAGCCGTAGTCGAACCCAAGCACGGCAGCCTCGGATAGCAGCGAGTTGTAAATGCAGAGCCGCGCCTGGCCTTCCGCGATGTGCTGGAGCGAGGTATACGGAGTATTATTATCCGCATCAAAGAGCACGGCGTGGCGCTGGCTAAAGGTGCCGCGCTGGCTGTCCTGGCCGGAGAGCCGCACCGGCACGCCTTCCAAAAGCAGCGTGCCGAAGGCCAGTGCTTCGCCGAAGGACCAGTCGTAAGGACCGCCCGCGGCGTGCGCTTTTTGGCGGCGGTCCAGCAGCAGCCGTTGCAGCTTCGGTAATACGTGGAAACCCTCGGGCACGTGCGTCAACGCGTGCACCACCTGGTCGAGCGCCTTTTTCGGCACGGCGGTTTCCACGGGCGCATGCGAATAGGGCGGCTGGAAGACGGCGGTGGATTCGCTAAGGCGGTCCACGGGTTCCGCGGCGGCCTTGCGCACTTCCTCCAGCGTGGTTTCGAGCTTCTTCTGATACTCGTCGTCCAGCGCGTCGGCCTGCGCTTCGGTGAGGATGCCGTTTTGCACGAGCCGCTGGGCGAAGAGCTTGGTGACGGGCGGGTGCGCGTCGATCAGCGCATACAAATCCGGCTGCGTAAAGACCGGCTCATCCCCTTCGTTGTGGCCGTAGCGGCGGTAACAAAGCATGTCCACGACCACATCCCGGTGGAACTGCTGGCGGAAGGCGAAGGCGAGTTCCGCGACATATAAGACGGCCAGTGGATCGTCGCCGTTGACGTGCAGCACGGGCGCTTCGATCATCTTCGCCACGTCGGAGGCATAGACCGAGGAGCGGGCCTCGGCGGGCAGCGTGGTGAAGCCGATCTGGTTATTGACGATGACGTGCAGCGTGCCGCCCACTTTGTAGCCGGGCAACTGCGAGAAATTGAACACTTCGGCCACCATCCCCTGCCCCGCAAAGGCGGCGTCGCCGTGGACCAAAAGCGGCAGTACTTTGGAACGCTCCTCGGTATCCCCGCGCACGCGCTGGCGCGCCCGGGCCATGCCGATGACCACGGGGTCCCCGGCTTCGAGGTGGCTGGGGTTGGAGGCCATCCGGATCTCCACTTCCTTGCCCGAGCGGGTGGTGCGCGTGGATTGGTAACCGAGGTGGTATTTCACGTCGCCGTCGCCCGCGACGGTTTCGGGGATGTAGTTTTCGCTGAACTCGCTGAAAATGACGCGCAGCGATTTCTTCAAAAAATTCGCCAGCACCGTGAGCCGCCCCCGGTGGGCCATACCCATCACGATTTCCTCCACGCCGTGGCTCGGGGCGCTTTCCAAGAGCGCCTGCAGGATCACCATCAGCGACTCGCCGCCCTGTAGCGAAAAGCGTTTCTGGCCCACGTAGCGGGTATGCAAAAACTGCTCGAAGCTCTCCGCCTCGCACAGCTCGCGCAGCACCGCCTTTTGCGTGCCGGCGGGCGTGGCGCTTTCGGGCGGTCGGGTTTCGAGCCGGTCGCGGAGCCAGTTGCGCACGCGGGGGTTCTGGATGTGCATGAACTCCGCGCCGATGGGGCCGCAATAAACCGCCTCCAGCGCGCCGATCAACTCGCGCAGCCGCATCTGCTCGCCCCCCCGGAAAAACTTGGAGGCCACCATCAGATCCAGATCCTTTTCGCTGAACCCGAGTTCGCGCAGCTTCAAGAGCGGCTGCTCGGGCCGGGTGTCGCGCAGCGGGTCCAACCGGGCGATGGAGTGGCCCAGCGTGCGGTAAGCGTAAACCAGGCCGTCCACGCGGGTCTGGAGCGGCAATTCGGGCCGCATTCCGGCGGGAATGGCGGGAATGTGCGCGGCCAGCCCTTCGCCTCCCCCGCCCGCTTCCTCGGCTGGAGCCGGAGCGGCGGGAACTGCCGGTGCGGGCTGATAACCGGGGGAAAGCCCCAGTTCGAAGCCCTCAAAGAAGGCCGACCACGTGGGGTCGACCGAAGCTGGATCGTGTTTCCAGCGTTCATAAGTTCCATCCAAAAGTGCCGCGTTAAACGCGTTGACGAGCGAGGTCCTCATATTACCCAAGGTGATTACGCAAGGTGCACCGAACAGACTGCGGCGAATATACACGGCTCTTTGCTCCAAGGCGATGCCGAATTTTGCCAATTTGCCCTCGCCCCCATCTTTCACGATTTTTTTGAGCAAACCGCGCCCCCGGGTGTCATAAATCTACGAATTCCATGAACCGAAAGCACTTTCTCTCGGCAACCCTGGCTTTGATGGCGCTTGCCCTTCCCGGGCAGGCCCAGCCGGAAGCCGCCGCCAACCCGGCCTCCGAACCGGCGGTCGCGGCGGTGGCCAAGTCGCTGCCCGCCGTCGTCAACATCAACACTGAGCGGGTCATCCGGAGGGCCATTCGCGATCCTTACGACGATTTCATCAGCCAATACTTCGGCGGCCAGGCCGTTCCCCGGCGCGAAATCCGGCAAAAAGTGCACAGCCTCGGCTCCGGGTTCATTATCGACGCGGAGGGCTACATCGTCACCAACGAGCACGTGGTAGAGCGGGCCGAGGACTTGAAAATCCAGGTGACGACCGCCGATGGCAAAACCTACGACGCCCGCTACGTGACGGGCGATCCATCGGTGGACCTGGCGCTGCTCAAAATCGAAAGCAAGACCCCGCTGCCCTTCATTTCGCTGGCGGACCCCTCCCCCAACCTGCTTGGGGAAACCGTGCTGGTGCTGGGCAACCCGGTGGGCTACGGGCACTCCGTCGCGCGGGGCATTCTGAGCGCCACCAACCGTTCCCTTTCGGTGGAAACCGTGGATTACGACGGTCTGCTGCAAACCGACGCGGCCATCAACCCCGGCAACAGCGGCGGCCCGCTGGTGGACCTTTCCGGCAAGCTCGTGGGCATCGCCTCGGCCAAAATGGCCTATTCGGAAGGGGGCGGCGTACCCATTCAGGGCATCGGCTTCGCCATTCCCGCGAAAAAAGTGGCGGAACGGGTGGCGCTTTTCAAAGAGGAAGCCAAGAACCCGGGGCAGCCTCGCGCCAACAACTCCGCGGATAACGCGCGGCGGCGCCTCGGCCTCTCGCTCCAGGAAATGACGACCGATTTGAGCGACGCCCTGGGCCTCCCGGATCAAGCCGGGGTGCTCATCTCCGACGTGGAACCGCAAAGCCCGGCGGCGCGGGCAGGCATCCGGCGCGGGCTGGTGCTTTACAAAGTGGGCCGTTACCAGGTCAACAGCCCCGGGGAAGTGCAAAACTTGCTGGCCCGCGCGGCCAAGGGGGCGGGCGTGGACTTGACGCTCGGCATTCTGCGCCAGCGCGGCGGCGAAACCGTGCGGCAGTTCCAAACCGTCAGCCTCACCACGCGGTAGAAGAAAACTCTATATTACTTTTTTGTAAGGAAGTAACCGCGCTGCTTGGCGGAGATCGGTTCGCCCAGTTTTTCGAGCACCAGCAGCATGTCTTCCCAAACTTTGCGCTTTTCGGCCAGGGACTGGTTGCGCAGCAAGTAGGCGGGATGATAAGTGGCCATCAGCGGAATGCCGCGGAACTGGTGCCAGCGGCCCCGCACCTCGCGCATCACCGCCGGAGCGCCCAGGAGCCCTTCCATCGCCGTGGAGCCCAGCGCCACGAGGCACTTCGGCTGGATGATCTCGATTTGCTCAATCAAATACGGAAGGCAAACGGCCATTTCATCCGGGCGCGGCTTGCGGTTGCCCGGTTCGCCCGCAGGCATGTCCGGGCGGCATTTGAGCACGTTGGCGATGTAAACATCCCCGCGCTCGAAGCCCATGGCTTGGATGATTTTGGTGAGCAACTGCCCCGCCCGGCCCACGAACGGTTCGCCCTGGCGGTCTTCGTCGGCCCCCGGAGCCTCACCCACGAACATCAGCCGGGCCTCGGGGTTGCCAACGCCGAACACGAGGTTCGTGCGGCTGGCCACCAGCTTGGGGCACTTCTCGCAACGCATGAAACGCTGCCGCAATGCCTCCAGCCGCTCCGCTTTGTCTGACGCGGGGCTGGCGGTATCCGTTGCCGCCGGTTGCGCTGCGGCTTTTGCCCCCCCCTTTTGCGCCAGTGGCGCGGAAGCAAGCCGCTCCAGCGCCGCCCGCGAGGCTCGGGCATCGGAGGCGTTTTCGCTCATGGCCGATAGAGCGTCGTGGACAACGGAAAGGGCTTGGTCGAACGGGTTCATGGAATGGGTAAGATAGGCCAAAACCCGGCCCGATTGCCAGGGGGATGTTCGCGAGCGACCGGATGCCCGAAGCCACGCGAAACCAGGGTTGTTGCACCTCATCCATCCTTATGTTGCGCTATAGCATTATTTTTCTGGTCATCGCCATCATCGCCGCCGTGCTCGGGTTCGGCACCGTGGCGGGAACGGCGGCCTGGATTGCCAAATTGCTTTTTGTGGTGTTCCTGGTCCTGTTCATCGTCTCGCTGATTACGGGGCGCGGCACGAAGGTATAGAACCATTTTTCAAAAGAACGTGGGCGGATGCCCAACGAAGTGCCCGGATTCACCATATCCGGGCTCTTCGTGTTTTTTTATGGCGCGGAAGCCATTGCAGATGTACCGGGTTGTGCCACTTTTTACCCACTGCGACTTTTGGTGAATATTTCGCCGGGAGCCGCGTCCAAGTTAAGAACCCACTCGTTCATCTATGCGTTTCTCCAAATTATTTGCAATCTCCACCGCAGCCCTCGGCTTGCTGAGCCTGCCCGCCATGGCCGATTGGCACCATGGCCACGACGGCGGCCACTGGCGTGGCGGCAGCCGCTGGAATGTCGGCATCGGCATCGGTTTCCCGCTTGTCGCTCCGGCACCTTATTATGGTCCCTACTACGGCCCTTACTACGCTCCCTACTACTATGACCGGCCTGTTGTGGTCGGCCGCGAAGTGGGCGGCGACGTGGTCGTGGACGCCCAGCGCGCCCTGGGCCGCCGTGGTTATTACCACGGGGCCGTGGACGGCTGCGTCGGACCCGGCACGCGAGCTGCCATCCGCGCTTGGCAATCCGATTGCCGCCTGCCCATCACAGGCGCTCTCGACACGCCCACGCTGCGCTCGCTTGCTTTGATCTAGCAATGATCTAGCAAAACGCCTATTCAACTCGGTCATGCGCAGCCTCGATGACGTGTTGAAGGCGGTTTCCAGGTCATTTTATTTGACGATCCGAATGCTCCCACCGGCCCTGCGTGCGCCGGTGGGAGTTTCGTATTTACTGGCCCGGGCCAGCGACACCGTGGCTGACAGCGCGGGCAGCCCGCCAGCCGCCCGGCTCCAGGCTCTGGCTCAAATGGCCGAGGCGCTGCAAGGCCGCTGCCCCGCGCCGGATTTGGCGCCGTTCATTCCCGGGGTGCCCGACGCCTCGGAGCGCGAACTGCTCCGGCGCTTCGGGGAAATCTGGCGGCTGCTGGAAACTTCGGATGCCGCCGACCGCGCGGATATCGCGCGCGTTCTCGACGAGATTCTTCGCGGCCAGCAACTCGACCTCACGCGCTTTGGGAAGCCCGATGAAAAGGGCGTCGCCGCGCTGGAAACGGAGGCCGAACTGGAGGCTTATACCTACAGCGTCGCGGGCTGCGTGGGGGAATTTTGGACCCGGCTTTGCCTTCGCCGCCTGCCCCGCTATGCGCCGGGCATCGCGCCGGAAGAGCTTTCCCGCCAGGGTGTCGCCTTTGGCAAAGGGCTCCAACTTGTGAACATCCTGCGGGATATGCCCGCGGACCTGGCCAACGGCCGCTGTTACCTGCCCGCCACGGAAATTGGCGTGGCCGATCCCGGCGAACTCCGCGCCCACCCCGCGCTGGCCCGGCCCGCCTTCGACCGCTGGAGCGCGCGGGCCCGCGCCTGCCTGGACGAGGGCTTGCGCTACATCATGGCGCTGCGGCCCTGGCGGCTGCGGCTGGCTTGTTTCCTGCCCTGGGCGCTCGGCATGGAAACCCTGCGGCTGATGGAGACCGCGAAACCGCTTGAAACCGCCGCCCGCGTAAAGGTGCCCCGGCGTGAGGTTTACCGCCTGCTGGCGGAAGGCTTGGCGGCCGCCCTAAACAACCGCCTTTTACTGCGGGCCGCCCGCCGCCTGGGGGGAAGTCTTTAAATTTTCACGCAACCGGAAAAACATTCCGCTTGCCGCTGCCCCCCTATAGGAGGTAATTTCGGGCTCCGTATGGCGAATTTGACCAAGAGGGACCTAGTGGTTCGGATTAGCAACGAGACCGGCCTTGTACAGACGCAAGTCTTTGATGTCGTCCAGAAGACTCTGGATTACATCACCGAATCACTCGCCGATGGCAATGATGTGGAGCTTCGCAACTTCGGCGTTTTTGAAATTCGCCTCACCAAGCCGCGCGTGGGCCGCAATCCCAACGAACCCGGCAGCCTTTACAAAATCCCGGCCCGGGCGGCGGTGAAATTCAAGATGGGCAAGATGATGCGCCAGCGCGTGGCCAAGATGACCTCCGTTTTGAAGCGCACCGCGGCCTAATTTCCAAAAGACTTCCCAAAAGACCCGCAAATTTTTGAAGAGCACCTTTCGCCGGGTGCTCTTTTTTATCGGGGGCTTACGTCGGTGCTTACGGCCGGGGCGTGACCGGGACTTCCAGCGTGAGCTTCGGATAACCGGCGATGGACGCCACCACCGTATGGACCCGGTTGGCAATGAAGTCGCGGGTGCCGATCACGGCCCGGTATTCCAGGTGCTCGCCCGGGTTGATGCCCACGGAGCACGGGACGGCCTCGAACGCCTGGTCCTCACTCCATTGCACGATCTGTTTGCCGGCGGCGTCCCGCACCAGCACTTCAATGCGCTGGGTGGTGGGGAATTCCAGCCGGACAAAGCGCGAGGAGCGGTTTTTCAGCGTCAAGAGGATCTCCGCCCGCCGCGTATCGCTCAGTTTCAGCGGGGAAGGCTCGATGCGGGCTGTCATTTCCACCCCTTTATAAACCGCCCGGGGCTGGGAGGTGGGTTTGGTTGCAAAAATGGAACACGCCGGGAGCATTGCCAGGGCAAGGCCCAGCCCGAAAAGCATTAACAAACGGGTTTTGTGAAAACGGAACACAATAAATAAGGTAATAAACACTGTAGCTCGGAGTTGCAAATCGCTTTCATGCGGAGCAAATTCCCCGCCATGCGTTTCATGCGTTTCCTCCTCCCCATTTTAGGACTTTGCCTCATCGCTGGGGCCAGCAAACCGAAAGTGACCGTCCGCTTCCATGTGGAAGTCAACGAAGTCAACGGCGAGCCTTTCTCGATGACGTCCAAGGCTCCCGGCACCGGCCAGAACCTCACGCTTTCAAAAACAGCCTCCATTTCAGAAAACGACATCAAGGCCATCTACCCCTTCCCGGCGGTTGACGGCTCCTTCGGGTGCGCCTTCCGGCTCGACGAGCACGGCAATCTTATGATGAGCACGCTTTCCACGGAAGCCCGCGGCGCGACTCTGGTGGGCTTCATCAATGGCCGGGCCGTCACGGCCATGTTGATTGACCGCCAGATCAACGACGGCATGGTCATCATCAAACAGGGCATTCAAGCCGAGGAACTCCGGTTGCTGTTGAAGGCGTTCCCCGTCATCGGCCAAAAAAAGAAGGGCCAGCTCCCCGCGGCATCGGCCACCCCGGCGGCCGCGCCCAAGACCACTTCCAAAACCGCGGCCAAAACGGGGAGCCTTCCCCCGACTCCTGCTGAGATGCTCCCGAGCCGGGATTAACCGCATCGCAAGATTTGACTCTGGCGGGAAACGCGCCAAAACTAGCGGCAATATTTGCCTCCTCTTCCGTCCTTTGCCATGAAGCCTCGCTACCCGTTCGCCATTTGCCTCCTTGCCTCCGCCATTCTGGCCCAGGCCCAAACCGCCCAAGTGCAGCCCGAGCCGGTGGGCTCGGTCACCCCGGTCCCAGTGGTGCCCACGGCCACCGCCGCCCCCTCGGCCAGCCCGGCGGCGGCTTCGGCCCAAGCCACGGCGAGCCCCGAGGTGCGCGTCGTCAAGGCCGTGCCCGTGGGGGAACGGGAACTGGCCACGCGGCTCCAGATTTTTCTCGATAACAAAGGCTTTGGCCCCGGCAAAATCGACGGCCGCCCCAAGGAATTCACCTTGAAGGCGCTGGCCCGCTACGAAAAAGCCCACAATCTGCCTGGCGAAGGGCTCCTGGATGAAGCCAAAACCCTGCCGCTCGACAGCATCGACCCCATCTACACTCAATACACCATCGCTCCCGAGGACATGAACCGCGTGGGCGACGTGCCGAAGGGGCCGGAAGCCCAGTCGAAGCTCCACAAGCTCCCCTACCCCTCGCTGCTCATGTTCGTGGCCGAGCGTTACCATGCCGACCCCGACTTCCTGGCCCGTCTCAACCGGGGCAAGAACCTCGAAGCCCTGGCCGTGGGCGACACCCTTTTCGTTCCCAACGTCCCGCCGTTCAAAATCGAGAACGTCAAGGAAATCGGCAAACTGCCACCCGTGCCGGAGTTCAAGAGCCGGGAAATCCACGTCAACACGAAGGAAAAGATGCTCGACCTCCTGGATAAGAAAGAAGGCGGGAAAATCATCGCCTCCTTCCCCATCACCCCCGGTTCCGAGACCCATCCCGCGCCCGCCGGGACCTGGAAAATCCTCGGCATCGCCACGCTCCCCTGGTTCCGGCATGACGAAGGCGTGCTCAACCACGGCGTCCGCACCTCCCACTTCTTCAACCTCCCCTCCGGCCCCTCCAACCCGGTGGGCGTGCTCTGGTGCGGGCTCAACAAGCCGGGCATCGGCGTTCACGGCACCAACTCGCCCTGGACCATTGGCCGCGCGGGCAGCCACGGCTGCATTCGCCTGGCCAACTGGGACGCCATCCGCCTGGCGAACATGATTACCGAGGGCATGACGGTCACCATCGACGACGGCACCCCGGCGGCTCCCGCCCCCACCGTCTCGCAGCCCACCGCAAAACTTTCTTCAAACGCCGCGTTGACAGAAAGCCCCGCACCAGTTACTAAGAACGTCCCGCAAATTCCAGGCCGGGAGACGAAATATGCCAACCACTGAAGTTATTCTCACTGAAAAGATCGCGTCCTTGGGCGCCGAAGCCGACGTTGTTAAAGTTAAACGCGGCTACGCTCGCAATTTTCTCGTTCCTTCCGGCAAAGCCCTGGAAGTGACGCCCGTGACGCTGCGCCGCATCAACCAGCTTAAAGCCAAGCGCGCCGAGCGCGAAGCCGCCGAGCTCAACGAAGCCCAGGAGCTTGCGCACAAGATCAACAAACTCAAGATCACCATCGCGCTCGAAACCGGCGAAACCGGCAAGGCGTTCGGTTCCGTGACCGCCAAGGACATTGTGGACCGCATCAAGAGCGAGCTGGGCATCGAAATCGAGCGCCGCCGCGTTGAACTGGAGCGCCCGCTGAAGGAAAGCGGCACCCACGAAGTCGTGATTAAGATTCACCAAGACGTGACCGCCAAGCTCAACGTCACCATCGAATCCGCCGCGCAGGAAAAAGCTGCCGAAGGCGAAGCCGCGCCCGAGGGCGAAGAAGCCGCTGGCGGCTTCAAAGCCAAGCCGAAGGCCAAGCACACGAAGTAGTTTCCTATGCCCGAAACGGCCGCCATCGAAAGTCAGGCGAAGCCGAGAAAAAAGGCATCAAAGGAGCGGTCGGACTTCCGGGATAAGGGAACTTATACACCGGATGTCCACCGGATGTTACCACAGAGCCAGGATGCCGAACTCGGCCTCCTGGGCTCCATTCTGCTTGCTCCCCGCGAAGTCATGGGGGAGTGCGTGGAGAAGAAAATCACGCCGGAACATTTTCACGTTCCGGCGCATGGCATCATTTTCAACGTATTGCGGGAGCTTTACGATGCCAACAAGCCCATCGACTTCATCCTTTTGACGCAACTGCTGCGCGACCGGCAGTTGCTCGACAAAGTGGGCGGCCCGGCCTTCGTTTCCGGCCTGTTCACGTTCGTTCCCACAGCGGCGAACGCCAATTTCTACCTTGAGATCCTCAAGGAGAAATTCACCCTGCGGCAAATCATCCTCACCTGCACCGACCTCGCCGCCCGCTCCTACGACGAACAGGAAAACGTCGACACCTTCCTCGACGAAGTGGAAAAGAAGGTCTTTGAGATCAGCCAAAGCCGGTTGACCGAAAAGGGCTTCCAAATCAAGGACGCCGTCGTCTCCGCGCTGGATTCCATCGAAAAACTTTACGACCGCAAGGGGGAGATTTCCGGCCTGGCCACCGGGTTCGAGGACTTCGACAAAATGACCGACGGCCTCCACGGCGCGGAAATGATCGTCATCGCCGCCCGCCCCTCCATGGGTAAAACGGCGCTGGCCATGAACATCGCCGAGCACATCTCGCTGGACGGCAAGCGCCCCGTGGCCGTCTTTTCGCTGGAAATGAGCAGCCAGCAACTCGTGCAACGTCTCCTCTGCTCGCGCGCGAAGGTCAACCTGAACAACGTCCGCGACGGCTTCATGGCCGAGCGCGATTTCCAGAACCTGACCCACGCCGCCGCCAAAATTTCCGAAAGCCAAATCTACATCGACGACACGGCGGGCATCAGCATCCTGGAACTGCGCGCCAAAGCCCGGCGGCTTAAGGCGCAGCACGACATTCAGTTGATCGTCATCGACTATTTGCAGCTCCTCAAATCCACCAGCAAGCGGGCCCAGGATAACCGCCAGTTGGAAATTTCCGAAATTTCCAGTGGCCTCAAGGCGCTGGCGAAGGAACTGGAAATCCCGATCATCGTGCTGGCCCAGTTGAACCGTAACCCGGAAAACCGCACCGGCGAAGCCAAGGGGCGGCCGAAGCTCTCCGACTTGCGTGAATCCGGCTCCATCGAACAGGACGCCGACTTGGTGGGCCTGCTCGTGCGTGAGGAATACTACGCCGACAACGAGGAGGAGAAGGAGGAAAAGAAAGGCCTCGCCACGCTGATTATCGCCAAGCAGCGTAACGGCCCCGTGGGCGACGTCCCGCTCACCTTCCTCAAGGAATTCACCCGGTTCGAAACCCGCGCCAAGAACGCCCCCGCCGAGGAAGGGTAATCCCGCACGGCCCCGCCCCTTGCGCCCGCCGAAACATCGGGTACAATTCATTCCGTGGCCACTCCGCTTAAACTTTACGTCAAAACGTGGTGCCCTTGGTGCGTCCGCGCCAAGGCTTGGCTCGACGAACATGGCTACCGCTACGAGCAGATCGACGTGGAAGCCGATCCCGAAAACTACGACGAGATGATCCGGCTCTCCGGCCAGCGGTTTACCCCCACGCTGGAGGCGGACGGGAAAATCCTCCCCGATTTCGGCCCCGAGGAACTCGAAGCCTTCCTCGAAAAGCACGGCATCCAGCCGTAGCCGGGCGTTTTGCTGGCATTTCCGCATGGAAATGCTCTAATAGCGGTTCCATGATCGCGTTAATCGACTACGGCAGCGGCAATATCCGCAGCGTCCACAAAGCCTTGCAACACGAAGGAGCCGAAGTGCAATTGATCGGCACGCCCGAGGGGTTGCACGGCGCGGAGGCCGTGGTGCTGCCCGGCGTGGGCGCGTTTGCCGATTGCGTGGAGGGCATCAAGTCGCGCGGCATGTGGGAGCCGTTGCAGGAGTGGCTGCAAAGCGGCCGTCCGTTCTTGGGCATCTGCGTCGGCTACCAACTGCTCTTCGAAACCAGCGAGGAAGCCGCCGACGGCGTGCGCGGGTTCGGCTTTTTCAAGGGGCAGGTGCGCAAATTCACCACACCCGGCATCAAAGTCCCGCAGATCGGCTGGAACAGCCTCACCTTTACGCAGCCCGATTTCTGGCTCTGGAAAGGGCTGCCCGCCAACCCGCACGTCTTTTTCGTCCACTCCTACTACCCCGTTCCGGCGGATAACGCGGAAGTCGCCGCGACCTCCGACTACGGCGAAGTCTTTGCCGCCGCCGCCGCGCGAGGCAACGTCGCGGGCACTCAATTCCACCCCGAGAAAAGCCAGAAGGTGGGCCTGCAAATCCTCCGCAACTTCATCGACCGGGTGAAGGCGCAGCGGTAAGAGGCGTTACGAACTGGCACTGGTGTAGCGCGAGAGCGCCAGTTTCCACAAGGCGCGGCTGAGCGTCAGCGCGATGAGCGCCGCGCCAGTCAGTTCCAGGAGCGGCTCCCAGACCGGGCCGTTGCCCACCCGCACCAACACGCGGGCCGGGACGTTCGCCACCAGGATCACCGGGATGATCCACGAAAACACGAATTTAAAAATCGGCGCCTGGCGGAAAATGGAATCGGGATAGCGGGCGATGTTGAAGAGGTTGTAATAGCCGAAGACCAACCCTTGCGCCCGCACGATCCAGAATGAAAACGTGTTCAGGAGCAGCATGATGGAGTAGTGAACCGCGATGCCCACGCCGACCGCCACGCCATAGAGCACGAACTGCCCAGCCGAAGGCCGCAGCCCCAGTTTTGCGAGCGCCAACCCGATCACCGCCACGCTCACCCCGGCATTAATCACGCTGTCGAAACCGAACTGCCGGGTGGAGGCGGAGAACTGCGTGTCCATCGGCAAGAGCAGCATGAAATCCATGCGGCCCGTGCGGACCAGTTCGGGAATGTTGACGAGGTTCAAATAAAAGAACGCCTGGAAGATTTGGCTGATGAGTTGGTGCGTGCCGATCAAGAGAATGACTTCCCATTTCGTCCAGTCGCCGATCTGGTTCACGTATTGGAAGATCACTTCAATAAAAACGATCTGCCCCAGGAACCAAAGCGCCTCGACCAAAATCCACAACAGGAAGTTGGTTTTGAAGTTCATCTCGCGGATCAGCGAGTTGCGAAACATGATCGCGTAAATTTCCAGGTAACGGCGCATAAAATCGGGGATCAATTCTGCACTACGGCTGCCACCAGTTGCCAGAGAGAACCATCATCGTCAGCAATTTTAAGGTGCCGCCGTAGTAGCCTTCGCCCACAACGTCGCGGCCGAGCAGGTCGGCCCAAAGGGCGTCCAGCCAGCGTTGGCGGGCGGGGTCGCTCATGGCGGCGACCGCCGCCGGGCCGGTGAACGCCGCGCTGCTGTCGTCTTTGAGGGGCGTGCCGTCCAGGCGATAGCCCGCGTTGAGTTTCGCGGGGTCGCCGCCGGTGGCCCGCTCGATCCACGCGTTGAACGAGGAAAGCAGCGCGATGGCGCGTGGATCGCCGGTGAGCAGGTAATCGACGCCCAGCCGCCACGGAACCCGGCAGGCGTTGTAGCTGAACGCGCCGTCGTCGCGGCTCTCCAAAAAATGCGGCGGGGCCGGGGAATAACCGTCTCCTTTTTTGACCACGAAATCCGCCATCAAGCCCGTGGCCGGGCTGTGCGCGGCGATGAAGCCCGTCTCCAGTTTGTAACCGGCATCCGCCGCCCGCGACCAAAACGGATCACCAGTGGCGACGGCGAATGCTTTGAAGTGCGCGGGCATGAGGTCCGAGGGCCGCACGCCGCCCCGCTGCGCGCTCTCCGCATCCACCCAACTCCCCAGCGTGGGCAGGGCGCTTGTGGTGCTTGTGGTTCTTGTGGCATCCATTTCCACGGCGCGAATGGCGCGGATGGTGGCTTCGGCTTCCCGGCGGTAATCGACCGCGCCGCCGCTGCCCCACTGCCGGTCGGCCATAAGGAGCGCCAGCGCGATGTCGAGATCGCCGTCCGTCGCGGTCTCCCGGTCGCCTTCGCTGTGCGCCGCCAACACGCCGTCTTTCTCCGTCTGCTGCCAGGCCATCAGCGCCGGGTTGGCTTTTGCCGGGTGCGCCCGCAGAAAACGGACCATGGCGTCGAAATCGTGGTGCGCCTGGGGATCAGCCCCCGCCATGACCACCAGCGCCAGCATGCCGTAGCCGTGCCCTTCGGAAATGGAACGCGGGGAGCGCGGTTTTCCATCGCCTCCGCCCGCGTTGCTATCCACGTAAAGCATGTCCCCCGGCGCGGCTTTCAGGTAAACGGCCTTCCACTCGCGGTAACAGGCAAGCAGCGCCGCATCCAGTTCCTTTTGATCGCGCGAGGGTTTGAGCGCGCCTTTGGCATACTGAGTATGCTGAGGAAAAGGCCGGGCCTCGCCCGCACCTTTGGCCCCCTTGGCGGGCGGAGAAACGAACAGGGATGCGGCGGCGATGGCGAGGAGCAGTTTCATGGCCTTTCCCTTCGAAATTAAGCTAGTGTCCTGAGTCAGAAGTTGTTTGCATTATGCAGGAGTTGATTTTTCGATTTTTCAAGGCTGCATCCGCAGAGGTGCTATCTGAAGATAACACCCAAGGATGCAACGCGGAAAAATCGGAAAAGCGGCCCGGCATAATGTTAAAAATCAATGACTCAGGACACTAGCCGCCCACGGCCTGGTAGCGCCGGATGCCCCGGTTCCAGATGACCTGCGAAACGCCGTACATCGCCACGACCCAGGCGGCCTGGATGGCCAGCCCGCGCCAAAGCGCCGCCCCTTCCACCCGCTCCAGGAACACCTGCACGGGGAAGAAGAGTTCGTAGGGGAACGGCAGCCATTGCAGGAAGGCCTGGAACCAGCCGGGCATGATGTCGAGCGGGAACGTCTGACCGGAAAGGAAATATTCGAACGAATAGAGGATGAAAACGACGGTGCTGATTTCCAAAATCCAAAACGAGAGCAAGGCCAGGCTGTAGGCGATCAAAAACGAAATGCACGCCGCCATGGCCGCCGAAAGCAGGAAGAGCGGCCACGTGGCCGCCGACTTGGGCAGCACGATGAGATCGCGGAACCAATAAAGCGCCAGCGCCAGCGGCGCCACCGTCACCAGCGTGTAGACCAGCCGGTAGGAAAGGAACAGCGAAAAGCGGTAGCCCAGGTAATTGAGCGGTTTGATTAAAAAGGCGCTGATCTGCCCCTCGCGGATATCCGCGGCGATTTGCCACTCGTCCTCGGTGGGTGTGACGAGGTTATCCACCAGGATAATCAAGAGGAAATACCAGATCATTTCGCCGTAATCGTAGCCGCCAACCTGTTCCCCCGTTCCGGCGAAAATCGCGCGCCAGATGAGCACCGTGCCCGCCAGCGGCACCAAACCGAAAAGCGAGCGCAAAAGGAAGTTCCAGCGGTACACAAACGTGTTCTGGAGGCCGATGCCAAAGACTTTCCGGTATTTGTGAAACATGAGGCGAAAGATCATTTAACCGCAAAAAGGCGCAAAAGGCACAAAAAAGAAAGGTTCGCGGAAAAAAGACGAACCCGCCCCATTTCGTAACGTAATTGTAACATTCCCGCCACGGCGCTGTCACGGGCTGCGGGTCAGCTTGGCCCCGTCATTTTCATCCGGTTTTGCTGGGTGGCAATGGCGAAAGAAAACCAACACGACCTCATGACCCAAAAAACCCTTATGACGTGGGCGCTCGCCTGCTTCTTCGCCGTCGGTGGCATGTCCGCCGCCCTGGCCCAGGACAGCAACGCTCTCATTGACGCCCTGGTTAAGAAAAAAGTCCTCTCCGCCCAGGAAGCGGAGGACGTTCGTGCCGACCTCATCAAAGAGAACGCCACGAGCAATGCCGGCAAGCTCCAACTCTCCAATTCCATCACGAGCCTGAAGCTCTATGGAGACATCCGCTTGCGCTATCAATACGACGAACAGCAGGCCCAGAAGGGCAGTGCGGACGTCGTCAAAAATGACGAACAGCGCAGCCGCGAACGCATCCGCCTGCGCCTGGGGGCCGACTTCACCCTGCAAGGCGGTTTCTTCGGCGGCGTGGGTCTCCAGACGACCCAGAATGCCGACAGCGCCAACCAGACTCTCGGCGATCCCGGCACCGGAGCTTCGGGTTTCAGCAACTACAACATCTACATCGACAAGGCGTATTTCGGCTGGGCCAACGACTGGTTGAGAGTGGTGGGTGGCAAGCAGCCGAACCCCTTCTACACGACGGACCTCGTTTGGGATGCCGACATCAACCCGGACGGGCTGGTTGAGCAAATCGATATCCTCAAGGCCATCGACGCTCTCTCCAGCAACAACTCCGAGATTCATGCCGATAGCAACTACAGCCTCAAGCTCGTCGCCGGCCAGTTGGTCTTTACCGACAACGACGAAAAGACGGCCACCTCGGGTTCGGCCAGCAACCTCGACGCCTGGCTCTTCAACACCCAGTTGATCGGCTCCGCGAAAGTCACCCCGGGCGTGAAAGTCACTGTGGCCCCCGGCTTCATGACCTACACTTCCGGCGGCGTGAGCAACACCACGAATGCCAAGTTCAACGAAACCGCGTTCGCTGGCAAAAACGCCACGCGCGATCTCTCCATCATCACGGCTCCCGGCGATGTCTCCTTCAAAGTCTGTGACATCAAGACCAAAGTGCTGTGGGACTTTGCCTACAACACCAAGGGCAAGGACCGCGCCACCCAAGTCTATGCCCCGACCGGCACCGACATTCACAAGAGCCAGGACGACATTGCCTGGTTGGCGGGCATTCAGCTCGGCGAAAACAAAAAGGCCGGCGACTGGTCCATCATCGCGAACTATCGCCAGACGGGCCTCGATGCGGTCGACCCCAACCTGAACGACTCCGACTTCGCTCTTGGCTACCTCAACACGCAGGGCATCAAGACCGGTGTGAACTACAACCTCACCGACTTCTGCGTCGCCGCGGTGACCTACTACAACGCCTGGAATCTGCGCAAGGACCTCTACGAGCCCACCGTGGCCAAGGATAACAGCATCCAGATCGTCCAAGTGGACTTGAACATCAAGTTCTAGCAATTGCTTCATGGAAACCGGCGCCAGGGATGGCGCCGGGGTTTCCTCTCGCTTTCGAACCACAAAAAAATAAAGACTGCTTGCAAATAAACCTATGAAAAATCTCATCGCCATTGCCGCCGCTTTTGCCGCCACCGCCTCTTTCGCGGGAGCCGACGCGCTCGTCATCAAGGGGTCCGACACCCTCGGCGCGAAACTCGTGCCGCAACTCGCCGAAGCCTTTAAGGCCGAGAACCCCGGCACCACCTTCAACATCGCCGCCGAAGGTTCCTCCACCGGCTTCGCCGCGCTGATTGACCAGACCGCCAACATCGGCATGGCCAGCCGCCGCGCCAAGCCCACTGAAATTTCCGCCGCTCAGGCCAAGGGCCTCGATCTCCGCCCGACCATCGTGGCCTGGGACGGCATCGCTGTGGTGGTGAACGCCGCCAACCCCATCAAGAACCTCACCAAGAAGCAGGTGGAGCAGATCTTCACCGGTGAAATCACCGACTGGTCCGCCGTGGGGGGCAAACCGGGCAAGATCTCCATTTACACCCGTAACACCGCTTCCGGCACCTACGCCGACTTCAAAGAGCTGGCCATGAGCAAGAAGGATTACGCGGGCAGCGCCCAAAAGATGGCCGGCAACGAGCAGATCGTTTCCGAAGTGGCCAAGAACCCGGCGGGCATCGGCTATGTGGGCCTCGCCTACACCCAGGCTCCCGGCATCAAGGTGTCTCCGATTGAAGGCAAGACGCCCACGCAGGCGGACGTCCGCGACAAGAGCTATCCTTATTCCCGCCCCACGTTCTACTACACCAACGGGGCTCCCGCTGGCGCGACCAAGGCTTTCGTCGATTACACTCTGAGCGCCAAAGGCCAGAAGATCGTCGAGCAGGTCGGGTTTGTTCCGGTTAAGTAATACCGTTGATTGCAGGGTCCATCGACAGCCCGCCGAATGGTTACGGCGGGCTGTCAGGACTTTTCCCCTCCCTCCCCCCAAAACCTTCACCGTTCCTCTTTTCTCTTTGCGGCTTTCGTGGTCAAATCCACACCTCTTCGGATGAAAAATCCCAATCGCTTCGATTGTAAACGGCTTCGCCTGGACCCCTTCATTAAGGCGTTCTTTGGAGGCAACGCGACGATCTCCATCGTCGTCCTGGCGCTCATCACCATTTTCCTCTTCCGCGAGGGAGCCGAATTTTTTCCTCAGAATCTTCAAAACCTCCGCCTTTACCGCAAGGCGGGCCTGGAATACGTGGGCTACATGCGCGACCAGGCCGACGCCCACTCGGCCCTGAACCGCAGTTTGCAGGATCTGCGCGTGCGCCAGATCACGGCCATGATGAAGGTGGGCAAGACGAACGAGGAGGCGCAAGAGGCGCTCGCCGGGTTCGACACCTTTGCCAGCGCGTTTGATTCCGCCGCGGACGACCTGCGCGGCGTGGTCTCCGATCTCACGGAAAGCGTCACCGCGATCAAGGAAAAGGCGAAGCTCCATGACGACGCGCTGGAACAACGCACGTTCCTGCTCAAGGAAGGCAAGAAGGCCGAGGCCGACGCGGTAAAAACCGCCGAAGTGGATTTCGCCGCGGAACTGGCCCCCATCCGGGCGGCATTGCCCGCCTACAGCGCCGCCGCCGCTTCGCTGAAGCAAAAGCTGCAGGAGGTCATCGCCGAACCGCCCGCGCTCCCCGTTCCCGAATTTCAGCCCCGCTTTCAGCACGTCCTCAACGCCACGCGCGCTTACTTGAACGGGTTCCCGGCCACGGAACTCAAGCTCAAAAACTGGAACCCCGACGCGCCGGTGCCCTGGTGGAAAAGCATCACTTCGTTCCTCTTCGGCACCGACTGGATCACCAACAGCTTTTGGCAGGATTGGTATGGCATCATTCCGCTGCTTTCCGGCTCGTTGCTGGTGGCGGTGATCGCGCTCGTCATCGCCGTGCCGCTCGGGGTTTGCGCTGCCATTTACGTGAGCGAACTGGCGCGGCCCGCCGAGGGCGGTTTCATTAAGCCTTACTTGGAATTCATCTCGGCCATTCCGTCGGTCGTGCTCGGCTTTTTCGGCATCGCCGTATTGGGCGAACAACTGCGCCAACTGACCCATTGGCACGCGCTCTCATGGATCAGCGCCTTCCCCATTTCCGAACGGCTCAACGCGTTTACCGCCGGGGCGCTCCTGGCGCTGATGGCCATCCCGACCATCTTCTCGCTTTCCGAGGACGCGCTGAACGCCGTGCCGCGCCACTTCAAGGAAGCCAGCTACGCCCTCGGGGCCACGCGGCTCCAGACGATCTGGCGCGTGCTGGTGCCCGCTTCCCTCTCGGGCATCGTTTCGGCGGTGCTGCTCGGCTTTGGCCGCGTGATTGGCGAAACGATGGTGGTGCTGCTCTGCGCGGGCAACCGCATCGCCATTCCCGACTTCACCGACGGGCTGGCCGTGATCTTCCAGCCGGTGCACACGATGACCGGCATCGTGGCGCAGGAACTGGGCGAAGTGGCCAACGGCACGCTGCACTACCGGGCGCTGTTCATGGTGGGCCTCTTCTTGTTCTTCCTCGCGCTCTTCATCAACTGGCTGGCCCAGGCGGCGGTCCGCAAATTCAAAATCTCCATCGGGTAAGTACGCACGAACATGGAAACTCTCGCCACTCCAACTCCCGAAGCCCCGCTCGCCGCGCACCCCTTCCACTACCGACGCAACGCCGCTCATTACCTGGAACGGGGCGCCCATTGGCTGATCCGGCTGGCCACCTACGCGGTACTACTCGCCGCCGCGTGCATTTTCCTGCAAATCGGCATCAAGGGCGGGGAAACGGTTTTCCAGGCTCACTGGCCCTTCATCAATACGGAATTCTTCACGGAGAAACCGTCGACGCTTTACGTCTTTGAATGGCAGGGCCAGAAGCACGAAATGAGCGACGCCCAGTTCCGCGCGTTCAAGGCTGCCAACCACGTGGAGGATATTCAGGCGGAATCCTACGCCCACTCCGCAGGAGGCATCCTGCCTTGCATTGTGGGCACCGTGCTGTTGGTCATCGGCTCAATGGCGATCGCCCTCGTTCTCGGCGTGGCCAGCGCCATTTACTTGAGCGAATACAGCCGCCCTTCGTGGCGAATGCAGGCCATCCGGCTGGCCATCGTGAACCTGGCCGGGGTGCCTTCCATCGTGTTCGGCCTCTTCGGCGCGGCACTCTTTGTTTATTACTTTAAGTGGAACGTGTCGCTGCTGGCGGGCTGGTTCACGCTGGCCTTCATGGTGCTGCCGGTCATCATCACGTCGTCCGAAGAGGCGCTGCGGGCCGTCCCCCAGGGCTTCCGCGAGGCGTCGCTGGCGCTCGGCGCGACGAAGTGGCAAACCATCCGCACCAACGTACTGCCTTACGCCATCCCGGGCATTCTCACTTCCTCCATCCTGGGCATCGCCCGCGTGGCCGGGGAAACCGCGCCGATCCTTTTCACCGCCGCTTATGTAGTGCGCGACAAGTACCCTTGGGAAGTCGATAAGTGGACCGATTTCTTCTTCCAGCCCGTCCAGGCGCTGCCCTACCACATTTACGTCGTCAGTTCGAAAATCCCGCAAAACGCCTACACCGAGCGGATGCAATATGGAACCGCGTTCGTGTTTCTCGCGATCGTGCTCTTGATCTCCCTCGGCTCGGTGCTCATGCGCATCCGCCTTCGCAACAAACTCAAATGGTAATGTCAACATCCCAACCCCTTCCGACAAAAGACTCCATCGCGGACGGCCCTTTTGAAGCGGCTCCCGAGACGGCCGCCAGCGTCACGGCCGTGGACGTGGAGAACCTCGATTTTTACTACGGCGACTACCACGCGCTGCACGGGGTGAACCTGCAAATTCCCGCGCACAAGGTCACGGCTTTCATCGGGCCGTCCGGCTGCGGCAAAAGCACGCTGCTGCGCTGCTTCAACCGCATGAACGACCTCGTGCCCGAAGCGCACATCGAGCACGGCTCCATCAAAGTGCACGGCACGGACATCAACGGGCCGAACGTGGACCCCATCGAACTGCGCAAGCGGGTGGGCATGGTGTTCCAGAAGTCCAACCCGTTCCCGAAGTCGATTTACGAAAACGTGATCTACGGGCTGCGCATCCAGGGCCGAACGAAGCGCGGCGAACTGGACGAAATCGTAGAGCGTTCCCTGCGCCAGGCCGCCCTTTGGGACGAAGTGAAAGACCGCCTGCACGAAAGCGGCGTGGGCCTCTCCGGCGGCCAGCAACAGCGCCTTTGCATCGCGCGCGCCATCGCCGTGGAGCCAGAGATCATCCTGATGGACGAACCGTGCTCCGCGCTCGATCCCATCGCCACTTCCAAGGTGGAAGAGCTGATTTTCGACCTGAAAAAGAGTTTCACCATCATCATCGTCACGCATAATATGCAGCAGGCCGGGCGCTGCTCGGACCTGACGGCGTTCTTCTACCTGGGGCGCTTGATCGAGATCGACAAGACCGAAAAAATCTTCACCAACCCGTCGCAAAAACAAACCGAAGACTACATCACGGGCCGTTTCGGTTGATCCCGGCGTTTTTCCGCACCACTTAACTTTTCCTTTCTCCCAACCCCATTCTCATGAGCCACCCTTTTGAAATTCAGCTCGCCCGCATCCGCGAGACGCTTCTTTTGATGTCCACCCTCACCGACCGCAGCCTTTCGCTGGCCGTGAGAGCCGTGGTGGAGCGCGACAACGATGTGGCCGATCTCGTGGAATCCTCCGACGCCGAAATCGACCACCTCGAAGTGGCCGTGGACGACCTGGTGGTGACCTACATGGCCACGCACGGCCCCATCGCGCGCGACAGCCGCCTGATGCTGATCGCTTCGAAAATTTCGAGCAACCTGGAGCGGATCGCCGACCAGGCCACGACCATCGCCCGGCGCTCGCGCGAGTTGAACAAAGAGCCGCAACTGGTGGAAGTCGAGGACATCCCGGAGATGGCCGCGATTACGCTGGAACTGCTCCATGACGTGGTGACCTCGTTCGTCGAAGGCCGTTACGAACTGGCCCAGAAAGCGATTCCTCGTGACAAGGAAGTGGACGAACTGCACCGGCAGATTGTCCGCAAGCTCATCGCGATTATGATCGCCAGCCCCGACAACGTGACCCGCGCGGTGCATCTGATGACCGTGGCCAAGGCCATCGAACGGGCCGCCGACCACGTGAAAAACATCGCGGAGGAGGTCTTTTACCTCTACAGCGGCCAGGACATCCGGCACGAAGGGAAACTGTAGAAATCGGCTCGCGGGAATACATCCCGAGCGCGCCCGCGCCCTGGTTCCCAAGTTGAACTTGGGAACCCCGGGTTGTTTTGCGAAGTTGCACTTCGCACTCTTGGATCCACGATGCAGCAGTTCAACTGCCGCGACTCTACGGCGTCACCGGGTCCACCAGGCGCAACTGCAAGTTGGCCAAGTCCGCCGCCGAGAGGCGGAAGATACCGGGCTTGCCCTGGAAAGTCGCCAGGCACGAACCGTCTTGCGCGGGAACGCCCGTCGCAAGCCGGTAAATGTGATGATTGGGGCCGGTGAACTCCACCACCATGGCGGGGATCAGCGGACCCGGGTCGTCGGTCCAGTGCTGGGCCGTGATGCACGAGAGCATCTTGACGAATTTGGCGATGTTATCCCGGTTGACGATGCCAAACGTCCTCTCGCCGGTATTCCAGTTGCCCGCTTCGGAACGCAGCGTGAGCGAGCCCCGGGCCATGCCCTCTGAATAAATCGTGATGGTAACGGCCACGATTTCCTGCGGACGAATGCGGAAAATGGAGGGCTGGCGCCACACCGCCCAGCTTGTTCCCAGCAGATCGAGCACGGAAGCAGGCACGGAGACAACGAAAGGTTCGTTTTCAAGCCGGGCATACACGATGTCGCCTTCGATTTTTCCAAAAGCGATGGTCAGCAACGGACGCTCCCCGGCTTGCGTGTCGGCGGTGTTTTCGGAGGAATAGGAGGAAAACGTGACGCGAAGGCGTGGCTGGTCGAGCCCATACTTGCCGAGGTCCGAGGCGACGTCCGCGACAAAGGCCGTGACCTTGCGCGACTGCAATTCGCCCACGGCTTGCAGCACTTTGATTTTGTTAGCGGGCACGCTTTCCGAAAGCACGCCTTTCTCCTCGTTGCTGACCACCCATTCTTCCTGCGAGCGTATGAGCCGCACAGCGGGTTTGCCCGCGGGCTCAAGCGTGATGCGGTCCACCGCGTCGAGGTCGATGCGGGCCAGGCTGCGGTCGCGCAAATTGTTGGGAAGAAGCTTGAGGATGTTCTCGGATTCCGTGGGCAGCAGGAAAATGCCGCCCCGGTTCGAAAAACGCCCATAGACGCGGCCCGTCTTTTCATCCCGAGCGCCGATTTCGAGCGAAACGGGGTGGGTCTGCCCCAGGAGTTGGAAGGTGACGCCGCCGCGCGGTTCGCTGAGGCCGTAGCTGTTCAGGTTGCCTTTGTTTTCGGGCAGAAACGCGCCGACCGGGGTTTGCAGCACGCTGTTCAAAAACGCGGTGACCTGCGCGAAGTCCGCCCGGGCGCGAATCGGCTTGATGATGTTCCAGCGGGAGCCCTCGCGGGTGAAATCCACGTCGCCCGCCAGCGTTTTGACGGAGAATTTTTTCACGTTGCGAGCTTCAAAATCCGCCAGCACGGGGTCGCGGAATTCGTCGGGCTTGCGGGTCATCAGCGCGCGCAACTGCGAACTGACGACCGACACTTCCCGGGAGCCTTCCAGGCGCGCGTAGATCTTGCCTTCCACGGCCGTGTCTTTGCCCAGGAGCAATTCCGCGGGCATGCCGCGGCCGATGAGCTTGAGGCGGATGGCCGGTTTGCTGAGGCCGAAATCGTTGATCTGCTTGCGGTCCGACTTGCCGCAACCGTCCACAGGCTCCTTGGTCAACTCGGCGCATTTGGCGAGAATCTCCGCGATGGCCATGGAGTTGGCCCGGTCTTTCACGGGGGATTCCATGAACCACTTGGCTCCGCTGCGCCGCAGCTCGACTTTGTCTTCGTTGCTGACGATGTCGATTCCCTCCACTTTTTCCTTATCGAAGGCAACCAGGACTTGCCCCCGGCCCGCCGCCTGCCAGCTCTTCGGCAGACTGCTCTCGTAAAAAACGATGATACCGAGCAGGGCGGCCACGGCAACAAGCAAGGCGATGGTTGTTTTGTTATTCATTAGCAGGGTGACAAAATGGGTGCTTTGTCCGAAATTGGCTTAACGGCGCCGCTTGAGCCAGACAACAAGCCCAAGAATGGCGGCACACCCCGGGAGGATGACCATGACAGAAAGGGCGATGGCTCCAAGCTGTGATTCGGTAAGATTGAGGGCCATGTTATGCACAGGTTTCGGCGCGATGCCAATGATTTCCTCGCGGTCCAGCAGCCAGTTGAGGCTGCTCAAAACGAAGTCCATGTCGCTTTCGGTGATCTGCCCGTTGGTGAGAAAGCCGGAACTGCCGATGGCCACGAGCCGCGAGGAGGAATCCACCGTCACGCGGTTGTCGCTCGGGGTTCCCTTCTCGGCGGAAGCGGCCACGATGGGGTTGATGTGGTCCTCCTGCGGATCGAAATAAACCGTGGGAGAAGTGTATTTTACCTCGCCCCAGAAGCCGCTGGTGGCCTGGATCAAGGGCAACAATTTCACGCCCACGGTGCCGGCCTGCTCGTTGTTGATGGTGATGGATTGCGTGGGGCCGCCGACCAGCGTGGCCGTGGCGTTGTTAAGCCGCTTGGTGATGGGCGAACCGGAGACGAAGGTGCCGGTGATTTCCTTCAAGACGCCGCGCACGATGCCTTCCGCCGTGGGCAGCGGGTAGGTGCGCAACACCCGGTCGTCATTGACGCTCAAGCCCATCTCCGCCAAAAACAACGCGAGCCGGGGCGTGGAGTAACCCGGAGCGAACGCCACGAAGATGCGGCCCCGTTTCTCGGCCCAGAAGGTTTTCAGCATCGCGACCTCGGCCTCCGGCATGTCGTACTTGGGGGCGAGAATGAAGAGTGCCTTTGCGTCACTGGGCACCTCGCCCTTCGCGGCCAGCTCCAGCGGGGCGACTTTGACGTTCTGCCGCTCGATGAAGTCCTTGAGCCCGCTTAAGGAGCCGTCGGTATCGAGGGCCGCCTCTCCGTGGCCCGCGAGGCAATAGACGCGGTTCACCCCCGGCTCGGTCAGTTCGATCAAGGCACTGGTGATGGCGGCCTCGCCCTTGAAGTTCTTCACGCGGGGCTTGTCCACGAGGTTGAGGGCGGGTTCGAAATCGGCCAGCGCCGAGACGCCGATGAATTTGCTGCGCTCGCCGGTATCGACGATCACCACGTTGTCATTGTCGCGCAGTTTGTACTTGGTGGCGATTTCCCGGGCGCGCGTCATGGCCAAAAAGGGATCGACCACTTCCACGTCGACCATCTTTTTGGACGCGTAAGCATACTCGTTGAGCAGGTTCACCGTGTCCCGGGAGATGGGGGATGCGCCGGAAAAGAAAATGACGAAGTGCACCGGCTTCTTGAGGTTGGCGACGACGCGCTTGGTCTGCGCCGAGAGGGTATACTGCCGGTCGCGGGAGAAGTCCCACCGCTTGTAGTGGTTGAAGCCGAGGTAATTGACGATCCCGAAGAGCACGAGGGCCAGCACGGCCTGGACGGCGACGTTGAGCCCGATGCGAAGGCGGGGAATGGAAGAGGAATTCTTGGCCATGAAGAAAAGGGGCGGCGGGAGTTACGATTTCCAGCGCCGGTATTGAAAGACGCGCTGCGTTAAAAAGAGCATCAGGAGCGTGCCGGAGCCGTAAAACACGAACCGGCGCGAATCAATGATCCCCTTGGAAAACTCGCCCATATGCTCCATGACGGTGGCGTAGCCGACCAGCAAGCGGAAGGCCGGGCTGATGTTGGGCGTGAAAAACGAGATCAACCCGCCCAGGAAAAAGAGCGTGATGAGGCAGAGGGACATCACCGCCGCGACGATCTGGTTTTGCGTCAGCACCGAAGTGAAGCAGCCGAGCGAAATGAAAAGCATCCCCGCCATGAGCAGGTCGAGGTAACTGCCCCAGTAGGCTCCGGCGGCTCCGGCGGCCCCGGTTTTGGCGACCTCCTGGAAAATGACGAAGTAGAGCAGCGTGGGAATCCACAGGACGATGTAGAAGATCAGCGCGCCGCCGAATTTGGAGAGCACCACCTGCCAGTCGCTCACGGGCGCGGTCATCAGCGCCTCGATGGTCCCCATTTTGAATTCCTCGGAAAAGACCCGCATGGTGATGGGCGGGAAGATGAGGATGAAGCCGATCCAGAACGGCACGGAGTTGAAGAACGCCTCCACCGCCGTAATGTCCGCCGTGCCGCGCGAAAGATAGGCCACGCCGGTGTAAAAACAGAGGCCGGTGAGCAGCAGGACAAAGCAGAGAACCACGTAGGCGATGGGCGAGTAGAAGTAGGACTTCACTTCGCGCGCCAGGAGGGTGAAAAATTTGGAAAACATGGGTGGCAGGTGAGTTTAGCTTTCGTCGCCCAGGGTCATTTCCACGAACACGTCTTCGAGCGTGGCGCGGCGGCGGGATAATTCGCGAACGGTCCAGTGGCGGTCGCGGGCCAGTTCCCAGATGGATTCGGCCGGGTTGGCGTGGGAATCGCAGCGCAGGGTGAAAAGCGACCACTCCCCTTGCTGCTCCACGTTCACTTCCTTGATGCCCGGTAAGGCCGCGAGCAGTTCGGTGCCATCCTCGCCGCCAAGGTTGGCCTCCAGGCGGAACTCCCCGGCGGTGCGCATGGAGTGGATGAGGTTCTCGGGCGTGTCGGCGGCTTCGATGCGGCCTTTGTTGATGATGACGACCCGCGAACAGGTCATCTCCACTTCCGGCAGGATGTGGGTGGAAAGCAGGATGGTGTGGTGCTTGGAAAGGGTGCGGATCAAGTCGCGGACTTGCCGGATCTGGATGGGGTCCAGCCCAATGGTCGGCTCATCGAGGATCAGCAAATCCGGCGAGTGCAACAGGGCGTCGGCGAGGCCCACCCGCTGGCGGTAGCCCTTGGAAAGCGTGCCGATGATGCGATGCTCCACCTCGCGCAAGTGGCAAAGCTCCTTCACGTCGCCCACGCGCTCCCGCTGGCGCGAGCCCGTGATTTCCTTGATCGCGGCCCGGTAGCGCAGGTACTCATCCACGCGCATATCCACGTAGAGCGGCACGTTCTCGGGCATGTAGCCGAGGTGGCGCCGGGCTTCCATGGCCTGTGTGAACACATCGAACCCGGCCACGCTGGCGCTGCCCGAGGTGGCGGGCATGTAGGTGGAAAGCATCCGCATGGTGGTCGATTTGCCCGCGCCGTTGGGCCCGAGGAAACCGACGATTTCGCCCTTCTCGACCTCGAAGGAGAGGTCGTTGACGGCGGTGAAGCCCGCGTAGCGTTTGGTAAGGTGCTCGACTTTAATCATGCGCAGGAGAGAGGAATAACCACTAGAACATTTGCCGGAAGAAAATTCCAGAAAAGATAGCGTACCCGCCCAGGTTGCAATAAATATTTGAACCATGAACTGGTTGCCTGGAATTTCCGCCGCCGTTTTGCTCTTCTCCACGCTGTTTGCCCAAGCCGCCGATCCCATGACGTTCCAGGAGCTTTCGCTGCGCCTGCGCATGGGGGATTCGCCGCAGCTTCTCCTGCAAGAAACCCGGCAACGAAGCCTGCTGGAGGCTCTCACTCAAAGCCAGGAGGCACTGCTGCAAAGCTCGGGAGCCAGCGCCGACTGGCTCGCGGCGTTGCGAGCCCCGGATCTGCGGACCCCGCAGGAAGCCGCGGCGGCCTATCGCGCCCGCAAAGAGCGGCAGCAAGCGGCGGCCAACGCCACGCCGCCCCCGGCTCCCGCCGCCACCCCGGCGAGAAGCAACACGGAAAATTTGCACGAGGCGGATATCATCAAAATTGGCGACAAAGCCCCGGCCTTCACCGCGAAAACCACCAATGGCAAAGAGGTCGTGATCGACCCGGCGGGAACCAAGGGGCGGCTCACGCTGCTGGTCATCGTGGCCCCGCAATCGGCCCCTTGTGATGAAACGCTCAAGATTCTTGAGAAACATTTCTGGCCCGGGATGTCCGGCGCGGGAGCCGCCGTGGTGGCCCTGGGCACGGGGCAGACCGCCTCGGAGATGGCCGAAATGGGCAAGCGCCTGGGGCTCACCCTCACGCTGGCAGAAGATCCCAAAAAGGAAATCACCGCGCTCTTCGCGAAGAACTACGCCCCGCGCTGCTACGTGATCGGCAAAACCGGCGTGGTCAAATACGCCTCCGTGGGCCTGAACGCGGAGGATGTACAGCGCATGGCCAACATCGTGCAAAGCGAGATCAAATAAGCCGCGCTACGGGCTTAGGTTGAACTCGATGTTGACTTCGTAGCCGCCCGAATCCCCCAAGCCGCCGGGCAGCGGGTCCACTTTCGTGACCCGGCGCGCGGCAGTCAGCACCGATTCATCCACGGTTTCGTTGCCGGAGGATTTGGCCAGAGAAACGCTCGTGATATTCCCCGAGCGGTCGATTTTGATTTTGATTAAGCTGGCGAAACTCTGGCCGCTCTGGAGCACGGAAAGCGGTTGATCCCACCGGGCATAAAAGCGGTCGTGTAACATCAGGTTGTACCAACCGAAATTGGTTTCCTTGGCGCCGCCGCCTTCGTGACCGGCCCCGTGCCCAGCGCCGACGCCGGTGCCCGTGCCGCCCGCCTTGCCATTGGCGGAGCCGTTGCCGTCCCCGCCGCCGCCCGCGCCTTCCGCTGTTTTGCCCCCCTTTTTGCCGTTGGCGGTCGCGCCCGATCCATTGCCGGTGGTGGCTAAAAACTTGGCCTTGGCTTCGGAAACGCCCTCGTTCTCGGCGGGTTTTTTGCCATTGGCCTCGGGCTTCGCTTTCGTGCTGGCTTCGGGTTTTTCAGCCGGTTTGGGGGAGGCTTTGGGCGTGGTTTTCGGCGTGGCCGAGGGTTTCGGAGTGGCCTTCGGGGTCGGCTTCGGAGTTGGCTTGGGGGTGGGAGTAGGGGTCGGTTTTGGCGTCGGGGTGGGCGTCGGTTTCGGAGTAGGGGTCGGCGTGGGCTTGGGCGTCGGGGTTGGGGTCGGCGTGGGCGTGGCCGTCGGTGTAGGCGTGGGAGTTGGGGTCGGGGTGGGTGTAGGGGTTGGAGTTGGCGTCGGGGTGGCGCGCGGGGTGGGCGTAGCCAGGACGATCTCGCTGGGGGCTTCGTCTTCCGGCTTTACGGCGGGCTCTTCCCTGGGCTTCTCCGTCTTCGGTTCGGGGGTGGGCTCGGGCGTCATTTGGGGCGTGGGCTCCGGCGTGGCCGCAACCGTGGCCACTTTCTCCGAACCGGCTTCGGCGGGGTCGCCGTCGGGAGGCGAACCTCCGTCAAGCCACGTCGCCGCTTCCATGTTTTTGGAACCGCCGAGCGCGCCGCAAAAGTAGAGAAGGGCCAGCAGCGCGATATGGACCACCGCGATGATGATAACGTTGCGCCGGAATGGGGAATTGCCGTCCATCGTGCCGTGCCTCCGGGGTTACTGGGCGTCGGTGCTGACGATGCCCACTTTGGTCACGCCCGCCTCCTTGACGGCATTCATCACGTCCACGAGTTTTTGCACCGAAAGGTCCTTGTCCGCGCGGATTTGCACGGCGAGCGCAGGCCGGTTCGCCTTCAAATTGCCGATGACCTCGCGCACGGCGGTCACTTCCACGGCAGCCTTGTCGATGGTCACCAGCGAGTTGCGGTCGATGGAAATGGTCTCCACGTCCGGCGGCTCCGCGGCCCCCTCGCCCGCCTTGTGCGTGGGCAATACGAGGTTGCTGGAGTTCTCCATCAAGGGCGTGGTGATCATGAAAATGATGAGCAACACGAAGGCCAGGTCGAGCAACGGCGTAACGTTCAACTCGGAAAGGGTGGTCAGTTGGTGGCGGTCGGAGAAGCGTTTCATGGCAAAGCCCGAGCCCGTTTAGTCGCGAAGAGTGTGGTCCACGTACTGGTGCTCGAACTCGCTGGAAAGCTCGGCGGCAAAGTTGTCCATGCGCACGATGAGCGCCCGGATGCTCGTGACCAGGAAGTTGTAGCCGAACATGGCGGGAATGGCCACGAGCAGGCCGGTGACGGTCGTAATCAAGGCCGCCGAAACGCCAGGAGCCATGGCCGTCAAGTTGGCGCTGCCAGCCTCGGCCACGCCGCCGAAAGTTTCCATGACGCCCCAGACGGTGCCCAGCAGGCCCAAGAACGGCGCGCCGCTGACCGCCATGGCCAGCATAATCATCCCCTCCTCCAGCCGCAGCGAAGTCTCGCCCACGGCTCGCTCCAGGGCGGTCGTGACGACGCGCATTTGGGCCGGGGAAATTTTCGGCGAATCGACCTCCAGCCGTGCGCGGAAGGTTTCATCCACTTCCTGCGAGCCGAGCAAATGGAACGTCAGCTCGCGGCACCCGGCGCGGTAAACCGCGTAAAGCGGCGAGCCTTCGAAGCGCAGCTTCGATTCATAGAGGTGCAACGGCTGGCGATGGCTGCGGAAAAGGTCCAGGAAGCTGCCCGATTGTTTCTTGGCGCAACTGACCATCCGCAGCTTGGTGACCATCACCGCCCAGGAAAAGATCGAAGCGACAAAAAGGCAAAAGAGGACCGATTTGCCTGGCAGCGTGGAGTGCTTGAAGGCAAAAATTAACCCTCCGTCAGCTAAAAATAGCGTCAATAGTGGCATTTCGGCGATGACGGTAGTAAAGATCGTCCCGTTGGCGAACGCAATCCCGGCCTCATGAAAAAATTACCCATTCTTTGTTTTACCGCACTTTTCACATCTCTTTTTGCCCCCCTCGCCCCCTTGCGTGCGCAACAAGCACCCAACCCCTATGACACGCTGAGCCACGTCATCACGCCCATTGCCTCCATTTTCAGTCCCGAAGCCCAGAAGCACGCGCTTTCGGCCACGTTCGTGCTGGAGGAGATGACCGGGCTGCCGCCGGAACTGGCGGGCTCACGCTTTGAACTGCTGCTGGAGCCGCCGGAGCGTTTCCTCATTCGCGGCAACTACCAGGGCAAACCCGTGACGATCTGCCGCGCGGGCAATTCCGTCTGGATCACCCCCGCCGAGGAGCCCTTCACGGCGCTTGCGAACCCGCCGGGCCAGCCGGTGCGTCACAAAAAGAACCAGCCCGCCACGCTGGCCCCGATGGTGCTCCCGTTCCCGCCGCAGCAACTGGCGCTGTTGCCAATCCTCTTCCAAGTGAAGGAGGCGCTGCCGGAACAAGAGGGCCAGCGGGTGCTCAAAGTCTCTTTTATGGCCGACCTGGCCAAAAACCTCGGGTTGGAGGACTGGAGCGCCAAGCTCTCCCTCTCCCCCACCGAAAAACTGGAGCGGCTGCGGTTGCTCGGCCCCGGCTGGACCCTTGCCCTGCGGGTGGAGCGGCTGGAAATCGCGAAATCTCTTCCCCCCGAAACCTGGCAGCCCCGGGGCGATGCCATCCGGCTTGACGCCGCCAAGGTGGAGCAGTGGACGCGCGAACTCTCCAACCAAGTGGACGCTTACCGGCCCGCCCCCAGCCGATAATTTTTATAGAGCACTTTAAAAGGGGAGCTGTTCGCTCATGATTCACCATCTTGTCCTCTTCAAACTCAAACCGGACGTGACTGCCGGGGAGGTGGACTCGATTTTGCGCCAAACCCGCGCCCAGTTGCTGAAGATCGACGACGTGCTCATGCTGCGCTGCGGCCGCAACCTGGACCCCGGTAGCATCTGGGAACTTTTTGTTTCCATCGAACTGGAGAACACCGAAAAGCTGGCGCAGTTGCGGGAAGACGCCATCTACATCAAATACCTTGAGCGGATTTTGAAGCCCAAGATCGAGGACCAAATCGCGCTGACTTTCGAAATGGAACCCGGAAGGGGTATCCAGTTTTCGTAGAGGCTGATACGACCCACGCGAACATTTTCCAAAACTCGATTCCCTAGCAACGAACAAAGGGGAGGGGTGGTTGTGAAGGATGAAGCACGGCGGAAGAGGGTCGGATTTACATTTTGGGACGGGGAGCTATGAGCTTTCCCCTGCCGCCCAATGAACCGGAGCGCCTGAAGGCTCTGCGGCAATACGGATTGCTGGACACCCCCAGGGAGCCCGCCTTTGACGCGCTGGTGGCTCTGGCCGGGTATATTTTTCAGGCCCCGGTGGCCTTGGTGAGCCTCGTGGACCAAGACCGGCTCTGGTTCAAAGCCGCAGTGGGGCCGGTGCCTAAGGAGGTGACCCGCGAGCGCGGCTTCTCCTCCTACGCGATCATGGATGCCAAGGGGCTGATCGTCGAGGACGCCGCCGCAGACCCCCGCTTCAACCCCGGCCCGGCGTTCGAAATGACCCCGCCGCTGCGCTTTTACGCCGGAACCCCCCTCATCACCCACGAAGGCCACGCCTTGGGCACGATTTGCATTATGGACACCCAACCCCGCCCGCCGCTGGACGCCCATCAAATGCGGATTCTGGAAACGCTGGGCCACCACGCCATGGCACAAATTGAAATCCGCAACTCCTTTACGCTGCTCACCGAGGCGCTGCTGGAGCGCAGCCAAACGGAGGCGGAAGCACAAAAGGCACTCCTGGACCACCAGCGGGAGATGGCCCGCCTGGGCGAGATGAAGGACCGCTTCGTGTCGCTGCTGGCCCACGAGTTGCGCAATCCGCTGGCTTCCATTCTGAATGCCGTGGAGCTGCTCCGTTCGCCGCAGCCCGAGGACGCCCTGGAGATCATCGAGGCCCAGGTGAAACACCTTTGCAGGCTCACGGAGGATTTGCTGGACCTCTCCCGCGGTACCCGGGGGAAGCTGATCTTGAAAAAAGAACGGCTCGACCTCGCTGAAGCCGTTCGCAGCGCCCTGCGGGCCGCGCGCGCCAGCTTCACCAAGGGCGGGCAAACCCTTGAGGTGCAGATTCCGAAGGAACCGCTTTGGATGGAGGCTGACCCTTTGCGGCTGGAGCAAATTGTGAGCAATCTGCTGGCCAACGCGGCCAAGTTCACCCCGCCAGGCAAGAAGGTGACGCTTTCGCTGCGAACCGAGGGGGACGATGCCGTGGTGTGCGTGGCCGACGAAGGGGTGGGCATTCCGGCGGAAATGCTGGAGCGGGTTTTCGAGCCTTTTGTGCAGGTGCCGGGCACCGGGGAACGGGGCGGCGGCCTGGGCCTTGGGCTGCCGCTGGTTCGCCAATTGGTGCATCTCCATCACGGGACGGTGAAGGTGGAAAGCGCGGGCGAGGGCCAGGGCTGCTCCTGTACGCTGCGGCTGCCGCTCGTGACCGGAATGCCCGGGGCGGAAAGCATTCCGCTGACCGACTCCGAGTCTCCCATCCTCGTTCCGCTGTCACCTAAAACGCAAAAGATTGTCCCCAAAATAGCTCCAAAAAGCTGCCGCGTGCTGATCGTGGACGACAACACGGAGTTTCGCGAAACGCTCGCGCGGCTTTTAAAACACTGGGGCCATGAACCGCTCTGCATCGGCTCGGGAGCTTCCGCGCTGGAAAAGGCGCTGAGCTTCCACCCCAGCGTGGCGCTGGTGGACCTGAACCTGCCCGGCATCGACGGTTTCGCCGTGGGCGAATGCCTGGCCCACCGCCCGGAGCTTGCGGGGCTTCGCCTCGTTGCCATGAGCGGTTTTGGCGAGGAACAGGAGCGCCTGCGAGCCGCTCAAGCCGGGTTCCAGGATTTCGCGCTGAAACCAATCGACCCCGTTTTTTTGCGAGCCCTGTTATGAAAGGTGGCGCAGGATGAAATCCACCACTGGCGCCGGATCGTCCAGCCCGTGCGGGTGGTGGCCGCAATCCGGCTTGTGGATCACCGTGATCTCGCCCCCGAGCTTCGGGTAGCGAGCCTCGACGATGGCCGTGTTTTCCAGCCACGGAACGGCGGTGTCCACGTCCCCCACCACATGGATGAGCGGCACTCCAGCGCGCGCCAGAGGCTCCAGGGTGTCGATGGGGTTGCCCGGGTAGGCCAGCGCCTCGGCTTCGTCTTTGAAGCCGTAGCATGAAATGCAGGCCGCCCAGTCCTCCGGGCTGCCGTCGCCCTTGCCTTTGCCCGCGGGCCAGCTTTTGAAATCGCAAACCGGGGCGTCGGCGTAGATCACGGCGGTTTTTTCCGGGTTCTCCGAGGCCCAGCGGTAGGCGTAAAGGCCGCCCCGGCTCAGCCCGATTAAGACCGCCTTGGGGGCCAGCCCCTTGCCGGTGAGAAACTCATAAAAGGCGTTGAAGTGCTTCACCGCCGCCGGGCAACCGAAGGTGTTGCCCACCTGGATGTGCGCGTGATGGAACCCCTTGGCCAGCAGCGCGGGGGCGGCGCAGCGTTCGGTGAAGTCGTCCGGGAATTGCAGGCACCAGGACCACGGGTTGCCCGGCAACGGAGTTTCCGGTTCCACCACCCAGGCCGGGCAGCCATCGACGACGAAGTTGTGGCGTTTGAAACCGTGCCAAAGGTCGATGGTCTCGGTGGGGCTGAACTGCGGTTGGATTCCCATACTCGGGGAAGCCAAGCAACCCCGGCCCGCCATGTCCAGTTTTATTGAGGGTCCGCTTTTACCCTCTCCCGCCGGGCAGGGTCCGGGCCGGGAAACGTGGCCTCCACGCGCTCAAGCTGGCGATTCAAAAAGCGGTCGACGCTGTGCGCCATGCAATCGAACCACCGGAAAAACCACGGCTGGATGGTGTAGTCGAGCGTGAGCACCACTTCGGTGAGGCCCGGGCGAATCTGGAAATATTCGATAATACCGATCACCTCGATATTTCCCCGGCTCGATTTGAAGAGCGTTTGGGCGGAGTTGCCGCCATCGACCCGCACCAGGTCCACATCGGCGCGAAAGCCGCCCGGCAAACGGGCCGCAATATGGGCGCGTCCATCGCCCGGCGCATCGGCCACCTCCAGGTTGGCCAACCGTTGGCAATACCCGCGCAAATCGGCCAGCTTTGCCTGGGCCGTTTCGCGCAACGCGGGCAGATGAAACGTTTTTTGAACCAGCATGCCCCCTCCCCTTCTGTTTTACGGAAGGCGGGGGGAAAACGGGCGTCCCGCTGGTCAAAAGAGGCGGAGAGGGTGCTAGGGCGTGTTCAACCGCGTCTGCAAATTGGAGACATCCGCCGCGCTCAGTTCGGCCTGGCCGGGAGCGACCTCGAAAAGCACGGGCTGGCCGAGCAGGTCTTCGAGCAATTCCCGGTTGGTGACGGCGGCGGGGTCGGCCTCGGGCTCCGCCCGGTTGAAGACGATCCCGACCAATGGGAGCCCGCGCCGCTCGATGTCGCGTACGGTCAGGAGCGCGTGGTTAAGGGCTCCGAGGCGGTTGCGGACGACGAGCACGATGGGCAGCGCCATTTCGGCGGCCAGGTCGGCCACGAAGTAATCGCGCGTGATGGGGACCATCCAGCCGCCCACGCCCTCCACCAGCACGGAGCGGTGCGCGGCGCGCAACCGCCGGTAGGCGGCCAGGACGGCGGCCACATCGGCGGGCCGGTGCTCCAGCTTGGCGGCGGCGTAGGGCGAGGTGGGCGAGTCGTAGCAAACGGGGTTGATCTCGTCGAGCGTGAGCGCGTGGTCGCACGCGGCTCGGAGCTTTTCCGCGTCGTCGCGGCTGCCGCAGCAGAACGGTTTCATGGGCGCGGTGTCCAGCCCCGCCCGGCGCAGCGCGCGGACCAGGAGGGTCGAGACGTAGGTTTTGCCCGCGTCGGTGTCGATTCCGGTAACGAATAGATTCATAAATTCAACTGAAATGAAACGAAGGATTGGAGGCGATAACCAGCCCCACTCCAGTAAGTCCCAAGATCACTGAAGCAACCCGACTTGCCCGACTTTGAGGGGGAGCATCAGCTTGAAGAACCAGATACGTCCGGCTCATCCAAAGTTGATCCCCAAGGTAGGAAGCAAACGCAGCCCCAATAAGAGCGCCACCCCATACGAAACATGAAAAATGCTCAGGGACCACCCCGGCGATTGGTTCCGAATACGGACGATCATCTGAAAGTCCGTAGATCGCCCCGAGAGAACATAAAGCGCCTGCAGGAAGGCCGAGTAAGCCTTGCAAAAACCAGGCAACCCAATCGGCTTTTTGTTTCATATTACGGCTTTAAATAAAAACCCCGTTCCCCAACGGATCGGGGAACGGGGAAATCTTTTTGCGTTTTTCTCGCCTGATTCCTTACGAAATCCGCATCGGCATGATGACGTAGAGGAACGGCCCTTGCATTTTGATCACGCCGGGGCTCATTTCGTCGATGAGGTCGAGGTAGATCTCGTCCACGCTCAGGTTCTTGAGCGGGGCCATGAGAAACTCGGGGTTAAACGCGATGGCCATGTCCTTGCCTTTGTAGTTGATGGCCAGCGATTCGTGCGCTTCGCCCACGTCCGGGGTGTTGGCGGCGATTTCCAGGTTGTTCTTGTTGAAAACCAGTTTGACGGAGTTGCTCTTCTCGCTGGAGAGCAGCGAAACGCGGTGCACGGCGTCGTGGAAGAGGGCGCGCTCCAGGGTAACGCGCTCTTTGGTTTCCGCCGGGATGACCTGCCGGTAGTTGGGGTAGTTGCCCTCGATCAACTTGGTGACGAGCAGCGTGCCGTTGACTTCGAAGGCGGCCTGGTTTTCGCCGATGCTTACTTTGATGTCGCCGTCGTCGGCCAGGAGGCGCTGAATTTCGCCGATGGCCTTGGCCGGGATGATGACGTCGCCTTCGTGGCTGCGCGGGAATTCGAGTTCGATGTCCACGAGGGCCAGGCGGCGGCCGTCGGTGGCCACCAGCGTGAGCTTGTTGTCGCGGAAGGAGAAGAGGATGCCGTTGAGAACGTAGCGCGTCTCGTCGGTGGAGATGGCGTACGAGGTCTTTTTGAGCGCCTCGCGCAGGTCCTTCTGCCGCAGGGTGAAGGTCTTCGCGTTTTCAAATTTCGGAAGCGGAGGGAATTCCTCTTCGGGCAGACCGAGGATTTTGAAGAAGCTGGGGCCGCTGCGGATGGAGGCGACGTTCTTGGAATCGACTTCCAGGGTGATGTCGCTGGCGGGAAGTTCGCGCACGATGGAGAGCAGGCGCCGGGCGGGCAGCGTGGTGGCGCCGGGCTTTTCAACGGTCACTTCCACCGCCGAGCGGATGCCCACGTCGAGGTCCGAGGTGGTGAACCGCAATTGGCCGTCGGCGGCTTGCAGCAGGACGTTGGAAAGGATCGGCAAAGTGGTGCGGGTGCTGACCACGTTTTGAACGGTTTGCAGACCTTCGAGGAGTTTCTCTTTGCTAACGCTGAACTTCATAAAAGGTGGAACTTGGGGATATGGTGTGGGCTTAGGGACGAGCCCGGCTTTCTACTTGAACCCGGTGTTACGGATGAAAGGCAATCCCGGGGCAAGTGTCAATGTCTATCGGTTAAGTTGACTATCTAAAAATGAAACAGTCTGGCGCACTTTGTCGTCGCCGGTCATGCGCTCTTTAACCAGGCGGCAGGCGTGCAGCACGGTGCCGTGGTCGCGGCCTCCGAAGGCGTCGCCGATCTCGCTCAGCGAGGTTTTGGTTAACTCGCGCGCCAGATACATGGCCACCTGCCGGGGAAAGGCGATGTTGGCGGGACGGCGCTTGCTGGTCATATCAGCGAGACGCACGTCGTAGTGCTCGGCCACTTTGCGCTGGATTTGCTCGATGGTGATGGCTCGACGGGCTTCCTCCTGGAGGATGTCTTTGAGCAAATGTTCCACGGTGTCCGGCGTCAGTTCCCGGCCGCTCAAGGAGGAGAAGGAGGCCACGCGCATGAGCGCCCCTTCCAGCCGCCGCACGTTGGTTTTGATGCGTTCGGCGAGGAACTCAAAAATGGAGGGGTCGAGCTTGATGTTCAAGCCCTGCGCCTTCTTGCGCAAGATGGCCACGCGGGTTTCGATGTCCGGCGGCTGCAACTCGGCGGTGAGCCCCCATTCGAACCGGGAGACCAACCGGCCTTCGAGGTTCTGGATTTCGCTCGGCGGGCGGTCGCTGGAAAGGATGATCTGTTTGTGGCCGTCGAAGAGGGTGTTGAAGGTGTGGAAGAACTCTTCCTGGGAACGCTCCTTGCCCGCGAGGAACTGGATATCGTCGATCAAGAGGACGTCGGCCTGCCGGTACTTGTTGCGGAAGCGCACCAGTTTGCCGTTCTGGATGGCGTCGATGAACTCGTTGGTGAATTTTTCACTCGAAAGATAGACCACCTTCCCCCCTTTTTGCGCGGAGAGGACATGCTGGCCGATGGCGTGCATCAAGTGGGTTTTGCCCAGCCCCACCCCGCCGTAGAGGAAGAAGGGGTTGTAGGTTTTGGCCGGGTTCTGGGCCACGGCCAGCGCGGCGGCGTGGGCAAACTGGTTATTCGTGCCGACCACGAAGGAATCGAACGTATTGCGCGGGTTAAGCCCGTTGGCGGGCGTTTTCTCTCCCGAGGCGGCCGCCGGAGTGGCGCGCCGGGAGGTCGCTTTCGGTTCGCTCCCGGGCTCGCTCCCGGGTTCACTCTGGCTTTCCAGCGCCGGTTCCTCTTTTTCGGGAAGCACGTCGGCGATGGTGAAGTTGACCTTGCGCGGGCTGCCCAGCACTTTGAGCAGCGCGCTTTGGAGGAGGCCCATGTAGTTGGTCTCGATCCAAAGCTGGTAAATGTTGTTGGGCACGCGCAGGGTGATCTGCGCTTCGTCCGCGGAAAGCAGGGCGATGGCTTTAAACCAACGCTGGAACGTATCGCCGCTGACCTCGGGCTTAATGGCGTCGGCGATGTGCTTCCAAATCAGGGCGAAATGGTCTTCCATAACTATTTTATCCACACTTATTGCAACCCCGCCTGAATCGGGAAAATGCCGAGCCGCAAGCCCTGAATTTCACCTAAAAACGACCGATTTCCCTTAAAAAGACGGCCGGCGGCCTGCCGGAACGCCCGGGTGGAACAAACAGCCAAGTTGCTGTTTTTGAGCATGTTACGAAATTCGATCTTGTGGAACCGGCTTTTCATGCCCGTTCCACGCTCCGATCGAACGCAAAAGTCCGTATTCAAAAGGATTTCAGAGTAGGAGGGCATTTTCTTCGCTTTTGTTCACAAGTTATTCACAAGCAAGGTGTCTCTCGCTCGCCGTGCGGCGTGAGATTAGTGACGTGCGCCCCTCCGGGACAAGAAAAAAGCCCGGTGAAGGTGGAAAAAATTTTCCACTCAGGAGTGGGCGCGGGCCGCCAGCGGAGGATCACCCCTCCCTGGCCAACGCCTCCCAAAGTTCCTTTGCCTTGGGGGAGAGCGTCTTAGGGATTTCTACCGTCAGGGTCACGTAAAGATCCCCCCGGCCGCCCTCGGCTTTGGCGAGTCCCCTGCCCTTGAGCCGGAACCGCTGCCCGGGCTGGCTGCCCGGCGGCACTTTGAGGTGGGCGGAGCCTTCCATGGTGGGCACCGTGGTCTGGCCTCCCAGGACGAACTGCCAGGGAGGGAGTTCCTTTTCGTGGACGAGGTTGGCCCCCTCGACCTGGAAATCCGGGTGCGGCGCGAGGCGCACGTTCAGGTAGAGATCGCCCGCCGGGCCGCCGTGGACGCCCGCTTCTCCCTGGCCGCCGAGGCGGATGCGCTGCCCGGCGTGGACTCCGGCGGGGATGGCCACTTCGTAGGTTTGAGGCCGGTGCCCCTGGCGCTGGAAGGTGATCTTGCGGCGCGCGCCGTGCAGGGCTTCCTCCAACGTGACCGCGAGGTCTGCCTCCACGTCCACGCCCCGGCTTGCCCCGGCGGCGCGGCCCTGGGCGAACGGGTTGGCGTGGCGGCCGCCGGAACCGAAAAACGCTTCGAAGAAGTCGCTGAAGCCGGTGCCGCCGAAGTTGAACTCGAAATCCTCGCCGCCGTAGGAAGGCCCGGTTCCGGCCCCGGGCCGGGCCTGCTGGTGCCAGCCGGGAGGCGTTTGCGCCCCGTGCTCCCAATCCGCGCCCAGGGTGTCGTAGCGGCGGCGTTTTTCCGGGTCGCCCAGGACTTCGTAGGCTTCGTTGATTTCCTTAAACCGCTCGGAAGCCGCGGCCCGCTCCTTCGGCTTAACCATGTCCGGGTGGTGGGTGCGGGCCAGCTTGCGAAAAGCACTCTTTATCTCGTCCTGGCTGGCGGTCTTGGCCACGCCCAGGGTTTGATAGTAATCCTTGAACTGCATTTGCCACCGATCATAGCACCGCGCGCCGGTTGCGCCAGCACAAGAGCGCGCCAAATCCAATACTCCAGCGCCGGACTAGGGTTTTCCCCGCCCATCCGCCGATCCAACCGGATGCTTGACTTCAAGCCGGACCTCCTTACGGTTGTGGCAAAATTTTCTTGAGAACACCTATGGAATTCCGCGCACTGGCCATCTTTGCCCTCACTGTTGCCTTCTCCGTTGTCCTCCCCGGCGCTCCCGCGTGCGCGGAAGAGCAGGTGCTTGACGGGGTGGCGGCGGTCGTCAATGGCGAGGTCATCACGTTCTCGCAAGTCCGCGAACTGGTGGTGGACCGCGAAATGGCGCTGCGGCAATCGCTCCAGGGCCCGGCGCTGGAACAGAAAGTGAAGGAGACGCGGCTGAGCGCGGTCAACGATTTGATCGACCGGCAGCTCGTGCTCCAGGAGTTCTCGAAGAACAAGTTCAACATTCCCGCTTACGCGGTGGACGACCACATCAACACGATCATCCGCGAGCAGTTCAAGGGGGACCGGCTGGCCTTGATTCGCACCCTGCAAGCCCAGGGCTACACGCTCCAGCGGTTCCGCAAGGTGGAGACGGACAAGATGATCGTGCAGGCCATGCGGCAGCGGTCCGTGAAGGTGGACCCGATCCTCTCCCCCTCCATCGTGGAAAAATATTACCAGGAACACGTTGCCGATTATTCCACGCCCGAGCAGATCAAGCTGCGCATGATCGTGCTGCATAAAGACACCACCGGCTCCAAATCGCTGGCCGAGGAGTTGCGCAAGAAAGTGCAGGACGGCGCGGACTTCGCCAGCCTGGCCCAGATGTATTCCGAGGATTCCTCCAAGGATAGCGGCGGCGACTGGGGCTGGATCGAACGTTCGACCCTGAACGAATCCCTTTCCGGCCCCGCCTTCGCGCTGAAACCGGGCCAGGTGAGCAAGATCGTGGAACTGGGCAACAATTACTACCTGCTCTTTATGGAAGCGCGCAAAGCCGCCGAAACCAAGCCGCTCGCGACTGTCCGCGACGAGGTGGAGAAAAAGGCGCTGCAAGCGCAACGGCAGGTCGCGCAGGAAAAGTGGATCAAGGGGCTTCGCGAAAAGGCCTATATCCGCATCTTCTAGAAAGGGCGCGATGGACCCCCTTGGCACGATTGGCATTACCCTTGGCGATCCCGCCGGGGTGGGCCAGGAGATCATTCGCGCCGCGCTGGATTCCCCCGCGCTGGACCGCCGCTTCCGTTACCGCGTGATCGGCGATGCCACCGGAGCCGTTCCCGGCCAGCCGACCCCCGCCACGGCGCGCGCGGCCATCGCGGCGCTGGAGAAGGCCGCCCGGCTGGCGCAGACGGGCGAGATCGACGCCATCGTCACCGGCCCCATCGCCAAAGTCCGCATGCAGGCCGAGGGATTCGCGTTTCCCGGCCATACGGAATTTTTCGCGGCCCGCGCGGGCGTGCCAAATTTCGCGATGCTTTTGACCTGCCCGAAATTGACCGTCGCGCTGGTCACGATCCACGAAGCCATCGCCGACGTGCCCCGGCTCGTCACCGCGCCGGAGATCGAGCGCGTGGGCTCGCTGCTGGCGGATTATTTGCGCCTGCGCGTGGGCAACTCCCGGCCGCCGCGCGTGGCCGTGGCCGCCTTGAACCCGCACGCCGGGGAAGGCGGAGCCATGGGGCGCGAGGAGATCGACACCATCGCCCCCGCCGTTTTAAGCCTGGCCGAACGCTGGCGGGGCCGGGCGGAATTCAGCGGCCCTTTTTCGCCCGACACGCTCTTTTTCCGCGCCGTGAGTGGAGAATTTGACGGCGTGCTCTGCATGTACCATGACCAGGGGCTCATCCCGCTGAAACTGCTGGGCTTCGATGACGGAGTGAACGTCACCCTCGGGCTGCCCTTCGTGCGCACGAGCCCGGACCACGGCACCGCGTTCGACATCGCGGGCAAACACCTCGCGCGCCCCGAGAGCATGGCCGCCGCCCTGCGCCTCGCCGCCGAACTCGTGGCCGCGCGGAAATAAAAGGAGCGTTTTTTCCATGACCAAGTTCGGCCGCGCCCTCTTCACCCAACTCGCCGGGCTGGCCCTGCTGGGAGTGGTCATCATCGGCCTGGCGAGACTCCTGCCGGTAGTGGAATGGATCACGCAAGCCCAAGAGCGCCTGGCGCAAATGCAGTTTTGGGGCGCGGTGCTTTACCCCTTCCTCTTCGCCGCCTGCAACATTCTGCTGCTGCCCGGCGGCGTCATCGCCATGGGGGGCGGGCTGTTTTTCGGCCTTTGGTGGGGCACCTTCCTGGTGCTTGTGGGCAATCTCATCGCCGCCGCGTTCGCCTTTGGCGTGAGCCGCTGCCTGGGTCGCGCGTGGCTGGAGCGCAAATTTGGCGGGAGCCGCCGCTGGCGCGCGCTCGACGCCGCCGTGGCCAAGCAGGGCTGGAAGATCATCTTCCTAAGCCAGGTGCACCCGCTCTTCCCCACCAGCCTACTCAATTACCTTTACGGCGTCACCAGCATCCGCTTCGGCACGTGCCTGTTTTGGATCGCCCTGGGGCAGCTTCCCGGTCTGTTCCTTTACGCCTACCTGGGAACGCTCGCGCAGTTGGGCATCAAGCTCGTGAAGGGCCAGACGCACCCTTTCCTCCACGAATACGCCGTCTGGCTGGGCGGCCTGGGGCTGACGCTCGCCGTCACCACGGCGCTGGCGCGGATTGCGCTGCGGCTGCTGGCCGAGGTGGAGCGGGAGGCCGAGGATGAAAAACCCACCACGCCGGACGCCCCGGGAGTTCCAGATGAGGGAACCGCTTCCGAAGTGGTTTGATAAAAATGCGCCGAGACTTGGAAATTTTTGCAGTTTTTTGACACGAATCTCCCTTGTGCTATGATAAAGGGAAACAGCAAGCCCACCCCCGCTTCAACTCTGTGACATGTCCGGTTTTGCACCCTTGACGCGACATTTGCAGCCCGCCCTTTTCCTGGATTATGGCGCGGATGCCATCGACGGCGAAACCGCTGCTTGCGAAATCTGCGAGCGCGGCATGCGCTTCCGCGCACCGTGGCGGTTCGATCTCGGGGCCATGCTGAACATCGCCTTCGCCTTCAAAGACGGGGACTCGCGGCGCATTGAAGCCGAGGGGCTTGTGGTGGATTGCGCCAAAGACGAGACAGGGATTTACCAGACCACGCTGGCTTTCCTCGAAGCGCCCCGGCAGCTCCGCGAGTGCCTGGGCAAAGTTTCCTGCCGCCTGGAATGCTCCGGGCGCAAGGAAGGCGACCCCCTGGCCGCAAACCCGGCGAGCCGCCGCTGATCGACGCGAAACGGCGCGAAATCACCTCGCGGCGCGGGGAAAAAATCGGGGCGACTGGATTCGAACCAGCGACCTCATGGTCCCAAACCATGCGCTCTACCAAGCTAAGCTACGCCCCGGAGAAGTCGTCGGCCCAGGGATAATCCTGGATTTTCGCCGACCGCGCTTACTATGACCGGCGCAGCCCAGACGGCAAGCAAATATGGCCAGCCGGGGCTGCCGGGGGGCAATTAGGATAACGTGCTCACCTGCAAAGGGTTTGTTCGCGCGAGCGGCGGCTCATAAAAACCGCACAAACCCATGGGCACACGGGCCCGGGTTTCAACCCCGCACACCCCTAATGAAAACCAAACAGCTCTTCCTCGCCCAAATCCTTCTTCTTCACGCCATCACCGGCGCGATGGCCGCGAACGTTACCTGGCTGCCCAGCGGCGGAGCCGGCACGTCCGGCTCATGGTCCACCGCCTCCAACTGGAGCACGGGCGGCCTTCCCGGCTCCACCGATACCGTCGTGCTCGGCGACCCGGGAGCCACGACCCGCACCATCACTTTCGATACAAGCCTTTCCAAGACCGTCGCGGGCATCACTTTCACCGCGCCCGTGAGCGGCACCAGCATTCTGGATATTCAAGGGAGCCTTACGGTCAACGCCAGCCTTGGGATTGGGGCGAACTCGATGATTTACCTTGAGACGAACAGCAGCAGCACCCAAAGCCCCGTCTACAAAGGCAACCTTTATGTCAACTCCGGCGGCACGCTCGAAATGGAGGCGACCGCAACCAGGCAAACGTATGTGAATGGGGTGGTCAATCTGAACTCCGGCGGAAAAATCAACCTGGAGATGGGCACGGGAACCTCCGGGGCGTCCTCATACAACCTCGGGGTATGGGGATTCAATATGAGCGGCGGAACGCTGAATGTGGGCGTCACCCCGCGCAACGGCGCGGCGGGCGACGCCACCGACAACCGGATCATCGTGGCCAACAGCGCCAACACACTGAATGTGACCGGAGGCACGGTCAACATCTCGGGAACCACGTGGTCGCTTTACCTGCAAAGCCCCACCGGAACCGGCACAAACTATTACAACCCGACGGTACAAACCGGCTCGTTCTCGCAGTTCGTGTTCTACCCCTCCGCCACTGGCACGCAAATCCTTGTCACCAACCAGGTGTTGCCCACGCTTTATGTAAGAACCGCCGGGGTGAACACCGTAATTAAGAACACCAATACCTCGACCAATGGCAACATCGGCACCATTCAATTGGCGAACACGGGAGCAAACCTCACAACCAGCCTGACCCTGGCCAGCAATCTGACCTGCACCCCCGGCAGCGGGCTTCCCACTCCATGGGGCACGGCGGCATCGGGCACGGTGGGCCTGGCCATTGACACCGGGGCAGGTTATACACTGGATATTACCAAATGCGGCAATGGCACCGCTACTTTCCAGCCCACCTCGGGCGGCACTGCCAACTGGATTTTCCAGGGCTCCGGCAGCATCAAGGCCTACGCTTTCGACTTGAGCAAGCCTTGGTTCAGCAACGTTCTTGGTTCCGTCACCCTGCAATCCACGGGAAACGCCGCGAACAATCTTGGCAGCAACGGCGGCTCCATCAGCGGCTCCTCCACGTTCCTTTACTCCGGGTCGGCCAGCGCCGCCGCTCCGGCCACGCTGACCTCCAACCGCGCCATCGGCAATTTGGAAGTGCGCAGCGGAGCCCTGCAAATCACGGGCACGACGCTCACGGCGGCGGGAACCGTTGCGGTCGATATCGGGGCCACGCTGAACCTGACCCATTACGGCATCAAGACGGCGGGCGGCCTGACGGTGGAAAATGGCGCGAAAATCTCCATGCAAATCACGGGAACCACCGCGGGGACGGATTACGCGCAGATCGTCGTCACCGATGCGGGCGGCCTCGTGACGCTAAAGACGGGGAGCCTCCTGGAACTTACCCTGAATGCCGGGCTCACCGTAGGTCAATTCGTGACGCTGATCGAAAATGAAAGCGCCAGCATCATTGACGGCAGCTTCAGCGCGGTGGTAATTGGCGGCAGCACTTACGACCTCACCGGCTCGAACGCGTTCACCTATAATGGTCAGAATTACCAACTCGCCTACAATGTCAACGCGGACAACGGCGCGACGGGCAACGACCTGGAGTTGATGGCGGTGCCCGAGCCAAGCACCTGGGCCGCACTGGCCGGGGGGCTGGCGGTGCTCAGCCTCTGGCGGCGACGCAATTAACTTAGAAAGTAACGGGCCGATTGACGCGATTCGTTTTTCGCAATAAACCAGCCAAGTTCAGCCCCCCTACCCTCGCCTATGTCTTCGACCCTGCCAAACTCCGCCCCCTTCATGCCCGCCACCGGCCGAATCCGCGCTTTCGTTCTTGCCGGAATCGCCGGGGCCATGGCCATTCTTTCCGCCCCCTCTATGCAAGCCGCCCCATGGAAACCCGACCCGTCGCTCAGCAACCCCAAGCAACGTCTCAAGCTTTACGAGATCGGCCGCCGCTATTGTGAAGCCCACTACGATGACGCGGTGGGGCTGGTTGGGACGGATCGCAAAATCATCCGCGAATCCGCCTACTACGCCTGCACGCTGCTGATGACCGGCGACCCCGCCGACCGCAAGCTGGCGGAGAAGATCCTGCGCGTGGTGTTGACCAAACAGGACTTGCGCAAGGACCAGTCCACCTACGGCTGCTTCACGGTCTACTTCGATACCGACTGGACCAACTACCCCAACCCCGATTTGAATTTCTGCCAATTCGTGGGCATGGCGCTCGCCGAAGCCATCGATATCGACAACCAGCAGCACCACGTCCTCTCGCCGGACCTGCGGAGCCAACTGGACACCGCCTTCAAGCTCGCCGTGGACCAGACCATGCGGCGCGACGTGGACCCGAGCTACACCAACATCTCCATTCTTTCGGCAGCCGTCGCGGCGGCGGGCGACAAGCTTTTCAAAATCCCCGGCGCAAAGGATTTCGCGTTGAGCAAGGCTTCGTGGATTCTCTCCCGGGCCGTGCCGGGAATGACGGTGAAGGAATACCTCTCGCCCACTTACTACGGAACGGATTTGTACGCGGCCTATGAATTGAAAAAGTACGCCGACTCCCCGGACTTGAAGAACGCGGCCAACCGCCTCATCGACTTCTTCTGGCAGGACATCGCCGCCGCCTATCACGCGCCCACGCTCCAACTGGCCGGGCCGTTCTCCCGCACCTATGGCGACAGCATGCTCGATTATGCGGCCATGGTGAAATATTTCATCTACTTCGCACTGGACGGGAAGTATCCGCTGCCGGACGTGGAGGCCGAGCATAGTTGGGATTGCGGCGGCCTGGGCCTCATCGCCGCGCTTCCTCTGGAGGTGCGCTCCGAGTTCAAGAAAAAGACCGAAACGTGGCGCGAAGTGATGGCGGACCGCCCCGGCAACATCCTGCTGCGGCAATACCGCAAGGGTGACTTCATCCTGGGCAGCGTCAACCAGCAAGGCTTGTGGAAGCAGCAGCGCAGCGTGGTGGCTTTCTGGCCCATCACCGCCCCGGCGTGGAATGTCGGTTTTTGCATGGATATGTCCACGCTGACGATGAAGGACAATTACGCGCGCTATAAATCCGTACAGTCGAAGTCGGCGGTGCTCGCGGCCATCACCGGCAAAGCGCCCGTTCCGGACAAAGGCGGGCTGCGTTTCGGCTTCAACCTTGGCGCTGAAGGCCAGGAACTCCAGGACGGCCCGGCGGGGGCTTACCTCGTCAAAGATGGCGACGTAACCACCTACATTTACCCGGTGACGCAGACCGCCGGGAAGCTGACCACCGCCAAGGACAAGAATTGCTTTTACGTGGACCGCTCCTGGGCTTGCGCCGACGCCGCCGAAAAATTCAGCGTGCTCTCCTATCTCGTGGTGTTCCAGCTTCCGGGCGAAGCGGCCCCGGCGGTGAAGGATCTCGCATTGAAAGTGAACAACGGCACGGTGAGCATCAGCGCCAATGTCAACGGCGAGCCGCTCACCCTGGAAGTGAACAAATAAGCGCATCCAAAGGTCCTGCTTCCTTTGCCATAGGGAAGCAGGATAACGTGTTGCATTGCGAACGCGTTGAGGAAGCGACGGCGTCTGGATAACTTCAATTCCGACGCTATGACATCAACCCAATCCCCTCTTCCGGCGGCCTCGGCTCGCTGGGCTCGCAAAATCCGCAATTTCTTCCGGCCCGCTCTCGTCGCCGGAATCGCGCTGGCCCTTATTCCCACACAGGGCCAATCCGCCGCATGGCAGCCCGATGCGAAGCTCGGCGATCCCGCGCAGCATCTCCTGCTCTACAATACCGGCCGCCGTTGCGGTGACGACCGGTACGACGATAGCGTGGGCCTGACCACCACTAAACCCGGAAAAGGCGAACACCTCCTGCGCGAATCGGCTTACTACGCTTACGGCCTTTTGATGACGGGCGACGAGGCTGACCGCCAACGAGCCGAGAAAATCATTCGTGTGATCCTGACCAAACAGGATTTGAACAAGGAGCGGGCCTCTTATGGCTGGTTCCCGATCCGGTTCGAAGATGAATGGGAAACGCTGGCCAAACCGGACCCGAACTTTTGCCAATTTGTGGGGCTGGCGTTGGGGCAGATCATTGACCTCGATAACCGGCAAGGCCACGTGCTGCCCAAGGAGCTGCGCCAGCAATTGGAGACCTCCTTCCGAATCGCCGTCGAGGCCACGATTGTGGAGGATATCGACCCGAACTATACTAACATTTGTCTGCTTTCGGCAGCGATGGGTGCCGCGGGCGACAAGCTCCTGAACGTCCCCGGGGCACGGGCCTTTGCGAAAAAGAAGCTGCAATGGATCGTGGATCACAACGAAGGCGGCAACGCGGTCCGGGAATATTTGGCCCCAACCTATTATGGCATCGACCTGCTGGCGCTCTACACCGCCAAGGTCTTTGCAGCCTCCCCGGATGTGGCAAGTCTGGTAGACCGCACCCTCGACGTGTTCTGGAAGGAAATCGCGGCTTCCTATCACGCACCCACCTTTCAGTTGGCGGGCCCGCATTCCCGGGCGTACTGCGAAAACATGCTGATCTATGCATCGGGGTTGAAGTATTTCATCTACCTCGCCACGAATGGGCAATACCCCCTGCCGGATATCGACGACCCGACGGCGACTACGTGGGACGCCGGGTTTCTAACCATCGCCGCCGATCTTCCCGTGGCGCTGCGGCCAGAAATCGGCCACACGCCCACCCAGGCGTGGCGCGAGGTGTGCGTCAACGAACCCTCGCTTGGCATGGGCTTCCGGCAGTACCGCGACGGTGACTTCATCCTGGGCAGCATCAACCGGCAGAGTTTGTGGAAGCAACAGCGCAGCGTGGTGGCTTATTGGCCGGTGACCTCGCCTTCGTGGCACGTGGCCTTTTGCCAGGATATGTCCGCGCAGACCCTCGATGATGGCTATGCGCATTATGCCTCGGTGCAGTCCAAAAACGCGGTGCTCGCCGCGATCACCGGCCCGAACCCGATGCCCAAAAAAGGCGGCTTGCGGTTCGGGTTCAACAGCGAAGCGCAACCGAAGGAAGGCCCGGGCGGCACTTGCGTGGTGCGGGACGGCGAAGTCGCCGTCCATATCTACCCCGTAACTCGCTCCGAAGTGCAAATGAGCGTCCATACCGATAACGGCAGGATTTTCGTGGAGCGGCCATGGTCGACCTCCGATCCCGTGGGCGGCTCCAACCTGCTTTCTTACCTGCTCGTTTTTCAACTCCCGGGCAAACCAGAGCCGGTCGTGAAAGACCTGGCGCTAAACACCGTCGGCGGCGTGACCACCGTCAGCGCGACCGTGGACGACGCGCCGCTTTCTCTTGAGGTCGAGGTCGCCAAGTAAACGCGGCGGCGCGGAAGCCCCGGCTCTCCAAACCCCTTCCACCAGGGTCGAGTGCGGGGTTTCCGGCAGCCCATAGATGTTGCTGTTGAGCAGGTGCACCACGGTGTCCACGGCCGCCGCGCCGACAGATTCGTGGCGCTGGTCGATACCCGCCAGCCCGGGGTGCCCGTGCCAGTCCAGCGTCGCGCACGCGATCTGCCCGGGAAAGTGCCTGGCCACCAGGGCCGGCACGGAGGGGTCGAAAAAGAGAATGCTGTCGATTTGGTAACGTTCGCGCCATTGCAGGAAGTCCTCATCGCGAAGGTCTCCCTTGTAGAGCAGCGGCAGAATGAGCGACCCCGGGTGGCGGTGTTGCCAGCCGAAGTACGCGGACGAGGGCCGCAGATCCAGCCGCGAATCGTGATCCTCCGCCATGACCAGCCCGATCCTCCGGTAGCCGAGCTTTAAAAGCTCGCTGCAAGCCGTCGTCATCATCGTGTGATGGTCAGCTTGGGCATAGTGCACCGGCGGCTCCGTCATGTGGTGGCCAATGGCGGCGCACGCAAAGGAATCGAACGGCAGATCAATCTTGGCCAACACTCCCGAAACCGGCAGCAAAATGCCTTTGATCGCGCGCGTGCTCAAAATTTGCCGGACGCGTTCGGCGCTCAGCCCGTCGCGGTGCGCGAAAATCTCCTCCACGCGATAGCCGAGTTCGGCTGCGCGAGCGATGGCTCCCTGGAGCTGCCTGCGAGGCGTATCCCACGTGGTCAGCGGAAGCTTGGCCGTAAAGTAATTGAGATAAGCCAGGCAGCCGCGAAACGGCATTTCGGTCTTGGTGGAGCGCACGTAGGCCATCCACGCCGCGACGTAGGCGTTCGTTTCGTAGCCCATCTCCACGGCCAGCTTTTGGATGCGCCGCCGGGTCGCCTCGCTCAAATGCGGATCGTCCCGCAAAGCACGGGAAACCGTGCAGTTGGAAACCCCTGCCGCAAGGGCGATGGTTCGAATGGTGGGGCGTGGCATGGAACGGGCTCGGCTTATAGCAACTCGCGCCCCGAATTACCAATTTATTCAAAGCTCTCAAAAGCAACTCCGCTCCTTTCGGTGAAAACCGGAGACATTTGCTTGCGCGACGGCGGACCATTGCGGAAAATCGCAATTTCCCCGCGATGAATTCCCGAAAACTTTTCCCCATATGGCTGGCGGCTTTATTGACCCTGCCCGGCCTCTGCCTACGACTGACCAGCGTGCCGCTTGACTCGCCGCTGGTGGCGCTGCTTTCGGGCGCGGCGATTCTCGGAGCCTCCTTCCTGCTGCTTTGGGCGTGCGACGCGGCCCAGGCGGATATTTCGCAGGCGCTCGCGCTGGCCACGGTGGCGCTGATTGCCGTACTGCCGGAGTACTCCGTGGATATGTACTTCACGTGGCAGGCGGGCAAGTTCCCCGAGAGTGGCTACGCCCATTATGCCATCGCCAACATGACGGGCGCGAACCGGCTCTTAATTGGCGTGGCATGGGGGCTTATCGCGCTCATTTGCTGGGTGCGCTTCCGGCGGCCCGTGAGGATCGAGCGGGAGCGGCGCACGGAGCTTTTCTTTTTGGGCCTCTCCACGATTTACGCTTTCGTGATTCCGTTCAAGGGGACGCTGGCATGGTATGACGGCGTGGTGCTGCTGGGCATCTACGTCTGGTACATCATCGTGGCCGGAACCCGCCCCTGCGGCGAAGTGGAGGCGGAAGGTCCGGCGCTGGTCTTGATTTCCCTGCCGAAAGCGAAACGCCGCGCCGCCACGCTGGCGCTCTTTTGCTTCGCGGGCGGCGTGATCCTTTGCAACGCGGGGCCGTTTTGCGAAGGGTTAATTGGCACCGGCACGCACTTCGGCATCAACCGCTTTTTGTTGGTGCAATGGCTGGCTCCCATCGCCTCGGAAGCCCCGGAATTCATCGTGGCCCTGGTGTTCGCGTGGCGCGGGCAGGCGGGCTTGGCCCTGGGCAGCCTGCTTTCGGCCAAGCTCAACCAATGGACGCTGCTGGTGGGGATGATCCCCGGCGTTTTCGCGCTTTCGCACGGTTCGCTGGACCACCCGCTGCCGATGGGGGCGCTCCAGATGCACGAGATTCTGCTCACCGCTGCGCAGTCCTTCCTGGCCGTGGCGCTGCTGGCTTCGTTGCGGCTGACCATCGGCGGGGCGCTGCTACTCTTCGGGCTTTTCGTGGGGCAGTTCATTCTGCCGGAGCTGGTGACGGCGAATCCGACGCTCTTTTTCGGGCTGAAACCCGAGCAAATTCACCCGGTCTTCTCCACGCTCTACTTCGCCGCTTCCGCGCCGTTTTTCGCCTATCACCCGAGCCGGTTCTTCCGGCTGGCGGAGGGCTACCGGCTGACGCTGCCGCCGGAAAAGAAAAAGGCCGGCACGCCGGAAAAAATCGCGGCGTAACCGGCCTTTCAGAAAAGCTGCCTACGCGGGCAACTGCGCCAGTTCGGAAACCTCGGCCACCGTCCACGGAGCGATGTGGAGGTTCGGGTAGGCGAGGATCACGGACGCATCCTGAGCCTCATCTTTCGAACCCAATTCAACGCGCACGCGGTGCTTGCCCGCTCCCGGGGTGAGGGTCACGATGGCCTCGCCTCCGCAGCGGTGCGTGGCGGGCACGAAGGGCAGACCCTTCGGGCATTCGTGAACGAGCTTGCCGTCCACGAAGAGCTTGGCTCCGGCCCGCGCCAGGCAGACCACCTTGCGCGCTTCGCCGTAAGTGACTTCCCAATCCCATTCCGCGCCGCCCGCCCGTTTTGCTTCGGCGGGCAGTTCGCCGTTGGACCAGGCCACGGCGGCGCCGCCTCCGATCGGCTGGAGTTGGATGTAGCCCGGCAGCGTGGCGCGAATGCTCTCCGGCATCGCCGGGACTTCCCAAGACCACGCGGACCAATCCTTGCGCGCCAGTTTGCCGGTCGCTTTCAACGTGCGCTGGGTGAGTTCCAGCACGTCCTTTGGCGCGTTGATGCCGTGGATGCCCGGGCCGACGTAGATGCCGTCGCCGATGGGTTCGCGCCAGCGTTGCGGAATTTTGTCCGCGCCCAGCATGAGGCCGAGCGTGGCCCCGGCGGTCGCGCCGGTGCAGTCGGTGTCATAACCGCCGTTGACCGCGAGCAGGATCGACGCTTCAAAATCGCCGTTACCGTAGAGCAGCGCCCAGACCGTGAGGGCCACGTTCATCGGCGCGTGGGTGAAGTTTTCGGCGCGATGGGCTTCCAGGATTTGCTTCCAGGTGGCCCACGCTTCGACGCCGCCCGCGTGAGCTTCCAAAACCAGCTGGATGGCGCGGGCCGTCTCGCACGAAGCCGGGATGTGCGCCAGGGCTGTGTTCACGGCTTCGAGCAGCGGCTTGTCCACGGCCACGAGGCTCTGCATTACCGCCAAAAACACTTCGCCCGCGATGCCTTCGGTGCTGTGGTCGAGCGAGGCATCGAGCGCCGCGTAATAAGCCGCGCTGGCCGCGTCGCCGGGGAAGAGGCAGGCCCAGATTTCCGACCGGATGGGCGAACCCATGCCCGCGTGAAACCAGTTTTCAAAAACTCCCGCGTACCGCGCGGGCACGCCCCGGCGCAGGTTCCAGCGGCAGCGGCCGTATTCGTCCCACATGTAGTGGATGTGCCGCAGCCAGGCGGTGCCAAAAGCTTCCTGGGTCAGTTCGGAGCCCGGCATTTTCTCGATCACATCGAGCCACACCAATTGCAATTCCAGATCGTCATTGGGGGGCGCGACTTTCGGCACCGGATCGTAAAAGGTGAAGTTCATGCGCTCCATCTTTCCCTCGGCGGGAAGGCCGAGCGTTCCGCCGATGGATTTTCCGATCCAGCAGCCGTAAACCTTCGATTCGAAGGCCTTATCAATGTTTGACATAGGTGAGGTATTTTTTTGAGGGGCAACAAAAGCGCCGCAACCGGCGGGTTTCGCACGGTTGCGGCGGGTTGAAATGCGCCCCGTGATTGGGGCGGATAGTGGATTATTTCAGCGGGGCTGCAAAGCGATAAGTTCCCGAACCAACTTTGAAACATTCCGCGCCGTTTTGGCGGCCCAGCGGCTTCACGCCTTCGGCTTGCGCGGCAGGTTTCCCGCATTCGGTGACCGCCGCGCCTTCCGGCACGGGCAGGCAGACCGTGGCCGTCGTGTTCGACGGAACCACCAGTTCCATGGCGAACACACCGTCCTTGATTTCCCAGCGGTTGCTCAGTTTGCCAAAGCCCGTTTCCAGCGAGGCTCGCGCCCACTGCAAATCGCCCGGCAGCGGCTTGACGATGACGTGTTTGAAGCCGGGTTCGGCGGGATCGGCGTCCAGACCGGCCACGGCGCTGTAGAGCCAGTCGCCCACCGCGCCGTAGGCGTAGTGGTTAAAGGAGTTCATCTCCGTGGTCTGGAAACCCTTGTCTTGGGTCCAGCCGTCCCAGCGTTCCCAAATGGTGGTGGCTCCCTGCGTCACCGCGTAGAGCCAGGAGGGCCATTGCTCCTGGTGCAGGAGACGGAAGGCGACATCGGCGCGGCCGCCCTGCGTCAAGGCGTGCTGCAAATAAGGCGTGCCCACGAAGCCGGTGGCCAGCTTGTTGCCGCTGGATTCGATCTTTCGCACCAGCGCCTCCACGAAGGGCTTTCGCAGAGCCTCGGGGGCGAGGTCGAAGTAAAGCGTGAGCACGTAAGCCGTCTGGGTTCCGCTCGTGAGCAGCCCGGCGGCGGTGATGAAGCGTTCCTGGTAGGCTTTGCGCACGGATTCGAAGAGCGCCTCGTACTTGCGGGCGTCGTCCGTGTTGCCCAAAATCGCGGCGATGCGGCTAAAGAGCCGTGCGGAGTAGGCGTAAAAGGCCGTGCCGATCATGTCCGTGGGCGTCTGGCCGAAGCAATTCATGCCGTCATAAGCGCCGTCGATGGCGAGCCAGTCGCCAAAACCGCCCCACCCCTTGGACGGGTGCCGCCGGATGAAGCCGACGGACTCGCGCTCCAGCGAATCCACATAGCGGCGCATCATTTCGTAATGCTCGGCCAGGATGCCCTTGTCACCGTAGCAAAGATACATGGTCCACGGGCAAATGACCCCGGCGTCGGCCCACGCAGGGCCACCGTTGGAGGGCGTGCCGTCGCCGGGAGGAATCAAATCGGGCGCGACCATCGGCAGCTCGCCGTTCGGTCCCTGGGCGTCGGCCACATCAATCATCCATTTGGAGAAGAACCCGCTGACGTCGAAGTTGAACGCCGCCGTGCGCACGAACGCCTGCGCGTCGCCCATCCAGCCAAGGCGCTCGTCGCGCTGCGGGCAATCCGTCGGGATATCGACATAGTTGCCGCGCTGTCCCCACTGAATGTTACTTTGTAATTGATTTACCAGCTTGTCCGAGCACTCGAAGGCGCCCGTTTCCGCCATGTCCGAATTGACCACGATGCCCGTCACCGTTTCCTTCGAAATCTTCACGGGCATGTTGAAAAGATCGCCGTGAAGTTCCACGTAGCGGAAGCCGTGGAAGGTGAAGCGCGGCTCCCAAATCTCCTCGCCGCCGCCTTTGCAAGTGTAGTAATCCGTGGCGCGAGCGGAACGGAGGTTCGCGGTGTAGAGCCTGCCTTTTTCGTCCAGCATTTCGCCGAAGCGGATGCGGATCGTGGTCCCGGCCTTGGCGGTCAGTTTCAGCCGCACCCAGCCGACCATGTTCTGGCCCATATCGAAAATCGGATCGGGGCTCTCGGCATTGAGGAGCGCGATGGGAACGAGTTCCTTTTGCGGGCGCACCGTCGGCCCGCGCATGCCCACCCGCTTGACGCCTTCGTCGGCCATCACATGCACCGGGCTCCAGGTGGAATCGTCGAAATCGGCGCGATCCCAGCCGGGCAGCTCACGCCGGGCATCGTAAATTTCGCCCTGGATCATGTCGGATTCCAAAATCGGCCCGAACGCGGTTTTCCACGTCGCATCGGAACAGACCACCAGCCGCTGGCCGTCGGCAAAGGTCACTTCGAGCTGAGCCATCAGCGCGGCCCGTTCCCCGTAATACTGGCGGTTGAGGTGCGCGTTGCAGCCGCAATACCAGCCGTCGCCCAGCACAGCCCCGGCGGCGTTCGCCCCCGGGCGCAGCAGCGGCATGATGTCATAGACCTGGTATTGGATGCGTTTATGGTAATCCGTATCCCCCGGCGTTAAGACATCCCCGCCCACGCGCTGGCCGTTGAGCGAAAACTCGTAAAGCCCGCGCGCCGTAATGTAAAGCCGGGCGCTGGCCACCTCGCGGTCAATCGCGAACTCCTTGCGCAGGTACGGCGCGGGCACGGCGGAACGGTGGCCGCCAGCCAGCGACGCGCCGATCCATTGGCCCTTCCACTCCGTCGCGTCGAGCAACCCCATGCCCCAATGCGCCATTTCTGACCACTCGGAAGCGGCTCCGGCCTCATCCCAAACGCGCACTTTCCAAAAACACTGAGCCCGGGAGCCGAGGGGCGCGCCAGCGTAGGCAATATAAAGGCACTCGCTCCCTTCCACGCGGCCGCTGTCCCAAAGGTCACTATCCCCTGCGGCGAGCCGTTCGGGCGTCGAGGCCACGATGACTTGCCATGCGGTCTGCGCCGCCCCGCGTTTCGGCGAAAGGGGGAGCATCCAGCTCAGGCGAGGGTTAAGAATGTCAAGCCCGAGGGGGTTGACCATGTGCTCACAACGAAGATAGAAGGGTGTCATAGGATTGTGACGGAAATTAGCACGGGCACCCTTTCTGCGTTACCCAAAAGCGCGCTTGCCATTTCCCATTTATTGACATCAAATTCTTAAACCAAGAAATGAACAGCTCTGACTCCAGCGCCCCCCGCTCAAGCCAAAACCTCATGATGATTACCGTGGGGGAGAAGTTGTTCTTCATGAACCACATGGCGCGCCAGTGGAACCTGGAACCCCATCATCACCAGTGGCTGGAAATGGCCATCGTGGTCCATGGCACGGCGCTGCACCGCACCACCACGGGAGAAGTTGCCTGCAAGCCAGGCCGGGTTTTCGTGATCCCGAAGGGCATCTGGCACGCCTACAGCCAGAGCCGCGACCTCGAACTCTACAACTGCCAGTTCTCCCCGGAACTGCTCGACGGCCCCCTCGCCTGGGTTCGCAAAGACCCGGCTCTCGGGCCGCTGGTGCGGCAGGACCCCTGGAAAATGAGTTCCCACGTTTTGACATTCCAGCTGGACTCCGCCGCCGTTCCGAAACTTCGCGCCCTTGCGGCGGCACTGCACCGCACCGCCAAAACCCACGGCATGGCCCGGCCTGGAAAGCTGATGGCGGAGTTGCTCCTGCTGCTCGACTACATCGCCACCAAAAGCAAACCGGCCCAACCGCAAAAATCTCCCCCCGTGCACTCCGCCGTGCGCCGCGGCGCGGAGATGCTGCAAGCCGAGCTGGCCCGGGAATGGACGCTCCCCGAACTGGCCGGGCAACTGCGGATCAACCCGAGCTATCTTGTGCGCCTCTTCCGCCAGGCCACGGGCCGCGCGCCGATGAAGTTCCTGGCCGAGGAACGCGCCCACAAGGCTTCGCAGTTGTTGATGACCAGCGAGATGAACATCAGCGAAATCGGCGCGAGCGTCGGCTGGCCCGAGCCCAAAGTGTTCGCGCGCTGCTTTCGCCAACATTTCGGCGAAAACGCCACCGCGTTCCGGCGGCGTCTGCAAACCGAAAATTAACGATATTCGCATCGTAGTTTTTACCTTGCGCACCGGGATTGCTCCCCTATCTTGTTTCCTAGTTAAGTGCGAAGCACCAACCAGCACAAATCGCCCCCGATTCGTGCGTAAAAGACCCCCGCTTATGTCCCCCAGAGTCACCCAAAAAGACATCGCTCGCGCCGCCGGGGTCTCCCATGCCGCCGTGTCACTCGCGTTAAGGGATCATCACTCCATTCCCAAGCCGACCCGGGAGCGCATCAAAGAGCTTGCGCAAAAAATGGGGTATGTGCCGGACCCGATGCTGGCCGGGCTGGCGGCTTACCGCATGAGCCGGAGGCCCGCGGCGTACAAATCGAACATCGCGTGGGTGGCCGATTGCGCGGTGTATGAGGAAGGGAGCGACAGCGTGATCGGAACGGCGGCCAAGGCCAAGCAATACGGCTATAACCTGGAGTTGATCTCGATGAACGAGCTTGAACACAGCGCCAGCCGTTTGGAAAAGGTGCTCGACGCCAAGGGCATCACGGGGTTGATCCTTTCTCCTTGCGCCCGCTGCGGCACCGAACTTCGGCTCGATTTCTCCCGGTTTTCCGCAGTGAGGCTGGGTTACAGCTACCACTACCCCATCCTCCACACCATCGTTAACAATCAGTTTAAAACGACGTATACCGCCTTCAACAAAGCCGTGGCGGCTGGCTACAAACGCGTTGGCATTATTCTGACTCCCGAACTCGACCTGCGAACAGGCCAGAACTTCCTGGGAGGTTTCAGGGCGGCACAGCAGGCTATTCCCATCGAACAACGGACAGAACCGCTTTACCTTATTTGCCCCAACGGCGTCATCACCGCCTCCAATGCCGGCAGGGAAGTCAGCCGCTGGATCAATGAAAACCACATCGATGTCGTGGTCGCGAACGGACAATGGCATTTGATTCACGACATACTCGGCTTTGAGGTGGGCTACATCGAGCTGGATCGCTTCCGGGGCGAACCATTCATTTCTGGACTTGACCAAAACAACGGCCGCATCGGCATTACCGCGCTGGAACACCTGATCTCCATGATGAACCGCGGCGAAACGGGCATCCCCGAGGAGCCGACGGTGATTTGCGTTCCCAGCCGCTGGATGGATGGCCAAACGCTGCCGCCCAAAACGTAAGGGCAAGCCCGTTTGCAACTTATCGCGTTTTTTGCACCAAAACCCAAAACCAACACCACATATATGAATACACGTTCCCTATCTCTACTGGCAGGTTTGGCCGTGGCCGGGCTGGCGTATTGCCCGTCTGCAAAAGCGGAAAACCTTATCCCGAACCCCAGCTTCGAATCCGGGGCTGCCGGATGGGTCCTCTTCATCCCCAAGGATGCCGAAGGCAAAGTCCAGCCGCTGCAAATCGTGCAAACGGACGTTCACTCGGGAACCGCTGCCGCGGCAATCACCGTGGCCGACGGGGCGCGCACGGGCATCACCTCTAAACCGGTCAACGTCAAGCCCGGCGAGAAATACCGCATCTCGGCTTGGGTGAAGTTCACCGACAATGTTCAGTTCAAAGCGGGCAGCGTGGGCGCGTTTTTGCGCGCGACCCTGATGGAAACCCCCGGCAAAGACATTGCCGACCCCGCCGGACACATGCACATTGGCCTCAAGGGGACCGTGGCCCGCAACCCCGATGTCGGCAAGCTGGGCGTGAGCGAATTGCCCAAGCAGTGGACCAAGCTGGAAGCCGTCATTGAAATTCCGGCGGGCACCGGCGTGCTCCTGCCAACGGTGTTCGTCATGGGCGTGACCGGCACGGTGCTGATCGACGACGTGAATCTGGAGTTGGTGCCCGCGGCCACCCCGCTGAGCAGCTTCGTTCAGTAAAACACACATTTCCGATCACTATAAAGGACGGCATCGAGAAGATGCCGTCCTTTTCTGTTTTGCCCCATGTCCCTATCGGAATTCTTCCGGTTGTACTTTGGCGTTCGGCGGCTATATTACCGCCTTATGATGAAAACTCGTTCCCTTTCCACCACCCTCATGGCGGCACTCGCAGGCGCGGCTTTCCTCGCCTTCAGCGCCGCCGCAAATGCGCAGAACCTCGCCCCCAACCCCAGCTTCGAATCCGGCCTTTCCGGCTGGAATCTCTTTGTTCCCAAGGAATCCCAGGGGAAAGCCCAGCCGCTGCAGATCACGGCTACCGACGTTCACAGCGGCACCGCAGCGCTCACCGTCACCGTCGCGGACGGCGCTCGCGTTGGTGTAGGCACCAAACCCATCAACGTGAAACCGGGCGAGAAGTACCGCTTCGCGGCCTGGGTCAAATTTGGCGATAACGTGCAGATCAAACCCGGCACCCCCGGCGTCTATTTCCGCGCGACTTTGCTGGAAGCCCAGGACAAGGATATCGCCGATCCGCTCAAGCACATGCAAATCGGCCTTTCGGGAAAGATGGCTCGTTCCCCCTTCACCGGCAAACTGGCCCCCACCGAACTGCCCAAGCAATGGACAAAGCTGGAAGGCGTCATTGAAGTGCCCGCCGGGGTGAACATCATCGGCCCTTCCCTCTTCCTCGAAGGGATCTCGGGAACCGTCAACTTTGACGATATTGTCATCGAACTGGTTCCGCCCGCCACGCCGTTAAGCCCTATCGTCCAATAGGCAATGCATTTATAACGTTAATAGCGATATTTTTCGAGAGACGGCATCGACATGATGCCGTCTTTTCGTATAGTGGCGTTTCATCACTATGACCCCCAAATCATCCCCAAGCCAACGAATGGGCGTCCTCACTCAAGCCTGTGTCGCCCTTTGCGGCGCAAGTCTTTTGCTGACGGGCTGCAATCCCGCTAAAGAAGCACCCAAAGCGCCCACGCCCTCGGCCACGCCCCAGGCGACCGCTACTCCAGTAGCGTTACGCGCTCCCACCAAAGATGAGGAAATCGTCTTTGCCCACCTCGACCTCGCAAAACCGGAACTCGCCGCCGTGGCCGATGCCGTAAAGCGCGGCGACTACGACGCGGCCTCCCACGCGTGGGCCGTCTACCTCAAGGACCGCAAAGACCCGCACTGGAACACGACCGGCGGCAAGTACGACCGCCAGGTGGCCGACGACGCCGTGAACGGCAAAGTGCAGGGCGGCCAGGTGACTTACGTCTATGCGTTCCCGGAAGGCAAAATCAACTGGTACTACAATGCCACAGCCTATGACCCCGGCCAATCGTACAACAGTGAGTGGCAGTGGCAGTTGAACCGTATGGCGTTCTGGGGCACGCTGGGCAACGCCTACGTGGACACCAAGGATGAACGCTACCCGAAGGCTTTCGCCGCCCAGTTGCGCTCCTGGATCGACCAATGCCCCGTGCCCGCCACCGCGAAGGAAGGCAATAAAAACGGGAGCACCTGGCGCACCATCGAGGCGGGTATCCGCATGGGCTTCAACTGGCCCAACGCCTTCTTCAAGCTTCTGCCCGGCCTGACGGACGCCGACATCGTGGCCTTCACCCGCTCCACCTACGACCACGCCAATTACCTGCGGCACAACGCCACCAACGTGAACTGGGTGCTCATGGAAATGAACGGCCTCTCGGTCGCCGGGTGCTACTTCCCGGAATTCCGCGACGCCGCCGACTGGCGCGCCTACGCGTTCTCGAAGTTCGCATCGGAAGCGAAAGAGCAATTCCTACCCGATGGTGCCCAATATGAGCTTTCCACCGGCTACCACACCGATGTCGTTCTCACTAATTTCGTCGCGGGCTTGAACAATGCCATCGATACCGGCCACCAAAGCGAAGTCTCCCTGGATTACGTGAAGGCTCTCGAAAAGGGCTTCGAGTGGCCCATGTTCCTGGCCACCCCAGACAAGGGCCGCCCCACCAAAAACGACTCCTGGCCCGGCTCCATCCAGTACGCGATGAAAAACGCGGCCAAGTTCTTCCCCGAGCGGCAGGACTTCAAATGGTTCGCCACCAACGGCAAGGAAGGTCAGCCGCCGGAAAAGACCTCGGTGTTTCTGGATTGGTCCGGCCAGATCGTGGAGCGCAGCGGCTGGGAGACGGACGCCAACTACCTCATCTTCAACGTCGGGCCGCTCGGCTTCGGCGGGTTGATGGGCCGTGGACATGCCCACCAGGATAAACTCAACGTCTGCGTTTGGGCCTATGGCCGCGAGATTCTTTTCGACGGCGGCGGCAGCAGCTACGCCTGGGATAAATGGCGCGTTTGGTCCCGCGGTTCGCTCTCCCACAACTGCGTGGCCGTGGACGGCCTCGGCCAGAACCGGCTCAACGCCGTGGAAGGGGCCGACCCGAGAACCGACGCCGACCGCGTCAGCCAGGAACCGATTAAGGCAAGCTGGCACTCGGACGCCGCCTACGACTTCGCCAGCGCCGTCTATGACGACGACTATGGCACCTCGGAATACGACAAACGCTTTACGGAAGCCTACGCCGGGCTGCCCGGGCCGCAAAAGCGCCGCATCGCCGTCCAGCGCCGCAGCGTTTTGTTTGTGAAGCCTGACCTCTACATCGTCGCGGACCGCATGACGCCCATCGATAGCGAGGCCCACACCTACCAAGCCCGCTGGCACCTGCATCCCACGGCCATCGAAACCGACCCGGCCACCCACGCCGTCACCACCGCCGATCCCGGCGTGCCGAACCTCGCCGTCATTCCCCTGCTCACCCAGGGGCTCGACGTGAAGACGGTTTCCGCGCAGGAAACGCCGGAAATCCTCGGCTGGCACTGCCGCAAGGACGTGAAGCCCCAGAACGTGCCGGTCACCTCCGTGCTCCACACGGTTTCGGGCACCGGCGTGAAGGACTTCCTCACGCTGCTCCTGCCGCTGCGTGCCGACCAAAAGAACCCGGTTACGGCGGTCAAGCAGCAGAAGGGCTACGTTGAAGTGCAGTTCGTGGACGGCAAGCGCCTGCAAGTCTCTAGCGACAACGACGGCGGCATCGCGGTCAAGGAACTCACGAAGACCGGGGCCGTGACCCGCGCCGTCAAAGGCGAAGTGACCGACAAGTAACGCGCTGATTCAGCAGTTGGTTTTGAAACGGGTTGTCCCACGCGGGGCAACCCGTTTTTGTTTGGCTATGCCAGGATCAATTCGATCCCGCTCTGGGCCAGCATATTCCGCGCGTCCTCGGGCAACGCGGAGTCGCTGATGACCGTTTGCACCGCCTTGAGCGGCGCCACTTTGATAAAAGCGCCGCGGCCCCATTTGCTGGAGTCGGCCAGGAGAATGACCTTGCGCGCGGCGTGGATTATCGAGCGTTTGTATTGCGCGATTTCCAGCGTGGTGTCTGTAATCCCGTCCTTGGCATCCACGGCTTGCGCGCCCAGGAACGCCTTTTGCACGACGAAATCGCCCAACGTGCGTTCCGTAATCGGCCCGAGCGAACTGCACGAATCCCGGTTCAAAGTGCCGCCCAAGAGCAGCACCTTCGCGTTGGTTTTTTCGCTAAGCGCCAGGGCCACGTTCAGCCCGTTGGTCACCACCGTCAGCGGCTCAATGCCCGCGAGATGGGGCACCATTTCCACCGCCGTCGTACCCGCATCCAGGATGATGGTATCCCCCGGCTGCACGAGCTGCGCGGCGGCCCTGCCGATGCGGGTTTTGAGATCGCTGTGGAGCTTGCCGCGCATCTCCATGCCCAGCAACGCCTTGACGGGCACCAGCGGCTTGGAGGCGATCGCGCCGCCCCGGTCCCGCTGCAACTTCCCTTCTTTTTCAAGCGCCACGAGGTCGAGCCGCACGGTGACTTCGGAAACGCGAAAATGTTCGGCCAGTTCGCCCACGCGCACCGAGCCGTGGCGGCGCACCATTTCCAGAATCGCGCTCCGGCGCTGAAGGATCATCGGGGCTTTGTCCAATTTGTCGGGGTTTTCAGGGGTTGGGCTCATTAGGAGAAACTTAGAGTGAAAGGACCACATTTCGAAAGATTCAGCAAGCCAATTTGCCCAGAACCGAAAGTTTTCGAAACCAAACAAAAGATTTTTATTGAACTTTCGAAGTCTTTTGATAACTTTCGAATATCTTCGAAGCCGGAATCCCTCGCATTCTCACCTTCACCCCCCACCCCGAGCATGAAACGCATCATCGCCGTAACCTCCTGCCCCACGGGCATCGCTCACACTCTTCTCGCCGCGGAAGCCTTGAAAAAGGCCGCCGAGGTGATGGGCCACTGGATCAAAGTTGAAACCCAGGGCTCCGTTGGAACCAAAACTCCGCTGACGGAACGCGAGATCGACGAGGCCGACGTCGTGATCCTCGCCGCCGATATTCGTGTGGACACGGCCCGGTTTGAAGGCAAACCGCTCCACGAGGTTTCCACCGCAGAGGCCATTCGCCACAGCCGGGAAGTGATCGCGGCGGCGCTTGAGAAAGTCGGCGAAGTCCCTCTTCCTTCCGAACCGGCGGCGGAACCCCAGACGGCAGCACAGCCGATAGCCAAGCCCGAAGCCGCTCCCGCAACGAAGCGGCTCGTGGGCATCACCGCCTGCCCCACCGGCATCGCGCATACGTTCATGGCCGCCGAGGCGCTCCATAAAGCCGCGCGCGCGCTCGGTTATGAAATGAAGGTCGAGACCCAGGGGTCCGTGGGTGCTAAAACGGTGCTGACGCCGGAGGAGATCGCCCAAGCCGACGCGGTCGTGATCGCGGCGGACACGAAAGTGGACACTTCGCGTTTCGTCGGCAAGCGGCTGCACTTGACGGGCACCAACGACGCCATGCGCAACGGCCAGGAAGTCATCAAAACGGCGCTGGCCTTGCCGCTGCCCGTTGGAGGCAACCTTGTGGAAGCCGTCGAAGCCGCGAAAGCGGAGCGGTCCCGCTCGCGCACCGGCCCGTACAAACACTTGATGACGGGCGTCTCTTATATGCTGCCGGTGGTGATCGCGGGCGGGCTGGCGATTGCGCTCGCCTTCGCCCTCGGGGGAATTTATGCCGGGGACGCCAAGGGGACGCTCGGCGCGGCGCTCTCGATGATCGGCGGCGGCACGGCGTTCCACCTTTTCGTGGCCGTGCTCTCGGGCTTCATTGCCTACTCCATTGCCGACCGCCCCGGCATCGCGCCCGGCCTGGTGGGTGGCATGTTGGCGCAGAACCTGGGCGCGGGCTTCCTGGGCGGCATCGTCTCGGGCTTCCTCGCCGGTTATCTCACGAAATTTCTGGCCGATAAAATCAAGCTCCCTTCCACGCTCGAAGGGCTCAAGCCGGTGCTCATCCTGCCTTTTCTTTCGACGACCATCGTGGGGCTCTTGATGATCTACGTCATCGCGCCGCCCGTGCAAGCCGTGCTCGACGCCATGACCCACTGGCTTAACACCATGCGCGGCGCGAACGCCGTGCTGCTGGGAGCCATTCTCGGAGCCATGATGGCTTTCGACATGGGCGGTCCGGTCAACAAAGCCGCCTATACTTTTGGCGTCGGGCTCTTGGCGAGCAAGGTCTATACGCCCATGGCGGCGGTCGTGGCCGCCGGGATGACCCCGCCGTTGGGTTTGGCGCTGGCCGTGTTTTTGTTCAAGAACCGCTTCGACCCCGAGGAACGCGAAGCGGGCGCTCCGGCCCTGGTGCTGGGGCTCTCCTTCATCACCGAAGGGGCCATTCCCTTCGCGGCGAAAGATCCCTTCCGCGTCATCCCGTCCACCATGATCGGCTCCGCCGTCGCGGGAGCCATTTCCATGGCATGGGGCGTGCAATTTCTCGTGCCGCACGGGGGCATCTTTGCCGCGCTCATTCCCGGCGCGGTCTCTCCCCTGCTGCCTTACCTGGCCGCCATCGTGGCGGGCACGCTCGTCACCACCGCCGCCCTTTTCGTTTTGAAAAAGAAACAAGCTTTGGCTCCCGCAAAACACTAACCCCGCACCCCTTATGATCCACCTCACTCCCCAGGATATTAAGCTCCATTCCCAAGCGGCCACCAAGGAGGCCGCCATTCGCGAAGCCGGGCAGGTGCTCATCGACAGCGGGGCCATCGCGCCCGGCTACGTTGAAAGCATGCTGGGCCGCGAAACCCAGGCCAACACGTTCCTCGGCAACGGCATCGCCATCCCGCACGGCATGCAGGCGGACCGCGAATTGATCCACCACACCGGCCTCGCCATCGTGCAGGTTCCCGGCGGCGTCGTTTGGGGGAAAGACCACGTGGCGCGCCTCATCGTGGGCATTGCCGCGAAGTCCGACGAACACCTGGGCGTGCTGGCCGCGCTCACCGACGTGCTCGACAACCCGGACCTGGCCCGCGCCCTGGCCGAAGCGGACGATCCCCAAGTCATCATCGCCGCCCTGCACCGCCGCGAGACCACCGAGTCCGTCGCGCCTGGGGAATTGCCCCACGCCGTAAGCATCGAGGTCTCCCTGCTGCCCGGCGCGGGCCTTCACGCGCGGCCCGCCACGGAATTCGTGGAAACCGCCGCGCCGTTTGAGTCCGAAATCCGTGTGGTCTTCAACGGCAAAACGGCTAACGGCAAGGCCATGGCGTCGCTGCTAAAGCTCGGCGTGGAAGGCGGCTCCGCCATCACGATCCAGGCCGCCGGCCCCGACGCGGAGGCCGCGCTCCAGGCGCTTAAGGCAGCCGTGGAAAGCGGGCTCGGCGAAGCGGAGAAAGCCCAAGCCCGGCTCGCCGAGGAAGTCTGCTGGAGCCCGGAGAGCGACTTGAGCCCGCGCATCGGCGGCATCTCCGCCTCCCCCGGCATGGCCGTCGGCCCGCTTTACCATTTCCAGGCCAGCCACCTCATTGTCGAGGACGCCCCGGAAGACCCCGTCGAGGCGGAAGTGAAAATCCGGCAGGCGTTGCAAACCGCGTACCACCAGCTCGCCGATGTTTATGAAACCGTGAAGGCGCGCTGCGGCAAAAACGAAGCCGCCATTTTCCGCGCCCACCAGGCGTTCCTCACGGACCCTGACCTCATCAAAGAAGTCTGCGCCCTCATCGCCCTCGGGCACGGCGCGGCGTGGTCGTGGCAACAGATCATCGCCTCCCGCGTGGCCGATGTCTCGCGGGTCAACGACGAACGGCTCGCGGGCCGCGCCGTGGACCTCCATGATGTGGGCCAGCGCGTATTGCGGCTGCTGGCTCCCATGCAAACCGGCGGCGAACTCACCCTGCCGGAGGAGCCGGTCATCCTGGTGGCCGACGATCTTACTCCGTCACACACGGCGCGGCTTGACCCCAAGCGCATCCTGGGCATCTGCACCGCCGCCGGGGGTGCGACCTCGCACACGGCCATCATCGCGCGTTCGCTCGACCTCCCCGCCATGGTCGGCGCGGGCCCGGCCCTGCTGGAGCAGGCCGACGGCGTGGTTTGCATTCTGGACGGTTCCACCGGGCGGCTTTACCTCGCCCCCAGCGAGGCGGATCTGCGTTCGGCGCAAGATTATCAGATCAACCTGAACCACCGCCGCGAGGTGGAATACCAAACCCGCTACCAGCCCGCCGTGCTCACCGACGGCCACCGGGTCGAGGTGGTGGGGAACATCGCGAAGCCCTCGGAAGCGGCGCTGGCCGTGGAAGCCGGGGCCGAAGGCGTGGGCCTGATGCGCACGGAATTTCTCTTCCTCTCGCGCGACACCCCGCCCACCGAAGAGGAGCAGTTCGAGGCTTACAGCACGATGACTTCCGCGCTCAATGGCCTGCCGCTCATCATCCGCACGCTGGACATCGGCGGCGACAAAACCGTGCCCTACCTTTCCCTGCCGAAGGAGGAAAACCCGTTCCTGGGCGTTCGCGGCATCCGCCTTTGCCTGCGCCAACCGGAACTCTTCATCCCACAACTGCGAGCCATCTACCGCGCCTCGGCCACGGGGCCGGTGAAGATCATGTTTCCCATGGTCGCCACCCTCGACGAACTGCGCGAAGCCAAGGCGCTGGCCGAGCGCGTGCGCAAAGAGATGGGCGTGGCCCCGGTGGAGATCGGCATCATGATCGAAGTCCCGGCGGCAGCGTTGATGGCCCCCGAACTGATCCAGGAAGCCGACTTTTTCTCCATCGGAACCAACGACCTCGCCCAATACGTCTATGCGATGGACCGCATGCATCCCGTGCTGACCAAGCAGGTGGACGCGCTGCACCCCGCCGTACTCCGTATGATTGACATGGCCGCACGCGCCGCCAACGCCGCCGGGAAATGGGTGGGCGTCTGCGGCGGCGTGGCCGGAGATCCGCGCGGAGCCGTCATTCTCACCGGGCTCGGCGTGGCCGAACTGAGCATGAGCCTGCCGAGCGTCGCGGCCATCAAGGCCAAACTGCGCAACGTCTCGCTGGCCCAGGCCAAGACCCTGGCCGCGAAGGCGCTCGCCTGCGGCACCGCCGCCGAAGTTCGCGAACTGCCGCTGCCCTAATTCACAAAATTTTTTCCACACCATGAGCCCCACCGCATCCTCCTTCGACGCCCTCACCGTCACCCTCAACCCGGCCATCGACTGCACGGTGACGATCCCCGGTTTCACCCCCGGGGCCGTCAACCGCGTGGAAGCCGTCCGCAACACGGCGGGCGGCAAGGGCGTCAACGTCGCCTCCTCGCTGGCGGGCGGCGGCTTGCGCGTCGCGGCAACCGGCTTTTTGGGCCGCGACAACGCCTCCCTTTTCGAAACCCATTTTCGCACGAAAAAAATCGCCGACCGTTTTGTGCGCATCGCCGGGGAAACCCGCACCGGCATCAAAATCATGGACCCCGCCGCTGGCAGCACCACGGATATCAACTTCCCGGGAGCCGCCCCCACCGCCAAGGACATCGCGGCGCTTCGCAACCAACTCCAAGCGGTCGAGGCCCCGTGGGTCATCCTGGGCGGCAGCATTCCCCCGCAAGTGGACCCCTCCATTTACCGCGAACTCGTGGCCTCGCTCAAATGGATGGGCCGCAACGTGGTGCTCGACACCAGCGGCGAGCCGCTGCGGCTGGCCTTGCAAGCCCAGCCGACCATTCTCAAACCGAACATCCACGAACTGGAGGACCTGCTGGGCCAACCGCTTCACGGCACAAAAGAAGTGGTCGACGCCGCCCGGCAATTGGTCAAAAAAGGCATCCAGATGGTGGTGGTTTCGATGGGGAAAGAGGGCGCCTGCTTTGTCACGGCGGAGCGGGCGGTAAGGGCAATCCCCCCGGAAATCGAAGTCGGCAGCACCGTGGGCGCGGGCGACGCCATGGTCGCGGGCATCGTTGCCGCGCAGATCCGCGCTTTGCCGCTCGATGAATGCGCCCGACTCGGCACGGCCTTCTCGCTCGAAGCCCTCGAACGCGGGCTGCGGCCGCAAACGAGTTTTTCCACCGCCATTTCCACACTCCTACCTAATATTACCCAAATTGAAAACTTAACCTAACTGCCACCTAACAACCCCAAACAACCACCTCACCCCATGAAATCCTCCATCCTGTTCTCCGTTGCGGGAGCGGCAGTTTTTGCCGCATCCGCCATCGCCGGTTCTGCACCGGCCACCGCTTCGGCAAATACCCCGGCTTCCAGCGCCTGGGACCAATGGCTCAACGGCGACTACGCCACCGGCAACTGGGGCGGCCTTCGCGACCGCCTGGAAGAAGAAGGCATCCACTTCTTCGGCGCTTATACCATGGACCCCGCTGGCAACGTCACCGGCGGCAAACGGCAAGGCGCCACCTATGTGGACGACTGGTATGCCGGAATCACACTCGACCTGGAAAAGCTCGCCGGGTGGAACGGCGCGAAATTTACCTTGAGCGGCATTAACCGCGACGGCCCGAGCCTTACCAGCGGCTACGTCGGCAGCCATTTCGACACGCAGCAATGTTACGGCGGCCAGAACGTCTTCCTCTACGGCGTCTTTCTGGAGCAGAAATTGTTCGATGACAAGGTGACCGTGAAGCTGGGCCGCTTCAGCGCCTGCGACGATTTCAACGCCTCGCCGCTTTACGGCTACTCGATGAATAACGCCATCAACGGCGACATCCGTGCGGTCCTCTTCGACACGCAATTCTCCGCCTACCCATATTCGACCTGGGCCGGGAGTATCAAGGTCAACCCGACGAAGGAAACCTTCGCGCAAGTGGGCGTGTTTCAGAACACCGAGGATCTCTTCAATTCGCGCCTTAACGGCCTGGACTGGAGCTTCCACAGCGGCGACGGCGTTTTCGTGATCGGCCAGGCTGGCTGGACGCCCGAGTTTGACAAAGCGCCCGTTCCCGGCTCGGGGGACTCCAAGCAGGCGCCCACGCTGCGCGGGATGCCCGGCCATTATTGGGTGGGGGCGTCCTACTCCTCCTATCAATACGCGAACTTCGGCACCAGCGGCACCACCACCTCCTCCTACGGCTTTTACGCTCATGCGGACCAGATGGTTTACCGCGAAGCGCCCGGCAGCGACCAGGGGCTCACGGTGTTCACGGCCGGTTGCCTTTACCCGCAGCAGGACATTTCCATCATGCCCTGGGAAATCAACGGCGGGCTGAATTACAAAGGGCTTTTCCCCGGCCGCAATGACGACCACACCATGCTCCACTTCGCCTATGGGCAGTTCAGCAGCCGCTATGCCGACGTGGAGGCCGCCGCTGGCAACGGACGCCCCGAGTACGAGTTGGTGCTGGAAACCGGGCACCGCTTCGCGCTCACGAAGTTCGCCTATATTCAGCCGGATGTGCAGTGGCTCATCAATCCCGGCGGAGCGCACCGCCTCGGCAACGCTCTCATTCTTGGCGCACAGGTTGGCGTCACTTTCTAGAGCGTAACGCGTCTACCCCTGGACCTCGCGCCTCTTTCAATGGGGCGCGAGGTTTTTCAGCATCACCATTTTTGTTAATCTCATATTTTTATTGCCTTTTCTGACTTTTCGTGAGATTTCGTGGTTCATTCTCCCATGCAATCCGAAGCTCAGACTCCCATTCGGTTCGCGGTCGTTGGCGCCAACCGCGGCAACATTGCCCTCCACGCCCACCAGCCCGGGCGCAACCTCTTTCTCACGGCCTTCTGCGATCTCGACCCCGGCAAGGCGGACCGCTTCAAAGCGGAATGCGGCGATCTTTTCGTGACGAAGGATTACCGCGATCTCCTCGCCAACCCCGAGATCGACGCGATCTTTATTTGCACGCCGGATTACCTCCATGCGGAACAAGCTCTCGCGGCTCTGGAAGCGGGCAAGCACGTGTTTTTGGAAAAGCCGATGGCCATCGACATCCCGGGTTGCGACCGCATCCTCGAAGCCGCGCGCCACAGCAAAGGGCGGCTCTACATGGGCCACAACATGCGCTTCTTCGCCGTCGTGCGAAAGATGAAGGAACTCATCGACGAGGGGCGCATCGGGAAAGTGGAGGCCGTTTGGTGCCGCCACTTCATCGCCTACGGCGGCGACGCCTATTTCAAGGACTGGCATTCGGAACGCCGCTATGCCAATAGCCTGCTGCTGCAAAAAGCGGCCCATGACATCGACGTGATCCATCACCTCGCGGGCGGTTACACCACGCGCGTGGTCGGCATGGGCAAACTGAGCGTCTACGACAAAGTGAAAGAACGCCGCAGCCCGGACGAGCCGGGCGTGGCTGCGTTCTGCGACGGCAACTGGCCGCCGCTTTCGCAAAAAGGCTTAAGCCCGGTGATCGACGTGGAGGATCACAACATGCTCCTCATGCAGCTTGAAAACGGCGTGCAAGCCTCCTACTTGCAATGCCACTACACCCCGGACGCGTGGCGCAATTACACCGTCATCGGCACCGAGGGGCGCATTGAAAACTACGGCGACTCCTCCAGCCCCGAAAAATGGGCCAGCGTGCAGCTTTGGAACCGCCGCCGGGGTTACGACGAGCACGGCAATGAAGTCTTTCCCATCCCAGCCACCGACGGCACCCACGGCGGGGCCGATCCCATCATGGTGGAGGATTTCATTCGCTTCATCCGCACGGGCGAGCGCGAGGGAGCCGACCCCGTGGCGGCCCGCATGGCCGTCGCGGCGGGCTGCAAAGGCGCGGAATCCATCCGCTGCAACTCCATCCCGTTCAATATCCCGCCGGTCTCCCAGGCGTAATTTCACAACGCGGAGCGCGCCAATTTCGCGGGAATCCTGCTTGCCTGCCGTGTAGGCAGGTCTTTAATAAGCAGATCGGAGGCACAACGTCCTCCCCTTTACCTCCCATTGCCTCCCCTTACCTTGTGAAATCCCGCATGAAAACTCTGCGCAACTTCTCCCTGCTTCTTTCGCTGGCCGCCATTGGCCTCCCGGGCGCCGCCTTTGCCAACGTCCAGCTTCCCGCCATCATCAGCGACCATATGGTGCTGCAAAAATCGGCCAAGACAGCCCTTTGGGGCACCGCGGCCCCCGGCGAGGAAGTCAAAATCACGCTCGCCAACCTTCATGCCACGGCGCGCGCCGGAGCCGATGGAAAATGGCGTGTGGCCCTCAATTTGCAAACGCTGGGCCAGGGACCGCACCAACTCCTCGTCTCCGGTTCCAACCAGATCACCGTGGATGACGTGGTGGTGGGGGATGTCTGGCTCGCCTCGGGGCAGTCCAACATGGAGTTCACCCTCGCGAGGACCGACAAGGCCGCGCAGGAAATCCCCAATTCGTCCAACCCGCTGCTCCGCCAATTTCTCGTCAAGGCGCGCGGTTCCCTCAAGCCTGAGGAGGCTTGCGAAGGCAAATGGGAAGTGGCGTCGCCTCAAACCTCGGGCCGCTTCACCGCCGTCGGGTACTATTTTGCGAAGTCAATCCAGAGCGCAATGAAGCTCCCCGTGGGGCTCATTGATTCCAGCTACGGCGGCTCCAACATCGAAGCCTGGATCAGCTACGAGGGGCTCGACCGCGACCCCGAACTCAAAGCCGTAAAGGAAAGCCTGTGCGCCGAGGAGGCGAGCTTCCCGCAGCGGAAGAAAGACTTCGCAACGCAATTCCACGCCTGGGCGGCGAAGTATGGCCGCGAGGATCATCCCAGCGCCGATCCGCAGCAATACGCCGCACCCAACCTGCCGCTGGAAGGCTGGAAGCCCGTGACCCTGCCCGGCTCGCTGGCAAAAGCGGGGCTGCCCGATTCCGGGGTTGTCTGGCTGCGCAAAACCTTCACCGTCACCAAGTCGCAAGACAACGTTTACATGCCGCTGATCCTCTCGCTGCCGAGGGATTTCGACACGGTGTACTTCAACGGCGTCAAGGTTGGCGAAACCACGCCAGAGAAATCCACCAGCTCCAACACCTCCGCCAAAAGCTCCAACTACCGCCGGTACGACGTGCCCGCAAACCTCGTCAAAGCCGGGGAAACCATCATCGCCATCCGGCTCGTGAGCCCGGGCGGGTCCGCTGGAATTGAAAACGGCGGCATGAACGCCGCGGGCACAAACCTCGCCGGGGAATGGATGGCCAAGGTGGAAACGGAACTGCCCGCTTTAAGCGCCGAAGCCCAGGCCGCCTACCCGGCAATGCCGCTCGCCCCGCCGGTGGTCCGCTCCATGCCCGGCGAGCTTTACAACGCCATGGTCCACCCGATCCGGGATTACGGCATCAAGGGGATCATCTGGTACCAGGGCGAAACCAACGGTTCGCTCGGTTATCAATACCGCACGACCTTCCCGTTGCTCATCCAGGACTGGCGGCGCATTTACCAGCAGAACGACCTCCCCTTCTACTGGTGCCAACTGGCCAACTTCATGTCCAAAGCCCCGCAGCCCGCCTCCAGCGACTGGGCCGAACTGCGCGAGGCGCAAACCATGACCTTGAAGCTGCCTGCCACCGGCCAGGCCATCCTCATTGACCAGGGCGAGGAAAACGACGTTCACTTCCGCAACAAAACCGATGCGGGCGAACGCCTCGCCAAAATTGCCCTGGCCAAAACCTACGGCAAACCGATCCCCTTCTCCGGCCCCCTCTATCGCTCGATGCACGTCGAAGGGAACAAAATCCGCATCCGCTTCGACTTCGCCGAGGGTCTGGCCGCGCAACCCCTGCCCGCGACCTACACGCCGAGATCGTTGGAACCCACCGTCACCAAGCCGCTGGTCCTCAACAGCCCTGAGAGCCAGGTGCAGGGCTTCGCCATCTGCGGAGCGGACCAGAAATTCGTGTGGGCCAATGCCGTGATTGAGGGCGACAGCGTCGTCGTTTCCGCGCCCGCCATCAATGCCCCCGTCGCGGTGCGTTACGCCTGGGCCAGCAACCCCACGTGCAATCTCATCAACAAAGCGGGACTTCCCGCCGTCCCCTTCCGCACCGACGATTTTCCGCTCAACTCCCTGCCCCGCCGTTACGGAAAGTAAAGCCAGTTCCCGTGTGATCCTTGAATGAGGTAGACAGAGGCCCTTTTTACAACATTTGAGGGCACTGAGACTATGGGCATGCCCAATTCTCCGGATTGGGATGCCTTGCTGGGGCAACTGCGGCACATGCTCGACAGAACCAGAGCATGCCAGGCCATGCGAGTCGTCTTCGAATCACAAATTCGTTACGCTTACCTATGAATCTGGAAAGGGTTGCGAGAGACGTATGCCCGACTTCGTCTATCCGAAAATTCCTGTGAGATCATAGGTGTTTATTACACATAAAAAACTCCGAAGGAAGCGGTAGCCTCCTTCGGAGTTTGACTTAAATACTCGTTGAAACGGGTGCTATGCCGAGCGGCGGCGCATCCGCTGCGCCCCGAGCAACATGCCCAGGCCGCCCACCAGCATCGCCCACGTGCCCGGTTCCGGCACCACCGTCAATTCGAAGTCGTTCGCCGTGGTGCCGCCGTCCGCGTTCACGTTGTAGAGCAGTTCGTATTCTTTGCCGCCGTAGGTGAACTTGTTGGTCGTGCTCACGTCATACGTGTTCCCGCCGATCACCACCGAACTGAACGTCCCCACGATTGCGTTGTCGCTCTGGTTTTCGATCAAGGTCAGCGCGCCGTTGGTGAAGACGCCGTCGGCAATGCTCAGGCTCAGGATGCTCCCGGCGTTGAGCGAGACCAGGCTGCTTGCGCCCGTTACCACGATCTGGTCGTAGTCCGTTCCCGCCGCTGTGATCCCTTCGATTTGCATCGAGATCTTCGCACCGGTTTCCACCGTCAGGTTGCCCGCCACCGTGGTGATGCCAGGGCTGTTGCCGGGGGCCAGTTCGCCGTTGGTCTTGATGGTCAGCGCGCCTTTGATGGTGCCCGTGCCGTTGAGCAAGCCGCTCACGTTGACCGTGCCGTTCAAGGTGCCGTTGTTGGTCAGCGTGGCCCCGTTAATTACCGACACGGTGTTGGCACCCGTGGTGCCGGTGTTGGTTAACTGCGCTCCCGCGCTGACGGTGAACGTGTTGGTTGCGGTGGCGTTGCCGCTCACCGTTGTGGCTCCATCGGCCACCGTCATGTTGCTGGCCGTGGCGGAACCGACCACGCTGCTCGTGCCGTGGAAGGTGGTGTCGCCCATCGAGACGCCGTTGCTCTTGATGGAACCGCCGTTAACGTTGACCGGCGCGCTGACCACGCCGCTGCCCGCGAGGTTCGCCCCGTTGCCGATGTTGACGCCCCCGGTGGAGAGAGTGTGCCCTTGCAGGTCGAGGGTGGCCCCGGCCTGGACGTTGACCTGGCTGCTCAAGTCGGTGTTGATGTTGGAGCCCAGGGCCAGCGTGGAGGCCACGGTGCCGTCGCCCACTTGCACGTTGCCGATGTTCCGGGCCACGGTGGTCTTTAAGGTATGCGTACCGGTGGCGGCATAGAGGAACGTGGAGGCGGCACTAATGGTGCCGCTGCCGCTGGTGGCCTTGAGACCCAGCTCGGAGGTGCCGCCTGCCAAGGTGGCTTGCATGACGACGTTCGCGCCGACCGTCACGTCCGTGTTGGTGCTCGAGAGATTGAAGTAGCGCGCCTGGAACACGCCCGTCCCGCTGGAGGAGGCGATGGTCCACGGGCTGCTATTGGTGGTGCTTATATCAGGAGCCCACCCCGCAGTGGAGAGGGTCAAGGTGTAACCCGAGAGATCCACCACAACGCGGCCAATGGACGTATAGTTCGTGCTATCCAATACCCCGAGGCAGATAATATTGCTGCCCAGTTGCAATGTATTGGTCATCCCGGAGGCGATCGTCTCTGAGTTCGTCATGAAGATCGAGTTGACCGTTGTTGCCGTACCGGTGAGTCGCAGGATTTTGACGGAGTTGGTCAAACCCGCATCATTGTCGCGGAGGTAAATTCTGCCGAGATTGACGCCCGATTGCAGCACTTGCGTGCCACTCCCACGCACCATGGCGATGGTGTTGACAACTCCGTTGCCCGGTGTCGTGAGCGTCACTCCCTCGGCGATGGTCGCGCTGGTTCCATAGAGAGCCAGGTAACCGCCCGCGGAGTCATTGGTGTTAATGGTGCTCCCGGCGTTGGCGGTGAAGTTGCCATACACCGCGATGCGGCCGCCGCTCGACAACGTGGCGCTCGTGCTGGTCGTCAAGGTCGCGCCGCTGTTGAGGATCACGCTGCCGACATTGTTCTCAACGGCGGAGGTTCCAACCGTGAGCGCCGTCCGCAAAGTGCCGCCGTCATTGACGACGATGGTGCTCGTGGTGGCGGAAATATAGCTGTAAATATATGCGGAGGTCTGCAAGATACCGCCGGAATTGATCGTGATGAGCCCCGAGGAGGGAGTCAGCGAATAGTTGCCCGTTTCCAGGATGCCGGAGGAGTTTGTCGTGCCGCTCAAAGTCAGCGACGAGAACCCGGAAAGATTGCCCGTCAACTGCGCCAGCGTATTCGCTCCGCCGGTGCCGTTGACCGCCAGCGCCCCGATGCCCGCGCCTTTGTTCGCCAGGTAAGTTGTGCCGCCGTTGAGCGTCATGCCGCCCGAATAAGTGCTGGCCCCGCCGGTAAAGGCGGTAACCTGCGGACCATTGACTACGATGGCGCCCGCCGCGGTGCCGTCCACGATGTTGCCGGACATCAAGAGATCCGTCCCGGTGACGTGCGTGTTGGCGAAAGTGACGGTTCCAGAGAGGTTGACATTCGACGTAACCGCCGCCATGCCCGCCGTGCCCGTCAGGTTGAGATTGACGCCTGAATTCAGATAAAGGGCCCCCGAGGCGCCGCTGATGGTGCCGGTGCGCGCAAGGTTGATCGCCGTGGTCGGGGCTGGTGTGAGATACAGGTTGTTGTTGCCCAGCGCGAGGTTGGCCCCCGCGTTCACCGTTACCGGGCTGCCGCTACCCGTGGTGATGCTTGAGGTGAGGTTCAAGAGAGAATTGCTGGTCCCGTCGCCCACCGACAACCCGCCGATCATGCGCCCGGAACTCAAAGAACCGGAACCGTTGCCAATATAGGAAAAGAGCGTGTCCGCCGTGATGATGCCGCTGGTGCCGGTTCCCAGGTTATTGGTGGCGGTGCCGGTCGCCAGAAGAATAACCGGGTTGGCGGCATTCCCGCCAACGTTGACTTGCGCGGCCTTGCTGAAATCGAATGAAAGGGCGGAAATCGTGCCCGCGCCTGAGGTGCCCGTGTTTTGGAGATACCAATTGATAAGAGTGGTACTGTTTACATTATTGGGCACGAACCCCGACGTAAGGGAATTGAGGTTTAATGTCAGGCTGTTGGTGTCAATGCCATAGCCTACTGTTGTTCCACTCACGCCCCAGTTTGACAAAACGGCACCTCCCAGGGTCGTCGTGATATTGCTGGTCAGCCTCAATATGGTAGTGCCGAGGCCTTGCTGGCCATAGGCCAAGGAACCGATCGAAAGCGTGTGGCCCGTTGTCGAGCCCACCGACTTGACGACCGTACCCGAAGAGGTTGCCCGAATGGTATAAGCGGACGTGCCCGAGATCGAAACATCGTCCACAACGTAGGTCTGGTTTCCGCCGCCGAGCGTTACCCCGCCCGTAAAGGGCGAGGTTAAATTGGCGATGCTGTTGGTAGCGCCATTCAGAAACAGACCACCGAAGCTGCTGTTAACAATCTGGCCTCCGGAAATATTGGCATTGCCGGCGACATAGAACCGGTTGTCCTGGCAAAGCCCGCCGTTATCCAGACCGATGCTCACCGTACCTCCGGTCATGGTGAAATTTCCACTGACGTTGTACGAACCAGCCATACCATAGGAGGCGGCCCGATAGAGAATCAACTGGCCATCGCTCATGGTGAGATTACTAGAGATGAGCGCATTATACTGATTGCCGGTGCCGGTGGTCATCATCGCGATCGTTCCCCCAGTGCCAAGGTTCAGGGAACCCTTCACCGTGCCCGCGTTATTGAAAATGTTTACGCCGCTTTGAACCGTATAACCGGCGGTCCCCAGGCCGCTGACATCGAAGGTTGCGCTTTGGCCGATGCTGATGGTGGCGCTGGAAGCGGGAGTGAGTGCCAGGGTGTAGGCGCCCACGCTCAAAGTGGCCCCGTTGTTGATGGTCACCGAAGAGCCGGTGCCGGTAGTGATGTTCGAGAGCAGGACCAACGTGGAGGCATTGCTGCCGGTGCCCACCGAAAGGCCGCCGATCATCCGCCCGGAGGTCAAATAGGAAGTGCCGCTGCCGATGTAGGAAAAGAGCGTGTTTGCGGTAATCGTCCCACTGGTGCTTGAGCCAAGGTTATTGGTTCCGCCAACCCCGATGGATGACAAGACGATGGAGCCTAAGGAATTAACCCCCACGTTGACCGTCGAGGCCGAAAAGGCGAAGTAGCTCGCCGCAAGGGTGCTGGTGGTCACGCCACTATTTTGGATCGTCCACAAAGAAGGGTTGCTCGTGGAATTATTATTCATGCTCACATGCCCGGTCGTAGTGCCCGTGGAGGTTCCCATGAAATTATAACCGTTGAGATCCAAGGTCAGGCCAATGGTGCCCGCGCTGCCGGAGGCAAAGCCCAGGCCGATGATCTGCGTTGACGTAGAGTTGGCCACGACGTTGCTGGTCAGCTTCACCGCGGAGGTAGCATTAATATTGCCTTGACCGAAATCGAGATACCCGATGGCCAACGTTCCGCCGCTGATGGACGAACCGATATATTTTGTATTGGTACCCGATGAGGCAAAACCGCGGGCAATGATCCGCCCAATGTACGCGTTAGTGCCCGTGGAGTCGCTGATGAAGCTCTGGTTTCCACCGGACATCATCACCTGCGAAATGTAGCTGTTGGAAGAGGAGAGCCCCATAATCCAGTTGGAGCCGCTGTTTCCCAAAACGAGGGTTCCCTTGGATGCGGCAACCACGCCCCCGGTGATATTGACCGTGCCGTTGACCGTAAAGCGGGGATCCCAATAAGAAGTGTTAGCCGAGGCCGAGACGTTGGTGGTGCCGTTATAGACCACCGCGCCGCTCAATGAGCCGCCGATGACCAGCGTGCCGCCCGTCATCGTAAGATTTTGTTTGATGGTGCATACCGCCGAATTCTGTTTGGTCTGCACGGGGTCGTTATATTGAATGAGCAGACCGCCCGACATCGTGACGTTGCCATCCAGCGTGGAGTTATAGCCTGTCGCCGGGTCCGTGCCCGTCGTGGACATTGCCAGAATGCCGTTATTGTACAGATTGACATTCGCAGTGACGTACACCGCTCTGCCCGGGGTGGCTGTCCCCACCGTTCCCGTATCGACCGGGTCGATATAAAGCATGCTGACCCCGTTGATGCTGGTATCGGTACTCCCCAAGACGATGGTATTGGCCACCGTCAAGTTCCGGATCAAGTTCACTTGGTTGGTGCCGCTTGCCTCTTGCACGATATTCAAAGTCGCAACCGACCCTGTAGTACCGACCGCAGGGGCATCGTACCAAACAACCTGGTTCACCCCGGTGGTATTGGAAACCACCGCCGTATCGCCCGCGCCGGGCCATGTACCGCTACTGGTTAGCCAGTTGGTGTTAGCTCCCCAGGACCCTCCCGAAGTGCCTGTCCAAGTATAGGTGGCGGCCTGCGCCATGTTCAGCGAAAAGAAGAGAGCGGCCAGCAAGAGGCCCAGGGGTTGGAGGGCAGTCTTTATTTTCATAAAGAAATGGGGTTACGGGGTTCGGAGACTAGGGGTGATACCGTTTAATAGATCACCCCGAAAAAATTATCAACGCTATTTATCCGTCATCTTTTCTTTTTATATTAAATAGCAGAAATAACGTTATCTTATCATAACCCGCCTCGTGATTTCTTCGCTTTGCACCGATTCATATGGGACTACAATTCACGTTGGAAGCTTCCGTATTTCATGTTTAAACACCGTTTGAATTAATGCCGCCAATCCGTCATCTTTACGTCCATATTCCATTTTGCCTGCGGGCCTGCCCCTATTGCTCTTTCTATAAAGAGCCGCTGGAGCGCGGGAAGGTGCGCCGGTTCCTGGACGCCGTGTTGGCGGAACTGGACCAGGCGCTCGAGCGCGACGCCTTGCAGCCGCGCACCATTTTCTTTGGCGGCGGCACGCCCAGCGCCCTGCCCACCCCGCAACTGGAGCACCTGCTCGCAGGCTTGCGCGAGCGGCTCGACCTTTCCACGCTTGAGGAATGGACGCTGGAGATGAACCCGGCCACCGTTTCGCCGGAAAAGGCGCGGATGCTGCGCCAGGCGGGGGTGAACCGCGTGAGCATGGGAGTGCAATCGTGGGAACCGGAGTTGCTCCAGGTGCTCGGAAGGGTCCACACGGCGGCGCAGGCGCGGCGAAGCTATGAGATTCTGCGCGAGGCCGGGTTTGACAACGTGAACCTGGACTTGATGTTCGCCGTTCCCACGCAAACGCGCTCGCAATGGGCGGCAACGCTGGAGGAAACCATCACGCTGGCTCCGGAGCACATCTCCGCCTACTGCCTTTCCTACGAGGAGGACACGGATTTTTACCGGCGCTTCCAGGCTGGCGAATACCAGCAAGATGAAGCATGGGACGCCGATCTCTTTGAAATGACGATGGACCGGCTGGCCGAGGGCGGTTACGAACCCTACGAAATTTCCAACCACGCCCGGCCCGGCTGTGAATGCCGCCACAACCTGGCTTATTGGGAAGGGGCGGATTACCTGGGCCTGGGGCCGAGCGCCTTTTCCACGCGGGGGCTGGAACGTTGGGAAAATGTGGCCGACGCGGCCGAATATTCCGCGCGCGTGTTGGAAGGGCGCTCCGCCGCAAGCTCGAGGGAGCCGCTCACGCCCGCCATCCGCCTTTCGGAAGAAATCGCCTTCGGCCTGCGCACCAGCCGCGGCGTGGACGCCGGGAAGCTCGCGCCATGGCAAGCGGCTGTGGATGAATACCTTGGGGAAGGCTTCTTCACGCTCCGGGAGGGCCGCATCCGGCTCACGCGAAAGGGAAAGCTTGTGGCCGACACGCTCGCCGAGGCGTTCGTGGGCGATGAGGAATAAACAGCGGCGCAATCTGAAAAAGGCTGCGCCAATGAAATCCCGCCAAACCCTTGTGTTTTGGCCGTTGCGCAACGTTGACAACTCCCCGGCTCCCCCCTAGGCTGGTCGGGTTACATCCTTTTCCCCCGTGACAAACAACGAAGATTACATCATCGAACTGCTTCTGGACACCTGTCTTATCACTCGGGAGCAGGTTGAAGAAGCCAAAGCGGCAACCCAAACCGGCGAGAGCGTCGTAGAAGCCTTGATTCAAAAGGGCATCGTTTCCCGCGTGGACGTGCTGCGATCCCTGGCGGCCCACTCCAGCATGGAGTTTGTGGACCTCTCGCAAATGGTCATCACGCCCGACGTCATTGCCGCCGTGCCCGCCGACGTGGCCCGCCGCTACAAGGTGCTGCCCATCGCCAACGTCGAGATGGGCCTGATGATGGCCACGAGCGATCCGCTCAACTTCGACACTTTCGACACCGTCACCCACCTCATCAATCGCGACGTGGAGTGGGTGTGCGCCGCACCCGACCAGATCCAGGCCGCGCTGCTCAAATACTACGGCCCCGACGAAAACGCGCCGAGCGACGTCGAGATCAACACCACGACTTCCGGCGAATCGGGCACCGACGACGGGGACGCCCCCATCATCAAGCTCGTGACGACGATGCTGATCGACGCCTACAAGATGCGGGCCAGCGATATTCACATCGAGCCGCTCGAAAAATCGCTGCGCGTCCGCTTTCGCGTGGACGGCGTGCTGCACGAGATGCAGAGCCCGCCCAAGAAGCTCCAACAGGCCATCATCAGCCGCATCAAGATTATGAGCGGCTCCATGAGCATCGCCGAAAAGCGTCTGCCGCAAGACGGCCGCATCCAGGTCAAAATCGGCAAAAACCAGCTCGACCTCCGCGTTTCCACGATCCCCACCAACCACGGCGAAAGCGTGGTCATGCGTATCTTGGACAAATCAGGGCTCACGCTCGGGCTGCCGCAGTTGGGCTTCCTCTCCGACGACCAGGCGACCTTCGAAAACCTGGTCACGCTGCCCGACGGCATCATCCTCGTCACCGGCCCCACGGGTTCCGGTAAATCGACGACCCTTTACGCCTGCTTGAACCACATCAACCGGCCCGACCGCAAGATCATCACGGTTGAAGACCCCGTGGAATACCAGATGCCCGGCATCAACCAGGTGCAGGTCAACTCCGACGTGGGGATGACCTTCCCCGCGGCGCTGCGGTCCATGCTGCGCCAAGCCCCGAACGTCATCATGATCGGTGAAATTCGTGACTTGGAGACGGCTTCCATCGCCATCAACGCCTCGCTCACCGGTCACTTGGTTTTCTCCACGCTCCACACCAACGACGCCCCGAGCGCCGTCGCCCGTCTGGCCGATATCGGCGTGCAGCGTTTCCTCATCTCCTCCGCCGTGCGCGCCATCGTGGCCCAGCGCCTTGTTCGCCGGATTTGCCCGAAGTGCAAGGTGCCCTACGAAATGACGGACGCCGAACTGCGCGCCTTGGGCCTCGACCGCTCGCAACTGGAAGGCGCTACCGTGATGCGCGGCAAAGGCTGCGACGCCTGCCGCAACCTCGGCTACAAGGGGCGGCTCGGCATCTACGAAATCTTCCTGGTGGACGACGAGGTGCGCAACATGATTAACGACGGCTCCTCCACCGTGGAACTGCGGCGGCGCGCGCGTGAACTAGGCATGCGCACCCTGCGCGAAGACGGCGTGCGCAAGGTGCTCGCCGGCGTCACCTCGCCCGAGGAAGTCATCTCGGCGACGATGGCGGATTCGAACTAATCTCCCATCGGTTTTTAGAGAAGCATATGCCCGCCACCCCCCTGGAAGACCTGCTGCGGCTGATGATCGACGAAGAGGCGTCCGATCTTCATCTTGCCGTCGGCGTCGCCCCGGTGCTCCGGCTTGCGGGCAAGCTGACCCCGCTGCAACTGGCGCCGCTGACCGCTGAAGACACCGAAACCCTCGCCCGCGCCGTGGCCCCCAGCGAACACTGGATCGAGCGGCTCAACACCGAAGGCAGCGCCGATTTCGCCATCAGCTTCCGCGACCAGCGTTTCCGCGTGAACCTTTACCGCGAGCGGGGCAACTGCGCCGCGGCCATTCGTCTCTTGCCCAGCAAATTCATGACGCTGGAGGAGATCGGCATGCCACCCTGCGTGCGCGAATTGCTGGACTTGCCGCGCGGCCTCATCCTCGTCACCGGCCCCACGGGGTCCGGCAAATCGACCACGCTGGCCAGCATGCTCAACATTATCAACGAGACCTCGGCGCGTCACATCCTGACCATCGAAGATCCCATTGAGTATGTTCACCGCCACCATTGCAGCGTGATTAACCAGCGCGAGGTGGGAGTCGACCTTCCCGACTTCGCCGACGGCCTCCGGCGCGGCCTGCGCGAAGATCCCGATGTGATGCTCGTGGGGGAAATGCGCGACCTCGAAACCATGGAGGCCGCCATCACCGCCGCCGAAACCGGCCACTTGATTTTCTCCACCCTCCACACCACCGGCGCCACCCGCACCGTGGACCGCATCGTGGGGGCTTTCCCCGCCGCACAGCAGGAGCAAGTGCGCATCCAGCTTGCCTCCACGCTCCGCGCCGTCATTTCACAAGTGCTCGTGCCGACGGCGGACGGCAAAGGCCGCGTGGCCGCCTTCGAAATTTTGCTCAACACGTCCTCCGTGGCGGCGTTGATTCGCGAAAACAAAAGCTACAGCCTTCCCACCGTCGTCCAGACCAGCGCCGAGCAAGGCATGGTTTCCCTGGAGCAATCCCTCGTCAACCTCCACACGCGGGGGCTCATCAGTTACCAGGAAGTCATGAATAAATCGCAGGACCGCGAACTGGCCGCGCAACTGGCCGTTCGCAACCACCGCGAGCACCTCTCCCATTAATCGTCGATATGAACGCAAATCAAGTCATCGAAATCTTCGTAGAACAGGGGATCATTGATCGCAGCCAGGTGGATGACATCACGGCGGAACTCCTTAGTTCGGGCAAGGGCATCGAAGAGGTCTTGACGGACCTCGGCCTCGTCACCGAAGACCAGTTTTACCAGGGGCTGGCCAACTATCTCGGCACGGAATACGTCGATTTGAGTTCGTTCGAGCCGCCCGCCGAAATCCTCGCCATGGTGCCCGCGAACCTTGCCCGCATGCACGGCGTACTTCCCATCGGGATGAATGGAGCGGCGGTTACCATCGCGATGGTGGACCCGCTCAACAGCCAGGTGCAGGAGGACCTTCGCTTCGCGCTGGGCCAGGATATTTACATCGTTATCGCCTCCATTTCGTACATTCAGAAGCTCATCCAGCAATGCTACGGCAACGACTCCGGCAACCTCAACGACGTGTTGGCGGAATTGGGCGGCGACGTGGAGTTTGGCGGCGGCGACACCACGCAAAACCTCGACGCCCGCAAGCTGGAAGAGGAGGCCAACTCCACGCCCATCATCCGCTACGTCGATCTCGTGCTCGCGCAAGCCATCGCCGACCGGGCGAGCGACATTCACTTTGAACCCTTCGAGACGGAATTTAAAATCCGCTACCGCGTGGACGGCGCGCTCTACGAAATGGCCCCGCCTCCCGTCCATCTCGCCAACCCCATCATTTCGCGCATCAAAGTGATGTCGAACATGAACATCGCCGAACGCCGGTTGCCGCAGGACGGCCGCATCCAGCTCACCACCGGCGGCCGCCAGGTCGATTTGCGCGTCTCCTCGCTGCCCACGCAGTTCGGCGAGAGCGTGGTGCTCCGCGTGCTCGACCGCTCCACGGTGAACCTGAACCTCAAGACCCTGGGGATGCCGGATTTCATCTACAACTACATCCAGGAGACGATCCAAAAGCCCAACGGCATCTTCATCGTTACCGGCCCCACCGGTTCCGGTAAAACGACGACCCTTTACGCCTGCCTTAACGAGATCAACACCATGGATTCCAAGATCCTCACCGCCGAGGACCCCGTGGAATACGACATCGACGGCATCATGCAGGTGCCCGTCCAGGAAAGCATCGGGCTCGATTTCGGCCGCTGCCTGCGCGCATTTTTGCGTCAAGACCCGGACCGCATCATGGTGGGTGAAACGCGCGATATCGAAACCGCGCAGATTTCCATCCAGGCCTCGCTCACGGGCCACTTGGTATTTACGACGCTGCACACCAACGACGCCACGGGAGCCGTCACGCGGTTGATCGATATGGGCGTGGAGCCCTTCATGATTTCCGCCTCGCTGGAAGCCGTGCTGGCGCAACGCTTGATCCGGCGCATCTGCCCCAAGTGCCGCACGCCGTACGAACCCAACGAAGCCGTGCTCTCGCAACTGGGCCTTTCGCCGCACGACATCGGCGACAAAAACTTCTTCTACGGCAAAGGGTGCGACGCCTGCAACCACACCGGCTACAAAGGCCGGAAAGGCATCTACGAGCTGCTGAACGTTACGGACCCCATTCGCGACCTCATCAACCAGCGCGCCCCCAGCGTCGTGCTGCGGCAAAAAGCCATTGAGCTTGGCATGCAAACGCTGCGCGAGGACGGCTTGAGAAGCATTTACGACGGCGACACCACCATCGAGGAAGTGCTGAAGTACACCTGATCTGTTTGCCGTGCCGAATTTTGGGTCCATGAGCCAGGGGCAGATGATTTTCACGGGGTTCGCCGCCGTGGTCATCTTCTGGCAATTCGCCAAAGGCTGGCGGCTGGGCCTGGTGCGGCAGATCGTGCGGTTTGCGGCGCTCGGTTTGGCGTATTTCGCAGCGATCTGGGGTGCCTCCTCGGTGGCCCCGTTCCTGCAACCGCTGGGCTATCCCCATATCGTGCTCCTCGGGCTCGCGGGCGCGCTAATTTGGGTCTTGGCGTACGTGGTCATTACCGGCTTCGGCGCCGTGCTTTTCAAACGCACCTCGCAGCAGGATCTCGGCATCGTCTGGTTCTTTTACGGCATCACCGGCGCTCTGCTGGGAGCCGCGTTTGGCATCCTGCTGGTCCTGGTGGCGGCAGACGTGGTGCGGATTTTGGGCGCGACCGCGGAAAGCGCCACGCCGGACCCCAAAAAGCGGAGCTTCTTCATTTCGGAAGTGGTGGAAGTGAAGCACGCCATTGAGAAGAGCAATTTCGGCGACATTCTCAAGACCATCGACCCCGTGCCCAAGCAGGCGTACACGATTGCCGACAAAGTGGGCCGCGTGGTGGCGGACCCGGAAAGCATGGCGCGCTTGCTCACCTACCCCGGTTCGCGTGAACTGGCCCAGCGCCCGGATCTCCAGGCGCTGCATAGCGACCCCGACGTGCTCGCGGCGCTCCGGGACAAGCGTTACAACGATTTGCTTAAAAACCCGAAGGTTGTGAAGGCGTTGAACGCGCCCCAAACGGCGGCGCTGTTCCGCGAATTCCAGTGGGAAAAGGCGCTCGATTACGCCTTGGATACGCATTCGAACCCACCGAAGTAAAAGCTGGGGAGCACGCGGCGCGACTCCCGCGATCGAAAAAAGGCGTGCCGGAAACGTTGTTCCAGCACGCCGTATAAGCGGATGATCGAATGTTATACCAACTCGCAAAAATAAAAGGACTCTATGACGCCGGGATTTTTGGGTGGGGCAAGGCGGAAGGTGGAGGCGCTATCAGTGATAGCGCCTCTGCCTGACAACGCCGCCCCGCACTAAAAGACCAAGTCAGAGGGTCCGGTTATTTTTGCGAATTGGTATTACACCCGGATGGCCTGCGCCTGGGCCTTGAGGCTCAGTTCCGAGGCTTTGAAGGCATGCTCCTGCGTCATGGCCTTGTCGGTGCGGTTGAGGCAATCGAGGATCAATTCGCCGAAGAACGGGAAGCCCACCTTGCCCGCGAGGCTGAGGTGCTTCTCCTCCTTTTGGTTCACGAGGTAAAGCTGGTCGCCGCCTTCGCCGCGGCCCACTTCCACGTATTTGCGCAATTCGATATAGCCCTCGGTGCCGAGGATGAACGTGCGGCCGTCGCCCCACGTACGGGATGCGTTCGGGGTAAACCAATCCACGCGGATGAAGTTCGTGGCCCCGTTGTTGCCCAGGAGGTGCGCCTCGGCGAAATCCTCCAGTTCGGGATAATCGGAGTGCCCCTTGTTGGAAATCGTGGAGGAAAGCACGGTGGCGTCCGTCGCGCCGGTGTAGTAAAGGAATTGCTCGAACTGGTGGCTGCCGATGTCGCAAAGAATGCCGCCGTACTTGGCTTTTTCGTAGAACCACGCGGGCCGCGAGGCGGGATCGCCCAGCCGGTGCGGGCCGAAGCCGACCACCTGGATCACCTTGCCAATCGCGCCTTCCTGGATCAACTGCCCGGCATAAACCGCGCTCTCCACGTGGAGCCGCTCGCTGAAGTAGACCGCGTATTTGCGGCCCGTCTCCGCGACCGTCTTGCGGGCTTCTTCAAGCTGGTCAAGCGAGGTGAACGGGCATTTGTCGGTAAAGTAATCCTTTCCGGCGCGCATCACGCGGCAGCCGATGGGGCCGCGCTCGCACGGAACGGCGGCGGCGGCGATCAGCTTCAACTCGGGGTCATCGAGCAGCCGCTCGAAGCTGTCCACGGGCTTCGCCTGCGGGAATTTTTTGCAGAACTCGGCCACGTGCTCCGGGTTTGGGTCATAGACATAGCGGAGGTCGGCACCCGCTTCGACCAGCCCATTGCATTGGCCGTAAATGTGGCCGTGCTCCAAAAAAGCGACACCAAACGGGAACTCCCCTCCCTTTACGACCGGAGCGGCTTTTCCCTTGGGGGCGTAATTCATTCCATCACTGTTGCTCATGGTTTTAAAAAATTAGGTAACGTTAAACTGCGTTGAAAGAAGAGCTAAAATCGCTCGCCGTCGAACGAACGTTTGCAGCTTTGTCTTTGTACTTGGAGGTGGCAATCTTTTCTTTCAGCAAGGCCTCGAATTGAGCGCCGTCGAGCGGCACGTCGATTTCCTTGCCGAGGAAAGCCGACATCAGCATGGCATTGCCGAGTTCCACGGAATGGAGCCCCTCCTCCGCCGGAGCGATCAAGGGTGCGCCGTCCAGCACCGCCGCCGTGAAGTTCTTCAAAATGCCGTTGTGCTGCTCGCCGTTATCGGCGGCTGGGATATCGATATTCCACGTCTCCGGCTTGTCAAAACCCTTGTCCGTAGTGTGGGAATATTCCGTCATCGGCATTTCGTTGCGCAACCATTGCACCTTGCCGTCCTCAATGACCACACGCCCGCGCTCCGCGGTGATTTCAAGCCGGTTGGTGCCGGGAGCTTCGCCGGTCGAAGTGATGAACACCGCCGTCTTGCCATCTTTGTAACGCATCACCGCCGTCACATCGTCCTCCACCTCGATCTCGTGATAGCGCCCGAAACTGCAAATGGCGCGGACATGGTCCGGCATGCCAAAGAGCCACTGAAAGAGGTCGAGATTATGCGGACACTGATTCAGAAGCACCCCGCCGCCCTCGCCACCCCAGGTGGCGCGCCACCCGCCGGAATTGTAGTAGGATTGAGTACGAAACCAGTTGGTGATGATCCAGTTCACGCGGCGGATAGCCCCCAACTCGCCGCTCTGGATCAGCCCGCGCACCTTGGTGTAATGAGGGTCCGTGCGCTGGTTGAACATCGCCGCGAACACCTGTTTTGGGTTGGTGTGGGCGGCGATGAGCCGCTCGGCGTCCGCCTTGTGCACGGAAATCGGCTTCTCCGTCAGCACATGGAGCCCATGGTGCAAGGCGTCAATACCGATGGTGGTATGGAAATAATGCGGCGTGGCGATCAGGATGGCGTCGATCTCGCCGGAGCGGATCATTTCGGCGGCATCCGTGAAGATTTTTGCATCCTTGGCGTAAGTGCCAAGGTCTTTGGCATTATCGCAAACGGCGGCCAATTTGAGACGTGGAATTTTGCCATCGAGAATGGAACGGGCATGGATGGAGCCCATATTGCCGAGACCGACGATACCGAGTCGCAGAGAATTCATGGTAATGGACGAAAAGTGGATCGGAAGGGAATCGTAAGAATAGAAAAGCGAATAACATCACTCCTCGCGAAGCGAGGGACACCCACCCCGCGCGGAATACCAACACGTGTAGGGTCCCCAAGGGATGAGGTCAACAAAAATAGGGAGCGGGCGCAAAAAAACGCTGGAGAAATAGAAAACGCTTGCAAATCCGCTGGTAGCGCGTAGAAATACGCCTCCCGTCTTTCGGGAAACTCGAGCGTAGCTCAGTGGTAGAGCGATCGGCTGTTAACCGATTGGTCGAAGGTTCGAATCCTTCCGCTCGAGCCAGTTTTTGCACAGCGCGGAACTGGCTCGCTTCTGGTTAACGAGCATCGGGTATTTTCTCACCCCTGCTGAATTTCACAAGCCACTTCGCTTAGTGGCTCCTGCGCAAAGACTTGCGCGAGCTACTGTCTGAAATCCACTTCCCGTTTTCACCACCGCAGAGAGAGGCTGGCCAATCGGTTAACAGCCCCGGAATGCCCCCCAGCCCCCAAAATCGCGCCAACCTCTCTCGCCTCTCCGTTTTGGGCTGAGCTTGGTTCACACGAAAATCGACCAGGGTGACCAAAGGCTACGCTTCACAAACGCGATGGCGGTCGCTTTCGAGCCCTTCTTCCTCCCCAGTCAGCCGGACAGACAGACCATTTTTGTCCTATTGTTCTCCGGTCGCTGGAATAATCCGACCGACAGCGGAATACAACCTTATCCGTTTGGCAATCCAGGTTCTGAAGGAGCCAAACCGGTTGTCCGATAAAAACCACAAGTTTCGGACACGCATGTTGACATTTGTCAGAAACTCGTAGATATTTATCGGACAACTCCATGAGCAATTCCAATGTCAAAATGCGCATTCTCCGCCGCTTGAACACTGCGGCCCAGCTTGGCGTATGGACTCCTGTCGATTTTCTCGATATTGGAAAGCGCGATGCTGTGGACAAGGTGCTCCAGCGACTTTCCCAGAGTTACGAGATTCAACGAATAGACCGTGGCCTCTATTATAAGCCTCGCCTAAATCCGCTGACGGGAAAACCGACGGCTCCCGATTACCGAAAGATCATTGACGCCTTAGCACGGCGCGATCAGACAAGAATGCTTATCGACGGTCTGACGGCCGCTAACGATCTGGGTTTAACCGACGCTGTTCCTGCCCATGTCGTCGTTCACACTGATGCACGTCTCAAACCGCTTCGCCTTGGAAAACTCAATCTCTGTTTCAAGCAGACCGCTCCCAGCAAACTGTATTGGGCGGGACGGCCTGCGATGAAGGTGGTGCAGGCTCTATATTGGCTGCGCGATACGCTGCCGCGAGATAAGCAGCAGATCATCCGCCAGCTTCAGAATATCATATCCGATCCGCAACACGGGAAAGGCATCCGGGATGATCTTCAGGCCGGTCTTCCGACGCTGCCCGGGTGGATGCAGGAGATTGTCAGAGAAGTTCTTCAACCAGCGCCCTCCGCTGCCCGACCATCACCAGATGATGACGTCAGCCAAGTTTCCCTCAAATTATGATGAACCCGGATTACAACCAGCTAATGACCGCTTCCGAGGAGGATCGACTAGATCTGTTTCTGAGCACTGCGACGCGCTTGGGAACGGCTGTGCAGAACGTCGAAAAAGATTTCTGGGTATGCTGGACCCTGGATGCTCTCTTCAACGGCCTGTCTGGCGGATGTCCCAGGCTGTTGTTTAAGGGGGGGACCTCTTTGTCCAAGGGCTACGGCCTGATCTCACGATTCTCAGAAGACATCGACATAACAGTATTCCGTTCGGATTTGAATCAACCTGCAACCGTGGAAGAACTGGAAGCTCTTGGAACGAAGGCGCGGAGCAGAAGGCTGGAAAATATACGTGAAGCGTGCAGCGCCTTCATCTCTGGACAATTAAAAGCCGTCCTTGAGAAGCTCCTCCGGGAAATTCCCGGGTGTGAAACCGCCCGTGTCGAAATTGATCCATCCGACAAGGATAACCAAAGTCTGTTGCTTTGGTATCCCCGTGTGACGACTACAGGGGAGGGATATTTGGGACCGGCGGTAAAAATCGAAGCCGGTGCCAAGTCAGCCCTTGATCCCCATCAACCTGTTGCCGTGCGCCCCTACATTGCGGACGAACTGAAAGCTTTCAATCTTGTCGTTCCAAATGTCACAACTGTCGCGACAGAGAGGACCTTCTGGGACAAAGTTGTCATCCTGCACGGTCTTCGTCGATGGTTTGATGCCAGAGGCGAAGTCAAAGGTGGAGGTCAGCGCATTTCCCGTCACTATTATGACGTTCATCGCTTATTGGATACTCCGATTGCGGACGCGGCTTTAGAAGATGCAGCTTTGGGCCGGGATTGCGTTCGTCACGCACGAATGTTTTTCAATCGGGCTCCATACGACTTAGCTTCGGCCAAACCAGGGTCTTTTTCCATCCTGCCGGATGGCGAGATGGCAGAAGTTATTGGGGGCGATTACGAAAAAATGAGCGGAATGATCTTCGGAGGTGCCCCAGCTTTTGATGCCGTGATGGACTCAATTTCTCAGTTGGAACAACGACTTAATGAAGCGACATAAGTGTCCGAGGCATGTTGCTCAATCGGAACATTGCGCTCGCCAGAATTGCGTGGATAAAAACGCACTCACATTTCACTAAGTGTGTGCTTTTTTATCCCACCTATCTCTACCGCGTCTGATTCGGTTCTACAACTCAGCATAATGTCCATTTGGCCACAAAAGGCTTTTATGTCTATTATAATGTGCATACAAGCTCACAATGAGAACAACATCTCCACTGCCGCTTCCTGTCAAAAGGGCATTGGCCAAACTGGGTAACGACCTGCGCACAGCCCGTCTGCGCCGCCGTATCCCGACCACACTAATGGCGCAACGTGCCTTTATCACGCGGACCACTCTTGGAAAGGTGGAGAAGGGCGACCCTGGGGTATCCCTCGGCATTTATGCCACGGTATTGTTTATTCTGGGCATGAGCGCGCGGCTTGAAGAACTCGCGGACGCTCGAGCGGACGCAGTTGGGCTTCAACTCGACGAGGAACGCCTGCCCAAGCGCATTCGGCGCCCCCGTTCGCCTAAAGAAGAATCCCGCTAACGGCCCAGGCCGTTCAGGTTTACACCGATTTGGACGCAGTCCCGCTGCTTGTTCCACTCAGCCACCTCACAAACAGCCCGCATCTCACGCTCCGTGACTACTTCCCTCCCGGTGGTTGCCCCTGGCAAGAATAGGAGCCGCTCCTGAATCTCCGGAGCAAGATTTAGCAGATTCATGATCTGGGTGATCCGAGCGCGCGTAACGCCACCCAACCGGGCCAGGTCGGCGTAATCGCGGACGGTTCCCTTCCTGATCAGCTCGTCAAAGTGGATGGCGAGCGCCATCAGGCGGCTGATGCGCGGGATGCGAGCCGGAGATGACTTGGGCGCGGGCACCGGTCCCGGGCGCAATTTTTTACGTCCGGCGTGGGCCGCTTTGAAGTGGATGGTGGATTCGTCGGTCATAGGGTTTCTTGGCTGAGGGTTTTGATCCCGGTGGAGCGGAACGTGATTGAAACGCTGGACTTCGCCCCGTCGTAATCCGATCCGCTCACCGACGCCACCAATGCGGCTAGTCTCGGGCTATTCGATATCGAGAAAACTGATTTTCGCAGGGATGTGGTAAAATCATGCGGGATGGACTCCGGTTTGTTACCAACGGTAGTGCCTTTTGAGAAAGCACTAGGCTGCAATTGCGGAACGCCGGTATTTCCTGCCATTGGCGACAACCAGGCCAGCTTTCTCGGTTCGGTCAAAAACATCCGGGACACCCTTTTGGTTAACATTGGAACCGGCGCGCAAGTCTCGCGTTACTTTGAGCGCTCGCCAGCCATTCCCGAGTTGGAAATACGCCCCTTCCCCGGAGGAGGCGTCATTGCGGTGGGGGCGTCGCTTTATGGCGGACGGGCATTCGCGCTTCTTGCAAACTTCTTTGAAAAAACCTTGGCTCTCTTTGGCAAAACCGACGCGAATGTTTACGATGTCCTCAGCCAGATTCCCTACGAACCGGAAAACAACGAGCGGCTGGCTGTCAACACCCAGTTTGCCGGAACACGGCTCAATCCCAACGGGCGCGGTTCCATCCTCGAAATTGGCACGGATAATTTTACACCCCAAGAACTCACCGTCGGTTTTCTAGAGGGGATCACCAAAGAGCTTCGCGATTTTGCCTTCAAAATGGAACAGGCCGGAAAAAAGCCGGCACGGCTGACGGGTTCTGGAAATGCCGTGCGGAAGACTCCGTTGCTAAGGCGAATTTTGGAAAATCGTTTTGGAGCCAAGTTAGCCGTTCCCGCCCACCGCGAGGAGGCTTCTGTAGGCGCGGCGCTGCTCGCAGCCGTTGGCAGAAAAGAGTTTGGCTCAATTCTAGAGGCCGGGGACTGTTTGAAATATCAGGGATAATAGCGGTTGCTTATCTCGCCTTGCTTTCTCTTCTCTTGGGAAAGATCGCATTGACTGTACGTATTACGTTTTACATTTCGTAACACGATGTAAAAGAGTGGGTTGCCCGTTTTTCGGAGTATCCCTCAAAAAAGAACCGTTTCATCGGAGCCAAAGGCGTCAAACATGGGAAGCTCCGGGGTGATGCGTTTGAGCAGCAAATACGGCCTCGTGTTTCGCAAGCACTGCACGCTCGTCTTTGCACTCGCCCTTTTCCTGCTGGTCGGCGTGCTATGCCTGGGCATGGTTGGATAGCCGCTTTATCTTGATCTCCTTTCCTCTGAACACTTCGTCGAATTTCTCTATGAAATTTGTGTCACCATCCTTAGGAAGATAAGAGGCCTTTTCCCTTCTACCAGTTGGTGATCCAGGCAGCCTTTGGGGTTGTGCCGCTTTGGGTCGGGTCGTCCGTGCTCCAGAGGTCGAAGGTGGGGTTGTAGCCGCCGGCCTGTGTGCCGGTTGTCGTGGAAGCACTCCCCATGGTCGAATAGCCGTACACGTTGAGGAACGGGTCCATAATGGCCTCGACTGCCGGGGTTCCGTAGCTGTCGGAGGCCTCTACGGTGTAGGGATATAGCATGGTCGGTTTAAAGCTAAAATATACCCGGGTGGCTGCCTTTTCGGTAGCACTGAGCGTGCGGTTGCAATCTGTATCGCCGCTCAGGGCTTTGTAGAGCACGAGGGATGCAGCGGCGCCTAAGTCCGGAGCATAGCCGTATTTGGTCGATAAATTGGGGGCTTTTGTAGCATCGATTTTGTCGGTGCTGTTGGCGTCGCGCGGGTAGTCGCCGTTGTCGATTTTGTAGGATTCGAGTGCGACTTCAAGCGCGCTGATTTCGGCTTGGGCGCGACTCATGCCCGCTTTCCGGCTAGCGTAGCCAGAAGCCGAGAGCGTTACTCCTGCCAGAACGGCTATGACGGAGCAGACGACCAGTAATTCGAGGAGTGTGAAGCCTTGGGTAAGCGAATGGGACGCCTTCCTCGCCACGGAGCAGTTTGCGTGCACATCCCATCCATCTCCGGTTTTTGGATTCAAGACGTCTCCTTTCGTTATCAGGGCTGGAAGTCAGGGTTCCAATAACCGTTGTCGTTGGAAGGGCCAAACCAGCCAATCATCTGTTTCTTGCTGTTGCCACCGTAGTAGTCTGTGCCGCCCAGCCTACTGGGGTGCTCGGCGGTCACATGCCCGTCGCACCAAGCCACGAGTGCTTTGCCGTGAGCCCGAAAGTGGACGCTCGGCTGGAGCGATCCGGCAAGTTCGTAGTTGGGGTCCACCCACTCGAATGGCTCGCAGTACGGGTACTCCTGAACGGATTTGCCGCTGGCAAATGCCGTGGTAGTGAACATGACGACGGCCGAAGGGTGGACGAGCCGACGGATGTTGACTGGCTGGTAAATGTTCGATGGCGTCCCGCCGATATATGTGGCGTTGTAGCCATAGCCACCCGTTCCATTCTCAAAGGAGCCAGCACCCGTGATGACAAAGCGCAAAAGTGGGCATTTTTTCACCCGGCCAGATTCTCCAAGATATGGAGCAAGATATCCCTTGGTAGGATCGAATGTTCCGCCTGAAGAGCTACGCGCGCCATGCCAGCGGATGGTGTTGGCTGGATTTTGCGCGGGGCAGAAGTAGCCTTCGTGGTCAGCGGCGTAGGTCATGTTGGCGACCGCAAGCTGATGCAGGTTGGAGGTTGAGGCTGCGGCGGCCCCCGAGATCCACGCCGATTTGAGCGCTGCTGTGGAGAGGACGATTAAGAAGGCGACGATAATGAGCGCGATTGTCAATTCCAGTAGCGTCCAGCCGCACTGGGGCTGTGTGTGGCGCGGCTTCATGGCGCGGCCTCTGTTTTTGCGCGCTGGCGCCTCCGTAGAAGTGCCATGGCGGCGGCTCCGAGCACTAGGAAACAGCCCGCTGCTGGTTCAGGCACGGCATTAAGGACAGCGACGGCGTCCAAGTCGAAGCCGCCGGTGGAAAAGCTGGTTTTCCACGGGTCGTTGATAATGTTGCCCAGGGAGTCGTAGCGGGCATAGGCGGGGTCGATGCTGCCGACCACGTCGGTAATGCGAACGTATTTGATGTTGTTAAGATCTACCAACTCCGACCCGGGCAGGTTGATCAGGTCGGAGAGATCGAATAGAGTTCCGGTGCCGGCAACATTTTTTCCCGCGAGGTTGTAGATATCGGTCGGGTCGATGCAGTCGAAGGAGCCGACCTGGGTCGTTGTTTGCGTGAGCGAAATGGAGGGGAATGTAATCCAGTTGATGCCGTCGGAGCTGACGGCGACGTAAGCCAGTTCGCAAAAGAACAAGGTGTCCGAACCGGCAAGCTGGAAGGCATTTTCATAGACCGCTAAATCGGCTCCCGTGCCGTTGCAAATTGCGTTCGCAAAGGTGAGCGTAATAGAGCCTCCGTCCCCAAGACTAATGACATTGTACGGGTTGAATTCGGTCGCGCTGGTATAAGTGCAGTCGGCAGCCCCGAGGGCGGCGGAGATGTTGCCATAGCTCGCAACGGCACCGCTGGGTTTAGTAATATTGACCGGCCCGCGCGTGCAATCAACGACTTCCGTTGCCCACCCGACAATGCGCGAGTCATCGGCAGAGATGCCGTCCAGACCGCCAGCATATGGTCCGGCCCATGCGGAGCACGCGAACGTCAGGAAGACGACCGCTCCGAGAAGGATGGTGTGTTTCATTTCTCTCTATTGGTCTTGCGCCAAGAGTAGAAATGCCTTTTGCGTAGGGAGACACATCCACTCTCACGCTTCATTTTTGCGATGAAGTTTTTTCGTCCCCGTTGTTCACTTGAACCGGGAACGCATGAGGAACGGCGGACAGATATTCGGACTCCGAGTTTGTGGGGAAACAGGCTAAAACCAACTTCCCAGCCTTGTCTCCGCCTTCACCCCGCCGTGGGGCGGGATTGGCTTTGTTTTCCCATGGATGAGATGGGAAATGGAGACTTGTGACTCGATACCGCAGCGCAACTGTGACCGGTTCTAACGGTCTTCTCTGGATCTGCCGTTCGCTGCCACCCCCGTTAATCACGAGGGCACAATTTTTTAAAAGAACTGCGCGGATTAAAAGGACGGCGCGCACGTTTGTCAAGGGACTGAATAAAATAAAAGTCTTGCTATCGGCTCATTTTTTTCCATACTTTGCGCCGAGAAGTTCGTAACTTCAACGCGCATCGGTACCGGGAACGCCGTGAAAATCGGCGACAGTGCCGCTACTGTAACTGGATACGAAACCTCAAGTCACTGGGAGCTTCCCCCGAGAAATCGGGAAAGGCCCGGGAAGACGAGGCGGTAGATTTGAAGCCAGAAGTCAGGATATCGGGCGATGCACGGAAAGTGAAATTTAACCTTCGAGCAAAAGGAGAAATCATGATGTCTTATCGCCAGCCCGCCCACGGTTTTCGCCGCGCAGCATTCGTTCGCACACGGGGATGCCCTTGTGCCGTTCGTCGATAATGGAGCGGATTTGATGCGCCCAGTTCGGGGTCGCCTCTTCGCCTGGCATCCAGGGTTTTCCCCTTTTTAACAGCCCGTTTCGGGCTTGGCATGTCGCGCCTGAAACATGGCGAGCAGTCGGCGTCTGCCTCTTGCTTGCCCCTGTCCCTTTGGTCGGAAAAAAAAGAAACCATGAAAGGTAAAAACATGAAAACAAACATTCGTCTCCTCACTCTGACGCTCATCGGCGCGCTGACTTTCTGCGGGGTCAGCCAAATCCGAGCAAGTTATGATGCTGATACCACAGCGTTTGCTTTTGTCAGTTCCACCACTTCCCTCGGGGTCGACTTCAATGGCGGTTTCAGTGTGAACAGCGGCACCGCCCACCTGTGGAGCACTGCTACCTCCACGGGCACCGGCGGCTATAACATTGCCAACGTCAACACCGGCGCCACGGTCGTGGTCAGCGGCTCCACGCTGGACGGCAACATCTATGGCGATCCGTTCGGCATCTACCTCCCTTTTTCTTCCGGCACTTTCTATGCCGCAACCTATAATGGCAACTCTGGGACCAACGCAGGCGGCCTTTGGCGTTACAACAACGGCCCATGGAGTAAGCAAGGCGTTTTCAGCGGCCTGTTCGCGGCGGCCTACGGAGGCACCACCACTCACCTGTATCTCTCCGGCTTGAACGCGGCCTGGAGCGGCACCTATGGGCAAAATAACGTCATTGCTGTGTACCCCGGCAGCGGCACCTTCCAGCCCATCATTTCGGCCACCGGCAACTCCGCCGCCGTCGCAGTCGATAACGCGGGCAACGTCTATTATGCCGATTACCCATCAAGCGGCACGGCCTACCTTCGCCGCTGGTCGGCCACCGATGTCCAAAACGCTATCAACAGCGGCGGAACGACTGTCCTCAGCTACGCCAACGCTACCATCCTGACCGCTCTGCCTGCGGGGGGAAGAGCCTCCGGTATTGCCGTGGACAGCGGCACCAATGTCTTCCTTTCCTACAACACCGGTAGCAGCGGCGGTATTGCGGTGTGGACTGGCGGCAACAGCACCTTTGACATCACTTCTCCCGTCGCCGTTATGACGCCCACTCCGGACGGATATTGGGACTGGGCAGGCTCCCTTTTCGCCGTTGGGGATGTCATATCGGGCAGCGGTACGCTCTATGCAGGCAGCACTGCCATGTTGAACGATCTGACCCTGATCACCGTGGGTGCGAATGCCGCCAAGCTCAAAGCCGCACCGCAGGTCAAGGCTCCCGCCAAGGCCGTGATTGTGAAACAACCCACAGCCGTTTCCAACCGCGACGCCATTGAGCAACTCATCAAGGCACGCAATAAACCAACCCAATAACATCCCCGTGAATCGACTGCAAAACAAACTCCTTTTAACCCTCACCCTCACGCTGGCGGCCCTGGCCGCCAGCGTCCGGGCGTCCAATGTCTCCTGGAACGCCACCACCGGCGACTGGTCCAACGGCGCCAACTGGTCCACCTCCGGCACCCCGGCTTCCAGCGACACCGTTTATGTCAACAACGGCGGCACGGTCACGGTGAGTTCTTCCGTCAACAGCACCAACGCTTACCTCGGTTACACGAGCGGCAGCGCGGTGAGCGGCAATGCCATCGTTAGTGGCACCGCCGTATGGAACAATTCAAACAGCTTCATTCTTGGCAACTACGCCAACAATACCGCCAGCGTGCAGGTAAGCGGCAGCGCCAAGGTTCTGAGCAAGACCACTGCCATCGGTAAAAGCGGCAACGGAACCCTCACGATCAGCGACCACGGATCATGGGTCAATTCAGGTGCAACCAATGGAAATTTCACCATTGGCAATGCCAGCAGCGGTACCGGCACCCTCAATCTCACTGATTATGCCCTTCTGCAAAATGCGGGCTCAGTTTATTTGGGAGGTGCCGCCGGCACCGGACACGGCATCCTCAATGTCAGCGACAATGCCTCCGTCATCACCACCTGGATTACCATCACCAACGACTCTGTCGTAAATTTGTCCGGCAACGCCTCTGTCATTTCCGGTTCAACGGTCGGTATCTTGTTCTACAAGTCCCAAAACGCCACGCTGAATATCCTTAGTGACAAAGTCAAAATCACCGGATCAGACGGCACCACTACCGTCCATATTGATGACGCCGGCAGCCAGGGCATCGTTAATTTCAACCACCGAGGCAACCTGACCTTTGCCAATGTGATTAGCGGCTCCAACATCGCCGTCAACGCCGTCAGCGGCACCACCACGCTCACCGGCAGCAACGTCCACAGCAGCACCACGGTCGACAGCGGTGCAAAGTTGGTGGCTGGCAACGCCAACGCCCTCGGCAGTGGCACCGGCGGTGTGCTTGTCAACAGCGGCGGCATTCTAGCGCTTGGCACGGACGTCCACGCACTGACCCTTGGTGGCGACCTTACCATCCACGGGACTTTGAGCCTCGAAGTCGGTGATGTTATTACCGGCAGCGGTGCCCTCCTCCTTGACGGCAGCCTTTCCATCGACGCCAGCGACATAGATCTCGCCGCTCTCGACAAACTGAACCTGAATGATTTCTTCAGCGGCTTTGCCAGCAAGGATTATAGCGACCTGGATAAGATCATCGCCAGTATCAACGGCACTCTCTACCAAGGCACCAAGGGAGACGATGGATCTCTGACCTTCGAGTCTGTCCCCGAACCCTCGGCATATTTCCTGCTGGCGTTGGGCCTTGGCACCTTGTGGTTCACCGCCCGCCGTCGAAAATTCGTCCAGGTGGCCTAGATATCGAAGGGAGTTGATCATTGGAAGTCGGGCAGCAGCAGGAGTCGGGCTTTCCGAACTCGGCTCCCGCCCCGTGCGGCCTATGCGCTGGCCGATACGATGGTTGTATAGATTTTCTCCAGCAGCGAAAGAGCCCCTTTATAACCCACATTGGCCCGGTTGATCACCACCTCGTAGGATGCTGGGAAAGCCTCGGTGTCTTCGCTTGTGAGCGCGGGAAGGTTTAGTGGCACAAGGGATCCCTGCATACGCAACACAGGGACGATACCGACGCTGACATGGAGGTCGGATGCCTCCTCGTCAATCATGAGCCGAAGCAAATCTTCAAGAGGCGTAGTGTGTTTCATGCTAGGCATAGGGATCGTTTTCTGATCGATTGCCCGCGTTCCATTGGGGGACGCGGCATCGTTGATCATGTTGTGCTCTTTTGCGCCAGTCTGCGTCCGAGGCACCTTGAATGGCGGGCAGAATTTCTGGAAGAGCCGAACGATGGGCTGTTTAGGGTTCATAATCGGGATTCCAACAACCGTACTTTTCCGTTGGTCCAAACCAACCAATTTTCTGTTTTGCGCTATCACCGCCATAGTAACCCGTGCCGCCCAACCTGCTGGAACGCTCGGCGGTAATGTGCCAATCGCACCAGGCGACCACCGCCTTGCCGTTGGCGCGAAAATGGACACTGGGCTGAAGGGTGCCAGCCAGTTGGTAGTTGGGATCAACCCCACCCATACGGTTCGCAGTAAGCATATTCCTGGATGCCATCTCCACTAGCAAACGCAGTGGTAGTGAACATGACAGTTCGCGCCGGATGCGTCACTTTGAGGATGTTGATCGGCTGGTACATGTCCGGCGGGGTACCACAGATATAGGTGGCATTGTATCCGTAGCCGCCCGTTCCATCTCCAAAGGAGGATGCGCCTCGGAGGAAAAACAACAGCAACGGATTGTTTCTTACCCATCCGCTTTCACCAAGATAGGGGGCAAGATAGCCTTTCGTGGGATCAAACTTTCCTCCCACGGAAGATCTTGCTCCGTGGCATCGGATGCAATTGCTTGACTGCTGCGCGGGGCAAAAGTATCCGTTGTTGTCCGCTGCGTAGGTAATGATGGCGAGTGCGAGCGTTGGAGGTTGAAGCGGCGGCGCATCTTATAATCCAGACCACCCGCAGCGCGGCTCCCAAGAGAACGGTCAGGATGGCAATGATGGGAAACGAGATCAACACTTTCAGGAGCGTAAACCCTCCCTCGTACCCCCTGTTTTTTCCATTCCGAAGAGGTCGGTGACATCATATGGCGCGATGGACCTTGAGCGGGCTGCGGCGCAGGAACCGCAACGCCGGGAGCCCAAGCAAAAGCAAGGCCGCCGATGGCTCCGGAACCGCGTTGATGACGCCCACGGCGTCGAGATCGAACCCGCCAGTATTAAAATTCGTCTTCCATGGGTCGTTGATGAGGTTCCCTAGAGAGTCGTAAGTTGCGCCGTAGGCGGTATTGAGTGTTCCGACAACGTCGATAACACGGACGTATTTCACGTTGTTGATATCGAGTAGAGCACTAATATCTGCGAGTTCGGAAAGGTCAAACTCCGTCCCAATACCAGAGACGTTTTTGCCCGCAAGGTCGTAGATGTTGGTGGGGTCCAATCCGCCAAATCCGCCGATCTGCGTGGTTGTTTGCGTTAACGAAATGGAGGGAAAGCGAAAAAAGTTCTCACCATCGGAACTCACTTCCACAAAGGCCAGTTCGCAAAAGTATAGGCCGCTGGTACCGGTAATCTTAAATGCGTTTTCATAGACAGCAAAATCGGCTCCGGCTCCGTTGAAGATAGGGTTGGCGAAGCTGAGAGTGATGGACCCGCCGTCCCCGAGGCTTACAACGTTGTAGGGACTGTCATATGAGCAATTTGCCTGACCCAAGGCATTGGAAAGATCGCCGAATGACGCTGTTGCACCCGTGGAATTTGTGCTGTCCACGGGGCCGCGAGTGCAGGAAACGACCTCAGACGCCCATTCCACAATAGAGGAATCTTCATAGGACAGTCCCGTCGTGCCGGACGCATACGGACCCGCCCAGGCTACGCTGGCCATCGCGGAGAAAAATAGCGAAAAGACCGCTGCCCGGATATGCCGAGCAGTGAACATAAGAGTGGAGTTCATAACTGTCTATTGGATGGATGCGATGGCCAATGCTTGCCGATGGCGGCGCAACGCCATGACCCCCACAAAGAGAACCCCCATACCCATCAACGCAAACGAAGAGGGCTCGGGAACAACGGTGAATATCTGATCGCCATCGGAGACATACACCGTGCCGTCTTCAACGCGCAGTTCGCCCAAGCGGTCTGTGGTTGTCAGAATCGTGGAGGACGTTCCGTCATACGTGCCTGTGTCGCTGACGCCGAATTTCACCAGTGAGGAGGGATCACTGAAGCTGGTGAGGGAGGCCAGGAGATCTCCATTGGAGTCAATCGCCAGGGAAGTGGCTCCGCCGACGCTCGCGTAGAGAGAAGAGTAGTCCTCCCAGAGGTGCCCGGTGGCGCTCAATGCGTTCGCCGTTGGATCGGCAATGGCTGCGGCAACCTCCGCCGCTGTCCAGCGATAGATGCTCAGATCGTAGTAGCCAGGCGCATAGTAAAGGTTGCCCGCTTTATCAAAAACCAGAGGGCCTGATGCGCCGGAAGTTTCACCCAGGTCGATGGCAGAGTTGTTGACTAGCGTCCCATTGGTATTGAGTGAGCTGTAGTAGATGTGGTTGGTTCCCCACCCGACAGCGCCCGCGATATAGAGCGCGTTATTATAACCGTAGAGGCCATAGTTGGGGGTAGTAGAGGTGAGCGAGAGAGAGGAAGAGCCGTTCAGCGGGTTGTAGAGATAGATGTTCTGGTTACCTGACAGGTCGCTGTTGTTGTAATAAAGGGAATTACCGACGGTTACGACGCTGGCTCCCGCAAAGATGCTTTCGTTGGCGGCTGCAATGGTGGAGACGGTGCCATTGCTGTATTTGTAGACACCCAAGAATGCGGAAGAGCTATTGCTCGTTTGGTAATACAGGTTTCCCTGGCTGTCCCAGTCATAACTGACGATGGAGTTCGCGTTGCCGGTGCTGTAGTAGGAGGCAAGGCTGTAGGCAGAATCCACAACGGTGGGACTTGCCTGCGCGGATACGGCAGCCGACAGCACTGCTGCGGCCAAGATGTGGCTGGTTTTCATTTCTGTTTTTTCTCTTTTGCGACAAGAGCAGAAATGCCTTTTGCGTTGGGAGGCACAGCCACTCTCACGCTTCATTTTGCGATGAAGTTTTTCGTCACGGCGGTTCACTAGAAACCGAGGACGCATGAGGAACGGCAGGCAGATATTCGGACTCCGAGTTTGTGGAAAAAGGATGCTTCTTCCGCCTTGCCTCCGCCTTCACCCCGCCGGGGCGGGATTGGCTCTGTTCTCCCGTGGAACACGGGAAATGGAGGTTTGTGACTCGATACCGCAGCGCAACTGTGACCGATTCTAACGGTCTTTCCTGGATCTGCTGTTCGCTACCACTCCCACTTTTGCGGGAGTACAATATTCAAAGAACTGTACGGATTAGGGACATGGGCATCTCCGTTTGTCAATGCATGTTTATATTAGAACGAAAAGAGTTGACGCTTTTTGGCGGGGGCCTTTACGGTCTCCACTAGTTCTTTGAAAGACAAATGGACCACGCTTTTTGTGTGGTCCTCATGAACAAGTGCCCCGGATCACGGTCCGGGGAGAATAGGAAAGTGGGTGAAAAACCCGCGCGGTTGCGCCGCTGTAACGGACGACGAACGCTTTATACAAGCCACTGTTTGAGACACCATCTCGGGCGGGAAGGCAAAGCTAGTAGATTGACCCCGAAGCCAGAAGACCTGCTTGCTCGTGCTCATCAAGTCCCGGATTTCCGTCCGGGCAACTATCTCGCCAAAAGATAGGATGGGGAAAATGAAGAGTCTGCCATCGGCGGGCCTCTTCCTCCTCCACCGGAGCCATGCAGAATTTTTTCTGCGTACGCCCCGCGCGAGCGGAGTTTTCCCTTTGGATACAACAAGCGGTCTGGCAGCCGCAAAAGGGAAATATGAATACCGAAGAAATCCAACGGATCGTCCGGTCCGTCGTTGAAGATCACTGCAAAAAAGGAACGATTGTCCCGCGTCCAAGGGGGATTCCCGTGCCGAATCGCGCCATTCTCCCCCGAACTTGCAAGGCAGCACTTCTTCTCGGGCCGAAACAAATCGAATTGCGTGAATTTCCCGTCCGCGATATTACCGACGATGAAATGCTCATTCGTGTCGAGGGGTGTGGAATTTGCGGCACCGACGTGCATGAATACAAGGGCGATCCCATGAAGCTGGCTCCGCTGGTGCTTGGGCACGAGGGAACCGGGGAAATCGTCAAGCTGGGGAAAAATATTCATCGCGACAATGCCGGGAAGCCCGTGCGACTGGGCGATAAAATCGTCACCAGCGTGTGCGCCTGCGGCAAATGCGATGCCTGCCTTTATACCCCTGGGCGACTCAATCTCTGCGAGAACATGGGCGTCCAAGGCTTGATCCCTGATGACTCCACCCATCTCAACGGCTTCTTTGCCGAATACATGATCGTACGGGTCGGAACGTCCTTTTTTACCGTCAACGATCTGAGTCTCGATTTGCGGATGCTCATCGAACCGGCGGCAGTGGCGGTTCATGCCCTGGAGCGAGCCAAAAGCACCGGGTTGCTCAACTTCCGTAGCCGGGTACTCATCCAGGGATGCGGCCCCATCGGGTTGCTCATGCTGGCTGCCGTCCGAACCATGGGGATTGAGCATATCGTTGCCCTGGACGGTTCAGAAAGCCGTCTGGCCATGGCAAAGAGAATGGGAGCCGACCATACCATCAATTTCACCAAATATGGCAATCTTCCCGAATTGGCCAGCGTGGTCAAAGACGTCACAAAGGGGCGGGGCTGCCACTTCGCCTTTCAATGCACGGGCGTTCCCGTGGCCGCATCCAATATTTTCAAATTCGTCCAACGGGGGGGCGGCGTCTGCGAAGTCGGCTTTTTTGTCGATAGCGGAACCTGCACCATCAATCCCCATCACGACTTCTGCTCCAAGGAAATCACCTTGGTCGGCTCCTGGGTTTACACCGTGGAGGAATACCCGGTTACCTACAATTTCCTACGCCGCGCCCAAGGGATTGGATTGCCCGTGGAAGAATTGATCACTCACCGTTTTCCTTTGGAAAAAATTACCGAAGCAATGGAGATCAACCTCCGTCAGGAAGGACTCAAAATTGCCATTCTGCCAAACTCCAAAACCCTGTAACCTCATGAACAACAGCCCCCGCTTTCTTACCCTTCTGGGCATGATTCTAGCCGCCGCCGCCTTCCGCATCGTGCCTCATCCGCCGAACTTTAGTCCCCTCGCGGCCATCGCGCTCTTCGGCGGGGCGCAGTTCGCCGACAAACGCACTGCGTTTCTGGTTCCTTTGGCAGCAATGTTCTGCGGTGATTTAGTGCTTGGACTGCATGCGTTAATCCCGGTGATTTACGGATGCTTTGCCCTTATCGTTTGCCTCGGATTTTGGGTGCGAAGGCAACGCGGCCCGGGGCGCATCGCGGCGGCGGCGCTTGCTGGTTCGTTTCTTTTTTTCACCGTTACCAATTTCGCAGTATGGGTGATATCGGGGATTTATTCCAAAGACGTTCCCGGACTCCTCGCGTGCTACAGCGCGGCCCTGCCGTTCTTCCAAAACACGCTGGCGAGCGATATGGTGTTCAATCTCACGCTCTTTGGCTCAATGGCGCTGCTGGAATGGAGGCTGCCCATGCTGAGGGACACTTGCGCCACATGAGTTCATCTGTGGACCCCTCCCTGTGTCCTCTCTGCGGAGGACCCAACGATTGCCACCTTTGTACCACGGATGTCGTCAAAGACCCCTGCTGGTGCACCGAGGTGAAGATTCCCGAAGAACTGCTTGCTCGAGTTCCCGCCGACCTGCGCAACCGGGCCTGCATTTGCCGCGAATGCATCACGAAATTCCATAACGAACAGGAGCACCATTGGTCTGCACCCAGATCTACAGACACACCAAAACCACCGTGCAACTGATGTGCGATTTGGATTCCATCCGATCCCCCTGCAATGCATTCCTTCTCAACCTGGGGCTGGAAACGCTCCAGTGACGCGTGCCCCGCCACTGCGAAAATGCACGGAAAGTGGATGTGTGCTTGCTGCAAAATGACAGGGTGCCTGACTGTGGGCTATTGGTTATAGCGCTTGTATCCCTATTAAAAAACAGCGCCATGGGTCGCGAGGAAGCGGCACGGCGGAACCATCGTTATTTGTCACACTCTAGGCAAGGTGATGCGCTGGGGCTGTTGCTGATATTTCCCCTGGCGGGTGCGGTAGCTGGTCTGGCACGGCTCGCCCTGAAAGAAGAGCATCTGCACGACGCCTTCCCCTGCGTAGACCCGGCAGTCGGCGGCGCTGCTGTTGGAAAACTCCAGGGTCAGGTGGCCGCGCCAGCCCGCTTCGGCGGGGGTGACGTTGGCGATGATGCCACAGCGCGCGTAGGTGCTTTTGCCGACGCACACGGCGCTTACATCTTCGGGAAGATGTAACTCTTCGACCGCCACGCCCAGGCCGTAACTGCGGCTGGGGAGAATGAAATAATCGCCCTGCTCGTCGTGCAGCAGCGGCGCGGTTTTGAGATTATCCGGGTTGAACCGCTTGGGATCGACGACGGTGCCGGGGATGTGCTGGAAAATTTTAAACTCCTCCGGCGAAAGGCGGAGATCGTAGCCGTAGCTGGAGAGGCCGTAGGACAAAATCGGCCCGTGGGATTCGGCACATACCAGCGCGGGGGAGAACGGCTCGATCATCCCCTGGCGGGCAAGCCGGGTAATTTGGGTGTCGTTAAGGAGCATGATGAGAAAAGGAGTTATTGAGAGGAGGGCGGGCAGGCTGGATGACCGGTTCGGGCGCGCCCGCCATGAGCAAATGGCGGCGCAGGTCGTCGAGATCAGCGGCACTGGTGAACTCGGGGGAAACGGTCGTGCGGAGTTGGAAATCCACGCCGGAATGCTGCACGAGATTCAAGCTGATCATCACGCGCATGGCGCTCCCTGCGCTTCCAGTAAGGACTTGATAACGCCAGTCCAAAGGGGCCTTGATGTCGAGGCCCACCCAATCCACCAGCGGCAGCACGATCCCGAGCCGTCTTGGATAAATCCCCGCTGTGTGCAGACCGATGGTGTAACCCAGGGCGCGGACTTGGCGAATGGCATCGGGAAGCCTTGCGTTGCGGGTCGGCTCGCCGCCGCTGAAAACCACGCCGTCGAGGAATCCCCGCCGGGCTTCCAGAAACGAGAGTACGCCTTTCCACGGCAAGTTCCCCTTGCTTTTCATCGGCCGCAGCCCGACGTTGTGGCAATAGGGGCAGCGCCAAGGGCACCCCTGCGTGAAGATCACGCAGGCGATGCGTCCGGGGAAATCGACCGTCGTCATGGGCGTGATGCCTGCCACTGGCAGAGGATCGCTGCCGTGGGGCAACAACCGATCCCTCACGACAGCGCCTCCTCCGATGCCCGTAGCGCTGGCTCGGTGAAGAATGTCCGATCTTTGAACTCGCTTTGCTTGCCTTTGTTGAATTGCGAGACGGGGCGGTAGTAACCCATGACGCGCGTCCAGATTTCGCACGGCTGGCGCTCCTCATCGGCCAGTTCAGCCCCTTTGCCCTCGGCGCGCTTTTGCTCCGCGCGTGCCGCGTCGCACTTCGGGCAAAAAAGATGCTCGCCGGTAATATAGCCGTGCGCCGGGCAGATGGAAAATGTCGGCGTGATGGTGATATAGGGAACACGGAAGCGCGTGAGTGTCCGGCGCACCAATTCCTTGCAGGCTTGCGCACTAGAGAGGCGCTCGCCCATGTAGAGGTGGAAGACGGTGCCGCCGGTGTAGCGGGTTTGGAACGGCTCCTGATGCACGAGCGCCGCGAACGGATCGTCGGTGAACCCGGCGGGGAGTTGTGTGGAGTTGGTGTAATAGGGGGCTTCGGGCGTTCCCGCTTGCAGGATTTCAGGGAAGCGTTTTTTGTCCTCGCGGGCAAAGCGGTAGGTAGTGCCTTCCGCCGGGGTGGCTTCGAGGTTGTAGAGGTGGCCGGTTTCCTGCTGAAAGTCGGCGATGCGCGTGCGGATATGATCAAGTACCCAGAGCCCGAACGCTGCCCCCTCTTCGGTGGCGATGTTCTCCTTACCTTGCGTGAAGTTGAGAATGCACTCGTTAACGCCGTTGATGCCAATCGTGCTGAAATGGTTCTGCAACCGGCCCAGATAGCGGCGCGTGAAAGGATACAGGCCCGCCTTGAGCCGTTCGCCGATGATGGTGCGCTTGACCTCCAGACTCTGTTTGGCAAGTTCCAGGAGGCGATCCAGTTCCGCCTGCAAGCGCACGCGGTCGCCCCGAAACTTGAACCCAAGCCGGGCGCAGTTGAGCGTGACGACGCCAACGGAGCCGGTCTGTTCCGCCGAGCCGAAGAGGCCGTTGCCGCGCTTCAAGAGTTCGCGCAGGTCGAGCTGCAACCGGCAGCACATGGAGCGGACCATGTTGGGCTGCAACTCCGAGTTGATGAAATTCTGGAAATACGGGAGCCCGTATTTCGCGGTCATGGCAAAGAGCGGCTCGGTGTTCGGATGGTCCCAGTCAAAGTCCTTGGTAATATTGTAGGTAGGGATGGGAAAGGTGAAGATACGCCCTTTGATGTCCCCCACCGTCATGACTTCGATGAACGCGCGGTTGATGAGGTCCATTTCTTCCTGCAACTCGCCGTAGGTGAATGGCATTTCCTGTTTGCCGATGACCGGGTGCTGGGAGCGCAAATCCTCAGGGCAAACCCAGTCGAAGGTCAGGTTGGTAAAGGGTGTCTGTGTGCCCCAGCGCGAGGGGACGTTGAGGTTGTAGATGAACTCCTGGAAGCACTGACGCACTTCGTCGTAGTCGAGCCCATCCTTGCGGATAAATGCCGCGAGGTAGGTGTCCACGGAGCTGAATGCCTGCGCGCCCGCCCATTCATTTTGCAACGTTCCGAGGAAGTTGACCATCTGGCCGAGCGCGGTGCGCAGGTGCCGGGGCGGCGCGGCCTCGACTTTGTTGGAAACGCCGTTGAATCCCTCCCAGAGAAGCTCCCGCAACGACCAACCGGCGCAGTAACCCGCGAGCATGTCGAGGTCGTGAATGTGGAAATCCCCCTCGCGGTGGGCGCGCTCGATTTCCTTGCCGTAGACGTGATGGAGCCAGTAGTTGGCGATGAGTTTGCCGGAGATGTTCAGGATCAACCCGCCGAGCGAGTAGCCCTGGTTGGCGTTGGCGTTGACGCGCCAGTCCGCGGCGCTCAGGTATTCGTTGACGGAGCCGACCGCCGGGACGAGCGGTTCGCCCGTATCGCGGACCAGGCGGTTTTTGCGCCGGTCCTCGCGGTAGAGGATGTAGCGGCGCACGAGGTTGTGCTCGCCGTTCTCCATGAGGTGCGCCTCCACCATGTCCTGAATGCGCTCGACGTCCATGGTTTGGCCGCGCACACTGGATGCGATGACCTTTTGCGCAACCTCCTCGGCGATTAGCGTCGCCTTTGCCGTCGCGCTTGGAGGCAACGAGGCGTCGGCAGCGATGCCCAATTCCGCACGCCACGCGCTTTCGAGCGCCAGGAGAATGCGGGCGGGGTTGAAGCTTTCCTTGCGACCGTCGCGCTTGAGCACGAAGAAGCTCTGGGCGTTAAGCGGGTCAAGCTGGGGCAGCGTGAGCTGCTGGCCATTGAGGTCGGGGTTCATGGAGGTGACGGGCTGGAGATCGGGGATGGTGGACATAGGCAGGATTGGGTTGGAGTTAAACGACCGGTTTGCGCCGGTAAAAAAGAAGCCCGGGCATGGCCAGCCCGGCTGCTAGGGCGCTGGTGATAAAGGCCATTTTGAGGAACGCATCAACGAAGGTTCCCAACAACGGGACGCTCATGCCGTGCTCGTTGATCTGGAAGAGAGCCAGCATGGTGGTAAACGCGTGTTTGCCGGGGATCATGGGAATAATTGCAGCGACGCTGAAGACTTTGGGGTGTGCGGCTAGTTTTTGCGCCCAGTAGACACCCACGAAGCTGACCAGCGTGGCAGCCAGCAGCGTGGCCCATTCAATTGGCATTCCCATGCCATGGATTAGGGCGAAGCGTAGCCCGTGGCCCATCGCACCGCCCATGGCGCAGTACCCAAGTGCATGGCGCGGGACGTTGAAGAGCAGAGCGAAACCCACGGCTGGCAGTGAGGCAGTGATCATATCCTGAAGCAGCAGGCTGAGGAAATTCACGTCCATCCCTTGATCCTCCAAACGGTTAGCCCTAGCATGATCCCCATGCTGCTGGCGAAGATGAGCAACATGGCGTAGGTCCAACGGGCCACGCCGGTGTTGACGTAGCCTTTGACCATGTCTGAAACGGCGTTGATGAGCGGGAAGCCGGGAATTAAGAGCAGCACGCAGGCGGCGAGCACCATGTCGGGATGTGTGCTCCAGCCGTGCTTGACGCCCTGTCCGGCAAGGCTCGTCGCGACAAACGCAGTGGCAAAGAAGTTGACCAGTGGATTGAAGTGCCACGAGGCCAGCACCTGGCGCGCCACCATGGCCACGCCGCTGGCTCCGAAGACCAGCGCGGAGGAACCCCAGTCCGCGCCCATCAGCCGGGCGAAGCTCGCGCATGAAACGCCGATCATTACGGCGACGAGCGGCTTCGGGTAATGGTAGGGCCGGATGGTTTCCAACCGCCGCCGGGTCTCAGCGCGGTCGATGTGCCCATTCTCGGCCTGGATCACCGTTCGCTGGACGGCCGTGACGACGTGCATGTTGATTCCATGGTCCACCGTTCGGCGGACCGTGGTAATGCAATGTCCTCCACAGCGAGTGGTCAGCGAAAGGGCGTTGGCGGTGATGGCCATTTCCACTTCCTTCAACCCGAGCGCCGCGCCGAGCCGCTTGGAGACGATCTCGACGAGCGCGCTTTCGGCTCCGTGCTGCATGAGAAGCTGGCCTGCCAGGATGCACAGGCGCGTGATCTCCCGCTGCTCCGGCTCACGAAGTTGGGGCATGGGTGGTTCGGCGAGTTCAAGCATGGCAAAGGCGGGAGTTGGAGGGCTTCGCACGACCGCATCCGAGCGCTTCGAGAATGTCGTGGAAGACGACGTACGGAGCATCGGTGGTGTAGATGGTGGAGGTTCGCGAACGCCCGTAAAAATCGAGCACAGGAAGTGTCTCCTCCTTGTAAACGGCCAGGCGGCGGCGAATGACATTTTCGTCCGCGTCATCGAGGCGATTATCTTTCAAGGCGCGGCGGCGCATCCGGGCAACGAGTGCGCCTTCGTCCGGGCAGGTCAGGTGAAAAACGCGCTTCACTTCCAGGAACGCTTCCAGCAGACGGGCTTGGGCGACGTTGCGCGGGATGCCGTCCAAAACCAAGTGATCGCACTCGGGCTTGAATCGCCCGGAGGCCACGAGCGCCTTCATCTGCGACTGCCACAGTTCAATCACAAAACCGTCGGGAACAAGCTGCCCCTTGGAGGAGTAACGGGCAAAGGTTTTGCCAAGCGGTGATTCCGAGTCCAGCGAACGGAAGACATCCCCGCAAGCGAGGTGGCAAAAGCCGGGGATGGAGCCGAGGATGCGCCCGTGGGTTCCCTTGCCCGATCCGGGCGAGCCGAAGAATAGAAATGTGGAGTATTTCATATGCTGTTTTCTAGTGGGCGAGCGCTTCTTCCAACGCCGGGGCGGCGCTATCTTCGCGCAAGTCGCCACGGAGGCGGCGGGCGGTTTGCACCATGTTTTGGAGCGAGGCGGTGACCTCCTCCCAGCCGCGCGTTTTGAGGCCGCAATCCGGGTTAACCCACAGGCGGTCGAGCGGAAGAACGGCGGTGGCGGCGTAAATGGAATCGAGGAATTCGAGCGTTGAGGGCACTCGGGGCGAATGGATGTCCCAGACGCCCGGCCCGATACCGTTGGGGTAGCCGGAAAGAGCGAAGGTTCGCAGCAGCTCCATACCGGAACGGGCGGCTTCAATGGAGATTACATCAGCATCGAGCGCGGCGATGAACGGCATAATATCGCTGAACTCGCCGTAGCACATGTGGGTGTGGATTTGCGTGGGGTCGGCAACGCCGGAAACAGCCAGGTGAAAGGCTTCCACGGCCCAGTGCAGGTAGTCGTTCCAACGGTCCCGTCGCAATGGAAGTCCTTCACGCAAGGCGGGTTCGTCAATCTGAATGATGCCGATGCCAGCAGCCTCCAGGTCAAGCACTTCGTCCCGAATGGCGAGAGCGAGCTGCCGGGCTGTGATGTGGCGAGGCTGGTCGTCACGCACGAAGCTCCATTGAAGAATCGTGACGGGGCCGGTCAGCATCCCTTTCATCGGCTTGGCGGTGAGGGATTGCGCGAACTTCGACCAGCGGACCGTCATCGGACGAGGCCGGGAGATGTCGCCGTAAATGATGGGCGGCTTGACGCAACGCGAGCCGTAGCTTTGTACCCAGCCGTTTTGCGTGATGACAAATCCGTCGAGTTGTTCGCCAAAGTATTCCACCATGTCGGTGCGTTCCGGTTCGCCGTGAACCAGGACGTCGAGGCCGAGATCTTCCTGCCGCCGCACGCAGTCGCGGATGACGTCTTCCAGGAAATGCTCGTATTCCGCGAGGCCAATCTCTCCACGCTTGAATTTCGCGCGGGTCCGGCGCAGCTCCGCCGTTTGAGGGAAGGAGCCGATGGTCGTGGTGGGCAAGAGGGGAAGATTGAAGCGGGCCGCTTGGGCTTTGCGCCGAACAGGATAGGAACTCTTACGGCGAAACGCGCTGCCGGGGATTTCTTCGCACCGTTTCTGGACCGCGACATTCTGGCGGCGGGGGCTGGACTTCCGGCTCGCGATGGCGCGCAGGTTCAACTCCAGTTCCGACAAGTCGGCTTCCTCGCCCACAATGCGGGCCAGCGTTCCAACCTCGCCGAGTTTTTCCTCGGCAAAGGCAAACCAGGGCTTCAGCTCCGGGTCGAGCTGCTTCTCTGCCGCCAGGCCAACGGGAACGTGCAATAGCGAACAGGAGGGCGAGATGATAAGGTGCTCCGTTCCCAAGGTCTGCCCTGCCCGACCTAAAACCCGGAGCGAGGTGGACAGGTCATTGGCCCAAACATTTCGCCCGTCCACCACGCCCACGGAAAGCAACATGTGGCCGGGGAGTTCCCGCACCACCGCATCCAACTCGTCCGAAGCACGCACTGCGTCGAGGTGAAGGGCATCCACCGGAAGTTGGAGTGCGGTGGTGCGGTTTTGACCCAGGTCTCCGAAGTAATTGGCCAGCAGAATTTTGGATGACGGAGAGGCATTACGCAGCGTGGCGTAGGTCAGCCGTAGCGCCGATTGGGCCGCCGGGGAGAGATCGCAGGAAAGGATCGGCTCGTCAAACTGCACCCAGTTCGCCCCCAGCATGTAGAGCTTTTGTAATATCGATTCATACACCGGCAGCAGCGTGGGCAGCAGCGAAAGTGGATCGAACGCGGCGTCCTCCCTGTTTTTTCCAAGGAACAGGAACGTGACCGGTCCCAGTAGAACAGGAACCGTTTCGATGCCGAGCGCACGGGCTTCCTGCCATTCGTCAAAAGGCTTCGAAGAGGAAAGGCGGAACTGCTGCCCTGCGTGGAACTCCGGCACAAGATAGTGATAGTTGGTGTCAAACCACTTGGTCATCTCCATCGCCTGGAGTCCGTGGGCGGGCAACGCGCTGGCTGTCGTATTGCGCAACACGTCATCGCCAGGGCTGCCCGCCCACGTTTCCTGTCTTCCACGTGCCATGGAAAAGTAAGTGTCCAAGCTTACCTTACCTTCGACACGGCCGAAGCGGGACGGCACCGCGCCAACCAGGGCACAGGTGTCTAAAACGTGGTCGTAAAAGCTGAAATCGTTGGAGGGGATGAGATCAATCCCCGCCGCTTGCTGGAGTCGCCAATTGCGCTGGCGGATTTGGCGGCCCACCTCAATTAAATCCTCCGAAGAAGAGCGCCCGGCCCAATAGCTCTCCAGAGCTTTCTTGAGTTCGCGCTGATGGCCGATTCGAGGGAAACCGAGATTATGTGTTAAAATTTTCATGTTTGTTTCTGTTATGGGGTGCCGCCCCGTATTGATGACCGTTTTTGCCGGGCGCGAAACGAGGGCACGAAAAAACCCGCATTCAACTCCGGCGAGGGAGTGAAGGCGGGCATCCAGGGCCTGGCTGGATTTTGGGAGCCCTTAGGCGCTCTAATCTCCAACCGGCAACAGAACAAACTCGTCCAATTCCCCCATCCTGTCTTTTGGCGCGACAGTCGCCCAGACGGATGTCTGGGACTTGATGAGCATGAGCAAGCAGGTCTTCTGACTTCGGGGTCACTCTACTGGCTTCGCCTTACCGCCCGAGAGGTGAGTCTCTAAAGCAGTGGCATTTGAAGCGTTCGTCGTCCGTTACAGCGGCGCTAACCGTGCGGGGGTTTCACCCGCTTCCCTATTCTCCCTGGACCGTGGTCCAAGGCACTTGTTCATGGAGGTCACACAAGGTGACCAAAACTTTCAAAGAACTGGCGAAAACGTTGGGGTCCCAACGGGAAATAGTCAATCCTTTTTCGTCGAGAGGGCAATGTGCTTTTCCTGAAAAGCACTATACGCAGTGCACACTAATTGATTACACAACAACATATAGTACCCCCATACGGACGCTTGGTTAGTTTGGCTCTTCCGCAAAAGAGCCATTGTAAAGAGCACCTTCCGCAACAATAACTGCGTCGCAAATGATACTCAGCGGTGAAAAAAAGACTTGCCAGTTAGTGATCCAGCCAGCCAAGGGTGGTCGGCACAACCGCGCCGCCGGTTTCGTGGCTGACGCCGAAAAATACCTCGAAGCCGTCCTCGCGGGCTGGCGCGTGGTCCGGCTGGTGAATTCCCAACTCACCCTGGAAACCGTGGGGCGCGTGGCAGCAATGGTCCGGTCTGGAAAGAAAAGCGATCCCGTGCCGGACCGATAGACCACCCACAGCCGCGCCCCCCATGCGCGAGGCATGGAGAGCGCGGAGCGTCAGGGCCTCAGGACTTGCCGGAGAAAGTTTGTTCCGCCGCCTTTCGTCCCTCGGTGTAGGCGGCGACAAGGGCATCGCGAATTTCCCAAACGCTCAGTTCGTGGAAATCGAGACTGTCCCTATTGCGTGTTTCGAGTGTTTCCAGATCGAGAATTTCTTTTGCGATCTTCGTGGCGTAGCTTGGAATCTTGGCGGGCCGTTTCGGAGGTGGTACAGTTGGCATGGCTGCTATTCGCTCTTTTCCAAAAGGATATCCACTAAAGGAAGTGACTATATTTTCCTGCCGTCCGAGGCTTCTGGCACACATCTTGATTAGCTGCGGAACCTGATTGCATCAGGCTTTGGATGGTTGTTCCAATCCCTCAGCGCGGAGTTCTGCCATCTGCGTATCCGTCAACGCGGCGGGCTGGCCGTGGCGCTCGCACGCTGCCGGGTTGCGCCCAAACCCCAACTGAACCGAAAGACTAGCCTTCGACATCTCGATCCCATGGGCGCGGAAGATGCGGTCGGCCTCGGCGTATTTCACACCCGCTTTACCGAGCGCCTTTGCCACCGCGCAAGCTGAAAATCCAAAGATACGGTTTAGTTTGGCCTTGGCGGGGGCGGGTTCCGGCGCTGGCTCGGCGGGCTGTGGCATGGGCGCGGGGGTGGGTGCGGAATCGTCTTTCCTTTTCTGCACAGCGGGAGCCGGAGTGGCTACCACGGTAAATCCAACAATCCTGCCGTGACGGTCGCGTCCTTTAACTCCCCTGCCGTATTCGAGTTTGCCTTCGCATCCGGAAAGTACGTCAAGGTTCTTGATCACATCAATCACCGGTTTGCGCTTGGGCGCGGTAAACCGGAAATGCGTTGCACCATGGGGGACGGGGTGCGCGGTCTTGATAGAGGCGGTGGTGGAGTTGGATGGGATGCTGATGTCCATCGGTTATTTCAAGGTGAATGTCTTTTGAAATTGGTTTGTGTTTGACTAGATAGAGTCAAAGCGGATGGTTTCGACCTTCCGCCAGTCATCCGCCACTGCTCTTCTGAGATCGCCCACTCGCGGAAGCCCACCACAAAGGCGCGGCCAATCGCGGTCAATTTTGGCGATCATCTGGTATCTGATAGTCGTAATCCGGAGGAAAAAAGATGCCTAAGAACGGCGTTGCCCAGCGGTCGGCCTAAGCGAACCAGAAGATCCCGTTCCGCCGGAGTGGTTTGAACTGGACTCCAGGTCGTTAAACATGGTCGGTTTATCTGAATTTGGCGGCAAACAAGCGCAGATACCCACCCCGACCCGAAATTCCCTTCGTGGACACCGCCCTTACCGTCGGCGATTATCTCATTGCCCGTTTGCAAGCCAGTGGCGTGGGGCATGTTTTTGGGATTCCGGGAGACTATGTGCTCGGGTTCTACGATCTGTTGGCGCGCAGTTCCCTGGTGACCGTCACCACCTGCGATGAACAAGGTGCTGGGTTCGCCGCCGATGCCTATGCGCGATTGCGGGGGTTGGGCGTTATCTGCGTCACCTATTGCGTGGGAGGCCTAAAAATTGTGAACCCGGTGGCGGGCGCGTTCGCGGAGAAATCGCCCGTGGTGGTCATCAGCGGAGCACCGGGGGTTCGCGAGCGGGGAAAAAATCCCCTGCTGCATCACAAGGTGCGCGACTTCGAAACGCAGAAGAAAGTGTTCGAGCAGATCACAGTGGCTACTGCAGTTTTGGATGATCCGTTTACGGCATTTGCCGAGATCGACCGTGTGCTCGCCGCCGCCAAACGCTATAAGCGGCCTGTCTATATCGAATTGCCGCGCGACATGGTGGATGCCTGCGGAAGAGGCGCCCATGTCCCGATGGAACTTCCAGAACCCCACGATCCCGCTGCTTTGAAGGAGGCGCTAGAAGAAGCGGTAGCCCTGCTCAATGGAGCCAGGAAACCGGTCATCCTTGCCGATGTGGAAATCCACCGGTTCAACCTTCAGGAATTGGCGCTGGAATTGATCGAGAAAACCGGCATTCCGTTCGCCACCACCATTCTGGGAAAATCGGTGCTGGGAGAACAACACCCGCTCTACCTGGGGTTGTATGAGGGAGCAATGGGGATGGAATCGGTGCGCGATTATGTGGAAACCAGCGATTGCGTGCTGATGCTTGGCGCATTCATGACCGACATCAACTTGGGGATTTATACCGCCCGGCTCGACCCCGACCGCTCCATCAGCGCGACCAGCGAGCGGCTTTCGATCCGCCTCCACACCTTTGAGGGAGTGGGATTCGAGGATTTTTTGCGGGGCCTGGTTGATGCTTCAGGGGGGGCGCTCCACCGCCGCGCGGTGCACTTACCGCCACGGGAAGCACTTCCGGAGTTTCGGTCAGATCCGGCGGCTCCATTGACGGTGGCCCGGCTTTTTCAGCGGATCAACGGCTATCTGACCGACGAAACGATGGTCGTGTGCGACGTCGGCGATGCGTTGTTTGGGGCGTCGGATTTGCGTATTCACCACCGAACGGAATTCCTCGGCCCGGCCTATTACGCTTCCATGGGATTCGCCGTGCCTGCGGCCATCGGCGCGGAAATGGCCAATCCCAAATTGCGCCCGCTCGTGCTGGTAGGCGACGGCGCCTTCCAAATGACGGGTGTGGAGATGTCCACCGTCGTGCGCCACGGGTTAAAGCCCGTTGTGCTCGTCCTCAACAACGGAGGGTATGGGACCGAACGTCACCTACAAGACGGGCCCTACAACAATATTCTCCCGTGGCAATACGCGCGATTGCCAGAACTTTTGGGAGCGGGCCGGGGTTGGGTAGCCACCACGGAAGGGGAACTGGATCGTGCTCTTGCGGAAGCCGCTAACAATACCGAAGCGTTCAGTCTGATCGATGTCCACCTCGGCCGCTTGGACAGTTCGCCTGCCCTGGGTCGTCTGGCTTCCCATCTATCCAAGCGGCTTGGCGGAGGATGAGGGGGTTGCGAGGAGAGGTCAATGAGGCTTACAAACGGAGATCGCTTTCTCTGTCCGCGTTTTCCCGGCTTTTTCCTTTCACACCCATCGCAGGAAGGTCTTATAGTGAACGGCTGAGAACAGCCTTCTGGATTGAGTTGCAAGGGCGGCCTCAGACGAACCAGAAGCGAGCGTTCGATTCTGGTGTTACGAACACGCAGTAATTTTCTAGGCCACTCTTTTACTAAAAACCGGTTTTTTGCGGGAAGCATTCTACTTTTCGCCACGCTTCTTAAGGGATTCCCCCGCCTGCCAATAAGGCTTTCCATGTCGCTATTTAGTCGATTCCTTTGGAAGACCCCACAAGATGGAGGTTCCCTTCAAAACAAATGACCTCTCATCGAACTCATCGTGCAGCCGCTGCGAAAATGCGCATCGGGAACTGGTCTCACTTAATCTAAATGGGAAAGCACATTGCCGAAAAGGCGCTGCGCCAGGCCCAGGCGGATTTGCACAGCAAAATGGAGCGGGAATGCCTGCTCGCGGAAATCATTCTCCAGGGTGTGGTGCGGCAGGATGCCGATGGGGCCATCATTTCCATGAACCCCGCCGCCAAACGCATCCTGGGCAAAACGCCCGGGAACTTCCACCCCGGCAGTTCTCTAATGGAAGAATACGGTACCATACGGGAAGACGGTTCGGCGTTTCCCTGCCGGGAACATCCCACCATGGCGGCCCTTCGAACCGGCAAACCCGTTCGGCACGTGACCATGGGCATCTTCAACCCGCACTTGCAGGCGTACCGCTGGATCCAGATCGACGCGATACCCGTCATCCGAGATGAAGACTCGCGCCCCAGCGAGGTTTACGCCGTTTTCGAAGACATCACCGAACGCCGGCACATGGAGCAGGCGCTGCGGGAGAGCCAACGGCGCGAGCGCGAGCGGGCCGCGGAGTTGCAAACCGTTTTTGACACGGCTCCCGTCGGCTTGTCTCTTGCGTTGAGAGGGGATGGCACTCACATCGAAGGCAACCTGACGCTCGAAAATATGTTTGGATTGTCGCCCGGCGCGGAGATGTCCAAAATCGGTCCACGAGCGGCTCCCTTCACCGTGTTCCAACATGGCCGCGAGCTGAAGCACTCGTCGCTGCCCATGCAGCGCGCCCTCCGGGGAGAAATCGTCGCCGGGCAGGAGATGGATGTGATTTGCGAAGACGGCAAGCGAATCGCCGTGGTCGCCAGCGCGCGACCTTTGTTCGACGAAGCGAACCGGCCAAGGGGAGCCGTCGGCGCGTTTCTCGACCTCTCAGAACGCAAACGGAACGAGGAGGCGCTCCGCAATGCAACCCAACGTTTTCAGATGATCGTCAACAACGCTCCAGTGGCGATCTACGTCAAGGATCGTCAGGGCCGCTTCGTATTCGCCAACACCGAGATCGAGCGGTTCACGGGGTATTCCCAGGAACGCATTCTCGGCATGACCGATTATGATTTCGCCCCAAAAGAAGACGCCGATCGCTGGCGTAAAAACGACCTGAAAATGTTGCAAGGCGGGCGGGCGAACTTTGAGGAGACCGGCACCGATCGCAACGGCCGCTCCTACATTAATACTTCCGTTAAATTCCCTCTCAATGACGCATCGGGAGCGGCGGTGGAGGTCTGCGGAATATCTCTGGATATTACCGAGCGCAAACGAATGGAGAAGCAGTTGCGCAACTCGCAGGAAGCATTGGAAAGAAGCGTCCGGGACCGCACGGCCAAACTGCACCGGGCCAACCGGGCGCTTCGCGTTTTGACGGAATGCAACGAAGCACTGGTGCGGGAAACGGACGAAACCAAACTGCTCGTCACCATTTGCCAAGTCATCGTGAAAACCGGCTGGGCGAAAATGGCATGGGTTGGGTTCCCGGAAAACGACAAGAAAAAGACCGTACGCCCCGCGGCAAGCGCGGGCGACGAAGGCGGTTATCTCAGCCAGGTCTCGATCACCTGGGCGGACGAACAGCACGGTCGGGGTCCGGCCGGAGCCGCAATCCGGATGGGCAGGATGAAAGTCTGTCATTCGGTGGACACCGCCTCTTATTTGTTGCCTTGGCGCGAAGCCCTGGCCAGGCATGGGTTTCGAGCAATGATTTCGCTTCCCTTGACGATGAACCGCCGCCGCCCTGGGGCATTGACGATCTACGCATCCACCGCCGATTCGTTTAATCCCGAGGAGATTGAACTATTGCGCCAACTGGCTAACAACCTCGCCTTTGGCATCGCCGCGCTCCGCACCGCCGCCGAACGCGTTGAATTGCAGCGGGAGCTGCTCACGATCAGCGAGCGCGAAAAGCAAGTCTTCTCCCAGGAGCTTCACGATGGGCTCTGCCAAAATCTCGCGGGCATTTCGATGATGTGCCATATGCTGGCTCGCCGCCTTTCGGAACGCGGGGACCGGGATTCGGAAGCCGCCCAGCAAATTTCCGCGTTCCTTAACCTGAGCGTAAACGAGGCACGCAACCTTTCCCACGGGTTGCACCCGGTCGGGCCGGAAGGAGATGGGCTGATGAATGCATTGGCAGAGTTGGCGGGAATCTTCACCAATCTGTTTCAGATTCCCTGCACCTTCCATTGCCCGAAGCCGGTGATTCTGGCAGACGCGAAGGCTTCCACGCACTTGTTCCGCATCGCGCAGGAAGCGATCAACAACTCCCGCAAACACGGAGAGGCAAGCAAGGTGCGAATCAGCCTCACCGAAAGCTCCCGGGGCATCGTGCTCGGGATTCAGGATAACGGCATCGGCATTCCACCGGACCTTCAAAAAGCCGGGGGCTGGGTCTCAAAAGCATGAGCTACCGGGCGCAGGAAATCGGCGCGACGCTCTCCGTAGGCCGCGCCCGGGATAAAGGCACGGTGGTCCTTTGCCGCCTCCCGAGAGCGGTCGCGGCGGTTCGCGCATGATAAATTACGCTAGCCGTTTTCCCGCTCGCTGATGGCCACCTGCGCCCGCAGAACGTCGTGCAGCGTCACCACGCCCAGTACCGCTCCGTCAGGCTTGTCGCTCAACACGATAAACCCGGCGCTAGACTCGATGAAACGGGCCTGCACATTGCGAATGATTTCCCCGGGGCGGCAGGTGATCGCAGGCAGCGGCTTGAGCGCGCGTTGCTCGTTGATCGAGGCTTCCACTTCCGTTCGCGCCACGATGCCGCGCACCGCCCCCTTCTCAACCACCGGAAAATACCGATAAGGATGCCGCGCGAGCAGCGCCTTGAGAGCTTCCCCGGACCCATCGTCGATCGTCACCGGCTCGAACTGCGCGATGGCGGAAATGGGGAGATTCTCCCAGCTTCGCAAATCGCGCGGCGGAATGAGATGCTCCAGTTGGTGCCCGTCTTGGAGCAAAACCGCATCGTAGAAATTGGCGCGGTTCATGGAGCGCGCCAGCGCCTGGCTGACCAGCCCCGCCAGCATCAACCCCGGCAAGAGCGCAAATTGGTGCGTCATCTCGAAAATAATGAGGATGGCCGTGACTGGAGCCTGCACCACGGCCCCAAGGCAGGCGCTCATGCCGCCCACCGCCAGCATGATTTGATCGGAGTGCGTCAGCGCGCAAAAGTGCGAACCGATTCCCGCCACGCAAGCGCCACACATCGCGCCAAAAAAGAGGTTGGGCGAAAAAATGCCGCCGCACCCGCCCAAACCATATGAGACCACCGTGGCCACCAGTTTGCCCGCCAGCAGCAGCGCGGCAAGCTGCCACGCGATGCCATGGGTGAGCGCGTCCGAAAGGTCGTCATAGCCGAGGGAAAAAATGCCGAGCCGACCCGTGAGGGCAAACACCGCGATGCCGATGATCCAAGTGACGAGCCCGCCGCCCAGCGGATGCAGCCACTTGGGAATCGCGCGGTGTTGGGCGGCCCGCGCGCGCAGAGCCAGGCACGTGCGCTGAAAATAGACGCCGATCAAGGCCGAAAGCGCGGCGGCCAGGGGCATTAGCAAGTAGGCGCGCCAGGTCGGCTCGTCGATCCTCGCCAGTTCAAAGGCAGGCTGCGCGCCAATCGCCGCATGGACCACAAAAGCGCCGATCACCGCCGCCAAAAGCACGCCGCCGATAAACCGGCTGTTCAAATCGCCAATGATTTCCTCCAGCACAAAAGCCACCGATGCCAGCGGAGCGTTGAACGCGGCCGCCAGGCCCGCCGCAGATCCCGCAGCCGATGCGGCCCGGCGGTGATGCTTCGCAACTCCGAGCAGCCCGGCGGCGGTGGAGGCCAGGTTGCTGCCAAGCTGAACTGATGGCCCTTCCCGCCCGAGACTTTGCCCGCCGCCAATGCTGAGAACCCCTGCGAGAAATTTGACGCTCGCGATCCGCCGTGGCGAATATCCGAACTCCTTCCAAAACGCCAGTTTCGCCTGTGGAATGCCGCTGCCCGCCGCTTCCGGGCAAAACGCGTTGAGCAGCCACCCGGCGGCGAGCGACGTGGCGACGATCACGCCGAAGCTCAGCCCGGCAAAACGCCAAAAGCTCACATCCGCCGCGGCGCGGCTCCAAAGTTGATAAAACCAAGCGATGCCAAGCTGAAAGCCGACCGATGCCAAACTTGCCGCCAACCCATAAAGGCTGGTGGCGATCAAAGGGCGCGTTTTCACGTGAACGCGCAGAAAATTCTGAGTGAGCCAATGCATTCGGCTAAAGCATAGGAAGCATTGAAAGGAGGGTAAAGGCATTCTCTACCCCACTCCCGGCGGGGATTTGCAAATTCCGCAGCATCCCGGGGTGCGGCAGGGTTCGAAAAAGGGAGACGCCTTGCGGCATCCAACTCAAATACTATGCGCATCCATGGCAACACCACCGTCGATCCCCGCGCAGCGGGGCCCGTTCCTCCTTTCGAACACCAGGAGCAGATCGCGCCGCCCGGCCTCGAATCGGAAATGCATCCCCTGCCCGACCATGGCGAGGCAACCTACCTTGGAAGCGGTCTGCTTGAGGGACTCTCCGCGCTGATTACGGGGGGCGACAGCGGCATCGGAAGGGCCGTCGCGCTGGCGTTCGCACGGGAGGGGGCGGATGTCGCCATCAGTTACCTCAACGAAGAACCGGACGCCGAGGCCGCGGCAAAAGCCATCCGCGCCGAGGGCCGCCGCTGCTTGAAATTGCCGGGGGATATTCGTTCCCAGGAGTGCTGCCTCGAATTGGTGGAACGCACCGTGGCCGAGTTCGGCAAGCTCGATATTCTGGTCAACAATGCCGCCTACCAGGCGACTTACCAATCGGCGGGCGAACTCGTTTACGAGGAATTTGACCGCGCCTTCAAAACCAACGTCTACCCGATGTTCCACCTTTCCCGGGCGGCGTTGAGCCACATGCAGCCGGGCGGCGTCATCATCAACACCACGTCCATCCAGGGGTTCGACCCCGACGGAAAGCTCGCGCCATACGCGGCAACCAAGGGGGCCATCGCCAACTTCACGCGCTCCTTCGCCGAACTGGCCATCCAGCAAGGCGTCCGCGTCAACGCCGTCGCGCCGGGGCCGGTTTGGACGCCGCTGATTCCCTCGACCATGGACCCAAAGAAAGTCGCCAACTTCGGCAAACAGAGCATGTTGGGGCGGCCGGCGCAGCCCGCCGAAATCGCGCCCATTTTCGTATTCCTCGCGTCCCGGTATGCCAGCTACGTCACGGGCGAAATCTACGGAGCCACGGGCGGTCAAATGCCGCTGTGAAAAAAAGCAAAAGCCGGGCGCGACGATGCGCGCCCGGCTTCGATGTGAACTTCAGGCGGGATTACGCTTCGGCCAGCGCCACGATCTGGCTGCAAGCGAAGGAGTCGAGCGTGAACTCGACCACCCCGTCCCGGCAGGTGAACGCAATCTCCTTCCCTTGCGGCTCCAGCGTCACGCGGGCCACGTTCTTTTGCGGGCGGACGGCCACCTTCACGTTGCAAAGCGGGTCAATATCTTCGATGACTTCCACCACTGCGCTGTGCGGTTTGCCGCCTTGCGCCGCGCCACCGCGCACCTGCTTGGCGGCGTAAATGAGGTGAACGATTTCGCGCTTCTCCGCAGCCTGGCGGCGCACGGTGATGCGGCCTCCCGAGGGCAGATTTGTTTTCACCGTCCGGCTGTCACCCAGGAGCGCATGGATCGCCCCCAGCGCCAGTTCCCGCTGCGGCAGCGTGCCGTTCCAGCGGTAGATGCTGAACACCGGATGGGCGAGGTAGGCGATGGCTCCCTTGATGACGCCCGCGTCGTAACCCGAGGCTTCGGGCCGGTAGGGCGTGTGCTGGTGACTGCAGAAGTGCTTGTAGTTGCGGTTGAAATACGGGTCGAACACCTGGCCAAGGCTCTGGCCGCTCGTCACATTGATGCGCTGCGAGCCCTGGTAGGAAATCGACGGCGTATCAATGTAGGAAGGGCGCAGCCCGGGCGCGCCGAGCACATAATCGGGCTCATACGGGCTCTGGCCGAAATAATCCGCGCCGATGTCCCACGCGAACTTCTCCCCGCCTTTGACGAGCCCGCTGCGCCCCGTCAGGAGCAGCTTCCCGCCGCCATTGACGAAGGCGTCGATCTTCGCCTTGAGGGCTTCGTCCACTTCGATATTGTCGGGTAATATCAGCAGCTTGTACTCGGAGAAATCATGCTCCCGGCCGATCAGCGAGAAGAGGTGGTGCCCTTCCAGCAGCATTCGGCACGCGCCGGTGTCCGCGGCGCCCGTCTCCTCGCGGCGGCCGCTTTCGGATTCGCTGGAAAGAATGGCGATGTCCGCCACCGGCGCGGAATCGCGACACCAGGCTTCATAAGCGGCCACTTCGTTGTAGCCCGCCCCGATCAATTCATAGGTGGAGCGGTCGAGCTTGCCATTCGGGTGCAACTGGTCGCCCACGCTGCACTTCGCGCCGAAGGCCGTCATCACGGCGCATTCGTAGCGCAGCGCGTTCGGGTGTTTGAATCCGCCAAATTCGCCCCAGGAAAGGTGGAACTTGCCCGTCATGCCCAGGTAATCCAGGCCCGTGCGCCCGGCGTAAGAGGCGGATTCCGGGAAGTGATCGTAACCCCAGCCGCCCGTGGGCAGGGATTCCAACTCCAGGTGGCTCTGGTATTGCAAAAACTCGCTGTCGTTGCGCGTCACGTGGCCGCTGTTGTGGAACACCGGCATGTCGGCATTGTGGATCTTGCAAGCCGCCGTGGTCGCCTTGTAATAGCGTTCCAGCGCAAGGCGCGCGTTCTTCCTGCGGTCCTCCTCCTTCTCGGGGTCGAGACCCAGGCGCGCCATGGTCTCCATGCACCACGGGCAGCAGCATTCGCCTTGGAAAATAATATCCAGAAATATCCCGTCGGCTTCCGGGAAGAGCGTCACAGCCTCTTCAATCTGGCGGCAGAGGTAATCCAGATACGGCGTGTTGAAGCACATCTTGTGGAAGCCCGGCGAGAGCGGCGAAGTGTTCCAGCCCGCCAACTCCCCCTGCGCGTTAATCTCGCGCCATTCGGGGTGAATCTTGGTGATGGTGTTGTCCACGCCCGCGGAAAGGTAAACCGGCACGCGCACGTCGATCTCCTTGCACGCGTCCATCTGCGCCCGCAGCAGGTCGAACTTCAAATGGGGATGCTGCACGCCCACTTTGGTGGGATGGTAGCTCAAGCCGTGGTGGCATTTTGAAAAGCAGGTGATGGAATCCACCGCGGCGGCTTTCAGCGTCTCCTGCCACTCCTTTTTGTTGAAAGCGGTGCCGATGCTTTCAATGTCGGGCGAAGTGTGGAAATCGAGGTGGATCTGGCGGTAGCGAAGTTTTTTGTGAAGCATGGGGTGGAATGGAGTTGGAATGGGATTGTATCTGTTTGGAGGTAAGATTTGCCGAACTGTAGCTTTTAAGGCATAAACCGTCTGTGCCCAATCGTGCCTTTGTTGTATCTAAAACTGATCCTCTCCCATGATCGACCCTTTCATCCCCCACCCTGTGACGCTGCATGACGTGGACCCTTTCGGCTCCGGCGGCTTCCAACTTCAGGAGTGCGGTTTCCTGCGCGATTGTGTGAAATGGCGTTTCATCGGCCTCCGCAATCCCTTCTGGCGGCTTTACTATAACGGCGGGAAAGGCTCCTCCGTCGTCATTGGCGGCCGCACCATTCCCCTGCTCCCCAGCGAACTGCTCATCATCCCCGAAAACACCACTTTCGACGCTCTGGGGGCTCCCCGCGTGTCGCATTTGTGGGTCCATTTTTCACCGCCCGTCTCGCTGAGTCTCGCCCCTGGAATCCGCCACGTGGCGCTCACCCCGGCGCTCGAAGCGAACCTCGCGGAACTGCGCCAACGGCTTAGCACCCTTGCCGACGAATCCCCGCAGGGCAAACTGCCGCTCTACCATCTCTGCCTGGGCCTGCTCCACGATTGGCTGGCCGAAATACCGCCGGGCGAATTCTCAGCCCTGCACCCCGCGCTCGTGCAATTGCTCGAACGCATCGACCGCTCGTTGCGCAAAGATCTTTCCAACGCGGTCCTGGCGAGCCATGTCGGCATGAGCGTGGAAGGCTTTATCCGCTGGTTCAAGGAATGGACCGGCACGCCACCGGCGCGCTACGTGGCCGCGCGGCGCATTCGCGAAGCCAGCCGCCTGCTGCTGCTCTCGGAGGCGTCCATCGAGGAAATCGCCGAAGCCACCGGCTTCGCCAACCGCCACCACTTCAGCCGCGTCTTTCTGCGCCACGCCCACTACACCCCGGCGCAGTTCCGGCGCGAACAACGCCGCTGGTAAGCGTGCGCGGCGGTTCCCGAAAAAATGAAGTTGCGTTCCGGCTGGAATTTGTCATTTTTGTGTAATGCCGCAAACCTTACTCATTCTTGCTGCTGGCAAGGGCAACCGTTATGGGGGGCTCAAACAGCTTGACCCCATGGGTCCGTCGGGCGAAACGCTCCTCGACTACTCCGTTTTCGATGCCCTCCGCGCCGGTTTTGGCAAAGTGGTGTTCGTCATCCGCCGGGACTTCGAGGCGGAGTTCCGACGCCGCGTGGGCCAGCGTTACGAGCGACAGATTGAAGTGAGCTACGCCTTCCAGGAAATGAGCGATCTTCCCGAGGGATGCGCCGTCCCGGCCTCCCGCCAAAAACCGCTCGGCACCGGCCACGCCATCTGGTGCGCCCGCCACGAAATCAGCGGTCCCTTCGCCGCCATCAACGCCGACGATTTCTACGGCGCGCCCGCATTGCTCACGCTCGCCACGTTTCTTTCCAAAGCGCCCAGGCAAGACTGCCCTGCTGAATTTGCGATGGTCGGCTACCGCATGGACCGCACGCTCTCCGAGCACGGCACTGTCTCGCGCGGCCTCTGCCGCATGGGCGCGAACGGATGGCTCGAGAGCATCGAGGAGCAAACGGGCATCGAAAAACCCCCGGGAGGCGCGCGCCAGCAAACGGCCAACGGCGGCATCGTGGAATTCAGCGGCAACGAAACCGTTTCCATGAACTGCTGGGGCTTCACCCCGGCCCTTTTTCCCCTGCTCGAAGCGGAGTTGCGCCGGTTCCTTTCCACTCAAGGTGGCGACGCCAAGGCCGAGTTCTACATTCCCGCCGCAGTAGCCCAAATGATCGCCGCCGGGACCGCCCGCGTCAGCGTCCTGCCCAGCGAAAGCCGCTGGTTCGGCGTCACCTACCGCGAAGACAAACCGCTCGTCGTCGAGCAACTCGCCCGGCTCGTCCAGGCGGGCGAATACCCGGCCAGCCTGTGGAGTGGCCCGCTATGATTTGCCAAACCCCAACGCTGGACCCGGCCTTCTCCCCCTTCGTCCGATTCCATCGCGACCAATGCCGCGCGGGCACCCGCCGCATGCGCCTCGCGCTCGAACGCGAGGGCGGCAACATCGCCGTATTTGAAAGCCCCGTGGGCGACCCGGCGGAGGCCGCCACGCTCTTCCACGCCGAGCGGCTGGCAAAGCTCTTTCTATGGGCCGCGGGCGGTTGGCGGCTCTATGTCGATGGCCCGGCGGAAATCGCCCGCCACCTCGCCCAAACCTACTCCACCAACGGCGCGCGCGCTTTCGACACCGGCCTCATGGCCGCGATCTACGAAAAACCGTTCCAGGTCGTGGCGGTCGAGCCCGGCGACCTTCCCTCGGCGCACGAATCCACCGCCACGCTCGGAGGGAACCTCGATGGCTGCCGCATCGGCTTCGACCTCGGGGCCAGCAATTGCAAAGTGGCCGCCGTACGCGCCGGCCAGCCCGTCTATAGCGACGAGATCCCATGGAACCCTTCGGATCAAACCGACCCCGAGTACCATTACCACGTTCTCAACGAAGCACTCCGCCAGGCTGCCGCGCACCTGCCCCGCGTGGATGCCATCGGAGGCAGTTCCGCAGGGGTTATCGTCGGCAACCGCATCATGGCCTCATCGCTGCTGCGCTCCGTTCCCACCAAAAAGCTCCCGGCCGCGCACGCCCTTTTCCAGCGGCTGCGCGAGGAATGGGGCGTTCCCGTTGAAGTAGCCAACGACGGCGACGTGACCGCGCTTGCCGGAGCCATGTCGCTGGGCGTCAAGGGTGAAGGGCTTCTCGGCATCGCCCTCGGCTCCAGCCTGGCCGCCGGGTATATCGACCCCGCCGGAAAAATGAACGGCTGGATCAACGAGCTTGCCTTCGCCCCGCTGGACATCGCCCCGGAAGCCGCCGTCGACGAATGGTCCGGCGACCAAGGCGCGGGCGTGATGTACCTTTCCCAGCAAGGCATCGGCAAGCTTCTCCCGGCGGCGGGCATATCGCTGCCCGGGCTTGCGCTGCCCGAGCGGCTCAGAAAACTGCGCGCCATGGCCGAGGCATGCGACCCGGCGGCCCGCGCCGTCTATGAAACCCTCGGCGCTTACCTCGGCCACGCTCTCCCGCTTTACGCCGGGCTTTACCGCTTCAACCACGTCCTGCTGCTCGGCGGCGTGACGGCAGGGCCGGGCGGCAATTTCATTCTCGAAAAAGCGCGAGAAATTCTCCGCGACAGCTATCCCGAACTCGCCCGCGTGCAACTCCACCTTCCCAGCGGAAAAAACCGCCGCGTGGGCCAGGCCGTCGCCGCCGCCAGTCTTCCCAAACTTCATCAATAATTTAAAACATCATGGAAGTCATCATCCTCGCCAACGCTGAAGAAGCCAGCGCCACCGCCGCACGCCTGGTGGCACGCCAGCTTCGTGAAAAACCCGCCTCCGTGCTCGGGCTGGCCACCGGCAGCACCCCGCTGGGCCTTTATCGGCGGCTCATCGGGCTCCATTGCGAAGGGGCGCTCGATTTTTCAAAAGCCAGCTCCTTCAACCTGGACGAATACGCCGGCCTTGCACCGGATCACCCTCAGTCCTACCACCACTTCATGGAGGAAAACCTTTTCCGCCACATCAACCTTCCCCGCGAGCGCGCCCGCATTCCCGACGGCCTCGCCCGCGACATCCCCGGGCATTGCGCGGCGTATGAGGCGGCCATTCGCGAAGCCGGTGGCATTGATCTGCAAATCCTCGGGCTCGGCTCCGACGGCCATCTTGGGTTCAACGAGCCGGGCTCCTCGCTGGCCTCCCGCACCCGCATCAAGACCCTCACGGCGGAAACCCGGCGCGACAACGCCCGCTTCTTCGCCAGTGAAGCCGAGGTGCCCCACCATGTCATCACCATGGGCCTGGGCACCATCATGGATAGCCGCATGTGTCTGCTGTTGGCCTTTGGCCAAGCCAAAGCCGCCGCCGTGGCCGCCACCGTGGAAGGGCCTCTCACCGCATCCGTTCCCGGTTCCATTTTGCAATTTCACCCCCAGGTCAAAGTCATCCTCGACAAGGAGGCGGCATCTCAACTTGTGCGTGCCGATTACTACCGCTGGGTATATAAAAACAAACCCGAATGGCAGATCGATCTCTAACCCCCACGCTGGAGGCGATGCGCGCCGTCGCCGCCCGGTTCTCAATCCACGGCGAATTGGTGGATGCGCGCCGCTATGGCAGCGGCCACATCAACGACACCCAGTTGGTCATCTTCGACCAGGCCGGCGCGCCCGTGCGCTATATTTTTCAGCGCATCAACCACCGGATTTTCAAAAAAGTCCCGGCCCTGATGGAGAACATCAGCCGCGTCACCTCGCATATTTTGAAACACCATGCGGGCGGCGACAACCGGCGGGTGCTGACACTCGTTCCGGCGCTCGACGGCAAGCCCTATTGCCATCTCCACGACGGCGATTACTGGCGCGTCTATCTTTTCATCGAAGCCGCGCATACCTACGATACCGTGGAAACGCCCGCGCAAGCCTTCGAGGCCGCGCGCGCCTTTGGCCGCTTCCAACAACAGCTCGCCGATCTCCCCGGCGGGCGGCTCCACGAATCCATCCCGCACTTCCACGACACGCCGCGCCGCTTCGAGGCGCTGCGCCGGGCCGCCGACAAAGACGCCCGTGGCCGCCGGGCGGAAGTCGCCGCCGAACTGGACTTTGCCTTCGCGCGCGGAGCTGAAACCGCGCGGCTGCTGAGCCTCGCCTGCACCGGGGCCATCCCCGAACGCATCACCCACAACGACACCAAGCTCAACAACGTGATGCTCGACGATACGACCGGCGAAGGCATCTGCGTTCTCGACCTGGACACCGTGATGCCAGGGCTTTCGCTCTACGACTTTGGCGATCTTGTCCGCTTCGCCTGCAACACCGCCGTGGAGGACGAAACCGACGCGCGGAAAATCAACGTCTCGCTGCCCGTTTTCGACGCCGTGGTGCGCGGCTACCTGGCCGGGGCCGGGAACATCCTCACGCCCGCCGAATGGGAACACCTCGTTTTCGCGGGCAAGCTAATGACCTACGAAGTGGGCATCCGCTTCCTCACTGATTACCTGGAAGGCGATGTCTATTTCAAAATCGCCCACCCCAAGCACAACCTGGAGCGCGCCCGCAACCAGCTCCGGCTGGTCGAGCGCATCGAAACCGCCGACGCCGCGATGCAAGCCATCGTGAAGGACGCCGCGCGATGCCTCGCCGGGTAAAATCGTTCGCGAGGCGTGCTATTCCTTCCCCTCGGGCCGCACCACCGCCAACACGAAATCGGGCGTTTTGAAAATCGCCCCCGCCACCTTGCGCACGTCGTCCAGCGTCACCGCTTCGATCCGTTGCGCGAGGTGGGTGAACTCGTCGAACCCCAGCCCGTAAAGCTCGTCCAGCGCGCATTCGTGGGCCAGCGAATCGTTGCTCTGGTGGCGCAGCGCCTCCTCTCCCAGCAACTTCGCCTTGGCCCGGGCCAGTTCTTCACCGGTTAACCCGTCGGCGGCCAGCGCGCGGATTTCGTCCAGAAATTCCGCTTTCACCAGCTTCACCTTGGCCGGGTCGGTGCCGAGGTAAAACACGAACGGGCCGGGAACCAGCCCCGTGGCTTGGCTCGCGCCCACGAAATAGGCGAGCCCAAGCTTCTCGCGGATGCGGTTGAAAAAGCGGGAACCCAAATCGCTGCACGCCTCCTCGATCAACTCCAGCGCATAGCGCCGCGCATCGTAAATATCCAGCCCCCGGAACCCGGCCATGACAATGGCCTGCTCCTTCGGCTTAAACTCCTCCACGTGTTGTGCTCCGGCGAGCGGCGCGGGCCGCGGCGGCGTTTCCAGGGCGGGCTGGCCGGGCGGCAATTCCGCGAAATATCTTTCCACCAGCGCCAGCACTTCCCTCGCCTTCACCGCGCCAAAAACCGCGAGCACGCCGTTGCGCGCCACGGCAAATTCCCGATGGAACGCCAGCAGCCGCGCACGATCCAGGGCCGCGACCGTCTCCGGGGTGCCGCCCGCCCTCATGCCGTAAGGGTGCTCGGCGAAAAGCGTGCGGCGCATCAAATGGCGCGCCACCACCGTGGGCTCCTCGTCCTCGGCCTTGAGGCTGGCCAGTTGCGCCTCTTGCTCGCGGGCGATCTCCTTCTCGGGAAACGTGGGGTGCAAGAGCACGTCCGCGAGCAGTTCGAGCCCGGCGGACAGATCTGGCTGCATCACTTTGAGCGAGACGCCGAAGGAATTGTTCCCGGCCTCCGCGCCGATGCCGCCGCCCAGGGACTCGATCTCCTCGGCAATGGCTTCCGCCGACCGGCTTGCGGTGCCCTTCGGCAGCACGTGCGAATAAAGCCGCGAGATGCCGTTGTTTTCCGGCGTTTCGGAAAGGAGCCCGCATTTGAAAGTGGCCACCGCCGAGACCATCGGCAGCCGGGGATCTTCGCGCACCAGCAGCCGCAGCCCGTTGGCCAGCGTGAACTTTTGCACCGGCCCCGCGCTCGTGCCGGAGGTTTCGGCAACCGCTTTGCCAAGCGTGCCCGGCGGGTTGAGCGAAGTGACCGTGAGGTTTTGGTCTGTAAAATAAGCGCGCGCCACGCGGGCGAGGTCGTCCACCGTGACCCGCTGGAGCGCGGCGAGGTAGTCGCGGGTGAACTGGCAGTTGCGCGTCAATTGCCAGTTGGAGCCCAAGTCCGCCGCGCGGCCCCGGGTGGTTGCCAAGCCGCTGATCTGGCCCGAAAGCGCCTGCCGCACCGCCTTGGCAAGCTCCTCGGGGGTGACTCCCTCCGTTTTGAGGCGCTCAACTTCCGCGAAAATCCCTGCAAGCGCCGCATCGCGCCGGGCGGGGTCGAGCAGCGCCTCGATGCCGAAAAGCCCGGGCTGCCCAGGGGTGTAGCACCAAGCCTGCACGCCATGAACGAGGGATTGCTCCTCCCGGACGCGCCGGAACAGTCGGCTGGAGCGGCCGTCGCCCAGGATCATCGAAAGCAGATCGAGCGCGGGCACGTCGGGGTGCGTCAGTTCCGGGATGTGCCAGGCCAGTTCAAGCCGGGTCAGCTCCGTGGGAAACTCCACATGCTCCTCCCGGCGGCCCAACTGCACCGGCTCCGCCGGAACATAGACCGGCGGCAGCGGCTGGAGCGGGCTGGTTTCAAAAAGCGCGGCAAGCTGGTCCCGCACGGCTTGCGGGTCCACGTCGCCCGTGATGACAAAAAAGAGGTTGTTGGGAACGTAGCGGGCCTTGTAGTAAGCCATCACGTCATCGCGCGTGAGCCGGTTATAAACGTCCAGATGCCCGATGACGGGGTGCCGGTAGGGATGCCGCCGGTAAGCCGTCGCAAACAGCGTTTTGGAACTGACCCGGTCCGGGTCGTCCATGCCCATGGCAAACTCGCGCCGGATGACCTCCTGCTCCTTGGCGTATTCCGCCTCCGGCAGGGTGGAGTTCATCGTCGCGTCGGCCAGGATGTCGATGGCGGTGGACACGCCCGCCTTGGGGATGTCGATCCAATAAACCGTGCGATCAAAAGAGGTGTAGGCGTTGATGTAGCCGCCCGCGTTCTGGACTTCCCGGGCGATCTGGCCGGGGCCGCGCCGGGCCGTTCCCTTGAACAGCATGTGCTCCAAAATGTGCGAAAGCCCGGCTCCCAGCCACGCGCCTTCGTGGATGGACCCCGTTTCGCACCAAGCCTGGACGCTGGCCACGGGTACGGAATGGTCCTCTTCTACCAAAATCACCAAGCCGTTGGGGAGCGTCCACTGCCGAACCTGGGAAGTTGGGAACTCGATCATGCGGGAGATTGGGAAAATGGGAGGCTACGGCTGGCTGACCGTCTCTTGCGACGGGCGGGCCGCCGGGCGCTCGGGCAAAAACGGCTCCACGAAGGCTTTGCGGAAGTCGTAGCCGCTGCCAAAGTCCTCAATGGAATCGCTGTCGGTTTTGCCAAAAATGCCCACGCGGATGAGGTTAAAGACCATTTCGCCGAAATCCTCGCAGCGGGTGATGCCCCAGGTCTCGAACACCGTGGGGACCATCGGGCCGAACTCCTTGAGCGCGTATTGCCGGATGCCCTCCAGCAATTCCTGCCCCGTTACGTGGCGCGAAAGCTCGGTTTTCTGCTTCTTGCGGAACTTCATGGTGAAATCCAGGGCGTCCTGCAAAAAGAGATAAGCTTCCCGGTCGTAACGCGGATCGGCCGCGACCGCTTGTTCAAGCGCTTCTGTAAAACCAGTTTTCTGCATAAAAGTGAACCGCCACGGGAGTCTTGGGTTTTTTGGACCCAACCCGGTGCCGATAGACCCATACCATGCCTCCTACGATGGCCAAAAGCAACAGCAAGGCCACGACCTTTTTTTCCCGGGGCGTTAAAAACATGGTAAAAAAAACGCGCCTTTAGGGCACCTCTGGAAACCGGCGCATGGTAGCCACGAAGGATTTTTGATGACCTTTTGGGCTCATTTTTCGGGCAATATTCATCAATATTGACTGAAAAATGGGGCCTAAAGGGCGCAAAAAGACAAAGTGGATAACGTGCGACCGGTTTCCAGAGGTGCCCTTAAGCTTTCACCCAAGGCGCGTTCACAAATTTCAACGAGGCCGGGCTAGCCCTCGTACGCCTTGGCGATCAGCGTGGCGTTGTGCCCGCCGAAACCGAAGGAGTTGTTCAGGGCCACGCGCACTTTCTTCTCGCGGGCAACCTTCGGCACGTAGTCGAGGTCGCACTCGGGATCGGGGTCGTCGAGGTTGATGGTCGGCGGCACGATGCCCTGGGTCAGCGCGAGCACGCATGCAGCCATTTCAACCACGCCAGCGGCTCCCAAAAGATGGCCCGTCATGGATTTTGTGGAGGAAACCATAAGCCCGTTCTTGGCGTGGTCGCCAAAGACCGCCTTGATCGCCTTGGTTTCGCAAACGTCGCCGAGGCCCGTGGAGGTGCCGTGAGCGTTGACGTAATCGACTTCCTCGGGCTTGATGCCGCTCTTTTCGAGCGCCATTTGCATGCACCGAGCAGCGCCTTCGCCCTCGGGCAGCGGAGAAGTCATATGATAAGCGTCGGCGCTGAGACCGTAACCGGCGATTTCAGCGTAAATCCGGGCGCCGCGAGCCTTGGCGTGTTCAAGCTCCTCGATCACCAGAATGCCGCCGCCTTCGCCCATCACGAAGCCGTCGCGGTCCTTGTCGAAGGGACGGGAGGCGCGCTGCGGCTCGTCGTTGCGGGTGGAAAGAGCCTTCATGGCGGAGAAACCGGCCATGCCGATGGGCACCACGGTGGCTTCGGAGCCGCCGCAGAGGATGATGTCCGCCTCGCCGTGCTGGATCATCCGCCAAGCCTCGCCGATAGCGTGGCAGGAGGTGGCGCAGGCCGAAGTGGTGGAGAAATTGGGACCGCCGAGGCCGAACTCCATGGAAACAAGGCCGCTGGCCATGTTGCTAATCATCATGGGGATCATGAAGGGGGAGATGCGCTTCGGCCCCTTGTTCATCAAAATGGTGTGCTGGTCGCAAAGGGTCTGCAAGCCGCCGATGCCGCTGCCGACGATGGTGCCGAAGCGGGTGCGGTCCACTTTTTCAAGGTCGATGCCGCTGTCGGCCATCGCCATCTTGGCGGCGGCCATGGCGAACTGCGTGAAGCGGTCGGTGCGGCGGACGTCTTTCGGGTTGTTGAAGTAGGACGCGGCGTCGAAGTCCTTCACCTGGCCCGCGATCTTGCAATCGAGGTCGGTGGTATCGAAGGAGCTGATGCGGTCAATGCCGCTGCGGCCATTTTTCAACGAGTCCCAAAAGGACGCGAGATCTTTGCCAATCGGGGTAATAACTCCGATTCCGGTAATGACGACTTTTCGATCGGTGGACATAAAGGTCTGTTATCCTTGCCGGGACCGGGGGAAGTTGCAACCGGAAAATTTCTCCCCCTCTTTGGGCTCCGGGCTGGCTGGCAGCGCAGCCCGGCACACAAAAAACGGGGAAATCCGCGGATAACAGCACCTTATAAAAAATGCTTCACGACCGTGCCGACCAGCGGGGGCAACTCGATGGGCCGGTTGAAAATCCTCCGTGCGGTTTCCGAATCGACCGCCTTGTTGAGCCACTCCTGAGAACCTTCAGCGGGCGTCAAAATCAAAACCTCCTTTCCCTCCCTCTCTTCCAGGCTGTACTGGATTTTGAAATCCGTGGGTTCTTCCTGGTTTTTAAACTTGATGGTGATGTCGAATACCCGGGCTTCTTTGTCCACTTTGAAGGTGTCCATGATCCCCTGGTTTTCAATCCCCAATTGCTCGAAGAGCCATTGACCAAACCGCCCAACGGCCGTTTCCTTGAGCCCCTTTGCAAACGCAGACAGTTCCATAAAAAAACCTCCCTTGCTTACCCTACCCGCGCGGAGCGGAAAAAAAAGGGGAACTTGCCTGGGATTTTCCCGGATTTAGCGGCTGGCAAGGCGATCGTCCCAGGGGCCGTGGGGATCGGGAAAAATTGGCCCCGGTCGCGAACGCCGCGCCAACGAATCCCATGCATGCACATTCTCTGGACCATCATCATCGGTTTGATCGTCGGCGCTGTGGCGAAACTCATCATGCCCGGTCGCGATCCAGGGGGGTGGATCATCACCCTTATCCTCGGCCTTGCCGGGTCTTTCCTGGGCACTTTTCTGGGACGCGCCGTCGGCTGGTACCATGAGGGCCAGAACGCCGGCTTTATCGCGTCAGTTGTCGGCGCGGTGATCCTGCTGTTTCTCTACCGGCTCATCGTCAAAAAACGCCAGGGCCAATAAATCCCTCCCAAAAACATGATCCATCCCACCATGAAAAACCTAACGCTCGTTTCCATGTGCGCCCTGGTCTGCCTGGGCTTTGCAACGCCGGTTTCCGCCGCCCCGAAGGAACAGAAACAGGAACCGAAACCGGGTGCCTCCGCCGCGGCCAGCCCCGCAGCTTCGCCCGCCGAGGCCCGGCCATTCCCATTCAAGAACACCGTGGCAGGCGTCGATAAAGCGGGACGCACCGTCAATATCGGGAAGGCCACCGTCCACAAAATCCACGTGTTGCCGGAAACGAAGATCACCAAAGGCAACAACGAACCCGCCGTGTTGGAGGAAATCATTGTCGGCGAGGAGATCCGGGGAGCGGTGCGCAAGCGCGCCGACGGGGACTGGGAGGCTCTTTCCATCAAAATCGGTCCGAAAGCGGTGGAGTCGGCAAGCCCCGCCCCGGCTGTGGGCGCAAGCCCGGCCCCCAAGGCCAAAAAGCAATAGAGAGGGCGATGCCCTTTTGTCCTGGGCCAGGGTAAGAAGCGATTGCCCCCGAGGCGCTTCTGCGGCATGATGCCCGCTGTGAATTCCGAGCATCCGCATCCTCACCGGACCTGGCACTTGCCGCTGCTCCGGCTGTGGGTCTGGTTTACAGACCTGGTGCACCCCTCGGAGTTGCAAATCACGCTGCTCTGGGCGGGGCTGATCGGGTTTCTCGGCGCGCTGGCTTCCATCTGGTTCCGTGATTTGAGCCAGATGATCCATTTTCTCCTGACCGGCCACACAGGCAGCCTTGTGGAAAGCTTCCGGGGGCTCGCCGCGTGGCAGAGGCTGCTGATCCCGGCCCTGGGGGGCGGGCTGGCGGGGATCGCGCTGCTTTTCGGGCGGCGGCTCCAGAAGCAAAAGAGCACCACCGATTACATGGAGGCCATCGTGCTGGGCGATGGCGTGATCTCCTCGCGGATGAGCCTGGTCAAGTCCGCCTCGGCCCTTTTTTCCATCGCCTCGGGCGCATCCATTGGCCGCGAGGGTCCGTTGACCCAGCTTGCCGCGATGATCGCCTCGCTCGTGGGGCGGCTGCGGAACATGCCCACGGTGCGCCTGCGCCTGCTGGTGGCGTGCGGGGCCAGCGCGGGGATCGCTTCGGCCTATAACGCCCCCATCGGCGGCGCGCTTTTCGTGTCGGAGATCATCCTGCGCTCGCTCTCCATGGAGAGCTTCGGGCCGCTGGTTTTCTCGTCCGTGGTGGCCACGCTGACGATCCGCAATGTCATCGGGGCCAATCCGCTTTACGAAATCACGATCCCCTCGGTGCAGCTCAATTCCAACTGGGAAATGGGGCTCTACCTGCTGCTCGGGGTGCTGGCGGGCGTGGTGGGCCCGGTGTTCCTCTGGTCGCTGCGCTCCAGCGAGCATCTTTTTAAAAAGCTCCCCGGCCCCGGCATGCTGCGGCTGGTCCTGGGCGGGCTGATCGTGGGGATGCTGGCCGTTTTTTACCCGGAGGTTTGCGGCAACGGCTATAGCGTGGTGAACGGCGTCTTGAACGGGAAATTCCTCTGGGGCACGCTGCTCGTCATTTTTATCCTGAAACTGGTAGCCACGTGCGCCACCTTCGGCTCCGGGGCGGTGGGCGGCGTTTTCACCCCCACGATTTTCGTGGGCGCGTGCATGGGCTACCTTTTTTCCCAGGCCGCCGCGCCGTTCTGGCCCGCCGCGCCGCTGGTGCCCGCCGCGTTCACGCTGGTGGGCATGGGGGCGCTGCTGGCCGCGACCACCCACGCGCCGCTGATGGCCATTCTGGTGCTTTTCGAAATGACGCTCGACTACCAGATGACGCTCCCCTTGATGCTGGCCTGCGTGGTGGCCCATTACGTAAGCCGGAGCATCGAGCCGCAGTCCATCTACTCCGAATCTCTCCAGCGCAAGGAGGAGGGCATCTTTGACACCCGGCTGGCGGCGCTGCGCGTTTCCGATTTGATGAAGCTCTCGCCGCCCAGCGTGCCGGAATCCGCGCCGTTTTTGGAAATCGCCGCGGCTTTCATTTCCAGCCGCTTCGTGAACCTCTACGTGACCAATGAGCAGCAGGCCTTTATCGGCGTCATTTCGCTCCACGACATCAAAAATTACCTTAATAACAAGGAACTGGCCAACCTGGTAATCGCGCGCGACCTCCTGCACCCGGCCTTCCCCACCATCACCCCGGACGCCCCGCTCGGCACGGCGCTGGCCGCCTTCACCCATGTCGACGCCGACCGCATCCCCGTGGTGGAGGAGCCCGGCGGGCGGCGCTTGATCGGCAGCATTTCCAAAAGTGACCTGCTGCTGGCCCTGGCCGAACAAACCAAGCCGGAAAAAGCCAGAGCCGCGGGGGCATCATAAGCCCCCACTTCTGTTATCGCCGCGTCATCCAGAGGATGAGCATCGACCAAAACGTGAGCGTCAGGCTGAAAAGCGGCAACTGCAACAGCGGCGGCAGCACGTAAACCAGGCAGACCACGGGAATCCACACACCCCAGTTCGCAACCGTCGCGGGAAACACGACGTTTTTGAAAAACCGCCACGTCAGCACCCGGCTCATGCCCTCGAAGCGGTAGTGGTTGTTTCTCCACTCGAAGCAGGCCATGGTCATGGGGCTGGCGTAAAAAGCCGTGTAGACGAACTGATCCACAAACACCTTCTTCGCCACGGTGGGCCAGTCCACCTGCGGCCCGAACAACTCAGCCTGGAGCCGGTAAAAGGCGTCCACCACCATGCTTTGCGAACCCCAGTAGCATGCGGCAAAAAGCATCCGCTCCCAATTCTCCCGCTTCACCCTGCCCCGCTGGAACACCAGCACCGTGAGGAGCTCCGGCAGCACCGCCCCCGCCAGAACGCCCGAAATGGCGGAAAATCCGTAGCCCCAGCGTTGCTTGAGGAGCGCGAGTTGCTCAAAGCCGCCCCGCGCCGGGGGGTAGAAATAATAAGCGCCCACCAGAATCACCGCCACGGCTTGGACGATCAACCCCGGCACGATATTGGCACGGGCAGCCCGCAGGCCGATGAGGAGCGGATGAGGTTTTTTGGCGGCGGTGGTGGTATTCACGAAAAACGCGCATCCTAACGGCTCCGGCCCGAAAAACCAGTTTTCAAACGGGCCGCAACCACGTAAAAGGAGGGTTTACTCATGGTCCCACACGAAATTTTCTCTAAAATCACGCCGGGTTTGGCGTCCCAAATTTTCGGCTTTCTCTTCGAAAAAGAAAAACCGCTCTACAAAGCCACCATCGAAGCCCTGGCCCAAAAGCGCAATCTCCGGCCCGTGTTCGTGGAACGCAAGCCGCGCGATGAACGCTTCCTGTGGATGAAGGACTCCCTCTCCCGGCCGGTCAACAGCCCCGTGGGCGCCCACCTGCTCCAAGTGTGGCTCGTCGGCTCGCAGGCAGCGGTGTTGTGCGATTTCCTGGACGCCCTCGGCATCGCCCACGACGAAAACGGTACGGTGGAGGAATTGCCCGCCGCCCCGGCGCTGGACAAAATCCAAGCCGCCGTGGAAACGCTGCTGGCCAAGCATGACCCGGCCGTCGTCGCCGTCTACCTGCACACCTTCCAGGGCTTGCACGAGCAGGGCGGCTGGCCGACCCTGGGCGAAGTGCTCGAAAGCGATCCCCGGCTCAAGCTCGGGGCGTAACTCCGAGCAAAGCACGTTTAAAAACTTCAAAGGCGCAAAGAGGATTCTCCTTGCGCCTTTTTTCACGCCCACGCTTCACGCCCATGGGGTAAGCGGGCGGCCTACTCGCCGATGATTTTGACCAGCACCCGCTTGCGCCGTTTGCCGTCAAATTCGCCGTAGAAAATCTGCTCCCAAGGGCCGAAATCCAACCGTCCCTCAGTCACCGCCACCAGCACCTCGCGGCCCATGACGGTGCGCTTGAGGTGGGCGTCGGCATTGTCCTCGAAGCCGTTGTGGTGGTACTGCGAGTAGGGCTTCTCGGGGGCGAGCTTTTCCAGCCAGTTCTCGAAGTCCTGATGCAACCCCGCTTCGTCGTCATTGATAAAGACGCTGGCGGAAATGTGCATCGCGTTAACGAGACAAAGCCCCTCGCGAATGCCGCTCTCCTGAAGCGCCGCGACTACCTCGGAGGTGATGTTGATAAACTCGCGGCGACACGCGACATCGAACCAAAGCTCCTTGCGAAAGGATTTCATGGAAAGTCGGAGCGGAAACTTACTTCCAGGTCACTTCTTTGCGGCAGCCGCCTCGGCCTTAAGCTGGCGCTCGGCTTCCACCCAGTCGCTCGTCGAGTCGCCGGGAATCCCGAGCTTCTGCCGTTTTTCCGCAATATAATAAGCGCGCAGGGCGACATCCGCCTCGGTAACGCTCGCGGCGGCAGGCTTCGTAACCGGCTCGGCGCGCAAACCGGAGGTCACCACCTTCGGGGCGGCGGCTTTCGGAGCTTTCGGCGCTCTGGCCTTCTTGGGTTTCGTCGCGGTTTTGGAGACGGTCGAATTACCCGGCTCCGATGCTTTTGCGTTCGTCGATTTTTTTGCCATGGTCGTATTCCCTTTCTAGACTCCGCAACAAGGTTCCCATGTTTGGCGAGACCCTGCCGTGCGAACCACATCATACGGCATTGCTCCGTGGCCGCAACCGAATTTCTTCGGGTTGCATTTCGCGCAAAGCGGGCTTCGTTACCGAAGCCGCATTCCCCGCATGTCTCCCCGAACAAGTCCCCCGCTCCACGTGTTTTTCGCGTTATGGTTCTGCGCCCTTCCGCTCTTCGCGAAGGCCAGCCACGGCCACATCATCGCCGAAAACAGCTTCGAAGAACCCTCCGTATCGGGCAATGCGCCCAAAGCCAACGCCGCCGCCGAGGCCCCCTCCATCACGCCCGATTCGCCGCTCCGGCCCGATCTTTGGGAAAGCCTGGAGGATCACCCCGACCTGGGCCCCGGCTGCGGCTCCATCGTGGCCGGGCTTACCAGCCGCGCGGCCCGCAGCGGCACCCAAAGCCTTTTCGTGGAAGCCGCCGGGCTCAATGCCCCCTACCTTGCGGCCCAGTGGACCTCGCGGCCCATCCCCATTGAAGCCGGAAAATATTACAGAATCACCCTCTGGGGATGCGACGGCACCCGCTCACCGGCCCGGGAACCGGCGGCTGCTGCGCCGCTCTATTTGACCTTCCACGTCGCTTTCTATGAAAGCCAAGCCTCCGGCTCGACCGCCGAAACCGGCGAAACCCTTTACCTTGTGGTGCCTCTGCGAAACCCGCCGGGCCACGGCGCCAGCCTGAGCGAGGGATGCTGGACTCCGCTGAAATTCGAATTCGAAGCCCCGGCGAAGGCCGCTTTTTTTCGCGTCAGCTTTCAATGCGGGGGGCGCGGCAGCAAAGGGCCGCTCAACGCCACCGTTTATTTCGACGATTTTACCGTAAGCGAGGAAATTCCGCCCCTGGAGGGGACGACCATCGCGGGTGCCCCGGGATGGAAACTTCACAGAAGCAGCTCCACAAAGCATCATCGAAAGCGTTTTATTTGCTTGCCGTTGGCGGAAAACCAAGCGAAATAGTTGCCGTGACGCCCCCGCCGTGGGGTATCGCAAAGCAAAAAGCCGCGGGGGCGGGCAGCAACGCCCCCCAATTCGCGCAAAGGAGAGGTGGCTGAGTGGTCGAAAGCAGCGCTTTGCTAAAGCGCCATACCTCAAAAGGGTATCGGGGGTTCGAATCCCCCCCTCTCCGCCAGTTCTCAAAAAAACAGGCGGTTTTCTCTGAAAGCCTGTTATTATCAGGGTCGAAAGGCCGCGATGAACCCTTTACCTGATACACCAGCCCTGTTTTTAGCCGTGCCCGGCCATACCCGTTTGTTTCGTCGCTCTGGAGGGACTTACTACCTCCGCGCCAAGGTTCCCTCTCATCTTCGCCGCATCATCGGGAAGACCGAAATCCGCGAATCCCTCAGAACGAAGGACATTGTGGAGGCAAAGCGTTTGGTCAAACCGGCCTCTATGCGCGTGGATCGGCTCGTCATGGAAGCCGAAGCCAAGCTCGAAGGAACCAAACCGGCTCCATCCAAACTCTCCCGCGAGGAGATTTCATGGATTGTCGCGGATTGGTTCATCAAGCAAGAGGCCGTTTCCGAAGAATGGAAGCGAGAGGGGCTTCCCAAGCTCGATGAAGAACAGAGGGGGAATTACGTTGAGACATTAAAAGTCGATTGCTCGGCTCTTGCGCCAGACCCCTCTTGTATCCCCGATGATGGAAGTGATCAACTTGACGCCTTTTTGACTGGGGAAGGTTTGCACTGGGGGATTCAAAAGGGGAGCGAGGATTACAAGCGCCTGTTGCCTCTATTCGAGCAAGCGCAAGAGGAAAGCCTTGTGCGGACAATTTACCGGGTTCTTGGAAAAGCGCCCAATCCTCACAATCCCTGGTTGGCCAAACTCCACGCAAACACGATCCTTCCCCCGGCTCCACGGCAAACAGTGGCGTTTGGGAAGTTCCTTGACGATTTCATGGATTTTCAGCGCACAGCTTATCCAAAAACACCGCGCACCCATTACGCACTGCCTATTCGCATTTTACGTGAAGTCATAGGAGAGGATACCCCTCTCAACACCGTTTCCCGGCATCACTTGGAAAAGGTGTTCGATCTCCTTTGCCTCGTGCCGGTGAACATGGTGCAACACTACCCTGGATTATCCGTTAAAAAAGCCATAGAAGCGGCGGCGCGGGACAAGAAAACGCGCACGCTATCCCCCTGCTCTTTGCAGAACAACTTCATTTTGATTAAGGCTGTATTCAATTACGCTGTAGATGAACAGTTGATTTCAGAAAACCCCGCCAAGGGGCGGAAAAATACCAAGCGATTCAAATACAATAGGAAAAAGAAACAACGCCCCCCGTTCACCATCGAAGAACTCCAGAAGATTTTTCAGGCACCGCTCTACACAGGGTGCAAAGACGATGAACGGAGATATGCCAAGGCTGGAACAGAACATCCGCGCCGGGGCCGATTTTGGGTGCCGCTATTGGCGCTCTTCCACGGTTTGCGATGCAATGAAGCATGCCAGCTTTACGCGGAAGACATCAGCGAAGAAAAAGGCATCCCCTATCTTCATGTTCGAGACGATTTGGAAGATGAAGAGGAAGAAACGGATAAACGGCTCAAGAACGAAGGTAGCCGCCGAAAGGTTCCAATTCACCCGGAAATCTTAAAAATGGGGTTTCTCGATTATGTTGAAAACATCCGAATACAAGAAGGCTCCGGGCGACTATTCCCAACGCTAAAACTCTGCAAATCAACCGGGAGATATAGCAAGATTTTCAGTAAATGGTTCTCCCGGTTTCTGGAACTCTCTTGCGGCTATAAGCCCAAAGCGGTTTTCCACTCGTTTCGTCATAATTTCCGGGCGGGATTGGACAAGGCAAAAGTCCAAACCTCCTACGTAGAGATGTTGGGAGGGTGGCAGCCAGAGGGGAGTTCCGAAATCGAGTATCGGCACGCGGAATTGGCAGACTTGAGGGACGCCATAGCCCAGCTTTCCTACCCTGGTCTTGATCTTTCGCATCTTTATAAGCCTCAGGATTGTAACCGGTTGCAAAATATAGAGGTGCCGAAGACCGCTTGTCGGACTCGGAGGAGACCCGCCCCCTATTCGCCTTTACAATCGGGAGCGGAATAGAGAGACTTCTGCATAACTGGCGAGAGCCAGTTCGGGACTTGATAACCCCGTCAACAACGGCTGGCAATAGCCGAAAACTATTGCCGTTTCCGGGTCATTTTATGACCGGGGGGCGGCGGTATATGTCCAGACCTCACGGTTAAAAACCGTCGCGGCTGTTTGTTGACGGCTTATCAACTCCCGGTCGCCTTGCGGCACCAAAACGCAGGGCGGCTGAGTTGAAACCAAAACAGCCAAGGACATGATAAGCCCCCTTCCACATATTCCAACGCCCCGCCGTTGGCCGATAATTCTAGCCCTGTTTTTCATTTGGCCATTGGGATTTTACCTTCTGTGGCGAAGCAATGCCTTCTCTGAAAAGGCAAAGAAAATAATAACCGCCGTGCTTAGCATCGGATGTGTATGGTTTGCTGCCGATGACTGGCATGCAGGAGCAGGCATCGTCATGGCCGTGATAATCGCGGGGCTCTTTTTTTGGAAGCGCGCAGCATCCAAGCAATTCCAGCAAGTCGGTATTGCATGTATTGCACTCGTCGCTTTGTTTTGCGCGGCAAACACTTTGGGAAAAACATTAAGAAGCCCAAAACGGCCTTCACCCCCAACAGCTTCCGCTATTGCCAGCAATGCTGGCGCATCTTCCGATATAGCTCCAAGATCAATCAAAACGTCAAATGGCCGTCTTGTTGTCGAGATGGGCGTTGCCGTGAAGGAGGAAAACGGAAAGCTGACGGTAGTAGGGGATACGAATTTGCCAGATGCAACAAACTTGCTGATTTGGCTGGAGGGAAACATCGCAGGAGAAACCTATCAGACCCAAAGCAAGGTTGCCGTGGAAAATGGAAAGTTCTCCAAAGCGGGATTTTCATATCACGGGAAACCGGTGCCAGCGGGAGCGTATAAAGTGACCGTTTCAATGTCTCCTTATGGCCAGCCTCAATCGGTTAAAGCCGCCGTAGGGAAAGGATTGGATAACCTGAGTGGGCCACTCGTCAAGGAAAGCGACGGCGGTGGCAAGATGGTCAAACAAGAAGCCGAGATTACTATTGGCGGGAGGGACGCCGCAAATCGACGCGAGCAAGCCGAAAACGCCAGCAACGCATACAAGGGAGATTTGATAGCCCTCTATCGGGAGTTGATGGATTTTAAAGATAGCGAGAACTTCCGCGCATTTGGCTTATCGGAGCAGGGCATGGCCGATTGGAAACAGCGGGCGGAAGAACTGAAAGAACGAAAGAATGCCAGTATTACAGCAAGAGTTGCTGCCGGGTATCTCTCACAGCTTGGAATGGAGTATGCCTTTAAAAAAGGGCGCGACACGGATATTTCTAGATACTGCAAGAAAATGATCTTTGAATATACTGGGAACTTGGATGGGCAATAGTCGTTAATGAATGCTTTGAAAGCCATCTTCCTGATTGGAATCGGAATTGCGGTGGGAGCCTTGACAACTGTCTCGTTGTATCATGGAAAGACCAAGCCCGGTTTTTCTCCTTCTTTGACAAAGGAAGCCAATCCCCCCGTAGAGCGTGATGAACGCGAGTTGAACGATGGACTCCTAACCGATGTGGAGTTGGCGCATAAAAACGCCGAAAGAGACAAGGCCGAACAAAGCCGACAGAAGAAACGCTATTGGGAAAATCCCGATGATCCCAGTATCCTAAGAAATCTTGATCGGAAGGATAGAGAGTTCTGGGGAAGCACTCCGGGGCACCGTTAGCGTTGCTATAAACCAACGGCTTTATTGTGTTTCGATCAACCTTATATCGTATTGACGATTAACAGGTTACGCAGTAATATAAGCACGTTTCAGTCAATGCATCGCTATGCCAAGAAAACGCGCCAATACGCTAACGCCTCGGGAATACCAAAAGCGTTCGGATTACTGCAAACTTTGGTCTCTTGTTCTCAGGGGTATGACACAATCCGAGATTGCGCAGGAGATGCACAAAGACCCCGCGTGGGTGTCCCGGTCTTTGAAGCAAATAAACGCCGATTTTTCCAAAGCGTTTACCACGCCGGATGAATCCAGGCTCATTGACGAAAAACTTCTAAAGCTCCAGGGGCTTTTTGCCGAGGCCATGAATACCGCGTTTTCATCGTCTGGTCATGTCCGCATCAGCGCATTGAGGCTGGCCGCAGAAATCAGCCAGCAGGAGACAGCATTCCATCTCGCGGTAGGGCTCATTCGTAAAGCTCCCAGCAATGTGCGCGTAGCCGGGATGATTGGGGTTGCTGCGAATCAGCCCGATATGGAGCTTTTGCGGGGTGAATTTCAAGACGGAGACCTAGACCAGATACTTTTGGAACTGGCGGACTCAATTCGGGAACAGCAAAGCGAAACATCCTTAGAGGCTTAATAGGCAGGCATTCCCTTTCGGGAAATGCTTTTTGCGCCAGAACTCCGGCAATCGCCGGGTATGTGTATTTTGGGGAGAATTATTTTGCAACCGGTTGCAAGAATACATATTCTACCAACCAATTCATAGCACGCGAAAATGTCCCTCGACCTCTACCCCTCCCCCCCCGTCCTCGAAAACCAAACGCTCGATCTACCCCCGGCACCTTCCGTTAGTCCGGCTATGGCCTACCTGGAATCTTTGGGAAGCCAGATTTCAAAAAGGACCATGATTTCCCCGCTCAACCGGGCGGCGTGCATCCTGAACCCCTCCCTATCCGGCAAGGACGCTTGGCGGGCAATTCCTTGGCAGAGGCTCACCGCGCCTGTGGTGCGTGCGGTCATGGCGGAAGTGAAAGGAAGCCCCGCCACCCGAAACAAACTACTTGCCGCGCTTAAGGGGGTGGCTCGCTCCGCGTGGGAAATGCGCCTGCTCGATACCGATGAACTCATGCGGATTCAGAACGTAAAGGGCGATGCCGGGAGCCGGGAACCGGCGGGGCGGTTTATCCCCCACGGGGATTTGGTCGAACTCCTCCAAGCGTGCGCCTCCGATTCTTCCGCTGCCGGGGCGCGGGATGCCGCCATGATTACGATTGCCGTATGCACCGGGGCGCGACGGGCTGAAATCGCTTCCATTCAGCTAGAGAGCATCCAAACCCCGAAGGAAGAGGAGGGCCGCTTTCATATCCGCATCATCGGCAAGCGGAACAAGGAGCGCACCCTCTACGTTTTGGGCAATGCCTCCCTAGCCCTTTCTGATTGGCTCAAAATCCTTGGTGCAACCGGAGTCAAAACCGGGCCGCTCTTTTGCGCCATCCGCAAAGGCGGAACCGTGCTCCCTGGAACTCCTGTTTCTACAACCGCCCTAGACAAGATTCTGCAAAAGCGAAGCGCCGAAGCTGGCCTTACGGATTTGAACTGGCACGACTTACGGCGCACCATCGCAAGCAACCTCTTGGACGCGGGGGCCGATATTTCCACTGTAGCGGGCATCCTTGGTCATTCGAGCGTGAACACCACCGCCCGCTATGACCGGCGCGGCGAACGAGCCCGTATTAAAGCAAGCGAGTTGATCTCCGTTCCCTATTTTGGCAGGAAGTAGTTCGCCTGACACCCAAATACATTAGAGGGTAGGGTTACACAAAATCGCCCAATGTCGTTTTCTCCCTTTCGTTTTACCGCAGAAGTAACCGCTGCCACTGCGAAGCAAGACCATCTCCATGTCACATTCGGAGATTGGAAAATTACAGGAACAACAGAGGAAATTGATGCTCTGAGGGAAAGAATGGCGGCTCCCCCTATGCATGCCCGAAACGGTGATCCTCATACCGTTATGGAAATATGGGGAGCTTTATTCAAACGCCCACAACAGCATGAGGATTCCCGGCCTCCCCTCGGGGTCAGAAAAGAGACGCTTTGCATTGGATGTCAGATGATACCCCCGCCCTTGTTTTCGGGAAATTGGACCTTCAAAAATTACGTCCAAAATCCGAATGCAAGAAAGTCGACAACGACACGCCTTAAACTCCACCTAAATCCTACCCGATTTCTTCGTTATCAGCCCCTAGTTCTGAGGCCAGACCCAGCAGCAGAAATAACGTGGCCTGAGCCTCTGCTTTTTGCTGAGACAGGCCCCACAGAGGTAGACGGCGAAATTGTTCTTAACAATGATGATAACTGGTTTCCTCAGACGCGAGAGTGGGAGAGATTTTCAAGTCCGCTTCGATGGCGGCGTTATCTCCGGGCGTATCTGGATGCGATTCCTTTGTTGCTAGAAGCTGAGCTAGATCGAACCCGGCAGCATCCTCCTCACATTACATGGTCACGGCCCAAGGAAAATCTTGTCCTCCATTCTTCCGAGACTTATTGGGAGTTCTTCTCCGAAAATCCCACCGCCCTTGTTGCTAGCATCAAGCCGCTTTTGGATTCATTTACAGCACGACACCGCGAGGCAACCTCCTATCGGCAGGATTGTGACCCCAGTATCGACCATAACGCACTTTCTCTTTATGCGGAAATCAACCCCGGAAGAGCGATCCGAATCTATGCCAAAACAAACCGGCGCGTGCGTATCGAAGTGCTTCACCGGTTCGGTGGAGAAGGGGGATACCGTATTGACGGTGGACACACCGCAGACGAATGGCGCGTATTACCGGAAATGTTGGAGCAACTCGCCCAAGATTCTGCCGAGTTGATCAACCGGATGTTCGTCCATTTCCGGTCCTTAAACGATGTGGCTTCTGTCCAGATAGCCCCATATGACTTTCTGATGGAAATTACCCACCACGCCCGCGATCTATCCATTGCCCAAGCAATCGCAGCAGAATTAATTCACAATGGGAATTTGGCTGCGGGAGGTGCCGGAAGTAAGATGCAAAAAGCACTGCATCGCCTCAGTGATGCGGGTATTCTGAAACACAACCAGAAAACAGGAATTTACGTTGTATCCGCAACACGCAGCGATACCTTGAAAACTCTCCGCGAAAAAGTGAGTTTCACCTTGCTGACAACGCGCATTCGGAGGCGAAATCCTCAAACCTGATCAAGAGCATTATGTTGTATTTTATCGGAGACGGAGAGCGCATCAAAATAGGAATCGCTGAAAACCCATTCGAGCGCCTGAAACAGTTACAGACAGGGAACCCGCTTAAACTCAAAATGCTCCTTGCTATTCACTTGCAGAATGACGGCGACATAGAACAGCTTTTACATGACAAATTGACTTCGTATCATGCGCATGGAGAGTGGTTTGACATTTCTTTTGCGAGTGCTTTGGACCATTTATGTGCAATCAGAAATGATCTCGTCACAGGGGATAGCTCCGTGCTTCGGTTAGAAAACGCCCCAAGGCCAAAACTTGAAGATTGCAGAGAGGAGTTTGAGCAATGGATTCGAGATATTTGCTGGAATGACAGGGAGTGGAATCAGGAATTATATCCGGTCGAGTATTACTGGAACGAAACGGAATGCCGGGAGAAGTTCTTGCAAGACCGCAAAGCCAAACGTAACAGTGTCGCCCCTATTGCTGCTGAAAAGTTCGCCCTAATCCGCAAAAGCCTCGGCCTTAATCAAAAGCGCGAATTTGGCGCTTCGTAGTAATTAGGCTTGCTCTGCGAACAGCCCCATTGTTACGAGTGCTGGTGCATGACGCTTACGACTCCCAACGAAATCAGCAAACAGGTTTATTGCCTAAGAGCAAAGATCGGCGTGGAGACCGAACCTGTGTTTGTCCCGGTTAGCGACACGGATGGATGTGCCGTCAATGAGTGCTTTCCGAACGTCCGCCAAAAAATAGCTCGTGATGGTGGCTCTATTCAACATGGTTGGATGGTATGGGAATGGCCAAATAAACTCATTGAAGGCGAGTTTCATGCGGTGTGGGTTGCTCCCGATGGAAGCCTCAAAGACATCACACCGAAGCCCGACGGAGAGAAGCAGATTCTTTTCATCCCTGACCCAAAGCGCATTTATCAGAATGTTCCCGTAGGCACCGTCCGATTAGCACTTACGAACGATCCCGAGATTCAACTGACGATTCAGTTGGCTGAAGAGAAAGAAAAACTTCGCCTCAAGTATAACGATGGTAGCGGGCGCCCCAAGATTCCCATGCATGAGGTTATCGCGCTAGAACGCAAGTATTTTGGTTTTCCTCAAGCTCCATTTCAGCTTCCAGCGAAAATCGGTCGAAACAATCCTTGCCCGTGCAAGAGCGGGAAAAAATTCAAAAACTGTCACGGAGCGTTATAGCTTCAGCGCCCCCTATGCGCCCGCCACCCGATCCATCTAGGCCATCTGTAAAATCCTTCCTCGGGACCATTGTGAAGGATACCTCGCCCTATTACGTCCCTGTCCAGCCTGCTCCGTTCGCCGAGGTGAACGATTGTTTCGGTGCGGTTCCGAAGCAAGTTGAATTACACGGCGGGCATCAGCAGATTGGATGGACAATCTGGATGTGGCCCAAAGTTCTTGTCGAAGCCGAATTTCATTCGATCTGGATTTCACCGGAAGGGCAACCAATAGATATTACTCCAAAGGGAGCAGAGATTCCGCGCATCCTATTTTGCCCGGACAACCACAGACAATACCGAGGTTGCCAAATTAACAACATTCGCAAGCCTTTGCAGAACCGGCGCGAAATTAAACGATTTTGCGAGTTAGCCACGTTGATTCACAAGGAACTGAATAAGGGAGACTTAGCGTTCTATCATGGGACTATCGAGCTTTCCGATCAGTGCCGACGATACCGGGCCGAACAGGCAGAATTGCAGCTTTGGCTTTGGCGAAAATATGGGCGCACAGAACCAGAGCCAAGAGCATCCACATGAGGTTCCCTTCCAATCGGACACAGTCTCCATAGCTTCACTTTGGCGTTTTTGGGCAGACTAGCAATCTTGCCGGTGGTCAGTTACGCGAAATTTCCCTTGCCAACTGATACACTAAGCGGTGGACTGATCACAATTCATGGCCGATATGATGCTCCATCAAAATTCCTGTGAGGCAGTAACACCGAAGCCGTTGTTGGTTCTTCCTTGCACCCAGAACAACAACTCAAAACACTTCATTCCCCTACAATAAAGTGAATTCCCCTTCCGAACCCGTCGAGGCAGACCTGAAACGTTGGCTTTCTAGGCAGCCGATATGGATGCAACATGGAGCGCAGACATTACTTCGAGGAGCTTCCCTCGAAGCTTCTGAAATTGCAGCTTTTGCTGAAAAGGCAATATCCGAAGCCAAGGGGGCTTTATCTCCTCTGAATGCGGCTCTCGATATGACCTCACTGAAAGCAAATTGTGGAGGCTCCATTTCGCTTGCCGGTTTGTCGAAGATTACGGGTATTGGACAACTCAATCCTCGAACTCCATTGGTTTTCGGGATGGAAAAAATCGCGGTGGTTTACGGCTCGAATGGGTCAGGGAAATCCAGCTATGTTCGCATTTTAAAGCACGCGTGCGATGCACGGCAAAAAGGAGCACTCCTAGGGGACGTCTTTTCTGCCACCACAGCTGCCCAAAGTTGTTCGATTTCTTTCCATGATGGCTGCGAGGAACGCACAATTCAGTGGAGCCCTGAATCTGGAGCGCTACCGGAACTGTCATCCGTCGATATTTTCGATGCGTCTTGCGGACAAACGTATCTGGCATCCGAAGAGCAAGCTAGTTATGAACCGCGTTCACTTGGGTTTCTAAGCGGGCTTGCTACGTTATGCGATCAAGTCACTTCCAAGCTGACCGAAGTAATCGCGTCAAAACCTTCCTCGCTTCCCGCTATATCACCCGAATTTTCTAGCTCGGCTATAGGCAGATGGTATCAAAGCCTCTCTGCATTAACAGAATCGGAAGCCGTTGAGAAAAACTGCACTTGGTCGGAGAAAGACGAAGAAGAGCTTGCGAGCTTGGTCGCATACCTTGCAGAACGTTCACCAAAAGACAGGGCCAAAGAGCAGGAATTGAAAAAGAGCTTTGTGGATGGGCTCATATCGTCCCTGAAAGAGCACTGCGCTGCTGTGTCCGACGAAGCATGCCGTGCCATACTTAAGCTTCGTCAAACTGCCTGGGATAAGCAAAAGACTGCCGAACTGGCTGCTAAGGTCAATTTGGAGAGCGCCGCTTTGAGCGGCATTGGCACTAAGCAATGGCTAGCATTATGGTCGATAGCCCGAACGTATTCGGTCGAGGTAGCATACGTTGGTGAGCCGTTTCCAAATATAGGCGAAAACTCCCGGTGTGTTCTTTGCCAGCAGGAGCTAACACCCGACGCAAAAAAACGCTTAGCGTCTTTTGAAGATTATGTCAGGAACGAAGCCTCTGCTGCGGCTAAAGCTGCAAAAGACGAATTGCAGAAAGCAATCGAGATGCTTCCTTCCTTTCCTGACGAGGAAAAGCTTGATGCTAAAGCTGCGAGTGCAGGTTTAAGTGAAGAATTGCAGAACGAACTCAAGCGAATTTACGTCGATTTGACGGCGCGGCGTGCCATGCTTCTTAAGGATTGCTGCTCTGAAGACTTTGGCCCGTATCCGAATTCAACAGATTGGATTGCGGGAGCGCAAGCAATGGCTGACTGCTACGCAGCAAAAGCTAAAGAGTTTCTTGAGGGCTTTAGCGAAGAGGAACGCGCCGCCAAGGTCATCAAACGTCAGGAAATGTTGGCACGCAAGTGGCTAGCGGCACAGAAGGCGGCTGTTGAAAGCGAAATCAAGCGGTTGCAGCAGATAGCTATTCTGAACAAGGCCAAAGACCTTTGTGGAACCCGCGCAATCTCCCTAAAAAAAGGGGCTCTCGCCGAACAACTAATCACTCCGGCTTATATCGAGGCGTTTAATTCTGAACTGAAGCGCCTTGGCGCAAGGCGAGTGAGAGTTGCCTTGGTTAAAACGCGTGTTGCGCGCGGGGCGATTCTTCATCAGGTGAAATTGCGTGACGCGCTACGGAAAGGGTCCAGTCTCGAGGTTTTGAGCGAAGGCGAGCATCGCATCGTCTGTATTGCCGCATTCCTAGCTGATATGGCATCGAACCCGAATGGATCGACCTTTGTCTTCGATGACCCGATTTCATCACTTGATCTGGATTTCGAGGAGGCCGTAGTGCAACGGCTCGTAGCGTTGTCCAATTCCCGCCAAGTTATCATCTTTACACACCGTCTTTCCTTGCTTGGGATGGTTCAAGATTATGCCAAAAAGGCACATTCCTTAGTGCGGGTGGTCCATATCAGAAAAGAGCCCTGGGGAGCAGGAGAGCCGGGAGATGACAGAATTGAATCGGCAACGCCAAAGGCCGTGTTGAATGAACACCTCCCGAAACGGATATTGGCGGCAAAAGCCATACTGGAAAAGGAAGGTGACGCTGCCTACAAAGTGCATGCGCAGTGTATTTGCTCCGAAATGCGGAAGCTGGTGGAGCGGATGGTTGAATCGGATCTGTTGGCTGATGTAATTTGTCGCCATCGTCGAGTAATCAAGACTCTCAACCAAATTGATAAACTTGCTGATATCACCCCGGAAGATTGCGCTTTTATTGACGAAATGATGACGAAATACTCCCGTTACGAGCATTCTCAATCGGTAGAAGCGCCAGTTGAAGTCCCTCAACCAGACGAGATTTCAGAAGATGCGACAAAACTCAAGGAATGGCGCGATGCCCTGGAAAAGCGTCGAAAGAGTTTGTCCAAATAATTATAGTAAATTCTTCCTGCTAAGTGCTAACGACTTTCATGCAATGGGGTTGATTAAATTGAATTCCGCTTCCTAAATGTATGATTTTGAAGAAAATTATGCTCAAAAAGAACGGAACATTTGATTTTGAACCAGTTTGGGCTTGTTTTTACCGGTTTCATTGGGGACAAGTGCGTGCTTGCTAGGTGCAAGCCGAGCTGGGCGAGACCAGGTTGCCTGATTTAAATCTAGATTTTATGGCCAAAGAACGTTCTTTTCTCGAAATTTCTGCACTGCCAATCGAATCAATATCTACCGGCATCAATCTCAGTTCGATTCTTCAGCAGACGAAATACGGTCTGATTTCCGAGGCCGACAAGCGAGATGTAATTGTTCTCAAGGAGGCATTTATTTTTCTCGATCCAAAGCTGCGCCGCGTGGGTGTATTTACACGGTCCGACCAAGACCACGGGACGAAAATCGGCCAGTGTTCCTCGCTGCTCTGTGGCAATTTCGATCGTAGTGAGTGCACGATTACCCAAGATGGCTCTATCATTTATGATGTAAAGGATCGGCTGCACAATTACTGCAAAGAGATTTCGGGCTTGTTTGTTGAATCCAAAAAGAAGCAGATTCCAACTATCTATTACCACGATAAAGAGCGAAACAAGCGTTACTTGTTTCTAGTTTTCGAGCTATCATGTTCATCTACTGACATGCCACTCTGCTACCGGCTCGACAATCGAACCGAGGACTTATTCGTCGGTATGCATGACATCGGCGACGTTACCCGTGGGCTTCAACGATATAATCGTAGTGTTTTTAATGTGGATAGCAAATGCATTGACTCTCTTCCAAAAAAACGGATGCTCTTCCGCCGCAGTTTTAGCATTGCTGACAAAGTGATCGAAGCGAAACTCGCAAGTTTCACGCTAATCAAGTTCAACCTTATTGGAATTTAGCCCCGCGCCCACCGAAATACTTTGACGACATCGTTCATGCTTCTACCGATTGCCACTTTTTCAACATAGTCTGCACCTTCTCGGTAAGTATTCTCGTGAAATGAGGCTAATTTTACAGTTAGTGGATTCAACCTTCTTCCGGCAAGGAGTGTCTAATTTCAAGAGCAGCGCGCCATTCCCCTGATTCTCCCGAGCTTGGAAATTGTCGCTTCTGGAACTGAATCCATTCAGCCATGTGTGACATTTCCTCGTGGTCATTTTTGCATTTCTCTATATTCCCTCAGCGGAATTTTGTTGCGGCTGATACACCAGTGCGATACACCGGGAAAGTTGGGCGGCCTTGCGAGGCTGATAAATACAGGGTTTCAGAAAAACAAGGGACAGTCCCCCCCTCTCCGCGCTGCTCGGCATGACAGGTTGGAATAAGCCGGGCTTCTTCCCTTTCGGTCACACCTTCCGGGTCACCTCTCTTTACAATTTCGTAAATTCAACGCTGGCCGGTTCCGCGTCGCCCGCTGTCTGGTCACATTCGATTTTGATCGCTTGGGTATCCGCTTCGCCACGCGACAGCGTAAAAACCTTCTCCCACTTGTGCGTCTGGCCCGGCTTGAGACGGTCTGTTTTTAGATCAAGCGGCGCTTCCTTCCCTTTCGCATCCACGACATGACCACTCACATGCACGTGGGTGAGTGGGAACGGCGACTTGTTGGTTACAATCACATCGTCGGTGCCAAAGCCCATCCCCAGAGTCAGCGTTCGGCCGGTTTTCCAGCCGAGGTCAATGCCCAGCGCGCAACGAGGGCGGACCAGCGCCGCGTAGGGTTCGAAATTGGCGTCTCGCAACGGCTGAAAGTCGGGGTCATTTTTAATTTTCAGGACATCCGGATAGGCGTACTTGCCAAAAAGCAGCTTAAGGCTCGCGCATGCATCCTCCATATTACCAGATAAACTCTGGAGCGCGGCGAGATTGAGGGTGAACGCCGCGTTCCCGCCCCTCTTCTCTTGCACCGCCAGCGCCTGCTTCAGTGCTTCTTTGTAATGTCCGCAGGCAGCCAACGCCCAGGCGCGCTCTTCTTCCATCTCGCCGGAGGGGTCGCCGCGCGGGAAGAGCTTCAAACAAGCATCCCAAAGTCCCACGGCCTGCGCTGCGGTGGCAGGGTCGGAGCAGGTGCTCCAGCTCTCTGCTTGCGAGGCCATTTTCTTACACACGGCCTCGGTGGTAAGCGTGGCCGCCGTGAAGAGAAGCTTGGCGCGGTAACTGTCGTAGATGGAAGGAGCGGGAACCAGGGTTGCGGCACGCCGGGCATCGGCGGCGCGCTCCAGCATTTCCTCGGGCGGGCGCTCTTTCAGCAGCGGCAGAAAATCAAAATACCAGACGATGACCAGCGGATCATTGGGCCTCTGCGCCTTGGCCATCTCGGCAAACCGGGCAAGGGCGATCTGCGCCTCCCGAGGTTTGGCTGGGTTATAAAGGGCTACGATTTTCTGAAATGCCTCCCGGTCTTCTTTCGGCGCAATGCAGCCAGCGGCTCCCTTGGGCCAGTGGTATTTGTCGGTCAGCATGAATGACGCGTTCTGCAGAGAGCCGATGAAGTTGGAGAGATTTTCGTCCCGCTGGCGCAGGATGCCGGCGAGCGCCTTCTCCTTCTCTTCAGTGCGGGCCGCTCCAGGGCGAAGCGCGCTGGCCGCGCCCCCCGTCACGTTGGAATAGCCGCCGACCACGTCGCCCACGAAAAAGACCCGCGCCGCCCCGGATGCAATCCCCCCCACTCCCTGGGCAAAATCCCATCCCCGCCCTTCGGTCGCCTTTTTATTGATAAACTTGGCATCATCGAGCGAATTGATGTAAGCACGGACCATCGTCAGGAACTTGTCATACAACGATGCGAGCGGCTCCTCGAGTTTTCGCCCCTTGATATTCTCGGAATGGAGGTAGCTCCGGTCGCGCAGGTCGCCGAGCTTGGCTTGAAAGTTTTTCCCCTGGTCCACCGTTTCGGGCCACTCCATGTAAAGCTCCTCCATGAGGCGAATCAAAAAGAGCGGCTCACTAGCCTCTGGCGCGGCGGCAATCTCGATTTTCGGAATCGCGGTGGGAACCACTGGCGCATGGACAACCGGTGAATCCGCGTCACTTGCCCAAAGCACGGACCCGGAAAGGGCTCCAAAAAGAAGAAAACAGAATATCGGAAGTTTCATCGACGCGGCAAAACGCCGCAAAGAATGCTATTGCGCCGGTACAATGGCTCAAGCCAAAACTTGGCCGAACGAGACTCGCCCCGCGGGGGACCAGGGAGCACTTTTCCCCGGCGGTCGACGCTCCGCATACTGCATATCATTTCGGCAATTTTGATGCTTTTCTCGGAACTATTTTTTAACACTAAATTTCCAAACCCAATTATTAGGCTTGGATTGTTTTACAGCAGCACAGCCAGTCATCGAAACCATCACACAGAGTTCACCTCTCTTCTGTGGGGGTAAATTGTGCTTGAATTGTGATACTTTCAGGAATTATTCTCACGTTGTTGTGGTAATTTCCCGTTAAAATCCCAGAAACATAATGTTTACTCTTAAATCCTCCAGTTCGATTTTATGTACGGTATTCTGCCTGGGGCTGCTCCCGAGGCTGAATGCTCAGGAGCCTTTGATTCCCGCGTATCCGGAACCTAAAGTTTCGTGGATCGAAAAAGCCGACCCCACCAAAACAGAAAAACACGCCTTCGTGCCAAACCCGGTTTTCAATGGATTCGCCAAAACCCGGGTGGTTGAAAAATTTCCCCGTGGCGTCGAGGCCGTACCGACGCAAAAAAATGGCGTTTACATCAGTTGGCGCCTCCTAAAAGAGGACCCCAAGGGCATTGCTTTTAATGTGTTCCGCGTTCGCGACGGCAAGGAAACCAAGCTCAATGCGGCACCGATCGTGCAAACCACCGACTTCATTGACGCGGAGGGCAAACCGGGCGACCGCTACATCGTGCGTCCCACGGCTGGCAATGCTTTGGCGGGCGAGGCTACCACGGAAAACTGGAAACTGGATTCAAACGGCAGTGCCTACCTGAGCATTAAATTGAACGATCCGGCAGCGACCGTCCAGAAAGTCGGCCTCGCCGATTTGAACGGCGACGGGGTGTACGATTTTGTGGTCAAGACGCCCAATACCAACATTGACCCATGGGACCGCGTCTGGAAACCGAGCACGGAAACCTACAAGATCAGTGGTTATTTAGCCGACGGCACTTACCTGTGGACCCATGACATGGGCTGGGGCGTCGAGTGCGGCATGTGGTACTCGCCTTTCATCACTTATGACTTCAACGGCGACGGCAAGGCCGAGGTAGTGGTGAAGGAAGCCGAGGATAAGCGGGACAAAGACGGCCGCGTTTATGCCGGGGAAGAATATCTGGTGGTGCTCGACGGCATGACTGGCAAAGAAATCGCCCGCGCCCCGTGGCCGACCCGGGAAGGATTTGAAAATTACGACATGGCCAGCCGCAACCAAGTTTCCATGGGGTATCTAGACGGCAAGACCCCGTGCATCGTCGCCTTGCGCGGCACCTACGGCACCATGAAGGCCGAGGCGTGGCAACTCAAGGGCGGCAAACTGGAGAGCTGCTGGAAATTCTCCAACTATCACACGCAATATGACGAGAATAACCGCAAATCCGCGGGCTATCTCCGCAGCGGTTCCACCCCCATGTATTACGGCCAGGGCGCGCATTTTTCCATTGCCGCCGATATTAATGACGATGGCCGCGACGAATTGATCCTGGGCAGCTTCGCGCTGAACGGCAACGGTGACATGCTCTGGTCCTCAGGCAAGGGACATCCCGACTGGATGATCCTCACGGATATTATTGCGGAGAACCCCGGCCAGGAAATCGCTTACATCTACGAGACGCCGCAACCCAGCCAGGGCGTGTGCGTGCTGGACGCCAAGACCGGCAAGATCCTCTGGGGCAACAACGATGCCAGCAAGCACATCCACACGGGGCATGCTGCTAACTTCGACCCCACGCTCTCCGGCCCCGAAGTCCTCGGCATTGACCATAACGGACACATGCCCATCGACGGCAAATACTGGCGCTTCAATAACAAGGGGGATTTGCTAAGCTCCACGCGTCCGGAATCCGGCAGCGCGCTCAAGGGCGTCTATTGGGACGCGGACCTTGAAAAGGAAGTGCTGGCCTCGACGATCACGGATTACAAGGGCGGCGCGCTCAGCAAAATCCAAGGCTCCATTGCCATGACGGCGGATATCTTCGGCGACTGGCGCGAGGAAATCATTACCAGCCTCCCGGGTGAACTGCGCGTCTATTCCACCACCATCCCCGCCATGGACCGCCGCCCCTGCCTCATGCAGGAGCACTCCTACCGCATGAATGTGGCCATCAATTCGCAGGCCTACTACTACGACCCCAACCTGCCCTACATGCCCACGTTCGAATCGAACAACTTCAGCCTCATTTTCAAACCGAAAGTGCCGGGAACGGAAAGCCCCAACATCTGTCAGGTCACCGTGAGCGCCTCCAAGCACGCTCCGCTGGCGGGAACCGTCACCATGCAGGCGCCCACCGGTATTTCGCTCGACCCTGTCTCGTGGAAGGTCGATCTTAAGCCCGGCGAAATCGCGGTCAAGGAAGTGCGGTTCACCGGCAAGATCGAGAACCAGGCGTTGCTGCGCGGAACGCTTGAGGAAAGCAAGACCGGCGTCGTTCTTCGCGGGCAGGTTCCCGTGTACGAAATCGTGCCGAAGTTCAAGGTGCCTGCCGGAGCCATCAGGGTGCCCGCGGCCAACTTCACCAAAAGCGAGGGTGGCAGTGCCACTGTCGCCAATGGGCGTCCCCTGGCCCCGGAAGGCTGTCTCATTGGCTGGGATAACGCGGGCCACATCATCACGTGGGAAGTCGAAGTGCCGAAAGACGGCAACTACCGCCTTCTCGCGCAGGCAGCCACGAATGTAAACTGCCACCGCCGCCTCACGGTTAACGATCAACTCGTTGGGGATTTCCCATTCGAGAAAACCGGAGGCAAAGGATATAACGTTGAGGAATGGGTTCTGCGCACTTTCAAAAAAGACGGGAACCCCGTGGTGCTGAGCCTCCATGCAGGCAAGAACACCATCGTGATGGAGAATACTGATAACAATATGCTCAACTTTGCCTACCTTTTCCTGGAACCAGCAGAATAGCCAGCGCCAGAAGCATGGTCGCAAAGCGTCCGCGCTTTGCGACCGGTGACGTATCCAAAAATGTTCGATAGAGAAGGGGAACATTTTGCCAGATCACGTTCACATGCTCATTAAGCATCCCGCCGAAGCTGGCCGTGTCGAGCATAGCGTCCGCGCTGCCACGTATTTTTGAACTAACCAGAGCCATGCACCCGCGTTTTCATTCCGCACTTCTCACCCTGTTCGCCCTGCTGCCCGCCGCAACGCCTCTCGCCGCCGCGATCCTTGAAGTCGGACCCGGAACCCCTCACCCGACAATCCAGAGCGCCCTTGACCAGGCCCAAGCGGGCGACACCATCCACGTCAAGCCGGGTGTCTACCGCGAGCGCGTCGTCTTCCGCAACAGCGGTCGCCCCGACGCGCCCGTCACGCTGGAAGGAGAGCCGGGCGCCACCCTCGACGGCAGCACCCCCGTCGCACTCGACTGGCAGCCTGCGCCCGAGATCGGCCCCGGCGTCTACAAACTGCCCGTCGCGTTCTTCCCCTTCACCATCAGCGCCAACGGCCGCCTGCTGACCACCATCTCCGAAAAGCGGACCAGCCCCGACCCCGCCAAGCAGCAGCCGCGCCACAACGGCTGGGCCAACTACGAGTGGCCGAAAATTTTCGGCGGCGAAGGCATTGGGCCTTCCGGCTGGGAGGGCGTCCGCGGCCTGGCAATGTACCGCCAGGAAACCAAGGAGTTGATCGTCCGCTTCAAAGACGAGCTCGACCCCCGCACGCTGGAAATGACCCTCGCGCCCAAGGAGCCGTGCATCACCATCAAAGGCCAGAACTACTGCGTCGTGCGCGGCCTCGCGCTGCGCTTCGGCTCCTACGGCGTCAGGACAACCGACTCCATCGGCACCATCGTCGAGCAATGTGCCATCAACGCCATCGACTACGGCATCGAGCTCGGGCGCGGCACCGAGCACTGCATCGTCCGCGAAAACGACATTAGCTATAGCCCCTACGCCGACTCCAGTTTCCTGGCCGCCGGGCAATGGGACAACTGGCAGGCATGCAAAACCGCAGGCTTCAGCGACCGCAAGGCCGTCTTCCTTGAACTCACTAGCGGCGGCCACCGCATCCACGACAACTACATCCACGACGCATGGGACGGCGTGGACTTGAACGACTCCGTCTTCGCCGCCAATCAGCCACCCGCCCACGGCGGCACCGCGCAGACCAACGCCGACGTGGAGATCGACCACAACTTCTTCTACCGCGTCTTTGACGATGGCCTCGAAACTTTTGGCCCGTGCGCGCGCGCCCGCATCCACCACAACGTCCTCCAGCATTGCCGCTGTGCCTTTCGCATCAAAGCGCCCACCTTGGGGCCCATCTTCGGCTACCGGAACGTCTTCATCGACAACGGCGAAGACCACCGCAACTGGGGCGAATCCACCCCTGCCGTCGCCCACGACGCCTCCTCCATCACCGCCGAAGCCTGGTTCTACCAGAACACCTCCACCTCCAGGGCCGCCGTGACCATGAACTTCTCGCCCGAGCCGCTGGCCGACATCTCCCGGCCCAACTACCACTACATCAACAACCTCTTTTGGTGCAGCCGCTGGGTGGACAAAAACAAAAAATTCCCCAACCCCGACTGGAAAGCCGACGGCAACGTCTTCGTCCGCGTCACCGACCAGACCCCCCGCCCGTGGTCCATCCCCTCAGCCTCCGAAGCGCGAAACCGCCAGCAGTGGGACGACGGCATCGCCCTCGCCGCGCAATGCGGCCTGGAAGCGCACAGCCGATGGGTGGACGACAAGCCGCCCGGGTTTGTGGACGCCGCCAAGGGCAACCTCGCCCTCCAGGCCGACAGCGTGGCACGCGGCTGCGGACTCGACCTCACTAAGACGAAAACGATGGACGGCCTGACCCTGCCCGGCACCGAAGACGCCCGCGCCAACAGCGCACAGCCCGACGCCGGCGCACTCCCCTTCGGCCAGCCCATGCTCCGCGTCCCCCGCCCGCACCAAGAGGTGGCCGCCGAAGCAGCAGCGACAAAACAGCATTAGCAAGACGCCCCCCTTGATGCCTGCATCAATCCAAAACGGAACTATTTAAGTCAAACAAAGGTTCGCTCCGGCGGAACACGATTCCGGCCGAAGCTTTTATTTAAATTATCTATGCGACAAGATGTGTTTTCTATAAGCGGAAAAGCGGGGTGGATCGGCTATGACTGGGAAGTGGATGCCGGGGCAGCCCTCAATAGCTATTTTTGTTACAGAAAGGATTTCCTCTTCACAAAAGAATCAAAAGCCAAGCTGCTGATTACGGCTGACGCCCGCTATGTTGCATGGATCAATGGCAAATACGTTGGACGCGGCCCGCGACGATCATTTCCTCGGGAATATCGCTATGATGCTTGGGATGTCGCCGAATTCTGCCATGAGGGCGTCAATTCATTAGCGGTGCTTGTACATCAATTCGGTGTATCGAACGGCCAGCATCAATATAGAGGTCGGACTGGTCTCCTCGCTCAAATTGAATCTGGGAACATCGTGATTGGTAGCGATGTAACATGGCTTGTGCGACGAGCCGACTGGTACTTGCCACACATTTTCCGCACCAGTGTTCATATGGGCTTTCAGGAGCATTGCAATCTAGGCGCGGAGCCTAACGACTGGCGGGTGCTGCCTGAGGATGAGTTGCAAACCGATCAATCCTGGATTCACCCATTTTTCGTTGGGCTGCCAGGCTGCGCGCCATGGGTTGAACTGGTTGAAAATACCTTGGAAAAATTTCCAGAGCCAACTTTGCAACCGAAGTTGATTGCAAAATATCACCTACCGCAAAAGATAGCGCACTGGGATGAGCTCGGGAATCCCATCGCGGTTTGGAGCCGGATCGAAGAGTATATACGGCAGCAGGGTGGAAAACTTGTGCCTGCATATGAAGCGGACTCGGCGGGGATACTGGTCTGGGACTACGGTCAGCACGTCGCTGGATGTCCTGTATTTACTGCGAAGGTGATGGAGAGCGGCACGCAGGCCATTCACTTTTATGGAACCGGAATGGATCGCTACGAAATGCCAATGCCCAACATCGGCTTTGGAACCGCAAACGAAGGGATGGCCGATGTTACCTTGCTCCGCGAAGGCGAAAATCGCTGGGAATCCGTTATGCCACGCGGCTTTCGCTACCATATCACGGTCTTTAGCGGCGATTCGCTTTCCAACGCCAAGAGCGAACTTCGAGCCGTAGGCTCCTACTCAAGATCGCCGCTTACTTTCTCTACCAGCAACAGCGTTGTGAACCGATTGTGGAATATCGGGCATGCTACGCTCTGTGCTGGGATGTTGGATGCATTTGTGGATAATTCGCATCGTGAACAAGGGCAGTGGCTGGAGGATGGAACATGCGCCGCACGCGCTGCCTTTGCCACTTTCGGTTGCATGGATTGGTGGCGTGAACTCTTGCTCGATTTCCGCTTTGCGCAATGTGAAAACGGAATCTTGCATTGCGTAGCACCCTCGGAGCTAAACTTTGCTCGCATTTGCGACTATACACTGTTCTGGATTTGGAATCTTTACCGCTACTATTATGCCAGTGGCGATAGGCAAACACTCGAGAGAACATCGGACTGTCTGACGAGTTTGTCTGATTTTATCCGAAGCGGAATCGGAAAAGATGGAGTGTTCAGGCTGCCGCCAGGCTCCTGGGTTTTTTTGGATTGGTATCCATTCGAACATGATCGTCCGGATATCCTAACACTCAATCTCTTGGTTATTGTTGCGTTGCGTTGTGCCGCTACTTTAAGGAAAGCTCTTGGATTGGAGTCGGAAGCTAGGAAGCTTGAAGCCGAAGCAAAAGCTTTAGCTGAAAATGTCCAGGTCAAATTCCGCGATCCGCAAAAAGGTGTGTGGTTGGAGTATGGCTGTGAAGGGCGACTGCCAGAGGTCGATGAGGAACATCCCACGGGCTACAATCGCGATCCTTGGCGCTGCCAAGTCAGTCCTGAAACTCCGGCATGTTCCGCACATGCACATTCTCTTCTCTTGCTGTTGAGAATGAGTGAAGGGAAAGAGGGGCGGAAAGTCGCCAGAAAGATCGAAGAGGCGCTTTTATTGCCTGAGGATAAGATATCTAAACCAAGTCCTCTTTGGACAGACTCGATTGTGGCTTCGCTTTTCGCCTCTGGACACAAAGCCGAAGGCATCCACACTTTGCTGGGACTAAATGCGATTTTTGAAAATATGGGCGTAACTCAATGGCCAGAGACATGGCATGCGCAAAAAACGAGGCATGCCCAATCTTGCGGTTCTGCGCTGAACGAGACAATGTCGAAGTGTCTGCTTGGCATAAAACCTCTGTCGCCGGGTTACGGGCATGTGCTTTTCGATCCGCCCTACGAGGTTCTTGAAGCATGCTCCGGCGAGATCAAAACACCCAAGGGTATGATACGGGTAAACTGGAAAGCCTTAAGTGATGGACTCCGTGCGGAACTGGATATTCCTGATGGGATCGTTTGCCACTATCATCCGCGCCTCAATAGGAAACTGATCTCTGCGCGCGGAGTGATCGAACCTCTTGTCGCAAGCGAAGTAGCGCCGTGGGATGCAGCAAGCGCCTTAGTTTAAACAGACGCCTAGTGCGCAGAATCCTGCTTTTTACGGTTTATAGTCCACTAAACTTTTTTCAAATGAACTAGACCGGAATGCGTCGCTTTAGGGGCATGAACTCCCGCTGTAAATGCATGCGTTCTGGTTCCCTGAATTTCTCCAAATACGTTGTAGCCTTGAATCTCGTAGACACCTAAATCGGCGTTGCGCTGGTCTCGGCAACCATCGAAACGGTGGCTCACCCCCGGGCTACTGCTGCACCGGTGCGGGCTTCGCTTTATCCACTTCCACTCCGAAGACGTAGCTGGGGCCGAACATGTTGCCCGTAAAGAGGATCATCTTGTTGTCCGGCGTGAACCGCACGTTCGGCTCGCAGTGATAGTCATGCTTCGACATATCGACCAAGCGTTCCGGGTAAAGGACGCCGGGCTGAATGAAGTCCGGCTGGTTGAGGCCGTTTACCTTTTGCAACTGCGGGCGGAAAAGCTTGATCCAGCCGACTTCCGCGGCGTCGCGAGCCCCCTTGGGGTCGCTGCCGTCTCCGCAAAAAAGATCTACCCCATTGGCGGCGTTAAAGTGCAGCGAGCGGTCCTGGCGTTCCAAAAAATACCAAATGCGCTGGTTGGTTTCGACGTTGAAACCCGCAAGCCATAAGGCCCGGCCCGCCAACTGCAAATCGTACCAAACGGTCTTGCCATCAGCGGCCCAGAATTCATGCCCCAGGACTTCACCGGCCATCCGGCGCTGGTGCATGAGTTGATTGCCCGTACCATCAGGGTGGACCATCCATAGCCGGTCCACCTTCTGCCAGTGGCCTTCGTGGGCGTACATGAGGAGGTTGGGATCGGTGGGTGAAAAGAGCAGATGATCGATCCACGTCGTAGTGCGCATGCACGTTCCCACACTGCCGGTTTCGAGGTTGACGGTAAACAGAACCAGCGGGATCTTGGCCTCCAGGCGGCGGTCCATCATCAAGTTCTTATTTTCAGCCTGCACGAGCGGCCCTTTCAGCGGTTTGCCGTTGGCATCCACCGCTTGCTGCCAGTCCTTGGGGTTGTAGTCGCTGCCGGGGGCGGGCGGCCCGTCTTCGTAAATGCCCGCCGCAATCGTCTCGTCGGCGTTGATGGAAAGTTCCAAGGGGGATTTTGGAATATCTGCCAGTTTCTTTGTTTCGCCCGTATAGACATCAATCTTCCAGAGCGTATACGTTTTAGCCGGGGTAGCCGTGGGATCAGTCTTCTGCCGGTAGAAAAAGATGGAGTTCGTCTTGCGGCCCACGATGATATTAAGGCCCCACATCATCACGCCGCTGTCCTTGGCAAGCACGAGGCGGGTTTTGCGGGTGGCCAGGTCAATGGCATGAAGGCCGTCGGGGGCGGTATAGATGGCGGTCTTTTTGTCCGGCGTGAAAGCGTTGGCATTGAAATAGAACCCCGAAGAGTTTGGCTCGTCGGTAAGCCGCCAGATGCGGTGTCCAGTGGTGGGGTCGATCCAACTCGTGGGCGGCGCCGGGTCCGCTGCCGGGTCCGGCGCGGAGTCCGCCGCATGGAGCGGGATGGCTGATAAAAAGAGCGCGAACGCGGCATGTAAGAGATTCCTGTGCATAACGTAAAAAAACTGAAAGCTATATTTCGGATGAATTTAGCGCGGTTTAGGGAAGGTTACTTTTCCGGGTTAAATAGGTCCTTGGCCGAGAGGGCGAGATAAGGAGGGATGTCTTGCAGTTCCACCCCTTCGTCCCCACCCGCCCAAAGAACGACACTCCACACCTTACCCGTCGCGTCCGCCTTTGGTTCGATATCAATGATCTCCAGCGGAGCCTTTTTCCCTTCGGCTTTAGGCGCCCCGGCTAATTGGGCGTTCGTGTTATTGCACCCCATACGCGACGCCACTTCTTTCCCATCTGCGTCGAAAATGGTGGCTCCGAATTTTCCTGGATGGACTCCGAAAATTTGAACTTTGAAGCGCTTCGTACCCCCCGGAACAAAGAAGCTGTAACGGCCCGCGCCAATGCTGGCGATGCGGAACCCTGGCACTGTAACCATGACGGATTGCAAACCAGCGCCCGTGGCGCTCCAGGCGCCGCGTTGATCGTCATTGATTTGAACCTTGAACACATCCCCTGCTTTGCCTTGCAGATTCACATGGAACTTGGCGGGCAGATCGGTGCTGCACGTTTCGCTCAAGAGCGATTCACCCTTTGCGTTAAAGACTTTCGCCGTGGCCGTCGTGGCCCGTTTCGGCATGGAACCAACCGGTCTGCGTTCGATCACGAGCTCAGCCTCCGGCGCGGTAAGCCGGACAAAGAAAGTCTTGTCGTCACCCGAGCGAACCGCCTGCATCTTGGCGTCCGCAGTTTTGGCCAGAATCTTTGCAAAATCTTTGTCGGATCCGTCCAGGAGAGTCGCCCCGTTGGCAGGGTCATTGGCCAGGTAGTACTGCTGAAGCAACCCGAGCGTTTCCGGAGTAAAAAACATGCGCTGGTCGAGCGCCTTTCCGTCGCCAAGCGGACCGCTGAAACGGAGCAGGGTCTGCAAAGCGTTTTCCACAATATCAATATAATGACGATCGTTATGCTCCACTCCCATGAATGCGACGGGAGCAACGATGAGCGGGTTGAGCCCCGCAAGTTGGAACCCCCGGGAGCCAGCCACTCGTTTCCCATCGGGCGTGGCCGAGTAAGGCCAGGAACCGTCATCCTCGTCGAATGAGCGAACCAGCCATTGGGTACCCGCGTCCAGGGCTGCGAGGGCATCGCGGTCACCCGTTTCCGCCACGTAAGCTTTGATCCCACTCAGAAATATCCCCATGATGAAACAGTTATTGCCAACAATGTTGGGAATCCCGCCAGAGTGGTCCAGCGGCAGCACATGGGACCATAACGGATTGCCGGTGCCGCTCGTGTTTTCCGCTTTGAGAGAAACCGCGATGATTTCCTTGGCCGCCTGGAGGTAAGCGGGGTCGTAAGTCGCGCAATAGAGCGACATGATCGCCTTTAGCGACCAGCCGGCGGAACGCTCGTGGGTGCCAAGGTGATTGAACGCCGGAGCCATCGCCCAGGCAATATGCTCCGCCTCCTCCAAAGCCCCGTCCATGACTCTCGCATCGCCGGCAAGACACCACGCGTCACACATTCCCGAGGACCACGTGTGGCCGTTTTGCGCATCGGTATGCTCATCGTATTTATGGCTCCATGTGGCTTGCGGAGGTATCGTCGGGCATTCCCAGGTGCCGGTGTGGCCGATGGAGTGTTGGTGGTTGGCCCCCATGTAATATGGGTCCGGATAATCATGCACGAGGTCCACATCGGCTTGGTGCCTGGCGGCGGAAAGAGCTACTCGATAATAACCGCGATCCCCCGTTCGGGCAAACTGCATAAAGAACCCATGAGCACGATCGTATTCGTTGTTGCCCCAGTTGCGGCCACGCTCGCCGAACCAATCCCCATAATTCAAGAAGCCATACTCTCGCTCCTGGTCCCGCCGTTGCAGGTGCTCCTGAAAGCTGCTCGCCATAAACTCGTCCCATTGCGCAAATTGGTGGCCCATTGGGTGGGCCATCTCCCCTAGCCCGCGCGTGGTCGCATACCAGTCTGCGGGAAGAACGGCAACGATGGGCATGTTCGCCTCCGCATCCATTTCCGCAGGCGAACTCTTGCCGGAGAAATCGAAGCTAAGGCGCTCGGTAAATGACATGCCCCATTTCATCCGGTATTTCCCATCGACAAAGGGGAACATCAGCCGGTAGGGAAAATCTTTGCCGTATTGAAGCGAAGGTTGAGTGGGAAGCAGCCCGAAAACGACTTCCTGCCCCTCGGTGGTGATGCCCTTTGGCCAGCGTTGCCAAAATTCATGAACCGCAGCCGTCACCGCGCCACCATTTGCATTCCGAAGCGCAATGGCGCCCGGGCACCGACCCGCCTCATGGGTCTCTTTGCCAAGGATCGCCTGCGCATGGTTTTCGTCGCTCTGGAACAACGACAGGCCAGGCCCGTTGAGGAGCGCCTTGTCGCTTCCGCTTGTCAACTCCACGGATGACACCGCGGCGGCAAGGCGCACCGGCATCGTCAGCGAGGTCAGTTCCGTGAACTCCGTAGCCAGATAATTATCGAAGTGAGTATGCGCCACCGTCACCACGGGCGAGCCCGCAAGAAAAGTGAGCCGCGTCACATAACGCATGAAGTCCTTGCCAGCGGCATCGCCATACTTGCCGTCCACCCGCACCACCACTTTCCCGGGGCCGCTCTCCTCCAGGGTTACTTTGTCCGGCGCAAGGGTCGCCGTCGTAAAGAGGTTGCCTTGGCCATCGAGCAACCGGACGCCGTCGGGACTAAAAGCCGCCACCCGTTGGGTGTCGCCAAAACGGCCCTTCCCATCGCCATCAACCCAGATATCGCGCAGCACGTTGAAATGCTTGCAGTCAATGATCGCCTTGAGCGGACCGGTCACAACCGTGATTTCCGACGCATTTTGCTGCACGCTGATTTTTGCTTTCGGTTGGGCCGCCGTTACTTTCGAGCCGAATTCAACCGTGAGATCCGAACTCTCATTCGCGCTCATGGGCCGCAGCACATCCACCAGAACCCATTTGAGACTATCGTCGGGCCAGCGAACCGTGGGAGTAATTTGCGCCGCCACTTCCTTGGACTGCGCATCCAGGATGCGAATATGGCTCGCGTCAAAAATGGCCTTGGCGGGAAACGGGACCCCGAAAGTCACGTGAGCATTGGCGCGGGCCGTCCCGGCCTCTTCGCAAAGATTCGCGCGCACCTGCTGGAGATCCACCGTGCCTTGTTTGCCTTTGAGCGATCCGCGCGGCTGCACGTTAAACGGCGGCGCGGGAACCGGCCGGACGCGCTTGAAGGCAACCGCCTTGGCCACGTCCGAAAAAGTCAGCCCCTTATTTTCCAATGATTCATATTTAACGACGTCGTTTGTGAAGCGATACGCTCCCTTGGGTTCCCCGATTTCAGGATCTACGGCGTATTTGCCCGCGACTAGTGCGAAAGAGGGTTCCTGCGGGGTGGAACTATTCACGCCATGGCGCTGGCAAAGCACCCAAGCGCGCATGTTGTAACTTTCCATCCTGGGCAGTGAAGTCTGGATGGTTAAATAGAGGTCCTTTCCCGCCCAATAAATTGCCGCTTTCGGCAACGGGGCTTTTTTGAGATCCTCGTTGCAAACGGTGATGCTCGCCTTTTTGCCTTCGGTAATCACCATCAAATCCGCCCCTTTGTGCGCGGCGTCCTTTCGGCCGGTCTCGGGATTTCCGTCCGTATCGAGATAGAGGATGCACTTGGCTTCGTCGAGCCGTGAAGCCTCGTCAAATCGGATTCGGGCAAGAAGTCGATTTTCACCGACATGCTCCATGCTCAATTCCCGAATCATCGGGCCGCTTGTCTCGGCCTCAGCCTGGGTTAGCGCGCGTTTTTTTTCCACGAAAACCGGCTGCAGTCCTTTGAGAATGCCCTCGTCATTGGGCATGCATAACTGATCGAGAATTTTTTCGGAAGAAACGCCCTCGCCCGCCTGGAGTTGACTCGCAAATACCAGGCTGGCTAGCAGCAGAGATGGAATAAAACGCATAGTCCCTGAAAATAAATAGTCTATTGGAAAAATAAAAATGGGGTCAAAAATTGCCTTATCGGTGCCTTTGCTAGTTCACAAAAAAAGGAAAGCCTCGCCACCCTTAGGATGGCGAGGCTTAGACGTCTTGTGACTAACCCAGCGTTTGGAAACGGCGGAGTCTTCTAAACAAGACCAACGAGCCCATGCCGCCCAGAATCATCGCCCAAGTGCTCGGTTCCGGGACCACTGCCAGTTGCAGGTCGTTCGCCTTTGTGTCGCCGCCCGCATCCACGTTGTAGAACAGCTCGTATTCCTTGCCGCCGTAGGTGAACTTGTTGGTCGTGCTCACATCATACGTGTTCCCGCCGATCACCACCGAACTGAACGTCCCCACGATCGCGTTGTCGCTCTGGTTCTCGATCAAGGTCAGCGCGCCGCTGGTAAACACCCCGTCGGTAATGCTCAGGCTCAGGATGCTCCCGGCGTTGAGCGAAACCAGGCTGCTTGCGCCCGTTACGATGATTTGGTCGTAGTCCGTTCCCGCCGCTGTGATCCCTTCGATTTGCATCGAGATCTTCGCGCCGGTCTCCACCGTCAGGTTCCCTGCCACCGTAGTGATGCCGGGGCTGTTGCCGGGGGCCAATTCACCGTCGGTCTTGATCGTCAGCGCGCCGTTGATCGTGCCCGTGCCGTTGAGCAAGCCGCTCACGTTGACCGTACCGTTTAGGGTCCCGTTGTTGGTCAGCGTGGCCGTGCTGGCGACGCTCACGATGTTCGCTGAGAAGCTGCCCGTGTTCGTCAGGGTCGAGCCGACGTTAACCGCGAGGTTGCCCGTGGTGGTATGCACGCCGCTGGCGGTGGTGGCACCGCTGTTGACGGTGTAGCTCGCCGCCGTGGTCGTGCCGGTGAGGGCGCTCTGGCCATCGAACTTGGTGGCTCCCAAGTTCATCCCGCTGCCGTTGATATTGCCGCTCTGCACGTTCACCGCGCCGCTGGCCGTGCCGTTGCCAGAGAGGGTCTTGCCGCTCTGCACCGTCACGTCTGAGGTGATCGTGCCGTTGTTGGCGATGTTCCCGTTGAAGGCTTTCGCCGCCGCCGTCGCGCCATTGTTGATGGCGACGTCGTTGTCGAAGGTCAACCCGCCGATGATCGCGCCGCTGTTGGTCACGATGCCGGACACGATGCCCGTGCCGCTCAGGCTTGCCCCGGATTTCACGTTCACGCCGCCGTCGGCGGTGAGGGTGCCGTTGACGCCAAGAAGGCCGGCGCTGACTTCGGTGAGCCCGGAGTAGCTGCTGTTGCCATTCAGGAACAGGCTGCCCGCGCCGGTTTTGGTCAAGCCGCCCGTTGCGCCGCTGATGTTCCCGGCAATGCTCAGGCTGGTGGCCGCGTTGGTGACTTCGACGGTTTGCGTGCCGCTCAATGCAATCGGCGCGCTGATCGACGAGTTGATCGTGCCCGACGCGGTGACTTTGCCCGCGATGTTAAAGGAGCTGCCGTTGCTGCCGGTAACGGTGCCGCCGTTCAGTTGGATTTCCCCGTTCGTGTTTAGCGCGTAGGTTTGCAGGTTTAAGGTGGAACCCGCGTTCACGCTCACAATGCTGCCCGTGCCGGTCGTAATCGCGCTGCCCAGGTTCAAGGTGGAAATGCTCGAGCCATTACCTACTTGCAAGTTGCCGATGGAACGCGCACTCCCGTTAGCGTAAGTGCCGGTGGTCTTCAGCGTATGGCTGCCCGCCCCGTTAAAGGCAAACGTCGAAGTGGAATCGATCTTGGCGATGCCAGTGCCGCCTGACTTCAAGCCGAGGTCGCTGGTGCCGCCAACCGTTGTGGCTTCAAGGATGACATTCGATCCAATCGTCACATCTGTGTAGGTGCCCGTCAGATTGAATGACCCCGCACGGAAGGTGCCCACGCCTGTGCTGGAAGTAACGAACCAGGGGCTCGTCGTGGTAGAGCCATTTGCGGCCTGGTTGGGAGACCATGCGCCGTTGCCGGAGGCCAGGCTGCCATCGTAGGTGTGCCCGTTCAAATCCAGGGCTACCGGTGACGTGCTGCTATTTCCGTAACTCTGGTTGATGATGCCTTTGCCGGCAATGACAGTAAGATCGCTGCCAAGTTTCACGGTCGCCGTGGAGGAGGTTACGGAACCGTCCAGGTTGGTATACACAATCCTGCCAATATTTTGACCCGTAGCCGAGACGGATATAAGCGCGGTATAGTTAGTGCCAGCGGAGTTACTATCCTGATCGCGGATAAAGATGGTATCCAGCGCCACCGCGGAAGTCAGGGCCGTGGTGCCATTGCCCCGGTTAAGAACAAAAGTAAACTCATTGATTCCTTGACCGGTTGTAGCAGCCTTCAAAGTCACCCCGGAATTGATAATCGCGCTCGTTCCCTGCAAGGCAATATAGCCGATGAAGTTGTCAGCGATGGTGCTGCCCGCATTCGCGACAAAGTTGCCTTTGATCGCAAGACGTCCAAAGAGGCCGTTGGTAAGATTTAAATTGGTGGAAATCGTGGCGCCGCTATTTAAGGTCACATCGCCTTGAATGGTATCTGTCGGAGCATTGGCACCGTTATTCACAGACTGAATCGTGCCGCCGTTATTCACCACCACGTTGCCGTAAACTACCGTATTGCTCCACGTACTGGATATTTGCAGGATACCGCCGGAATTGATCGTCGTGGTTCCCGCGCTCAAGGCCCAGGTTCCCGTTCCCGTATCCACGATGCCGGGAGCCCCCGTGGTGCCGCCGATGGTCAAACCATAGCCAGGGTTGATTACGAGGCTTTGCTGAAGCTGCACGAAGGCAGTGCCGGTTGCCCCCACCACGGAGACATTCCCTTGGCCCAAGGCTGATAGATTGTTCGAGAAGACCGTTCCCGACGTGATATTCAGCCCTCCCCTGTACGTATTGCTACCACCAAAAGTGATCGCCCCCTGGCCGTTGACGTTAAGTGCCCCAGAGCCCGAGATCACGCCGTTAAGGGTCAGATTCGCTCCCTTATCCACTGTGATCGAATTATTGGTAGATACGTTATTAAGGCTGATGATGGCAGCCGTCGTGGCCGAGGTGGTCGCGCCGGAGACTTGCAGATTGCCGCCATTAAAGGCAATGCTGCTGCTGCTGCCAAGCCCGGTGGCGGAAGCGATATTGAGGACGCCCTGGTTAAGGGTGGTCGCGCCAGTATAGGTATTGGAACCGCCCAATGTCAGCACACCAGCCCCGGATTTGGTGAGGCCGCCGCTGCCGGTAATGGTGCCACTAACCAGCAAGTCGTTGTTAACAGTGACAATCCCTTCCCGCGTTCCGAAGTCCAGGGTGGAAGAGTTGACTTGGTTGCCGCTGCCAGTGGCCAACAGAGCACCGGCGGCCAATTTCACCGCAGCCCCGTTCAGCGTGCCGCTGGAAATCAAAAGCGAGTTGATCGTTCCCGAGGTGGCCAGCGTATCGACGCTGGTGAGTTTGACATTCACATCCGAAGAGCCGCTCGTAGTCGCAGCGGACACCGAAGAGGCGTACTCATCCGAAGCAAGCAACCGGATGCCGCGCGTGCTGTCATAAGTTACAAAACCAGTCCCCAAACCTGTCGCGGAAGCATCGCCGATGGCGTAGGGCAGGATGGCGAGGTTCCCCACACTCGATCCCGTGGTGTTGGTCCCCACAAGACCGATGGCAGTGGGGTTCGTTATGATAAAATTAGTGCTGTTGGCGGTGGTTTGAGTATAGGCGCCAAGGTTGGTGCCCCGGAACAGGACCGTGGCCCCGGCCGTACGGGTTAGCCCCGCAAGAGAAGCGGAAGTGCCGCTGGTGACCACAAAGCTTTTGTTCGTACCCGCCGTCAAAGTGATTGTGGAATTGCCCTGCGCCACAGCAGTACTCTGATAGGTTTCGCTTGAGTTCGCGGCGCTGTTGCCGATGAAATTCAAGTTGCCACCTTTCAGCGAAATCATGGAGACGTTGGCCTCCCCGCTATCAATCAGGCGATTTGTGTTGTTATATACGGAATTGTCGATGTTGAGCACGCCGTTGGTGAGAATGCTGACACCGCCGTTAAACTTGCTGCCGGCACCTCCATTGCCGTTGAGATTCATCACAAATTGGCTGGTGCCACCGCCAAGAGATAAAGTCGTGGCATAGAAACTAACGCGGTTCCATACATTGACTACACCACCCAAGAAGGTAAGGGCGTTGCCGCTGTCAAGAAAGGTGCCGACATTCAACGTGCCACCGGTAATCACAAAGGCACTCCTACCGGGGCCACCCTGGGTCATTTCAAGAATGCCATTGTTGCCAGTGTCCATTAACCCACTATTAATTACAATAGAACCTGAATTTGCGGTCGTTCCAATTCCGTTTGAACCGGTCATCAAAAGAGTGCCGCCATTCAAGGTGATGGACGCATTATTCCCAAGCGCACCGATTCTCCCTTGTTGCGCAAAACTGACGGTTCCGCTCGCTATGTTCATCGCCCCACTGAACCCAAGGCTGCCAGTCAAGTTGATCCGGCCAGGCCCATTAACGGTCACCGCATTGGTGCCGTTGACCAAGCCAGCGAGCACCAGCGTGTTCCCCAGGCCCGCGTTCCAGCTCTGAGCCGCGCCCAAGCTGATATTGGAGCTAATCGTGTTCGTGCCGGCAACCGCCGCCGTGGTGATGCCGCCAGAACCGAGCGTCAGCGTCAGCCCCGTACCACCCAATGTCCACCCGGCGGACTGAAAATTCAGGCCATTGATCGAACGATCGATAGAGAGCGCGGGGGTGTTGCTCGTGACTGCGCCGTTAAATACGGCGATGTCCGTTACCAAGTCGTTCGTGGGGATGGCGCCGCCCCAGTTGCTGCTGTTTTCAAAGTCAATGCTGGTCCCGCCAGTCCAGGTTACGGAATTTGCGCTTGCGAGAAATGGCGAAATTAGTGATAATGAGACAGTGACGAAAGCAACACGTAAAGCTAACAAATCATGCAAATGAAATACATGGAGGGGATTGAGAGCGGTTTTTGAACTCCGAAGGGGACGAAGTAAGGGGTTACTCATGGCGCAACTTTTCCAATTTTTTCGCACGATGTCAAACGCTTTTTCGTGATAAATTACTCATTGCAATTCAAATCTATAACACTACCCTATCTAGGAATGAATAAATCGAACCCATCCAAATCAAAGGCGACCACCCTGAAAGCGATTGCCAATGAGCTTGGCGTCTCGATCATGACGGTATCGCGAGCCCTTCATAACCACCCCGATCTCTCGGATGAAACCAAAAGCCGCATCGTCTCAAAGGCCATCGAACTCGGTTACAAAAAAATCCCCAGCCTGAACGCCAAGCAAGCCATCAAGCGGGTGGGCCTTTTTCTTTACTCAAGCCCCGAAGCCCCTTCAGGGCCAACGGCCTTCGACTCCGGGGTTCAAAAGCTGCTGTTCTTTGTGATTGAAGAGAAATGCCAGCACCATAAAATCGAAGTGGTTCTTCAATTTCCCAAAACGGGCGAAGCACCCCTCTCCATCAAAAACAGGACGATCGATGCAGCCTTCCTATTGGGCCGCTACACCGCCGAGGATACAGTCTTTTTCAAAGGCATCCCAACACTCGCCATCAGCAGCTTTACGACCGGCGCCGAAATCCCCTGCATCATCGCCGATAATGCGGGAGGCACCCGGAAGGTCACTGAATATCTGATTAAAGAGGGCCACAGAGACATCCTTTTCGTCAGCAACGAAGAGGGGCCATTTACAGAGATATTCCGCGCTCGGGCGGAGGGTTACACCGCGGTAATGATCGAGAACGGGCTGAAACCGCAAACCTTGTTCTTTAAATCCGAAGACGAACTGGGCACCTTCCTTCCGGAGATCCGAAAAAAGACCGCGTTGGTGGCTTGCTCCGACGGCACCGCCTTTGCACTTGAAACCTTGGTAAAGAAGGCAGGCCTTTCGGTTCCACGCGATATGAGCATTACCGGGTTCGACAATCTGGAGACTGAATTTAAGTACACCACCTATTCCCCAAACTGGAATCAACTCGGGCAGATGGCCATGAACTTCATCATCCATTCATCTGATTTTCTAGGGTCGTCCTTTAAAGTCATCATCCCCGGCGAACTGGTTATCCGGGATACCACCGGCAAACCGAGAGGCTGCTAACAGGCTGTTAAGCCCATCCCTCGTTCAAAACACACGCCCTGAGGCAGCGATGCCCCAGGGCTTTTTCATGCCCTTCACCCTAAGGCCGCAGGCAATTTTAGCCGAATCCTCACTTTTTAAATCAAAAATGATTGTTTAGTGTTAACTTCAGTGTGAATTTTTCAAAGTTCCACATTGCGTTCCCGCTACGTTCGTGTTATCTTTCACACTACAAGCAAATCCCACCATGAAACTCCTCCGCACCCCCAAATTCGCCTTTGTCGCAACCATCCTCGCCTCTTCGCTGCTCTCTCTTGCCAGCGCAATCGCCGCAGATCCCGGCAAAATCCTCGCGGCCCTCAGCCTTCCCAACGACCCGAAGATCCTCGCGGATTTCCAAGTGGTCTATACCTCGACCGCCGCGGTGCAGACCGAAGCGCAAGCCGCAACCAGCACGGCGACAGTCCGGAAATTTGAGTTCAAGCATGTCGGCGGCAATCGGCTTCTCGCCCGAATCGAGTTTGACCAGGTGCCCCCCGTGGAAGAAACCACGCGCTACCTCGTTTACCTGGACACCGACAACAATCCCGAAACCGGCAGGCAGGATGCCAATGCCAAAGGCGTTGATTTGATGGCTAACGTGGTGGGCAAAAATGTGGGCCTGAATTTTTACAAAAAGGAACTCACCTCCGGGAACTCGACCACCTGCGCCGCATTCGACGGCAAAGTCCTCTACATCACCATTGAGACGCCCCTCCCGACCACGGGCGAGAGCATTCCGCTCGCGGGCTGGATTCTCTCCCAACGCTATACCCCTCCGCAGAGCAACTCCTCGCCCTCCACCGCCCGGTTTTCCATTCCGCGCGGCAATGCAGCGGCAGCCCCTTTGACGCAAGGGAAAGAAGCCACCGTGCTGTAGGCCCGGGAGCGCATAAACCTCTTTTATAACGTCAATATTCCATGAAAAACACGCTCGCCACTCTTTGCATTGCAGCCGTCGCGGCCTTGATGACATCGCCGCAAACAAACGCCGCCGATTCGCTCACCATCGTCACCGTGGGAGATTCGACCGTGGCAAACTACCACCAGGAAGATAACAAACGCGGGTGGGGCCAGGTGATTGGGGATTACCTCTCCCCTTCGGTCAAAGTCATTAATGTCGCGGAATGCGGCCGCAGCACCAAAACGTTCTTTGACACCGCGCACTGGCAGGAGGCGCTCAAGGCAAAGCCCGACTACATCTTCATCCAATTTGGGCACAACGACTCCCACGCCAAGGACAAGCCCGAATCCACCGATGCGGCCACGGATTACCAGGACTATCTGCGCCGGTACATCAAAGAAGCTCGCGAAGCTGGCGCGAAGCCGATCCTCGTTACCCCGATGCATCGGGTCATATTTGATAAGAACACCGGCGCAATCACGCAGGAACTGAAACCCTACGCCGACGCCATGAAACAAGTGGCCACGGAAACCAACACCCCGCTCATCGACCTCCATACATTGAGCGGCGACGCGTTCCAGGCCATTGGAGAAAGCGGCGTGGACGGCTTGACCGCCTCCAATCAAGACCGCACGCACTTCACCGACAAGGGCGCGCGCATCATCGCCAAGCTCGTGGCAGAAGCGGCTGGCAAAATCGATCCCAAATTACAACAGCAGCCGACAGCGGAACGGAAGTAATAATGAATATTACTCAAAAACCTCAGCAAGAAAATCCATCCCAAAAAATGAGCAGCCCATTGTCTATTGGACTCATCGGCATCGGGGGAATGGGGGAAGCGCATTTCCACGCCCTCACCTCGCTCGAAAAAGAGGGAGCGGTGCGATTGGTCGCAACCGCTGAGGCCGCCACGGAGAAGTTTGCCGAAAAAATCGCCAAATTACAGGCTCGCGGTATTCACTGTTATTCAAATTACGAAGAAATGCTGGCCTGCGAAAAGCTGGACGCGGTGGTCATCGCCACGCCCATTTTTCTGCATGCGGAGATGGCGCGCAAATGCATCGAGCGCGGGGTCTATGTTTACCTGGAAAAACCCCCCATGCCCTTGATTCAGCAGCTCAACGAGATGATTAATTTGGACAAAGGCAACCAGGTTCGCCTCGTGTTCCAAATGATAAGCTCCGGCTTCATTCAAGAACTCAAGAAATGGGTGGTCGAAGGCAAGCTCGGGGAAATCCAAGACATCCACATCAGCGCATGCTGGCCCCGCATGGACGGCTACTATAACCGCACGAACTGGGCCGGGAAAATGACGATCGGCGCTTCTCCCGTGTTCGACGGCCCCGCCACCAACGCCCTGGCGCATTTGATCCATAATGCCATGTATCTTGCGGGCGATTCTTTGCATGAATTCTCCGCGCTCGATGCAATCCAGGCTGAACTTTACCGGGTGCGCCCCATCGAAAGCTACGACTTGATCTGCCTGCGCGGGAAGTTCCCCTCGGGCATCAAACTCGTCGCGGCGCTCACGCACGCCACCGAGGAACTGCGCCCCTTCCGCCTGCGCATTCGCGGCACCAAAGGCTGGGCGGAAATCTCCAAAGATGGCGCGGTGATGGAAAGCAGCTTTGGAAAACAGACCTGCGCCGAACCGCACCCCGAAGCCTGGAGGAACTCCTACCATAACTTCCTGGCAACGGTCCACGGCCAGCCATCCGCGCCCGGCACCAAGCTGAAAGACACCCGCGGCTACCTCACGGCCACCAACGGCGCACTCCTCTCATCCGGAGGGATCTCTTCGGTGGATAAAGCCTATTACCGCATTTACGGAACCACCGGAAATCGCGGCTACGATGTGCCGGGTTTGACGGATTTGATTGACCGTGTTTATTCTGAGGGTCTCCTTTTTTCTGAACTCGGCGCTCCCTGGGCAAAACCCACACCCCTCATCCAGATTCAAAGCCTCTCCCATCTGAATATCGACGAATTCGTCGAACCTAAAGCCCCGCTCGCGGCCATCAAAGACTAGCTTCGAGAATATGCTCCCCCGGCATTCCCATCTTAAAGCTTCACACCTACCTGGCAACCCGCCGGCCCCAGGCCGGACGAGCGGGTTTACACTCATCGAACTGCTGGTGGTCATGGCCATCATGGCAGTCATGCTCGGTTTGGTCATGCCCGCCATCAACGGGCTGAAGGGGAGCGGCGATTTCGATGGCAAAATTAGGGAACTTGCCGGGTTTCTCGAACAAAGCCGTTCCTATGCCATGGCCAATAACACTCACGTTTTTGTCGGGATCGTGGAAGTCGATGCCCGGCAAAACCCGTCCGCGGTTCCGCAGGTTGCGGCGACCGCCCAAAAAGGAGGGCGGGTAGCCGTACTCGCCGTTGCCTCACGCGATGGCACGAGCGGTTACGATAGCACGGCGCCCACCACCCCCGCTGCCACCTCTTTGCTGCTCCTGGGGAAAGTGCAACGCTACGAGAACGTTCACCTGCTCGATCTTTGCGCCAACGATCAGCCGCCAACCACCGGCGGCATGGCCCGCCCAACGGCCGACCCCGCCTGCCGCGTGGGCAACGCCAAATGCGCCTCGCTGACGCCGTTTACCTACCCCCTCTCCGGCACCCCGCAGTATACCTTCAATGTCGTCATCGAATACGGACCGCAGGGAGGCGCCAAGATCGTCTCACAAAAGGGCGCTTCCATTTGTAAAACCATTGAAATTGGTCTTCAACCAACGCACCAAAACGTCATTGCGCCCGCCCCCTCCAGCCAGGAAGCGGGCAACCACGTAGCCATTCAAGTCGACGGGCTCACCGGCACCATCCGAACCTACAGACCATGAAAATGAACGTCTCCCCCCTTCGTTCAAAACGCACCGGGTTTACCTTGGTGGAAGTCACCTTGTCCTTGAGCATCGCGGCTTTCTGCCTCACCAACCTCCTGGGCCTCATCCCCGTGGGCATCGTGAGCAACCAGACCTGCATCGAACAAACCACGGCGGTTGGGATTGTATCAAGCATCGCGGAAGACTTGCGAACAACCCCCAAATCCAATCCGCCCACCACCCAGACCTCGCCGCAATTTCATTTCGACATTCCCGCCACGGGAACGAAAACGCAGACCTTGTTTCTGGGTCAGGACGGCCTCGCCACGAACGCGATGGATACCGACGCCACCCCGGACAAGAACCCGAAATACCGGGCCACCTTGCAGTTTAGCGCAGCAGATCCATCGCGACCGAACCCAAGAGGGACGACCTCCGTGCGAATCCTGATTACCTGGCCAGCCCTGGCGGACAAAACGGCGGCCATAGCCCCAAGCAAATTCGCAGGTTCCTATGAAGCCGTTGTCTCGCTTAATCGTTAACTTCCCCTTGGCGAAACCGGCCCGCCCCACCTGCGCCCCGCGTGCCTTCACGCTCGTGGAGCTTTTGTTGGCGATGGCGGTATTGACCATGATTATCGGGCTGCTTATGCAGATGCTTAATGGCATCTCCGTGGCCACCAATGGCAGCATCGCGCATATGGACGCCGACAGCCAGGCACGGATGGTTTTTGACCGCCTCGCCGATGATCTTGCCGCCCTGCCCAATCGCAGCGACGTTGATTTTTCATTTTCCAAGAAGGACGGCGGCGCCACGGGAGGGGCAAACGATGAACTCTACTTTTACAGCGTCGTGCCGGGCATCTTCGGCTCCAGCGTCACGGGCCCGCAGAGCCTCACCACCCTCATTGGCTACCGGGTGGACTCGACCGCCAAGTACCAGCTTCAACGGCTGGCGAAAGGAATGCTGTGGGACCGGAATACCGCCGGGAGCGCCGCCAATTCCCTGGTCTTTCTCACCCTCTCGGGCACCCGGGGGGTCTTCCCTCTTTCCTACGCCCCAGACTCGCAAAGCACGCTGCAAGGCAACCCCTCATGGTCGGCCATCACCACGGGAAGTGATGCCGATTATAGCATTTTCAGCCCGGGCGTTTTCCGTTTGGAATTCTGTTATTATCTCAAGGATGGGACTTACTCCAACAAGCCGGTCATCACCAGCGCGGGGTTCGTAAACAATCTCGCCGCCGCCACCGCGCCGGATAGCACCAGCGACAGCACCGCCAAATATTCGGCGGGGTCGCGATGGTACGACACCATCGGCAAGCGCGCCTATATTTGCCTCAGCGCCGATCCCAAGGCGGCCGTCTGGTGCCCGCTGGGGCTGAGCGACGTTTCCTCCCTGGTGGTGGCCATCGCCGTTCTCGATGCGCCCAGCCGCAGAAACGCTCGGGACCTCACCCAGGCCATGGAAGCTTTCCCTGATCCCACCGATACGGATCTCTCCGCAGCGCCGCCGCAACTCATGGCCACGAGCTGGCAAACCGTCGTCGATAACCCCGATTTTGCGAGCAAGGCTGGCCTGCCGAAGTCTGTAGCGGCGCAAATTCGTATCTATCAGCGTTACATCAGCATCAGCCCCCAATGAATCACTTACGCAAGGCCTCCATCTTCCCGGAATCTGTTTTGCTGCGCAACGGCCAGGGCGCCGTTCTGGTGATTGTCCTCGCCTTCATCGTTTTGTTTGCAGGCTTGGTGGTCGCCTTCTTTTCCAGGGCTATCCAGGATCGGCAGATTTCCAATAACAGCGCCAACACCACCAAAGTGGACATCTTCGCCCGCAGCGCGGCGAACACGATCATTGGCGATTTAAAGCAGGAGATCGCCGCAGGTTCGGGAACACTGGCCGCCGTCAGCGGCTCCTCCACCACCCCCATTTATGCGCCGCTCGGGACTTCCGGGGGCAACCAGACCGCTGTTCCCTATCGGATGGCCACCAGCGGCACCTTCGACAATGTGGTAAAGCAGAGCGCCTTTAACCAGCCGTTCTATTCGGGAGCGAACTACGACACCGCCAACTACCCCGCCCCGAACCGGGCCGCGAACCTCCCCAGCACCACCGCATCGCTCAATAGCCGCTTCATCTCCCTCTCCAGTTGGAACAAAGCGTTGCTCCTGCCCAAGGCCAACCCCAACGACGCCACAAACCAGACCCCCGACGCCAACTTCAAAGCACCGGACTGGATTCTCGTGGAACGCACCGGCACCAATCCACAGCAGGGCAACCCCAATGTCATTGGCCGCTATGCCTATACGGTCTATGATGAAGGCGGCCTGCTGGACCTCAATGTCGCCGGGTACCCCGGCTCCGCGCCGTCCAATCACACCGACACCAAGAGCGCCCTCGCGTTTGCCGACCTCCACCTCATTCCCGGGATCGCAGATCTTGCGACCGCCCAGCAGGACACAGTCATCAACGCCATCGTCGGCTGGCGCAACTATTCCACCCTGCAACCCTCCGGCAACTTCCCCGACTTCACCATTCCCGTCACCAGCGCCACGAACTACTACAGCGCCGTGCAGTCCCTTTCTTTCATGCGCACGAGCAATGCCGCGCTCTACAATGGCCAGTCGGACCGAATGTTTTCGGGCCGTCAGGAATTGCTCAACTTCATCCAAAACATCGGGGACTCCACCCAGCGCGCCGCCTTGCAGAAGGCCATGCAATACCTGGGCACCTTCTCGCGGGATCTCAACCAACCTTCCCTCGTCCCGGCAAATATCATCGACTCGACGGCTCCAAAGATTGTTGATGGCGATGGAGGCAACGTCGGCTTTGGCGGGGACGCTGCCATCAATCCCGCCTTCCTGACCATCCGGGCCGGTGCGGGGGTAAAGCGCAACGATGGTTCCACCGCTGTGGCTGGAGAGCCGTTGGTCAAAAAACGCTTCGCCTTGAACCGTCTGGCTTGGATCACCTGCAAAGGCCCCAGCGCCAATCTCTCGACTGCGGATCCAGTGTTCACGGAAACCGTCAAAGCCCTGGGGTGGGACACCGCGAAAGCCACCGCCTGGCTACAGCAAGGAACCGACGCTGCCATTCTCAACTATTTCGGCCTCGATTGGGACAAGACAAACAAACGCTGGAACTACGCCTCGCATCTCACGGGTACACATATCAGCACATTGGCCGAGGTCGCCGCAGCCAATCGCGAACCGGATTTTGTAGAACTGCTCAAGGCATCCATTAATACCGGAGCCCTAGGCAAAGGAGCTACACGGTATCTCACAACCCCGACCCCACCAATGCCCAACGCCAGCGGTGTAGCCAATGGACCATTTGCCACACCCCAAGCGTGGGAAGATTACCAGTTCCGCCAAGACATCTCGATTAACACGCACCTATTGCAGATCGCGGCGAATATCATCGATCAGTATGATGTCGATGGATTTCCCACTCGGATTTACTTTGATGGTGGAACAACCATTGACAGGCGGGAGATCGTTGGTGTCGAAAACCTCCCTTATTTTTACCGGATTCGGGCCGGTATCGTCAGAGCCAGGTTTCCGTCTCCCCTCGGAGTTAGCGGCACCAGTGGCTGCATACCTGACCCTGTTGTTTACTACTCTGGAACAGGCACAGCTCCCACGGTTCCTCATGAAACGCTAACCGATACGGGGCTGATGGTTTTTCTCCTGGAACCGGAACTCTGGAATCCCCACGACCAAAATAGCCAGCGCGCGACGTCGGCAAATCTCGTACCCACCCAGTTCCGATTTGTAGCCGATAGCACCAGCCCGGATTTGATTGGAGGCGCGACTGCGTATCCGACAACTTCAATATGCACGAGAACAGGGGCAACCTATGGCCCTTTTAATGGAGCAAGGCCCAGTGGCAACCTTGCCCTTGGTAACGTAATACTCTTTGACTCCTACGCACTCTATCCAATGTGCCTTAGCAGTACGAATTCTGAACTGGATTTCAACATCACGGGGGCCACATCCAATCTTTTTGCAGAACCAACGCTCCTCATCCGCCCGGGGATTCCAACCGGCAGCAATCTTAAGCTGGGGACTCAACACAGCCTTCGCGTCTTTTCCAGCCCCCCGCTCAGCGGCACCTTCGTAAAACTGGCCGAGGCAGTCACCAACGGCGGCGGAGAAGGCATAATGTCCATACAAGACGGCAATTCTTATATTGGGTTATATTTAGCTGTTGGCCCCCTACGGTGGGTTGCCCCATCTTCTGGAACCAATTATGTCGTTTCACCCAATAACATGGGACCTGCCGGCGACTGTAAATGGACGGCAGGATGGGACAGCGGCATCACCTTCCGCGTACAATGTCAGGACCCCTCTGGGAATTGGTACACCTATGACCAAAAGTATTCCCAGGAAGGCCGAAATCTCGTCAGCATCTCATGCACCGGTACGGCAAATATTAGTGGCACGGCAGACTGGACCAACAAGGCGGGACTCATCGGCAGCAGCGAGTGGGCTTCCTGCATCGATCCGCGGACATCCCGCTTCGGAATGCAAGGGAGCAACGGGGCCGCCTCCGGCTATGGGTTAAACGTTCCAGGTTCAAACCCGGCCCCGCTAAATATAGGCCAAGGAATCATCTACTCCAACCGATGGGACGCCACGATGGGGGCATATATGATTCATAACCCCTCGGATTCAACTGGCTCTGGCATTAATCCATCCGGCGCTGCGTGGGGGCTGCCCGGAGCCAGCGGCTGGTACCCAAAAACAGCGGGGGCATACTGGCCCACCGGAACGCCGTTTTATTTCGGATTATTTGCCCAGAACAGCACGGGAACTGCTCAATACTATAGCGATGCCGATGGCGTCGTCCGCCGCGCATCGGCCGCTTACTCCAGCGGAAGCGTGACAGGGCAGCCGCTCGCGATTGCCACCAACGCAAGCGCCGGCGCCATCCAGCAAAGCCAAAGCCGCCCCATCATCCTCAACCGCCCGTTCCAGTCCGTGGCGGAGCTAGGCTACGTCTACTCCGGCACACCTTGGAAAAATCTCGATATGTTTACGCCGGAAAGCGGGTTCAACGGCCTGCTCGACGTTTTCTGCATCAACGAAACCGATTCGCCCTCCGGCGTGGTCGCGGGAAAAGTAAACCTCAACACGCGGCAGGAGCCGGTGCTGGAAGCCATCCTGGCGGGGGCCTACCAGGATGAAATGGCCCACTATACGACCAAACCAACGTGGACACTTGCCGCGCTTTCTGGGACCGCTCCAAAATCCATTGCGGCGGCTCTCATCAGTCGAACCAAAGACAGCGATAGTAAAAAAGGCCCCTTGCGCAACCTTGCGGACTTGGTCGGCCGCTGGACCGGAGCGGTCATGGCTGCCTCGGGTGACATTGATGGCCGTCAATCCTACCACGGCTTCAGCGAAGACCTAACCAGCGCAAATACCGCCTCCAACAACATTCCCAGAATGCGCGAGGCAGCCATGCGGGCGCTTGCCAACTGTGGCACCACCAGGGTATGGAATCTCATGATTGATGTGATAGCCCAAACCGGGCGCTACCCCTCCGACGTGACCGACCCCGCCAAATTCATTGTCGATGGCCAACGACGCTATTGGCTACATGTGGCCATTGACCGCTACACCGGCGAAGTCATCGATCAAAGTTTGGAAATCGTAAGAGAATGAAGGCACTCGCAATATTTCGAGTCATAACCCTCGCGTGCATCGGATTTGCCGGGGCGCTTTTTGCGGAAACTCCTCACTCGCAGCCGCTGCCCAGCGGCCCGCTCATCCAATTGCGAGCCCCGGAGTTTTCCCAATGGACCGTGACCTATAAAGGCGCCGCCAAACAGGTCAAGCGGCTATCCGTGGTTCGGACCCAGGAGATTCGCCACGCGCTGCTATTCGACGCGGACGGCCACCAGAACGAAAGGTGGTGCGTCGGAAACATGGAGTTCATATCCGACCCGGTCATCCAACGGCGGCTCGCCTACAGCATAGGGCACGACCCGGATATTGACCCGGAGCTGAACTTTGCAAATTCAGACTTCCCGGGGTGTGAATGGATCTCTGCCAAGCATTATGTGGATACCCGCACCGTCATGGGCCAGGAGTGCCTCTTCTTTAGCCGGAGCGGCAGCAGCGCCGCGGCGGCCTCCCAGGATGCCTCCTCCGGTCTTCCCGCCGGCGCTGGCGGCACGGTTGCGTATGTCTCTTTGAAAACCCGCCTGCCTGTGATTCTTCAGATCAATGGCGAAATCCGCGTTTATCAATTCGAGGCGCCACCCCAAGCGAAGCTAACCCTCCCGGCAGACATTCAGGCGACGTTGGAATTCAATAAAAAACACGCACAGGAATTGATGCGTATGCCGGAAAGGCCTTTTTAGCCGATCCTGAAATCCCCGCCCGTAATTTGACCCTCCTTCGGCCCTTTTTTTGGTTCGCACAAGCCCCATCCCTTTTATCCTCTTATGAACGTTCCTCCCCCAGCACTTCAGCCACTCGAGCAAGAGCAATCCTCTACTAAAAAGCAGTGGAAAGTGGGAACGCTCACCTATTCCTTCTCCGCTTTAGTCCTCTTGTTTTTCGTGCTCCTGATCGGCGATTTCGCCTGGAGCTTGCGGGACCGCGCTGTAGGGCCGGTAGCACAGTTGATGTTGAAGCGATTTCATGCTTCGGACTTCGTGGTCGGCCTGCTGATGGGCTCACTGCCCACGACCTTGGGGCTGATTATCGGCCCGGTGATCGGGATGAAGTCGGACCGGCACCGGGGCAAGTGGGGCCGCCGCATCCCCTTCCTGTTGATTCCCGCGCCGTTTGCCGCGCTCTCTTTGATCGCGCTCGGTTTTAGCCCCATGCTGGGAGAATATTTTCACAAGCTGCTGGGGGCCGGTTCTCCGGGGCCCGCAATCCTTGGGCTGGCGGCATTCATTATTTTTTGGACCTGCTATGATATCGCGGGCACGGTAGCCAACTCGGTTTTTGGCGGCTTGGTCAACGACGTGGTGCCGCACGATCTGCTGGGACGGTTTTTCGGCCTGTTCCGCATCGTAAGCCTGCTGGCGGGGATCATTTTTAATTTCTGGCTGATGGGGCATGCCGACGAGCATTACCTGCTGATTTTCATGAGCCTGGGAACGTTTTACGGGGTCGGTTTTTCCTGGATGTGCTGCAATGTCAAGGAGGGGCAATATCCGCCGCCCGAACCGCTTCCCCCCCGGGGCAAAGGCTATGTCTTCAAGACGGCCAAAACCTTCTTCGTGGAGTGCTTCCATAACTCCTATTACCTGTGGATGTTTACCGCGATGCTCTTCGCGGGCGTTTGCACCGTGCCATTCAACTCGTTCAGCGTTTTCTACGCGAAGAGCATCGGGATGGGGATGGACAGCTACGGCAAGTACCTTGCGCTCACTTATGTCATTTCGCTGACGATTTCTTATCCGCTGGGGTTATTAGCGGACAAGCTCCATCCGTTGCGGACGTGCATCCCTGTCCTGGGGGGATATGCCGTGTGTATGTTTTGGGGCGGCATGTATGCGACAACGCCGGATAAATTCGGCATCGCCTTTGTGTTGCATGGGGTGATTTCCGGCATGTACTTCACGGTTGCCTCCTCGCTGGGACAACGCCTTTTCCCAAAGGAAAAGTTCGCCCAGTTTGGGGCGGGGTGCGGTATTTTCGGTTCCCTGGTTTATATCAGCATCACCCCGGCGGTGGGCGCTTTTCTGGATATGACGCACCATGTCTATCGCTATACCTTTGTGATTAACGGATTGCTGTCGGTGCTCGCGGTCATCACCTTATGCATCGTGCACCAGAGATTTATGAAGTACGGCGGCCCGAAACATTACGTGGCGCCGGAATAGAGGCGTTTCGGAAAGCAGGAAGCTAGATTCAATGCCTCCAGCGGTTTTGCCGCTCCAAAATAGTTTCCTTGCGCATAGTCGATGCCGATCTCCCGCAAGACCTCCAGCACCTCGGCGCTTTCGACAAATTCCGCGATCGTCTTAATCCCCAGGAAATGGCCGATTTCGTTGATCGATTTTGCCAGCATGCGGTTGTAAGGCACCGTCCGCATGCTGCTGATAAAAATCCCGTCGATCTTTAGCCGATCCACCGGGAGATCCCGCAAATAGGCCATTGAGGAAAAGCCGACGCCGAAATCGTCCAAGGCAAAACGAAACCCGCTTGCGCGCAACTGCTTGATGACGTCCATCGCCAGGGTGAAATTCGCGATCACCTCGGTTTCCGTGATCTCGAAGAGAACGCGCTCCGGCTCCACTCCCGCTTTGGAAAAAGTCTCTTCAATAAATTTCGGCAGGCTCGCTTCCACCAAGGAATCCGCCGAGAGATTGATGGACAGATTGAGCCCCGGGCAGCGTTGAAGATCTTTGACGCCCAGCCCGACCACATAGCGGTCGAGCTGGATCATCATGCCCCATCGCGCGGCCGCGGGCAGGAACTCCCCCGGCGGAATAATCTCCCCATCCTCACCCCGCAGGCGGATCAACGCTTCGTACCGCTCCACTTCGCCGGAGGAAACTTCAATGATCGGCTGGTACCAAAGCTCGAACTGCTGCTTTTTGAGGGCGCTCTTGATGAGGGTGGACCATTTTGTGTCATGCCGCAGCCGGTTGATTTCGTTGGAGTCCGGGCTGTAAATCTCAACGCGATTGCGCCCCTTCATTTTGGCGACATAGCACGCGTCGTCAGCCCGGGTGATGATCTCCTTTGCCGATGCCGCCGCGTTGGTAAGGGCCACGCCAATGGAGGCGTTCAGTTCGAACGTGTGCATTGCCCCATGAAAATGGAGCGTCTCAATCGACTGCCGCGCCCGTTCGGCAAGGGCAACGACCTCTTCCTTGGCAACCGCCTCCAGCAGAATGACGAACTCATCCCCGCCAAACCGCGAGAGCACGGCCTTGGTGCCAAAGATCGCACGCAGTCTCCCCGCAAACTCTTTCAGAATGCGGTCTCCCACGGCATGTCCGCAATTGTCATTGATGAACTTAAAGTTATCCAGGTCGATGTATAGGATCGCGTTCAAGGCGCGCGCGCCGGATACGGCAATGGCCGCTTCAAGCCTTTCGACAAGATATTGCCGATTGTGAAGCTGCGTGAGGGAATCGTGCCTCGCCGCATACGCGAGCCGCTCCTCAAGGGCTTTCCTTTCGGTGATGTCCCGCGCCACGCAAATCAACCTTCGCTCGTGCTGGGTGGAATAGAAAGCCACCAGCGTGGATTCCATCCACCGCCACTGCTCATCCGCCCGGCGAATGCGAAAAAGACTCTGCGAGGTTTTAAATTCGCGCAGGGTTGTTTGAAATTGATCGACGAACCGCTCCTGATCGTCGCCATGAAGCATCTCACGGCAGGACGCGCCCACCAATTGGGCCGGCGGCTGGCCAATCACGCGCTGGCAATTCGGCCCGACATAGACAAAACAACCATTGGCATCCAATTCGAAAATCAAATCGTTGGAATTTTCCGCGAGCGCCAAAAACCGCCCTTCGATTTCTCGCAAATGCGCCTGAACTTTGAGCGTCCGCGCGCCAAGGGTTTCGTTCCAGAATTTGTTCCGCAAGTGAGCGCGGATGCGGGCGCTCAGTTCGCCAACCTTGAAAGGCTTGGCGATGAAATCCACGGCACCGGCATCGAATCCCTCCATTTTTTGCGTCAGGGTGTCCGCTGAACTCAGAATCACGACGGGAATATTCCGGAAACGGCGGATCTTCCTGATATCGCGGCAGAAATCCAGACCGCTCCCGTCGGAAAGATCGATATCCGCGACGATGAGATCGGGCCGCCGCTCCCAAGCCAGTTGCATTCCATCCACTGCCCGGCTGGCGGTGATGACGTGGTATTGGTCAGCCCGCAATACCTGATAGACGAGCTTGGTCAGCTCGTGATCGTCATCGACCATCAGGATGAGGGGATTGCTCTCGCTCATCGGCGCAGGAAATTACGCTGCCTTTGGTTTCGTGCCGGTCCGCACCATCACGGCGCCAAGATCGAACCGCCGCCGGACGAAGTAATCGAACGTCCCGGCAAACCGGATCAATAAATGCAATTGGTGGAAAAATAGATTGTCCGTAAAAACAGCCAGCAGCAACCGCCACAACTCCCCCCGGTTCGCCGTGCGCAGCCGGGTCGTTTCCTTAAGCAGCACCGCCGCCAGGGAAAGCAGCGTCCCCAGGACGAACGCGAGGATGAAAAACAGGATGACCTCGGCAGCCGTGGCGATTCCCAAAGCCATCGCGACCACCACCAGAATATACCCGGCAGTTTCAACCACCGCCGAGAGCCCCTCGAAAAGGATAAAGAAGGGCATCCCGAAAAGTCCCGTAAGCCCGTACCTTGGGTTGAGCATCATCCCAATGCTCCGAAACAGCGCCTGGAATGTGCCGCGCTGCCACCGGTTCCGTTGCGAAGCATATTGCCTGATGGTGTCCGGCACCTCGGTATAGCAAACAGCGTCGGGCACATAGGTGATTTTCTGCCGCCGCGGGCTTTGCCTGTCGTAGACATATTTGTTGAGCCGGATGGTGAACTCGATATCGTCGGTGATCGATTCGCTCCACGATCCCCCCACGGCCACAAACACTTCCTTTTTAATCAGCATGAATGCGCCGGAAATGCAGAGCATGCTGTGCAGTTTGGTGAGGCCGATTCGCGCCCAATGGAAGCTGCGGGCATATTCGACTTCCTGGTTGAGCGCCAGCAACCCATCGGGAAGCTGGATATCGACGATGCTCCCCTTGTCGACCACCAATCCGTTGGACGGCCGCACCACCCCGCCGGCGGCCACCACCTCCGCGTCGCGCAGGAACGGGCGCGCCATGCGCAACAGGCTCTCCTCCTCCAACACACAGTCCGCGTCGATCACGCAGAGCAGCGGGTAGCGCGAATAGAGCACGCCCGCGTTGATGGCGTCGGCTCGCCGCCCATTTTCCTTGTCCACCACCACGAGGTTCGGAAATTTTGCGGATTCATACACCCCTAGGATTTTCTTGGTCTGCAGACTCTTCTTCCCCGTCTTTTCCACACGGCGAAGCCTGAAATGCTCGATCAAGATTTGCAGTGTTCGATCCGATGAGCCGTCGTTGACGATGATCACTTCATGCTGCGGATAACGCAGTTTCAAAGCGTTGAGCACTGTATTGACAATCATCACCTCCTCATTATGGGCGGGGATGATGACGCTGACGGGCAGCGTGAGGGTGGACTTGGCAATGCGCTCGAATTCGCCGTACGAAATCCCCTGGCTATGCCGCCGAAGCTGGGTGGCGCCGATGAGGATCAACATCAAATAGAGACTATGCAAGGCGATGTAATAGATAAATATCGCGTAAAAAAGATAGTGAATCATCATCATAGCTTGGTTCCTCCGGCAGGTACGGTGGCGACCCCGTGTTCCTCTAAAATTTGACGGCTCATATCCCGGGCGAATCGGTCCGGGCTGGTGGACAGGGCTTCCTTCAATGCGGAAACCCCGGCTCCCCCCATCCTGAAGAGTGCTTCCGCCGCATTGTAGCGAACCCACCAGGCGGCATCTTGCAGTGCGGTTTGGACGGAGGGAATCGCCATGGGATATCCCAGATAGCCCAACGCCTTCACAGCGGCGCTACGCACCTCCCAAACCGGATCGCGCAGCCGTTTCAAAAGCGGGTTGATGGCCATGGGCGACCCGATGTGGCCCAATGTTCTGGCGCTATTGAGGCGCACTTCCGAATCGGGATGCTCCAGCAAGGCGATGATCTCCGGTGCGGCTTTGTCCGCCTTCAGCAGCCCCAGCGCCCGGATGACCGCCGCAATGGCCGCGGTCTCTTCCTCCCCATGGTTCTTGCGCAAAAACCCGAGCATCGGGTCCACTGCAGCCTCACCCATTTCACACAAAATTTCCGCGACGCATTGTTGCGGCAAATTTCCAGGCAAAGCCAGCGAGCGCAAAATCGGTTCCGCGCAGTCACCCGCCTTGAGTTGGGCCAATGCGCGCGCGGCGGCAAGGCGAACATCGAGCATCTCGTGGTTCAAAGCTTTAAGCAGAAGGGGAAGGCATTCGCGGTTGCCGGCATAGCCCAGCAGCGTGGCCGCTCGTGCGGAGGCGCTCCAGTCTTTGCCGCCAATCTGCTCCATCAACTCCTCCAGAAACCAAAAATGGTCGAAGAAAACGCGGAGCCGTGGCCGCTCGGAAGCTGGAAGGCTGCTGGCAACCTTGACGAGACACTCCAGCGCGGTTTCCCGGTCCTGCTCCAGTTCATCGATCACCGTGGCCTCGGGCACGCTGCCAGCAAGGTAGCCTTCCAGTGCGGGCTCCATTTTTGAGCTGAAGAAGCGGGCTCTTTCAATCCGCTCCCCGAAAACCCGATTGACGATCAGGATCGCCACCGTGAGCGCGATGAGGATCGCGGCCAGCCCTGCAATGACTTGTGAAATGAGCGTTAACATATTCATACCTCAGAACTTGATGGACAAACCGATGCTGCCGGTGGTCCGCTTATAATAGCGGTTGGATTCATATTCAGCGCCCACGATGAGGTCGATGTTCCTCCGGATGGGCTGGTGGAAATAGGCGCTGTAGGTATTGCCCTGGACCGTGATCGCGTTGGGCGCCTGGATGTCCCACTCTGGGTCAGTGCCCCGCCAATACCCAAGGTCCAGCCTCCGTTTGCCGGGGAGCCCCAGGGTCAGGCTGCCCCCAAAGCCATTGTATTGGATTCCGTCGAAAGCCCACCCGCTCGCGTAACGAAGCGTGAAGTAGGTTTCATCGGAAAACCAATACCGCACGCCGGGTTTAATCTGATCGATGGACCCGTTTCGATACTCGTAATGCTGGTAATCGAAAAGCATGGAGATGCGCTTCGACGCGCGAACTTCGAAGCCCGCGAGGTACATTTGCGAGGCGGAGAACTTGGCATCCGGAGCGACGGTGACTTCGGCGTGCAATTCCAAAGGTTTCCAAGGCGTGTACGAAGCCAGCGCGCTAACGAGGGTGTCCGTTCCCGCAGGAGGCCGGTCTCTCACGTCCACCTCGCCGCCGATCACCAACTCCGGGTTGACGCGGTAGAAGAGCTGCGTGTCGTATTCATTCCATGAGGAGCGCCCTCCCGATAACGAGCTGAAGCTGTACATCGGCACGAGCGTCCACTTTTCGTCAGTGACTTTCTCAAAGAGGTGGCCCGGCGTGTTGCTCTCGCCAGCACTGGCGGACAAAGCGAAACTCCAAAGAGCCAAGGCAAGGCGCGCCGCATTCAAAACCCCTCTTTTCGAGGACATTTGAGGGAAGGTTGGAGAGGTCATCTTTTGGGTTTGTTTTAAGCGGGGCAAGCCACCGGGAGACTGGATTGATAGTACGCGACCAAATCATCAATGGTGTCCTCAAGCGTCCATTGGTGCCGATAATCGGTGAGATCCAGCAGTTGCTTCAAATCGGGCCGGCGTTGCATGATTTGCTTCACCTCCTTGCCGTACCCCACGCGAAAAGGCACATATTCGATGGAGGAATCTCCGCCGACCCGTGCTTTCACCAGCGCGGCGAGATCGCGGATCGTAATTTCCCGGGGGTGCCCAACGTTGACCACCCGGCCTCGCGCCATGGGCGACTCCGCCAAGGCCTCCAGCATTCCGATGGTGTCCCGCACGTCGCAGAAGGACCGCGTTTGATGTCCGTCGCCAAAAACCGTCAGCGGTTCCCCGGCAAGCGCCTGTTGAACAAAACGCGGCAGCACGAACCCGTAAAAACCGGATTGCCGCCGCCCAACGGTGTTGAAAAAGCGGACAATGTAAACCGGGATCTGATATTTCTGTGCATAAGAAAGCGCCTGAATTTCATTGGTCAGCTTGCTCACGGCGTAGCCCGTCAGCCCTCCCGCTACGTGCGAAACCGTCAGCTCGGCGTCCTCCCGCATGTCTCCCGTTGCAACGCAGCCATAGACCGAAGAACTGGATGCGATGAAAACATCCGGCCGCCTGCCGGATTTCGCCACCGCCTCCAGAACCCGCTCACACCCCATCACATTCACACGGGTTACTTCCACCGGTTCGGCGAGAACGCGAAACATCCCCACCACGGCCGCCAGGTGGTAAATGCGATCGGCCCATGCCGCCGCGGATTCCAATTCCTTCCATTCCAGGATGTCCGCCTCCTCGAAGCGAAACCGCCGGTCGCCCTCGAACTCCTGGAGATTCTCCCGATGACCGGTGCTCAAGTCATCCATCGCCATCACGTGGTCTCCGCGCTTGAGGTGGTAATCCACCAAATTGGAGCCAATAAAACCCGCGCCGCCGGTAATCAGAATATTCATAAATCTTATCTTTGTGTTTGTATTAATCGAATAATCTTATATCTTGGCTACGCTATTTGAGATTGAGTGTCAATCGCATTTTGAAAAACCCACTAAAAATTCATCCTCTAACTTATGACTCCCGTCATCTCCGTCATCGGCTTGGGTTACGTCGGTCTTCCCCTGGCTGCCGCGTTTGGTAAGTGCTTCCGCACCATTGGCTTCGATATATCCGAAGAAAAGGTCCAATCCCTCCGGAGTAGACAGGATCCCACCGGAATGATTAGCTCCGCGGAACTCGCGGCAGCTACGGGCTTGGAGCTATCGACGGCGCCGGCATCCCTCAAAGAAGCGGATTTTATCGTCGTAGCCGTCCCAACGCCAGTGGACGAGGTCTATCACCCCGACATGAGCCCACTGATCCGCGTCAGCGAGTTGATCGGCAAGCATCTCAAGCGTGGGGCAACGGTGGTTTTTGAATCGACAGTCTATCCCGGGGCCACCGAAGAGGTCTGCATCCCGCTCATCGAGCGGCACTCGGGCATGAAGTGGAAAAAGGACTTCTTTGTCGGCTACTCCCCCGAGCGCATCAACCCGGGCGACCACTGCCACGTCCTCACGAACGTCGTCAAACTAATTTCAGGAGATATACCGAAGACGGCCGAATTGATCGCGAAAACCTACGGCGCGATCATCGAGGCCGGGGTCTATAAGGTTTCCAGCATCAAGGTCGCGGAGGCATCCAAGGTCATCGAAAATATTCAACGCGACATCAACATTGCGCTGATGAATGAGTTTGCAAAAATTTGCCACCGCATCGGCATCGACACCCTGGAAGTGCTGGAAGCGGCGGGAACCAAATGGAATTTCCTCCCCTTCCGGCCGGGACTGGTCGGCGGCCACTGCATCGGGGTGGACCCATATTACTTGGTAGCCAAGGCCAGCAAGCTCGGTTTTTACCCGCAAGTCATCCTCGCGGGACGCCAGATCAACAACGACATGGGCAAATACATCGCCGAGCAAACCGTCAAGCAAATGGTGCGCCACGGCTTCCCGCTGCACTCGGCGCGCCTGACCCTGCTGGGCCTCACGTTCAAAGAGAACGTTTCCGACCTGCGGAATTCCAGGGCGATGGATATTCTCCAGGAGTTGAAATCCTACGGCGGGGCCGTGCATGTGCATGATCCCATTGCCTCCCCCGAAGAGGCGCAACGCGCTTACGACATTACGTTAAGCCCATGGGAAAAACTGCCCAAAGCTCATGCCATCGTTGCCGCCGTGGCGCATGACGCTTTCAAAAAGCTCACGCCCGACGATCTCGCCAAAAAACTCGTGCCGGGGGGAGTGCTGGTCGACGTCAAATGCCAATTTGACGCGGAAGCACTTCGAGCAAGTGGCATTGATGTCTGGAGGCTTTAAGCAAGCGGCAACCCATGGCGGCGCTCCGCTGGCCAGCGGGGGCGGTTTACGGCTTTAGGACCACCTTCACACAGCCGTTAGTCCGCTCCCCGAACATCTCATACCCTCTGGAAGCCTCCTCCAGAGGAAGTTGATGGGTCACAACAAAACTGGGGTCGATTTCGCCGTTCTTGATTCGTTCCAACAGCGGCCGCAGATAGCGTTGAACGTGCGTTTGGCCGGAGCGCAAGGTCAGCCCCTTGTTCATCAGCGCCCCCAGGGGGATTTTGTCCGCCCATCCCCCATACACACCAGGCACCGAGAGCGTGCCCCCTTTCCGGCATGCCATGATGGCTTCGCGAAGCACATTGGGTCGGTCGGTTTCGAGCATCATGGACTGCTTCACCCGGTCGTAGATGCCCACCGGACCATGCGAGTGCGCCTCCATGCCCACGGCGTCGATGCAAGCGTCCGGCCCGCGGCCCCCCGTCATTTCATTGAGCGCGTCGAGCACATTCACGGCTGAATCATCGACAACCACAGCCCCGCATTTTTCCCGCGCCAGGGCCAGCCGTTCGGGAACGCAATCGATGGCGATAACGCGCTCCGCGCCCAATAAATACGCGCTCTTAATGGCAAAAAGCCCCACCGGACCACAGCCCCAAACCGCAACGGTATCGCCGGGTTGAATGCCGCAGTTTTCAGCAGCCATGTAGCCCGTTGGAAAAATATCCGAGAGGAAAAGCACCTGCTCGTCGGCAAAACCGTTTTCAATTTTGATGGGCCCCACATCCGCGAAAGGAACCCGCGCGTATTGCGCCTGCCCCCCCGCAAAGCCGCCCAGCAGATGGGAATACCCGAAAATACCGGCAGGCGAATGCCCCCACATGCCTTCCGCCAAGGTGGCATTCGGGTTCGAGTTATCGCAAAACGAATAGAGCTGCCGCTGGCAAAAGTAGCATTTGCCGCAGGCGATGGGAAAAGGCACCACGACGCGATCGCCCTTTTTTAAATTGTGAACTTCATGCCCAAGCTCCACCACCTCTCCCATGAATTCATGCCCGAGAATGTCCCCCTTTTCCATCGTGGGGATAACCCCGTCGTAAATATGCAAATCCGAGCCACAAATCGCGGTGGACGTAATCTTCACAATCACATCGCGCGGGTCGAGAATAGCCGGGTCTGGAACTTCTTCCACCCGCACGTCTTTTTGGCCATACCAGCAAGTCGCTTTCATTGTATTCCTCCGTTGGTTCGATTACCGTCCCCCAGCCATGTCATAGAGCGCCGACGTACTCTTCGCACGACCCGCCGGTTGCCCCTCGGTCGTGGTCACAAACCCCGTTTCCATCCACTGTTCAAAACGGTGCAGGCTCACGCTCAAGCGATTTTCAAGCGCCACGGCCGCCGCTTTGGATGCCGCCGCGCCAAACCTGCCCAAAGGCACAACATAATCCATCACGAGGCGCACCGTTGTCCCACGCCCACCGGCTGCGGGCAAAAATTCCACCGAGCCGAAAACCGTTCCGTTCCTCTTCGCCTCCGAACGCCAACTGATTTTTTGATTCAGGAGCTCCTCCGTGATTTCAGAGTCCCACTCCATCGTGGCTCCCGCGGGCCCCATCGTCATCCAGCGAGAATGTTTTTCGTCAGTTACGTCAACCGACTTAACATTCGGCACAAAACGCGGGATGTTTTCCAGGTTGCGCCATTGCCTGAAAAGTTCCTCGGGCGACCGGTCAATCGTCACCGCGCTCGCGGCATGAACTGGCGCCGAGGGCATATGGGCCAAGGCGGAAACCGTATCCGCAACCATGATGCCGGCGATTCCACCGGTGGAAATTCCGAGCCTCCTTTTATCCGACTTGCGATCCGTGAACGCGGCTCCCAGCAACGAGACATCCAGCGCGTCTCCAGCCGCTCTCGACCACAGCCATTGCGCTTTTTGACCGCTGAACAGAATGCCAGTCCCGCTCAAGATCTCACGCAAACCGATCCCCCGGAGCAACAGAGGCCGATTTCGAATCCCCAGGATTCGTGAAACCATTCGAGGCATAAAGATCCCGATCAATCCCAGAACGATGCTAAACCAGCCAAGTCCCAAAGCGAACCAGCCAGCGCCCATTGAAATTTTGTTCGAGCCCGAGTTAATCATATAACGACGCGCACCTCTGATGTTTGATGTGGCGCGTAATGTGGTTTCGTTTCCAGCCCGCGCAAAATCCGCCATGGGTGGCGAATATGTTTTCGAGTAAGGCTTTCGCCTAGCAGGGAAAAAGCAAGCCCCAGGCCCCCGCTCTAAAATTGCTGCCGCTTACTTTCCGTTGAATTCGCGCACCGCGTCGAATATGGCGACGATGTTCTCCGTGGGCACGCAAGCCTGAATGTTGTGGATGGCGTTAAACACAAACCCGCCGCCCGGCGCAAAAATTTCGCAACGTTCGAGCACCTCGCGCCGCACTTCCTCCGGCGTGCCAAAGGGGAGGGTTTTTTGCGTGTTCACGCCGCCGCCCCAAAACGTGATCTGGTCTCCGTAGCGTTCCTTGAGAAGCTTCGGGTCCATCCCCCGGGCCATGCATTGCACGGGGTTAATGATGTCAAAGCCCGCCTCAATGAAGCTCGGGAGCAGTCCCTCAATGGCTCCGCAGGAATGCTTGAAGGTTTTCCATGTGGTGTTCGCGTGAATCCAGTCGTTGATCCGCCGGTAACGCGGCTTCCAGATTCGGTCAAACGTTTCCCGGGAGCAAAAGGTGGATTGCTGGGTCCCAAAATCGGCGCCGCACACCACGGCGACGTCGATGAAATTTCCCGCGATGGCCTTGAGCCGTGCAAGGTTCCCAAGCGCGATCTCGACTTGCCGGTCAAAAACCTCCATCACGAACCCAGGCTCGGCGGCGATGGTCATATACCACTGCTCTACGTCGCGCACGCCTTTGGGTTCGGCAAGAAAGGGCGCGGGCACTAGGGCGATGTCGCCCAAGGCGGTCCCGTTCAGCGACCCGACCACGGCGGCTTCGGAGCCCTCCACCCGCTGCGCCTCGGCGCGCCAATGGGCTTGCTCCTCCGCGTTCATGGGGCCGAACTCCTCAAGGTTCTCCTCCACGCTCAGGTTGTCTTCGTCGATGGGCTGCTGCCGGATGATGGCGTCGAAAAAGTAGCTTGCGGAAGGCATGTGGCCGCTGGGCGCTGCCGCCCGGTCGCCTTGCGGGTGGATATAGACCCCGTCCGGCCGTTCATCGACCTGAAAATGTTCCGAGACGAGCACTTCCTGCCCCCAGGGCGTCCGCCACGGCTTCCAGTTCTCGTTCGCGAATCCGAAAAGAGTGTGGTGCGTAAAGACCGGCGTGGTGTCGATCCCGATCGCTTCCCGAAGGTCGTCCTCGACGAGCCCGAGCATTTGGTACGGCTCGCAGACTTTGACCGGGCGGGGCTCCAGCTTGTAATGGCGGCGCAGTTGTTCAACGACGCTACAATGGATTCCGGTCACCGGCGATGCGCCAAAATCAACCGGCAGGCGGTCTGGCTGGCGATGTTCAATTGCGGCGCGAATGCGTTCTTTTGAGGTCATGGGGAGCAAAGTTGCGAGGCCAATTTACTCAATCCAACATCCGCTTTCCTCTTGGTCTGTGATTTAAAGTGATTATATTTTGCGCTCGTGCTGCAAGACCTGAAGCTCGACCCCATTTACGACGGCTTTCTCTTCCTGGCGGAATCCGCACGGAATCCCCCATTCCTTTTGAGCCACCGGCACATCGAATTGGAACTCAACGTCGTCGTGCGCGGAACGGTCACTTACGTGGTGGGCGGCGAGCGGTTCACCTTTGGCGGCCGCTCGCTGTTCTGGCTATTCCCGGACCAGGAACATCAGGTGATCGACCGCACCCCGGACGCCCAATATTACGTCGCCGTCTTCAAGCCGGAGTTGATCGCCGCCTCCTGCCGCGGCAAAGCCTACCGGGGGCTGAGCGCAACCGCGCCGAGGGAGGGAGGCATCATGCACACCACCCTGGATTCCGATTCTTTCGGTTTTTTGCGCCGGATGATGGAATGGATTATGGAGGGCGCGCTCGATTCCGACACGCTCAATCGCGAAGGCGGCTTCGGGGCGGAATCGGCATTCCGTTTCCGGCATCACGATCCCGACGGGCTCAATGCGGGGCTTCACCATTTGCTGCTGGTCTGTTGGAAACTGCAAAAAGCGGGCAAAAACCGGCAGCAGGCCGTCCGGCTGCATCCGTCGATTTCCAAGGCGCTCGAAATTCTCGCCGACGACCAATGGAGCGGGAACCTCGGGGATCTTGCGCGCCAATGCGGATTTAGCGAGGCGCATTTCAGCAGGACCTTCGCGCGGCAGGTGGGCGTTCCCTTAAGCCGCTACCGCAACTCCCTGCGGCTCGCCCGGTTTTGGGAATGCATGGGCGGGCCGGGAGCGCCGACGATAACGGAAGCGGTTTATGCGGCGGGCTTCGGCAGTTACGCGCAGTTCTACAAAGTCTTTGCGGACGCCCATGGCCATGGGCCGCGAGCCCATCTTAGCAAGCCGGAGGATTAGCGGTTTCGAGCTTCCGCGCGGGTTGCGGCATCCGTCCCCGCATCCGCTCTTTGAGGCACTTCACCCAATGGCGAAGGTGTTCGAAAAACAGGTACACCACCGGCGTGGTAAAAAGCGTGATGGCTTGCGAAAAGAGGAGCCCGCCCACGACGGCGATGCCCAGGGGCCGCCGCAGTTCCGACCCAATGCCCGTCCCCACCGCCAGCGGCACCGAGCCGAGCAGCGCCGCCATGGTGGTCATCATAATCGGGCGGAAGCGGATCACGCACGCGTTGTAAATCGCCTGCTCGGGCGTCAACCCCTCGTTGCGTTCCGCCTCGATGGCGAAGTCCACCATCATAATGGCGTTCTTCTTCACGATGCCCATCAGCAAAATCAAGCCGATGATGGCGATGAGCGAAAGGTCGTAGCCGAAATAGAGCAGCGACAAAAGCGCCCCCACGCCCGCCGACGGGAGCGAAAGCACGATGGTGATGGGGTGGACCAAGCTCTCGTAGAGCATTCCCAGCACGATATAAACTGTCACCAGCGCCGCGAAAAGCAGCACCACCATATTGGACATGGATGCCTTGAACACCTGCGCCGTGCCCTGGAAACTCCGCTGCACGCGGGAGGGGATTCTCAATTCCTCCACCGCCTTCTCCACCGCCACCGTGGCATCTCCCAACGCAACTCCGGGCGCGAGATTGAAGGAAAGCGTGACACAGGGGAACTGCCCCTGGTGGTTCACGGAAAGGTAGGCATTGCTGAAATTGAACTTCGCGAAAGCGGCCAGCGGCACTTGGGCTCCGGAGCTGGATTTGACGTAAATCTTTTTCAGCATGGCTGGGTCCATCTGCTCGTCCGGGGCCGCCTCCATGATGACGTGGTACTCATTGTAGCGCCCGTAAAGCGTGGCCACCTGGCGCTGTCCGAAGGCATCATACAGAATATTATCCACATCGTCCGGCCCCACGCCAAGGCGCGAGGCGGCATCGCGGTCCACCACCACGTTCGCCTGCAAGCCGCCGGTGAGCTGGTCGGTGGTCACGCCCTGGAGTTGCGGCAGCGTTTTGAGCTTTTGCAGCAGGCGATCAGACCAATGGTTGAGCGTATCCAGGTCGGAACATTGCAGCGCGTATTGGTACTGCGTTTTGGTGCCGCGCCCGCCCACGCGCACATCCTGCACGGGCTGCATGAACAGCGAAATGCCTTCCACATTCGAGGTCTTGGCCATCAGCCGCCGGATCACATCCTGCGCACTCACCTTGCGCTCCTTGAGCGGTTTGAGCGTGATGAACATGCGGCCGTTGTTGAGCGAACTGCCGCCGATGAAAGAGCCCAGATTCTCCACCGCCGGATCGTCCAACACGGCGCGAGCGATCTTCCGCTGCAACTGCGACATCGTGGAAAAAGAGACATCCTGCGCCGCCTCTGTCATGCCCATGATGACGCCCGTATCCTGTTGCGGGAAGAACCCCATGGGCACCACCCGGTAGAGATAAACCGTGAGCACCAAGGTGGAAAGCGCCACCAACAGCATAAACACCTGGTGCCGCAGCACCCAGCGCAACCCCCGCTCATATTCCCCGAGCAGCCAGTTGAAAGCCCCTTCCAAGGCGCGGCTCAGGACGCCCGGCGCGGGGTAATCCGCCTCCCTTTTGAGAAAGCGGGAGCAGAGCATGGGCGTCAACGTCAGCGAAACCACGCCCGAAACCAAAATGGCCAGCGAGAGCGTCACGGCAAATTCATGGAACAGCCGCCCGATCAGCCCGCCCATGAACAAAAGCGGAATAAACACCGCCACCAGCGACGTGCTCATCGAGATCACCGTGAAACCGATTTGCCGTGCCCCCTTCAGCGCCGCTTCCCGCACCGGATCGCCCGCCTCGATATGCCGGAACACGTTTTCAATGACCACGATGGCGTCATCCACCACGAACCCGACCGAAACGGTGATCGCCATCAGCGAAAGGTTGTCGATGCTGTAGCGCAGCAGGTACATGCCGCCGAATGTCCCCGCCAGCGAGAGCGGCACGGTGATACTCGCAATGAACGTCGGCCAGAACCGGCGCAGGAAAAGGAAAATGACCATCACCACCAGCCCGATGCTCAGCGCCAGGGAAAACTGCACGTCGAACACCGAGCCCCGGATCGTCTGCGTGCGGTCCTGCAAAATGGTGACTTCGATGGCGGGCGGCACCCATTTTTGAAGTTGGGGCAGCGCCGCTTTCACGCGGTCCACCGTCTCAATGACGTTCGCGCCCGGCTCCTTGAAAACGAACATCAGCACGGCGGGCTGGTCGCCGGCCCAGGCCGCCAATTTTTGGTTCTCCACGCCGTTGACCACCTTCGCCAGCGCCCCCAGCACCATCGGCGTGCCGTTGGTCTGCGTCACCACGAGGTTCCGGTACGGGGCCGCCTCGAATAGCTGGCTGTTGTCGTGAAGCGTCAACGCTTGGTAGCCGTCCTCCACGGACCCGAGCGCGGTGTTGACGTTGATATTGCCCAGGAACGTGCGGAGATCCTCCATCGAAAGGCAGGTCGCCGCGAGCGCCGTCGTGCGGACCTGCACGCGCACCGCGGATTTCTCCGCGCCGTTGATCGAGACCTGGCTCACCCCCTCCACCTGGCTCAATTTCTGCCCCAGCACCTGGTCCGCCGCCTCGTAAACCTTCGCAGGAGGAAGCGTTTTGGACCGAAGCGCAATGATGAGGACCGGAGCGTCCGCCGGATTCACTTTGCGATAAGTGGGCATGCTCGGCAGGTTGCCGGGCAAATCGTTCACCGACGCGTTGATGGCCGCCTGAACGTCACGCGCGGCGCTGTCCACGTTGCGCGAGAGGTCGAACTGCACGGAAATGGAGGTCCGCCCCAGCATGCTCTGCGAAGTCAGTTCGGAGACGCCGGAGATCTGGCTCAAGCGCCGTTCCAGCGGCGCGGCAACGGACGAAGCCATCGTAGCCGGGTCAGCGCCGGGCAAGCCCGAATAGACGTTGATGACCGGGTAATCCACGCGCGGCAGCGAAGCCACCGGCAAAAAGTGGTAAGCGCAAGCCCCCAGCAACGCGAGGCCGATGGCCAGCAGCGAAGTCCCCACGGGGCGCTTGATGAATGGAGCCGAAAGGTTCATTCCACAGCGGCGGCTTGGAGGGCGGGCTCACGCCGGGGCCGGAACCACCGGGACATCCGCTCCATGTAGAGGTAAATCACCGGCGTGGTGTAGAGCGTCAGAAATTGCGAAAGCAACAGGCCGCCCAAAATTGAAATGCCCATCGGCTTGCGCAATTCCGAGCCGGTGCCCGTCTCCAGCGCCAGCGGCAGCGCGCCCAGGAGCGCCGCGAAGGTCGTCATCATAATCGGCCGGAAGCGCAATAGGCACGCCTGGTAAATGGATTCCTCCGGCTTGAGCCCTTGCTCACGCTCGGCCTCCAGGGCGAAGTCGATCATCATAATCGCGTTCTTCTTCACGATGCCGATGAGCAAAATAATGCCGATCAGCGCGATCAAGGAAAGCTCCGTGCGGCAGAGCATCATCGCCAGCAACGCCCCCACTCCAGCGGAAGGCAGACTCGAAAGAATGGTGATCGGGTGGATGTAGCTCTCGTAGAGCACGCCCAGGATGATGTAAATCACCACGATGGCGGCGAGAATCAAGAGAGGCTCGCTGGCCAGCGACGACTGGAATTCCGCGGCGCTGCCCGAGAACGTCGTCACGATGGTTTCTGGCAGGCCGATCTCCTTTTGCGCCCGCTGGATCGCCTCCACGGCCGCTCCCAGCGAGCTTCCGGGGCGGATGTTGAACGAAAGCGTGACCGCCGGGAACTGCGACTGGTGGATGATCGTCAACGGCGCGCTGACGGTCTTCAGCGTGCTAAAAGCCGAGAGCGGCACCATCTGCCCCGTGCTCGATTTCACGTAAATGCGAGCCAGCGCGTCCTGGTTGAGTTGAAAGCCGGGTTGCAGCTCCAATATGACTCGGTATTGGTTAAGCTGCGTGAAAATGACGGACACCTGCCGCTGCCCGAAGGCGTCGTAAAGCGTGTCGTCGATCGTCTGCGGCAGAATATTGAGCCGGGCCGCCTTGGCGCGGTCCACGTTGATAGCCACCTGGAGCCCGCCCGATTGCTGATCGCTGGCCACGTCAGCCAGTTCGGGCTGCGCCTTAAGTTTCGCCAGCAACACCGGCGCCCACTCGGCCAACTCCGACTCGTCGGCGTCCTGGAGCGTGTATTGATACTGCGTGCGGCTCACCCGGCTCTCGATCTGCACATCCTGCACGGCCTGCATGGACAGCGTGATGCCCGGCACTTTCTTCGTCGCCTCGCGCAAGCGCCCGATGATCTCCTCCGCGCTGGCTTTGCGTTTTTCGCGCGGTTTCAAAGCGATGTAGAGCTTGCCGGTGTTGACGGTGGCGTTGACCGTCCCGGCGCCCACGAATGAAGCGACATTGGTCACATCGGGATCGCGCTGGACGATCTCGGCAATCGCCTGCTGGCGCGCCGACATCCCCTTGAACGAAATGGATTGCTCGGCGTCCGTAACACCTACGATCAGCCCAGTATCCTGCTGCGGCAGCAGCCCCTTGGGAATGACGACGTAGAGCAACACCGTCAAGACCAGCGTGCCGATGGCCACGTAAAGCGTGAACCGTTGATGAGCAAGCACCCACTTGAGCCCCGCTTCATAAGCGCGCAGCAGCCGCTCGAAAAGCCCCTCCGTGAACTGGAAAAACCGCCCATGCACCTCCTGGCCCTGGGCCTTGAGCAAGCGAGAGCACATCATCGGCGTCAACGTCAGCGACACCACCGCCGAGACCGCCACAGCGATGGAAAGCGTGATGGCGAATTCGCGGAAAAGCCGCCCTACGATGCCGGTCATAAACAAAAGCGGAATAAAAACCGCGATCAGCGACACGCTGAGCGAAATGACCGTGAAGCCGATCTGCTTCGCGCCTTTGAGCGCCGCGTCCATGGGGCTGTCGCCCGCCTCGATGTAGCGGACGATGTTCTCGATCATCACGATGGCGTCATCCACCACGAACCCGGTGGAAATGGTGAGCGCCATCAGAGAAAGGTTGTCGAGGCTGAACCCGATCAACTGCATCACGCCGAAGGTGCCAATCACCGCCAGCGGCAGCGCCACGCTCGGGATCACCGTAGCCCAGAATTTGCGCAGGAAAATGAAGATCGTCATCACCACCAGCACGACGGTGAGCACCAGCGTGAACTGCACGTCGGAAACCGAGGCGCGGATCGTCTCCGTGCGGTCGATGAGCGTGTGAATTTCCACGGAAGGCGGAATGGAAGCGCGCAGCCGGGGCAGCAACGCCTTCACGCGGTTGGCCGTTTCAATGATGTTGACGCCGGGCTGGCGCTGAATATCCAGGATTACCGCCGGTTTGCTCCCCACCCACCCGGCCATGCGGACGTTCTCCACGTTATCAACCACCTCGCCAATGTCCTGGAGCCGAATGGGCGAGCCGTTGCGGTAAGCCACGATGATCGGCTGATACTCGGCGGCGGAAAATACCTGATCGTTCACGCCGATGGAATACGCCTGGCGCGTGCCGTCAAAGCTCCCCTTGGGCGCATTGACGTTGTTCTTCGTCAACGCCGTGCGGATGTCCTCCAGGCTGATGCCGTATTTGGCGATGGCCCCCGGGTTCACGCGCACGCGCACGGCGGGCTTCTGGTTGCCCTCGATGGTCACCAGGCCCACGCCCGTCACCTCGCTCAATTTCTGCGCGAGCACGGTGTCAGCGATGTCGTTGACCTTCTCCAGCGGCAGGATGTCCGAGGTGATGGCCAGCGTGAGAATGGGCGTATCCGCCGGGTTCACCTTGTTGTAGGTGGGCGGGTTCGGCATCGTCTTGGGCAGCACGCCATTGGCGGCGTTGATGGCGGCCTGCACATCCTGCGCCGCGGCGTCGATATCGCGGTCGAGGTTAAACTGGAGCGTGACGGTGGAGTTGCCGAAGGAACTCGACGAGTTCATCATCGCCAGGCCGCTGATCTGGCCGAACTGGCGCTCCAGCGGCGTGGTGACCGACGATGCCATCACCTCCGGGCTCGCGCCGGGGTATTGCGTAGTGACCTGGATGGTCGGGAAATCAACCGCCGGCAGCGCCGAGATGGGCAGCATCGAGTAGCCCAGAAGGCCCATGATGATGACCCCCACCATCAAGAGCGAGGTGGCGATGGGCCGCCGAATGAATGGCTCGGAAATGTTCACGGTGCGGGGGTGCTACTGCTCCTCTTCCGAGGCGTCCCTGGCCTTTTGGATACGCACGTGCGAGTTGGCCTGCAAACGGTATTGCCCCTCCAGCACCACCTGTTCGCCCGCCTTAAGCCCGTCGTCGATCAACGCCTCGCCATCCTGGATTTGCGCCACTTTCACGGGGCGCACCTCCACGGTCAACTCCGGGCCGCCCTGGGGCGCGTGAGTTCCGCCATGGCCTGCGGTCGCCGCGTCCTCCGATTTTTTGGGATGCTCCTTCGCCTTCGGCGCGTCTTTGCCCTCCCCGGCTCCCGGTTTAATCACAAAAGCGAACTGGCCATTGGGTCCGCGCTGAATCACCGCCGCCGGAACCACGAGACCGTTCTTGCGCGTGTCGAGCAGCAGCCGCGAATTCACAAACTGCCCGGGCCAAAGCGAAAGGTTCTCGTTGGAAAAGACCGCTTTCAGTTTGATGGTGCCCGTGGTCGGGTCGATCTGGTTGTCGAACACGGAAAGCTTCCCCTTGCCCATCACCGGCCCGTTGTCGCGATCCGTCACGGCCACCGGCAAATCCCCCTTGGCCATTTGCTTGCGCACTTCCGCGAGGTTCTGCTCGGGCAGCGTAAAGACGACCGTAATCGGTTGAAGCTGCGTCACCGTCACCAGCCCCGTCGTCCCCGAGGCGTAAATAATGTTGCCCTGGTCGATCTGGCGCAACCCCGTCCGGCCATCGAGAGGCGAAACGAGCGTCGTATAGTTCAACTGCACCTTAGCGGCCTGCACCGCCGCCGCGTCCGCGCTCACCGCCGCTTCGTATTGCGCCACTTGCGCCCGCTGCGTGTCGTAGCTTTGCTGCGAAGTGGCCTTGCGCGCGAGCATCTCCGCGTAGCGAGCGAGATCCAGCCGCGCATTGGCGAGCGTCGCCTCATCCTGCCGCTGCTTGGCCTCCGCCTGAGCCAGCGCCGCTTTGTAGGGAGCGGGGTCGATCTGCGCGAGCACGTCCCCCGCGTGGACCATTTGGCCTTCAGTAAAAGCAACCTGCACCAACTGGCCGTCCACGCGCGAGCGCACGAGCACGTTATTAAGCGCCTGCACGGTCCCCAGCCCTTCCAGGTAAATCGGCACGTCCTTCTGCACCACGGGCGCGGCCACGACTGGCACCACCATTCCCCCCGGCCTGAACCCGCCTCGCCCACCGCCCGGCCCGCCCGCGCCTGCGGGGCCACCGGCGCCCCCGATTTTTTTTGCGGGCGCGTTGAAGTACCAAAGCCCAAAGGCCAGCGCGGCGATGAAAATCAAAACCCAGCGCGCGGAGTGGCTCTTGCGGCGCGGGTTCTCATTGGCCCGGTCCTCGGGACTGGAAAAATTCGAAGGCTTCTCGGGAAGATCGGTGTGAAGCATGGGTGATCTGGGATACCTCGAAACTTTAGAAGATCACCGGCAACTTACAAGTTGCATTTTTTGTCATTTGTCACAAAAATAAAGGCTGATGTCCGCCTCCCCTGCTCCAGCCCCCGTTTGCCCCACACGCGACCTTATTGTGGAAAAAATGCGGCTGCTCCTGAGTAAATATGGGCAGGAGAAGGTCACCGTGGTGGATGTCGCGCGCGAATTGGGCATGTCGCACGCGAATATCTACCGGTTTTTCCATTCCAAAACGGAAATTCTGGATGCCGTCATCGACGCCTGGCTCGCCGATGTGGAGGATTTTTACAAGGACGTGGCTTCGCGGCCCGGCACGATTGCCGAGCGCCTGGAAGCTGTGGTCCTGGCCGTCTACCAGCGGCGGCGGGCGAAATACGAGAAAGACCCGAAGGTGTTCATGGCCTTCCGGCACCTCATCGAATCCCGCCCGGACGCCGTTGAAAAGCGCAAGACGGTGCTCTTCAACGTCTTTCGCGAAATGCTCGAAGCGGGCATCGCGAACGGCGAGTTCACCGCCATCGACCCGCTCAAGGCCGCGATGGTGCTGGAGGACGCCACAGCGATCTTCCTGCACCCGCTGGCCATCCCCAACCATTCGCCCAACTCCACCGAGGAGCGGCTCAAACGGGTGATTCACATCGTCTTGAGCGGGCTCGCGGCCAAGCGGTAGCCTGGCGTTACTTTTCGGTGATTGTGACGGCGTCAAACCAAACCGTGCCGCTCACCTTCTCCAGGCCAAGCACCAGCGACACCTCGACGAGGTTGTCGGGAATATCCACGCTCCACGTCACCGGAGCCCAATCGAACGTACCGGTGGGCAGCGGCGCCTGGGGATAGTTTTTAACCCCCTCCGCGTTCATCGTGGCCAGCATGAGCTTCACGCCGTTGTGCGGCAGCGGTTTCGTCGAGACGTTCTCACCTCGCACGCGGGTGGAAATCACGAGCTTCTTGCCCTTGATCTTCTCTACCGGCAACGGACCGCGAATATTGACGGAGCCCTCCGCGTTGGGGGCGGTAATTTTGAGGACATTGCGGCCTGCCTGCTCCTCGATTTTCGGCGGCAAATTCCAGGCCAGAGCGGGCGTGGCGGCCCACTTTTCCTCCAGCGAGAAACGGGGCACGGCCGGGGCTGCAGCAGCCGCTGACGTCGAAGCCGCGGCAGGATTTTGCAACGCCTTCCAAAGGGCGTCCGCATAGCCTTGCATGCCCTTGTCGCCGGGGTGCCAGGCCACGCCGTTGTGGGCGTATCGGCCCGGGAATTCGACCCCGGCCCGGTTCATGGGATCTTTGTTCACCGCATCCAGGTCCACAAACACCGCGTTGTATTTCTCGCAGGCATTGCGGATAAACCCGTCCTTAACCGCATTGCCAGAGGGCGGGGACCAGACGCCGCAGCACAGAATGGCCGCCTTCGGGTTGCCCTCGCGTACGGCTTGCAAAATCCGCTCATAAGGCGCTTGGAAACCTTCCGGGGTCACGGTGTCGTTGTCGTTTTCGCCAAGCTGAATCACGGCGAGGTCTGGCTGATAAGCCTTGAAGCGGTCCAGAAAATTCACCTTGTCGGTGATCTTGCCGCCGCCTTCCGCGAAAATGAGGGAATCCGGCGCCACGCCATTTTGAGCGGCGGCCACTTTCGCCAGGAACAAATGCGCGTAGTCCTTTTCCATGGCCGAGGCGGCCATGCCCCAATGGGTGGTCCAGCCGATGGATTCCTTGGGACCGTGATTGGTGATGCTGTCGCCCACGATCAGCACTTTATGAAAAGTGGCGCCCTGGGCTTGCCCCAGCGCCAGCGAAGCGCACACCGAAAGCTGGGCAATGAGGCGGTTGGGTTTGGAGGAGGAAATAGGTTTCATAGGGATGGAAACAATGGCGACCACTGAACCCGAGAGAACCATTAACGTCAAGAAATAGCGTGAATTCCGCTTCCCGGCCAAAGCGGCCCTTTTTCCCGAAACCCTCCATGTGCAGACACGCTGGGCATGGCTGTTGGCGCTGGGGTTGGCGGGGTGCGAACCGCAACCGCGCGGCCCCACGCAGGTCAAAGCCCCGGAAGCGCCCCATTTTGAGACGCAATATATTCGGCGGGAAGTGGACCGCTACAAAGACGACCCTTCGCCGCAGGCCCGGCGGAAAATGAACCAGGCCTTCACCGCGCTGGACACCAAACTGCGCACGATGGAGGAACAGGCCGCCGCCCTGGAAGGCGATGCGCGAGTCCTCATGGAATCCCAAATCGCGGACTTGAAAAAGCGACGCGAACTTCACTGGAACCGAGCCCAAACCGCCGTGGCGCAGCTTGAGCCGATTGAAAAAGCCCGGCCCGTGGGCGAACGCGACGAAAAAACCGTAAAGGCCCGGCCCGCCACCGCTCAACCCGCCCGGGCTTACCGGCAGCGCCGGGTTTACCAGCCCACCACGTATCGCAGCGATAATTTATTCCAGCGCATCGGGCGGCTATTCCGTTAGCCTCACTACTGGGTAATATTCACCGAGTTCCGCATCAGCGTCACACCGGTCTGGCGGTCATATTCTGAAAGTGCTTTGCGGTAGTCGGCCTGGGCGTTAATCAACGCCGCCTCGGCTTCCGTCATGGAACGTTGGAGTTGCAGCACTTCGTATGTCGTGGCCTTGCCCGCTTCGTGGCGCTTGCGGCCCGCGTCAAGGCTCTCCTGGGCAAGCCGGAAAGCTTCCTTGTTGGAATCGATGCGCTGCCGGGCGGTGCTCACTTCCCCCGCCGCGAACGCCACGTCCACGATGATGGCCTGTTCCATTTTTTGGAGCGCCACGAGCGCCTGGGCGTCCAGCAGTTTGGCCGCTTTCAGCCCGCCCCGCGCCTCGCGGTTGCCGAGAGGAATGCTCAAGACCGTCCCCACGCTCCAGTCCGACGGGTTGCGCACGCTGCTGTCCCAAAAACGCATGCTTCCGGCCAGGTCGCGCGAATTGACGCCCAGCAGGTCGAGGCTGGCCACGAGGTTGAGCCGGGGCAGCACGTCGTTGCGGGCGGTGACGACGTTGATGTGCCGGGTTTTGAGCGCCACGAGCGCCTGCTGGTAATCGGGCCGCTCCTTCAAGGCGTCGCGCAGCCCGGCCTCCACGTCGATGGCACCGGCGGCGGCGTCCGGCGGCGGCTCGATCTCCACGCGCGTGGCCAGGAGCGTGCGGGTGTCGCGCGTGATGAGTTGCTTGAGATAACGCTCGTTATTTTCGATGGTGTTTTTGGCCAGGATCACCGCCTCCTCACGCGAGGCGGCCTCGGCCTGGGCTGTAATCACATCCAGGGCCACTTTCACGCCGATCTCCGCCCGCGCCTCCTCTTCCTTGCAAAACTCCAGCGCCAAGTCGTGCGAACGCTTCTTAGACTCGTAGTTGCGCAGCGAGGAATAAAGCTCGTTGTAGAAAAACACCGTGTTGGTCACCACGTCGATGACCGACTGCTTGAACTCCCACTCGCTGATCTGGCGGTTGTTGCGCGCGATGTGCAGCGCGGCAAGGTTCACCTCGGGGCCGAACCCCCGCAGCAGCGGCTGGCTGAGCGAAAACCCCGTGGAGCTTGAATAACGGCTGTAGGCCGCGCCGGTGCCCGTGAGACCGAAGCTGTAGCTGGTGCCCAGGCTGCTCTTGCCGCCGATGGTGGCCCCATAAGCGCCCGCCTGGCTCTCGTTGTTGCTGGAATTGGTGACATCGTGGTAGCCCTCCAGCTTGAAATTGGGATCGAACTCGCCCTGCGCCGATAAAATGCGGGCATCGGCGATGTCCGGCTCGAACTCGGCCACCTTGATGGCCAGGTTGTTTTCAATGGCCATGGCAATGGCCTTGCGCAGCGTGAGGTGCAGCACGGGGCGGGCCGGAACGGCAGGAGCAGCCTTGGGTGAAGGCGACGGGGCAGCCGGGGCAGCCCACGAAGGGGCGGCCCAGGCCATCAACAAAACAAAAGGCAAAAACAGGCGGGGGAACATGGAAGAAGGCCGTTGCGGGAAAAACACTTCCGCAACGGCGCGTTATCTCCCTTAGGGGAAAGCCCGTGGAGAATCAAGCACGGTGCTTCGTTGACATCAGGTTTTTGCCCGCCTACCTTTGGCAACCCTGTCCTGGTATGCCGCCTGTTTCTCCCACTTCAAGCCATCCCTTGAGCCGCACTTTCCTTGTCGCGGCCCTGCTGCTCGGGCTCATTGGCGTCATCGAAACGGCAGGCATCGCCCGGCACTACCTCTCCCAGCCCCGGCAGGTGAACGGCCAGCCCGCCGCCACCCCGGCCGCCGCCGTCAAAACCGCGGAGGAACAACTCGTGGCCGCCGCCGCGGAGAAATCGCTGGTCGCCGCCATCGGCACGCCCACTCCGGCCCCCACCGCCACCCCCGCGCCCACCCCGGCGCGGCCCACGCCCCAGTCCCAGGTGGCCGAGTGGATCGCCCAGGCCCGGACCTTGCGGGACGCGGGCGACACGGGCACCGCCATGGCGTGCCTGCGGCAGGCCCAATCCGTTTACTCGAATTACGCGCCCATCGTCTCCGAAATGGCCATCACCTACGAGAAAATGGGGCTCAACGACAAAGCCATCGAACAATGGCGGCGCATTTACCAAATGGGCGAGCGGGCCGGCATCTACTACGCCGCCGCCGAAGCCAAACTGCGCTCCCTGCAACTCCCGGACTCCCCGCCCGAAGAAGCCGCCCGGCCCGCCTCGCTCGCCCCCTCGGGCGATCAGCAGCCCGTTCTTTCCCTGGGCAAAGTGGCCACCACCGACGACACCGGCACCACCCAGCCCGCCCGCTGCCTCAAGCTCAACGTCCCCATCAGCGCCACCCGGCCCGGTTCCCGCGTGGAACCGCGCGAGGTCGTCATCCAGGTTTTCTTTTACGAAGCGTTGCGCGACGGCTCGATTGTGGAAACCAACGGCAACGTCACCACCGCCTGGTCCCGCCGGACCAACAAAGAAGGCGAAGTGCAGCCCGTCGATTGGTCCACCCCCGAACCGGAAACCCTGGAAGTCACCTACGCCCAGCTTGAACCGGACCCCAAAGACCCGCGCACCCGGGAGCGGCGGAATTATTTTGGCTATAGCGTGCGCGTCTATTATAAAGGAGTGCTCAACGCAAAATTCGCCGATCCGCAAAAGCTGCTCGGTCAATTTATTCCCCCCGCCGTTCTCCCCTCATCCAACGATCTCCCCCAATGAAAATCCTTTGCGTAGATGACAATCTCACCGCACTTCAGGAACTCGTCGCGCTCCTGAAAAGCCAGCCTGGCTACCCGACCGTGGCCGGAAGCAACAGCAACCAGGCGCTCACGGAAGCCGCCGCCATGGGCAACGTGGACCTGCTCGTCACCGAAGTGGTGATGGACCCGATGGACGGCTTCACCCTCCGGGCAAAACTCCAGGAGCTTTACCCGGAAATGAAAACGATCTTCGTCTCCGGCTACGACCTTAGCGACTACGCCGCCTACACCGCCGGGTGCCACGTTTTCCCGAAACCCGCCAACCCGGAACTCCTGGGAGAAGCCGTGGCGGGCATTGCCGTGCTGCTCCGGTTCCGGAACATCCCGCCTGCTGCGGCAGCGGCAACGCCTAAAGCAACCGCCGCACCTTCGGCTCCGAAAGCCACTCCAGTCGCCACGCCCGCTCCCGTTGCAACGCCCGTAGCCACCCCGGTTGCCACGCCCGCTCCCGCTGCAACGCCCGTAGCCACCCCGGTTGCCACCCCTGCTCCCGTTGCAACGCCCGTAGCCGCCCCGGTCGCAACGCCCGCTCCCGTTGCAACCCCCGTAGCCGCCCCGGTCGCCACCCCTGCTCCCGTTGCAACGCCCGTAGCCGCCCCGGTCGCCACCCCCGCTCCAGTTGCAACCCCCGTAGCCACCCCGGTTGCCACGCCTGCTCCTGCTGCAACGCCCGTAGCCGCCCCGGTTGCCACGCCCGCTCCAGTTGCAACCCCCGTAGCCGCCCCGGTCGCAACGCACCCGTCCATTAAACCCGCGGTTCATGCAAAACACGGCACGGTAGTCCGGCCCAAAACCATCGTAACTTCCCAAGCTGCCGCCGCCACCCCCGTAGCCACCCCTGTGGCCAAACCCGTAGTCACTCCCGCCGCCGCGCCGGTTGCAGTTGCAACCCCTGTGGCCGCACCCACAACTCCAGCGCCCACAGCCACTCCCGTCGCAAAACCCGTTGCCGCGCCAGTTCCAGCGCCTGCCGCCAAACCCGCTGTGGCCGAAGTTGAAAAGAAAGTCGGCAACTACAGCATCATCCGCAAACTAGGCGAAGACGAGTGGGGCGATCTCTTCCTGGCCACGCAAACCTCCATGGCGCGCCCGGTGGCCCTCTCCATTCTTTCCGAAAAACTGCTCAAGGACGACCCGACCGCCAAAGAACGCTACCTGGCGGGCGTTCGCGCCAAAGCCGCCGTCAAGCACCCCTCCATTATCTCCGTCTACGAGGCGGGCGAAGCGGACGGGCAAACCTACTTCACCAGCGAATACATCGACGGCAACCACCTGGGCCGCCTGCAAAAGGAAGGCAAAACCATCGACGACAAAACGGCCCTGCGCCTCATCAAAACCGTCGTGGAAGGTCTCGCTTATCTGCAAGGAGCCAAGATTCCACGCGCGGCGCTTTCAGCCCGGGCCGTTTTCCTCGATAAAAACAGCGACCCGCATCTCGCCAACCTCGCCGTCGTGGAAGGGGCGGGCAAGGAAGCCATCACCGAGGAACTCTCCACCTTGGGCAAAGCCGTTTCCGCCCTGCTGCCCAACGCCGTGGCCACGGAGCCCGGGCTCCAGACGCTGCTCTCACGCATGGTCATGGCCGAACTCAGCGGCCTCAATAGCTGGGAGGACGTGCTGAAAACCGTCAAGGAACTGGCTCCGAAAGTCATCCCCGCCGACGCCAGCAAAATCACCGCCCGCGACCAAGCCGCCATCCGCGCCGTCGAGAAGATGAAGAAGGAGCAAAAGCGCACCATCGTCATCGCCATCGTGCTTTGCACCCTCACGCTGCTGGCCACCATCGGCTTCATCGCGTGGAAGCTCCTGCGCACCAACGAGCGCGACCTCACGGAAATGGTTCACGTTCCGGCGGGCGAATTCATCTTCGGCGAAGGCCAGAAAGCCATGACGGGGGAATTTTGGATCGACAAATACGAAGTCACCATCGGCCAGTACGCCCGGTTCCTCAAAGCCCTCAAGGACGGCGACCCCACCCGCTTTGACGATCCCAACCAGCCCAAGGCCAAGACCTCGCACGTGCCCGACCGCAACGGCGTCTCCTGGAACATTTACTACAGCCGCGCCGTCGCGGGAAAACCGGCCAAGTTCGTCCCCATCGACCTCAACTGCCCCGTCTTCAACGTCGATTACTGGGATGCCTGCGCCTACGCCAAATGGGCCGGCAAGCGGCTGCCCACCGAGCAGGAATGGGAAAAAGCCGCGCGCGGCACCGATGGGCGGCGCTACCCCTGGGGGGACGATTTCAGGGCTGGCGGGGCCAACCTGGGCAAGGACTACACCCAAAACCCCGGCCCCAACAGCAAAGGCGGCGAGGACGGTTACTTCTGGTGGAACCCCGTGGACGCCAAGCCGCATGACAACAGCCCCTATGGGGTCCAGGGCATGCTCGGCAACGTGGCGGAATGGACCAGTTCCTGGGATGTCGCCAGCAAAACGGGCGGCAAAGGCCCGGTGGCTCGCGGCGGCTCATTCCATGTCGCCGAAGCCTCGCTCTTGAACCGCGTCCCCGTGGACAGCAACACCGAAGTGGAGTTCCTGGGCTTCCGCTGCGTCTCGGGCACGGCTCCCGCCAAAAAGTAACGCACCCCCCCGGGAGCGCCAGCCAAACGGCAAAAACATACGCCGTGGGAAAAAAGGGCTGGCGCACCGTGGGTTTAAGCGTATTTACAAAGAACCTCGTTTTTTCATGCGCCCCCGTTTTCTTCTCTTCATCGTTGCCCTTTTTGCCTTCGTCCAAACCGTCCAAGCCCAAATCCAGGTAGGCCTGGAGATCAAGCGGCGCTTTCTGATGGTCTATGAACCCATCGTCGCCACCGTCACCATCACCAACCTGGCCGGGCGCGACCTCACGCTGGCCGACTCGCCCACGCAAAGCTGGTTCGGCTTCCAAGTCAATTACGGCGACGGCAACCGCATCATCCCCCCGATGGACCCCGACTACCGCCAGGACCCCATGATTATCCGCATGGGCGAATCCCTCAAGCGGAGCGTCGTCCTCAACAGCCTCTTCCCCATGGGCGACCTTGGGCTCTACCGCATCCGGGCCACCATTTACGACTCCGGCCGTGAGAAATACTTCCAGTCCCCCGTCGTTGGCGTGGAGCTGAGCGAAGGCAAAGTCATCTGGCAACAAAACGTGGGCGTGCCCACGGGCCAAAACGGCGCGGGCAGCATGCGCCGGGTATCGCTGCTGACCTTCCGCAGAGCCGAATCCAACTACCTTTACGCAAGAGTGGAAGAACCCGATGCGGCCATCATCCACGGCACCGTCGCGCTGGGGCGCATCATCACCGGCATCGACCCCGAAGCCGAGTTTGACCGCCAAAACGTGCTCCACGTGCTCCACGTCATCGGCAACAAACAATACCTCCACACGTGCGTGAACCTGGACGGCCAAGTCATCGCCCAGGACAGCTATCTCATTGGCAAATTCCGCCCCATTTTGAAGCGCGACGCCACCGGCAACATCACCGTGTTTGGAGCCTCCATCATGGGCCCTCCCGGCCAAAAAGTGCCCAACAAGCTTTCCGATCGCCCGGTGGTCATTCCCAAAGACTAGGACGCGGAGGGTGCCCCCGCGCCAGAGATCGACCTCACCATCTGGTGCCCAAACTCCATTTGGGCACCCGCTTGCCCAGGCAACTCTATTGCCGTTGCGCCTTTTTCCTGGTTCCCAAGTTCAAAATTTGGAACGAGAAAGGACTTGCACTCCAGCCGCGATTCCGTTGATTGCTGGCCATGAAATCTCTTTTCCTTCTCCCGGTTCTCGCGTTGGCATTCAGCGCCGCGAGCGCCAGCGTTCCCTCAACGGTCATCATCGACGCCGGGCACGGCGGTCAGGACCGCGGCGGCATCCCCGGCCAAAAAGCCTGCGAAAAAACTTTAGCCCTCGACGTCGCCTGCCGCCTTAGCGACATCCTCAAGGAAGAAGGGGTCAAAACCGTCATGACCCGCAACAGCGACGTCTTCATCCCCCTGCCCCAGCGCGTTGCCATCGCGAAAGCCCACCCGGGCGCGCTCTTCGTGAGCATCCACTTCAACTCCGGCCTGCGCCGGGGCGCCAACGGGTTCGAAACCTATTTCTACAACGCCAAGGCGGCTCCCGTCGCCAGCCACATTTACACCGAACTCAACCGCATGCATCCCGGGGAAAAGCGGGGCACCAAACGCCGCGCCCTCTACGTCCTGCGCAAGAACCCCGGCCGTGCTGTGCTGGTCGAGTGCGGCTTCCTCACCAACCCGCAGGAAGCGGCCCTTTGCGCCACGCCCGCCTACCGCGAAAAACTTGCCCAAGCCATCGCCAAAGGCATCGCGGAATAGACATTGGGCGGCGAAGAGATTCCTGCTACAATTGACGCCCATATGAGCGTCAGTTGCCAGGAAATGAAGCGCATCGAAGCGCAAGCCATCGCGGCGGGCGCGCCCGTGGAAGCGTTGATGGAACAGGCCGGGGAGCAAATGGCCCGCGCCATCGCGCAGTTCCAGCCCGTCCCTGGCGAGTGCGCGGTATTCTACGGCAAAGGCCACAACGGCGGGGATGCGCTGGTCGCCGCGCGCCACTTGCGGCGCGAAGGCTGGGTCATCCAGCTCCACCAAGTTTATCCCTACGCCGAACTCGCCCCGCTGACCCGCCAAAAACTGGACGAACTGAAAGCCAGCCTCGACGCGCAACCCGGCGAGGCGTGGGTCCACGGCCCGCGCATCGCGCTGGACGGGCTCCTGGGCATCGGCGCGACGCATGGACGCGGCCCCAGCGGCGGCACCGCGCTGCACGAGCCGGTTTTGAGCGCCGCCCGGGAAATCAACCGGCTGGCCCGGGCGGAAAACGCGACCGTCTTTGCTCTCGACGTGCCCACCGGCCTCGACGCCGACACCGGCGAGGCGGACCCCGAGACCGTGAACGCGCACTTCACCCTCTGCGTCGGGTTCGTGAAACATGGTCTGCTGGCGGATGCCGCCCTTACCCGCGTGGGCCGCCTGGCCGTCATGCCCATCCCCGCGTTCGCCCCTTATGCGAATGCGGCTTCCGTCCGCGAAACCGCCGCCACGCCCGCCACTCTTTCGCATCTCGTCCCCACGCGCCCCTTCGGCACCCACAAAGGGCATTGCGGCCGCGTCGGCATCGTCGCCGGTTCGCGCGGCTTCGCGGGCGCGGCCATCATGGCGGCCAACGCGGCGGTGCGGGCAGGCGCGGGGCTCGTCACCCTCTGCGTCACCCCGGATATTTACGCCCCCGTCGCCGCCGCCGCCATGCCGGAGGTGATGGTCATGCCGCTCGACTGCTACCTTGCCGTGCTGGAACGTCCCTTCGACGCCCTGGCCATCGGCCCCGGGCTGGGCCGTGAAAACGCGGGAGACGCCCAGGACATCCTGGCTGTTTGCGAATACTTCAAAGGCCCGATGGTCATCGACGCCGACGCGCTCAATCTCCTCGCCGCCGGGCCTATGGAAACGCTGCACCGTGCCCTCGGTCCCCGGCTGCTAACGCCCCATCCCGGCGAAATGGCCCGGCTCTTTCCCGAAAGCGAGCGCCTCACGCGGCTCGAAACCGCCCGGCGCTTCCTCGAAGCCCACGCCGGGCACCCCGCGCCTCTCACTCTCCTTCTGAAAGGCTCGCGCACCCTCGTGGCCGAGCTTGGCACGGACAACGAAGGCGATCCACGCATATCCTATAATACCACCGGCCACCCCGGCATGGCCACGGGCGGCATGGGCGACGTGCTGACCGGCACCTGCGCCGCTTTGTTGGGCCAGCACTTAAGCCCCTTCGACGCCGCCCGGCTTGGAGCGTGGGTTTGCGGTCGCGCGGCGGAGCTGGCCCTTTCACACGGCGGGCAAAGCCAGGAATCGCTGGCTGCCACCGATTTGCTGGGCTTCATGGGCCGCGCCTTTAACGGCCTGCGCTCGGGCACTACTTTTTAGTTTACTCGTAGACCGGCTCCAGCATTTGATCCACCACCTTGCCGGTGTAGCGGTCGATGGCCACATGCAGCCAATAGCGGCGTTCACTTTGCACCACAAAACCGTCCAGCGAGGCGGCGGAGGGCGGAAACACCCCCGACTGGGCCACCACGTCGATGAGCAAATTCCACGTGCGCACGTTGCTCACGGAAGCCAGCGCCACGAGCGCCCCTTTCGCGTTTTTTTCATGGTTATCCAAAGAGCCAGCCACCGCGCCAATCGCGCTCACCAGCCCGCTCTCGTTCGTGATGGGCAACTGCTTCGCCAACGGGGAGCCCGTGTTAAGCGCGTCGGTAGCCGAAAGCCTGCCCGAACCCGAAGCCTGCGCATCGCTGGCCCCGCCGGAAATCATCGAATAAAAAACCATGTCGTGGGATTGGTTGGGGTTGAACTTCCCCGCGGTCACCGCCGGTTCCTCCACGGCTGAAAAGACATCCAGCAGCGGGGAGTAATCGTACCCCGCCGACCAGAAATCGAGAGCGTAACAAAGCCCGCCCACGGATTGAAACCCACCGCTGTTGGCTTGGTAGGCCGCGATGATTGCCGACCCCGTGCTCAACACCTCCGGGTCCGAAAGCGGGCCGCCGGTATGGGAAACACACGCCTTGAGCAGCTCGAAGAAATTCGGCTCCCGGGGAGGATCTTCGGCCGCCACGTCGGCCAGCGCCTTGATCGGCTGCGAATCGCCGCCCGTCGGGCCGACGTAAACCATGCCATTGCTGCCCGTCATTCCCGTGATGCCGAAACACGCCTGCACCGCCCCGGCGGGCGCGGTTTCCGGATGCGCGATCCAATTCAGCCGTGCCAGCGAAAAGCGCGACCGCAAAAGCGGCTCCCCTTTCGTGAGCATGATGGTCGTTGCCGGGCAGTTCTTATCTCCGTAATGCGCACACGTACCGGAAGTCCCAAGCCGGATTTCGTGGAACCGCGTGGGCGCCGTCACCGCCCGGCTGAACGTGCCCATGTGCGGCAGCGCGTTGGTCACAAACGAAAGCTCGTTGCGCAAGCAGAGCAACTCCTGCCGCGAGAGAAACGCCTGGTCCGTACGGTCGTTATGGGTGCGGCCGCCCACTTTCAGAAAACCACTGTCACGGGCAACGAGCACCGCCTGGCAATAGGCCGTCTGGTCGTTGGGGTAAAGATCGCGAACCGAAGTGCCGCTGGCCCCGGCCGTAACGTAGTTGCGCCAACCCACGATGGTGTTGACCATGCTCCCTGAAAGCCCGATGCAAGTCAGGTCCGCGAACGCCAGCACGCCCTTTTCTGCGGTCTGCGTATTGTTAACCAGGGGCGGGTAGCCCGCCACGTTCATGTCCAGGAGACCGCCTTCATGGTAGACGGCGTAAGCATAGCGGCCCGTAGCCTTGGAAGTAGGCGCCGTCAGCACCTCCGGCCCTCGGTCCGTCACATAAACCCACTGCGGCGCGGGAAACGAATCGACCGGCGTGATATCGGCGGAAATGGTTTTCGAAGCGTTCTTTCTGGGAACCAGGACATGCCGATTCCAGCGCACCTTGGAAATGGAACGCCCATTGGCGGAGGCCGTCGCGCTCGATGCCTTGGAAGCCAGCGCCAGGTCCACACCCGGCGGGTTCACCTTCGTTTGGGAGCTGATCCGCACCAGGTTGGGAATCTCCGGCCAGGAACCGTTGCGCTGCGGGAGCATATCGGCGGCGCTCATGGGGATATAAAGCGTGTAGTCCCCAATCGTTTCCGTCGTGGAACTAGTCACGATCTCCTGCCGCAGCGAACTCACCACGATGGCCAGCGCGCTGCGGGCCAGTTCGTCCACCACCGTCTGCTTGCTGCTGCTGTGGGAAACCTGCCGTTGCGCCGTCGTGCGGCTGAAAACGGCGGTCACGATCACTGAAATCAGCACCACGAACGCCAGCACGATGATAAGCGCGGCACCCCGGCGGCCTATGGGTAAAAGAGGGGGCTTCATAACTCAAGCGGCGATGGGGAGAGATAAAACCAGCGCCGGTAAACGCGAATGGATGAGCACGCCGCCTTGGGCAGCCCGCTTGCCTCCACGGCATCCCGCCACTGAATCTCGATCTCGTAGGGGTATTTGGCGGAAGCGGGGAAATCCTCCATGTTTGCAGCCAGCGCAGCCAAAGTGGCTTCGGGCACCAGCTTGCGGGCTTTGGCATCGATCAATGCGATCACCACCCCCAGCGCGGCCACGTCATGCAGCCCCGCCGGTCCATTGGTGCGCCACGGCACGGCGCTCAACTGCGCTCCCTGCGAACCGTCGGCCCGGAGGATGTAATAATACTCCATGCGGAACACCTCCGGCCCGGCAAGTTCCACGAAATCCCCTGCCGCCCCCGAAACCGCTTCCGGCCAGTGCCCGTACAAGGCGTTACTCCCCGAGGCGTTGGACGAAGCCGAAGTGCCCGAAAAAAACATCTGGGTCTCCGGGTCATCCGTGCCGTTCCACAACAACCCGCAGCCATAGCGTTTGAGCCCGGCGCGCGGGTCCACCCAATAGCCGACCACCGACACGGGGCTATACCAGGCATCATCCGGGTAATAACCCGGCACCTGGCTGAAAAAGACCATCCGGTCGTTGCCGGGAAACAGGTTCGTGTGATCCTTGAGCCAGAAATCCACGTCCGCCCGCCGGATCATCTGGGAAAAATCGAGCGCCATGCGGTCGAACACCGCCCGGGCCTCGCTGTCAGCATCCAGCCGCCGGTTGCCGCTGCATTGAATCCACTGCGCGCTGTGGCACATCCCGGCGGCCAACACCACGATGAGGGACAAAACCGCCAGGGTGGCCATCAATTCCACCAACGTAAAACCGCCCCGTTCTATGGTGAGCCGCCTCATATTTTTAATTGCGATCCACGGCCACGAACAGCCGCAGGCACCCATCGGCCAGGGCCGGGTCCGCTTGCGCGGGCCACGACACCCCCACATCGGCCATCGTGGCCATTTTTGCACTGCCGGGCAAAGTACAGGGAAGAAACGTGACCGTCAGCCGGTAGGTCGAATCCCTCTGCAACGTCTCGGAACATTGCGCCGATTCGTTCAAAAAACGGATCACCGATGCTCCCGCGTCACCGGGCACCGAAATCCCGAAAAACGTCGTTGGCCCGCCCTGGGGCGGAGCTTCGCGCAAATCCGTGGCCGCCATCGAAAGCAGCCCCGCGGCGGCGGTCTCACCCACGGCCATCCGGCCGCTTTTGATGCCAACGGGCAACAACCCGAAAATGGCCAGCAAGCAAAATGCACAAATTCCCAAAGCCAGCGTCACCTCCACCAAAGAAAAGGCTGCGGCACGGCTAAAAATCGGCATAATCATATTTTTGATGATCCGGAAGACTATCGGGGTGATCCCCTATACGCAATTCGGATTAGTACAAAGTTAAACTTTTGGCATAAGATAGCTGCACAGCACCCATTCGCCGCTGCACGAATCGGTTGACATCAGCGGGAGACCCGATAGAGTTTCGACTCTTTTTCCACCTAGATTTTCCAGGCTTATGAACACCAAACGCACCTACCAACCCTCCAAGCGCACGCGCAAACAGCAATTCGGCTTCCGCGCCCGCATGAAAACCAAGAGCGGCCGCGCCATCCTTTCCCGCCGCCGCCAGCGTGGCCGCAAGCGCCTCCTTCCGAAGGGCGTGGAAGTGCATTTCGCCCGCCACACGCAGGCGTAATCCGGCCTCACCCATGTGCCTTTAAAGTTTCCCAAGTCGATCCGCCTGCACCGCAACTCGGATTTTCTCCGCGTCAAAGCGGAGGGCCGCGCGTTCGGCGGGCGCTACTTCACGCTTGGGGTGCTGAAAGGCTGCACCGAAACCCGCACGGGGCTCATCACGTCCCGGCGGGCCGGCATGGCCGTGGAGCGCAACCTCATCCGGCGCCGCCTGCGGGAATTGATGCGCCTTTCCCTGCCCGAGTGGACGCCCGGCGTATGGGTCGTGGCCATCGCCCGGCGCAGCGCGGCCAAAGCCAGCTTCGAGCAATTGCGGGGGGAATGGGAAACCCTCGCGCGGCGAGCGGGCGTGCTGCACAAAAAAAGTGGCAGTCCCTCCCCGCAAGAGCCATCTTGACGCTCATGCTGAAGTGGGCTGTATTGAAGCTGATCCGGGTTTACCAACTGGGGGTGTCGCCTTTGCTTAGCGTCATCGCCGGCCCAGGAGGGGGATGCCGGTTCGAGCCTTCGTGTTCGCGCTACTGCGCGGAGGCCGTGGAACGGTTTGGAGTGTGGCGCGGCGGCTGGCTGGGGCTGAAGCGAATCGCCCGTTGCCATCCGTGGGGCGGGCAGGGCTACGATCCCGTGCCGCCCAAAGATTTGCCTACAGATTCGCCCAAGGATTCGTCAAAGGATTCGCATCCGCCCACAGATTAGCGCCCGCCAAGTTTTTCCAAGTTTTCGACATTTTTATGGACCGTAAAAGCATCGTTGGGATCGTTCTCGCTGTTCTCGTTTTCGCCTGGGCCCAGCACCTCTCGCTGAAAAACCAACAGCTCCACCCCCAACCCGTCACGCCCGCCCCCCAAGCCAGCGCAGAGGCCAGCGCCTCCGCAAGCGCCGCTCCTTCCGCCACCGCCGCCCCGGCTCCCGCCGCGCCGCTGGAGTCCAAACCGGCCGTTCAGGTTCCCGAGGAAACCAAAACCGTCGGCAACGGCACCGTGGACTACACCTTCACCAACCTGGGCGGCGGCATCGCCTCCCTCAAGCTCCTCAACCATGAGGGCACCCACCCCGGCGAACGGATGGTCCTCAACCAAGACGCCTCCCACCCCATCGGGGCCGTCGTGTTCCACCCGGAAAAAGCCGTCAACGAAGCCTACAACGTCAGCGCCGAAGGCGACCGCGTGACCTGCGAAAGCACCGTGACCCAGGGCGTCTCCGTCAAGAAAGTCTACACCCTCAACCGCGACCCGCAGGCCCGCTACCGCATCGGGCTCGAAATCTTGTTCCAAAACCGGAGCGGCGCCGCCGTCGATTACCCGGATTACTACGTCTTCACCGGCCAGGCCGGCCCCATGCACGGCGACGACCTGCCCATCTACATTGGCTTCGACTGGTTTGGCGGCAGCGGCAACAACTTCATTACCCCCTCCTGGTTTGAAGGCGGCAGAATCCCGTTGATCGGCATCGAAACTTCCGCCCCGAAACCCTTCTACGCACAGTCCCCCGGCAACGTCGCCTGGGCGGGCGTGCGCGGCCAGTACTTCACCACCATGCTGCTGCCCCAGGGTATCATGGGCAACGGCGTCTGGGCCCGGCAGGTTCACCTGAAGCTCGACAACCGCGACGTCAAAGGCGTCGAAGGCTTCCTGCAAATGCCCGGCTTCAAGCTCGAACCCGGCGAGACTGTCCGCAAAACCTTCACCGTCTATTCCGGCCCGGCCGAGTTGAACCAACTCACCGCTCTTGGCCAGAACGCCACCGCGATGATGAACCTCGACCGCTGGTGGATCAACCGCACTGTGGGCAACATCCTCCTGCGCGCCATGAACGCCCTGGAAGGCATGTTGCACAGCTACGCCTGGGCCATCATCGTCCTCACCTTCATCGTTCGCGGCCTGCTCTGGCCGATCCAGGGGCGCGCCAACAAATCCATGAAGCGCATGCAGCTTCTCATGCCCAAGCAGAACGAGCTGCGCGAGAAATACAAGGATGACCCGGCCCGGATGAACCAGGAAGTGATGAAGCTCTACAAGCAGTACGGCGTCAACCCGCTCTCCGGCTGCCTGCCCATGCTCATCCAGATCCCCATCTTCATCGGCTTCTACTCCATGCTCGGCACGGCCGTGGAACTGCGCAATTCCAGCTTCCTGTGGGTGCACGATCTCTCCCGGCCCGACACCATTTTCTACCTCGCGGGCATTCCCGTGAACATCCTGCCGCTGACCATGGCGGCCACCATGGTGTGGCAAATGCAGCTCACCCCGAAGGCGGGCGACCCGGCCCAGCAAAAGGTGATGATGCTCATGCCGCTCATCTTCGTCGTCTTCACCTACAACTTCGCCTCGGCCCTGGCGCTCTACTACACCGTCCAGAACCTGCTCTCCATCCTGCAACTCTACTGCACCCGCAACCAGCCCATGCCCACGCTGGAGAAAACCGCTAAACGCTAAACTGCGAGCCCGGAACTTCCCTTTTTTCCCATGAAACAGACGCCCAAAGAAATTCTCGACACCCTGCTGGGCTGCCTCGGGTTCGCGTTTGACATCGAGGAAGTTCAAACCGAACACGGGCTCACCTTGCAGGTTTTCAGCAACGAAAAAGACGCCCTCACCGGCCCCGGAGGCCAGCGCATCGAAGACTTGCAATACCTCGTCAACCGCATCCTGCAAGCGCAGGACCCGGCCAGCCCCAAAGTGCAGGTGGACGTGGAGCACTACCGCGACATGCGCAACGACGCCTTGATCACCCACGTCCGCCAGCTTGCCGAAAGCGTCCGCAACTCCGGGCTGCCCTTCCACCTGGAGCCGATGAACTCGTACGATCGGCGGCTGGTCCACAACGCCTTCAAAGACGATCCGCAAATCACCACCTGGAGCCCCTCCGACGACGCCCGGGTAAAGCGGATCACCTTGAAATTGCGTTCCCATGACGATCACGCCTGACACGCTTTGGAGCCACGTTGAGGCGCTGCGCGCCAAAGCCCCGCTCGTCCACAGCATCACCAACCTCGTGGTGATGAACCTCAACGCCAACGCGCTGCTCGCCCTCGGCGCTTCGCCCATCATGGCGCACGAACCCGAGGAACTCGCAGATCTGCTCGGCATCGTCTCGGCCCTCGTCCTCAACATCGGCACCCTCGATAAAGCGTGGATCGCCAGCATGGAAACCGCCGCCGCCGAAGCCCTGCGCCACCGCGTGCCACTCGTACTTGACCCCGTGGGCGCCGGAGCCTCGCGCCTGCGCACGCAAACCGCGCTTGGGCTTATCCGCAAAGGCCGCCCCGCCATTCTCCGCGCCAACGCCTCCGAATTGATGGCCCTGGCCGGGGCAGCGGGCACCACCAAGGGCGTGGACAGTTCCGCCACCACCGACGAAGCCCGCGAGGCCGCGCGCAGCCTGGCCGCGCAGTTCGGCTGCGTCACCGTCGCCAGCGGCGCGACCGACCTCATCACCGATGGCCGCGAAGAAATCCGGCTCGATGGCGGCTCGCCCCTTATGCCGCGCATCACCGGCATGGGCTGCACGGCCACCGCCATCGTGGGCGCGTTCGCCGCCGTGTGTGCCCCGCTCGAAGCCGCCGTCGCGGGCATGGCCGTCATGAAAGTCGCCGCCGAGCTTGGCGCGGAAAAATCCACCGGCCCCGGCTCGCAGCAAACAGCCTTCCTCGACGCCCTCTACAGCCTCGACGCCGCGAGCTTCAAGAGCCGCGTGAAGCTGCGGTAAAAAATGACCTCCGACCTCTCGGTTTACCTCGTCATCGGGCGCGACTTCACCCTGGGCCGCGACCTGCTCCGCCTTGTGGCCGAAGCCGTTGCGGGCGGCGTCACGCTGGTGCAACTGCGCGAGAAAGAAGCCACCCCGCGCGAATTCGCCGAACTGGCCCGCGCACTCAAAGCCATGCTCACCCCCACCCGCACCCCGCTTTTCATCAACGACAACGTGGAAATCGCGCATCTGGTGGAAGCCGAAGGCGTCCACCTCGGCCAGAGCGACCTGCCCGTGGCTCGCGCCCGCGAGCTTCTCGGCCCTGGCGTCCGCATTGGCTTGTCAGTGGAAACGCGCGCTCAGGCGCTCGCGGCGGAAACGCTGGATGTGGATTACCTCGGCGTGAGCCCCATCTTCGCGACCCCCAGCAAGACGGACACCGGCGCGCCGTGGGGCTTGGACGGCCTCGCGTGGCTGCGCGCCCACTCGCGCCACCGCCTCGTCGCCATCGGCGGCATCAACGCAAGCAACGCGGGGCAGATCATCCGCGCCGGAGCCGACGGCGTGGCCGTCATCTCCGCCATCGCCTCCGCCCCGGACCCGTGCCAAGCCGCCGGGGCATTAAGCCAAGCCGTGCTTACGGCAGCGCAGCTACGCTCCTGAAACCAGCTTGCGGGAAACCGGGCCGGTAAACACCACGCCCACCGCCCGCTCCCCCTCCATCACGAGGCCGAACGGAGCCCGCGCCGTGCGCAGCTTGCGCAACACCGCGAGAGCCGGTTCGCTCGCCGGAATGGGCACACCCCGGCGCACCTGCGTTCCGATGCGTCCCCCGGGACCGCAGGTCAACAGCGCGTCGAAAAGCGACACAATCCCCACCAGCGCCCCTCTTTCATCCTGCACCAAAAACTGGTCGCGCGTGCCGCCGCAACTCGCTTTCACCAACTCCTCCCGCGTCGCGCCGTGCGGCACCGTGGGCAACTCGGCCAGCGGCTGCATCAGTTCCCGCGCGGTCACCGCCCGGAAATCGACCACCCCGTGAATCAGCCGCCGCTGCGCCGCCGAAATCGCGCCGGTGCGCTCGCTTTCCAGCGCGAGGTATTTGAAATCCTCCCGCGCCGCGAAGAGCTTGTTAGCGTCCGTATCCGCCGGTTTCAGCGCCCACTTCGCCAACCCGCCGAAGATCTTGAAAAACGGAGCGAGCGCGAGATAGGTGAACCGCAGCGGCGTGGAAAGAGCCGCGAGCGCGGACGTCGGGAACCGGCGAAAAAGCGCCTTGGGGAACAGTTCCAGCCCGAAAAGATAAAGCGGCAGGAACACGACGAACGTCACGAAATAGCCCGCCCGGCCCAGGTGATCCACAGCCCAATCGGTCGCCAGCGCGATGGCCAAAATGTTCGCCAGGTTCGTCACCACCACCACCACCAGAAGCAGCCGCCCCGGGTTCCTCAAAAGCCGTTGCAGCCGCATGGCGTTGCGGTCGCGGTGCTTCACGCGGTTGCGCAGCCGCACGCGGTTGAGGCTCAACAAGCCCGCTTCGATGCCGGAAAAAACAAACGAAACGCACAAGAGCAGCGCGATGCAAAGCCCCAGGATCATTCGTCGTCCTCCTCCCCGTCCTCGTCGGCCGGCTCCGGCTGCGGCGGCGCGGGCGGAATCTCCACCACGACCTCCTGGATGCGCTTGCGCGTCACGCGCTCAATGGTAAAGCGCAGTTCACCAATCGTCACCACTTCCCCCTGGTGCGGCAGCGCGCCCATGCGGTTGAAAATGAGCCCGCCGATGGTGTCGATGCCCTCGGTGCGCAGGTCCACGCCCACGCGCTCGCTCAAATCGTCCAGCCGCGCGCTCCCGGCCACGATCAGGCGGCCATCCCCGGCGCTTTCGATGTAAAGATCCTCCCCGGCGGCGGGAATGGCGTCGGAAAGCATCTGCTCCACCAGGTCGGCCAGCGCCACGACCCCCTCCGTGCCGCCGAACTCGTCCACCACGATGGCCAGCCGCTGCGGGTGCGTCAAAAAGCTGCGCAGCAAATCGAGCGCGCGCATCGTCTCGGCCACGTAACTCGGCGGCGTGAGCTGCTCGGTGAAGTGCAACTCCGGCGTGAGCAGGAAGCGTTTCACGTCCAGAAGCCCCAGCACATTGTCCGGGTTTTCGGCGTAAACCGGCACCAGCCGGAACCGCTTGGGCCGCAACCGCTCGATCGCCTCCTCGTTCGTGAGGCTGTCGGGAATCGCGAACACATCCAGCCGGGGCGTCATGCAATCGCGGGCCGTTTTGCCGCCCAATTTCAGCACCTCCTGGATGATCTCGCTCTCCGTGGGCTGCAACGCCCCCTCTTCCGCGCTCAGTTCGATCAACGTTTCAAGCTCGTCCGCGTCGAGCGGCCGGTGGGCGTCCAGCGCCTTGGGCGTGAGCCGGTCCGCCACGCGCTCGCTGGCCCCCTGCAACCGGCGGCACACCGGGTCCAGCCATGGCAGCACACGGTCGATGGCCCCCGCGCCGAGGGCCGTCACGCGCAGCGGCGAGCGCAGCGCCAGCGCCTTCGGAATCAAATCCCCCAAAATCACCACCACCGCGAACACCGCCAGCACGCCGAACCAAAAAGCCAGCCCGAACGGGTGCCGTTCGCGGATCAGCACCAGGCAAAGCACGATCAGCGGCAAATTCACCAGCGCATCCCCCAAAAGCAGCGCGCTAAGCAGCCGCCGGGGGTTGGCCAGCAGCCGTTGCAGGCGCTCGGAAAGAACACGGTTCTCCACCCGCCGGATTTGGCCGGGCCGCAACGCGAAAAACGCCGTCTCCATGGCGGAAAAAAACGCGGAAATGAAAATGAGCGCCACCAAAAGCGCGGCAAGAATCAAAAACCACATGCTGGAAAACCAAGAATAGTGCATTTCCCGTAAAGATGTAGCCCAAAATTGGGGAGCCCGGTGTTTCACGGCGGCGGCCCCGGGGGAAAATGCCCGCGCGCCCCTCGGTCAACTGCGGTTCGGGGCATCGGGCCGCCGAAGCCGCTCGCTTTGCGCGCGCCGGGGGCGCAAAGTCGCGCCCGGTTGAATCCCTGGGTTATGAAAACGTCGCCGCTTCTCCTCCTGCCGGTTCTGGCGTTGGCGCTCTCCTGTTCGCAGCGCCCGCCCGTATGCGTCTCCCAAACCCGCGTGGCCACCACGCAAGTCGCCAGCCCCCGGGCCATCTACATCCGCCCGTTCCGGCTCGGGCCGTTCGACGCCTGCTGCCCCAGCGGCGACCGCCTCCTGCGGGCCTCGCTGGCTCCCACTGAATTTGCCAACGACCTCCAGGAAGAACTCGCAAAAATCGCCCCGGCCCGCGTGCTGCAATGCGACGAAGCCGCCCCCTGCGGCTGGCTCGTGGACGGCGAATTCGAGACCATCCAGAGCGGCTACCCGCCCGTGCGCTGGTGGCCTTGCAACTCCCCCTCCCCGTGGGGTCAGCCCTCCTTCGTAAAAATGCACATCCGCATCACCGACGTCCGGTGCGGCACGCTGCTTTACGCCTTCGACGTCGTCGCACACTCCGACGGCTCCCTCCAGGGCAGCGCCACCCGGCCCGGCATGGGCTATCCGCTGCCGTTCGACTTCCGCAACGCCGCAGAGCAAGTGGCCATCGCCATTACGCCCGACCCCTTCCGCTACGGCGCGCGAAACTCCCCGGCCATCCGGTATTAACTGATGCGCCAAAGAGGGTTCTGCATAGGAAAAAACGGATGATCCGACTTGAAGTGCGCGATCTCGCACAGCAAAATGGCGGTTCTTATGAACCAAGGATACGGATCAAGGAACGGTGCGAAGGATTCTGGAATGCCCCATTTTCGGGACCTACTTCAACGGACGCTGATGTCCGGCATAGCCTTTAGTAGCCAACCGTTCGGGCGGGCAACTCTGCCCCGCTGTTAAGCTGCAAACCGCCAGATTGCCCTGCGGTCTCAAATCCCAGCCAGTACGCCCCAAGGGGAAAGGGGTCGAATCAGTCCCCTCCGGCACTCCTGGATCTATTTCGCCTCCCGTCGCCCATGCTCTTCAATTCGCACGTCTTTATCTTCGCTTTTTTGCCGGTGGTTCTCTTCGGGTTTTACCTCATCGGTCATTATCGTTCCACCCTGGCGCCGGCTTGGCTGGCCATGGCTTCCCTATTTTTTTATGGCTGGTGGGACTCGCGTTTTGTCGCGTTGCTGGTCGGCTCGATCATTTTTAATTACGGCGCTGCTTGCGCGATGACCCACTGCGCCGGGCGGGGGGCGATCCGCCGCTCAAAGCTGCTGCTGGCTTTGGCCGTCGCGGCCAACCTGGCCATGCTCGGGTATTTCAAATACGCCCACTTTTTTGCCGAAAACATCAATCGCCTGACCGGGACCAATCTGCCCTTGGGCGAAGTTTTTCTGCCCCTGGGCATCTCGTTTTTCACCTTCACTCAGATCGCCTTCCTTGCCGACACCTGCCAGGGGAAAGTGAAAGAACGCAACTTTGTCCACTACCTCCTCTTCGTCACTTACTTCCCGCATCTGATCGCGGGGCCGATCCTGCACCACAAGGAAATGATGCCGCAGTTTGCGAACCGAAACATCTGCCGCATCAACCCGGACAATCTTTCCGCGGGGCTCGGAATTTTTGTGCTCGGGCTGGCAAAGAAGCTGTGGATTGCAGACCCGCTCGGAGAAATCGCGAATCCCATTTTCACCGCCGTCGCGGGAGGCGGCCATCCGATGATGTTTGAGGCCTGGGCTGGAGCCATTGCCTATACTTTGCAGCTTTATTTTGATTTTTCAGGCTATTGCGATATGGCGATCGGACTTTCCCTGTTGTTCAACGTCCGCCTGCCACTGAACTTCGACTCGCCTTACAAATCCACGAGCATCATCGAATTCTGGCGGCGCTGGCATATCACCCTTTCGCGTTATTTGCGTGATTACCTCTACATCCCGCTCGGTGGCAACCGGCGCGGGGCACTGCGGCGCTATGGAAACCTTCTCGTAACGATGCTGATCGGCGGGTTCTGGCATGGCGCGGGATGGACTTTTGTGATCTGGGGTGGCCTGCATGGGGTGTACCTGACCCTTAACCATGCCTGGCGCGCATTGAAAAAGCGCAACGGTTGGGCGGGCGGGGGCCGGTTCGCGGCCGCCGGTTCCGGCGCGCTGTCGTTTACGGCAGTGGTGGTGGGCTGGGTGTTCTTCCGGGCTGACCGCGTTGCGACCGCCCTGGCCATGCTTCGCGGGATGGCTGGCATGAACGGCTACTCCCTGCCCGCGGAGTTGAAAAGCCACATTACCAAGCATTTCGCCCGCAAACATGGCATCAGCTTTCACGGGCTGACCACCCTTACCTCCCTGGATGCCCTACAGGTCGCCCTCCTGCTCGCCATGGGCCTCGCTTTCGTGTGGGGCATGCCGAACGTCAGACAACTCTTTTCGAAATATCAGCCGACCTGCGAGGAAATCAAAACGTCGGATACAGAATCCAGCGGATGGCTCTCCCGCCTTTTAAAATGGGAAGCATCCGCCGTGCAGGGTGCGTTTTGTGGCCTGGTTTTTGCCCTGCTGATCCTTTACATGGTTTCGGTCGCGAAGTCGGAATTTCTCTATTTCCAATTCTGATATGAAATTCGCCGCACAAAACATGGACGAAGAAAAGGCCAAGGCGTCGCCTTCAGTGTCTGGGCCGCGCAAGGCAAAAGGGCGGTTCTTCAAAGGGTTTTTCATTGGCCTCGCCATGGGGGGGCTTGCCTACTATGCCGGTGTCCTCTACCTCTTGGTGATCGGAGCGCCCATTCCCGCCGAATATTGGTTATGCCAGACGATTACGGTGAAAAAGGAGTTGCTAAGGGCGCAAGCGGGCAAACAAAAAATCATCCTTGCGGGTGGATCGAGCACGCTCTTCGGCGTGAACGCTCAAGATGCAAGCAAGCAACTGAACCTGCCGGTCATTAATTTTGGGCTGCATGCCGGGCTAAGACTGGAAGAGATTCTCTGGCAATTAAAGTCCGTGGCCGAACCGCACGATATTGTGATTCTCCTTTTGGAGCCGCCTTACTTTGATACCCCGCCCAATCTGACCTCCTGGCAAATTACGAATATCATTGCCTGGGACCGGGATGGATGGCGCGCGATGGGTCCGATACAAAAAGGCAGACTGATCTGCTCGGTTCCACCTTTGTTGTGTTTGCAAGCAATCAACGCGGCACGCCTACAGAAATCTTCCTCCGACGCCGTTTTCCAGCGCGCCGCTGCGCTCGATTCCACTCGCACGCTCATCCAGTTCCGCACCCGCCAAGAACCTGCTTCTTTTGAATACTCCGCCTACAATCTCGACGACCACGGAGACATCCTCCGGAACGACGGCAACTGTTATTCCGAGAACGGTTGGGATTATCACTCGCCAAGCCACATCGACAGGCAGCGAATTCGCAGCCTGGCTCATTTCATCGCCGATATGAAAACCCGGGGAGTCAGCGTCTACTTTGCAAATACTCCCTATATCGCCGGGGAAAACAAACTCGACGTTCTAAAAGACGCCGAACAGAGTTTTCTGCGCGACCTCGGCCCCATTGGGCAAATGATCGACCGGCGTGAAGATCTGGTGTTCGAACGAAGGTATTTTTTCAACACGAATCTTCACCTAAACGCCGAAGGGCGCTCCATCCGAACGAATTTGCTCGTCAAGGCGATCCGCCAAAACGTGCTTGGCAAGACACCCTTGGAATAAGTCCCAATTACTAGAGCCCCTGCTTTTGCAGTTCGCGTTCGAGCGCCTTGCGGAACTCGCCGAGATCCTCTTGCGTGGGCCGGTAGCCTTCCTTCGCGGGGTAGAGACCGAAGCGGCCCGTCTGGTCGAGCGCCCAGTCGGCCTTTTCTCCGTCGCTGAACGTCACCTTGCCGCTGATGAGCGCGCCGGGACGCATAATCGCATCCGTTTCCACGCGAACGCCGCCGGTGGGCTGGGGTTCCGGCACGGCCTCTTCCTCCGCCGCCTCCGCGGGCTTCTTTTCCTCGACCTGCTCCTTGGGTACCAGCTTGAGGTCATCAACGAGGAACCGGGCTTCCATGTAAGTGAGCCGAATCCCAAATTCATCCCCCAGGCGCTGCTGCACTTCCGAAAGTTTCGCCCCGGCCTCAATCCAGCGGGTCACTTCCCGTCTCTGTTCATCGTTCAGTTGCATGATGGGCCGGATTGTATCAAAACGCCGCGCCTTTGTTCCATAGATTACGGACTTTTGTGGATTTTATTCTTCCCGCCCGTCTGGTAATGCTTTTGCCCAATGCCACCCGCCAATCCCGATCTCTTCCACGGCGTTTTTTTCCTGGCCGGCCCCACCGCCGTTGGAAAAACCGCCGTGGCGCTCGATCTGGCGGAAGCCTTCGGCGCGGAAATCGTGGGCGCGGACGCCTTCCAGGTCTATCGCGGGCTGAATTTACTGACCGCCAAGCCGACGCCCGAAGAAATGGCGCGCGCCCCGCACCATCTTGTGAGCGTCGTCCCGCTTACCGAAGCGTTTAACGCGGGCAGCTACCGCGAACTGGCTCTCGCCGCACTGGCGGATATCCGCCGCCGGGGCCGCCCCGCCATCGTCGTGGGCGGCACGGGCATGTACCTGCGCGCCCTCACGCGCGGCCTGGCCGATCTCCCCCCCACCCCGCCGGAACTCCGCGCGGAACTCGCCGCGACGCCGCTCCCCCGGCTCCTGGAACGCCTGCAAACGCTCGACCCCGCCGCTGCCGCCGCCATCGACGTCAAAAACCCGCGCCGCGTGCAGCGCGCGCTGGAGGTCTGCCTCACCACGGGGCGTCCTTTTTCCGCTTTCCGCGAAGAATGGGAACGCGAAGTGCCTTTCAACGGGGTCCTGCTGGAACGGGACCGGGACGAACTTGGGCGGCGCATCGACCGGCGTGCGGCGGCCCTCTTTGAAGACGGCGCGGTGGAAGAAGTCCGCGCCGCGCTGGAAGCGGGTGATGCCAGCGCCACGGCGCGGCAGGTCATCGGCTGGCGGGAAATCGAGGCCTTTTTGCGGGGCGAACTCTCCCGGCCGGACGCCGTGGCTGCCATCGCGCAAGCCACCCGGCGCTATGCCAAGCGGCAACTGACGTGGTTCCGGCGCGAACCGATGCTCGCACCGGTCTCCCTAAGCCACCCCGAAGGCATCGAGGCGGTGTTCGCCCATGCGCGGGCCGCCATCGGCCCGCGATCAACGACTTCGGGGTTCTAGAACCCGCGCTGCTGCAACATCTCCAGGTTCTTCTTGGCCTGGGCATTGTTCGGGTCGAGCCTGAGGGCGATCTCGGCTTCCTTGCGGGCGTCGATGTAGCGCCCCATTTCCGCCAAAATCCCGCTCTTCATGGCGCGAAGGTTGGGATCGTTGGGGACATCCTTAATCATGGTGTCGTATTCCTTCAGCCCTTCGTCGAAGCGCTTCAACATGAGCAAGGCGTCGGCGAGGTTGTGCCGCAGCGCGATCACTTCCCCCTTGATGCGGACGGACTCGCGGTATTGCTCGATGGCCTGGTCATAGCGGCCGTAGTACCAGTGGATGAGCCCCAGGTTGTTGTGCACTTCGGGGTTTTCCGGCTTGAGTTCCACGGCGCGGGCAAAGTGAGGCCCGGCCTCGGCGATCTTCCGCTGGCCGTAGAGCACGGCGCCCATGTGGTTGTGCGCCTGCCAGGAGGCTTCGTTCTTCTTCAAGCAAGCCCGCCAGAGGGTTTCCTCACTCTGGTGAACCCCGGCCCGTTCCCAGCTATACATGCAGCAGAGCACGCAAACGGTGACGACCCCGCCCACCAGAATCGGGCGGTAAAGGTGATCGAGCTTCCGGTAAGCAATAGCCACCAGGGTCCCAATGGCGGCCACGATGGCAATATCGCTGAAATACTGGAAGTGGTCCGCCTGCAAGGTCAGGCGCATGTAGGACATGGTGCAAAGGCCCAGCACCGGCGTCAGCGTGCCCACAAAGAAGGCGAAGACGTAGAACGGCGTCCGCTCCCCCTCGGGGGTGTTGAATTTGAAGACCTTCTTGGCGTAAAGCAGCGCCAACAACGTCAACGGGATCAGCGCCCCGGCCAGGAACATCCACCACGCCGGGTCTTTCAGCGGCCACCAGAGCAGCTTGGTGTTGGCGTAAATGGTGTTGAGGTTGATGGGCAGCAGTGCCTTTCCGAGATAGAGCCACGTTACGATGCCCGCCCCGGCGATGCGCGAGGCCATATTGCCGATCGGGATCACTTCCCCGCCAATGGCCCGGTCATTCTGGAACCAGACCGTCATCAAGGTGAAAATCACCGTCACCACAAACAGCGGAACGTAGCGGGCGAGGTCGCGCTTGAGCGTGGGCAACACGTCGCGGGGCGTTTCCGTCAGTTGCCCCCAGGCCCAACTGCAAACCGGCCCGAACACGGGCACATTGCCCTTTCTCCACCATTCGGTGAGCATCAGCACGGCGGGGAAAACCACCACGTGCGTCTTGCACAGGAGCGCGGTGACGAAGAGCGCCAGCGAGACGTAATACTTGCGGCGGTTGCCGGTTTCGTCATACGTCAGCCAAGCTCGCATGGAAAGCAGCACGAAGAGCAGGGAAAGCGTGTTCTTGCGTTCGGCGATCCAGGCGACGGACTCGGAATGTACCGGGTGAATGCCGAAAAGCAGCGCCCCCAGCCACGCCCCAGGCACGTTCAAGCGCCGCAGCACGCTCCAGAGCAGCAGGCAGTCGAGAGCGTGGAAAATGATCGTCATGATGTGGAAGATCGACCCATCGGTCACGGCGCCCCGCTGGGGATCGATGTGGTACCCGCACAGTTGGTATTCAATCCACAAGGTGGTCGATTTGACCGGGAAGTAATCCGCGAACTGGTTGCCCTGGAAATAATAATGCTCCTTGTCCTTGCCGCCGAAGAGATCGCGCTCGATGGCGCAGAGCGGGGGGCGCAGGACTTTCACGAGCCACGGCGCGGGGGCCTTGCCCAGTTCGGCGCGGCCCTGGTCGCTTTCCCGGGCGTTGGTGATGCCGCCCGTCCAGATTTCCCACAGCCCCTTCCAGTTGGTATTGAAGGTGCGGGTATGCGGATCGAAGCGCAGCACGATGGACGGGTTTTGGGAAATCTCCTGGTCGTCATCCCACAGGAAGCCGGCCGACATCGCCGGGATATAGGTCATCAGCGGCACGAGGAAGAGCGTCAAAGCCAGCGCCATGCGGTTGGCCCGCTCGTAGTAGGCTTTCGGAATCTCCAGGAACCCGAAATAACCGCTCGCGAACCCGAAAACGAACCCGATGCCCGTTTTCCAGAACCACGGCTGCGTGACGGCATCCAGCCCCACCTGCCCCCGCAGGAACAGCGCGAACTGGGCCACATCGTCGTCCCCCAAGAAGAAACTGAACACGGAAGCTAACAAAAAGGCTCCGAAAAAAGCGAGGAACCAGCGGGCCGGATTCCAGAGTAAAGATTGCCGCGAAACCGATGCAGCATTAGCCGATGTGGTTTGAGTAGAGCTCATGGATTGGGGTGGATGCGCGGGAATTTAACAATTGATGATAAGAAATGGCAACAGAGGATCTGCTATTTCTGATTGTATTTTTGCCCAACATTATCGACTCTTTTTACAATGAGAAGCATGACAGGGTACGGTCGCGGCCAAAGCGGCACCAACGGAACCCAATTCAGTGTAGAAGTAAACTCCGTAAACCGGAAGCAGAGCGATGTGACCGTGACCCTCCCACGCGAACTGGCGGAACTGGAACCCCGCGTCCGCGATTTAATCAACTCGGAAATCTCCCGGGGTCGGCTCAACGTGGTGGTCGCCTACCACGCCTGCGCCACCGCCCAAAAGGTGGCCATCGATTTCGATCTCGCCAAGACCTACTACAAGGCCATGTGCCAGCTCCAAAAAAACATCGGAGCCGCCGGGGCGGTAAACATCGAAACCGTGCTGCACGCGCCCGGCGTCCTGCGGGTGCCCGAGGACCCCATCTCTCCCACGGACGCCTGGCCTCACATCGAGGAGGCGCTCAAGGAAGCCCTCGTGGCGCTCGTGGCCATGCGCGAGATCGAAGGCAAAAACCTCGCCATGGACTTGATTAAGCACCTCAAAGTGGTCCGCGAGGCGCTGCGCAAGGTGGGCGAGCTTCACCCCGGCGTGTTGAAAAAGTTCCGCCAATCCCTCAAGGAGCGCATTGAAAAAGTGGGCCTCGAGCTGCCCATCGACGACGAGCGCATCGTCAAGGAAGTCATCTTTTTCGCGGACAAATCGGACATCACCGAGGAGCTCACGCGCCTGGAGAGCCATTTCAAACAATTCGCCCACCACCTCCGCCGCAACGAACCCGTCGGCCGCACGCTGGAGTTCATGACGCAGGAAATCTGCCGCGAACTCAACACCCTGGGCTCCAAGGCCAACGACGTCGAGATTTCGCAATGCGTCGTCATGTGTAAGGCGGAGATGGAAAAGATCCGCGAACAAATCCAGAACATCGAATGAACCCCACCCACCTCCCCCGGCTCGGCATCCTCTTCCTGCTCTCCGCCCCCTCCGGCGCGGGCAAAAGCACCCTGCGCGAAGGGCTCCAGCGCGACCAGGATTTCGTCTACTCCGTTTCCTGCACCACTCGCGCGCCGCGGGCGGGCGAGGTGGACGGCGCGGATTACCGCTTCCTCACCCGCGAGGCGTTCGAGGGGAAAATCGCCGCCGGGGAATTCCTGGAATACGCGCAGGTTCACGGCAACTACTACGGCACGCTCAAAAGCGCCGTGCTCGAACACCTGCGCCGCGGCACGGATGTAATGATGGACATCGACACCCAGGGAGCCGCCAAAATCCGCGCCGCCGCCGATCCGGAAATCAGCCAGGCGCTGGTGGACGTGTTCCTCATGCCCGAACACATGGACGTGCTGCGCAAGCGCCTTGCCAAGCGCGGCACCGAAACGCCCGAGCAAATCGCGCTGCGCCTGCACAATGCCGAGCTTGAAATGAAAGAGTGGCGCAACTACCGCTACGCGCTCGTCACCTCCACGCCCGAGGAGGATCTTGCCGGGTTCCGCGCCATCATGCGCGCCGAGCGCAGCCGCGCCTCTCGCCTGCTTTTCAATCCCATGGCTTAGAGCTTTAGTTATGAAAACCATCGTTGTCGGCGTCACCGGTTCCATCGCCGCGTACAAGGCGGCCGATCTCACGAGCCAACTCGTCAAGCGCGGTCATGAAGTGCACGTCACCATGACGCCCGCCGCGTGCCACTTCATCACGCCGCTCACGTTGCAAACGCTTTCGCGTCACAATGTCGTGACCGATCCCTTCGCCATCGACGGCGATTGGCAGCCGGGCCACATCGCGCTCGCGGACAAAGCGGACCTCCTCATCGTCGCCCCCGCCAGCGCCAACACCATCGCCGCGCTCGCCCATGGGCTGGCCAACAGCTATCTGAGCGAAATCGCGCTCGCCACCCGCGCGCCCATCCTCATCGCTCCCGCGATGAACGGCAAAATGTGGGAGCACCCCGCGACGCGCGAAAACGTGGCCAAGCTGCGCGAACGCGGCGTCCATTTCGTCGGCCCCGCGGAAGGAGTGCTCGCCTGCGGCTACGAAGGCATCGGCAGACTTTGCACGGTGGATGAAATTCTCGCGCGCGCCGAGGAACTGCTCGCGTAACGAAAACCACGGCGGCAAAATTCGCCGCACTTTTCTCCCATGAAATTTCTCGTCACCGCCGGACCCACGCGCGAACCCATTGATCCCGTGCGCTTCATCAGCAATCGCTCATCGGGCAAAATGGGTTACGCCATCGCGCAAGCCGCGCTGGACGCGGGCCACGAGGTAGTGCTTGTGAGCGGCCCCGTCGCGCTCGCGGCTCCGCAAGGCGCGGCACTCGTGCGCGTCAACAGCGCCGACGAGATGTACGAAGCCGTGCACGCACACCTCGCGGACATCGACATCGCCGTGCTCTGCGCCGCCGTCGCCGATTTCAAACCGGCGCGCTACATCGACCGCAAAATAAAAAAAACCGACGGCGTGCCCACCATTGAACTCGTGCCCACGCGCGACATTCTCGCGTCGCTCGGCGCGTTGCGCGAAAAAAAATTTTTACTCGCGGGCTTTGCTGCCGAAACCAACGATCTCGAAAAAAACGCGCGCGCAAAACTCGCCAAAAAACAATGCGACGCCATCATTGGCAACAACGTCTCCGCGCCCGGCCTAGGTTTTGAAAGCGACGAGAACGAACTCACGATTTTCATACCTGACCAAAATAGTAAGGTATTACCCCGCGCAACCAAAGCAGAGCTCGCAAAGTCCCTCGTGAAAATACTTTGCGCCATGAAGAAAATAAGTTGACTTGAGATCATCAAATCGGCTACGGAAGGGCAAGCGACCGATGATTTCAATCGATCCATACCAACTTATTTTCCATCCGCTGCTGCGGTTTGAAAGGGGGGAAACTCACCATGGCTAAGGCACCTGCAAAAAAAGCCCCTGCGAAAAAGGCGGCAAAAAAAGCTCCCGCTAAAAAGGTAGCCGCTAAGAAAGCGCCCGCGAAAAAAGCGGTCGTGAAGAAAGCGGTTGCGAAAAAAGCGCCCGCTAAGAAAGTCGCGAAGAAAGCGGCTCCTAAAGCTGCTAAAAAACCGGCGGTCAAGAAAGCCGTCGCGAAGAAAGCGGCGAAGAAATAAATATTTGCGAAAGGGGAGAGGGCCCATTCCTTCTCCCCTTTTGTATTGAATCATACTGCGATCCTGCTGCGATATTTTCGCGGCCTGTCGGTGTTGCGATTCGGCCTTCCGATTTCCGCCGGAAATGAAATGGGGTTTGTGAGCGCAGCGGCGAAAGATAATCGATCGGCAAAAAGTGCCGCAACTCTTCCTGCGATCGCGCTCATCCCATCCAAACAGGGACTCTCTCACCACTCTCGTGCCCAAACTCCATTTGGGCACGCACTTGCCCCCGCAACTCCCATTGCGCGCCTTTACCCCCCGCCCTCACCTTACCCGAGACGTTCCACCACTCTCGTGCCCAAACTCCATTTGGGCACGCACTTGCCCCCGCAACTCCCA
>CAZEOO010000005.1:247260-256183 GCA_964513965.1 uncultured Chthoniobacteraceae bacterium
TTGCGGCTTCTACCCCCCCTCACCCCCACCAGAAGAACCTGCCGCAGACACACCAGAATATAGACGTGCCCAAATAGAGTTTGGGCACGAGGTAAAAAAAGCCGAAACAGCGGTTGACGAACCCCCAAGACCCCTCTAATATCCCACCCTCACGCCAGCGGGGAGTTCCGCTCCCTCGCGGCAGCAACCATTTTAAAGCCTTTTACTTTCACATACCCGAAACCCAATCGGAGCCCAGAAGGAGAACATCATGCCAGAAGTAGTCGTTCGCAAAGGAGAACCCATTGACCGCGCGCTCAAGCGCCTCAAGAACAAACTCGACAGCGAGGGAGTGATGGAGGAAGTCCGCCGTCTGCGGGCCTTTGAGACCCCGACCCAGAAGACGAAGCGCAAAGCCCGCGCCAACGCCAAGCGCGCGAAGATGAAGTCTTTCCGCTTCAACAGCTAGGTCTCCGGCTTCAAACTGTTCCATTTTAAACAGCCACCGATCCCATGCGGACGGTGGCTGTTTGTGTTTGCCGGATACCCAAACCACTCCAGGCGCAGGAAGGCAATGTTAGGTAAAAATCACTTCTCGCACGCGACGCGGAAGCCGACGTCGTTGGCGCTGTAAGCCGGGGAATTGATGCCGCGGGCGGTGGTGCGCAGGCTGGTCACGCGCGATTTCCAGCTTCCGCCCCGGTAAATCTGCCGCGCGCCACCCAGCGGCCCCTTCGGGTTGCTGCGCTGGTGACCCGGGTAGGCTGAAAAGCAATCCAGGCACCATTCCCACACGTTCCCGGCCATGTCCTCCATGCCAAAAGGGCTGGCTCCCAGGGGAAAACTGCCCACCGGCGACGACGCCTCAAAACCGCAGTCGATGGACAAATCGGACCACGGCAGCCGCTTGTTCGCGTCGGCAAAATTGGCCCGGTCCGCCGATTCCAGCCGCGCCCCCCACGGGAATTTGCGCCCGTCGGAACCGCGCGCGGCGTACTCCCACTCCGCCTCCGTGGGCAGGCGGTAAACGCGGCGATCCTGCTGGCCGAGCCATTGGCAAAAGCGGCCCGCCTCGGCGCGGGTCACGTAGACTACCGGGTGGTTGTCCCCCGCGCCCGGCGCGCGGCGGGTGCGATGCGCGGGGTCAAAGCGTTCGTATTGCGCGTTGGTCACGGGCCAGCGCGCAAGGTAAAAAGAGGAAAGGGCCGTCGGGGTGACAGGCGCTTCGTTGGGAGCGGCCTCCGGCTCCGCGCTGCCCATTTCAAAAACGCCGGTGGGTACCAGGAGCATTTCCATTTCCACGGAGTTGCTGAAATTGGGGTTCTCCCGCTTTTCCTCCGCCCGCTGCAACGGAGAAATCGTGGCAAACGGATCTGCTTTTGCTGGAGCCGGTTTGGGGGCACTGCCGGAGGAAGCGGCGGCTGTCGCTTTGGAAACCTTGGGCGTCGCCGCGCGCAGGGCGCTCGCCGTGGCAAGCATCCGCTCTTCCAGGTATTCGTCGATGATGTCCTCCGCATCGCCGCCGCTCAGGCCCAGCGCCTCGCCCATGTTGCAAAAGGCGTCCCGCTGGTCGTCGGTGATTTCGTCGAGTTCCGAAAGCCGCAACATCCGCAAAAATTCCGAGCGCGCATCGCCAGCCTTTGAAGGAACTGAAGCAGCGGCAGCCGGGGTCGCCGCAGACATTGGAGCCGGTTCGGCCGCTTGCGGAGCCACGCGCTGGATATTCCGTTTTTGCAATTCGCCGTCCACGGCGGCCAGCATTTCGTCGCGCTTAAGGCCCAGGTGCTCCCCCACTCCATAGAGGTTCTCCTCCTCCTCGGCTTCCATCTCGCCATTGGCCAGCACGAAATCGAGGAATTTGTTGAACTCCGTCCAGGCCGCTTCCCGCTCGGCGGCGATGAGCGCGGCATCAATCTGCGCCCGGCTCTGCGGGTCAAGCAGCAGCGTGCGAGCCTCGGCCAGCTTGGCGGGGGCTTCGTCCAGCCCCTGGCGCAGCAATTGCGCGAGCGGATTGGAGGGCTGGTTTTTAAGCGGCAGCTTCTTTTGCCACCACATCAAAAGCTGGCGGCAGTTGGCCTCCACCTGGGCGTCGCCGGGGTTCGCGGAAAAATCGAGGCAGAGCCGTTCGTAAGCGTTGGGAGAGGCATAGAGCTTCCAGCCATCCCAGCGCATGGGATTGTCAGGTAACGGATCGGGCAGCGCCATGCAAGAGTTCTACTCTATTCCACGTTGACGCGCATCAAATCTGCCGTGGCTTTTTCCATTTCGGCTTCGTTGAGCCCCAGTTCGCGGGCGATCTTGACCATGCTCTGCTTGCCGTAGGCGTCCACTTTCACTTCGAGCACCTGGTTCTCGTCGTAACGGTAGGTCAACTGCACGGGCGAACCCTTGGGCAAAAACGGCGGCAGTTCCACGTTGCAGGTCCCCAGCGGCGTACACTCCGCGGGCACGCTGCTTTCCCCCTCCACCACGCGCACGATCACGTTCTTCATGTTCGGCTTGGCGGTGCCGAAGGAATTCTGAATCTCCGCCGGGATGGGCGTCGATTTCTTAATCATCGGGAAAACATATTCCTCCAACGCTTCGTCGTCCCAAAGCACCACGCCCAGAGTGTGGGTGGTGATGTTGGTGACTTTGACCAGCGTCCCTTCGGCGCTGGAAAGCTTGCCGCGGGTTTCCTGCGAAATGATCCGCTGGCCGCCCTCGCTATCCTCGCGCCCGAGCAGCACCAGCGTGGCCTGCAACGCCGCGCCCATGGCCACGGCCTCGTCGGGGCTGATGTCCTCGGCCAGGGGCCGCCCGCTCATCTGCCGGATCATCTCGCGCACGGACGGCATGCGCGTCATGCCGCCAGTGAGCAGCACGCGGTTGATTTGCTTCCACTCCAGCCCGGCTTCGGCGATGGCGATTTCGCAAATGGATTTCGCCTTTTCCAACAAATGGCGGCTGCGGTGCTCGAACTCCTCGCGCGTGACTTCCAGCTTGAGGCTGTGCCCGGCGTAGCTGTGGACGATGGTGGCGCTGGCGCGGCTGGAAAGCTGGATTTTTGCGGTAAGCGCCCGGTTATAGAGGTCCTGGTAGCTGTTCAAGTCCAGCAGCGGATTTTCGCCAAACTGCCGGTCGAACTCCTCCGCCACCCAGTTGACGATCACGTCGTCCCAATCCTTGCCGCCCAGGCGGTGGTCGCCGTTGCTGCCGAGCATCTGGATGTGGTGCTCGGCGATTTTCATGATCGTCACGTCGAAAGTGCCCCCGCCCAAGTCGAATACGAACACCGTCTCGTTGCCGCTGTGTTTGTCGATGCCGTAGGCCAGCGCGGCCGCCGTCGGTTCGTTCAAAATTTGCAGCACCTCGAACCCGGCCAACTGCCCGGCGTGCATCGTGGCGGTGCGCTCCACGTCGCTGAAGTAGGCGGGCACCGTAATCACCGCGTCGGTGATCGGCTCGCCCAAAAATTTCTCCCCGTCCTGCTTGAGCTTGCGCAGGATCAGCGCCGAAAGCTCCTCGGCGCTCCAGAGCTTGCCGCCGAAATCGCGGTTGAACTCGATCTTGCTCTTGCCCATCTCCCGCTTCACGAAATCGACGATCTTCTCCGGCTCCGCCACGGCGTTCTGCTTGGCGGCGCTCCCCACGATGGCGGTAGTGCCGTCGAAGAGGATCACCGACGGGGTGATCCGCTCGCTTTCCGCGTTGGGGATGATCTGCGTGCGCCCGGTTTCGTCCACGTGACACATGGCCGAAAAGGTGGTGCCGAGGTCAATGCCAACCGCTTTGCGTCTCGTCGTTTCGGGGGTGGGGGCGGGGATCATGGCTATTTGTTAGACATGTTATAATACATTGTAATCGCATTGACCAGCCCCGGTATATCATGGCGTTTGGCCTCGATATCGACCGGCAGCCCCAGTTCCCGCATGGTCTTGGAGGTCACGGGGCCAATGCTCGCGGTGCGCACCCCGGCGGGCAGCGGCAGCTTCAAGGCCACGAAATTCTCCACGGCGGAGGAACTGGCGAAAGTCACCAGGTCCGCCCCCTCCTCACGGAACCGGGCATGGCCCGCCGTGTCCACCTCCGGAACCGTCCGGTAAGCAATAGCTTCGTCTACAATCGCACCCATTCTTGTAAACTCTTTCATAAGCACATCGCGTGCCTTCTCGGGTCTTACGATAAGGATTTTCTCGTTCTCCGGGGAATGGTCCTTCGCAAAGGCGCGCACGAAATCCTCGGCCACGAACTTCTCCGGCTGGAGATCCACCTGAAGGTGCAGCGCCTTCAACCGGGCGGCGGTCGCGGGGCCCATGGCGGCGAGACGCACCCCGCCGATCTCGCGCAAATCGCCGTAGAGCTTGAAGAAAATGTCAAAAAAGGCGTCCACGCCATTCGCACTCGTGAAAATGAGCCAGTCGTAGGTATGCGAATCCTGCACCAGCTCGGCGAATTCCCGCAGGTTTTCCGGCTGCTCGATGCGAATGGTGGGCATTTCGAAGGCGTCCGCCCCCAGGGCGCGGAGTTCCTCGGAGAGCGCCCCCGCCTGCCCGCGCGTGCGAGTGACCAGGATGCGTTTGCCAAAAAGCGGCTTGGTTTCGAACCAATTGAGCTTGTCGCGCAGGCTCACCACCTCGCCAAATACCGCGACAGCGGGCGGTTTGAGCCCCACTTCCTCGGCAATCCGGGCGATTTCCGAGAGCGGCCCGCGAATGGTTTGTTGCCGGCCGGTCGTCCCCCAGCGCACCAGCGCGACGGGCATTTCCGGGGCCGCGCCGTGGCGAAGCAGTTCGGCGGCGATGGCTTCCAGGCGCTCCACGCCCATCAGCATCACCTTCACGCCCGACTGCTGGGCCAAGCCTTCGTAGTTCAGCGTGGATTCCGCCTTCGCGGGGTCCTCATGGCCTGTGAAAAACGTCACTTGGGCGTTGTGCTCGCGGTGGGTCACGGGAATGCCCGCGTAAGCCGGGGCCGCCAGCGCGGACGACACCCCGGGGATGATCTCAAACGGCAGCTTGGCCTCCGCCAGCGCCTCGGCCTCTTCGCCGCCGCGCCCGAACAGGAAGGGGTCGCCCCCTTTGAGCCGCACCACCTTCTTGCCCTCGCCCGTCAGGCGCACGAGCAGCGCGTTGATCTCCTCCTGCGGCATCGTGTGCGCTCCCGCTTTTTTCCCAACGTAAACGATCTCCGCACCCGGACGCGCCCAGGCCAGCAGCTCGGGGTTGCAAAGGGCGTCATAGACCACGGCGTCGGCGGCTTCGAGCACTTTGCGGGCCTTCAGCGTCACCAATCCCAAGTCACCCGGTCCCGCCCCCGTCAGATAACAAATCCCTTTTTGTTGTTTGGCCATAAATGAAAAGTTTGGAAGAAAATGGAGCCGGGGGCAATGGGAAAGGCTCGAGCGCCCTACCCTCTCCCTATTGCGTTTCTTGCGCCTCTCTTGCGGTTAATTTTTGTTCAGTTCCGCCAGCACCTCGGGGTCGCGCACATCGGCCCAATCCCCCTTGAGTTCGTAAGCCTGAACCACCTTGCCGCTGAGAGCCAGGGCGCGGATGGCATCCGTCAACTCGTACTCGCCGCGCGGGGAACGCTCCAGCTTGGCGGTGAAGTCGAAAATGCTCGGCCGGAACGTATAGACCCCGGCGTTATACCAGAGGCTCGTCGGCTCGCCCGGCTTCGGTTTCTCGCGCAGGTCGGTCAATTCGAAGCGTTCGTTGACGAACACCGCGCCCCCCTTGCTCACGTCCTCGTTGCGCTTCACGCTAATGACGGCCTCCTCGCAGCCGGGATGGGTCAGCCGGAGGTAGTTCGCCGGGTCCACAAGGATATCGCCGTAGCTCAGCACGAACGGGTCCTCCCCCGCGAACGCCTTGCCCAGTTCCACCACGCGGCCCGTGCCGTCCTGGACCTGCTGGGTAATGTAATGAACGCGCACGCCGAACTGGGAACCGTCCCCGAAGAAATCGGTGACGACCTCCTTGCGGTAACCAACAACGATGAGCACATCGGTGATCCCGGCAGCCTTGAGACCCTCGATGATGTGCTGGAGGATCGGCTTGCCGCGCACGGCAATCATCGGCTTGGGCACATCGTTGGTCAATTCGCGCATCCGGGTGCCGCGTCCGGCGGCGAGAAGCATGGCTTTGGTAACAGTGGACATATCTATTTCCTCGCTTCTTTGCAAAACTCAGCGATCCGCTTCATGGCAACCTTGATTTCGCTGATGCTCGTCGAGTAGCTGGCGCGCACATAGCCTTCGCCGGTGGGGCCGAAGGCGCTACCCGGCACGACGGCCACTTTCTTGGACTTCAAGAGCCCGAGCGCGAATTCCTGGCTCGTGAGCCCGGTGCTCCGGATGTTCGGGAAGGAATAAAACGCCCCCTTCGGCATCAAGCAATCCAGCCCGAGGTCGTTGAAAGCGCCCACGATGTAGTTGCGCCGGGCCTCGTACTTCGCCCGCATGTTGGCCACGGCGGGCGCGCCGTTCTCCAGCGCCTCGATGGCGGCCTCCTGCGAGGTGGAACTGGCGCAGAGAATGCCATACTGGTGGATTTTCATCATCGCGTCCGTAATTGGCGCGGGCGCGCAGGCGTAGCCGATGCGGAAGCCCGTCATGGCGAACGCCTTGGAAAAACCGTGCAGGAAAACCGTGCGCTCGCGCATCCCCGGGATGGAGGCGATGGAGACATGCTCCGCGCCGTCATAGGTCAGCTCGCTGTAAATTTCGTCGGAGAGCACCACGAGATCGTGCTTGATGCAGAGCGCCGCGATTTTCTCCAGTTCCTCCCGGGTTTGCGTACCGCCGGTCGGGTTGGTCGGGAAATTGAGCATCAGCACGCGCGAACGCGGGGTGATCTTCGCGGCAATGGCCTTCGCGGTGACGCGGAACCCATCTTCGGCGCGCGTCGGCACCGCGACCGGCACGCCATGCGAAAGAATGACGCTCGGGTTGTAGCTGACGTAACACGGCTCATGGTAAAGCACCTCGTCGCCGGGGTTCAAAAGAGCGCGCAGGGCGGAGTCGAGCGCCTGCGAAACGCCGATCGTGACGATGACCTCGTGCTGCGGGTCGTAGCTGACGTGGAAATGCTTTTCGACGTACTTTGCGATGCCCGCGCGCAAGGCGGGCGTGCCGAGGTTGGAGGTGTAGCCGGTGTGCCCTTTTTCAAGGGAATAGATGGCGGCCTCGCGAATATGCCATGGGGTGTCGAAATCGGGCTCGCCGATGCCGAGCGAAATAACGTCCGTCATCGTTTGCACGACGTCGAAAAAGTCGCGGATCCCGGACTTCGGGATCGGGCGGACGTGTTGAGCGATATAATGCGTGGAATCCATTTGGAAAATAAGAGTGGGAGATTTCGCGGGGCTCGGCTTGGGAAGCGGAGTTTTTTGCTTCGCTTAAAAAGCACGAAAGACGGGGGCTTCGATCAGGAACTTAGGTTCCCTTCTCTCCCGCCCTCCGGCCTTGGCATGAGTCGCGGCCCGCGAATCAATATTTGGTTACAGCAATCCCGGCGGCAATCCCATGCCGCCCGTGAGTTTGCCCATTTCGGCCTGCTGCTGTTCGCGGCCCTTGGCAATGGCGGCCTGGACGCCCGCGAGCACCATCTGCTCCAGAAATTCGACGTCCTCGGGGTCCACGGCCTCCTTGGCGATCTTGATGGAAACAACGTCCCCGGCGCAGGTAGCCACGACGGTCACCTTCCCCCCGGCTGCCGATGCCTCAACGGTCTTGGCGGCAAGGTCTTCCTGGGCGCGCGCGAGCTGCTCTTGCATCTTTTGCGCCTGTTTCATCATTTTCTGGATGTTCATAGGGTCAGGTTTAGGTCGTGTGGTTAAGAACGAGCAATCGGAAGATTTCGCAGATGAACGCCGGTTTGACCAGAGTCTTTTTGCGTTTTTTGCGCCTTTTTGCGGCTCTAAAATGGATTACCCCAACTGGATTTCGGCTTTGAAAACCTCCAGGGCGTGCCGGATCAGCGGATCGTTCTTAAATTCCTCCATCGGGTCGACCACGGGCACATCCTCGGCGGGGATGACGACGGCGGGGGCAGTTTCGCCGGGGGCCATCTCCTCAAAACCAATCGTGACGGTCTGGCCGGTGATGTGGGCAAAGGCTTCCTTGAGGAACTGAATTTGCGCCGGTTTCTCCAGGGATTGCCGGGCCAGCCCTCCTTCGACCCCGCCCGGAAACGCCAGGACAACCTGGCCATCGCGGATGCCACGGAAGGCCGCCTTTTCCATCCAGGAACTGATGAGAGGCCGCTTCTCGCGGGCATGGCGGATCACCCTGGGCCAAACGTCGGCGGCTATGGCGGGTTCGGCAGCTTGGGTAACCTCGGGCTCATTCGGCTCCGGTTCCGCCTCGGGCGCGGATTCCTCCTCGGGCCTCATCGGCAGCGGTTCTGCCACAGACTGCGGCTCCACGGCGGGCTCGGGTTCCGGTTCCTCTTCTTCAACGGGCTCGCGGTCCGGCTCCTTCGCGGCGACTTGCGCCTCCGGTTCGGCAAGCGGCTCCGGTTCTTCCTCCGGCTCCGCCTTCACCTCGGGCACCACCGTCGGCGCTTCGGGCGTGGGGAATTGATCGTCGCCAAAAAGGGAAAGCGTGTGCGGCGCGGCAGGTTCCTGGGGTACGATGGGCGCGATGGGCTCAGGAGCCGGTTCGGCCTTCGCTTCGGGCTCGGGGACCTCCGGTTCATGGACCGGCTCGGGGGCTGGTTCCGGCGCGGATTCAACCAACGGCTCCGGCTTCACGGGCTCGGGTGCGGGTTCGCTCTTCTTGGCCTCGGGGCGTTCTTCCCACGGGGCGCGGTCGTCATCCGCAACCGGAGCGGCGGCCTTGGCAACCTGGGGAGCCTGGGCCTTCACGGGCTCAGGAGCCGGTTCAGAAACGGGTTCGGCGGCGGTTTTTTGGAAAGCGGCCACGAGCGAACGCCGGGGCGCTTCGGGCGCGGGCACGGGC
>CAZEOO010000006.1:0-56259 GCA_964513965.1 uncultured Chthoniobacteraceae bacterium
TGCTCAAGTCGGTGTTGATGTTGGAGCCCAGGGCCAGCGTGGAGGCCACGGTGCCATCGCCCACTTGCACGTTGCCGATGTTCCGGGCCACCGTCGTTTTGATCGTATGCGTGCCGGTGGCGGCATAGAGGAACGTGGAGGCGGCACTAATGACGCCACTGCCACTGGTGGCCTTGAGACCCAGCTCGGAGGTGCCAGCCGCGGTAGCTTCCAGGATGACGTTCGCACCAATGTTCACGTCCGAATTGCTCCCGGAGAGGTCGTAGGATGTCGCTTTGAACGTCCCCGTGCCGCTGCTGGAGGTGATATACCACGGGCTGGTGAAAGAACTGGTGGTAAAACCAGTCGTCCAGGAAGTCCCCAGAGAAAGAGTATAGCCCGCGAGGTCGACGCCGAGTTTGCCCGTCGAGGTGAAATTGCTGCAGACCAACCCGCCGGTGGAAATGATGTTGCTGCCAAGGCGCAGAGTGGCGGTGGCGCTGGTCTCCGAATCCGTCATGAGGATAAGACCAACGGTGGTCGCGGTGCCGGTCAACTGCACGATCTTAACGGAGCCGTTGTTATTGACGATATTATCCCGCACGAACAAATTGCCAATATTGACGCCAGATTGCAGGGTCTGCGTGCCGCTGCCGCCGACCAAGGCGATCGTATGGCCGTTAGCGTAGGGGCTCGCCATCGTCACGCCGCCCTCGATTAAGTTGGTGGTGCCGTACAAAGCCAAATAGCCCGAAGCATTGGTGTTGATCGTGCTTCCAGCATATGCAGTGAAGTTGCCATTGACCGCGATGCGGCCGCCGCTGCCCACACTCGTGCTGGTACTCGTCGTCAAAGTCGCGCCACTGTTAAGGATAACCGAGCCTACAGCGTTTTCAACAGCGGCAAGGGTGGCTGAGAGTTGAGTCCGCAACGTACCGCCATTATTGACCACGATGGTGCTGGAGGTGGCGGCGATGGTCGTGTATCCTGTGGCCGAGGTCTGCAAGATACCGCCGGAGTTGATCGTGATGAGCCCCGAAGTGGGAGTCAACGCATAGTTCCCCGTCCCCGTATCCAAGATGGCGAGGGAACCGGTGGTGCCACCCAAAGTCAGCGTCGAAAACCCGTAAAGGTTCCCGGTCAACTGTGCCATCGTATTGGCTCCACCCGTGCCGTTGATCGCCAGCGCCCCAACGCCCGCGCCTTTATTTGCCAGGTAGGTCGTGCCGCCGTTGAGCGTCATGCCGCCCGTGAAGGTGCTGCCCGCCCCGGTAAAGGAGGTGATTTGCGGGCCGTTCACTACGATCGCACCCGGCGTTGCGCCTTCATAGATGTTGCCAGAAATCAAGAGGTCAGTTCCGGAAACGTGTGTGCCGGCGAAAGTATAGGCGCCCGAGAGGTTGATATTGGAGCTGATGGTGGCCATGCCCGCCGCGCCCGTCAGGTTCAGGTTGATGCCGGAGTTCAGATAAACCGCCCCCGAGGCGCCGCTGATGGTGCCGGTGCGCGCAAGGTTGATCGCCGTGGTCGGGTTCGGCGTCAGGGCCAAGTTGTAGTTACCCAGCGCCAGGTTGGCCCCGGCGTTTACCGTCACCTGGCTGTTGGTGCCGGTGGTAATATTGGAGGCGAGTGTCACCGTGGGCGTATCGGTGCCCGTACCCACCACCAAGTTGCCGATGCTGCGGTTGGTCGCGGCCAACGTTGAGGAATAGGTTCCCGAAACCAGGAAGGTGGAAGTCGAGTCAATGGTGCCGGGATTCCCCGCGGTACCGCTCAGGTTGTTCGCGCCGGAGCCCGCCGATTCCAGAATGATGTTGGCGCCAACATTGAGCGTCACCCCGGAGAAATTATATCCGTTGGTCTGAATGCGTCCAGAGCCAGAGCTGGAAAGGAGTGACCACGGCGAAGGGAATCCGCCATTCGATACCGTCCATGAGCTGCCACTGCTCGCGGCCAAGCGCATATCCAAGGTATACCCGGCGGTGTCCAGAATCATGGCTTCCGAAGCCGTGGCATTGCCATTGATTACAGGATAGCCGACCCCAGCCACCGAAGTCAGGTTGCTCCCCATCAAAAGCGTAACGGATTGGTTGGCGGCCGAATTGCTATTGTAAAATTCAAGCTGCCCGATGTTCGGCCCCGTAATAGTGGAAGTGATTTTTCTGATCGCGGCGCCCACGGCGGAGTTACTCCGGACGGATACGGTGGGAAGCACCGAACTGGCCGTCAACGTCTGTGATACGCCGCCCGCCAAGACGATCTTCGTGGTCCAGCCCGAATCTTTTTGGAACACCACCCCGCTGCCAACAACGTTGGTGTTGCCACCCATATAAATGGAGGCGATGTTGCCCGATCCCGAGCCCGACGAATAAATCGTGCCCGAAGTAAGGGTGGCGTTGCCGTTCAACTGAAGCCGCACGTCGTTGCCGCCCGTGCCGGTAAAGGTGATGAGGCCGCCGTTCATCGTCAACGCGCCGTTGATGGTGTGAGCCACCGAACTAGCGTTCGAATACGCGTGGTCCACAAGAAGTCTGCCACCGTCATTCAGCGTCACCGCTCCGTTTACGTAAGTTGGCGATTGAGTCGTACCGGCGATCATTGACAACAAGCCGCCTGAATTGATGGTCAAAAGACCGGCATTGTACAAAGACGCGCCTGCCGTGCTATTGGATATGAGCCGAATTTCCGCAACACCCCCATTGGTCGCGGCCAACGTAATCGCGTTGGTAACATAAAGCCCTCTCGTGGCCGTGCCCGACACAACGGGCGAAGAGCCGGTGATTACCAAGGTGTTGGTGCCCGTGCTGGTCTGGGTAATACTCAGGGTATTCACCGAGGCCGAGGTGGCGGCGGCATCGTAATAAACCCAGCGGTTATTCCCGCCCGTATCCAGCAGATAAGCGGTATCGCTCGATCCCGGGAAACCGCCTCCCGTCGTCCCCGTGGAAGCCATCCACTGGGCCGTGTTGGACCAGTTATCCGTGCCGCTCGTAATGTTCCATGTGTAAGTGGCCGCCGAGGCAGCTTGAGCCATCAAAGCAAGGCAGGCCAGCAGGGGTGCGATATTTTTCATAGGGGCAAATGAGTTAAAGGGGTAAATATCTTGCGAGCGCCGATAATGTTGCTTTTCAAACGGCACGTCAACCACTAATCACGTTATTTATCCTGTTATTTATATCCCAACTAACAGTTTTTATATGGGAATTGCACGAAGTCGCTCAAAAAAAAGCTCTCACCGCTTGATGAAACCAGGCTTTTCAATGAAGGCCGTGTTCCCCTGAAAATGAAGAGCAAACCCCAAAAAAACCGCAGATCTCGCATGAGCGCCGGTTCAGAAAACCTAAACCAGTGTCATTTTTTGCGAAACCTGCGGTTGGATATGGTTCTTTATTGCGGGCAGTCCGCTATTTTTTCCAAACGGCCAAGCCACCTTTTTCGGCGCTCGCTTTGACTTCATTACCGTTAATGAACAATTTCACGCCCGACCCGAAGGCGTGCCGGACTTCCGAAACCTCCTTGCCGCTCACTTGCAGCGCCTTGCCATCGAAAACAAACGCCGCCTCGCTGTTGGCTTCGAAGAGCGGCTTGCCGCGCCAACTCACACTGCTGCCGCGCACCGCCGCGCAGCCTTTGGCGGGCTCGCCGCGCATCCAGAAGAGCTGGGCGTTGGTGGCCAGTTTGTCATTTTCAATGCCCGTGCCGTCCCAGCGGGCCACGAGGTCATCCCCGGCTTGAGCCGCCGAGACGATGCCCGCGACGCCCTTTTTCATGGCAACGGGTTTGACGATGGGGGCCGGTTTCGAATCCTTCGCCTTGGGATCGACGGGACGCGGCACCAGCACCATCAGGAAGTTGGGAGCCACGGCCTTGGTTTTGATCTCCAGGCGGGGGTGCGACCCGTCCCTGGTGGTTTCGAACATGGTCTTTTGGGTCTGGAAAGTCGCGGGGCTCAGCACCGTCATTTGCATGATTCCCTTTTCCTTGCCAAAGCCTACGTCGACGAGCTTCATCGGCTCGGCGACCTGCCCTTCGGCGGCCTGAATCAGAATCGCCGTCTTGGCTGCGATGGCGTCTTCCATCACGGCCCCTTCCGGCACCAGGCAAACGGCCCCCATCCGGGCGCCTTCCTCGCGAGTCTTGAGTTCGAGAACATGCTTTCCGGCTTTCAGGCTCAGAGCGGGAACTTCGAGATTTCCGTTGTTATCGTTGAGGCCAACCCAGGCAAGCCCCGTGGCCGCGCGAGTGGCCCAGGCAAATTCCTTAGGCTTCTGGCCTTTGGTGAAATCCGCCTTCCCTCCGTCGATGGAGAAGAAGAACGAGTCGGCCGCGCCCGAGTTTTTCTCCTCGGTTCCGGCGAGCCCCCAGATGATGTACTTGCCATCGGCGGGAATATTGATCTCCTTCTTCCAAGTTCCCGTTTTCGGGCTATTGCCAGCCAGAAGCGCCTCGACGGAATTTCCGCCCGCCAACCCTGGGGGTTGCACGGCCACTTTGGTGATTTCTCCCATTCCCTTGTCAGCCAAAATGGTGACAGTGGAACCTTCCACGTCGAACGCCTTGCCATTGCAGGTGTGCAGCAGCCAGGAGTAGGTCTGCTCCTTGTCGTCCTTTTGGATATCATCGAAAAGAACCACGTAAGGGAGCTTGCCCCGGATAAAGAGCGCCTGCCGATTAGCCTGGAGAATGTGGTTTTGCCACTTCTTGGTGTAAGCCACCCCGTCGGCGCCGTTTTTCTTGGGCGTGCGCACGGTGTATTCGTAGGCGTCCTTCTCGTTCACCCAGCCCCAGTCCGCCGCGTCGGAGTGGAGGAACCCGCCGAAGCGGGCGGAGGTTTGGGCATGCCAGTTCTCCGTCGCCTGGCCCACGCCGTTAATCAAAATCAAATTATGCGCCTTGGTGTTGACGCTCTTTTCAACGTCGCCGTCATTGGCGTAACCGGAGTCGATCGCGAAATCCTCGCCATAACCGTACAGCGTGAACTGCCCTTTGTCGGCTTGGTCGTGCTTAATGACCGTATAGACTTGCGCGTGCATCGAGAAATAAACGGAGTCCTTGTCCCAGCCGCTGCGGGAAACCATCACGCCCCGGGTGGGGGCAAAGGCTCCCAAGGGGAGGTCCGGCTGTTTCGTCGCGGGCAACTGCCGCCACCAGAGGATGACCCCGGCGTCGTCGATCACGTCCCAACTGATCCCGTTTTTGCCATCCCAAAGGTTTTGCCAAATCCACTCGGCATTCTTCGTGTCCTTGAGCCGGGCCATCGAATAGGTGACGCAATCCGCATAGGCCATTTTGTAACCCGAATCGCACAGGTTGTTGACCCGCACGCCATCAGGGAGCATTTCGTAGGGCACCCAGTTCGTGAACAGCTTCATGTGGGTGTCATTAAAGAGGTCCTCTCCGCTCCATTGCCGCAGGCTTTCCATGAAGTAGAAGGAAGCCCCCGCGCCGTAGGAAAGGTAGCTCGGGCCTTCCATGCCCGCGCCTTTTTGGTCCACGCCGAAGCGGAAGTAGTCCTCCACGTTCCGCGCGGCCTGGAAGACCCACTGCTGGTCGGGCAGGTTGGTTTCATCCATGATGGCCAGCATGCCCAAGCCCCAGGCGGAGGCGATGCCGGGGTTCCAGTTCCACATGCGGCCCAGGGTCGACTGACCCCAGATGCTGTTCATGGAGGTGGAATAGAATTTGCGCGAATAAGCGCCGATGCCGGCCCGCAAATCCTGCCGCTCCTCGGGGGTCATGAGGGGGTAGCACCAGTCGAAGGTGAGCGCCATGGAGCGCAAGAGGAAGGTGCGGGTGTAAAAGAAACCGCGGTTCACGGCGGGGGATTCCGGCCCCAGCTTCCGCGCGATGACCAGCGCGATTTTCGCCGCCGCCTTGCCGCTGGCAACGTCGCCCGAAATGGCGTAATGGAACGCGAGCCGGTCGCAAGCGGTCGTCCACATCCGCACGCCGCCTTCCAAGGCTCCCGAGGATTTGTGATTGGTCACGGTGATATCCGCCAGGCCGCCAAAGGGGTGCTCCATATCCAGCCGGGACGAACTGCCCAGGATGGCCTTGCATTCCGCTTCGATCCGCTGCCAGGCCATAGCCGGAGGCGTGCCCGCTTCTTTGATCGCGGCCCGCGCGTGTTCCAGCGTGGCCTTGTCGAGCACGATCCTCGGGTGATGCGCCGCCCAAGCGGGGTTTTCCGGCATCAGCTCCTCCGGAGTCACGGTGCTGATTTCCTCCGCTTCGGCTTTTTTCGCGGCGGCAGAGGCGGCCGTGGCCACGGGGGTCAACGGCGTGGATTTGCCCACGGGCGCGAGTTCGATGTCATCCCAAAAAGTTTCCCCCACCCCGCTCCACATGAAGAGCTCCAGCCGCATTTTCGTGGCTCCCTCGGGCACTTCATAAACCGCGCTCATCTGCGTCCACTCCGCGGGGAGCGAGCTATTGGCAATGGCGGAGAGCGTGGCCGGGTTGGCCACTTTGTTGCCCACCGTGAGCATCACGTGGTATTTGCCCAGCGAGCCGTCGCTGGAAGCATAATCCACGCGCGCCACCACTCCCGGCGTCTGGCTGGCGATGGAGAACCCGGCGGGCACGCGCACCCAGGCGCTCACTTTGTAACGCTGGCCCGGCTGCACCGGCAGTTCCTCGCCGCCAATGCCGAAGCGTTCGGCTTTGCTCGATTGCAGATGAAAACACTTTGCGCCGGAATGGGGCTTGTCGGCGGAGACCTCCCATTTGAACGCGTCGCGACTGGCGCCCTGCGGCACAAACTGGCTCCAACTCGCGGTCCCCTCTTCAAAGCCGGGATTGCGAATCAGGTTGCCCTGGGTTGTTTGCGCGCTGGCTGCCTGCCCGGCCACGCATAAGCTGACGGCGATAACGCAACTTGACCACGAACGCCGCGACGGGCCTTGGGTCAAACAAGAGAGGAAAGAAGGGAGTGAGTACATAGGAGGAAAGGTTTGGGTATAGTGATTAGGCTGCTGGTGACAACAGGTTTTGTTGCTAGCCTTGTTTAGTAAACAAAGCTCCCGCGCCAGGTACGGTACGGGAGCTGGCGGTTTATTTTTTCCACTCGGCCATGCCGTTTTCGGCGTTCGCCTGGACTTCATTGCCATTGACGACGAGCTTGACCCCGGGGCCAAAAGCGTGGCGGACAACCGAAACATCCTTGCCGCTCACTTGCAGCGTCTTGCCGTCAAATACAAACGACGCCTCAGCATTGGACTGGAAGAGCGGCTTGCCCTTCCAGTTCAAAGCATCGCCGCGCACCACCGCGCACGCTTTCGTGGGCGCGCCGCGCATCCAGAAAAGCTGCGCGTTCGTGGCGAGGTCGTTGTTCATAATGCCCTTGCCATCCCAGCGCGCCACGAGATCCTCGCCCGCCGGGTCCGCGGCGACCGTCCCCGCAACGCCGCGCTTCATGGCGACCGCCTTCGCCAGCGGCGCGGGCCTCGGGTCTTTGGCATCCGCCGGGCGCGGCATCAACACCACGAGGTAGTTGGGGGCCACGGCCTTGGTCTTAAGCTCCAGGCGCGGGTGCACCCCGTCATTGGAGGTTTCGAAATCGTCCTGGCTGGCCTCGAACTGCGAGGGGCTCAGCAGGGTCGCTTGCAGGATGCCTTTTTCCCGGCCCCCGGACTGCTCGACGAGCTTCATCGGCGCGGTAAGAGTTCCTTCGCTGGCGGCAACCAGCACCCCGCCCTTGGCGGCGGCGTCGAGGCCGGGCTTTTGCCCTTCCGGCATGAGGCAAACCGCCCCGATGCCCGCGCCGGTTTCGCGCACCTTGAATTCCAACACATGCCGCCCCGCTTTCAACGCAAGCGCGGGCACTTCCGTGCGGCTGTTATCGTCGTTGAGCTGCACCCAGCCCAGCCCGGGCGCTGCCCGCATGGCCCATACGAAATCGTGAGGCCGTTCGCCCTTGGCGAAGCCCGCCTTGCCGCCGTCGATGGAGAAGAAGAACGAATCCGACTGGAACGGGTCCGGGTATTCCGTCCCGGAGTAGCACCAAACGGTGTAGCTGCCCTCGGCGGGAACGGTGATCTCTTTTTTCCACGTCCCGGCGCCGGTCGAAGGCTCCTCTTTCGTGGGCCGGGGCTGCACGGCCACTTTATTCAAGGCCATGGCGCGCACATCCGCCGCGACCGTAACGGTCGAGCCTTTCACATCGAAGGTCTTGCCCTTGGCGGTATGCAGCAGCCAGGAATAGGTCCGCTCCTTGTCGTCTTTCTGAATATCATCAAAGAGGATTGCGTAAGGCAGCTTGCCCCGGATGAAAAGCACCTGGCGGTTCGCCTGGAGAATGTGGTTTTGCCAGACTTTGCGGTAGGCGATGCCGTCCGCGCCGCCCTTCTTGGGAGTATCGAGGTAGTATTCATACGGCGGCTTAAGATCGGCCCAGGCCCAGTCCGCCGCGTCGGAATGGATGAAGCCTTTGAAGAAGCCGGAAGTTTGCGCGTGGTACTTCGCCGCCGCCTGGCCCACACCGTCGATCAAGATCAAGTTGTGCGCCTGGGTGCTGTAGCTCTTGTTCGGGTTGAGGTTGCCGTCGTTGGCATAGCCCGAATCAATCGCGAAATCCTCGCCGTAACCATAGAGCGTGTATTGGCCCTTGTCGGCCTGGTCGTGCTTGATGGCACTGTAAACCTGGGCCAGCAGCGAGAAGTAAACCGAATCCTTGTCCCAGCCGCTGCGGGCGACCATCACGCCGCGCCCCGGCGCGAAATCCGCCAGCGGCAGGTCCGGCTGCGCGGGCGCGGGCGCTTTCTGCCACCAAAGGATGACCGAGAGATCATCGACGTTGTTCCAGGTCACGCCATTGCCGCCCCAAAGATTTTGCCAGGCCCATTGGGCCAGCTTTTGATCCGGCATGCGCGTGAGTGAGTAGGTGATGCCGTCGGAATAGGCGACTTTGTAACCCGAATCGCAGAGATTGTTCACGCGCTTGCCGTCGGGCAACATCTCGTAAGGCAGCCACTTCACGAAGCGGTCCATGTGGGTGTCGTAAAAAAGATCCTCGCCGCTCCACTGGCGCAGGCTCTCCATAAAATAAAAGGACGAGCCGCTGCCGTAGCTGAAATACGCCGGCCCCTCGATGCCCGCGCCTTTCTGGTCCACGCCGATGCGGAAATAATCCTCCACGTTGCGCGCAGCCTGGAAGAGCCACTGCTGGTCAGGCAGGTTGGTTTCATCCATGATGGCCAGCATGGCCAGCCCCCACGCGGAAGCGATGCCCGGGTTCCAATTCCAGATGCGCCCCATCGTCGTCTGGCCCCATAGGTCGTTGATGGATTGCGAGTACATCTTGCGCGCGTGCTCGCCCAACGCCCGGCGCAGTTCCATGCGCTCGCCCGGTGTTAATACCGGATAACACCAGTCATAGGTGAAGACCATCGAGCGCACCAAAAACGTGCGGGTGTAAAAGAAACCTTTGCCAAGCACCGGGGAATCCGGCGGCAGCTTCCGGGCGATGGCCAGCGCGATCTTGGCCGCGGCCTGGCCGCTGCGGACATCGCCCGAAATCGCGTAACGGAAGGCGAACACATCGCAGGGAACCGTCCAACTACGGATATGCCCTTCCAAACTCCCCTGCTCTTTGTGCGTGCCAATCGTCAGCCCTTCCAGATCGGCGAACGGATGCTCCAGATCCAGGTTCTTCTTCGCGGCGGTTCCGTTCAAAATGGCGTCGCAATCCTTTTCGACCCGCTGCCAGGCCAGAGCCGGGGGCGTTCCCTCTTCTTTGATGGCCGTACGCACATGCGCCAGCGTTTCTTTGTTCAAAACGATGCGCGGGTGATTCGCCGCCCACGCGGGGTTCTCGGGCAACATTTCGTCTTGATCGTCCCCCATCGCAGCGGCCCCCGCCAGGCAGAGGCACGCAGCCACGGCATAGGTGGGCAGGGAGCGGCGGAATGAGGCGTCGACAAAACGGCACACGAAGGGAAGAAGACGATTCATAGGGGGAAAAGCTAATATCGTTAATGCTTTGTTGAAGCTATCGCTATCCATTCAGCTTCTGCAATACATTTCGCGAAGTTTTACATAGCAATCCAGCCAGTTAAACATTGTTTTGTTAAATCACAAAAAAATTAAAACAGCACTATTGAACTTGGTAAATAACGCCCCTCTTGACGCCGAGCAAATTAAGAGCCATAAACCAGGCATCGTTCGGTTTCCAACCCCTCCCCAAACCATGAAACTCAAGAACCACCCCGTTCTCTTCCGTTGTGCCGTCGGCCTTGCAGCCATCGCGCTTACTCTTCCAGCCCAAGCTGATTTGGTAACCTGGCTCAGCGCCACCGACAGCGGCCTGTGGTCATCCGGCACCGCATGGTCAACCAGCGCGCAGCCCACTCTTAGCAGCACGGTGGTTTTGGGGGATGCCACCGCGAACCGCACGGTAACGTATGATACCACCGCTACCACCGGTACTATTAGCACGCTAACCCTCACGGAAACCTCGGGATTCCTCAACCAACTGAACGTCTCGAGCACCAGCGGACTGGTCGTCAGCAATAGCATCACCCTGGGTTCGACCAGCGGAACCGTAGAGTTGCGCTTGGGCGGCACGGCTGGCTCCACTGTCAGCACCGGCTACTCCTACGTGACAGCTTCCAAAGGCGTCTACATCAGCGATGGCGGGTTATTGTCCCTGCAAGTCACCGGCACCAAAGACCAGGGCCAGACGAAGATTACCGGCAACATCACGATGAATGGCGGCATGATCGGCGTCCTCTCGGGCACGGACCTCAACAATGCCTCAGCGGCGAATATCAGCGGCTCTCTCACCATGACGGGCGGCACGCTGCGCATCGCGGATGCCACCAACGTGGCAAACAGCAACCGGCTCTACATTAGTACTTTCAACATCTCCGGCGGCGTCATCAACGCCACTACAACGAACGGAGGATTGTGCCAGCTTCTGATTGCCGGGAGCGGAACCAGCACCATTGGCGCAGGGGTGACCGTCCAAGGAACGCCACTCGCTGTGCTTGCAACCAACAACATCACTCTGGTGAACGACGCCACCGGGTTCGCAGCACTGTTATACCGGAGTAACCCCTCTACCTTAGGCCGATCCTACGTTAAAACGAGCGTCGCGGGGGGGAGCACTTATTTTTCCGATGTTGAATTTGCTTCGAACACCACCGGCACAACCCAGCTTGTGTTAGCCAGCAATCTAACCACAACGAGCACATCCCTGGGGGCCATGAGTCAGGGCTTCAGCGGCACGGCTATTCCCAAATTCGTTATGGATTTGGGCGGGTATGTGTTCAATGGCACGGCTAGCAATAGCGGCTTCACGCCTAATAATACCAATACAAAGACGCAATGGGTTCTCCAAAGCACTATTGGGGGCACCGGGGCGGCCACCGCGGGCACCTTTGCCATCAAACAGATCAACCTTTCGTCCGCGAATGTGGAAACCACCATTGGGGATCTGGTCACCATCCTGGTCACGGGAGGCAGCGCGCCCACCATCAACCTTAGCGGTTCGGGCGGCGGCTTCAGCACCACTTCGAACGTGGTTTACACCGGCAGCTCAGCCAGCCTTGGCGCCAATCCCGCCATCGTGACCACCAACCGGCTCATCCCCAACTTCACCGTGCGGCAAGGGTTTGCGCGGCTGGACTCCGACCTGGGGCAAGGCGGGACCGGTTCAACCATCCTCCTCGGCGATTCCTCTTCCATCGGCTTCACCAACACCGGCGTCTCCAACGCCTTCGTGGGCTTATACATCAACACCGGCACGCTTTCCTCGAACATCACTTGCTGGACGAGCACCGGGGGGGCCACGGGGAACGGGCGGACCCAAATGTACTCCAATGTGGATTCCGTGTTGACTGGCACCATCACCATGGCCACCGATAACGGGGCCAACACCAACGTGGCCACGGTCATCAGTGCGGCCACCGGAAAGACGCTGACCATCAACGGGCAAATCGTCTGCCAGGGAACGGGCCTCGCCGACGGCATGATTTTCAACACCGCAGTCTCCAGCACCATCATCCTCAACAACAGCGCCAACGATTTCAGCAAACAAAACGCCGTGGTCATCTGCCAGGGCTGGCTGATCTCGGCCACCAACGGAGCTTTGGGTGGAGCGCGCGGCATCAGCCTCGCCGACGGCGGCAACGGCATCAGTGCTCCGGTTTACCTGCTTGCCAAGGGCAATCAGACGATCAGCGCCCCTCTTTACCTAAACAACGGGCACAGCGGAATCATGGTGAGCGCCTACAACGTGGGCGTGATGGATGCCTCCAACGTCACCTTCTCCGGCAATATCACGGCGAATACTTATTACAACACTGAGGCTGCTCCCCGTAACTTTATCGTCACGGCGGCAGACGGCGGCACGGCCACCTTCACCGGCAACTTAACGGAAGCCGCCGCGAGCGGAACCTTGGCCAGTCTCACCAACCTCACCAAATCCGGCAACGGCACGGTGGTCATCACCAATACATGGAGCCACACCGGCTTGACCACCGTCAGCGCGGGCGTGCTGCAAATCGGCAATGGCACCACGGGCGCTCTGAATAAGACCGGCAGCGCCGTCATTTCCAACGGAGCCACGTTGATCTTCAACCAGGGCAACGGCGGCAGCTTTGCGGGCAAGATCGCCAACAGCGGCGTCATCAACACCGTGGCCAGCGGCACCAACACCCTTTCGGGGGACATCAGCGGCGCGGGCTCTCTGAACCAGACCGGCAATGGCGTCACCGTCCTCGGCGGTAACAACAACTACACCGGAGACACCACCGTCAGCGCGGGCGAACTGGACATCAACGGCAACTCCGCGGGCAGCACCATCGGCGTCTCCAACGGAGCCACCCTGGGCGGCAGCGGCGTTATCAGTGGCACCGTCAACGTAGCCAGCGCCAACATCAACGGCAACGGGCTGGCGATGGACAGCGCCTACTTCACCGGCAACAGCACCCTCGGCGGCCGCTCCAGCGCCGTCAACGGCTATACGCTCACCGCGGGCACCTTGAACGTCACCGGCTCCACCGCCAGCGCCGTCACGGTCGGCAGCGGCCTCCTCAAAGGCTCCGGCACCGTGGGCAACGTCGCCCTGAGCGGCACCATGGCGGGCACGCTCACCGCGGGAGCCATCACCGGCGCCGGCACGATCACCCCCGGCAACAGCCCGGGCATCATGACCGCCGCCTCGGTGGATCTCTCCCAAGGCATGGCCTTCAAATTTGAGCTGACCGGCTCGAACCCCACCTACGGAGCGGGCACCGGCAACAGCGGCAACGACGTGCTGCGGCTGACCTCCGCGGACCCCTTTGTGGGAACCGTGGCCACCTCCAGCAACGTGTTCGACATCTACCTGGAAGTGTCCACTCTGACCCTTGGGCAGACCTTCCTGGGCGGCATCTTCACGGACACCGGCTCGCTTTCGGCCATTCTGAGCGGCAGCTACAACTACTTTGTGGAAGGCGACGGCAACGGCACCCACACCTACAACGGCATCAACTTCTACACGCTGGCCGAATTCGACGCTCTGATGAGCATCCAAGTCTCCAGCACAACGGTGGATTCGGCGACGTTCGCGGGCGGCGCCACCGTCAATAACGGCAACGTGATGGAATTCACCGTGGTCCCCGAACCGGGCACCTGGGCAATGATGGCGGGCGGTCTCGGCATGCTGGCCTTCGTGCAAAGCCTGCGCCGCAGGAAAGCATAGGAAAAGCATTGACGCTCCCGGCTGGCGCCACTTACGTTTGACACCAGTTCTTTGAAAAAAACCGGCCGCGTTTCCAAGCCACAAGCTTGGCCGCGCGGTCCATGTGAACAAGTGCCCTGGGTTGCTCCAGGGAGAATAGGGAAGCGGGTGAAAATCCCGCACGGTTAGCGCCGCTGTAACGGACGACGAACACTTCAAATGCCACTGTTGGGAAAAACCCGGCGGTAAGGTGAAGTTAGTAGAACGACCCCGAAGCCAGAAGACCTGCTTGGTTCACGCCTATCAAGCCCCAAACCTCGGTTTGGGCGACTGTCGCGCCAAAAGACAGGATGGGGGAAATTGAACGAGTTGGTTCTATTGCCACCCGCTTTCACTCCCTCGCCGGAGATGAACGCGGGTTTTTTCGTGCCCATTTTTCGCGCACCCCCTTGCGGACACGCGCACCCGGTTCACACCGCACCCATCCTCCCTTTGGTCAATGTCAGGAAACGCCGTTGGCCTTGCGGGATTGGAGACCCGTTTTGCCATTATGCGTGGAAAACAGGAAGCGTGGGTGAGTGGCCGTGGATGGCCGCCCACCCACGTCTTGTTACCGCGCCCCCCATGTTAATTATGCGTGAAATCATCTGACTTGATATGATTTTGGGTTGCAATTGACCGGAGCAACCCAGAAAAAAGAGGCTTCAAGGTTGGATTATGAAACCCACAAGCCTCTTTTTTCCTACCCTCGCTTTGGCGATGGGTCTCGCGGCATGTTCTCCGAAATCCGCTCAAAATACCCCGCAACAAGCGCCGCCAGAGGTGCTGGTCACGAAGGTTGAAGCCCGCGACATGCCCATCAGCCACGAATGGGTGGCCACTTTGAACGGCTCGACCAATGTCGACATTCGCGCCCGCGTTCAAGGCTATCTCGTCCGGCAGGATTACAAAGAGGGCATGCCCATCAAAACGGGCGATCTTCTTTTTGAAATCGACGCCCGCCCCTTCCAGGCCGCCCTGGCCCAGGCCAAGGCCGACCTGAGCCGTGCGCAAGCCACCGCCGTCAACGCCGCGCTCGACGAAAAACGGCAGCTCCAATTAATCAAATCCAACGCCACGAGCGAGGCCGCCCGGGATTCCGCCGTGCAGACCAGCGCCGCGGCCAAGGCCGCCGTGGAAGCCGCGGAGGCCGCCGTGGACCAGGCGCAATTGAACCTGGATTTCTGCCGCATCACCGCCCCCATCGATGGCATCGCGGGCATCGCCACGCCGGGCACCGGGGACCTGGTCGGCCCCAGCGGCACGGCCCTCACCACCATTTCCACCGTGGACCCCATCAGCGTCAACTTCCAGTTGAGCGAGCAGGATTACCTGGCCGTGGCTGACCGGATCAACCAAACCCTGAAAACCGGCACCGCCGCCGAGGGCTCGCCCATGCGCGCGCCGATGCTGGAGCTCATCCTTGCCAACGGGAGCGTCTACCCGCTCAAGGGGATGTACACCAAGATCAACCGGCAGGTCGATACCAGGACGGGCACCATTGAAATCGGCTCGCTTTTCCCGAACCCGGACAACCTCCTGCGGCCCGGTCAGTTCGCCCGCGTGCGGGCCGTCACCGGCGTGCGCAAAGACGCCATTCTCGTCCCCGCCCGCGCCGTCTACGAAATGCAGGGCACCTACCTGGTGGCCATTGTCGACGCGCAGGGCAAGGCGCAAATCCGCCCGGTGGCCGCCGCCGAACAGGTGGGCTCCCAGTGGATCATTGAAAAGGGGCTGCAAAACGGCGAAACCGTCGTCGTCGACGGTTTCCTTAAAGTGAAAAGCGGCATGCCCGTGAAGGCCCAGCCCTGGCAACCCGCCCAGCCCGCCCAAAACGGGGCGGCCAAGTAACCTCCACCTCCCGAGCGCGCCATGTCGAAGTTCTTCATCAACCGCCCCATCGTGGCCATCGTCATCGCCATCCTGATGACAATCATCGGCGCGATCGCCATGCTCAGCCTGCCCATCGCGCAGTTCCCGAACATCGTTCCGCCGGAGATCAAGGTTAACGCCACCTACACCGGCGCGAACGCCCAGACCGTCGAGCAGTCCGTGGCCACCCCCATCGAGCAGCAGATGAGCGGCGTGGACAACCTCAACTACATGTACTCGGTCAACGCCAACAACGGCCAGATGTCGTTGACGACCAACTTCGACATCAAGACCGACCCGAACACGGACCAGATCCTGGCCCAAATGCGCGCCTCGCAGGCGAATTCGCAATTGCCCCAGGAAGTCACCGCCCAGGGCGTGACGGTTCAGAAATCCACCGCTTCGCCGCTGCTCCTGCTGGCCCTTTATTCGCCTAACGGCGCCTACGACAGCAAGTTTCTCTCCAACTACGCCTACATCAACCTCAACGACCAGTTCACGCGCGTGCCGGGCATCGCCAGCGTCACGGTCTTTGGCGCGGGTCAGTATGCCATGCGCTTCTGGATCAAGCCCGACCAGCTTGCCAAGCTGGGGCTCACCGTTCCGGAGATTTTGAGCGCCGTCAAAGCGCAAAACGCCGTCAACCCCGCCGGGCAGATCGGCAGCGAACCGGTCCCCGCCGGGCAGGAATTCACCTATGCCGTGAGCGCCCAGGGCCGCCTTCAAAACGAGGAGGAATTTGGCGACATCGTCGTCCGCGCCAATGGCGACGGCTCGTTCGTGCGCCTCAAAGACGTGGCCCGCGTGGAACTCGGCTCGCAAAATTACAGCATCAAGGGCCGCCTCAACGGAAAACCCGCCGCCATCGTCGCCCTCTACCAACTTCCCGGCACCAACGCCATCGCCGCCGCCAATGGCGCGAAAGCGTTGCTGGAAAAATTGAAAGGCTCCTTCCCCGAAGGGCTGGAATGCACCATCGCGCTGGACACCACCAAGCCTGTTACCGAGGGCATCAACGAGATCGTCCACACGCTTTTTGAAGCCATCGTGCTCGTCTTGATCGTCGTTTTTATTTTCCTCCAGGGCTGGCGCGCCACCTTGATCCCGCTGCTCGCCGTGCCCGTGGCCCTCATCGGCACCTTCGCGGTGTTCCCGCTTTTCGGGTTCTCCATCAACACCCTCTCCCTCTTCGGCCTCGTGCTGGCCATCGGCCTCGTAGTTGACGACGCCATCGTGGTGGTGGAAGCCGTCGAGCACCATATCGAGCAGGGGCTCTCGCCCCGGGACGCCACGTTCAAGGCCATGGAGGAAGTGTCCGGGCCGGTCATTGGCATCGCGCTCATTTTGGCCGCCGTGTTCATCCCCACGGCGTTCATCCCGGGGATTACCGGGCGGCTTTACCAGCAGTTCGCCGTCACCATCGCCATTTCGGTGATCTTCTCCGCCTTCAACGCCCTCACGCTCTCCCCCGCCCTCTCCGCCCTGCTCCTGCGGCCCCGGCAAGCCAGCACGGGGCTGCTTGCGAAATTCTTCGGCGGCTTCAACCGCGCGTTCGGCGCGGCCACCAGCGGCTACGTGGCCGCCTGCCGCCTCTTGATTCGCAAAACGGGCGTGAGCCTCGTGCTGCTCGTCCTTTTTGCCGCCGGAGCCGGGCTTTGCGGCAAGCACCTCCCCAGCAGCTTCCTGCCCGAGGAGGACCAGGGGTATATCTTCGCGGGCATCCAGCTTCCCAACGCTGCCTCCCTCCAGCGCACCGACGCCGCAACGAAAAAAATCGAGGACATCCTCGCCTCCATCCCCGGCATCGAGGCCACCACCAGCATCATCGGCTACAACATGCTCAGCGGTGTGACCAACACCTACAGCGCCTTCTTCTTCATCACGCTCAAAGAGTGGAGCGAGCGCAAATCGCCCGAGGAAAGTTACCAGGCACTTAAAGCCCGCGTCACCCGTGAGCTTTCCAAAGTGCCCGACGGCGTCGCGTTCGCCTTCCCGCCGCCCGCCATCCCCGGCGTGGGCACCTCCGGCGGCTTCACCTTCATTTTGGAAGACCGCGCGGGCAAGGACATCGCCTTCCTTTCCGAAAACGTGAAAGCCTTTATGGACGCCGCCCGCAAACGGCCCGAACTCGCGGGCTTGAGCACCACCTTCCTGCCCACCGTGCCCCGCATTTTCGTGGAAGTGGACCGCGACAAAGTGCTCAAGCAAGGCGTGGCCGTGGGCGACGTTTACCAGACGCTCCAGTGCTTCATGGGCGGCAGCTTCATCAACTACTTCAACCGCTTCGGCCGCCAATGGCAGATTTACCTCCAGGCCGAGGGGGACTATCGCACGCACGCGGAGGATTTGGGTGCCTTCCACGTCCGCAACAGCGACGGCGCGATGGTGCCGCTCTCGGCGCTCACGCAAATCCAGCGGACCGCCGGGCCGGAGTTCACCATGCGCTACAACCTCTTCCGCAGCGCGCAGATCAACGGCGCGGCCGCCCCCGGCTACAGCTCCGCGCAAGCCATGAAGGCACTGGAGGAAACCTTCGCCCAAACCATGCCGCGCGAAATGGGCTACGACTACCTGGGCATGTCCTTTCAGGAAAAGAAAGCGCAGGAAGGCGTTCCGGCCTCCGTCATTTTCGGCCTCTCGCTGCTCTTCGTGTTCCTGATCCTGGCCGCCATGTATGAAAGCTGGTCGCTGCCCTTCAGCGTGCTCCTGGCCACGCCCGTGGCCGTGTTCGGCGCGTTCCTGGCGCTCGGGCTGCGGACCATGGAGAACAACGTCTATGCCCAGATCGGCCTCGTGATGCTGATCGGCTTGGCCGCCAAGAACGCCATCTTGATTGTCGAATTCGCCAAGCAGGAACACGAAAACGGCAAGCCGCTCATGGACGCCGCCCTCGAAGGCGCGCGCCTGCGCCTGCGGCCCATCCTGATGACCTCCTTCGCCTTCATCCTCGGCTGCGTGCCGCTCTGGACCGCCTCCGGTTCCGGGGCCGTTTCCCGGCAGGTCATGGGCACCTGCGTCATCGGCGGCATGCTCGCCGCAAGCTTCCTGGCCATCTTCCTCGTCCCGGCCTGCTTCCACTTCGTGGAAAGCCGCTTCGGCGGCAAGAAACGCGAATAGCCTCCCCCTTTTCCCAAACTCATTTCCCGTCCCCAAACAACAACCCCATGAAAAACCATCCCATTCTCCTCGGCTTCGCCACGGGCGCTTTGCTCCTCGCGGGCTGCGCCACCAAACCGGCTCCGAACACCGGGTTCGTCGCAGGCAGCCAACTTAGCGGCAACCCCAAGCACGCCAAATTCCTCCAGCGCACCTGGGTCTCGCCCAAGTGCGCGCACGCCTCCTTCCAACAGCACTTCGACGCCATCTACGTGGCCAGCGTCAACACCTCCTATCTCGAGCAACAAAGCTGGTGGAAAAATCAAAACAGCCGCGAGGCGATGCATCTGCTCCAGGCCGACACCGAGAAACTCGCCGTGCACATGCGCCGCCAGTTCACCCAGGAACTCGTCAACTACCCGGGCAACCATTACCGCATCGCCACCGCCCCCGGGCCGCGCACGCTCGTCGTGGAACTCGCCATCGTGGAGTTGGTGCCCTCGAAAGCTTTCTGGAACACCGGAGCCACCGCCGCCGGGTTCGTCGTGCCCGGCGCGAGCATGCTGGGCGCGCTCGGCTCCGGCAGCATCGCCATGGAAGGCCGCTTGAAAGACGGCGCCACGGGCGAAGTCATCGCCATGTTCGCCGACCGCCGCCAGGACCAGGTGGCCCCCATCAACCTCCGCAGTATGACATGGTATGGCGGCGCGGAACGCAATATCGACATCTGGGCGCAAGAGGGAGCCGAATTCCTCAACCTGCCCCAGGGCTCCGTGGTGCACCGCAAATCCCGGCTCACGTTGAAACCGTGGTAACCCGGCGGGAGAGTCGATGAAGCACCGTTTTATTCTTATCGCCGCGACGGGGCTGGCGGTCGCAGGTTGCGCCACCACCCCGCGCCACATTCCCCGGGGGTCTCCGCTCGTGCAAGCCAGTTCGGCCTTGAGCCGCGCGCGGCACCGCACCCTCAGCACCCAAACGCGGGCGGCTCTCTACGTGGAAGCCGCCGCGCTGGCCAACCCGCAGCTCACCCGGGATGACGCCGCCCCCGCGGCGCGCGATATTTATAACAACGCCTCGGCGGAATTGACCGATCTCCTGCTGGAAGCCGACGGCGGCAAGCTCTGGAACAAACCGCTGGTGCTCACCGCCGATGGCGCGAAGTATTGCCTGCGCTTCACGCCCAAATCCAAGGAGGGCGTCTGGTCGCCCACCGAATTTACGGACTTCAAGCTGGCGCGCAAAATATCGTGCAGCCATTTCCGCAGCCACGTGCGGCAGGACGGCGTCGGCGGCGCGCTGGTGGGCATCCATAAAGCGCCCACCTTCCTGATGATGGGCCGCCGCGCCCCGTTCGAACCGCGCATCGGTGTCACCGCGCCCGTCACCGCCACGCTCGATTTCCGAGGCAGCAACGTCGCGCTCACGCTGCGCGACCCGGCGGTGAACGGCACCGTGCCCATCCAGGGCAAGCCCGAGCCGCTGGCCGCCGACTTCACCGCGCCCGTCGCCTACTACCCCCGCATTTCCGAGCTTTGGTACGGCCTCATGGGCCTCGTGAACGTGGACAAATACATGAGCTACACGGGGCTCTACATGCTCCAGCCTTACGACCCCAACCGCATCCCGGTCATCTTCGTCCACGGCCTCATGTCCACGCCGCAGATGTGGAAAAACGTCATCAACGAACTGGAGTCCGACCCCGAATTGCGCGGCCGCTTCCAATACTGGGTATTCTGCTACCCCACCGGCAATCCGCCCGCCTACTCCGCCATGCTCTGCCGCAAGGAACTCGCCCGCATCCAGCAGCTTTACCCGATGCCCAAAGGCTGCATCCTGGTGGGCCACAGCATGGGCGGCCTGGTTTCGCGAATGCAGGTCACCGACACGGGCCGCGCCCTTTGGGACGCCAACTTCCAGCAAAAAGCCAGCCGCCTCTACAAAAAGCTGCCCGCCAACCACCCCGTCAAAGAGTCACTCATCTTCAAAGCCAACCCGAAGGTCAAAAAAGTCGTCTTCATCTGCGTGCCCCACCGGGGCAGCCAAATGGCCATGGGCTCCCTGGGAGCCATCGGCCGCCGCCTCATCTCCCTGCCCGCCACCTTCGTCACCACGCTCCACCAATCCCTCTCGGACGTGCTCAAAACCTCCACCGGGCAAGTTTACATTCCCAACAGCATCGACGGCCTATCGCCGAAAAACCGGACGCTCGTGGCCATGGACAAGCTGCCCATCAACGCACCGTATTACTCAATCATCGGCGACCGGGGCAAAGGCGACACCCCCAACAGCACCGACGGCGTGGTTCCCTACTGGAGTTCCCACCTGGAGGGCGCGCGCACCGAAACCATCGTCCCCGGGCCGCACGGCTCCTATGAGCTGCCCGAAACCATCGCCGAACTGAAATACATTCTGGGCGATCACCTCCAGCAGGAACGCCACGCCGCCGTGCCCCGATGATCCGTCACCTGCTCCACACCGCGCTGGGCCTGCTCCTGCTGGGATGCAGCGCCTGGGCCGCCGCCGCGCTCTATTTCGACGGTCCTTTCACAGCAAAAAACGCGCTGCTTTCGCTTGCCTACCTGCTCGCCTGCGCCGCGATCCTGTGGCGCGCCGCCGCATCCCGCCGAAAAACCGCCGGTTGCCTGGCTCTGTTCGTTCCCTTCGCCGCCGTGCTCGCCTGGTGGCTCGCGCTACGCCCCTCCAACGAACGGGACTGGTCGCCCGAGTACGCGCAAGCCCCGTGGGCGGAAATCGACGGCGACACCATCACCCTCCACAACTTCCGCGACTGCGACTACCGGAGCGAATTCGACTTCACCCCCCGCTGGGAAACCAAAACCTTCCACCTCTCCAACCTGCGCGGCGCGGATTTCTTCTTCGACTACTGGGGCTCCCCCCACATCGCGCACACCCTCCTGAGCTTCGACTTCGGCGGCGAGGGCCGCGTCTGCACCTCCATCGAAACGCGCCGGACCAAAGGCAAAGGCTACTCCGCCGTGCGGGGCTTCTTCCGGCAATACGAACTCTACTACGTCATCGGCGACGAGCGCGACCTCGTGCGGCTCCGCACCAACTACCGCAAGGAGGACCTCTACCTCTACCCCATGGTGAAAATGACGCCCGAACGCTCCCGCGTGCTGCTGCTGGCCTACCTGCGCGCCGCCAACCAACTGCGCCTGCACCCCCAATGGTACAACGCCGCCACGAGCAACTGCACCACCAACATCGAAGGCAACGCCGAAGCATGCGGCGCGCCGCGCATTTGGGATTGGCGCATCCTCGCCAACGGCCACCTCGATACGCTGCTCTACGAGCGGGGCGTCATCCCAACGCGCCTGCCCTTCGCTGATTTAAAAGCGCGCAGCTTGATTAACGCGTCAGCATTGACCAGCGGCGACGCCCCGGATTTTTCCGAAGAAATCCGCCGTTCTTTACCCCATGAATAACCTCACCACCACTCAACCCCAACCCGCCACCCTGCCCGCCACATCTCTGCCGGCGGCGGCCCCTCAGCACAAAGCGCACGACCACCAAAAACTCCAGTGGTTCGAAGTCGTCGCGGCCATTCTCATGGCCCTCTCCACGCTGAGCACGGCATGGTGCTCCTTCCAAACCTCCAAATGGAACGGGAAAAGCAGCGACCACATGGCCACCGCGAGCCGTCTGGAACAAAAAGCCTCGATCCTGCACATGCAAGGCAACCAGGCCATGATGGTGCACGCCCAGATCTTCATGGAACTGATGGATGCCCGCATGCAAGGCAACGACAAACTTTTCGAGTTCTATCATGCGCGCCTTTCCCCCGAAATGCGCAAGGCCTACGACGCGTGGCTGGAGGAAAAACCGTTTGAAAACCCCAAAGCGCCGCCGCATCCCTTCGATCCGAAATACTACACGCCGCGTTTTGCCGAGGAGGTGAGGCAAGCCGCCGCCGAAGCCGGGAACCACACCCAGGAAGCCAGGCGCACAGGCGTCATCGGCGCGAAATACTTGAGCAACACCGTCCTGCTGGCAGCGGTGCTTTTCTTCGCGGGCACTGCGGGCAAATTCCACCAGCGCCGCGTGCGAACCCCTTCGCTCGTCTTCGCGGTGGCCCTCTACCTCTACACCGCCGTCCGCATGCTGATGCTGCCGATTGCGTAGAGCACGCTTAGTGTGCCCAAGAGCCCGAGAACAGCAGGAAAAATCTGAAAAATAGTGGGATTGAGTATACAACCCACTTTCTACGAAGAAAATCTGGAGGCGAGGGGAGTTGAACCCCTGTTTTACCAAGGCACGTTTTTTGACGTTTTAGATGTCCTGTTTACTCTGTTGGTATCATTTCTGGATTTCTCTGGACACCCTTGAATGGTCTAGGCTAGGGTCTAGGCATGGCCTTCCTGTGGCAACTCCCTGACTCCCGTTTTTGGATCGCACGTTTCACCGACATCAGCGGGAAGCGGCGCAACCGTTCAACCAAAGTGCCCATTAAGGGCACTACCCGCGCCGAAACCGACACCAACCGCAAGCAGGCGCAGAAGATCGCCGACTCTTTCGAGAGCGCATCTCGCAAACGGCAAACGGCAACCCGGTTGCGGTCTGTCATTGCGGAGCTTCAAAAAGAGATCACCGGCGAGGAGCTTGCAAGCCATACCGTGCGGCAGTTCGTGGGCGACTGGCTCAACGAGAAGCGGGCTTCGGTTGCGCCGGGCAGTTTCAATTTCTACGAAGCGCACCTCAACAAGTTCATTGCACACCTGGGCGAGAAGGCCGACGCGGATATTGCCGAGATCACCCGCGACGACATCACCGGCTTCCGCAATGCCGAGGCAAAAACGCTGGCGGGAAAGACCGTCAACCACGGTCTGAAAGTGTTACGGATGTTTTTCAAGAACGCAAAGCGTGATCTTGCCCTTCTGGAAAACCCCTGTGAGTTTGTGGACACCATCCGGCAGCGCGGCGGGACCGAGCGACGCCCTTTCACCCTGCCAGAGCTTAAAGCCGTGCTGGGCGTGGCCGATGAGGAATGGCGCTCCATGATCCTATTTGGCCTCTACACCGGGCAGCGCCTTGGGGACGTTGCCACCCTGACATGGCAGAATGTTGACCTCGCACGCGGAGAGATTCGCATGGTGACACACAAGACCGGCAAACGGCTCATCCTTCCCATAGCCCCACCACTCCTGAAGCACTTGGAGGCGATACCGAGCAGCGACGACCCAGCCGCACCACTTCATCCCCGCGCCTTCGATACCGTCACGCGGCAGGGAAAATCCGGCAATCTCTCCAATCAGTTTGGCGACCTGCTGGCGCAAGCGGGATTACGGGAGAAACAGGCGCACCGCAAGACACACGGCGAAGGCCGGGGCGTAGGTAGCGCCAAAAGCGGGCTTTCCTTCCATTGCCTACGTCACACCGCCGTCTCTCTCCTCAAGGAAGCAGGTATCCCCGCATCCGTCGTTATGGAATATGTAGGCCATGACAGCGAGCAGATAAGCCAGCACTACACCCACACGGGCACCGAGGCCATGACGAAGGCCGCAGCGGCGTTCCCTGACATTTTGAAGGCATGAAAAAAGGACAATCGCTAAAAATGATGAAGCCAGAAAATGGCGTACCGAAAAATCTTGATTACGCTTTCAGTGGCCGCTTCACGGATAGCGACGTAATGAAAGCTTCAGATGCTATCGAAGAGCTGATACGCACTCCAAAACCGTATCGACCTTGCATTACTGGAGCCGAGGAGCTTGATGATGGGTCCTTAAATTACCATGAATGTGATGAGTGTCGCAAAAATAAGGAGTGCAGAGAACGATATGAACGCGCAAAGTCTGATAAGGATGCATTAACGAAATTTTTTAAAAAAGACCGCGCAGAGTTGGACGCGCAAGAAGTGGCGGACCTACGTGATGTAGCACGAATCTTTTGCTATGCATGGTTAGACCGAGACTCAGGCTTTTTCGAAGAGATGGCGAAATTAATGAAAGCCTTTTCAGGTAAGGAGAAAGTTATACCGAGGATTTCGGTTTGCGATCGGACGATCCTAACTACATCACCCTATCATGCAGCCGTTTTGATGACGTATATGACTTGGCATATCAACCGGCAGTCTGACAAGGGAAATAAGGAGATTGGATATGAAGAATTCTTGCAGGCAGTAAACGACAAATTCCCAATGGGAATCGATGATCGCACGTTTCAGCGCATTATCAAGGCGGTAGGAATAAAGCTCAAGCGAGGGAAACCCGGCCCTAAACCAGAAAGAAAAAAGACATCCGGTCAAACCCGCGAATAATTACCCGACACACTATTTTTTCTGTGTCGTGAGATTGTTTATTGCCGCGAGCTACCGTGCGGCAATGATTAGTAACATCATAACACAAAACGGGGCGAATCTGGCGCAGCCGGAGTTCGCCGATCATAAGCAGGCTTATGCGCTCTTTGGGCTGACTCGCTCACACCTTTACCAGCTATGGGGCGAGGGTAAAATCCGAAGCGTGAGCCTTCGCCAGCCGGGCAAGATCAAGGGGCGTCGCCTTTTTGATTGCGCCAGCATCCGGGAATTTCTCCGGGGCAACTATGCGGCACCGCAACACGCAGCGAAAGAGGAGGTGCGGTAATGGCACCAGCCACCGGGACAATGTATGAGAATATCCCTGCCGAACTTCGCGCCATTCCGCAGTGGGTAGCCGCCGGAAGTGACAAAATCCCCATCAACCCACGCACAGGCCAGCGGGCGAACCCCGCCAATCCTGCAACCGGCGGAACGTTTGCCGACGCCGTACAAGCTGGAATGGCCCATATCGGCTTTATTCTTGGGAAAGATGACCCGTACACCATCGTTGATTTGGATGATCCTTTCGTGCGCAATATCAAGGGCACGAAAACAACAGTCAAGGAAACGGACCCGGATTACCCAAAAGCGGTTGAACACGCTGCCCGGCACGCGAGAATTTACGAATCCTTTTATACTTACACGGAACGTTCCCAAAGCGGTCGCGGGGCGCATTTAGTCATGCGCGGGCAAATTCCGTGCGGCGTGCGGCGGGATAAAGTCGAAATCTATTCTTGCGATAGATACATGATTTTCACGGGGGACGTTTTGAAACCCGCGCCGGTTGCCGATTGTCAGGAATTACTCAATCAGCTTTTTTCCGAAATGGGGAAAACGACAACGGAAACTGGAGAGCTTATAGAAGAAGAACCGACACAAGAGGACGCGGCGATATGGGCCATGGCAACCCGCGCCGCCGATGCAGACAAATTCACGCGGCTTTGCGCCGGCGAATGGGAAGCGATGGACTACCCTTCGCAATCGGAAGCCGATTACGCGCTTTTGTCCATACTGGCTTTTTACACCCGTTCCAATGAGCAAGTGCGCCGAATGTTCCGGCTTACTGCGCTAGGCCAGCGGGCAAAGGCGACAAAGAATGATGATTATATCAACCGCTCATTGCGCCGAATTCGCGCCCGTGAAGCGCCCCTTGTGAATATTTCCGGCATTCTGGGAGTATCAGACCCCGCCGTGGCAAAGGCCGAAGAATGCCGACAATCTCCCTTCCCAAGCGAAGCCATTTTGGCCCCGGCGATCCTCACCGATGATGCACTTGCGTCTTTGACGATTTCTCCTCGTCAATCACTGGTTGGCGATTGGTTCAAAGCCGGAGATTACGGCGTCATTTACGGGAGGCGGGGACTCGGGAAATCCTGGCTCGCAATGGGGCTGGCCCGAGCTTTAGCAGAAGGTCGTAATATCGGGCCGTGGGAATGCTCGAAAAATCGGCGTGTGCTTTATGTAGATGGAGAAATGAGTCTGGATGACTATCGGGAGCGCGTAGGGACACTCTCCGAAGGTCCGGGTTCAATGCAGACCCTTTCCCATCAACACGTATTCGATCAATCCGAAAAGGCTATTTGTCTTTCTGACCCAAGGCAACAAGAAGAACTCACGCGCATTTGTGGCGAGCGCAAAATCGACGTTCTATTTCTCGATAACGGTGCATGCCTATTTCGTGGGGTAGCCGAGAACGATGCCGACGATTTCCGGGATAAGATCGAAGGATGGCTCCTTGATTTGCGACGGCGAGGCGTTGCAGTCGTTCTGGTATTGCACGCGGGCCGAAACGGGGCCATACGCGGAACAAGCAAACGCGAGGATGCCGCTTTCTGGATTCTTCGCCTAGATGATGCCGGGGAACCAGAGGGCGGGCATGGAGCGCGGTTTATCACGCGGTTTGTGAAAAACCGCAACGCACCCCAAGACCCACCCCCGCTAGATTGGCATTTCAAGCCAAACGGATCGAAAACACTTATCACTTACCGGGAAGCCAATTCGATGGCGATATTACGCCAATGGATTAGCGATGGCCTGAACACCTGTGGGGAGATTGCGGAGGAAATGGGGATTTCTAAAGGGCAGGTATCCAAGATGGCGAAGCGAGCCGAACGTGAAGGATGGCTTACGATTCATGGGAGGAAATACTCGATCAATGAACCGTAAACATCACGTCCCTTTGTGGAAACAAGAGGAAACGAAAGGCGCGTTCTCGTTTCCAGTTTTCGGAAGAAGTGGCGGGTTTCCCGTTTCCTGTTTTTACTCTGTAGGAAACGAAAAAAGACTCTTGTTTCCGTTTTTGTTTCCGCCTCGTTTCCAGTTTCCCGCCTATAGTTGGGAAACGCGAAACGAACGAACGGGCTGCCTGTCAAAAATCAGAATGATCGAATCCGTTTGACTAGACCTAGATTGATCCCTCAACCCTGCTATTCGTAGGACATATAATATGTCTTTTAGGGTGTGAGTCGAACCGAGCGAGTCCAAAGGATTTGTTCAGGGTTAGAACTTCAACCTCGTTAACGGATCAGTTTGAAAAAGGTTAATTCGTAAGGCATTGGAAAAGCGGGAGTTATAATTAAAATTAACCCTTTTAATCTTTTTAACCTTTTTAATCTTTTTTAGGGAAAATCGCTCGAGTTAGGTGTGCGAGGAAGTATTTTGCACGTGCAATAGCTAGCGAGGGAACCATCACCCCTTATTCGTTTTCTCTAAATAGGCGTCTATTTCAAAGCCGCTCACATCAAACTCGAACACTGGGCTGCCTTCTTGATAAACTGGTATTGATATCCGCACCCGTTTGGCCTTTCGCATTTTATCAACAAACCCTTGGTAATCCAGGAAGAATGCCATGGTCATGCTTTCGTCTTTCGCTCCTACTACCCGGAAATTTATAGAGTCGCCGTCATCGAACCTGACAAGGGCTTTTGAGTCCTCATAGCTCCGAACGAGAAACTGTCCCTTTTCAATCCTTAAAATAACGTCCTTCCCGAATTTGGGATGAGTTCGGAGGATCAGGGTTCCATGCTGAGAGCCTTGGTACGGGAATCTAAAGTTTACTGTGTTCGTGCTATCGGTGATTGCTTGGTGAACGCGGCCCTTGCTCATTGCGTAGTCACTGTGGCTATAGTTCCAATTTTTAATGCGCTCTGTCGTTTCTTTTTCTTCTCGGGTATTGAAAATGACGTAGGCATAGTCACAACCTTTTTGCCCCGGAAAGATTGAAACCTCGTCAATGCCTTGGATATTTTTCCACCTCAAAACAGCCGCTGACGCAAAAGAACGCTCGGATATGGGTAAGCCAATGGCTGTTATTGCTGAGGGAGTGAAGGGGACGCTTTCCAAATTGGATATGGTGATTAAATTGGCTTTTGCATTCTGGAAAACAATCTCAACTCCCTTCGATTCGTAATTGAGTGAATCCCCCTCTGGGATTTTTGCCCTGCTGGAAGGTTTCCCGAGAACTGCATTCACTTCTTGAACTGATTTCCCAGCCAGTTTCTTGACATCAACTTTGAGAGGAACCATCTCGAATGGATGGGTTATGGTTGATGTTACGGGCTGAGGTGATGCGGAAACTCCGGACGCATTGCTGTGTGGAGTCTCCGATGGCTTCTGTGCGGTTGGACTAGGCGTGCGAACATCTAGGCTGCTGTTGGTTCCAGCAAATTCGTGAGGCAGGGACGAAATAGCTAACCAACAAACAAATGAAATTAAGACAAACCAAGTGAACCCGCTTGTCCGGCGGGGTTTCGCCCCGCACCTTGGACAGACTGCGGCTTTGTTGCTAATTTCCGAACCGCATTCTTTGCATTTTACGAGTGCCATACTGAGCGGATACTAATAAATATCGCGGAATTGTCGCCAAAATAAAAGGGTTGTGCGGCACCCACAAGGATAGCGGAAAGGGACACAATAATGTCCCGCATCTTTTATAAGCAATGATTTCGCTCCGCCATATTAGACACTACTGGAAAGTATGCGGGCCGGTCGCTTCAATGGGAGTGCTATTTCCGAAAATGGCTTGCTCCATTCTATCATCGCGAGCATAGCCGCGATAAGGATCATAATAGTCCTTTTCATAGGCAGCACGCACAAGCCCGCGTGCAAATGCTTTGCTTCCGGTTTCGCCTTGGTAATTCGGAGTCGAACATGCAGACAGAGCGGCGGCAAACAGAATCAGGAGAATGGTTTTCATGGTATGCGAATGTATTATTATGATGTCTATTGACTCGATTGCTCATTTCTCATTTGCGTTGCTGGACGACGATATTGGCACCGTCACAGCCTTGTTGACCTCTGAAGATCGAAATTTCTGCAATGCCTTGGACATTTTTCCATCTCAAAACAGCATCTGAGGCAAAAGAAGGCTTGGACAAGGGCAAGCCGAGAGATGTTATTGCCGAGGGAGTAAACGGGATGCTTTCCAGATTGGATATGGTGATTAAATTGGCTTTTGCATTCTGGAAAACGACCTCCACGTCCTTTTGTTGGTAGATGAGATTGTTTCCTTCACGGATTTTCTCTTGTGAAGAGGGTTGACCCAAGAGGGCGTTCACTTCATTGACGGTTCTTCCTGCCAATTTCGACACATCAACTTTGACAGGCAATGCTTGTGAGCTTTGGGGCAACTCAGCCAGCGTTCTTTCCGTTGTCGCTGCGAAACAAAGTGCTCGCCATGCATCGCCGATTCTCGGGTCTCTACCTTCAATAAGTGTGGTGGTGCCGTTTGAAACAAACTTCACGAATCCGCTGTATCCACCGAAAGCGTTCTTGGAATTTACATACCCGAAAACGGCTGGCCCTGTCTCTTCTGAATTACCGCAACGAACATCTCGGAATTTCGCGGAATCAGGATCACGCAATGCGGCTCTGACAGCCTGCCTTGCCTGCACTTCCATGTCTGGCGCACTTTGGCTTACAGAACCAAAGACGACCCAAAAGAGAGCGGTTAAGGAGAGCGTTAGAATCCGCGTAACGGAATTTGCGTAATACCAACGTGCGAGCGGGTTTGCGGGGGAAGAGAAGAGTGTCATATGTCCTTGGCTGTTTCTGGTTTCCAACTCAGCCCCCTCGGGTTTGATCCCGAAGGAGGCCGGGAGTTTAGAAGCCGTAACAAAACAGCCGCGACGGCCTTTGAGCCGTGAAGCTTTGGACATACGCCGCCGCCTCCCGACCATATAAGTGGCCCGGAAACGGCAATAGGTTCGGCTATTGCCAGCCGTTTGTTACGGGGTTCTAAAGTCCCGGCTGGCTCTCGCCAGCTACAGAAAATTTCCCTGTTTCAGAGTAAAAAGTAAAGTCGAAACTGACGGCGGCCCCCGGAAGTGGGATCTTAAGGAAGGGCAAACATTACATTGAAATGCACTGCGAACGTATTTGTTGAGCAAAACAAGGAGCATTTGCAGTAAATCACGAAGATGGCTTTGGGGCAGCTCTCGATCCCCTGTGGATCGGCTAAAGGGGCCTGCCGTTGTTTTGAGCCCAAAAACTACGGCAAAAGCGGATGATGAATGATCCCGTACCCTTTCTGTATTTGGTTTTTCGGGGAATCAGTTAGGGAGAACACAAAAAGGACGCCTCATGCCCTTTCAAGCCCACCAGCAGGTATCGTGTTGCGAACAAAATGAGGCATAACCCAACATTCTCGACGAGACTTGTCGTTGCAAGATGTGAGTGCGAGAATAGTTTCCCAGCACTCCCTTAGATGAAGAAGCGTTACAGGAAACGAAAGGCGGCCACAGATGCAAAGTCACCCCGCCACATCACCGCACATTTAGTGGAAATAGACAATCCGCTGGCGCATGTTCCAAAGGAGGAGTTGCCAGGAGTCCTTAAGAAAATTGGCGCAACCATTGACCGCGAGCATGCGCGGTTACTGACACGGTTCGATCAACTCATCCATGCTTGCAACCCGATCCAAGTACTTTCGCACTTTGCCTTCTATGACCGTTTTTTATACAATGTGCAAAAAAGCGGTATTTACAAACCATTGCTTCAACATTCCGTAGAATTCTTCCAGGGCTACTTTCTATCTGTTCCAATTGAAGAGTTGAATGTGCACATCACGTCAGCAGAGGTGCTGTTGGAGTTGAACGAGGTTCTTAAAGGGCTGGAGGCCACATTCCCAATGCTTGGCTTTGGAAAACAACGTGAAGATGCAGATATGGATCGAACGCGTTCACTACTTAGCCATGAGCTGCGCGCCCATACGTATGGCGTTAGAAATGCCGGATATTTCCAGCAAGTAATGACGCAGTTGCGTGAAGTTTTCGGAGATCTAGATTCAGCGTTTGAGAGCACTCGCGGTGTGAAACTAAGCTCGCTCGTGACCATGAACGAGCGGGTGCTAAAGCTTATCGAGGTTCGTTTGCAAGCCCATGTTGCAGCGGCATTTAAGGCTCCCTGTCGGAACACAGCAGCGGATGCAGTGAACGCTTATTGTAATGCACGCAATCTGTCGCAGGACATCAGAAGCGAGATGTTGAACGAATGCACCATCCATCGGCTCAACGTTGAAGAGGCGCGCAACATGTGCGCTCACCACGCAGGTCTGACGCTACCTCAGATATACACAGTGGAATTAAGCGATTTCGTTGCAGCGTATCCCGATCCGGTTGATCCGCACCGACTTCTATCTGTGCTGGCTGAGTGGTCTTTGCCGCCGCAGGGACTTATCGGTTTCAACCGGGCACATCTGTTTCTTAACAACCCTATCTGGCAGAAGCCGATAGTACAGATCGGCCCAGACCTATTCCTCTGGCCGATGGTAGAGTTATTTCACAGCTTCGGGCTAGAAATGCTGGAGGGCTTGATCCGATCAGAACCAAGCTTGTGGGAGCGTTACCAAAGCAAGGCACGGGCAGTTTATCTGGAAGAAAGGGTATATGCGCTGTGTCGCGACGCGTTTCCAGACGCTCAAATATTTCACGGCTCTATATGGAGGGATCCGCAGAACGGGGTTGACGGGGAAAATGACGTGCTCGTTCTTCTTGATACAGTAGCGCTGACGATCGAATGCAAATCTGGCCGTATAACCCCCGAAGCGCGCCGGGGACTCCCAGACAGGCTCCGCCGTGAGATACACAAGCTCATTGAGGACGCAGCAAAACAAAATGCGCGATTTGCTAAGCTGTTGCTTCAGTCCAACGAAGTGCTCAAGTTTCCAACACGGAAGTGTGGGGTCAATGAAATCGACGCATCGAAGATCAAGAGGGTAATCCCGCTCAATGTCACGTTGGATTACTTTGGCCCCCTTGCCTGCGCTACTCGCGATTTACTGGATTCCAATCTGATAGATTCGGCTATCACCACGGCCCCCACGCTGGCTCTTGTTGACTTCGAGAATGTGCTTCACCTTCTGGAAACTCCTATTGAGCGGCTGCACTACTTCGCGCGTCGCGGCGAAATCGAACGCAATATATCGCTGTATGCTGGGGAGGAAGATCTTCTGGCGTGCTATTTAGCGACCGGCTTGAATTTTGGCCCGCTTGAAGGTGAACATACTGGGCGTATCAACTTGGGAAAGATGCAAGACTCCATCCAACCTTATTTGATGGCATACCACTCTGGCCGCCCCCAAACCAAACCTCATCGCAAATTCACTGATTGGTGGAAGCAAATTCTTGATAGGCTTCAGTCTAGATCGTTCCATAATTGGACACAGGCGGCCTTCGTTATTCTTGACGTGCGGTACGAGGATCAGGTGAATTTTGAGCGCGATGTAAAGCGATTATCGAAAGAAGTTCGCTCAAACTGGCACCATCCCGGCCATAACAATACGGTCGTTGGCGTTAATGGGCCTCTTCACCGCAGTACTGCGGTTGGGGCTGTCATCGTAAAAAGGGTCGACCGCGAGCAGCGGAACGGAATCATCGTGGAATCGATGAAGTTTGCTGTTGAGAAGGCAAAAACAGAAGAGGTTGTGATGCTCTGCCTCGCCGCGGACAAGCCCAATAAGCCCTACAGTGCGCTCGTTTATGGACCACCTTGCGATTGTTGAAAATTACGCGATCCCCAAGCATCAGAAGAGATCGCCTGCGCTACGAAACAGTGAGCCGGCAATGAAGAATTCATTCTTTCCAGCCGTCCTTTATTAGATAACATCTTTACACAATGGCACCCCAATTATCTCTGTTCAAATTGGTCTTGTGTGGCCCGTCCGACGTGCAACAGGAACTTGAACTCGCACGGGCCGTTATTGATAACTGGAACCTTTGCCACGGTGAAACCGAAGGCTTCTGGGTTCAGCATAAGAACTGGTCCACCGACACTTACCCGGCTCTTGGTGAGCGCCCACAGGCAGAGATTAATCGTCAGATTATTGATGACTCCAACGCAGTGGTGGCCATCTTTTGGTCGCGCTTTGGAACACCAACGGGGTCAGCAAACTCCGGCACGGAAGAGGAAATTCGCCGTGGTATTCAGAAGGGAAAGACCGTTATGGTTTATTTTTCTGATTTGATGCCTCTTCCATCGAACGCTGATGCTGGACAACTCGACCGGCTAGAACAATTTCGGCAAGAACTCTACAATCTTGGGCTTTGTGGAAGCTTCAATTCGCGGACCCAATTTCAAAAAAAATTCGCAACGGACCTTGCCCTTATGTTGAACAGCTTTAAGGCTGCTCCCAGAAAAACTGCCCGCAAGCCCTCCACCCGCGTCAAACAAACGGCAAAGGGCAATAATAATATTCAAGTCGGAGGCAATGTTGAAAACCTAACGGTAAATCAAACTCCGCCTAAAGTGAAAAAAATCATCGAGCGGCGTCCTGGGAGCATTTCCGGTGAGGAAGCTCTTTGCATTCGCGAATGGATCATGGCCCTCGCGGAGGGAGAAATAAAGATGACGCGGCGGGCTGCCTTTTCAATGTGGTGGACTCGTTTTTACAAACGCTTCAAAATCGATAAATACGAATCACTGCTTTCCACAAGAATGAGCGAGGTTGAAAGCTGGTACCGTCAGCAATCTGCAATCCAAAAACGTGGATTGAAGACAACAGCGCCTGACCTTTGGCAAAGTGAGCGCATTCGGGCAATCAAAGCGGCCATGGCACGGATGGGAGTTGAAAAAGAGGCTTACTACCCAGACGTGGCGCAACGGCTCAAGATTAAGCCATTTGCTTCTTTGAAAATGCTTACTAAGCGGGCTCTCGAAGCTGTTTATCGTATGGCTCTCCGAGATCAGAAAAAGCTTTAGGGGTGGGATTGCTGCAACGAGAAATGAATTAACAGAGCAAACACATGCAAAAGACTCGGTTTTTATCCTGGGGACAAACGCTTCGTATCGCAAGCATAGGCGCAATTGCTTTAATTCTCCATGAATTATCGGACCCACTAATTGAACTATCTCGGGCACTGCTAAAAAATCGATCATTTTTGGCGTTGAACCTACCTTTCGATGACACCGCTTTTGTTTGCGGGGGAAGCCTGCTGGTCCTGACCCTATTGGCGTTATTTATTCCTTGGGCCTTAAACTTCGTGCGCCGTTGGACAAACCATAAATGCGCAGCACTGCCCGATTTGATACTCCTCGGTGTAACAGGAGGCTTATTTTGGCCCGCCTTTCGCCAAACTCATGAATGGGGTGATACGCTCCATCCTGTTTTTAGCAGTACGTTCATATTACTGATTATATTGTGGTTGCGGATGAGAACCATTTCCCATCCTAAAAGGTATGCTATCACTCAGGCGCGGTTTGGCCTCACTAACACAGATGAGGGGCCGCTTCCGACAATTGATCCGGACGTGGATCAACTTGGACGGATACCATTCTGCACGGCACTACTTGAACGTCTTTCTATTACAGCACCCGATGGCGCTCTGGTCATAGGCCTCTCCGGCAGTTGGGGTAGCGGCAAATCAACGGTTCTAAACTATTGCGCGGGTGAACTTGAAAAGCTGCCCAACGGGCCTCGCGTGATTGCTTTTGATGCATGGCTATTTCGCGGCAGTGGACGTACTATCGAAGGCTTGCTTGGCCTAATCGGCGAGGAAATCGAAAACAACTATCTTTATCGCAATGCTCGGTCGGTGGCTCGGCAACTGGCAAAGCTCCTGTCCGTAGGCGAACCGCGTCTCCGCGAGTTGCCGAAAATCTTTGAGCCGTCCGATGATCCAGTAAAGCAGCGAGAGAAATTCGCAAAACTGATTGCCGACACAAATGAACGTTTCGTTGTGTTAATCGACGACTTGGAACGGTTGAATCAAGAGGAAATTCACGCGGTTTTGAAAACCGTAAGGGAAGGGGCGCTCGTGCCTGGAATTACCTACCTTCTGAGTTATGACCGTGCGCATCTTGTTGAGCTTCTCGGAGCCGCTGGAGGAGTTGGCATCGGCTATCTGGATAAAATCATACAGGAGGAAATGGAGCTATCGCGCCCGGAATTATCGAAGTGGCGTGCGTTTGCACAAGGTGAATTGAATCTTATTCTAGCGGGTGCGGATGATAAACTCGCTAAAGACTTCCATGAACGACTAGTCGGAGTTGAGGAGGAAATCGCCGAGATATTGCAGACGCCGAGGCATCTCAAACGGGTTCGGCTCGCTGTTCAGCACATTTCCGGGCGACTGCGAAAAGTTCTGAACCCGTTCGACCTGTTGGTGCTAGAATTACTGCGCCAGCGATACCGAGGGCTTTATGATCTCATTCGGAAACATCCTAATTTTGCCTGCGATGCTCGCGGCTTTGAGGACCTCCTTCGTGGGCTTCCGGGTGGAACAGAAAAGACACTCCAACCATTCAAAGATGCCGTTGCCGAGTATTTAAAAGGAACGGGGCTAGATCGCCCAGCAATTGAAAAACTTCTCGCTGCGATATTTCCAAGCATTCTATCTAGCCATGTAAAGCTCTCGGAAGGCATCTGCTTTCGATTTCGCCGTATCTGTGACCAAAGCTATTTCGATTGGTACTTTAACCTAACCCCAACGGGTTACGTACCAGAACAAGAAAAGATTGAAAACATGATCGATGCCCTCAATCAGATTCCTACTCTGGAGGACCGAAAGAAGTTACTTGCTGATTATCTGCTAATCCCCGGGGCTACCTCACTCCGTGATCGGTTTGCCAGCATCCGGTTTTATGCAGTCGACATCCAACCCGACGCAATCTTGCCAACGGTTGAAGCGTTCCTTGATTCCGCTGAAATGTTCGCCGCAATGGAAGAAAACCCAAATCGGAATGAAGACAATTCGTGTGCGGTTTTGGTGTCTGAGATCATCGCTCAGAGGCCATCCGAAGCAGAAGTGGCGGAAGGAATGGAATATGCGATCCTGCACAGCCCCAACGTGCTATTTGCCAGCGAATTGCTTATCCTTGCCGGATACGAATTGTCGCCAGATTCTGAGCCATCGCCAATAATTATACGATGTCAACAGGCTTTCGATTGCTTCATCGAAAAGAATTTCATAGCGCCGAAGCATGACATTTTTGCGAATGAACTCAATATTCGGGGGATTGTAACGGAGTTCTATTCAGATAAGTCTCGGATGCGTGATTACCTAGTCGGTTTGCTGGCCACAAACCCAGCTAACTGGCTCAAGCTATTGCGGCAATACGTCAACATTCACAACGAAAAAACACGGAAACCAATAATCAGAATCCGGGATGATGCTCTTCGCAATTCGCCGCTGTTAGACGGGTTGACTGCGGCAATACGTGACTTGCCCATCATTGTGACGGATCAGACTGAAGCCCTTATGATTACAGAGTTTACCAAGTGGATTGATGCTCAGAACGTAGCCGCTAAAGTAACGGCAGCCGACCCTGAAACGCAAAGTGACAGTGTTTCCTCATAATTATGGGCCTTCTTGAATGGTTACAGATTGAAGAGGTCACTAAGAGGGGCTTCCAAGATCGGACATGGATTCCGTTGATATCTACGCAACGGCATATCTCGGAAAAGGAATTCGGTTATGCGGGCTACCGGAAAGATTGCGAGTTCATCGAATCGGTAGTTATTTACCACCAACATCGGCAAATTTGTGAGAACCTAGGTTGGCAACGAGTCAACAAAACAGGAGAGGATCGCGCTTGGTCAGACGGCAAAAGATTTCACCCTCCCGGAGCATTCTGCGATGACGATGAAGAGGTTGTTGGATTTTATCCCGTTTTAAGACAGGGATTCGATACCGGAGAGCCAATAGAGTGGCATCTTTCCCAAGAAATCGAGTTTTCCCTCGGGCTTCTCCGGCGTGGAGATATTTGGGTGATGCCCGAAGAAGACTACGTGGAAGTTGCGCGGATAAAGAGGGATTCAGAGAATCATCCTATAATACTGGAGATTCGTGCTGAGCATTTGCGAGATTACTTGTGCGCTCGCAAAGCGGCCCTTTTGCTCACGGGATTTCAAGTTCGTGAAGCGGTAGAGGAAAACTTAGGCGTGATTCCGTGGGAGTCTAACCAAGAGCGCGTTTTCGAAAATGGAGTATGGACTGGGGCAAAGTATCCGATTTTAGAGGGAGGAAGGCCTGTTGGAATGACGACGGCCATTCTCCATATGTGGCGCGAGAGCGTTGATCCCTCCGACGATGTTCCCGTAATGCCACACCCTACGGACGAAACTGCGACCCGGAGCACAAACCGAGTTATTCACCATCACGGGAAGCAACTCGAATTTGCATCTGGAGAGATTTGGTGGAAGCAATGGATCGAGCCTGGCGTGAAAAGCCCTCGTATTGCCAATGACAAGGTGGATGCTCGTGTTCCATTCGTCGTCGGAAATCAGGCTAACGAAACGCTTTCCGGGAACGCTCTGAAAGAATATCGCGGCTGGCTTTGGTTCAGACCTGGAGTGATCCCATCCCTTCTACAACATGAAGGAGGTCGTCTCAAGTGGTATACACAGGCAACCGGCAGTGTGGGGCCAGCACAAAACCGAATGATTCACTTCGGGACAAACTCGATTGGCCTTGTGAATGCTCTCGCATACAAAATTGCTGAACTTCCAGAGTGGGCGCAACGGATTTGGTCGGCTTTTAGCGTCTGTCCTGAAGGCGGGTTATCCGAAGAGCTTCATGCGTCGCAGAATTTGGCCAAGCCTGCCAGCACGTTAGCACCCGAAGTAATTCTATGGACAAATCTCAAGGCGGTTCAGCAGCTATCGGAACAACGACTCCGACGGGCTTTTTTTACCGAACTACCAAACGAGCAAGAGTTCTTCCGGACAATTCACCGTTTCAATGATGATTCTTTCCGCCAAGTCTGCCATCTGGCCAAAGAACTGATAAAAATCATTGTTGAACGAATAGATAGGGCCTGCGTAAATGCTCTCCTCGGTTCTAAACTCGCAGCGATTGCCAAAGAATTGGGAACTATAAAGCGCCTTGAAACATGGCTTACCCAACATGGTGAGGACGGAAGAAAAATTGCAGGGCCACTTGTGGGAATTAACGATTTACGGCAGGGCGATGCCCACACGGGAGAATCAACGGCTAAAGATGCATTAACGATTTTCGGCATTCCGCGTGAAGCCGATGATTATCAAAAAATGAACGTAGTCATCATCGGGAGCGTTTCTTGGGCTATGGGATGGATCGCAAAGACGATTCAAGACAAAGGCCCTCTCTCATAAGTTTGTAGATCATCTGTCTCTGCTTCTGTTCGCAAGTTTTCAGTTTCCTGTTTCCACTTTTCGGAGTCAGGCAGTTGCTCTGTGTTACTTGATAGCTGCGGCGTAAGCGGTACGTGGAATACCGCTATTCAAAGAGAGGCAATCTGGCCATGGTGAATGCTTCAGACCTCTTAAAGGAAACGAGTTTTTACAAAAGGAACGGGTTCCCTTTTATGAGGCAACGCGGGCAGAATCCCCTCCCGCGCCGGGATTCCGGCAAAGGAAAAGGGTAAAAAAAGGGGGCAACCCTCTTTCGAGAATCACCCCAATCACCATAACGGTGAGACGTATCTGGAGTTTCGGCGATGATGTATTAGAAGTCAACGCCTTCTTTTTCGCCTCAAGGAAATTCGTGGCCTTGCCCGCGTGTCCTTAGGGCGTTATACCACTCCCCATGCCAGAGAGCACCCCGAATACCCCACAAAAGCGCCGCTGCATCGTCTATGTTGACGGGTTCAACTTCTATTACGGCGTGATGATGGAGCGCCCGGAGTGGAAATGGCTAAATCTTCAGAGCTTCTTTGAGGAGTTGCGCCTGGACGAGGAAGTTGTGGGCATCAAACATTTCACGGCAGAAATCGACCCGCAGAACCCCGCCTCTCCGCGTCGTGCCCGCCAGAAGGTTTATTTTCGTGCACTGGCCTCCCTGCCCAAGGTTTCCCAAATTATGGGCAAATACCAACTACGCACGGTGACATGCCGCGCCAAGGATTGCCTACGCAAGCTGGACTATAAAACCCCTGAGGAAAAGAAAACGGACGTGAATATCTCCGTTGCCATGATCGAGGACGCGCTGGACGGGAAAGTGGACAATATCGTGCTGGTTTCCGGGGACTCTGATTTGGAGCCAGCGGTGGCAATGATCCGGCGACGATTCCCGGCTATCAAGGTATCCGTTTATATTCCCCGGCTCCCCGGAGACAACGAACGAAACAACCTCGTTTATCGTGGCATGGGCGTTCCTTGTCGCCCTCTTCCACTGGAAGAAATGGCCAAACACCAGTTACCCCGGTGCGTTACCTTACCAGACGGGCGTGTTGCAGAACGCCCTATGGAATGGCGTTGACGCTCTGATTGCTCAACCTATCGCCACAATCAGGGCAAGAGGGCGGCCCTCATCCCCTAAAGACATTCCCGGACTTCTTGGTACTCCGCTGGCAGAGGTCTAGGTCAGGGTCTAGGCAACCCCGTTTTTAGTGCGTAAGTCCTTGAAAATCAAGAAAGTGGAGGCGAGGGGAGTTGAACCCCTGTCCTTCAAATTAAAGCCGTGCGCTACTACATGCTTATTTGGCCTTTTATTTAGAACGACGGCTGCGGACCAACGCGCGTCCGGCGTTCGAGCGGCCACGAAATGAATCTCACCCTCGGGCGCGGTCACCCCACCCTCGGGCCAGCCTGCTGTCGTCGCTTCCGGCTGTAGCAGGCGTCCAGCCGGAAAGCGTCGCGGATCAATTAAGCCGCGAGAGCGAGTTCTTCAGTCTCAGCATTTATTTGTTTGGTCCGATTTTTAACGAGGCCAACGTACCATCCTCGGCATGCAACGTCCGTCTCGAACTTGGAGTCGAAACCAGTACGCCCCCTTTTGGGTATCCTTACCTTAGCGCCCTCGCCGTCAATTGCAAGCCCGCCATCCCCTCACCCGCCCATCGTGTGCTTTTTTAAGCCTTTCACACCCTCTCGCTTCTAGCCCTCGCCCCACCCTCAACCAAACTCCGGCCCCCGATCATGATATTGAGACTCAGTTGCATTTTTTAATTGACCCCGGGCGCGTTTGGGCTCAGCATTGCTAATGTAAAGTTAATCCAATACCAGCTATGGCTTATCAATTACCCGCACTTCCGTATTCCAACGACGCTCTCGAACCGTATATCGACGCGTTGACGATGGAAATCCACCACGACAAGCACCACGGCGCTTACGTGACGAATCTCAACAATGCCGTGAAGGACAAGCCGGAGCTTGAGTCGAAATCCGTTGAGGCGCTGATCTCCGATCTCGCTTCCGTTCCCGAGGCGATCCGCACTGCGGTGCGCAACAACGGCGGCGGTCATTGGAACCACACCTTTTTCTGGAATATCATGGGGCCGAACGCGGGGGGAAAACCTTCGGGTGCGCTCGCGGCGGCGTTGGATGCCGCTTTTGGGAGCTTCGAGGCTTTCCAGGAGAAATTCCAAGCGGCGGGAGCCACACGGTTTGGCAGCGGCTGGGCCTGGCTCTCGGTGAAGGCGGATAAATCGCTCTGCGTCTGCTCGACGGCCAACCAGGATAACCCGTTGATGAACGGCGTGGTGGAATGCACGGGCACCCCCATCCTCGGGGTGGACGTGTGGGAGCATGCCTACTACATCAAGTATCAAAACCGCCGCCCCGATTACCTCAAGGCGTGGTGGAACGTGGTGAACTGGGCGGCCGTGGAGAAGCTCTACGCGGCAGCCGCGAAGTAAACCGGGCCGTTTCCAGCCATTGCAAAATGGCTTGTTGGTTTCACTCTGCCGAAGGCGTTTCGGCAAGTTTTAATCTGACGCGGAAGGTGCTTCCAATGCCCTCCGCGCCGGAGACTTCGATCTTGCCGCCGTGGGCGTCCACGATGGCTTTGCAAATCGCAAGCCCGAGGCCGCTTCCGCTCTCCGGGTGACGCCGCGCTTTATCCAGGCGGAAGAATCGCCCAAAGATGCGCTCCGCCATCTCCGGGGGAATGCCGGGGCCGGTATCTTCCACTGCCAGCCACGCCTCGCCCTCCTGCGAGCCCGTGGATAAACGCACGGACCCTTCGCGCCGATTGTGGACGATGGCGTTGGAAAGCAGATTGCGCGCGACCTGCCCGAGCCGCGCGGCGTCGCCCAGGCAGGGAGCCGGGGCAAGGTTGCACTCCAGTGTGATCCCGCGCTCCCGGGCCAGGGGCCGGAGCAGGATGACGGCGTCGGCGGCAACGGGTGCCAAGTCGCACGGCACGGTTACGAGGGCCGCCTCCCCGGCATCAAACCGGGCCAGCAAACCGAGGGCGTCGATCAACTGGCGCATATGCCGGGCGGCTTCATGGCAAACCTCGATGGTTTCGCGGTAGCGGGCGGGCGAACGCTCGCGTTTCAGGGAAAATTCGCAATCGGCGAGGATGGAAGCCACCGGCGTGCGCAGTTCGTGGGAAGCGTCCGCAGTGAATTGCTTTTGCCTTGAGAGCACTTCCTGGATGCGGTCGAAAGTGTGGTTAAGCACGTGCGCAAGCTGGCCGAGTTCCGACCCTTCGGCGGGCGCCGGAATGCGCTCGTGAAGCGCCCCCCCGGCAATGTGCTGCGCCGCGCGGCTGATCTCGTGGATCGGTTTCAGACCGCGCTTGATTAACCGGAATCCAAAAAACGAAAATCCCCCGAGCACGAGCAGTGCCAAAACGGCGGTTTGCGGCAGCGTTTGGAGCGCCTGTTTCCTGACCGTGCTTAACGGCAGGCCCAGGGCGATCACGTCCCCGATCCGGGTGCGGACCTCCACCCCGAGCGTTCCCGCGCCGGCCTTTAGTTTCAGGGAACCGCTTGGGGAAACCGCAACAAAAAAATCCGGCGGGGTGTTTTTTGACCGGAAAATCTCCTGCCCCTGCCAATTCACCAACAGCACGCAAAACGTGTTTTTTTGCAACTGCGCCACGGACTTGAAAAAAATCGGGTTCTCCACCGGTCCGCGCCTGACAGGACGCTCCTTGGCAAGTTTTTGCCATTCCGGCTTCGACCAATCCGGCGGGGGAAAAACCAGCGGCATCAATTGCACGCCTTCCTCCTGCATTTGCATCTCGGCCATCCGCCGCGCGGATTGCACCGTGGCCCAAAAATGCCCGGCGGCCAACAACACAATAGCCACCGTGAAAATGGCGGTATAGTAGGAAAAAATCCTCCACTGGATGCTGTGGCGGGGCGAGGTCATCATGGCTCGCCCCATTGGTAACCAAGGCCGCGCCGGGTCACGATCCGGGCTTTTCCGAACTTCTGCCGCAACCGGTAAATGTACACATCCAGCAGGTTCGACATGGAATCGTCGCGCTCGTCAAAGAGGTGCTCCACCATCTCCTCTCGCGAAACCACGCTGCCCCGCTTGCGGACCAGAAACTCAAGCAGCGCAAATTCCCGCGCCGTCAATTCAACCGCCGCCCCTTCCAAAAATGCGGTGCGCGAAATGGTATTGAGTGTAATCGCGCCAAGCGTAACGACGGGATCGGGATGATTGACCGAGCGCCGAATAACGGCATGCAGGCGGGCCAAAAGCTCCTCCATCTCGAAGGGCTTGGACAGGTAATCGTCCGCTCCGGCATTGAGGCCGTGGAGCCGGTCGGCCAGGTCGCCCCGGGCGGTGAGCATCAACACCGGCGTGCGCACCCCCTCCCGCCGCGCCTGCTTGAGAACCTCAAAGCCGTCCGGCGCGGGGATCATTACATCCAGAATGATAGCATCATATTCATAATGACATATCCGGTAGAGCCCCTCCTCGCCCGACGCTTCGCCATCGACGGCAAAACCTTCTTCGCGCAAATAATCGAGGAGCGATTTTCGCAGCCGGTCATTGTCTTCGAGCACCAGGACTTTCATTGGATCGCGCTTTCAGAGCAGTTTTAAATAATCTTTAAAAATAGCCACCGAATTTTTCCAAAAAACACCCGCGCGATTCATCTTGGGTTCATGTTCGGTTTGCTAATGTTTCGCCCGAAGAGCCGCTTAATATGAAAGAATACTTCTCAACGCTCCGCCATTGGCTCCGGCTTTGCGGCGTCGTTTTGTTTTTGGGGGTGCAAGCCGTCCGGGCCGATACTTACAACTCGGGCACGAATACTTGGTCCAACAACGGCACCGTTTCAGGGGACCTGATCGTCGGTTCCACGGGAACAGCCACGATCAAGGTCACTGCGAACACCACGAATGTCCAGAACGGCAACACTTACCTTGGCAACTATGCGGGTTCGTTGGGAACGATACAGGTCTCTGGCGGAACGCTTGGCACGGGGGGCTTCACCATTGTCGCCGTGAAGGGCGTGGGCGTCATGAAAATAACTGGCGGCACGCTCACCACCGGCACGCTTTGGATCGGATCGAGCGTGAGCGCCAGCGGCACGGTGATGCTCAGCAGCGGCACGCTCAAGAGCGACCAGCAGGACACCGTCGTCGGCGTCGGCGGCACCGGCACGTTCATCCAAAGCGGCGGCTATTATAGTTCGATTGCCAATCTCCAAATCGGCCAAAACAGCACTGGCATCGGCTTCGCCACCTTCACCGGCGGCACAGCGGCGATCACCAAGTCCATCAACGTGGGTGTTTCAGGCACGGGGAGCTTGACCGTTTCCGGCAGTGCCATGGTGAAAGTGGGCAGCGGTACGGTGGCCCTCGGCGCGAGCGCCGGTTCGGAGGGCACGCTAAACCTGGGCGACGGCGGCTCGTTCACCGGCAGCTTGAGCGCCTCCAGCGGCACCCTGGCCATCATCGGCGGGAGCGGCTCCGCCACCGTGAACTTCAATGCCAGCAACGCCAAGACCTACGGATATCGCTTTGGTGGCAGCCTCAATCTCAACCAGATCGACTCGGGAACGACCACGCTAACCGGCAGCAACACCTATACAGGGTTGACGACCGTCTCGGCGGGCGAATTGAAGGTGAACGGTTCGCTTTTGAAAACCGGCACCGTGAGCGTCACCAGCGGGGCGCGCCTGAGCGGCACCGGCACGGTGGGCAATGTCAAAGTGGCAGGCGGCACCGTGGCCCCGGGCAACAGCCCCGGCACCATTTCCGTAACCAGTCTCACCCTGGATGCCGCATCCACGCTTGAAATGCAGATCACCGGTACGGCAGCGGGCGCATTTGACCAGGTCCAAGTGAGCGATTACGTCTCGCTTTCCGGCACGCTGTCCCTCGCGGGGCTGGACGCTCTCCAGGCGCTCGGAGCCAGCATCACGCTGATCGAGATCGACGGAACCGCCGCAGCCAAGGTCATCGGCCAGTTCACAGCGGTAAGCGTTTCGGGCACCAACGTGATTTTGAATCCTTCCACGACAACGGCCACCTTCGAATACGACAACGTGGATTATGAAATCGACTACAACGGCGGCGACGGCAACGACGTCACCCTGACCGTTGTGCCCGAACCTTCGGTCTGGATTTTGGCTGCGAGTGGGCTGGCTTTTTTGCGGTTGATCCGCAAACGCACCTTTTGGCGGCAAGGATGACCGCTGCCCGGTAAGGCCGGGAATTTGCGATACGGCCCCGTTGGAAGGCGGGGCCGTTTTTTTTGCGCCGGAACCGTTTCAGACAAACGCCTTCCGGGCTGGCAAGGAGGCAGGATTATGCGCAACGAAGCATCTTTCATCACCGTCGGCGAGGAGAACTCCCGCCCCATCGAACTCTTTTACAAAGACTGGGGCGCGGGCCGCCCGGTGGTCTTTTCCCATGGGTGGCCGCTCAACGCCGATGCCTGGGACGAACAGATCCTTTTCCTGGCGGAGCGGGGGTATCGAGTGATCGCGCATGACCGCCGGGGCCATGGACGCTCCAGTCAGCCGTGGAACGGCAACGACATGGACACCTATGCCGACGACCTCGCGAAGCTGATCGAAGTGCTGGATCTCAAGGGCATCACGCTCGTGGGGCATTCCACGGGCGGCGGCGAAGTCGCTCGTTATGTAGGCCGCCACGGCCAGGAGCGCGTGGCCAAAGTCGTGCTGCTGGGGGCGGTGCCGCCGGTCATGCTCAAAACCGAAGCCAACCCCGGCGGGCTGCCCATGGAAGTGTTCGATGCGATCCGGGCGGGCGTGCTGGCGGATCGCTCGCAATATTACCGCGACTTGAGCATCCCCTTTTTTGGGTACAACCGGGCGCATGCGAAGATCTCGCAGGGCGTGCTGGACGCGTTCTGGTTGTGGTCGATGCAGACGGGGTTGAAGGGGGCGTTCGATTGCATCAAAGCTTTTTCCGAGACGGATTTTAGCGGGGATCTCCGGCGCATCGGGGTGCCGACGCTCATCATGCATGGCGATGACGACCAGATTGTGCCGATTGATGCTTCGGCGCGGCGGGCGGCTGAGTTGGTGCCGCATGCGACGCTGAAGGTTTATCCCGGGGCGCCGCATGGATTGAGTTTCACGCACAGGGAGGAATTCAACGCCGATCTGCTAAAATTTCTGGAAAGCTAGGGTGGGGTGCAGGGGAGCAAGCTCCCCTGCTGGAGGGTTTGGGAGGCGAAGCCTCCCAATGTCTTTTGCAAGGCGGGCATTGAATTGATTTTGAAGCGGCGCTGCCTAACTGAACCCGAGCGTTGCACCTATTGGCCCGCCTTGCTCCCCCCGAAAACAGCGCAGCGTTTTTTCGGGGGCAAGCGTCTCGGGGGTAACGAGTTCAAGATAAGCGCCTGCGGCGCTTGGCGGAGACGCTTCGCTGTCCAATATAGGCAAGGCGGATTGTAAGCACCGGTTTTTATTCCACGCTCGGGCTGTTTAAGCCCCGCCTTGCTTTTGTTTTTGACTTCTGGGGCTCTGCCCCAGCACCCCGGCAAGGGGGCTTGCCCCCTTGCATCCCATCCTAAAACACTTCGGCGGATATCCCCGTCTCTTCCCGCACGCGTCGGGCGATGCCCGAAATCTGCGCCAGCGGCAGGTGCCTGCATCCCGGCCGTGCCGGGGGCCGACAGGCCGAATAAACCTGAACCAGCGAAATCTGCGCACCCGCCGTTTTCAATTCGTTCAACCGCGCAATGTAGGCGCTGATTTCTTCCTCCGACGGCGCGATGTCCTCCTGAATAAAGAAGAGGCTCTGGATAACGACGGGCCGCTTTTGGGCGATGGAAAGGATGCTCTTGAGCGTGGTCTCCAGGTTGGCCTCACGCCCATTGATGCGCGTCATGGCTTCCTGGGTGCCCGCGTCGAGCTTGATCCAAACTTCGTCCTCTGGCGCCAACCGCGCGATGCCCCGCTGCACGCTGGGCCGGTGGAGCCCGGAGCCGTTGGTGATGACGACCACTTTGAAATGCGAAAGCAATTGGCGAATCGTGAGGACTTCCTTAACGATTTCGTCGAAGTTGGCCACGAGGCTGGGCTCGCCGTCGCCGCTCAAGGCGACGTTTTTCAGCGTGAGCAAGTCCTCGGGACACCCGGCGAATTGCTTCAACTCCTTGATGCGCCCACACTGGGCCAGGGCCACGACATGGATGAGTTCCCGCGTGAGCACTTTCAGATCGAGCTTGGCGTCGGCAAATTCGGGCGAACGAACCACTTCGCAGTAGGGGCAATCGTAATTGCACGCCTGGTTGGGGTTCATGTTCACGCCAATGGTAAGACCCCGAGCCCGGGAACTAATGACGGCATAGACGAAGCGGTTGCCGAAAAATTCGCGGGGTCGGTTGCGGTATGCAGCGCCTAGTGTGGACGTGGACATTTCAATCCGTTCTGTTTTGGTGTGAGAGCGTCGAATAAATGAGTGGCGGCGATCATATCCGCTTGGTTACAAGTCGTGATGAAACCGCTTTCTTATTCTTAAAGGGGGCGCTGCCATTTCACCACACCACATTTGGCGGCCCCGCAACCTATGTTGTGCCGGAAAAAACGTTAAACTTATGTAAAAAGAACGACCCGGACCGCGTAAAAGCAGTCCGGGCCGTTAAGGATACAAGTTTCAGACGGTCAAACCGTTACGCGACCCGCCGTTGGGCGTCGGCCTGGAGTTCCACCCACATGCGCTCCAGGGAGGCTTTCACCTCGGCTTTGATGGCGATCAATTCCTCCCGGCCAAACGGCTTGCCGGGACGCGGGGCGCGGTGGCCAAAGAGGTAGAACTTGATCTTGGGCTCGGTGCCGGAGGGGCGGATGGCGATGCGGCGGCCGTCGGCGAGCGTGAGGATAATCATCCCCTCTTTGGGGATCAAGTCGCCCTCGACATCGCAGATTTCCTGCGTGCCGAAGTTGGTCATGCCGGTGACCACGGAGCCGTCAATGGTTTTGGGCGGGTTGTTGGCATAGGAATCCGCCAGGCTCTTGATCTTGGCGGCGCCCTCGGCCCCCTCGAACACCAGGTTGGTGCCTTTTTCGAGGTAATAGCCGTATTCGCCGTAAATTTCGTCCAGCAGCACGTCAAGGGTGATGCCGCGGCTCTTGGCGTAGGCGGCCACTTCGCAGAACATGACGGTGGCGCTGTTGGCGTCCTTGTCGCGCACGAAGTCGGACCCGCTGTAGCCGTAGCTCTCTTCGCCGCCGAACACGTAGTAGCTGGATTTATCCAGCCGCAGCGCGCGCGTTTCGAGTTCCGGCAGGTTGGCGTAATGGGCCTGGACCTCCTTCGGCAGCGCCCGCTCGTATTTCGTCAGCTTCGCGCCGATGTACTTGAACCCGGTCAAGGTTTCCACGCAGCGGATGCCGAATTTTGCGGCGATGGTCTTTTGCAGATCCGTCGTCACGAAGGTCTTGATGATAACACAGTTTTTGACGTTCTCATCGTTGATGACCCCCAGGCGCTTGAGCGTGCTGGCGCGGTACCATGCCAGCAGCGAACCGATCTGGTTGCCGGTGATGAGTTCCATTTCGCCCTTCGCGTTGCGCAGGGCCACGCCCATGCGGTCGCAATCGGGGTCCGTGGCCAGCACGAGATCGGCGTTTTCCTTGTTGGCCAGTTCGATGGCCAGCGTGAGCGCCTCGGCGTTTTCGGGGTTCGGGCTCTTGACGGTCGGGAAGCGGCCATCGAACCCGGCCTGCTGCGGCACCACGGAAAACTGGAAGCCGAGCCGGGCCAGCATGGGGCAACTGATCTCCCCGCCGGTGCCGTGAATGGGGGTAAAGACCACCTTCAAATCGCGCGCTTTTTCGATGAGCGAGCGGTCGAGCACGAGCGTTTCGAGCCGGGCCATGTAGGCGTTGTCAATCTCTTCACAAATCGCCTGGATGGTGCCTTGCTCGGCCTTCGGCAGCGGCGTGTAGACATCCGTTGCGATGGCGTTGACCTTGTCGATGATGGCCTTGTCGTGCGGAGCGATGACCTGCGCGCCGTCTTCGAAATAAACCTTGTAGCCGTTGTCGTGCGGCGGGTTGTGGCTGGCGGTGATGACCACCCCGGCGGTGGCCCGGGTGTAGCGGACCGCGAACGAAAGCTCCGGCGTGGACCGGGGCAGCGTGAAGAGGCAAACATCCACGCCGTTCTCGGCGGCGACCTTGGCCGTCAACTCCGCGAACTCGCGGGAAAAATGCCGGGTATCATGGGCAATCACCAGCTTGGGGCGGCCCGGGAGCTGGTTCTTGGCGAACCATTCCCGCAAATAAGCCACGAGCCCCTGGGTGGCGCGCGAGATGTTGAAATAATTCATCGCGTTGGTGCCCACGCACGGGTACTGCGGCCGTTCCAGCGTCTGCGGGACCCCCTCCTCCGCCTTGGTGACGATTTTGCCAATGGTGCGGCCCCGCAAGCCGCCGGTGCCGAAAGCCAGGGTGCGGAAAAAGCGGTCGTTGAGTTCGCTCCAAGCCCCGGCTTCCACCAGTTCGGTAATGCTCGCTTTGTCGACCGGCGAACTGCTGCTGGCGAGCAGTTGGAGGATGTTCCGGGCGCTGGATTCGGGAAGGTGGCCAGCCGCCGCGGCGGCTTGGATGCGTTCAGACAGGTTATTCATGGGTACGTGGGGCGGAAGTGTAAAGAGGCCGCCGCGAAATAGCAACGCGACGTTGCATCAGTGAAATCCCTAAATCCGGGTCAAAAACGGGTTCGCAGCCCGCTCCCTGCCAATGGTGGACCCGGGGCCGTGGCCGGGCAGCACGCGCACGTCGTCCCCCAGGGGAAGCAGTTTGCCCGTGATGCCGTCAATGAGGAGCGCGCCGTCGCCGCCGGGCAGGTCCGAGCGCCCCACCGATCCCGCGAAAAGCACATCCCCGCTAAAGAGCACCCGCGCTTGCTTCAAAAAGTAGCAAATCGACCCGGGGCAGTGGCCCGGCACGTCGTAGGTGGCGAATTCCAGCCCGTCGATTTCCAGGGACGCCCGCTCGGCAATCTCGAAGTCCACCTCCACCGGCTCCACGTCGAAGGGAATCCCGAAGCGGCGGAAAAATTGCCGGTCGGCGATCATCGGCCTGGCCTCAGCGTGCGCTCCCACGCGGCAGCCGAAAACGGCCTTGAGCCGGGCGGCGTCCGGCACGTGGTCGAAGTGCCCGTGGGTGATGAGCAGCGTGTTCACCGTCCGCCCCTGGGCCTGGAGCCAATCGCACACCCCTTCGGCAGCGTCGATGAGAACGCCTCCCTCCTTAGTAGGAATAAAATAGCTGTTGGTTTCGAACGAGCCGCCGGTATACGTGTCTATTTGCATTGTACTTTTGAAGTTTTGGAGTGGATTTGTGGCTCGACGCAAGCCTGTTTTACCGCCAACTTAACAAGAAGGCCAAAAAGGATTGCGAACCACCCCATTCCAGCGTTGATTTAGACTTTGACCATTTTCATGAAACGATTCCGCTCACTCTGCGCCCTCGGGGCGACCTTTCTCCTTTTCGCCGCCTTTGTTCCGAGGGTTGAAGCGGATGCAGACCCGGGGCTCATCACCAGTTCCATCGGCCGGGTAATGGAGCAGTTCCACTACAGCCGCCATAAGCTCGACAAGGACTACTCCAAACGGACGCTGCTGCGCTACATCGAGACGCTCGACTACGCCCACCTCGTCTTTACCCAGCAGGACCTTGATGCCTTCGTGGCCAAATACGGCGACGCCCTCAATGACGACATTCTCCTGGGCAACCCGACCCCCGCCTACGAAATTTTCGACCTCTACCGCAAACGCTTCGAGGAGCGCATCGCCAAGGTCAAGGGCTGGCTGGCCAATGAAAAGTTCACTTTCAAGAGCGACCGCACGCTGAACCTCAACCGCCAAAAAGCTCCGTGGCCCAAGGACGAAGCCGAGGCGGATCAACTCTGGCACGACCAGCTTGAGGGCGAATACCTCACACTCAAACTGGCCGAGCACCCGACCGAACCGCCGCTCAAGGTGCTTAACCGCCGTTACGACAACCTGCTGCGGACCCTGCACGAGCAAACGAGCCGCGACGCGGTGGACCAGTTCCTTTCCGCCCTCGCCCAGACCTACGACCCGCACTCGGAGTACATGAGCAAGGACGAGTACCAGAACTTCCTGGTCACCATGAAGCTCTCGCTGGTGGGTATCGGCGCCGTGCTCAAAAAGAACGACGACGGCTACACCAAAATCATGGAACTCGTCGTAGGCGGCCCCGCGGACAAGGAAGGCCATCTGCACGTGGGCGACCGCATCGTGGCCGTGGCCCAAGGTGACAAGGATTTCGTGGACGTCATCGATCTCAAAATCGACAAAGTGGTCTCCATGATCCGGGGCAAAAAAGGAACCAAGGTGCGGCTCCAGGTGATCCCCGCCCATGCCGACCCGAGCACGCGCAAGATCATCGAGATCGTCCGCGACGAGGTCAAAATGAAGGACCAGGAGGCGAAGGCCTACCTCATTGAGAAACAGGACGCCGCAACCGGCGCGCCCGTCAAGATCGGCTGGATTACGCTGCCGAGCTTCTACGGCGACATGGATAACGGCTCCAAGAGCACCACCGACGACGTGCGCACGCTCTTAAAACGCCTCAAAAAAGAGAACATCGCTGGCCTTGTGATCGATATCCGGCGCAACGGCGGCGGTTATCTTTCCGAAGCCACCAAGCTCACCGGCCTCTTTATCAAGAAAGGCCCGGTCGTGCAGGTGAAGGACGCCAACGGGAAAATCGACGTGCTTGCCGCCGATGAAAATGACGGCGTCTATACCGGCCCGCTCGTTATTTTGACCAGCACGCTCAGCGCGTCCGCCAGCGAGATTTTCGCGGGGGCGTTGCAGGACTATGGCCGCGCCGTCATCGTGGGCGACCACCACACCTTCGGCAAGGGCACCGTGCAACAGTTGATCCCCGTGGACCGTTTCGTGCAATTCTTGAGCGGCGTGGGCGGCGAAGGCGGCGCGTTGAAGCTCACCATCCAGAAATTCTACCGCGTTGCGGGCGGCTCCACACAATTCCGGGGCGTCACCTCGGACGTTGTATTGCCGTCCCTCTTCGACCGGGACGACATCATCGGCGAATCCGCCTTGAAGAACCCGCTGCCCTACGACGAAGTGCCGCCCGCCGATTACCGCAAGCTCAACTCCGTGAGCCAGCCGCTCTTCCTGGACGAACTGCGCAACCGGTCGACCGCCCGCGTTGAGAGCAACCCGGAGTTCAAATACATTTACGACGACATCACGCGCCAGAAAGAAACCAAGGACGGCACCCTCCTTTCCTTGAACGAGCAAACCCGGCGCGCCGAAATAGCCAAAAAGAAGGCCGAGATGAACAAGCGCAAGGAGGAGCGGACCAAATACACCCCCGAGCACCTGACGGTCTATGCCATCACGCTCGACAACGTGAACGCTCCGCTGCAACTGGCCACCAACGACGGCAAAAAGCGCAATTCGATGGATCAATGGGTTGAGCCGGACGCCGCCACCAAGCAGAAGGTTAAAGAAGCCGCCAAGGAGGCCGCCAAAGCGGAAGCCACGGCGACCGCCACTCCGGCCAAGCCCGCCAAGGCCACGGACAAGAAGGCCAAGCCCGCCAAAAAAGCGGTTGCCGCCGAGCCCGAAGAGCCCGCCGACGATGTGGACGAAGAAAGCCCTGAAAACGAATCCAACGCGCCCGTGGTCGATGCCACCCGCATGGAAACGTTGAACATCCTCTCGGACTTGATCGACCTGCGCCGCCAGCAGAACACGCAAAACACCGCGAAGGTGGGAGAATAGAGGCGGCGGCCTGTCAGTCCCATTCATTCCAACAAAAAAGCCGCGCGGCGAACCGCGCGGCTTTTTTAAGTTTCTGAGGCTTTTATGCCTTCGGGTCAACGACCGGGCGACCGACGGCCCGGTAGGTGAAGCCAAGCTTCGACATCGTGTCGGGGTCGAAGAAGTTGCGGCCGTCGAAAACGAGCGGGGTGTGCATCACCTTTTTGACGTCTTCCAGCGGCACGGAGGCGAATTCCTTCCACTCGGTTGCCAGGATGAGCGCCTCGGCGCCCTTGGCAGCTTCGAGCGGGCTGCCCACGAGCTTGACGCCGGGGCAAAGCTTGTATTCCTCGGCCTTCTCGGCACCCTTGGGATCATACGCGGTGACGATGGCTCCCTCGGCCACGAGTTCGTTGACGAGCTCGATCGGCACGGAGTTGCGAACGTCGTCGGTGTCGGGTTTGAAGGTCAACCCCCACACGGCGATCTTCTTGTCCTTGAGCACCCAGAGGGCGTCGCGGATGCCCTTGATGAAGCGTTCTTTCTGGTCGCGGTTGATGCGCTGCACTTCCTTAAGCAGGGTGAAGGGCACGCCCAGGTCGTCGCTGATGGCGATGAACGCGGCGATGTCTTTCGGGAAACAGGAACCGCCGTAGCCGATGCCCGCGTTGAGGAAGTTGCGGCCGATGCGCCGGTCCATGCCGATGCCCGCAGCCACTTTCTCCACGTCCGCTCCGCTGGCTTCGCAGATGGCGGAGACGGCGTTGATGTAGGAAATCTTGAGCGCCAGGAACGAGTTGGCGGCGTGCTTAATCATCTCGGCCGAAGCCACGTCCGTGACGAGGATGGGCGCGTTGAACGGCTCGTAAATCTTCTTCATCAGCGCCAGGGCGCGGTCGCTGTTGCCGCCGATGACGATGCGGTCGGGCTTCATCAGGTCGGGCACGGCGCTGCCTTCCCGCAGGAATTCAGGGTTGCTGACGACGTCGAAATCGGCGCCCGGGTTGTAACGCTTGATGGTGTCGGTGACTTTTTCGCCGGTCTTGACGGGCACGGTGCTCTTGTCCACGACCACACGGTATTCCCCCTGCTTGAGCACTCCGGCAATCTCGCGGGCGACGCGCTCGATATAGGTCAGGTCCACGCTGCCGTCGGCCTGGGGCGGCGTCGGCACGGCGATGAAGATCACTTGCGAGTGGTCCACGCCGTCCTCGATGCTGTTGGTGAAACGAAGGCGCTTGGCGGCGACGTTGCGGTGAACCAGCTCTTCAAGGCCGGGTTCGTAAATGGGGATTTTGCCGGCTTGGAGCGAGTCCACTTTTCGCTGGTCGTTATCCACGCAGGTCACGGTGTGGCCCACTTCAGCGAAGCAGGCGCCACTAACAAGACCGACGTAACCGGAACCGATGATGCAGAGATCCATGTGTTGTATTGGTTTGTCGTTGGATTTTTTGTTGAAGGAAAAAAGCTATTCGGGCTTGAGGGAAAGCGGCAATTTCAGAGAAGGCAAATCTTTGAGCGTAAAGGTTAAGGCCACTGTTACATCGGATACGGTTTCGCCCGTGGCGCTATTATAATTTTCCCTTACGAGCAATCCGAGCGAGGCGATCCAACTGGAAAGATCGCGGTGGATCGAATAATCCTGCCGCTGCATGATGCCGTCGGTGAATTCGTATTGGTCGGTAAAGCTCACCGCCCAGTTGTCGTTGAGCCGGTAATAAGCCCCGAACCGGAGGTTGTTGGCATCCTCGAAGTAGGGGTTGTTTTTGAGGTATCCGTGACCAAGGAGCACGCTCATATCCTGTGAGACATGGAAATGGGCGTCGGTATTGACCTGCGTGAACCCGCTCGAGACCAGCGGAAGCTGGGTGTTCATCGTGAACGTCACCCAGTTGAAGGGGTTGTAGGTCAGCTTGTTACACAGGTTCGAAAAATCCCCCTCGGGCGTCAGGCCGGGGTAATCGGCGGCTTGCAGGTTGACGTTGAAGAAGGTGTCCATCTCCACCAGGTTGATGGTGTTGTCGTCCCGGCGGGTTTGCAGGAAGTTGCGCACGCCCCAGCGCCAGATGGTCCAGTCGGTGATGGCATCGGTGGCGGTGAACTGCGGGAAATCGAGCGAAGCGAGTTCGGTGGAAGGGTTCAGGCGGTCAAACTGGAGAATGCCGTTGGCGTCCTTGCCGGTGCGAACGTAGGAGAAGTTGTTGTAGGGCTGGATGATATGGCGCAGCCCGTCGATGCCCCAGGAGCGGGATTGAACATTCTCCCATTCCTTCGAGAGCTTGAAGGAAGTTTCCACGCCCGCGTTGAATACGGGCTGGAAAACCGTCCCGTCGGTCTTGTTTTGCAGCAGCGTTTGGGCCTCGTCGCGGAGGTCGAGCCCGGAAAGCTGGTTGTAGTTGACGAGCTGGCTCTCCGCGCCCGCCGAGTAGTAGGAAAGACGGAAGCCCATGCGCGGCACGACCGAGAGCCAGTCGAAGTAGGTTTGCGGCAGGGTGAACTGGTGGGCGGTGGTCAGGCGCGTGGCCACGTAATCGTGCAACAGCGTGCTGACGGCCACGGGGTCGTTCGCGTCGGTGTTGGAGAGCGAACCGAAACGGCGCGCCAACCGGGCGGCGCTGGTTTCGCTTTCGTAAAAGACGGGCATCTCCTTCAACGCGGGAAGGGCGAAAATCGGCTGCCGCGTGACATCCAGAACGCCTTCGATACGCTCGGTGGCGTCGAAGAAATTGTTCACCTGAAAGCGCGTGATGCCGGTGAGGGTGTATTTCTCGTTCCACTGCGTAAGCGAGAAGACGTTATCCGGCTGCGGGTTGGTGTGGTACTCGCTCGGATCGTAGTCGCGCAGGAAGCGGTAATCGCTCAGCTTGGTGAAGTCCGCGCTGGCATACAGGTCCGGGGAAAGGTAGGTGCGGGTCTGGAAATTGAGGCGGTAACGGTCGGAACTGACCGGCAGAATGGTTTCCGCCGTGTGGTTGACCTCGGTATCCGAGTCTTTCGCGTAGTACCCGCGGAACTTGGCCCAGCTTTTTTCCTCCGGCCCGAAATGGGTGTCCGTATCGAGCCCGAGGGCCACGCCGCGGCGGCTGCGGAGGTCAAAATTGAGCATCCCGTGGGTGTTGTCGGAAATCGGCACCCCATAGCGGGTGAGCAGATAAACACCGTAATCGCTGGTATAACCGGGCGTGAACGAGAACCCCGCCTCCTCCTTCATCGACTGGTAGATGAAGGGGAACCACATGACCGGCGTCTCGCCCACGTAGGCGGTCACGTTGGTCATGGTGATGTACTGGTTGGGGTGGACGCGCGTGGAACCGGCCGTCACGTGGAAATCCGGCTTGCTCGAATCGCTGGTGGTGACGCTGGTATTCTGGGCCACGTAGCCCGTGCTGCCCGGCAGCGAACCCATGCTTTCACCCTTGAGGAGAAACGGGTAGTTGCCCGCGCGGAAGTCGCTGGTGCGCAGGAGCTTGGTTTCGAGATTGTAAAGCGAACGCTCCCCCTCGACGAGCCGGCCGTCCCGGTAGGCGCGGATGTTGCCGATGGCCAGCACATCGCGGGTTTCGGGGTTGTATTGAACGTAATCGGCGTAAATCGAAGTCGTCCCGTAGTGGACCACCACGTTATTTTCCGCCACGGCCACCCCGCCCACAAAACGGAACTCCCCATCGGCGGTAATTTCGATGGGAACATCATTAAAACTCCCGAACTGAGCCTGCGAATTGGCTGCGCTCAGGAACATGCCCAAGAGCATGGAAGCTGGCAGCAAGAGAGTTTTCTTCATTTGGAGAGGTGAAGAACCTAGCCAAGGGGCCACCCTCTGCCAAGAAGAATCCGGTTTTAACTGATGCCAGCCAAAGCCTTTCCGGGGGGAAAAGAACGCCAAACTGCATCATCCTGCCTTCCGCGCAGCAACGCCACGCCACTCCCCCATGAGCCGGTGCGCAA
>CAZEOO010000006.1:56359-216622 GCA_964513965.1 uncultured Chthoniobacteraceae bacterium
GGCGCAAGCGGTGGGCTGGATTCATCATCCTGCCTTCCGCGCAGCAACGCCGCGCCACTCCCCCATGAGCCGGTGCGCAAGGCGCAAGCGGTGGGCTGGATTCATCATCCTGCCTTCCGCGCAGCAACGCCGCGCACCGGCTCATGGCGGTGAACCCAGACGCTATTCACCAGGCCAAGGCCAAAAACGATCACGAATACAAACGAGCCGCTGTAGCTAATCAAAGGCAGCGGAACACCCGTGACCGGCATTAAAGAGACGTTCATACCGATATTCTGGTAAGTATGAGCAAAAATGAGGCTGGTGACACCGCCCGCAAGCAATAGGCCCAGGCGGTCCCGGGCATGGGCGGCCACCCAGAGGCAACTCCCCAAGAGCACCCCGAAAGCGCCAACCAGCGCGGTGCCGCCCAAAAAGCCCCATTGCTCGCCGATGGCGGTGAAAATGTAGTCGTTGGGAACGGTGGTGCTGGGGACGTAGCCCATTTCCACCTGGCTCTCCTTGGCCAGAAAGCCCTTGCCCTTCCAGCCGCCGGAACCAATCGCGATAAGGCACTGGTTGATGGCCCACGCGGAGCCTTGCGAATCAATCTCCGGGTCGATGAAAGCCACAATGCGCTTCTGTTGGTAAGGCTTGAGCTTGAAATTGTAGGCCAGCGGCATGGCGATGGATGCCAGCAGAATAAGCACCAGGAAGTAGCGCACCGGCACGCGGGCCAAAAAGAGCATGAAAAAGACCACGGGCAGCCAGATGAGGCACTCGCCCATGTCCGGCTGAATCAAAATGAGCAGCGCGGGAGCGCCCGCGAGCGCGCCACAGGCCAGCAACTGCCAGACCGGATGCAACCGGGCGTACTGGGTCAAAAAAAGGGCCATAATGAGAATGCCAGAGAGCACGGCCAACTGCGCCGGTTGGAAGAGGATTGGCCCCAGGTGCAACCAGCAGCGGGCGCCGTCCTTGGAAACGCCCATCAGAAGCGTCAGCACCAGGAAAACCATGGAAACGCTGTAAAGAGGGAGCGCCCCCCAGCGCACCCATTTGTAGGGGATGAGGCTCACCACCATGAACATCACCGCGCTGATGCCCACCCAGACCGCCTGTTTGCGCCACATCAGGAAATAGGCCGGATTTTCCCGCATGTAGGTGCAGCTATAGATCGCCACGACGCCGAACACCGCCAGGGCCATCATCACGATGAAAATCACCCAGTTCATTCGGAGAAATTTGAGAAGAAGCGGCGTCATGGGAAAAGGAATGCTCCGGCTGGGTCCGGTGCTAGAATCGTTTCCTACAGGCTTGCCGAACGGCCCGGGAATGCCGATGTTTGACGCCCGCGGCTCTTTTCCGCTCTTGTTTTTCAATCCCTTTTACCTTCCACCATGCAACTGACGCCCGAAACGCCACTGGCCGGAATCCTCGCTCCACTCTTCGCCCTGCGCTCGGAAAAAGACCTGGGCATCGGCGATACCGAATCCCTGCGGGAATTCGCCGCCTGGGCCGCCGAGAACGGTTTCCGGCTCGTGCAGTTGCTGCCGATCAACGAAACCGGGTCGGATAATTCTCCCTACAACGCGATTTCTTCGGTGGCCATCGACCCGTGCACGCTGGCGCTTTCGCCCCACACCGTGCCGGATCTCACCCCGCGCGGCTTTTCCGAGGCGCTCGACGGCATTTCGCCCACGGCGCTGCGGTCGGGGCCGGTGCAATACCGGGTGGTGAAAGCTCTCAAACGCCGCCTCCTGGAAACAGCCTTCGAGAGCTTCATGGAGGCGGAATGGCGGCACAACACGGCGCGCGCCCGCAAGTTCCGCGCGTGGGTCAAGGAGCAGGCGGGCTGGATCGAGGGCTACGGCCTGTTCCGGGCGTTGATGGATGAAAACGGCGGCTCCGAACAGTGGGACCTGTGGCCCGAAGCGCACCAGACGCTGGAAACGGCGCGGGCTTGGGTCGATGCGCAAAAAGCTGCCGCCCGCCGCGCGCTGGAGCGCAAAGTTCGCTATTTCCAATACGTGCAGTGGATCGCCTTCACCCAGTGGGGGGCGCTCAAGGCGGAATGCGACAGCCTGGGCGTGGCGCTGATGGGCGACGTGCCCATTGGGGTCAGCTACTACAGCAGCGACGTTTTTTGCCACCCTGGCCTCTTCAATTTGAAATGGTCCGGCGGCGCGCCGCCCGAACCGGCTTATAAAGACGACCCGTTCATTGAAAAATGGGGTCAGAACTGGGGCGTGCCGATTTACCGCTGGGAAGCCCACCGCGCGGAAAACTTTGCCTGGTGGCGGCAGCGGGTGCGGCGGGTGCGCGAGATTTTCCACCTCTTCCGCATTGACCACGTGCTCGGGTTCTACCGCATGTATGGCTTCCCGTGGCGGCCCCAGCGCAACCCGGAGTTCGCTCCGCTTTCCCACGACGAGGCCCGCGCCCGCACCGGCGGCGACCTGCCGCACTTCATCCCGCGCGACGATTCCACCTGGGAAAACCGCGACGCCAACCGCCGCGAGGGCGAGGAATACCTGCGGGCGCTGCTTTCCGAAGTGGGCGAGTTCCGGCTCATCGCCGAGGATCTCGGAGTCGTGCCCGACTACGTGCGGCCCAACCTCGCCAGCCTCGGCATCGCCGGGTTCAAAATTCCGCAATGGGAGCGCCGCCAGGATTGGCACCTCGTGGCGGGCCGCGACTATCCGCGGCTGGCCGTCACCACCTACGCCACCCACGACCACCTGCCCATCGCCGCGCTTTGGGACCAGATGCGCCGCGCGGCGGAAGCGGGCGACGGGCACCAGCGTTGGGAAATGGAGCAACTTTGCGGCTTCGCGGGGTTCGGCATCGACGGCCCGAAGCCGTTTACGGACCAGATCCACGAGGCGCTCTTGGCGGGGCTTTTCCAAAGCAACGCGTGGCTGGCCATCGTGATGGTGACCGATGTGTTTGGCGAGGCCACGCGCTTCAACGTCCCGGGAGCCGTCGCGGACTCCAACTGGAGCAACCGCGTCACCGGCACCCCGGCGGACTGGCGCAAAGACCCGGCTCGCGCGGCCAAGATGGAACGCATCCAGGCGCTGATTAAAGCGAGCGGAAGGTGATTTTCACACTCACAAGGCTTCTGGTTTCTTGTCTTTTCCTTCGCGCCTTCGCGCCTTCGCGCCTTCGCGCCTTCGTGTGAAACTTCAAAGGGAGCCATTCGATGGGCGTGGAAGGTAGACGGCCCCGAGACGTTCCGCCAGGCTAAGACTGAAGCCATGCAAGGCATGAAATTCGTTAGCCCCATTCGGCCCACGCCTCCGTATTTTTCTTTGAAGGCACGAAGGCGCGAAGGCACGAAGAAAGACAGGGGAAGAGAAGAGAAACTACGATCTACGCGGCGTTCGCGGAATCGTCGAAACGCCGCCTCGGGTTCGTTTCCAGGTAGCGGGCGATTTCCGCCATGAACGCCTCGCCAAAGTTGCGCAGCTTCTGCTCGCCGACACCCGAGATTTGCGTGAATTCGATGGCCGTTTGCGGATAAAAACGCGCCATTTGCCGCAATGGCGCATCCGTAAATACGACATAAACGGGCACGTCCATTTCGTTGGCGATTTTCTTGCGCAAGTCCCGCAGCCGCTCGAAAAGCTCCTCGTCGCACTCCACCGCGCCTTTCATCTGCCGCTTCTCGCGCGCCACCACCGTTTTGGTCAGCGTGATCGGCGTCCGCTTGGCCAGCGCCTCCCGCCCTTCGCGGGTCAACTCGACCACGGAGTACTTCTCCGCAGTCTGGCTTAAGAGCCCTTTGCGGATCAGCTCCCGCCCGATCACCTGCCATTCTTTTTTGGAAAAATCAGCGCCGATGCCGTAGGTGGAAAGCTCCTCGTGCCGCCATTTGCGAATCATGACGTTGTCCGCGCCGCAAAGCACGTCGATGACGTGGTTGAGGCCGAAGCCGTGTTGGCTTTTCTGCCACACGCGGTAAACGCAGGAGAGCAGCTTTTGCGCGGGCAGCGTGCCGTCGTAAGTTTCGCGCGGCTCCAGGCAATTGTCGCAGCCGCCGCAATTTTCCTCCGGCCACTCTTCGCCGAAGTAGCGCAAGAGCGCCACGCGGCGGCAGTCCGCCGACTCGGCATAGTGCACCACCTGCCGAAGCTGTTCCCGGGCGATTTCCCGCTCTTGCAGGTCTTCTTTTTCCTCAATGAAGCCGGTCTGCTTGGCGATATCGGCGGCGTTGAACAAGAGGAGGCATTCGCTGGGTAGGCCGTCGCGGCCCGCTCGGCCCGTTTCCTGGTAATAACCTTCAATATTCTTGGGTAAGTCGTAATGCACGACGAACCGGATGCCGGTAACGTTGATCCCCATGCCGAAGGCGACGGTCGCCGCGATGACGCGCACTTTTTCCCGCTGGAAAAGCTCCTGGTTGCGGTTGCGCTCCTCGGCGGTAAGCCCTGCGTGGTAAGGCAGCGCGCTCACGCCCGCATCGGTCAGCCGCTTGGCCACGCTATCGGCGGTTTTGCGGCTGAAGCAATAAACGATGCCGCTTTGGTTGCGGTGCCCCGCGACGAATTTGAGAAGCTGGTCGAAAGGCTTGGATTTTTGAATGACGCGGTAGGTCAGGTTGGGCCGATTGAAGCTCGCGACAAAAATCGCCGGGGCGCACAAGTTCAACTGCCGCACAATGTCCTCGCGCACCCGCTCGGTGGCGGTGGCCGTGAGCGCCATGACGGGCACATTGGGGAGATGCTCCCGCAACGTGGCAAGCTGCCGGTATTCCGGGCGAAAATCGTGCCCCCATTCGCTGATGCAGTGGGCCTCGTCAATGGCGATCAAGTTCACGTTCCAGGCCGCCAGGTCCTCCAGCATCCCCGCCAGCATGAGCCGCTCGGGGGCCACGTAAAGGAGCCGGTATTGACCCCGGTGCAGCCCGCGCAGCCGGTCCCGGCTCTCGGACTTACCCAGCGCGGAGTTCAAAAACGTGGCCGCGATGCCGCAGGAGGTGAGCGCGTCCACCTGGTCTTTCATCAGCGAGATCAATGGCGAAACCACCACCGTCAAGCCGGGCCGCAGCAGCGCGGGCAACTGGTAGCAAAGCGATTTGCCGCCTCCGGTGGGCAACAGCGCGAACACATCCCGCCCTTCCAGCGAAGCGTTGATAATCGCCTCCTGGTGGGGCCGGAACTCCGAGTAGCCGAAGTAGTGTTTGAGAGTATCGAGCAGTTTGCCTTCCATCGGGACAGTTTGGGGAGGCTAACACAACCGCCTCTCGCGCCGAAACTCTATTTGCGGCAATAGGAGTTGCCGGAACAATGGCGTGCCCAAATGGAGTTTGGGCACGAGACAAGCCAGCGAGCTTTTTATTACTGCGCCGCCGTCTTTTTCCTCGTTTTCCTCGTTCCCAATCTCTGATTGGGAACGCAAGCTGTCTGCGAATCTCCGATTCGTTGAGCACGCCTATGGAATCTGGAGATTCCAAGACAACGTGCGTTACGAATCTGGAGATTCGTAACGAGGGGGCAAGGGGTAAAGCCGTATTTACTTCGCGGCAGTCTTTTCTGGCTCCTGGAAGGATTGCCAGATAAAGAGCGCCGCCGCGATAAAGATGCACGAGTCGGCCACGTTGAAGGCAGGCCACGGGTTGGCATAGGGAACGTGCAGGTCGAAGAGCAGGAAATCGACCACCGAGCCGTGCAAGAGCCGGTCGGTCAAGTTTCCCAAAATGCCCGCCAGCAGCAGCGCCCAGGCGATCCCGCCCACGCGGTCGCGGAATTTTCCACGCCAAGCCAGCACCCCCAGCACCACCACCGCCACGGCGGAAAGCCCGATGAAGAACCCGTTGGAGTCGCTCATGAAACTGAACGCCGCCCCGGTGTTGCGCCAATGCACGAGGCTGAAGAAGCCGGGGACGACCGGCATCTCCGCGCCATACTCAAAATTCCACAGCACGGCCCACTTCGTCGCCTGGTCCAGCAGGTAGGCGGGCAGGGTGAACAGCAACAGGAGCCTCGGGATGCTTGATATGCTTGGAGCGGGTTTCATGGAGCTTGGGGTTACCCCACGACTTCCGCGCAACGGCCGCACAGTTCGGGATGAGCCGGGTTGGAGCCGACTTCCGGTTTGTGCCGCCAGCAGCGGCCGCACTTCGCGGCTTCGGTGCGCACCAATGCAGCCTTCGTTTCCTCGCCCGCCTGCAATTCCAGGTGGCTCAGGATGAAGAATTCCTCCAGTTCGCACTCCATGCCTTTCAACTCGGCCAGCAGCGCCGGGTCGGCGATGGAAAGCGTGACTTTGGCTTCGAGCGCGTTGCCGATCAACTTCTCCTTGCGGGCCGGTTCCACCGCCTGGGCGATGACGCCGCGCAGCGCGAGGAGCTTTTCAAATCGCGTCTCCAGTTCCGCGTCGGCAAGGCTCGGATCGGCCTCGGGGAAGGTCTGCAAATGCACATCGCCGGTAGCGTGGCCCGCGAATTCCCAGGCTTCGTCCGCCGTGAAGGAAAGAATGGGAGCCAGCAGGCGCGTGAGGGCGTCAAACACCGCGTGCATGACGGTTTGCGTGGCACGGCGGCGCGCGGAATCCGTGGCGTCGCAATACATGCGGTCCTTGGTGATGTCCACGTAAAGCGCGCTCAAATCGACGGCGCAGAATTGGTTCAACGTCTGGAAAACGCGGCGGAATTCGTAGGTGTCGTAAGCCTCGCGGCAGGTGGCGATCACGTTCTGGAGCCGGGAGGCCACCCAGCGGTCCACCAGCGTCCATTGCTCGCGCGGCGCGGCATCCTTCTTCGGGTCGAACCCGTTCAGGTTGGCCAACAAAATGCGCAGGGTGTTGCGGAAAAGCCGGTAGGCCTCGCCAAGCCGGGTAAAGGCCTCCTCCGAGAAGGGCACCTCGTCGGTGAACTGCACGCTGGAGACCCACAGGCGCACGATGTCCGCGCCGTATTTGCCCACGAAATGAGTGGCCGTCATCGGCTTCTGGTAGCTGCTCGATTTGGAAATCTTCTTGCCGTCCTTATCGACCACGAACCCGTGCGTAATGACGCTCTTGTACGGGGCCACGCCGTGCATGGCCACGCTGGTCATCAGCGAGGACTGGAACCAGCCGCGATGCTGGTCGGTGGCTTCGAGATAGAGGTCCGCCGGGAAGCGCAGTTCGGGGCGCTTTTGGACCACCGCCGTGTGCGAAACCCCGGAGTCGATCCAGACGTCCAGCGTGTCGTTGCGGCGGGTGGTGCCGGCGGGTAACCCCACGGTTTGCGCCCACCATGCGTCGTCTTTTTCGAACCACAAATTTGTGCCGTGCTGCTCGACCAAATCGGCCACTTTGCGCACGACGGCGGCATCGAGGATCGGTTCGCCCGTTTCAGCGGCATAGAACACCGGCAGCGGCACGCCCCAGGAACGCTGGCGGCTGATGCACCAGTCGGGCCGGGATTCGACCGTGCCATAAATGCGGTTGCGGCCCCAATGCGGAATCCACTTCACTTTGTCTATCTCGGTGAGCGCCTGCTGGCGCAAGGCGTCGATGCGGATGAAGAACTGCTCCACCGCGCGGAACACGACGGGCGTTTTGGAGCGCCAGCAGTGGGGGTAGGAGTGTGTGTAAGCCTGCTCGCCCAAAAGCGCGCCGATGGAGCGCACGTATTCCACCACTTCCTTATTGGAATCGAAAACGTACTTACCCACCCACTGCGGCATCCCGACTTCCTCGGTAAAGCAGCCGTTCTCATCCACGGGCGAGAGGATCGGCAGGCCGTACTTCACCCCGGCGACGTAGTCGTCCGCGCCATGGCCCGGGGCGATATGCACCTGGCCCGTGCCGGTGTCGAGCGTGACGAATTCCGCCAGGATGACCGGCGAAACGCGGTCCAAAAACGGGTGCTTGGCTCCCCATTTCTCCATTTCCTGGCCGGTGAACTCGCCGAGCGGCGCGCCGTCTACAGGCTTCCAGCCGGTGACTTCCGCAAATTGCGAAACCAGCCCCTCGGCCACGACGAACATGTCCTCCTGGCCGGTCGCTTCGTGTTTGAAAGCGCGCGCTACATACTTAAAGCGAGGGTGAACCGCGATGGCCACGTTTGCGGGCAGCGTCCATGGGGTGGTGGTCCAGATCACCATGCTCGCCTTGCCAGCCAGCGGGCCGGAAGCGAGGGCGAACTTCACGAAAATGGCGGGGTCGGTGCGGTCGGCGTATTCCACCTCGGCCTCGGCCAGCGCCGTCTGCGCCCCGGTGGACCAGTAAACCGGCTTCTTGCTCTGGTAAACGTAGCCCTTTTCCACAAACGTGGCGAAACCGCGCAGGATCTCGCATTCGTAGCTGGGTTCGAGGGTCAAATAAGGATGTTCCCAGTCGCCGAAAACGCCCAGGCGGCGGAACTGCCCGCGCTGGAGGTCGATATACTTGCGGGCATACGCCTCGGATTTGCGGCGGATTTCCAGCGGCGAAAGCCCCCGGCTCTCCTTGACCACCTTGAACTCGATGGGCAGACCGTGGCAATCCCAACCGGGGATGTACGGAGCGTGGCAGCCCAGCATCGTCTTGGATTTGACGATGATATCCTTCAGCGTCTTATTGAGCGCCGTGCCCATGTGAACGTCGCCATTGGCAAAGGGCGGGCCGTCATGGAGCACGAAAAGCGGGCCATCCTTGCGGGCCTCCTGAATGCGGGCATAAAGAGCGCCCTCCTCCCACTTCGCCAACCGGGCCGGTTCGCGGGTAATCAAGTCGGCCTTCATGGGGAAGTCCGTTTTGGGAAGGTTTAGCGTATCTTTGTAGTTCGTGCTCATCGGGTCGAAAAAGAACGGGTACCCTAGCAGGGTGCCCCGGTTTCCGCAATCGGCAATCCATGGGCGGCCCCCGGCCCATGAATAAAACCCCTTGCACCGGAGGGTATTCCGGTCCATCATCCAGCGTTGTGGGGTCAGCCGATGCCAGCCCTGCGGCTTTCTCGTAGATGCGGTCTGATACGGGTTCATCGCCGGTCCAACGGAGTGAATCCTTCCCGCGTCTCCTCTTCCGCGCTTTGTGTGCCGGTTCGCTCGCCACAAGCCGCCGGAAGGCGCGTGCAAGCTGCTGCCGCGCATTGGTTTAAAGACCCCTCGATGATCCGGCGGAGTTCGCCGGCCAGCGGTTGAATGCCCGTGAACAGACGGGCGCCCGTTTTGCCGGTTTGTGCATCCCGAATGCGCTCCGCCGACTTAAATAGCAATCGATCCCGCACGCTTTTTTATGCGGTGCAGGGTCAGGAAAGATAGAAAATACATGAGATCAGATAGTCAGCAGACCGGCCGTCGCCGTCGTGGCGGCCGCCGCCACACCTCCCGTGGCCCTCGCGATAACGCCACCCCGAGAACCCCCGCCAAGAAGCCCGGCTTTTTCGCCCGGCTCGTCGCCTTCTTCACCGGAAGCTCCGCCCAGGCCAAGACGGCCGCCCGCGCCGCCTCCACCGGCCGCAACCGCGTGGCCGTGGATTCCAGGACGGCCACCGAACCCAAACCGATCCGCAAGCCGGAGTTGCTTGAAGTCACCTCGCCCAAAGTCTACGTCGGCAATCTTTCGTTCGACGCCGTGGAGAGCGACCTTTTCGAACTCTTCGCCGGGGTTGGCTCCGTGCAGAACGCCGAGATCGTGAGCCACCGCGAAACCCAGAAGTCCAAGGGCTTCGCTTTCGTGACCATGGCCAGCATCGAGGAAGCCAAGCGCGCCGTGGAAGAACTCAATGATAAGGAGTTCATGGGCCGCAAGCTCGTCATCAGCGGCGCCAAGACCAACGACGTCCGCGACGCCCGGTAAAATTACCGAACGCCTGATTTAACCCCAATTATCTAAAAGGGCTCTCTGGAAACGGAGAGCCCTTTTTTGCGGTTTTAAGCGCCCGCCGCACATTGAGATTGATCCCACCCCGGCGGGAAGGGCATTTTTACGTTTTACCCAATCTTTGCCCCATGTCCCAAAGCCCATCCGTCAAAACCGCTCCCTTCGGCGTCACCCTTGAGGGAGAAACCGCCACGCTTTATACCCTCACCAATGCCAACGGCGTTTCCGTGGCCATCACGGATTACGGTGCCACGGTCATCAACATTCTGACGCCGGACCGCGACGGCAAATTGGCTGACATCGCCCTCGGGTTCACTGCCCTGGACGCCTACCTGACGCCCGCTTATTTCAAGGAAAACCCCAATTTCGGCTCCACCATCGGTCGTTATGCCAACCGCATCGGCAACGGCCGCTTCACGCTCGACGGCAAGAGCTATGAACTGGACCGCAACGACGGCCCGAACACGCTTCACGGCGGCAAGGGCGGCTTCGGCAAGCGGATGTGGAAAGCGGAGGTTCCCGCAGGTGCTGCCGCCTCCGTGCGCTTCTCCATTCACAGCGCGGATGGGGACCAGGGCTTCCCGGGCGCGATGGATGCCAGCGTCACTTATACCCTCACCGACGGCAACGAGTTGCAGATGGACTACACCGCCGTTTCGGACCAAAAGACGGTCGCGAACTTCACCAACCACACCTACTTCAACCTAGCGGGCGAAGGCAACGGCACCATCCTGGACCACGAAGTGACCATTCCCGCCGAAGCTTTTACTCCGGTCAGCGCGGCCCTCATCCCCACGGGCGAATTGCAAAAAGTGGAAGGCACCCCGCTTGATTTCCGCACCCCGCACGCGGTGGGCGAGCGGATCAACGAAATCGGGGGCGAACCCATCGGGTACGATCACAATTACGTGCTGCGCACGGCGGCTTCCCACGAACTGGCCCTCAATGGCCGGGCCTACCACCCCAAGAGCGGCCGCGTGCTGGAGATCTACAGCGACCAGCCGGGCGTCCAGTTCTACACGGGCAACTTTCTCGCCGGGGGTTTGACGGGCAAGAGCGGCAAAATCTACCCGCAATACGGCGGCCTCTGCTTTGAGCCGCAATTGTTCCCGGATTCCCCCAACCAGCCGCAATTCCCCTCCCCCGTGCTCAACCCCGGGGAGACCTACCGCGCCCGCATCGTGGCCCGGTTTGGGGTGAAGTAGGACCTCGTAGGAATTATTCAGTTAATCCCTCGACCCGCTGGGGCAATGGCGCCAGAGGAGGAAGTCCATTTTCCGGTTGATCCAGGTAGAAATAGGCGCAACTCGACCAATCATCCGCTCGCTCGAAGATACCAAAACCTTTGGCTGCCAGCGCAGCATCCATATCTATGGGATACTTGCCTCTATAAAGCTGGATGCCGGAATCATGCAATTGCTGGATTGAGTTTGCTTCCCAACATCCGATTTGCTGGATGGTGACCCGAATGTCGTTTTGGAAGTAAACCGGATCGGGCAAGTGCAAGCGATAGAAACAGTATTGCATCTTAGTTGCATCCGCCAAAGGGCAGCCCTGGTAGGCATTGGCGTATTTTTTCAGGTACCAACCCGTACCGATATAGTCTTCCGTTCCCGTCCCGCATAATGTCGGGTGATCGGTGTCACCATCCAAATAGATTTTTACTTCCCCTTCTCCCCACCAACACCTGAAGTATAGAGCCTGGTTTGCAATGACCCCCAGGTTCACACCAAGAAAACGCCCGCGTCCCCTCACTTTGGGCAGAATTTCAAAATCTCGCAGCAGCGTTGTCGGGTTCTCCCGCCGCCAATGGGTATGAAAATAGGGAGTTCCTGGCTTATGAAGATCGCCCACCGTGTAATCCACTTCATAGAAGATCGCGGCTGCATCAACATCCGTCTCATTGGTAACCACGATCTTCATTCCGCTCTGGAAGGGCATCGGCACACAACAATTGAAACTGCGGCCCTCAGGGCTAGAAAAAAGCGCGTTTTCGAATGTCTCCATCCGTCCCAGCCCCTGGCAGAAAAAGTCACCCAGCGGGGCGCTAACGGCCGGGGTCGCGGCTCCATCCCAATACATGTCCAGGCGTAAGCCGCGTAGCATCTTCGGGCTGCGGTCGCGAATCGTGATCCAAATCCGGCGCACCGTTCCGCTAGTTTTGTTGGCCTCCGCCAGCGTTAAGTTGGCACCCGCCTTAAGCACTTTGAAAGCTGCATGACGTTTACGGCCATCATCTGACAAGCAACCACCGCTCCGGGTGCCGCTCGGATTTTCCGCGGTTGCCCATCGAGTCTGGACTCCCTCTGGAATCGCATAAAGTGATGAGGGATCGATTTGCACGGGGCCCTTTTCCTCGGCAGGAACCGTTCCTGCGCACACCAGCATCGAGAAGAGCCAAATTACAACGTACTTTCTTTTCATTTGTTTCTGTTTTCCGTTTGGTCGCCCGTCCAGACAAATGTGGATAGGGATCACCCCTTGAAACATGACAAGAAAGAGAAATGGACGCGATTCTGTCAAGATCCAAGGACCGACCTCGGGTTTACTGAATATTACTCCTCTCTGAGGTGCTTCTCGATGCAATCCCGCAGGGCTTCCAGGCTCACCGGTTTGGAGAGGAACGGGAAGCCGCCGATCAACCCGCCGGGGGCCGCTTCTTTGCGGGAGACGATCGCCGTCAAAAAGACGATGGGGATGGCCGCGAGCGCCGGGTCGCGCCGGATTTGCGCCGCCGCGTCGCCGCCGTCCACCCCGGGCATCACGATGTCCATCAAAATGAGATCCGGCCGCTCCCGCTTGGCGGTCGGGTAGGCTTTTGCCCCTTCGTTTTCCTCCACCACCTCGTAGTCCCCCGTTTTTTGCAGGGTCAGCTTGACCAGCCGGGTGAAACCGGCCTCGTCGTCCACGATCAGGATCTTTTTCATGGTTGGTTTGTGGGTTCTTCAGTGAGGTTATATGCCTGAACCGGCAGGCAGCCCGCAGTTCCCGGGCCGCATTCCGCGTTGAAAGTCAAAAGCACCCGCGCGCCGCCTTCGGGGCGGTTGGCCACCTCGATGGTGCCGCCGTGCAGGTCCACGATGGTTTTGGTGACCGTCAACCCCAGGCCCGTCCCCTGCCCCGTGGGCTTGGTGGTAAAAAAGGGCTCGAACACCTTGCCGAGCATTTCCTCGGGGATGCCGTGGCCGGTATCGAGCACTTCGATGGTGACAAGCCGCGCGCCGGGCCGGAAGCGGTCGGAGCCGCTGACGTTGGAGCCGATGCCCATCACCTCGCGAGTGCCGGTGCGGATGATGAGCCGCCCCCCGCCGTCCATCGCCTGGGCGGCGTTGGTGAAAATATTGACCAGCACTTGCTCGATCTTCATGGCGTCGAGCCGCACCGGCGGCAAATCGGACGTCATTTCCTCCACCACGTCGATTTTCCGCGAACCGAGGTCACCCCGCACGAGGGTCAGCGCCTGGCGGATGAGAAGGTTCACATCCGTGGGGGCGCGGTTCATCTGCTTGGGCGCGGAGAAATCGAGCAGCCCGCGCACCACGGTATCGGCCCGCTCCACGGATTTGCTGATTTCCTCCAGGATCACCGGCACGTTGGGGTCGTCGGTTTTCTGGCTGGCGAAGTACTCCAGCCCCATGCGGATGATGGCCAGGGGGTTCTTAACTTCGTGGGCCACACCCGCCGCCAGCCGCCCCACCAGCCGCATTTTTTCCGCCTCCACCAGTTGCAACTGCACCGAGCGGAGTTCCTCAACAACCTTCAGCAGCTTTTCCCGGTTGCGCTGCAAATCCGCGTTCGCCTGCTCCAGGGCTTCCTGGGCCAGCTTGGCTTCCGTGATATCCCGCGAAATGGCCACCAAGCCGCAAACCTTCCCCTCGCCGTCATAGAGGGGGATCTTGCTCGTGGAAAGCCAGCGGCCCGGCGTGGGCTCTTCCACCTGGTCCAGAATCGCTTCGCGGCGTTCCATCACCTCCAGGTCGTCGGCGTGCACCTTTTGCGCCACCTCCCCGGCAAAAAGGTCGTGCGGCGTTTTCCCATAAACCTCCTCGGGGGAATCCTTCCCCAGGAAGCGGGCGTGAGCGGCGTTGTTTAGGATATAGCGGCCCTCGCGGTCCTTGGCGAAAATGTAGTCCGGCAGGTGGTCGATAACGCTGCGGAGCATCAGCCGCTCCTGGGTAAAGGCGTCCTCCATCGCCTTGAGTTCCGTGATGTCCCGCGACATGCCGAAGGTGCCGACGATGCGCCCGGTTTCGTCCCGGAGCGGGGATTTCGAGGTCAGCACCCACTGGGTTCGGCCCCGGCTTTCCTGCATTTCCAGTTTATCGATGACCGGCTCCCCGGTTTCCATGATCCGGCGCTCATCCTCAAAGCTGGCGGCAGCTTTTTCCGGAGATCGGAAGTCAGACTCGGTTCTCCCCACCGCCCGGGAGGGACGGGGCAGCCCCAAATCCGCCGCCAGCGTGCGGTTGATGCACAAAAAGCGGCTTTGGGCGTCCTTGAAATAAAGGTGATCGGGGCTGTACTCAAGCAGCGCCCGCAGGCAAAGCCGTTCCGTTTCGCGGTCCAAGCCTTGGACGCCTCCGGAATGCGGCGGGCGGACGCCGTCTTGGCCATCGAAGGGGGTGGAAGCCATATGGCATCTATACTCCCGGACCCGCGCCGCCGAAAGGAGGAAAGTGGGGAAATTAGCAATTCCGTTCCATTCCCAACATCTTGTGCCGAACCCTCCCCTTCACCCCCAATGCCTAGCGTTTTTAGCCAAAAACCAGGGAAAAATTAGGGTTGTCGTTTTCGGAACCCCGAACTAGAGTTTTCGCTCTTACTCTCTCCAAATTTCCCTGAACCGAAGCCTATGTCAGAACCTGACGCCCAAGAGTCCCTCAACCAGTCCATCACACCCGAAGAATCCGACGCTTCGGGGCACGTTTCCTCGGACCAGCTTTACGACGCCTCCAAGATCGACAAGCTGGAGGGTTTGGCGGGCGTGCGCCAACGCCCCGGCATGTACATCGGGCCAACCGATGAACGCGGCTTGCACCACTGCGTCTTTGAGGTGCTGGACAACTCCATCGACGAACACCTGGCCGGTTACTGCTCCAAAATCGAGATCGTCCTGCAATCCGACGGCTCCTGTTCCATCAAGGACAATGGGCGCGGCATTCCGGTGGACATCCACCCGAAGTTCAAAATCCCGGCCCTCGAACTCGTGCTCACCAACTTGCACGCGGGCGGCAAATTCGGCCAGGGAGCATACAAATACTCCGGCGGTCTGCATGGCGTGGGCGCGAAGTGCGTCAACGCTCTTTCCGACTGGTTCAAGGTGGACGTGGCCCGCGACGGCAAGATCCACCACATGGCCTTTGAGCGCGGCGTCACCACGCAAAAGTTGACCATCATCGGCGAGACCAAGAACAAGAAGCAGACGGGCACCAAGATCACCTTCCTGCCCGACCCGACGATCTTCAACATCACCACCGAGTTCCAGTTCTCCAAGCTCTCCACCCGCTTGAAGGAACTCGCCTTCCTGAACCCCGGCCTCGAAATCGTGCTCCGCGACGAGCGCGCCGAGCAGCCCAAACAGGAAATCTACCTTTATAAACTGGGCATCCAGGAGTTCGTCCGCCAGTTGGGCGAAAACAAGGTGCTCGTTCACCCGAAGCCGATCATCATCGGCGGCAAGCGCAAGGTCACCTTCCGCACCAAGGACCAGAGCGTGGTGGAGGACGACATGTACGTGGACGTTGTGCTCCAGTACAACGACTCCTACAACGACCAGATCCTCTGCTTCACCAACGCCATCTCCAACCCGGACGGCGGCACGCACTTGACCGGCTTCCGCAGCGCCTTGACACGCGCCATCAACCAATACGCAAAGCAGAACAACCTCGTTAAGGAGAAAGACCCGAGCATCTCCGGCGACGACGTGCGCGAAGGCCTCACCGCCGTCATCGCGATCAAGCACCCGAACCCGGGGTTTGAATCGCAGACGAAGGTGAAACTCGTCACGCCCGAAGTGGACGGCATCGTCTCCTCCATCGTTTACGAGCAGTTGATGACCCACTTCGACCAGAACCCGCAGGTGGCCAAGCAGATCATCGAAAAGGCGCTGATGGCTTCCCGCGCCCGCGAGGCCGCCCGGCGCGCCCGCGAAACCGTCCGCAAGAGCGCCCTTTCCGGCGGCGGCTTGCCCGGCAAGCTGGCTGATTGCTCCGAGCGCGACCCGGAGTTGACCGAACTTTACATCGTCGAGGGCGACTCCGCAGGCGGCTCCGCCAAACAGGGCCGCGACCGCCGTTACCAGGCCATCCTGCCCATCCGCGGCAAGTTGATCAACGTGGAGAAAGCCCGCTTGGACAAGGCGCTGCAAAACAAGGAAATCCAGACCATGATTACCGCCATCGGCACCGGCATCGGCGGCGGCGACCAGGAAGGCTCCTTCAATATGGAGCGCCTCCGCTACGGCCGCATCGTGATTATGACCGATGCCGACGTCGACGGCTCCCACATTTGCACGTTGCTCTTGACCTTCTTCTACCGGCAAATGCCCGAACTGGTGCGCGCCGGGAAGATTTACATCGCCCAGCCGCCGCTCTACCAAATCAAGCGCAAGAAGCGCGAGGAATACGTGGATGATGATTTGCAGCTCAACAAAATCCTGATCTCGCTGGCCCTGGAGGACTTGCGGCTGCGCAGCTTGGCCGACGGAAAAACCTTCAGCGCCGACCAGCTTCGGGAAATCCTCACGTTGCTGGAGCGCCTCGACAAATTCGCCGAGGCCGTGCGGCGCCATGGCGGCGATTTCGAAACCTACCTGGGCCACCGCGACCTCAAGACCGGCAAACTGCCCTCTTACATTGTCAAAGTTCGCGACGGCAACGAAGAGTTCGTCCAATACTTCCACGACGAAGAAGAAGTGCGCGGATTCCACCTGGAAAACCTCGACTTGAACCTCTTCGACGAAGAAGAAGAGGGCGAAAACGCCGACGGCACGCAAGCCCCAATCACCACTTCCACTCGCGGCAACGGCAACGGCCATTCCCGCCGCCGGGGACGGCTCGTGGAACTGCACGAAACCGCCTCGCTGCAAAAGCTCATCACCGAGCTTAACGGCAAGGGGCTCAAAATCGAGCATTACGCCGACGCCGACCACCCCATCTTCGAGTTGATCGAAGGCGAGGGCGAAAAAGCCGGGACCACCCCGATTTTCGCCATCCCGCAGATTCTCCAAAACGTGAAGGAGATCGGCAAACGGGGTGTGCAAATCAAGCGGTTCAAGGGTCTTGGTGAAATGAACGCCAAGGAACTCTTCGACACCACGATGAACCCCGACAAGCGCAAGATGCTCAAAGTGGAACTCAACGAGAGCAACGCCGTGGAGGCCGACAAAATGTTCACCATCCTGATGGGCGACGTCGTCGAACCCCGCCGCGCCTTCATCGAAGACAACGCGCTCAACGTCCGCAATCTGGACGTGTAATTTTCCACGCGACGAACGCAGATGATCTTTTTCTCACGCAAAGACGCAAAGACGCAAAGGAGGAATTCCTTTGCCTTTCTTTGCGCCTTTGCGTGCTTGCAGAAAGCACCCCTTGCGCTCTTCGGCTCAACGGCGTTGCTCCTGGGTTCTATGCCAGTCCAAGCAGAAGATGCCAAAGGCAATATCCTTGTAAAAGCTGCCCAAGCAGCAGCCCAACAAGACATTCTTGACTGGAATTACCGCTACAAAGTAATCGGGCATCCGGCAAAATGGGAACAGTTTCTGATCAATGCGTTGGATTCTTCTTATAGTCTCGAAATTATAGAGGTAAAACCCGGCTCAGCTTCGGAAACAAAAGAAAGCATTGCCGCGTATAACAAAGTCATCTGCAATGCACTCAATAAGCGTTACGGATACGACGTTTTAGAACGTGAAACCTCGCGGGCAAAGCGGCACTATGTCTTTTATCAGCAAGGGGCAAAAGAAGCATCGCGTGATCTCAAGCGCGGCGTGTTGAAAATCCAAGCTTATGGAGCCACTCTGGACTGGGCTGAAGAATATGATGCCCTTTTACTCAAAAAATACGGCGTTATCATCGAACGCCAAGGCTGTGTTGTGGATATTGAGTCCGATGGAATCAGCCAGGGTTACAATGAAGTCATGACCAGCGCCATCATCGAGAAATTCGGGCACAACGTGGTGGCTGACGAAGCCAAGAAGTTTGTGAAACCGGAATCGCCCCTTCATATGAAGGGCCACATGGATGCTGAACGCGACTTTGCCGATGGAAAACTCAAGTTGTTTTCCTCAAGAAATTCCACTCCATGGGAAGCCCGATATTGTGATCTTCTGACGGCCCGTTTCGGAATTGAAATACTTGATCTAGAATGGATGAAGCAACAATCCCTTGACGAATACTGTTGGGGTTACGACGACGTCGTTGAAAAAGCCGTCAAAACAAAGTTCGGCCCCAAAGCAATAGATCGCATCAACCAGCAGGCCCAACGGGATTACAATCTAAGCCTTAAATAACTTTTAGTCCCCTTTCAAACCACCTTTCCCATGTACACCCTTAACGAAAAAGTCGAGCCGGTAAATATCGCCGAGGAAATGAGCAAATCATTCCTCGATTACTCGATGTCCGTCATCATCTCCCGCGCGCTGCCCGACGCGCGCGACGGGTTGAAGCCCTCCCAGCGCCGCATCCTCTTCGCGATGCAGGAGCTTTCGCTCTTCCCGGGCCGCAAGCACATGAAGTGCGCCAAAATTTGCGGCGATACGAGCGGCAACTACCACCCGCACGGCGAGGCCGTCATTTACCCCACGCTGGTCCACTTGGGCCAGTCCTGGGCCATGCGCGAAACGCTCATCGACCCCCAGGGTAACTTCGGCTCCGTTGAAGGCGACCCGCCCGCCGCCATGCGTTACACTGAGGCCCGCTTGACGCACCTCGGCACGGCGCTGATGGACGACATGGAGAAGGACACCGTGGATTTCGTCCCGAACTACGACGAGCGCCTCACCGAGCCCGTCGTGCTCCCGGCGGCCTTCCCGAACCTGCTCGTTAACGGCGGCACCGGCATCGCCGTCGGCATGGCCACCAACATGCCTCCGCACAACCTCATCGAGGTGGTGGACGGCATCTGCGCCCAGCTCGACGACCCGGAAATCACCAACGAGCAACTTCGGGCATTCATCAAAGGCCCGGACTTCCCCACCGGCTGCACCATCTGCGGCACCAAGGGCATTAAGGAATACTCCGAAACCGGCCGCGGCAGCATCAAAGTGCGCGGCAAGGCGGGCGTGGAGGAACTCAAAAACGGCCGCGAACAGATCGTCATCACCGAGATTCCCTACAACGTCAACCGCGCCGTGCTGGTCGAGCGCATTGCCGATCTCGTCAATGAAAAGGTGCTGACCGGCATCAGCGCGATTCGCGACGAATCCGACGAAAACACGCGCGTGGTCGTCGAGTTGAAGCGCGACGGCGATCCCAACATCGTCATCAACAATCTTTACAAGCACACTGCGCTGGAAAGCTCCTTCCCGGTGACGATGCTGGCCATCGATCACGGGCGGCCCAAGCTCCTCTCGCTGCGGGATGCCAACGCCTCCTACATCGAGCATCGCCGCGAGGTTGTGCTGCGCCGCACGCGCTTCGAACTGCGCAAGGCTGAGGACCGCGCCGAAACGTTGGAAGGCTACCTGCTGGCCCTCTCGCGGCTGGACGATTTCATTCGCATCATCCGCGAATCCACCAACCGCGACGAAGCCAAGATCAAGCTCCTTGATTACGACTTCTCGAAGGATACCGTCCTCAAGCTCGGCATTTTGATCCGCGACGAAGCCCGCTTCGCCGAAGGCCGCTATAACTTGAGCGAAACGCAGGTCAACGCCATCCTGGACCTGCGCTTGTATCAATTGACCGGCCTGGAACAGGACAAGATCGAGGACGAGTACAAGGTGCTCCTGGAGAAAATCAAAGACCTCCTGGACATCCTGGCCCGCGAAGAGCGCGTCATCCAGATCATCAAGGACGAACTGCACGCCATCGCCGAGAAACACGGCGGGCCGCGCTTGACGCAGATCGTTCCCGATGAAGGCGAGATTTCGCTGGAGGATTTGATTTCCAACGAAGGCGTCATCATCACCATCACCCACAAGGGCTTCATCAAACGCACCGCCGTGAGTGCTTACCGCTCCCAGCGCCGGGGCGGCAAGGGCGTCCGGGGCATGGTCACCCGCGAGGGGGCCACGGAGGACGAGGAGGACGATTTCGTCGAGCATCTCTTCACCGCCACCACGCACGATTACCTGATGTTCTTCACCCAGACGGGCCGCTGCTACATCGAGCGCGTCTACGAGATTCCCGAAATGGGCCGCGCCTCCAAGGGCCGCTCCATCGCGAACCTCCTGGAACTGCGCCCCGAGGAGAACGTCGCCGCCACCATTCGCATCCAGGCCAAGAGCACGGGTTCCGGCCCGGCGGCCATCGACAACACGTGGGACAAGGAGCTGCATATCGTTTTCGTCACCCAGTCGGGCATCGTCAAGAAATCCAACCTGGCCGACTTCGCCAACATCCGCAAAGGCGGCATCATCGCCATCAAGATTGAGGACGGCGACCGCTTGATCGACGCCAACCTCACCACGGGTCAGAACGAAGTGGTCTTGATTACCAAGGACGGCATGAGCCTGCGCTTCCATGAAGAGGAACTGCGCGACCAGGGCCGCGACACCGTGGGCGTGTGGGGCATCCGGCCCGGGAAGGGCGACCACGTGGTGGCCATGGCGCTGGTCAACCCTGACGCGCAACTGCTGGTCGCCGGGGAGAACGGCGTTGGCAAGCGCACGCCGTTCGACGATTACCGCGTCCAGGCGCGCGGCGGCAAAGGCATCATCACCATGAAGACCGGCGACAAAACCGGCGACGTGGTGGGGGCGCTGACCGTCACCGACCGGGATGAACTGATGCTCATTACCAACAAGGGCCAGATGGTCCGCACCCGCGTGCGCGAAATCCGCGAAGCCGGGCGCAACACCATGGGCGTGAAGTTGATCGACCTCCACGACGGCGAAAACCTGCAAGCCATCGCCCCGGTGGTGGCCGACGAAGACGAGGAGGAGAATAACTCCGCCGAGGAGCCGAAGGAGTAGCCGGCACGCTGGCAATGTTTGAAAGGCGCGAAGAGAGATCTTCGCGCCTTTTTTATGGATTCAATGCCTTGCGCGCTTCACGTGCCAGCAACGCGCGCTTGCATTCCACGCCCCAGTGGTAGCCGCCGAGGTTCCCGTCGGCCCCGATCACCCGATGGCACGGCACCGCCACCGCGACCGGGTTTGCCCCGATGGCTTGCGCCACCGCGCGCACCGCATGGGGTTGCCCCGAGCGCCGGGCCACCTCCGTATAGCTGACGGTGCCTCCCTCGGGGATCGTCAGCAGCGCGGCCCACACCGCTTGCTGAAAAGGCGTTCCCCGCAGGTCGAGCGGGAACGGGAACGCGCCCTCCGGCGCTTCCACCCAGCGGGCCACGGCGGCCGCCGTTTGAGCCACCTCCGCGCCGCCGGGAACGAGCGTCGCCCTGCGAAAGCGCCGGTGCAAATCCGCCAAGAGCACGGCTTCGTTTCGGCCCAGCAGAACGGCGCAAATTCCCTTGGTCGAACGCGCCACAAGCACCAGCCCCAGTCCACTGTCAGCCGAGCCAAAAGAGATCACTTCCCGCGATTTCGATGAGGCATTCATAAAACTCCCGCAACATACACGAAACGGCCAGCCTCGTCAGATTATTCGCGCCATTCGCTGGATCTATGGCTTGGCAACCCGGGCGGGTTCGGCTCAAATTCCGCCATGAATACACGTATCTTCCTCGTGCGCCACGGAGCGACCCCGCTGACAGCGGAAGATCGCTTCGCGGGCTCGACCGATGTGCCTCTTTCCGGCGAAGGCCGCGAACAGGTCCACCAATTGGCGCAACGCCTTGCCAACCAACCCATCGCGGCGGTGTACGCATCGCCCATGAACCGAACCCTGGAAACCGCCCGCATCCTGGCGAAGCCGCATCACCTCGATGTGGAGCCACGCGACGGCTTGCGCGAAATCTCCCACGGCCACTGGGAACAGCTCACCCGCCGCGAGGTGGAAAAGCAATATCCCGAAGAAGCTGTGGCCTGGGAAGAGGACCCCTACACGTTCGCTCCGGCGGGCGGCGAAAGCGGCCTGGATGTCACGGCGCGCTCGCTCCCGGTGCTGATGAAAATCGTCCAGTGTCACCCGGGCAAGACGGTGCTGATCGTCTCGCACAAAGCCACGATCCGCCTGTTGCTAAGTTCCATCCTGGGGTTCGACCCGCGCCGCTACCGCGACAACCTGGACCAAAGCCCGGCGGCGCTGAACATCGTCGATTTCAAGGACCGCATCCACTCGCGGCTGACGCTCTTCAACGACACGTCGCACTATACCGCCACGGGCCTTGCCATTCCGTCCGTGCCGACCTCCCGCCTCTCCAAGTGGTGGGACGCGCAGGATTAGGCGAGTAGAAGCCTTCTTCGCAAATTGCGCAGATGAACGCAGATTGATTCGTTTCAATCTGCGTCATCTGCGGATTAATTGCCGTTTGGGCGGTTACTTCACCGCGTCGGCGTAAAGCTTCTCCACCATGGCCCAGTTCACCACGTTCCACCACGCCTTGAGGTAATCCGGGCGGCGGTTCTGGTAGAGAAGGTAATAGGCGTGTTCCCACACATCCACGACCAGGATGGGAGTGCCGGTGACTTCCGCCACGCCCGTCATAATGGGGCTGTCCTGGTTCGGCGTGGAGATGATGGCCAGCGATTGATCGGCTTTCACGATCAGCCAGGCCCAGCCGCTGCCAAAGCGGGTGGCGCCCGCGGTCTGGAATTTCTCCTGGAACGCTTCGAAGCTGCCAAAGGCCGCGTCGATGGCCGCCGCCAGCGCGCCGGAGGGCTTGCCCCCCGCGTTCGGCCCCATCACTTTCCAGAAAAAGTCGTGGTTCCACACGCCGCCGCCGTTGTTGCGGATGGGCGTGCGGTACGCCTCGGGCACGGCCCCGAGATTGCGGAGAAGCTCGTCGAGCGATTTGCCCGCGACCTCCGGTTTGTCCTTGGTCGCGTTGTTGAGGTTGGCGACGTAGGTCGCGTGGTGCTTGTCGTGGTGAATTTCCACGGTGCGCGCGTCCATGAAAGGTTCGAGCGCGCTGTATCCGTACGGGAGTGGGGAGAGTTCGTATGCCATAGCTGGTGTTTTGTTTATGGTGTTCCTACCCAAAAAAAGGCCGAAAACTGACTTCCGGCCAGTCGCGGGGACTCTCACACTTACGCGCTCACACCGCAAGGAAAATCAAGGGCTTGGAGCCTCGAAAATTACAAGCTATGTTACAAGCTATGCGAGTTGGTACGCCCGCTGCGCCGTTCCCCCGAAAAGGGCTGCCTTTTCATCGGCGGAAAGCCCGGCGGCAAACTTTTCCACAAGCGAATGCCACCCCTGGTAAGTCGACGCGGCGGTGCAAACCGGCCAATCGCTGCCGAACATGAGGCGGCCAGGGCCGAAGGCGTCGAGCACGGTATCGAAGTACGGGCGCAACTGCGCTTCCGTCCATTGGTGGAAATCCGCCTCCGTGACCATGCCCGAGATTTTGCAAAACACATTTTCACGCCGCGCAAGTTCGCGGATTCCCGTCGCCCACGGCTCCAGAAGGTTCTCTTTAATGCGCGGTTTTGCGATATGATCCAATATGAACACCTGCCCGGGGTGCCGGTCCACGAATTCGATGGTCTGCGGCAGGTGGCGCTCGAAAATCAAGATATCGTAAGCCAGCCCGAAGCGCGGGAGCATCGCCACGCCCCGGTTGAAATCCTCGCGCAGCATGAACCGCTCGTCCGGTTCGTCTTGCAGCACATGGCGGACGGCGCGCAGCTTCGGGGCTTGCGCAAAGCGCGCGAGGTCGTCGCCCACCGAGGGCGAAATGAGCGGCACCCAGCCGACCACCCCACGGATGAAGGAGTGCGCGGCGGCATGGCCCAAAAGGAACTCCGTTTCCTCAAGGCATTGGCGCGCCTGCACGGACACCACGCCCTCCACTCCCGTTTGCGCCAGGCACGACGCGAGGTCGGCGGGGCCGAAGCTGCGGCGGAGCTTCGCCATGTCGTCACCAATCCAGCCGAACTCGTCCGGCGTGTAATTCCAAAAATGGTGATGGGCGTCGATTTTTAAGGGCATGGTGCTCTTGGGTTTATTCGAAAACCCCTACAGCGTCACGTGGATTTTAGTCACCTTGGCGGGCGCTTCGCTCCACTGGGCCAGGGCTTCGCCCGCTTGAGCGAACGGAACGGTGTGCGTCACCGTTTCCGCCGCCGGGTAGCGCCCGCTCTCCAGGACCGCGATGACGCGCTCGAAGTCCCGCTTCGTGGCATTGCGCGAACCCCGGATGTCGATTTCCTTCATCACGAAATATTTCGTTTCGTACTCGACCGGCGCTTTGGCATAGCCGATGTAGACCACGCGCCCGGCAAAGGCCGCAAGCTTTAGCGCGGCTTGATAAGTCTGCGGCAGCCCGATGGCCTCGATGACCACGTCCGCCCCCTCGCCGCCAGTGAGCTTGGAAACGGCTTCCTCCACGTTTTCCTTGGCGTTGTTGACCGTGTGCGTTGCGCCGCACTTGCGCGCCAGAGCGAGCTTCGCGTCGTCAATATCCACCGCGATAACACAAGCGCCGCGTTCCAGCCCCGCCGAGGCGATGGCCCCCAGGCCGATCATCCCGCAGCCGAACACCACGACTTTTTCCGCCTTGGCCACCTGCCCCCGGTCCACCGCATGGAACCCGACGGAAAGCGGTTCGACCAGCGCCAGTTCCAACTCCGAAAGCTTTGGCGCGGCGATGACTTTTTCCCACGGGATGGCGAGGTAATCCGCCAACGCGCCGTCGCGCTGCACGCCGAGCGTCTGATTGTTGCGGCATGCATTGGCACGCCCCGCCCTGCACGCGCTGCAATGGCCGCAGGCCGTGTAAGGCAGCACGGTGACTTGCATGCCAAGCTTGAGCGCAGCGGGAACCTCCGCGCCCAACGCGGCGATTTCACCGCTCAATTCGTGCCCGGGAATGCGCGGGTAAGTCACCATTGGGTTCAACCCGCGAAAGGTGTTCAGGTCGCTGCCGCAGTAGCCCACGCGCTTGATTTTGAGCAACACCTCGCCCGCGCTGGGCACGGGTTGAGGAGCCTCGCCGAAACCGGTTTTGCCCGCCGATTCGATATGGAAAGTTTTCATTAGTTATTTTCAGGACGGCCCGAGGGCCAGGTGACGTTGTGCACGGGGGCGAGGATGCGCTGCACTTGCGCGACCAATTCCATGTCGAGCGGTTTCTCGATGCAGCGCAGGTTTTCCAACACTCGGGCCGGGCTGGCTGTGCCGACGACGTTGGTGTGGATGGCCGGGTTCGCCAGCGAAAATTGCAACGCCAGTTCGCCCAGGCTCTGGCCGCGCTCGCGACAGTAGCGGGCCGCCTCGGCGCACTTCTCCTGGAGCGCCCTTGGTGCGGGATGCCACGCGGGCACGCCTTCGTCGCTCAAGAGCCGCATGGCCAGCGGCGCGGAGTTGATGATGCCAAGCCCTTTTTTCTGGAAATAGGGCAACTGATCCGCCAGCGAGGTGTCGTTAAGACAATAATGGCAGTAAGATTGGATCGTATCAACCCCATCAACCTGCTCCAGCACCTCTTTGAAGAGCCGCAGCGGCAGGCAGGTGATGCCAACAAACCGCGCCTTGCCCGCGTCGCGGGCCTTGAACAGCGCGGGAAGGGTTTCCTGCACGATCTGGTCGATGTGGCCGAACTCCATGTCGTGCACCTGGATCACATCCACGTAATCGACCCCGAGGCGTTGGAGGCTTTCATCCACGCTGCGCAGGACGCGCTGCGCGGAGAAATCGAAATCGGGGATCTCCGGGCCGTAGCGCGCTACTTTGGTGGTGAGGCAATAGCGATCGCGCGCCACGCCTTTGAGCGCCTTGCCGAGCACCGTCTCCGCCCGCAGCGCGCCGTAGTAAGGAGCGGTGTCGATCAAGTTAATGCCGTTGTCCAGCGCGACGTGCACGGAGCGGATGGCCTCCGCTTCGTCAATGTCGCGAAAGACGCCGCCCAGCGACGATCCGCCGAAAGCCAGGGCGGAAACTTCCAGCCCCGTGTTGCCAAGTTTGCGGTATTCCATAGATAAAAGTGGTTATGCGGATTGCAAAATAATGTTGCCGAATTGTGTGGTGTCGCCCGTTCGGATGAGCCCGATGGCCGCCGGAACGCGTTGTTTGAACTCCACGTGGGGCTCGAACTGGATGGATACTTTTCCAAGCAAAGAGGCATACTCTTGAGTCACGGCCTCGCCGTTTTCGGCCTGGAATTCCTTCGCCATCCAGGCCGCGCCCACCGAGCAGCCTTCCATGATGGCGCGCAACACCTGCCGCACCGTCGGGATGTCGTCCACGAGGCTGATATCGACCGTCGGCACGGCGGGCCAGAAAGGGAAGCCGCGGTCGGCGATCACCAGGGTATTCGTATGGCGGAAGCGGCACAGCAGTTCCGCGACGTGGGGATTCAGGATTCCGGTTTTAATCATAACGGGGAATGGCTTTACGATTACTTGAAATTCCGGCGGTTCTCAATGGACAGCATTGCCCTGGATATGGATATAATGAACCTCGTGCATTTCCCCACCCCTCTGCCACCGCCTTCCCGGCAAGTCGCCGAGGCGGCCTATTGCTTCCTGGAATCCAGCATCGGCCGGAGCCGCGCGCTGCGGGTGGCCTGCGTGGGCCGGGAATTGTGCCACCCGGATTACCGCATCGAACGCGACGGCTACGTTTGCCACGGGCTGGAACTGGTGGTGCACGGGAAGGGCGAACTGGAAATCGGCGGGAAAAGTTACGGGCTGCTGCCGGGGCACCTTTTCTTGTACGGCCCCGGCATTCCCCACTCCATCCGCTGCGACCCGGCTTCGCCGATGATTAAATATTTCGCCGATTTTTCCGGTAATATCCAGGGTGCGCCCGGCGATGAGTTTGGCGGCCAGGGGATCATAAGGCCCGGAGAAGTGCGCCGCACGGCGGAGCTTGATGTGGTGCGCCACCTTTTCGATGAACTCATCCGTGAGGGAAAAAAAGCCGCTCCTGCCCGCCGGGAAATTTGCGCGCAGTACATGAAGCTGCTGTTGCTCAAGACGGTGGAATCCGGCCCCGCCGATACCCACCCCTACTCGCAGCCGCTGGCCAACCTCGCCCGGTGCCGCCAGTGGATCGAAGAGCACGCCACCGAAATGGCGGGTTTGCAGGCCGTGGCGGACGCCGTTCACCTGGACCCGCGCTATATTTGCCGGCTCTTCAAGCGGTTCAATCTCCCCTCCCCGTATGTTTACCTCGTCACCTGCCGCATGAACCGCGCGGCGGAGCTGCTCGTTACCACCGCGGAGCCGATCAAAGCCGTCGCGGCCCGGTGCGGCTACCCGGACCCGCTGCATTTCTCCCGCGCGTTCAAAGATTACTTCTCCCTGCCGCCCAGTGACTTCCGGGCGCAGAACCTGAAATTCCATCCCCGGCGATGAACCGGGGATGCGCCACCGCGCTTGACAACGGCGGCCAGCGGCGGATTTTCTTGTTCATGCGCGCCGTTTCCCGCTTTCTCTTGCTGCTCCTCGCGGTTACCACCTGCCTCACCTGCCTTGTGGCCCCTGCCGCCTGGGCGCGCTCCACGAATTCCGCCGGCGCAACCCTGCCCTTCAGCGTGCGCTTTCAGGATCACGGCAAATTCGGCCAACTGGTGAAAAAGGCCGCCGAGGAGAACTGGGCCGCGCTGCCCATCGGCGACCGAGTGGCCACCGTGGGGCTGGCGCTCGTGGGCACGCCGTACAAATCCTACACCCTGGATATCGACGACCACATTGAAGCGCCTTCGGTAAACTTCACGGGCCTCGATTGCTGGACCTTCTTCGAAACCGCGCTGGCATTCGCCCGGATGATCGAGGAACCGCGCGCGAACTGGACGCCCGAAACGCTGCTCCGCTACATCGAGTTGGACCGCTACCGGGGCGGCACGTGCACCGGCTCCTATCTCTCCCGGTTGCATTATCTTGAGGACTGGGCTGCCGACAATGAAAGCCGGGGGTTGGTCAAAGACCTCACCCAAAGCCTCGGCGGGCTGAAAGCGCCGCACCAAGCTTCCGAAATGACACACGGCTGGCGGCAATACCGATATCTAAAGGCCGACCGCTCGCTCATCCCCGGCATCGCCCGCATGGAAGCGCGAGTGACCACGCTGCCGATGTATTGCATCCCCATCCGGCAGGTCAAAACCGCGGCCCGCAAAATCCACAACGGGGACATCATTTGCATTATTTCCAAAGACGTGGGCCGGAATCTCTCCACCTCCCATGTGGGCTTGGCCGTGCGGGACGAGAGCGGAAAAGTCCGCTTCATGCACGCCTCCTCGCCGCATAATTACGGCAAAGTGGTCCTTGATGACGAGATCGACCGCTACCTGAGCCGCTACCGCACGGACATCGGCATCATGGTGGTGAGGCCGATGAAATAACCGGACGCTAAAGTCACGGCGAGGAGGATACGCTTCACTCTACGAGCAGTGAATGGGGCGGGTCCGTGTATTGAGACGTTCGGATAGTCAGGCGCAAGCCATCATTGCATGGCCTACGGTATGCGTTTGCCTTGCTCCCCCTTCGTGGGCGAGCAAACTGCTATTTTTTCCTTCCGTCACGATATGTTGTATGATCTCAACCTTCATGCTTGCGCGACGACTGCCTTAACCAACACTGGTTTAGCTTTATCCACGAAGCACGGCTGCTTATCAATCATTGGCATACAAAATATAACCAGCTCCGTCCCCACTGTTCCATAGAGCGTATCTCGCCAGATACCTTCCCATTGAACTTCCTTAACCAACAAACTATAAACAAAAGCCTCGACCCTGCGGCGACCTAATTTTCGGGAGGAAGATCACCACGACAGCATTCCGTTCGAAGCATCGGCGTTCAGGGTGGAAATCAGGAGTATTATCAAATGAGAACTGTCTATCGCACGTATTTCGAATTGGCTGAGAAAGAAAATCCCACGCTAGAGTCCGTACGCGACGTTGTGCTTTGTTGGGCATTAGCCCGTAAAGGTGCCGCAATTCCGAAAGACGTCGACTTAACCGGCGACAGTGGACTCAAAGAGATCGAAAAAGGGTTTTCTGTCGAGTCTCGGCAATATACGGGAACGAGTGGCAATGCATGGGGACTCCGTTTGATCAATCCTGACCAGGAACCAGATGTCTACTGGGCCAGCGAAACATCGGTTCACAAAAACCTGACCGGAAATATTTGGGTTTCATGCAGTCTCCAGGTAGGGAGAAATAGCGAGTCCCTCAGTCCAGTAATAAGATCCGCAAACAGACCAGGTGTTGTCGGAAAGATACTCTCAAAGTACCCAGGAAAAGGCATTCTTCAGTTGACACCCAATCCGTTTGGATGCGCTCCAGAACAGGCACAGCTTTTGCTGTGCCTCCTTGAGTCACCGGAACGGCATCATCCCGTGGTATTTATTTCAACTACAAGAGATGGAAAGTGCCTTTGCGATGGAAAGAAACTCGCCGATCACCTTTGCGGATTGGCTTATGTTGTTGTCGGCAAGTCGGATGAGTTGTCAGGCAGACTGGGGGAGGTAATTCCCGACCGGCTGAACTGTTTTGATGGGGGCGTCCGCATCTATTGGCCTGGATTTAAGCGCAACAGCCATCCGATGGAGCATCCACTCTGGATTCGTTCCAAAATTCAAGCTCTTAATGCCCAACATCCAAGTCGCCTTGGTAGCGAAATACTCAACCGAATCGCATCGGTATCGGCTTTTACCTCATCGCAGTTTTTTGTATCATGGTCAAAAATTGTCGAATGGCAGCGTGCCGAGGCCATTGAGCAGGCGCGTGCAAATAACGACCAGGGCGCGATGGTCGAGCTTTTCGTTCAAACAAATAAAAATCTGCAATATGAGGTGCGGCAATTAAAAGAGGCCCTCGAAGCAAAAGCGCAGGAGGCGGTAAAATATAAAAATCTGGCAGAGACTTTTCGTTCAGCACTTGAATCCGGCAATAGGACTACCGCCAAAGAATCCTTGGAGTCCGGAATCGAAACCGTTGCCGACGCTCTTACCGTTGCCGAAAAAGAATTTTCCGACAAGCTGATCTTCTGTTGGAATTGCAAGTCCGACGGCGCAGATTCACCATTCGAAAAACCGGATGAAGTCCTCGCCGTGCTTCGCTGGTTGGCAACCACTTATTACGATGCCCGGATTGGAAAAAAGGCTTGTCCTGATTTCGAACAATCAGTCCGAGAAACCGTTGAAGGGTGGAGCTACGAACCGCACCAAAGCAAGGGAACGATGAACAACCGCAAACTTTGGGACTGGTATCATACCACGCATAATACGGTCGAGTATTCTCTTCCTGAACACCTGAAATGCGGTACGAAAAAGGATGCTCGCCATTCGATTCGCATTGCCTTTACTTGGGAGTCAATGTCAAAGAAAGTTATTCTAGGCTATCTTGGTCAGCACCAGCAAAATAGCTCGTCTTAATCATGTCTTCCGACCCTAAATAACTTATCGCAAAGATAACAATATGGGTCATGGCGCACGATAGACATCAAGTAACATTTATTGACTGGCGAACCCAGTTGTTGATGTTTTTGGGCAGCGATGGCAACATGACGCGGTAACGCCGAATTTGTTGGCTGTCATTGGTCGTGCTTCGCATCGAGAGGTGTCGGCGATCCATCGCATGCTCATGATTGTGTTTTGCCAAATCACCGCCGCAATGGCAACTTTCCTTTTGGCCAGCAGTGCGAGAGTTCGTGCGGCTTTGTGCGCGAATGTCACGCTTCAAGACCTTCTCCGAGGAGAAAGATGGTCGGGCTGGCGGGATTCGAACCCGCGGCCTCTACGTCCCGAACGTAGCGCTCTACCAAGCTGAGCCACAGCCCGACTTTTCAACCTGCCCGATACGAGCAGGGGTGTGATGTATCGCTTACTTTGGCGGCGGGAGCAAGAAGATTACGAAAAAACTTCGCTCTTTCTCTGAAACTATTCTCCCCGGCGCTAGATGAGCCCTTTGCCGAAACGCTCCCCCACTTGGCGGTGCATCTCTTTGATGGCCTCGGCCTGATCTTTGTGGCAAACCAGCGTGGCATCGGGCGTATGGATCACGATCAAGTCCTCGCAGCCGATGGTGGCGATGAGGTGGTTCGGGTCGCTGGAGGCCGCCAACACCCGCTGGCTGCCGATGTGGAGCGTTTGGGCGGCGCTGGCGTTGCCCTGCTCATCCCGGGGGCAGGTTTCGGCGAAACTGGGCCAGGAACCGACATCCAGCCACGTGAGCGGCATCGGCACGGCGGCCACTTGCACCCGAGGATCGCGCGAGGCCGGTTCCATGACGGCGAAATCGACGCTGATTTTCTTGAGCGTTGGAAATACGCCGCCGAGCACTTTTTCGCGCTCCGGGCCGTCCCAGGCGGCGACGATTTGGGCGATCCCTTCGGCGTTCTCGGGCGCATAGCGCCGGATGCAGTCCAGAAGGGTGGAAGCGCGCCATACAAACATGCCGCTGTTCCACAAATAGCGTTCCGGCCCGGCGGCAAAATACTCCTGCGCGAGCGGCAGGGCCGGTTTTTCCTTAAACTCCTCGACGACGCGGCCGCCGCCTTCGATCGCCGCCCCAAGTTGCAGGTAGCCGTAGCCGGTCATGGGGTGAGTGGGGGCGATGCCGAAGGTGACAAGCGTTTGCGGCTGCTCCTCGGCGATGCGGAAGCCGCGGTCCACGATGCGCCGGAACTCGTCCACCGGCTCGATGATGTGGTCGGCGGTAAAGACGGCGATGACGGCCTCCGGGTCGCGCCGGGCGATCACGGCGGCGCTGTAGCCCACGGCGTTGAGGGTGTCCCGCCCCACGGGTTCGGCCAAAAACTGCGCTTCCGGCAGGCACAGCGCCTCGCGAATGAGCGCCTCGTGCGCCTTGCCCGCGCAGATATGGCGGTTTTCCGCGGGCACCAGCCCCTCCAGGCGCTCAAAGGCGAGTTGAAGCAGGCTTTTGCCGTGAATGAAAGGGATTAACTGCTTGGGCAGGCTGGCCCGGCTCATGGGCCACAACCGTGTGCCCGAACCGCCCGCGATAATCAGCGCGTGTCTCATTATTTTAATGGATAGCCGATCGGCGCGGAAAAAGAAGCCAAACCTTGCGTTTTCAGAAACCGCGCAGCGCCGTGCTGGAGCGCGCCTCAAGCCCAGCCTTCGGCACGCGCTTCAAGACTTCGTAGCGAATGCTGTGGGCGGCACAAAATGCCGCCTTCTCCGGCTTGTGGCCGTCCTCGTTGACGGCGTAGATCGCAGGCCGGATGACGTTGAGGATTTCGTCCTCCGCGTCCAGTTGCCCCATCCCCTTGGAAATGTAGGCCCGGTGGACAAACCGGATGGCGCCAACCAGGTAACGCCGCTCGGTTTCCTTGAACAGCGGGTGCCCGCGGCCTTTGAGCGCCTCGATATTCACGTCGTTGCCAAGGCAGACATGCAGGTCGCCCAACGCCGCCGCTTCCTCAAAAAACGCAACGTGCCCGCTGTGGAGCCAGTCGTAGCAGCCGGTGACAACCACCTTCGGGCGGCCCGTCGGCGGCAGCGGCTCCGGCTCGGGAAACCCGGCCAGGTCGGACACCGAAAGCTGGATGACGTTCTCCACGCCAGGCGGCAAGGGCCACGCGCAGCCGGGAGCGCAGCCCCAGGCATCGGGCTTGAACGCGGGAAGCTCCCCGCCATTCCACGGGTGGATTTCCTTCACGTAACGCAGCGCCCGGGCCAGGTACAGCCGTTCGGCGAAGGGAAACTTCGGGGGCCGCCCCGTCAGGGCGCGCACCGCCTCGTCCGAGGGAAGCAGCAAATGGACCTCCCCATGGCATGCGGCTTCCTGCAACCCGCGGATTTCCCCGCTTTGAAACCCGTCCACGTTGGAAAAAACGGCGACCCGGTTCATCGGCTATTTCGTGCGAATCCTGACGTGAAAAGAGCCGGGCACCGGCTCCAGCGACGGCACGTAAATATACCCCCCGCCGCAGCTCGAATAGCACGCCCCGGCATAGCGCGTTTGGTAATACTTAAGGAGCGCCAGCAGGTCCATGGTGATGGTGGGATGAATAAAGTTGCCCGGCAAGAGCACTTCCCAGCAGCGCATGGTTTCCGACATGGCCGCGCCGAGATTCTCGACATCGTGGGCCAGAATGGCGTCGTAACAGACCCTGCCGGTTTTGGCCAACCGGGCGATCCACTCCACGCGGTCCAAATGCTGCTCCTCCAGCGGCGAATACCCCGGGGGCCGCGACGCGACGGGGATGATGTGGATCACCTGCTCCAGCCAGCGGACGGTTTCCGCGTCAGTGGTGGTAGTGATCTCACGCGGGAAAACGCCGCCCTTGTGCGCGTAATCGTAATCCAGACGGCTGATGCCGGGCACGAGCAGCCCGATCATGTCCTGGCTGCCGGAGGGGTCTTTGTGGGCCTGGTTTTCCGCGTAATAAAGCTCCTCCACGCGCTGGCAAACGTCGCCATCGGGCAGGTGGCCCCATCGCTCGAGGGCCACCTTGCGGGTGCCGGTGGCCATGCCCGAACGCTCCATACAGAAGAAATCCGGCTCGATGCTGACCACGCAAACCGAGCCGGGCGGCTCCGGGTTGAGTCTGGAACAAAACGGCTGGTCCATCCAACCGCCAGCCAGTGTGATTCGATAGGGAAAATCGCCGATAACGTCGGTGATCTTTTGGGGAGAGGTTGAGGCCATATCGGGGAAAGCCCTAAAGTTAGCCGCAGCCCCTTTATTGAAAAGCCAAAAACGTCTACGAAAGCTGTTTCAAGAGCATGGCCAGCGCGGTGCGGGCGGCCAGGTCTTTGAAGACGTCGCGTTCGCGGACGAAATGGTGTTCCTGCACCTCCGTGGGGCCGTTCTTGCGAGCCAGCGCCATGAAAACCGTGCCGACCGGTTTCGTGGGCGTGCCTCCCGTGGGACCGGCGATGCCCGTGGTGGAAAGCGCCCAGTCCGTGCCCGCGCGCTTGCGCGCCCCCTCGGCCATGGCGGCGGCCACGATGGCGCTCACCGCCCCGTGTTCCAGGATGAAATTCTCGGGGACGCCCAAATCCCGCGTTTTGGCTTCGTTGGCGTAGGTCACAAACCCCGCCATGAACACGGCGGAAGCCCCGGATATGTTGGTGAGCTTGTTCGCCAGGCCGCCGCCGGTGCACGACTCGGCGGTTGCCAGCGTTTCACCGCGCCGGATCAGCGCCGCCACGACGGTCTCTTCCACGTCGCGGCCATCGCAGGCGGTGATTTTATCGCCCAGAGCGGCCAGCACGATCTTCTCCGCCGCGTCGAGGGCGGCGCGTGGCCCGATGCAGCGCACATCGACCTCGCCGGGCCGGGCGCAATAGCCCAATTCCAGGTTGGGAATGGCCAGCAGGCTCTCGCCCACCATATCCTCCACGTTGGACTCGCCCACCCCCAGCACGTGGTAGGTGCGAATCTCGTTCACATCGCCTTGGGGGATCAGCGTTTTGAGCACGGGGATGACCGAATCAAGGAACATCGGTTTCAATTCCCGGGGCGGCCCGGGCAGCAGGAAAACGTGGACCGCTTCCCTGCCCCCGCGCTCGTGACGCAGGTAAAGCCCCGGCGCGGTGCCGTTGTGGTTGGGCAGCACGGTGGCGCCCTCGGGCACTTGGGCCTGGCGGCTGATGCGGTTTGTCATTGTAAATCCTCGCGCCGCAAACCGGGCCGTGATGGTCTCCAACACTTCGTCGCTTTGATGCAAGGGGCGGCCCAGCAACTCAGCGGTGATTTCCCGGGTAATATCGTCCGTCGTCGGCCCCAGGCCGCCCGTCACCAGCAAGATATCGGCGCGCTTCAGGGCGGCGGCCAGCGCCTCGCGGATGGCTTCGCCATCGGGCACGGTGATTTGCCGCTCGATGCGCAGCCCCAGCGGGAAAAGCCCCTCGGCCAGCGTGGCCACGTGCGAGTTGAGCACTTTTCCCAGCAAAATCTCGGTTCCGGTGTTGATGACTTCGACGTTCATAACGCTCTGGAGCATGACGGCGGGGCCGGGAAGTGACAAGACCGCACTTTTTTACTCGAAATTTTCCCCCGGAGGCGTTCTTCTTGCCCCCTTTCCTATGCTTCGCGTTAAACCTTTCCAGGGTCTCCGGCCCGCCGATCACCTCGCCCCTCAAGTCGCCTGCGTGCCCTACGATGTCGTGGACGCCAAGGAAGCCGCCGCGCTCACCCAAGGCAACCCGCAGAGCCTCATGCACGTGGACCGCGCGGAGATCGACCTGCCCGAGGGCGTGGACCCCTATTCCGACCAGGTTTACGAGAAGGCCCGCGAGAACTTCCTGGCTTTGCAGCAAAATGGCACGCTCATCCGCGAAACGGAGCCGTGCATTTACCTTTACCAGCAGCGGATGGGAGCGCAGGTGCAAACGGGCATCGCGCTGACCTGCCACATTGAGGATTACGAGCGCGACATCATCAAGAAGCATGAGAAAACCCGCCGCGACAAGGAGGACGACCGCACCCGCTTGATCGGCACCTTGAGCGCCAATACCGGCCCCGTGTTCCTCACCTACCGTGACACGCCGGAGCTTGCGGCGCTCATGGCCGAGGTGCTCAAGACCCAGCCGCTCTTCGATTTCACCGCCCCGGACGGCATCGGCCATACCGTGTGGCGCATCCCCGGCTCGCAGCTCGGCGGCGCGTTTGTCAAAGCCTTTGAAGCCGTGCCCTGCGCCTACGTGGCCGACGGTCACCACCGCACGGCCAGCGCCGTTCGCGTGGGCCGCGAGCGCCGCGAGGCCAACCCGAACCACACGGGCGATGAACCCTACAACTGGTTCCTTTGCGTCCTCTTCCCGGCCAACGCGCTCCGCATTCTGCCTTACAACCGCTGCGTCCACGACCTCAACGGGCGCACCCCCGAGGCGTTCCTGGCCGAAGTCAAAGCGGCAGGCTTCACCCTCTGGGAAAACGCGGGCGACACCCCGGAAAAACCGGGCGAAGTGCGCCTGTTCCTGGGCGGAAAATGGTATGGCCTCACGTGGCAGCCGCAGGCGAACGCGAACCCCGTGGAGCGCCTCGATGTTTCCGTTCTCCAGGACCGGCTCTTGGGGCCGATCCTGGGCGTCGACGACCCGCGCACCAGCAAGCGCATCGACTTCATCGGCGGCATCCGGGGCACCGGCGAACTGGAAGCCCGCGTCAACGATGGCCGGGGAGCCGTGGCGTTCTCCATGTTCCCGACCACTGTCGATCAGTTGATGGACATCGCCGACGCCAGCCAGATCATGCCGCCCAAGAGCACTTGGTTTGAGCCGAAGCTCCGTTCAGGGCTTTTTATCCATACGTTTTAGAGCATCATTACCGCCAAACGCGGTGATGGTAATAGTAAGGGTGGTGATGCCGTGGCACGACCACCACGCCGGGAGCCACGTAGTAGGCCCGGTGGTGAACCCGGTAATGCGGGCGGTAATAGCCGTAGGCGACCGGCGCGGGGTAAGTCCTCACCACCACCCTGCGGTGGCAATAAGGTCCGCGGCAGCCATCCCAGGCGGAGGCCGTCGCCATTCCTCCCAACGAAAACAGCAGCCCCGCCGCCACCAAAAGAGAAGTCCTAGGTGTGTTCATTGCTTAATATCCGGCTGCCGAAAAGAGAACGCAACGCGGAGCGGGTGTTTGGCCGCACCTTAGGCAAATGCCCGATGGGCAGGGCAGGTCCGTATCATTAACTCACGCAAAAACTTAACCGTCGCGAGTGCAAAACGGCTAAACGTCGTTGCAGACCATGCCCAGCACGTTCACCTGGCGGGCGTTCAAGTCCTTCATGGCCATGCCGGCTTCGGTGGCCGAGGTCTTGCCAAACCGGATCACAAAGAGCAAGCCGTCCACCACGGGCGCGAAGCTCAAGGCGTCCACGTCCCCCAATACCGGCGCACTGTCGAAGATGATGAAGTCGAACTCCTGGTAAACGTCCTTCAGGAAAGCGCCGAAATAATGCTCTGCCGGGTAGGCCAGGGCTTCGCCGCGCGGCAGCAGGAAGAGGTTGTCGATATCGGTCTGGACCACGGCTTCGTTCCACGGCACCTGCTGTTGGAGGACGTTAATGAGCCCTTTGTCCGGGCTGGTTTCGAAAAGCTCGTGCAGCCGCCCGTCCGTCAAGTTGCAGTCCACCAGCAGCGTTTTCGCGCCGGAGAATGCCAGGGTGGCGGCGAAGTTGGAGGCGATGGTGGTTTTGCCCTCGTCCTCGGCGGCGCTGGAGATCATCAGCGCCTTGGGCCGCGTGCCTTCCATGGGGGCGTACAGGATGGAGGATCGCAGCGCCCGGAAGGCTTCCAGAAGCTGCTTCCGGGGATCGTAGGGCACCAGCAGGGAGAGCGGGCCGTCGACATTTTCGTGAGGAATTTGCCCCAGGATGGGGTATTCCCGGAACTTCGCCTGGCACTCCACCCCCGAGCCGATGCGGTCGTCGGTTTTATCGATAAGGAAGAGAATGGCCAGCCCCGCGAATAGGCCGCTCAACAAACCGTTGAACACGATTTTCCAGACGCTGGCTTTCACCTCCACGGCAGGCGTGGCGTAGGAAAGGATGGAAAGGGTCTCCTGCTCGACATTCTTGTAAAGGTCGATGCTCTGCATGGAGGTGATGAGCGAATCGTACTGCTTGCGGTCGTGGTCCACCTTCAATTTGAGCCGGTCGTATTCGGCCAGTTTTTGGCTCAATTCCATGGCCTTGAGGCTCCACTCGTGGATGTCGCTCTGCTTGCTTTTGATGCGGATTTCCAGGGCGTCGCGGCGCATTTTGACCAAATCCATGCATTGCAGCTTGTACCACTGCATCAACTGCTCGGCTTCGCCGATTTTGGCTTCGATTTCCTTGATGTAGGGCGAGGCGGCCCGCATCACTTTGAGTAGGTCGTCCCGCTGGGATTTGAGCAGGAATACCTTCTGCTTGATGGCCTGGTATTCCGCCATGGCGTTCCCGTTATTGATGACGAAGGAGGTGTCGAAGACCCCCATGCTGTTCGCGCTGTTGCGGCTCAACCCGCCGCTGCCGCTCCGGGCGGCCTGCTGCTCCATGGCGGCCCGCTTTTGCTGCTGCTGTTCGCTCAGGTCGATGTTCTGGTCCAGCGAAAGGGTGTCGAGCGTGTTGAGCTCCGTTTTCATGGTGGCCAGCTCGTTTTCCAGGCGCGAGACGGTTTCCGCCGCGTAGTTGTGCTGCGACTGCACAAACCCGATTTTGTTCTCCTTCTGGTAATCCATGACGTCCTGCTCATGGTCGTTGGTCTTTTTGTCCAGTTCGAGAAGCTCGCTGCTGATGGCGGAGGTCATGGTGTCGCTCCGCTCCTTGCGCATTTCCTTGCGCACCACCATGTACTCCTGCATCACCGAGTCCAGAAAGGCCTGGGTGTAAAGCGGCTCCAGGCCGACGGCGGTGAGATCGAGGAACGAGGTATGGGGCACCTGGTTGACGTTGATTTTGACCGGCACGGCCACCCAGTCCGGGTGCTGGGTGGAAAGCCGGGCCTTGGCCCGCTCGGCGACCTGGGGGCTGGTAATCAACGCGAACTGCGAACCGAGGGTTTCGCCGCCGGTTTCGGTCACCCGGGCGGAGCCCTCGATGTTGAACTGGCCGCTGATAATCATCTGGGAGTTGGAGATGTAGGAGGAGGTGACGTTCATCCCCTTCCACCCTCCGATGACGAGGCCGGCGGCCGCGGCGGCGATCGGTATCCACCAGTATTTCTTTAAGACAACGAGGTAACGCCGCCCCATGACCTTGGCCCTGGCCAGGATCTCCGAGAAGGAAGGTTTTGTGGATGCAGCGCCTTGCATGGTGCGTTTACAGGGGTCTTAGAAGTTGATCCAGCGTTCGGGAACCATAATGAGGTCGTCGGGCTCGACCAGCGGGTCTTTGTCGAGTTCGCCGTCATCAACCACGCGCTGCATATCCACGATAATCATCTGGTACTCATCGTGCCGCTTGATGTCGCGGGGGAAGGCGTTCTCCAACAGCCGCCGGTTGTTGCGGATGATGGATTTGTCGCGCGGGTTGTACTGCATTTTCTTGATGTCCTGCGGGCAGGCGTCCTCCATCAATTCGCGGTTGAGGCGAATTAAGTCGTCTCCCTGCGGGTTCTCGGCAAGCAAATTGAGCACTTCGGGCGAAATCTCGATTTTTTCAAAATACCGGGGCGAATAGAACAAGCCGCCGCGCAGGATGGCGTTGAGGCGCGCGAGCAGCGTATCCATCAAGAGCGTATCCGGGGGCCGGGTGCTCTCCACGGCGACAGCGATGATGCGCTGCTCCGAGGGGGAGAACTGGTTCCACAGGAAGAAGAAGAACGGATCGGTATGCCGGTTGAGTTTTTCGATGAAGGTGGGGACGTCGAGAAAGTCGCCGCTGGTGAAAAAGCAGGAGCTGGTCTGGTTGATGACGGCGCCCTTGATTTCCAACGGCAGCTTGTATCCGATGAATCGGTCTTCCGTGTAAATGGAGCCGCCTTGCAGGATGTGGTTGAAGTCGGCCGCCAATTCGGCGTTGAGCTTCACCAAGTCCGGCTTGGGCTGCATGAGAGTTTGCCGCGTTTCGCCGGTGAAGCGTTCCCAGAGGAAGGCGCACAACGGGTCTTTCTGCTCCACCAGCCGCTTGGCCAGCCTGCGGGAGTTGCAAAAATCGCCGCTGGTGAAGAGATAGGCTTCGGGTGGGGTGCGCCGCATCAGCTTCACTTTGCGTTTGTTGGCAAACTCGATGAAACCTCCCGCCTTGGCGATGACCTGGCTCACCGTGAGGTTGCCGCCGGAAAGCATCTCCATGCTTTGCGGGTAGCGGATCTGCCCCATCACGGACACCTTGCTGTTCGTGCGTTTGTTATCCGGGACGACGATGGTGTCGTTGGGCAAAACGGGCGGGTCTTTATCGAGGAGCCCTTTTTCGAGAATCTCGGCGACGTTGACGACGAAAACCTGGTACTCGGGAGGGCGGTTGCGGCGAATCTGGCCGCGATAGGTGTCCTCCAAAAGGTAGCGGTTGAGCCGGATGATGTCCTTGCCCTTCACATCCAGGGTGGCCAGGCGACGGGAATCCGCCGTAAGCTTGATCCCGGCGAAGAGCTTTTCATCAAACAGAGAATCGCCGTTGATGATGCGGTTCATCTCCGTAATCAACGCGGAGAGGCGCAGTTGGTTGGGCGATTTCGGGTCGGAAAGAACAGCGATGGCGTAAGGCTGGAAAAGCGACCGAAGTTGTTTGGAAATGGCATCCGTGCCGGTGAGCACCATATGGGAAAAAGCCCCGGGGCTCACAAAATCCTCCGGAGTAAACCACGGGATGGCCGAGTTCTTGCGCAGGAGCTTGACGCGTTCGCGGTCGGCAAATTCAGCGAAGCCCTGGGCTCGCGCGATGGACTTGCTAACGTTGATTTCTTCGTTTTCCTGGAGGTCAAGGCAGCAGGGCTGGTTGACGCGGCCCAGCACGTAAATCTTGGTGGCGTAACGTTTGGCCTCCGGGACGACGATGATGTCGTTGGGCCACACGGGCGGGTCTTTGTCCACGAGCCCTTTGTCGATAATGTCGGCCACGTTGTAGGTGGCGGTTTCGGCCGCGCCAGATTCGTTTTTACGGATGATGCGGACATTCTCGCGATCGGCGAACTCGGCAAAACCCTGGGCCCGCGCGATGGCCTTGCTTAACGTGAGCGTTTCGCCCGCGGGGATTTCGATGCCGCCCGTGAGGCGCACGCGGCCCATGACGTAGATTTTGCCGATGGAGCGTTCGCTGTGCGTGATGAGGCTGATGACCACGGTAGCCTTGTAGTAAAATTCCTTTTCCAGCAACGGCTTGATTTCCTCGGCCAGCTGCTTGCAGGTCTTGCCCATGGCAGTGACGCGGCCGATCAGCGGGATATCGATCTCCCCGGCATCATTGACGACCAGTTGCGCGACGGGCAGCCGGTCCTCCAGCACGCGATAGGTGAGCCGGTCCCCCTTCTCCAGCTTCACCTTGTCGTTGGAAACGCTCAAGAGCGAAGCGACCGTGGGCTGCAACTCAGGGGGCACGCCCGCCATGTCCGGCGTGGGAGCCGGGGCGGGTAACGGAGGCAAAGCCGGGGCTTGCGCCGTGGCCGGGCTATCGGCAACGGGCAGCGCGGGCAGCAAGTCGTTATTTTGAGCGAATACCGGAGCAAGCCAGGCGCAGATCAAAAAGAAGACGGCCAGGGCACTGACAGTACCGGCATGCGCCGCCCCAAGACGACCGCTACATGTTTTTTGTAAACGCTCTATGACAGGGGTAAGGCTTTTCATCAGGGACTACGTGGGGCGACCACCACCAAACCATGATTAGGGTGAATCGTCAATTGACAAAGCGTGCGCGCCCGTTGTCAACTGGCGGTTTGCTCCCATGCAGATCGACGCCATTCTCACGCCCGCCGAAATAGACCACCTGCCGGAGGCCGATCTTTCGCAAACCTTCTGCATCGTATTCGATGTGCTGCGCGCCACCTCGTCCATGCTCACCGGCCTGGCGAACGGGATCGAGGAAATCCGGCCCGTGGCGACCATCGAGGAGGCGAAAGCCTGGCGGGAGAAGTGGCCCGGCGCGCTGCTGGGCGGCGAACGCCACGGGGACCGCATCGAGGGGTTCGACCTCGGCAATTCGCCGCTGGAATACCGCCGCGACGACATTTGCCGGGTCATCACCACGACCACCAACGGCACCGTTGCGCTGCGGGCTTGCGCCGGGGCGAAAGAGGTATGGGCTGGGGCGCTTTTAAACATGGCCGCGCTCATCAAGGCGCTCAAAGAGGCTGCGCCGGAGAAAGTGGCGCTGGTTTGCGCGGGGACGTTCCGCGACCTGGCGCTGGAAGACGTGCTGGCGGCGGGAATGGTCGCCGAGGCGTTTCCCGAGGCGGAACTGACGGACGCCGCCCGAAGCGCGCGCTCGGTTTTCCTGGAGCACCGCGTAGATATCCAGGGGGCGCTGCGCCTGGCGAGAAACGGCCAGGCGCTGCTGGCCGCCGACAGGGAGCACGACGTCTCCTGGTGCGCGCAAGTCTCGCTGCTGCCCGTGGTCGGGCGCATGGAGGAGGGCGTGCTGCGGGCCATCCCGGCCAAAAAGTAAGGAATCGACAGGAGGCGGATTTTTCCCCATCCGGCGCGGGCCGTTCCTTCGATTGAAGGAAAAACGTGCCCCCTCACCGCAAAACCATTCTCGTCACCGGCGCCGCCGGTTTCATCGGCAGCCACCTGGCAGCCCACCTCCTCTTGCGGGGCGACTGCGTGGTGGGCATGGATGATCTTCAAGCCGATCCCGAGCGGCACTGGGAGAATCTGCAAGCCGTGGAAGCCGCCGCCTGCGGCGCGCGCGGCCACTGGGAGTTCGTGCGTGGGGATGTTTGCGATGCGGCGCTGCTGGAGCGGCTGTTTGACGAAAACCGCTTCGACGCCGTGGCGCACCTGGCCGCCGTGCCGGGCGGCGCGGCTTCCATCGAAGCGCCCGGGCGCTGCTGGGAGGTGAATCTCGGGGGCACGCTCAAGCTGCTGGAGGCCGCGAGGAGCCACGACGTGACGCGGTTCGTTTTCGCCTCTTCCTCGCAGGTTTATGGCAATGCGCCCCAAGCTCCGCTCGAAGAAAACGCCCCGTGCGGCGAGCCGCCGACGCCCTTTGCCGCCGCGAAACGGGCCGCCGAGTTGCTCGGGTTCTCCTACCACCACCTTTACGGGCTCAATTTCACGGCGCTGCGGCTCTTCTCGGTTTACGGCCCGCGCAACCGGCCCGAGAGCCTCCCCTCCCGCGTGGCCGAGGGGCTGGCTTCCGGCAAAAAAATCCGCCTTTACCGCCGGGGCCAGGTGCAGCGGGACTGGATTTTCATCGGCGACCTCCTGCCTGCCATCGCCACCGCGGCGGACCGCGCGCTCGGCTACGAGATCATCAACCTGGGCCGGGGGGAACCGGTGCTGGCGGCGGATTTCGTGGCGCTGCTGGAACGCTTCTTTGGCAAACGGGCGGACCTCCTGCCCGCGCTGCCGCCGGACCTGGACCTGCCCTGCGTTTACGCCCGCATTGAAAAAGCGCGGGGGCTCCTCGGCTTCTCCCCCCGTACACCGCTGGAAACCGGCGTAAAGGCTTTCTGGGAATGGGTTTCCGGCAAGACGGCTCTGGCACCACTCCAAAATTAGAGGATGTAATATTGGCCGGATGGGTGTAAGTTGATTCTTTACACCCAAATGCCTCATTGGAAACAACGCGAAACCCGTTTTTGCGAATATGAGCTGACCGTGACGCTGCCGGGCCGCTGGCAGGCCCGCCCCATGGACAGCCCCACGCAATGGTTGTACCGGAGCGCGGAAAAGCACAAGGAGCACGTGACGCTGATTCGCGAGGAGCCCGAGGGGTTGCAAGGGCAGGAGGAGGTTTCCTACCAAAAGGTGATTCTCCACCGCCGCCGGGCCATTGAACTGGGGTTCGGGCGCAATATCAATCTCGTGACGGCTCCGCTGGAAACCGGCGAGCGCAACGGCACGCGCCTTTTCGCTTTCCGAGGCGAAGCGCCCGCCGTGGAGCACCGCTTCGAGGTGCTTTTTCTTTGTCGGCCCCGGGCCGTCTGGACGCTGGTTTACGACGCTTTCCGGCTCACCCCCGAGCAGGCGGAGGACCACGCCGCCGCCATTTTCGGCTCCGTGGAATTGGAGTAGAAACGCGCTACATCGCCTTGTAGTGCAGGCTCACCATGCGGAAAAACTGGGAGGTGTTCTCGGCGCTGAAGTAGATCAATTGCACGGCGTTGCCGGGCTGCACCCATTCATAGCCGGTGATGGTTTGCGTGACATCCCCCTGCGGGCCTTTGGAGCGGGCGATGAGCCGCCCCGCGCCGAATTTGGTTTCCAGGCTATTGCGCAGTTGGTTGAGGAAGTCGTTGTAATCGCTCTCCATCCAGTCTTTGTCCTGGTATTCCAGCTCGGCTTCGTTGAGCGCATCCCCTTTGAAGTAAAAAACGGTGCGGGACAGGTGCGCCTGGAGCAGCCCTTCCACGCTCCACGCTTCCCGGCCTCCCACCACCCGGCGTTCCACGACTTTCGCGTTCGCCCCCTTGAGCAGCGTGGCCATGCGCTCCTTGGTGACACCCCAAGCCAGGCCGAACGGGGGCACGATGGGCGAGACCGGCCCCGCAACGGCGGGCATGGGCACCGTCAGAGCCAGGAAAGCAAACAGGAGGGGAAGAACAAACCGCTTCATCAATCGCATTTTGACGGGAGCCTTTTCGGGATGTCAAGCGGCACGCGGCTTCAAGCTTTCACGAAACGGGCCGCAAACGCGCCGTCCATATTGTCCACGTGGGGCTGGCGGCGGGCCATGGCGTCCAGGCGCACCCCGGGGTTGGCGCGCGCAAAGGCTTCGGCAAGCTGCTCATCCTCCTCGGCTTCCAGCGAACAGGTGCTGTAGACGAGCGTTCCACCGCGCTTGAGCAACGGCAGCAGGGCGTCGAGGATGGCCCGCTGGCGCTGGGGCATTTGCTCGAAGTCGGCGGGGGTCAGCCGCCAGCGCACATCCACGCGCCGCCGGATGACGCCGGTGTTGGAGCACGGGGCGTCCACCAAAATGCGGTCGAAGCTCTCCGGTTCGAAAATCGGGGACCGGGAAAGCCAGTCCACGCGGTGCGTCTCCACGCAGGCGACGCTCATGCGGGTAAGGTTCTCCTGCATGCGCTCCAGGCGGGGGCGGGAGGAGTCGCAGGCCACGATGCGGCCCCGGTTGCCCATCAACTCCGCCATGTAGCTGGTCTTGCCGCCGGGGGCGGCGCAGGCGTCGAGGATGGTTTCGCCAGGCTGGGGAGCGAGCAGCTCCACGGCCATGAGCGTGCTGGGGTCCTGCACATAGCACAGACCCTCCATGAGCCACTGGAAGGGCACCTGCTTGACCTTGATGGAAAGCGGGTGCAACTCCGAGGGCTGGGCCGCGGGCGTGGCGCCGAGCAGTTCGCCGGGGGTGACTTTCAGTTGGTTGGCGCGCACGTAAATCTCCGCCGGGGCGTTGTTCCATTCGCAAATGCGGGCCGCCCCCTCCGGAGTGAACTGCCGCTGCCAACGTTCGATCAAAAACCCGGGGTGTGAATAGCGGATGGCCGCGGGAGCCTGGGCCAGCTTTTGGTCGAGGGCTTCCTTTTCGCGGATGGCCCGGCGCAAGAGGGCGTTGACGAGCCCGCGGGCACGCCCGGCCAGGTTCACCGTCTCGTTGACGGCGGCATGGTGCGGGATGCGCATCCAGAAGATCTGGTAAAAACCGAGCCGCAACACCTGGCGCGTCTGGAGGTCGAGATCCGTGTCGCGCAGTTGCCGGATCAAAAAGTCGAGCGCGCTGCGGTGGCGCAGGATGCCGTAGAAGGTTTCGGTTAAAAACGCGCGGTCAAAGACATTGAAACGGCTTGAGGCAAGCGCACCGTGCAGCACTTCGTCGGCAAACATCGTCCCGGTCTCCCATCGAAGAAGGGCATCGACACAGGCGGTTCTGGAATTGGAAAAAGACATGTTCTTGGATTGTGTTTGGCGCTTTGGATTACCAAACTTCCCCCCAAACTCGCACAGGCGCGGGGCGCTGTCACCAGCGTTTGCGGATTCCTGGAAAAAGTTTGTGTTCCAAAGGGCTTGTGCCATGCTAGAGCATTCTTCCCCAAAAGCATCACGGAAACCCTTAATGTCCCCCGACGCGAAACAGCCCGAAGCCTCTTCCGCCGAGCTCCAAACCGGAAATTGGAGCTGGGATTTTGCGAATGATTCCGTCCGCTGGGACGACGCCATGCACCGGCTTTTCGGGATCGACCCGGGGACGTTCGGCGGCTCTTCCGACGACTTCCTGAACCTCGTGCACCCCGGCGACCGCGCCCACGTGGCCAACTCCATGGCCGCCGCCATGGAAAGCGGGCGGGAGTATGAGGGGGAATTCCGCGTGATGTGGCCGGACGGCTCGGTTTACAGCGTGGTGATGAACGGCCAGACCCAGACCGACGAGCACGGCAAGGCGGCTCACATGAGCGGCACTTGCCACGCCTCCTCGGGCGAAAACGTTTCGGGGCTGACGGCCAGCATGGAGCGGACGATGTTCGCCGCGCTGATGGAGAACCTCCCGGACTGCGTTTACTTCAAGGACATGAACAGCCGCATGATCGTGGCCAGCCGCGCCAACGCCCGGTGGTTCGGCCTGGACGATCCGAAGAGCTTGATCGGCAAAACCGACTTCGACCTCTTCACGGACGAGCACGCCATGCAAGCCATGGAGGACGAGCGCCAGATCATGGAAACGGGCCACCCCATCATCAACATGGAGGAGAAGGAGACGTGGCCGGACGGGCACGCCACCTACGTTTCCACGAGCAAACTGCCCCTTCGTGACGAGCGCGGCCGGATCATCGGCACCTTCGGTCTTTCCCGCGACATCACTGAGCGCAAGCACGCCGAGGAACAGCTCGCGCAGTTTGCCGAGGAACTGCGGCACCGCAACGAGATCCTGGAGGAAGAGCTGACGATGGCCCGCGAACTGCAACTGGCCATGTTGCCGCAGAGCTTCCCCTCGTTCTTCCACGACGGCCGCGAAGCCGTGCGCTTTTTCCATTTTTTCCAGCCCTCCACCACCGTCAGCGGGGATTTCTTTGACGTTTACGAAATTTCGCCCGACCGCGTGGGGGTTTTCGTCTGCGACGTGATGGGCCATGGCGTGGGAGCTTCCCTCATCGCCGCCACCGCGCGGGCGCTGGTGGAGGAATTGACGGCCCGGGGCGACGGCCCGGGGGCCGTTCTCTCGGATTTGAACGCGGCGCTGCGGCGGATTTTGCGCCACAACTCCTCGCCCATGTTCGTCACAGCCTGTTACCTTGAGGCCGACCTCGCCAAGGGCGAACTAAGCTACGCCAACGCGGGGCACCCCAAGCCGCTGCTCGTGCGCGCGGGCGGCGCGGCCAAAGCCCTCCCGGGCGCGATTTCCCCGGTGCTCGGGCTTTTCGACGAGATCGCTTACGGCAGCGAGGTTTACCAAATCCAGCCCGGCAGCAAAGTGCTGCTTTTCACCGACGGCCTTTACGAGGTCGAGAGCCCGGAGGGGGACGTTTACGATTACTCCCGGCTGCAACAATCCGTGGAAGCCCACGGCGGCCTCGCGCTAAAGGATCTCTGCCGCAATGTGGTGGAGGATGTTAAAACCTTCGCCGCTCGCAGCGAGTTTTCCGATGACGTCTGCCTCATCGGCATGGAGTTGATGTAGCGCGGCGGGCTCGATTACGCGCAAAGCGGGATGGTCTGCTGCTCGGGGTAGCGTTCCCGCTCAATGCCGCCCATCAGCAGCGCCACCTGGATCGTGAACGACGCCCCGGCTTCCAGCCCCAGGTCGCGCAGGGCCAGCTTCCATTCCACCCGGTCCGCATCCGCATAGGCGGAAGTGCGCCGCAGCGGTTTGCCGGTGGGCGGCAGGATGGTAAAGGCCGCCGTCCCCTCTCCCGGCAAGGCGTCCGTGCGGGCCTGGACGGGGCCGCCGTTGTTGGCCCGGGTGACTTGCAGCCAAAGCGCGATGGGAGCGCCAGGGGCGCCGCCGCCCTCGCGCGGGGCGAGGTCGAGGCGCAGGTAAAGGGAAGAACGGTCGCAGCCGAACCAGAGCTTGCGGCCCATGCGGTCGCCGCGATGCATGGCCCCCTGCTCCGCGCCGGGCAGGTAGGTGCCCGCTTCCAGCCACTCCGGCCGGGAATGCTCCCCGTCGCCCAGCAGCGGCGCGATGCGGCGGCGCGGCGGCGCGAAAATCGGCGGGGTATAGCCGCGAATCGGCTCGTCGAGTTCGGGCGGCGGCGCGGCATTGCAGATCAAGTACACATTGCGCAAATGCTGCCGGAAGAGGGCGTCGAAAAGGGCGTCGTTTTCGGTGGAAAAATCGGGGCCGTACCACCAGAACCAGTCGCTCCCCTCGGCGGCATAAATTTCCCGCAACGCCTGTTCGCGAGGCTTCGCGTTCAATTTTTTCGCCTTGATCTGCTCCTCCAGAAAACGGCGGGTGTTGCCCAGCAGATCCCAGGCGCGGTTTTCCTCCGGCTCGCCAATCCAGACGTCGAAGTTGCTGCCGATCCACGAGCCGGTGTGCAGCGTGGTGAGCCCGTGCTGCGGCGGGCATTCGCGGAAGTAGGATTCAATCGTACTGCTTTTAAGCCGCTTGGGCTCCGCGCAGATGCCGCCATAAAGCGCGCGCAGAAAGGCTTCGCCGCCGTCGGCAAAATGTTCCCAGGCGTTTTCGCCGTCGAGGATCACCGGGATGAGCCCCTGCCCGCGCGGAATGGCTTCGGCGATGCGCAGGAAGTGGCCGATCAAATGCCGGGCCGCCTGCTCCGGCTCGTTGCGGGCCGCGGTGAAGCCGATGAAGTCCGAAAGCGGGCGGTCGCGAAACACACCGTTGACCGCCGCGCCGTCATACTTGATGTTCCAGCCTTGGAACAGCTCCAGCCGTTCCACTTTTTTCTGCGCGTAAGCCGGGTCGAGCCGGATGGATTGGAAGAGGTTCTCCTCGTCGCTGCAAAAATACTCGATGCCTACCTGCTGCATTAGCGGGATCATCTCCGGCGCAATGGAGCCCTCTGAGGGCCACAGCCCGCGCGGGGCGCGGCCAAAAATGCGCCGGTGGCACTCCACCGCGAGGCGCAGTTGGGCCTCGGCGTCCTGCGGCCATTGGTAGCGCCGGGGAAACTCGCGGCCCGGCAGCGAACGCTCGGCGAGCGCGGTGTCATAGACCAGCGGCAGAATGGGGTGAAAATACGGTGTGGTGGTCAGCTCCACTTGCCCTCGCTCCTCGGCTTTGCGGTACGCGCCCGGGATGGAGCGCATGATCTCCAGGTGGATGTCCAGCAAGTGGCACTTTTCGGCCTCGGTGAAGCCGCGCCCTTTTTTGCGCAGCGCCGCCAGTTCCGGGTAGCGGCGGCGGGCGCTGAAGCCGCACCAAGCAAGGTTGAACCAGACCTGGAGATCGAGAAATTCCGCCGTGCTCCAGCGGCGGGCGATGGCGGGCAGGTCTTCGAGCCGGGGATGTTCGCCCCGGCGGTCCAGCAACTCGGCGTAGCGGGGTTCCGGTTTGATAAGATTGGCCCAGTTAGCTTTGAAAAAATCGGCCAGCAGGATCACCCGTTCCTCTTCGCTGAGGTCCTCCGCCGGTTTTCGCGAACGCTCCAGCCAAAGGTCGCTGACGCGGCCCTCGACAATTTCCTCGATTTGCTGGAGGAGCACCGGGGTGAGGTTGAAATTGAGCCGGATGGAGGGGAAATCTTCGATGACCGAGATCATGTCGAGGTATCCCTTCACACAATGGAGCCGCACCCAGGGCATCATCGCCGTCCGGGTCAGCGGATCGACGTAATAGGGCTGGTGCATGTGCCACAGGAAGACCACGTTCGCCATATCTCGTTGATAGAATCGCGCCGGGCGAACAGCAATGGCGGGAATCCCTGAACTTGATGCCGGGGGATTTTTTGCCGGGAAGAGGAATCCCCAATCCGATTCCCCATTGTGGAGGCAGCCAGCGAAATCGTGGTGGCCGACGACGAGGGGGCGATGCGCTACCTGCTGCAACGGGCGTTGCAACGGTGGGGGTTCGCCGTAACGACGTGCGCGGAAGGGGGCGAGGCGCTGCGGGCGGTGGCGGCCAGGGAAGGCCGGGCGCTGCTGCTCCTGGACTACGCCATGCCGGGCTTGAACGGGGCGGAAGTCTGCCGCGTGGTGCGGGCGCACGGGAACCCACTGGTGGCGCAAACGCCCATCATTTTGCTCACGGCCCACGGCGGGGAGCGCCAGGAGCTGGAGTGCCTGCGGGCGGGCGCGGACGATTTCGTTTCAAAGCCGGTGCACCTGCCGGTGTTGCGCGCCCGCATCCAGACGCACCTGCGGCTCGCGGCGTTGCGGGCCCGCCTGCGCGAGCAAAACCGGGAGTTGGAAACGTGGCGCGCCTCGCGCGAGGAGGACATGGAAGCGGCGGCGCTAATCCAGCGGGCGCTGGTGCCCCCAGCTTTCCCGGCGGTGGCGGGGTGGCGTTCGGCCCTGTTTTTCCAGCCTTTTATCCAGGTGGGGGGCGACAGCTTCGGCGCGCTACCCGCTGGCGGCGGGGATCTGCTGGTCTGGATTGCCGACGCCACGGGCCATGGCGTGGCCGCCGCGCTGGTGACGGCGCTTTTGGGCCTGCTCTTCCGCCATGCCGTGGAGGAGGAGGCCGAGGCGGGACCGGGGCGGGTGCTGGCGCATGTTCACCGGGATTTCGCGGCGGTGCTCCAGGGGCGAAACATGCCCACGGCGGCGTGCGTGCGCCTTCAACCCGGCAACGGGGCCATCCGGTTCGCCGGGGCCGGGCATCCGCCGGGAATCGTGGTCCGGCAAGGGGGCCGGACTTCAATTTTGGAATCGAGCGCCCCTCCCCTGGGCGTGACCTCCAGCGCGGTGCAAAGCTACGAGGAGGAAAACGTGACGCTGGAGCCGGGCGACGCTCTGGTGCTGCTCACCGACGGCATTTACGACTGGCGGCGCTTTCCGATCACCGGGCTGCTCACCGCGCTGGCCGAGGCAAACGCGGACGGCCCGGAAAGGCTGCTCCAAAGCGCCGTGGCTGCCGCCCAAACCGCGCGCGAAGGCCAGCCGTTCGAGGACGACGTGGCGCTCATCGCGCTTTGGCGGGATGGTTTGCCAATTTGACGCTAGAATTTCTCCAGCGTCTTGCCGGTGATGCCGAGGAACGGAGGCAGGGTGGTCATCAACTGGCCGAAGGAGTTGAAATCGACCTGCTGCTGGCCGTCGCTCAAGGCTTCGGCGGGGTTCGGGTGAACCTCAATAATCAGGCCGTCGGCGTTCATGGCCACCGCGCCTTTGCAGAGCGCCTGGACGAGGCTGGCCTTGCCGCAGCCCTGGCTGGGATCGACCACCACGGGGAGGTGGGATTCCATTTTCGCCACGGCCACCGCCGAGAGGTCCAGCGTGTTGCGGGTGTACGTCTCGAAGGTGCGGATGCCGCGTTCGCAGAGCATGACGTTCGGGTTGCCGTTGGAGAGGACGTATTCGGCGGAGAGCAGCCATTCCTCGATGCGCTGGCTCAGGCCGCGCTTGAGCAGGATGGGCTTGCCACTGTGGGCGGCTTCGATCAAAAGCTGGAAGTTTTGCGAATTGCGCGCGCCGATTTGCAGGATGTCGGCGGATTCGGCCACGTGCTCCACGTCGCGCTCGCTCAAGACTTCGGTGACGATCTTGAGGCCGGTTTCCTTCTTGGCCAGTTGCAGAAGGCGCAAGCCCTCCTTGCCCAAGCCCTGGAATTCGTAGGGGGAGGTGCGCGGCTTATACGCGCCGCCGCGCAGGATGGTGGCCCCGGCGGCCTTCACGGCGCGGGCCGTGGTGATGAGCTGCTCCTCGCTTTCCACGGAACAGGGGCCGGCCATCACGGCAAAGTGACCCCCGCCGATCTTGACGCCGTCCACGTCCACGATGGTGTCTTCCGGCTGAAATTCGCGGCTGACGAGCTTGTAACGCTTTTGGACCCGGAGCACCTCCTGCACCTGGGGCAGGACGGTGAGGCTTTCGAGGGTGCCATGGGTGTTTTCATCGCCGATGGCGGCCACCACGGTCTGCTCGGTGCCGAGAATGGTGCGGGGTTCATAACCCAGCCGGGCGACTTCGGCGGCGACTTTCTCGATTCCCTCGGGGGACGTGTTCGGTTTAAGGACAATAATCATGGCAAAACGGCAATGGGTGTTTGAAAATGGTCTAAGAAAGCCTATTTTGGGCTGCGCGAAAACCTTTTTTATTGTTCTATGCCCGATTTTACCGGCGGCGGCATTCATGGCCTGCCCTCTGAAACCCGTTCCATTGGCAACGCCTGCATTGACCAGCGGATTCACGACCTTGTCCAGGATTACGGCTGCAATTCCGCAAGCAGTTGGATTCAAGAACTGATCGTCACGGCGCTTAAAATCGGCCACGACGGGCTCGGCGAGGCGGATTTGAAGCTTTTTAACCGTTCGCTGCGCGAAATGCGCTATGCGGCGCGGGTTTTTTCCAAATACACCGAGCACCAGAAGGTGGTGGTGTTCGGCTCGGCCCGCACGCCGCAGGATGCCCCGGAAGCGATTGCAGCCGAGGATTTTGGGCGGAAAATGAGCAAGCAGGGGTATATGATTATCACCGGCGGCGGCGATGGCATCATGGGAGCGGCCCAGCGCGGCGCGGGTCGGGAAAATTCTTTCGGCCTCAACATCCGGCTCCCGTTCGAACAGCACGCCAACGCGGTGATCGACGGCGACTCGAAGCTCATCAACTTCAACTATTTCTTCACCCGGAAGCTCAATTTCGTCAAAGAAACCCATGCGGTGGCGCTCTTCCCCGGCGGGTTCGGGACGATGGACGAGGGCTTCGAGGTGCTCACGTTGATGCAGACGGGCAAGGCGCGCATTTTGCCCATCGTGTTTATCGACCGGCCCGGCGGCACGTATTGGAAAGCGTTTTTCGACTTTTTGGAAAACCACCTGGAAGCCCACGGCCTGGTGAGCCTGGACGATTTCCACCTCTTCCGGCAGGTGACCAGCGTGGACGACGCCGTAGAGGAGATTCTCCAGTTTTACCGCAACTACGTCTCCTACCGCTGGGTGCGGAAGCAATTGGTGCTGCGGCTCCAGAAGCAACTGACGCCCCAAGCGGTGGCAGAGTTGAACCGGGAGTTTAAAGACTTGATCGCCGCCGGGGAAATCGTGGCCAGCGGCCCCGTGCCCGAAGAGGCGAACCAGCCGGAGATCGCGCACCTGCCGCGCCTGGTGCTCACGCCCCACCGGCACAATTTCGGGCGGCTGCGGCTCCTCATTGACGCCATCAACCGCGCCCCCACGGTCGGTTGAGCCGGTTGACAACGGCCCGCCCGGTGCGATGTTTTCATTGAACTCCGGGGGGGTTGCTGGTTTGTCCTCTCCGGAGTTCTCTCGCGTACGGATTGTCTTCTTGTTCCTAGCTGGAACTCTTTTTATGCGCCGCCTTTTTCGTGGCGGCGGATTTCGCCGCAGGCGTGGCACTGGGCGATGGGGAGGGCGTCACGGAGGGTGTGGGTGTGGGCGTTGCGGAGGGTGAAACAGAAGCCGCCGGGCTGGGGCAAATAGGCGGCGTGGGGCACGGTGTCAACGACGGTGACGGGCTGACGACAGGGCTGGCCGCAGGGGAGGCCGCCGGGCTGGCTCCGGGAACCGGAGACGGGCTGACCGATGGGGTCGCCGACGGCGTTGGCGTAGGCACCGGGGTCGGAGTGGGCGTGGGCGGAGGCGTCGGGGTCGGCGCGGGCCGCGAGAGGTTCACCCAGGTGTGCAATTCGCCGCCGTAGCCGCCTACTTCGTTGAGGAGGCTTTCAACCCGGGCACGCCATTTGTCCAAATCGGGTGGGCCGGGCGGGTCGTCGGCGGTGTTCGGGAAGATCAGGTAGGTGACGGTGAGCTTGGATTCCGCGCGGTGCAGGCCGGAGCTTTCGCTGTTGATTTCCTTGGCCAGCCGCAGCGAGGCTTCGCCCACGACTTTCCGGGGGCCGAGGTCGCCCACGATGGCGGGGTAGATGATGTGGTCGTGAATGACGGCGCAGTAATCCCCCTGCTTGGGTTGGAAGGCCGGGTCCATCCCATCGTTCATGACGCCGGGAAGCACGACGTAGGGGTCCGTGGCGGCCAGCAGGAAGCTGTAGTTTTTGAGCTGGTTGACTTCGTATTGCGCGGCGCCCACCTGGTCGCGCAAGGCTTCCCGCAACGGCGCGCCCATGCCCTTGGAAGCCGCCAGCCGGGCTTCGAGCGCCTTCAGCTTGGCCTGGTGGGCGGCCAGAAACGGACTCACCAGTTCGGTCTGCTTGGGCCACTTGTAGGTGGTCATGGGCTGGAAGGTGGGGTCGGAGGTGTTGGGTGCGGGAAGCCGGTCGGGGTCGGAGCCGTCGGTGTCCACGTCCATATCCGCCTGGAGCAACACGGCCGCGCGCTTGGTGTGGGGGTGGCGCAGTTCCAGGATGGTTTCGCAATCGTAGAAATCGTGCCGGGGCAGCAGGGCGTCGAGCGAGTTGAGCTTGGATTGAAGCAGAGCCAGCTTATAGCCGTAGAGCGCCTCGTATTTCTCCGAAACGCGCGCTTTTTCAAGCATCAGCGGCAGGCCGGGCAGGACGGCGGGCAGGGCGGGGTTGATTTTGGAGAGCGAGCCGAGGTCGGTGTTGGCCTTGGGCACTTTGACCTTCACGGTGACTTCCACGGCGTAGCTGCCGGGCGTTTCGCGCTCGACGGTGGCCGTGGTGCCCGGTTCGGACTGGAACCGGGTCTGGAGCTGCATGTCATTGAAAAGCTTGCCGACTTCGAGGCGCTTTTGCGGGATGTAGATGGGGGTCGGCTTCGGCGTGGGCGTGCAGGCGGGGGTGGGCGTGGCGTGCTTCTTTTTGGGCGTGGCGGAGGCGGTGGCGGCGGGCGTGGGGGAGGCGGAGGGGGCGTGGCGTTTGCAGGATGCCAGGCCGTTGCCCCATAGGTACAGAAGCACCGCGAGCACAAGCGCGACGACTGGGGCTATTTTAACAAACATTTGCCTCTATGTTTGACCGGAGCGGCCCCGATTTCAACCCTCGCTTTTGGAGAATTGCCCGAAGGCTATTTCGCGAAGGAAATGAGCGTGAGCACCATGCCCGCGCCGCTCAAAATGGCCATGACGATGACCTGCGGGGCTGCCCGGTTCATCATCATCTTGGGAATGAAGAGCCCCGAAAGGGTTGCCGTGGCCAGCAACCCCAGGACGAGGCCGATTTTAATGGTGTTCGTCTGCCCGTAGAGGATCAGCCCCCCGGCGGTGATGAGCACCAGCCCGGAAAGGAGCCCGGTGATGAGCCACGGGAGGTTCTTGGCCTTGGCGTAGCCGATAATGGCACCCGCAAAGGTCAGAACCCCCAAAACAATGTAGTAGATCTCCGTGGCGTGGATCACACAAGCGTCATAGGACAAAGGAGCCCATCTGTCACCCAAAAGATGCTTCGGGCGGGTAAACTATTTGGCGGCCAAGCGTTTGCCCTTGGAAGGTTTGGCACCGGCGGCGGGGGTGGCCTGCCAAGTAACCAGCTTGCCTTCGCCGAAGGCAATACCCTGCGCGCCGATCTTCCGGGCCGGAACTCCATTGATGGAAACGGCCTTGATGTCCCCGGGGGTGGACCAGGTGAAATCCCCGGGGCCGAAGCCCGTGGAAATTTCGGCGGTGGCGATGGCAAGTTCCCCACCCTTGCGGGTGACGGTGATCTCCACTTCGGACCGCGCCCCGCGCTGGTAGGCGAAGCTTTCGCCGTCGTCGAAGCGGTAGCGGGTGGAGGCCGTGCCGTTGCCCGCGAGGTAAACGTGGAAGTCCGCTTTCGCGCCGTTGAACTCGGCGGATTCCGGGGCGACCCGGGCCAGGGGCAGGATGGCGCCGTCCCGCACGTAGAGCGGGGTGGCGGCGGCCTGGGCGGCCACGGTGAGCTTGACGCCGCCTTTAATCCACTTGCCCGAGTTGATGTCGAACCACTGAACCGGGCCGGGCAGCACGACGCTGCGCCGGGCCTGTTTTTCGGTCACGAACGGGGCTTGCAGGATGTAAGGGCCGACGAGGAACTGGTCGTCGATCAAACCCAGGGGCAGTTTGGGGGTGTCCTTGAAGTCGTAGAAGAGCGGCCGCAGGATGGCCTCGCCGCTTTCCTCCTGGGCGGCAAAGAGCTGGTAGAGGTAGGGGCGCAGGCGGTAGCGCAACTGGATGTAGTGGCGCAGGACATTCAGCGTTTTCTTGTCGAAAGCCCACGGTTCCTGCTGGCGGCTGCCGGTGGTGGTGTGGTTGCGGAAGAACGGGAACAGGAACCCGGCCTTGTACCAGTCGCGGATCAACTCGGGGGTGGTGTCGCCGCCGAAGCCGCCGGCGTCCGGTCCGTTGAAGGGGATGCCGGAGAGGGCGAGGTTGAGCGTGGTGGCGATGCTGTTTTTGAGGTGGTAGTAGTTGCTGTAGTTGTCGCCCGTCCAAATGGCGGTGAAGCGGTTGGAGCCGGTGTAACCGGAGCGGCAGAGCAGGAAGGGCCGGGTGTCGGGCCGGGCTTTGAGGAAGCCCTTGCGGCTGGCCACGGCCATGCCGAGCGCGAACTGGTTATGGAAGTAGTGGTGCGGCTGGCGGCCATGCTGGAAGAGCATGGTCTCGTTTTCGGCGAAGCCGGTGGCCGGGTCGTTCATGTCGAGCCAGGCTCCGGCGGGGCCTTGCAGGGCGAAGTTGGCGACCTCGGTGGCCCACCATTCGCGGGTGGTTTCGAGAGAGAAATCCGGGAACACGGTTTCGCCCGGCCAGACGAGGCCGACGTATTCCTGCCCTTGCGGGTTCACGCAGTACGCGTCCGCGCGGCGGCCCCGCTCGAACACGCTGTAGCCGCGCTCGAATTTAACGCCGGGGTCAATAATCGGGACGACTTTGCGGCCCGCTTTGGCCAGTTCGGCGTGGGCTTTTTCCGCGTCGGGGAAGGCTTTTTCGTCGAAGGTGAAGACACGGAAGCCGTTCATGTAGTCGATGTCGAGCCACAGGCCGTCGTCGGGGATGCCGTGGCGGCGAAATTCTTTATCGAGTTTTTTAAGATCCGCGGCGGAGCGGTAGCCCCAGCGGCACTGGTGGTAGCCGAGCGCCCACGCGGGCGGCAGCGGGGTGTGGCCCACGAGGTTCTGGAGCTTGCGGGTCAGTTCGGGCAACGACGGCCCGTAGATGATAAACAGGCTGGGGCAACCCGCTTCGGCGCCGATGATGATGGGCTCGGATTTCAACTCCTGGTCCTTCTGCCCGTCGATGTGGACAGTTTGCCGCAGCGAGATGAAGGTGGAGTGCGGGTTATCCAGGAGCAGGCCGACGTAGGTGTTGCCCCGCTTGATGATGAGGTAGGGAATGGAAACGTAGGCGGGATCGGAGCCGGGTTTGCCGTTGATGAAGGATTCCGGGTGGAAATCGGCGCAGACGTCGGTGTTCCAGAATTTGGTCATTTTGCCGGAGTGCTCGAAGCCGGTCCACTTCTCGCCCATGCCGTAGAACTGGTCCCCTTTGCGGCGCTCGAACTCGAACACGGAGGCGTCGCCGCATTGGCCGAAGAGCCGCCCGGGGTTGGAGCGAAGCAGTTCCGCGCCCGCCTTGGTGCTGAGCACCAACTGGCCGTCCTTGGTGAAGTCGAGCCGGGTTTCGCCGCCTTCGAGGAGCTTGCGCTCGTTCGGAAATTGCAGGCTCACGAAAGCGTCGGAGGAGCGCCAGCCCTTGCCGGTGATCTGGAGGTGGAAGATGTCCGCGCCGTTGCCGGTGACGTTGAATTGATAGGCTCCCTTTTTCGTTTTGAAAGACTGGTTGGGCGCGGGGATCGCGGGAAATTCAAAATTCGAAACGTAGGGATATTTGTGGAAGTGCATGGCGATTTCGGAGGATTAAGGGTTGGAGAGGTTAAAGGTATTTAAGGAACCAGGCCGTGGTGAGCCGGATGATTTTGCGGCGGTGGGTCCAGTTGGTGAAGGTGTGGTCGGCGCCGGGAATGACGACGTGTTTTTTGGGGGCCGAAGCCTGGGGAAAAAAGGCAGCGAAGCCTTCGCGGAAGCCGGGGATGTCGTTGTCACCCTGGAGCTGGAGCTTCGGGATGCGCAGCGAAAGGTACGCCTCGGGAACGTCCACTTTTGGGTGATCTTTGGAAAGCCCGGGACCGCCCAGGTTGGGATCTTTTTTAATGCGGCCCGAAGGGCTGACAACGCCCTTGGTCCAGCCTTGCAGCTTCGGCACGGAGGACCACGTGACGAGCGTTTTGACGCGCGGATTTTCCGCCGTGGTGCAAATGGAAACGGCCCCGCCGAGGCTCAGGCCCAAAACGCCGATGCTCGTATACCCCTGCCGGTGCGCCCAGGCAATGACGGCGTGGAGATCGGCGATTTCCGTATTGGGGGAAACCGCCTCAAAGCTGCCTTCGCTGTCGCCCGAACCCCAGAAATCGAACCGGAGCGCGGAGATTCCTTTTTCAGCGAGCGCGCGGGCGGTTTGCACGAAAAGCCGCAGCGATTCGCATTTCGTGCCGGTGTAGCCGTGGGCAAAAATGACGATCTTCGACGGCGACGCTTTATGTTCAACCGCCGAGAGCAGCCCGCGCGGGCCTTTGATTTGGAGAGGCTTTTCGACCATAGGAGAATCCCCCATAAACGCCAACGCCCCGCAAATTACAAGCCGGTATCGGATAAGTCCTACTATAATAGGATTTGTCCAAGTTCGTGACCGGCGACAAGTTTATTTCCAACGCCGCAGGCGCAGGGCGTTGGTGATGACGGAGACGGAGCTGAAGCTCATGGCGGCTCCGGCGATCATGGGGCTGAGCATGACGCCGAAAACGGGATAGAGCACCCCGGCGGCCAGCGGGATACCGAGGAGGTTGTAGATGAACGCGAAGAAGAGATTCTGCCGGATGTTGCACATGACGGCCCGGCTTAAGAGCAGCGCGCGGACGATGCCCCGCAGGTCGCCCGAGAGGAGCGTGATGGCGGCGCTTTCCATGGCCACACCCGTGCCGGTGCCCATGGCGATGCCCACTTGGGCGAGCGCGAGCGCCGGGGCGTCGTTGATGCCGTCGCCCGCCATGGCGACGCGGCGGCCTTCGCGTTGAAGGGCGGCCACGCGCTCGTATTTTTCCGCGGGCCGCAGCCCGGCGGAGAAGTCGTCAATGCCAAGCTGCCCGGCCACCCGGCGCGCCGGGCCTTCGCGGTCGCCGGTGAGCATGATGAGCCGCAGCCCCAGCCGGTGAATGGCTTCCACCGCTTCCTTCGCGGTGGGCCGGATGGGATCGGAGACGACGATGAGCCCCAGCGGTTCCCCGGCCCTGGCGACAAAGACGGCCCCCTCTTCCAGCGTGGCGGCTTTTTCCTCCAGCGGCTTGAGCGCGCAGCAGAGGCCGTTTTCGCGAAGGTACGCGGCGGTGCCCGCGAGAATTTTCGCGCCGTTCGCGCCATTGATATGCCCTTCCACACCAGCCCCGGCGACGGCTTTGAAATCGGTAACACTTGATAACACAAGATCGCGCTTGCGGGCTTCGCGCAGGAGCGCCCCGGCCAGCGGGTGCTCACTCCCCTGCTCCACGGCGGCGGCGGCGGCCAGCAGCTCGGCCTCGGCTATGCCTTGCGCCGGAAAGAGTGCGGTGACGGCGGGCACGCCTTCGGTGAGCGTGCCGGTTTTGTCCACCACCACGGTGTCCACGGTTTCCAGCGCCTCCAACGCGGCGGCATCGCGAACCAGCACCCCGGCTTGTGCGCCCCGGCCCACGCCGACCATCACGGACATCGGCGTGGCCAGCCCGAGAGCACAGGGGCAGGCGATGACGAGCACGGAGATGGCGGCAACGAGCGCAAAGGCAAAGCGTGGATCCGGGCCGAAGCCCAGCCATGCCGCAAACGCGAGCACGGCGATGCCCACGACGGCGGGCACGAACCAGGCGGCCACGCGGTCGGCGATGCGCTGGATGGGCACGCGGCTGCGCTGGGCGCGGCCCACCATTTCGACGATGTGGGCAAGCACGGTTTCCGCGCCGACGCGCTCGGCTTTCATGATGAAGGAGCCCGCGCCGTTGACGGTGCCCGCGGTGACGGGGTCGCCGGGGCCTTTGCGCACGGGGTCGGGCTCGCCCGTGAGCATGCCTTCGTCAACGTGGCTTTCGCCCTCTTCCAGAGCGCCGTCGACGGGAATGCGGTCGCCGGGCCGCACGCGGAGCCGATCCCCGGGCGCAACCTCGGCCACGGGGAGGTCGCGTTCGCCTTCGGAGTCGATGCGCCGCGCCGTGGCGGGAGCCAGATTGAGCAATTGCCGAATGGCCTGCCCTGTGCGGGTGCGCGCGCGCATTTCCAGCATTTGCCCCAGCAGAACGAGCACGGTGATGACGGCGGCGGATTCAAAATAGAACTGCCCGCGCACGGCTTCGGGAAAGGCACGGGGCGCAAGCAACTGGGCGGCGCTGACCCAAAAGGCGGCCATGACGCCGAGGCCAATCAAAGTGAACATGTTGAGTTGCCAGGCGGCGATGGAACGAGCCGCGCGCTTTAAGAGCGGCCAGCCCGCCCAAAAGACCACCGGCACGCTCAAGAAAAGCTGAGCCCAGCCGGAGGTGCTGGCTTCCAGGCCGCCCACGTGCCCCATGCCAAGCAACAGCACCGGCACGGCCATGGCGGCCCCGAGCCAAAAGCGCAACGTCATGGCGTCGAGTTCCGAAGTGTCCTCCGGCTGGCCGGGAACCGCCGTCTCCGGCTCCAGCGGCATGCCGCATTTGGGGCAATCGCCCGGGTGATTCTGGCGGACGCCGGGGCACATGGGGCAAACGTACCAACCCGTCGAGGAGCTTTGCGGGGCCGGAGTCGTCGTCTCCGCGGCAGCGGGCTGACTTTGGGCCAGGAATTTCTTCCGGCAATGCTCGCTGCAAAAAAAGAACACTTCGCCATCCCGCTCCGCCCGGAGAGGGCTTGAGGCGTCCACGGTCATTCCACAAATCGGGTCGATGGGCATGAGCGTAATGTAACACCGCGCGCCCGCTTTGGGAACTAGGGGGTATTACGGCATTCCGCACGCCAACTCTTCGGCGGGGTAGGTCCAGATTTCGCTCAACGTCGGGTGGTAGTGGGGAATGTCCATCAACTGCCGCGCGGTGGCGTGAAAGCGCATGGCGACGACGATTTCGTGGATCAACTCCGAGGCTCGCGGCCCAACGACCGACGCGCCCAGGATTTCGTCCGACTCCTCGCTCGCGATCAGCTTCACGAACCCGAGTTTTTCTTCCATGAGAATGGATTTGCCGTGGTCGTCGAAAGGGTAGGTGGCCACGCGGTACGGGATGCCTTCGCTTTGGAACTCGGCCTCGCTCATGCCCACGCGCGCCAGTTCGGGCTCGGTGAAAATGACAAAGAGGCGCAGGCGGTAGTCGATTTCCTCCAGCGGACGCTCGCCGCCGCTTTTGAGCAGGCGCGCGGCGTTGCGGGCGGCCAGTTCCCCCTGCGCGATGGCGATGTGCACCACTTCATACGGCCCGGCGGCGTCTCCCGCGGCGAAGATGTGCGGTACGTTGGTCTGTTGAGTGGGGCGCGCGGGAGGGCAGCCGTTGGTGGTCTTGACCCCGGCGGCCTCCAGACCCAGCCCGTCGGTTTGCGGTTCGCGCCCGAGGGCGTAGACGATTTGCTCCGCCTCGGCGGCGCGCGTTTCCCCGCCCTGGGTGAATACGACGCGCTTGAGCCCAGCACTCCCCGGCTCCACGCGGACGAGACTGGCGTTGCAATGGACGCTGACGCCGCGCTGCCGGAAGGCGGCGGTGAGCACGCGGGCGAGGTCGGCATCCATTTCCTTCACAAGCTGGCCGCTGCGCTGGAGCACGGTGGCTTGGCAGCCCAGCGCGGAAAAATAATGGACAAATTCCACGGCGGTCGCGCCGCCGCCCAGGACGATGACGGAGCGCGGCACCTCGGCGGTGGCGAGCACGGTATCGCTGGTCCAGTAGCCCGCCTCCTCCAGCCCCGGGATGGGGACTTTTTTAATGCGGGAGCCGGTGGCGATGAGGAAAGTCTCGGCGCTGTGGCGGGCAACAGAGCCGTCCTCCGAGCGCACTTCCACGGTATGGGGATCAATGAAGCTGGCCCACCCGCGAAGCAGGCGAAAGCGGCCGCTGGCCAGTTGCTTGGCGCGGTAATCGGCGAACCCGGCCACGTGGCGGGTTTTACGTTCGTGGATAGCCGCGACGGAAAAGCTGGCCGGGCCCGCGTCGATGCCGAACTCCCCGGCGCGGCGCAGTTCTTGAAAGCGGTTGGCCGATTCGATGAGGGCTTTGCTGGGCATGCACCCGCGCAAGATGCACAGGCCGCCCAGTTCACCGCCTTCCACCAACCCGGTGCGCAACCCAAGGGTAGCAGCCGCCGAAGCGGCAGCGTAACCGGCGCTGCCGCCGCCAAGGACGAGGAAGTCGAAGTCTCTCATACCTCGCCTACTTTCGCCCATTCGGTCCTACGGCTCAACTGCGAATCACATGATGCCCAGCGATTTCAGCAATTGCGCGTCGATGATGCCGCTGGAGGTCCACCCACAACTGGCCGCATACGCGCGAATGGCAGCCCTCGTGGGCGGGCCGCTGACGCCGTCGATGCAACCGTTATAGAACCCCCGCTGCCGCAAGGCCCGCTGGACATTGCCGATGAGGTCGCCCGAAACCAGCGCGCAACCGGTGGATTCCGCGACGGGAGCCACGGCGACAGGCGCCACGGGAGCAGGCGCTACGCCAGTGGTGATGTAAGGGCTGTAGTTGACGTAGTAGGACGGCTGCGGGGCCGCCATGGCATAGGGGTAGGACGCGCACGAACCATAAGGAGCGCACGCAGCGCCGTAACCACCCCCCCAATAACCGTAGCCGCCATAGCCGCCCCAGAAGGGAGCGCCATAGCCGCCACCGCTGGCAATCACCAAACCGCCGCCGCGCCAGCCGCCAAAGCGGCCGCACGCTCCTCTTCCACACCAGCCGCCACCGCCGCCATGCCAACCGCCTCCTCCACGGCAGCCTCCGCCGCCACAACCGCGACCGCCGGGTCCATGCGCCCAGAGCGCGGGGGAAGCCATTGCGACCAGAAAGGCCGCCACCAAAACAGGTGCTTTTTGCAGCTTCATACCGAGGTATCGGGAATGAACCCTCGCCGCGCGCGCCTTTTTGCCGCTTCAACCGGGAATCACCCGGAATAAACGACCGGGTGGATCGTTACTTCTCCGCAAGCACGGCCTGGACCAGCGGCTCGGCGTCGCCCCGGGCGTTGACGTTGCGCAAGACGCCCTTGCGGTCCACAACCCACAGCAGCGGTATGGAATTGACGCCCAAGCGCCGCACCGCCGGGCTTTGCCAGCCCTGGCCGTCAAAAATGACGCTCCACTCCAGGCTGTGTTCTTTCAAAATCCCCTCCACGGTTTCGCGCGAGGAGTCGAGATTGACGCCGATGACGGCCAGCCCGTCCTTTTCGTGGGCTTTGCGCAACGCCTCCACTTCGTCCAACCGCATGAGGCTGGGCACCGACCAACTCGCGAAGAAATAAACCAGGACCACGCTGCCCCGCAGGTTGGCCACGTCCATGGTCCCGCCGGTCAGCCCCTTGCCCCGGATTTCCACCGGCTGGCCCATGAGCGAGACCCGCCGCAGGTCGTCCTCAATGCGGGCGCGCACCTCGGGGGTCTGGGCGTCGGCCATCGCCTGCTTGAGCATTTCGTTTTTACGCTTGGGGTCGGCGTCAAAAAGCGTGGCGGTCTCGGCCAGGAGCGCGGCGGTGCGGCGGTCACCGGGGTAACGCTGGCGGAAGGTGAACACCTGCGCAACGAAAGCTTCGCGCTGCGCGGCAGTGGCGACGGCCATGGACTTCATGGAAAAGGAGAGCGCGGTGAAATCGAAATCCGCCCGGCGGTTGGCGGGAGCCGCCGCCATGCCGTCGCGCAAGATCGCGACGGCAGTTTGGAGATCCTCCTGGTTGCCGGAAAAATCGGCGCGCACGGCGTAGAGCCGGGCCAGGCACAACTGGGCGTCCACGCAATGGCGCGAATCCGGGTGGTCCCGCTGGAAGGCCCGCAGCGCCATTTCCTGTTTGTAAAGATGCGAGAGGGTGAGCGTGCGAAGCTCCTCGCGCGTGGGCGCGGCTCCCGTTTTTGGGGCCGCCTGCGGGCCGGCCTCCAGGGCAAGAACGGCACGCCAGTCCGCCTCGTCATCGGAGGAGGCGCGGGCGGTGGCGGCCGAAAGCAACACGGCGCAGGCAAAAACGGAGAGAAAGCGTTTCATCATATCCAATATCATTCCATGAAAGGCGGCTTGAAGGTCGCAAAAACAGGCCGGTGATCGCTGGCCACATTCCAGTCCGGGGTGCGGTAGACGCCCGAGCCCTCGTGGATGACGCGGGGGGCCAGGGCGCGGCTTACGAGGAGGAAGTCGATACGCGAATAGATGTCAGCGGCTTTCCAATAGTACGTCCAGCGGTCGCCCTCGGGGTCGGCCAGGCGCAGTTCCATCAGCGCGTTGGCGGTGCCCCGCGCGCCTTTGATTTCCTGGAGCGCGGCCTGCTCCTTGGTGTCGTTGAAGTCGCCGAAAACGAGCAGCGGCGTCTCGGGGTCGGCGGCGAGGATTTGCTCGATGTGCAGCCGTATTTGGTGGGCTTCCTGCCGCCGTTCCAGATCCACCGAACCCTCTGGCGAAGGCCGTTTGGATTTGAGGTGAACGCCCACGATACGGACGCAATAGCCCGAGGCCACTTCCACGGTCACATCGAGAAAACCCCGGCGCACTTTTTGCCGGAGCGGCCCGGCGGGGATGGGCAGATTGGCCTCCGAATGGCTGGCGACAATGGGGAAGCGGCTTAAGAGGGCGAGGTGGCGGTCCGGATCGGGGCCATTCACCCATTCGCCGTCCACGTAGCCCATCCCGGCCTCGGCCATGCGGGCGCGAAATTCGTTGAACTGCACCTCGGAACCCATCTCGCAAAGGCCTAAAATATCGGGGCTCAACTCGCTAATCACTTGCACCACGGCCCGGGCGGATTCGGGGCTTTTGGCCGGACGGGACGGTTTCGCGGCACCCGGCGGTGCGGGCACGGCCACGGGCGCGTAGTTCTCGATATTGTAGCCCGCAAAGACGAAATCCCTGGCGATGGCCGCGCCGGGGCCGATCAACAGCGCGAGGCAGAAGAGGAGCGCACGCATCGGGGGAGATGGCGGAGCCGTTTTAGGCTTTGGGTTGGGAATCGGACGGGGGGACGCCGGGTTGCTGGGGCTGCTGCGGAGCCGGGGGTGTTTGCGGCTGGGGCGGTTCAGCAGCCTGGGCGATCTGGCGGTGCACATCCTCCTTGGCCTTGTTGAACTCGTTGATGGCGCTGCCGAGGCTGCGGGCCAGTTCGGGCAGACGCTTGGCGCCGAAAAAGAGCAATGCCAGCATCAGGATGATGAGCAGTTCCGCCGGGTTAACCGTAAAAAATCCGAGGAGATTCATAACATCCCTATACACCGCGAGAACACCGAAGCAAAGGGGAGAATTAGGCCTTTGACTGTGAAAGTCGTGTTACTTTTTCTCCTTCAAGTCCGTGTCGAACACCGTCACTTTGCCGTACTGCTCTAGTTGCGGCACGATTTCCTTCGCCTCGCCCACGACGACAATAACGACGTTCTCGGGCGATAGATACCGCTTGGCCAGTTCCTCCGCCTTCTCAGGCGTGAGCTTCTCCAGCCGGGCAGCGTAGGTTTTGTAATAATCCGCAGGCAGACCATAGAGGTCGATTTCCTGCTGCCGCTCGGCGGTGCGCTGGTCGTTTTCGACGCTCATCAGGAAGTTGCCCACCAGGAAGTTGCGCTGGAGGTTGAACTCGGCCGCCGGGATGGGGTCGGTGGTGATCCGCTTCAATTCGTTGAGGATTTCCCCGACCGCCGCGCCGGTGACAGCATTGCGCACCTGGGCCGTGGCCGAGAAGGCACCTGCGAATTTGCGCGGTCCAAAGGCGGAATAGGACCCGTAGGTATAGCCGTGTTTCTCGCGCAAATTGGCGAAAAGACGGCCCGACATGCCGCCGCCCAGGATGGTGTTCACCACGCCCAGTTCAGGCAGGTCCGGGTTATCCCGGGGCACGCCGCGCCCGGCGACGATGATGTTGCTCTGGACGGAGCCGGGACGGTCCACGACATAGACGCTCACGCCCCGGATTTTCGGGAAGCCGGGGATGACGCCCGGGCGGGCTTTGGCCGGAGCGGGTTGAACTTCGGACCCAAACGCTTTTTTCACCTGCGCCAGCACGGCTTTGGGATCGACGTCCCCCACGATGGCCAGCGTGGCGTTGTTGAGCCGGTAATGATCGGCGTGAAAGGCGGCGATTTCCTCCCGGGTGATCGACTGCACGGATTCCGGCGTGGCGGTCTGGCCATAGGGGTGGTTCCCATAGATGAGCTTGTCCCGCAGGCGCGCGGCGAGGTCGCCCGGCTCCATTTTCTTTTGCTCAAGCTCGGCGGTCATCTTGGTTTTTTCCTTATGGACTTCCTCCGTGCGGAAAGCGGGGTGCAGCGCGGCGTCGCGCAGGAAACCGAGGATGGCCCCGCTGTCGCGGCTCAAGCCCCGGGCGGTGACAGTGATGGAGTCAGGCCCGGAAGCCCCTTCCACGCTGATGCCCAGGAAGTCGGTCTTTTTCGCGAACTCCGTGGCGTCGAGCTGCTCGGTGCCTTTGTTGAGCAGGGCGGCGGTGAGGTCCGAGAGACCCGGTTTCCCGCCGTCGGCGCTGTCGCCGGACTTGAACAACAGCCGGTAGGTGACCATCGGCTCTTTATGCGTGGGCAGGACGAAAACTTTCAGCCCGTTGGGGAGCGTTTCGGTGACGGCTTCGGGGAACTTGACCTCGGGCAGCGCCCCGGCGGCGGGGGGCTGGGTGCGGTCCACGGGTTCGGCAGGCTCGGCGTTAAGCCCAAGCGCGCCAAAAACGGCAAAGGCGGAAAGCAAAAGAGGAAGCGTTTTCATGTTATTTGGCGGGAGCGGCGGGTTCGGTGGCGGAAGGCTGGGCGGCGGGCGGTTCCGGCGTTGGGGTTGCGGATGCGGCTTCCTTCGCGGGAGCGGTTTCTTTTGCGGGAGCTTCCTGCTTCACCACGGGGTAGTGCAGGACGTTGACGCCCTGGGGCGTGAGGTATTTCACGGCCGCGGCCTGGATGGCTTCGGGCGTGACGGCTTGGTAACGCTGCAACTGGTGGTTGATGGCGTCAGTATTACCAAACATGACATGGTAGTAAGCCAGATTGCGGGCGCGGCTTTCCATGGTGGCGTAGGAGGAGGCCAGTTCGCGCAGCTTGAGGTTCTTGACCTTCTGCAATTCCTGGGGCGTGACGCCGTGGTCGCGGAGCTTGGCGATTTCCTCGTCGAGCGCCGCGTCGAGCTTCTCCATGGGCGCGCCGGGGTTGCCGATGACGGAGATGCCCAGCATCCCGCCTTTTTCCAGCAGGTACGGGAAGACTTCCACTTCGGTGGCAAGCTGGTCCTTGCGCACGAGGCGCTCGTAGAGGCGCGAGCTGCGGCCCGTGCCGAGGATATCACCGAGGAGTTCCACCGCCGGGGCGTCCGCTGCCGTTTCCGCCGGGGCGCGCCAGGCATGGATGACCGCCGGGAGCGGCGTGGTGGGCAGAGCGACCGTTTTTTCCGTGGGCTCGGTCTGCGGCTTCAATTCAAACTCGGGGCGCGGGATATCCTTGCCACGCGGGATGGAGCCGAAGTAGGTCTCGATCTGCTTTTTGGCCACGGCGGGGTCGAAGTCGCCCGCCACGACCAGCGTGGCATTATTGGGAACGTAGTACTGGTGGTAAAAATCGCGGAATTCCTGGAGCGTGGCCTGGTCGATATATTGCGCGGAGCCGATGGGCGTCCATTCATACGGCGTGCCTTTAAAGACCATGGCGGAGAGGTTTTCGAAGAGCGTGCCGTAGGGGGCGTTGTCGGTGCCCAGGCGGCGCTCTTCCTTGACGACCTGGCGCTGCGTTTCCACGCCCACTTCCTCCACCTTGCCGTGCATCATGCGCTCGCTTTCGATCCAAAGGGCGAGCCCAAGCTGGTTGGCGGGGAGGTTGAAGTGGTAATCGGTGCGGTCGAAGGAGGTGGAGGCGTTCAAGTTGCCCCCGGCGGCGGAGACGTATTTGTCGATCTGCCCCCGCTTGATGTTGTCGCTGCCCTCGAACATGAGGTGCTCGAAGAAATGAGCGAAGCCGGTGCGGTCGGCGCGCTCGTTTTTGCTCCCCACGTGGTAAAGCAGGTAGGTGCCCACGACTGGCGCGGTCTTGTTGGGGTGAAGAATGACGTGGAGGCCGTTGGCGAGGTCGTACTCCTCGAAGCCGATCACGGGCATTTTAACCCGGGCGTTTTCAGCGGGCTTTTCGGCCTCCGGTTTTTTCGGGGCGGCGGCCTTGGGCTTGGCGCAAACCGCGCCCACGGGGAGCATTGCGGCCAAAAGGGCGGCAAGTAGAGGTAGTTTCATAGGTTGAAAGCAAGCATCCTGCGAGGAAAAGAATCGCCAGCCGTGCGGCCAACGGTCCCGGGGAAGTGAAAGCTAACCGCTCCCCTGCCCCGGTGCAAGCCCCCGGCTTTGGATGCCATCGTTCCATTTTCGACCGCGCGCGGCGGGAAGCGTTCAAATATTGGCCCAAATTCGAAACCAACTGAAGGAGGGGTGCGCCATGAACAAGGATCAAAAGCGGGTGAAGGCGGAGCATTTGCCGCCGGGAATTCACCCGATTTCGCGGGAAGAAATCGGAGCCGAGCAGGCCGAGGAGTTCATCGCGCCCGAAGCCACCCCGTCGCGGGACAAAAACGATCTCCCCTGCTCCCGCTGCGGCAAACCCAGGGAGAATTGGGACGGCCCTGGTCTGGCCAAAAGCGGCAAATTCTTCTGCTCGGAGGCGTGCGCCGAGGGGGAGCCCCTCTAGCATTCTAGTGCCGATCCCTGAGCACCTCACGCGCGGCTTCCATATCTTCCTCGGCGATTTCGACTTTCACGCCGCCGAAATCGGGAGAAAAACAGGAACCACCCCAGACTTGGGAGATATTTTCATCCCGCAAATAGGCGGGGATGCCCGCCGCTTCGAGGCGCATCCGCAGCAGGTGCGCTTCCTCCGGTTTTGAAAAAGTCGCCACGGTGACCATACGGGCGCAAATTACCTCTGTTTTGCCTGGTATGTCGATGGATTACGTCGCTTTCGTTGTCTCGTTCCCAATCTGGAGATTCGTAACGAGGGAAAACCCGATTACCTGGCCCCCTTAGCTCACTTTTGCCGCCACGATTTGCCGGTAAGTGCGGATGCCGCCGGGCAGGTTCCCGGGCCGGTAGCCGTGCTGCGCCAGGATGCGCGTGGCGTAGTAAGCCCGCTGGCCCACGCCGCAATAGACTTGGATTTCCCGGTCGCGCGGCAGTTCCGCCAGGCGCGCCCGCAAGTCATTAAGCGGAATGTTGACGGCGCCGGGGATATGCCCCTCCTCGAATTCGTCCGTGTCCCGCACGTCGAGCAAAACCGCTCCGTCCGCCCCCAGCGCGGCCCAGTCCGCCAGCGGATTCTCGCCGCGCAACACGTTGGCGGCCACCATGCCCGCATAGTTCACCGGGTCTTTGGCTCCGCCAAACTGCGGTGAGTAGCAAAGCTCGGCCTCTTCCAAATCGAACACCGTGCCGCCGAACTGTATGGCCGTGGCGATAACGTCGATGCGCCGGGCCACGTCCGCCTCGCCCACGGCTTGCGCGCCGAGGAGGCGGCCATCGGTCTTGCGAAAGAGCACTTTCAAGCTGATGGGCTTGGCCCCGGGGTAGTAGCCGACGTGCTGCGCCGGGTGCAGGTAAACTTTTTCGTAATCCGTGACGCCTGCGCGCTTGAGCGCCTTTTCGCTCGCGCCGGTGCTGGCCACGGCGATGTCGAACACGCCGCAAATGGCCGTTCCTTGCACGCCGCGAAACCGTGAGTCGCGCCCGCAAATCCCGTCGGCGGCAATGCGCCCCTGCCGGTTGGCCGGCCCCGCCAGCGGGACCAGCGCGGCCTGCCCGGTGACGATGTCCCGGGTCTCCACGGCGTCGCCCACGGCCCAAATGGCCGGGTCGCTGGTACGCATGTGCTCATCCACGCGAATGCCGCCCCGTTCGCCCAGTTCCAGCCCGGCGGCCTTGGCCAGCCCCGTCTCGGGCCGGACGCCGATGCCTAAAATCACGAGGTCACCCGCGATGGCCGCGCCGTTTTGCGTCTTGACCACCGGCCTGCCCGCTTCGTCCCGGTCGAACCCGGCCACGCCGTCGCCGAGGGCCATCTTGACGCCGTGCGCCTCCAGGTGTTGTTGCACCGGCAACGCCATTTCGGGGTCCAGCGGCGGCATCACTTGGTTGAGCATTTCAACCACCGTCACCGCGAGTCCCCGGAGGGAAAGGTTTTCCGCCATTTCGAGGCCGATAAACCCGCCACCCACCACGACCGCGCTACGCGCCTGCCGCGCCTCGATCCATTCGCGGATCTCGCGGCTGTCGGGGATGGAGCGCAAGACGAAAATGCCCGGCAGATCGATGCCCGGCAGCGGGGGCCGGATCGGCGATGCCCCGGGCGCGAGCACCAGCGCGTCGTAGGGCTCCCGGTAAACACGGCCCGTGGCGAGTTCGCGCACTTCCACCTCGCGTTTTTCGCGGTCGATGGCAAGCGCCTCGTGCCGGGTTCGCACTTCGATGTTGAAGCGTTCCCGGAAGAGCGTCTCGCTGGCCAGGAGCAGCTTGGATTCTTCTTTGATGACGCCACCCACGTAGTAAGGCAACCCGCAGTTGGCAAACGAAACATACGGGCCGCGGTCCAGCAGCACGATCTCCGCCTGCTCGTCCAACCTGCGGCAGCGCGTGGCACACGATGCCCCGCCCGCCACGCCGCCCACGATCACAATCTTCCTTTTCTCGCTCATAACTGACCCTCCTTAAATGTTCCAAAAAAAACGCTTCGTTACGAGCAGCAGCAACCGCCGCCGCATTGGCTGCCGCCCTGGTTCCAAGGCATCAGCGCGAGCACCTTGCGCATCGGGCAAAAACCGGTCAGCCCGGCCATCATCAGCCCCGCGCCCACGAAGCCGGAGAGCAGGACCCAGCGCGGGTCCACGAACCACGCCAGCAACGCGCCCGCAAGCGCGAGCGTGCCCACCGTCAGTTGAAGCTGGCGGTCCAGCGGCAGCACGGAGCGGCCCCGCACCACGGGAAGCCCGGCATCCACCCACGCCTGTGTGCCGCCTTCCACCACCACAGCCTCCGCGAACCCGGCCTCGGCGAATTTAGCGGCCGCTTTGCCCGCGCGCACGCCGCTGTGGCAAAGAATGTAAATGGGCGAATGCGCCGCCCCCTTGCGCCCGGCGAGCACCGCGCCGCAATCGAGGGTATCCAGTTGGTGAAGCCGCGCTTCGGCGACATGGACCGCCGCGTATTCGGCGGGAGTGCGCACGTCGATCAAATCGACCGCCTCCCCGGTGTTGAGAATCGCCTGAAGTTCTTTGACGCTGATCGATTTCATAGGTCGTTTAGTTATTGTTAAATGCTATTCAGTAAAAATGCCGCTCTCCTGGGTGAACCGGTTCCGCAGGCTCTTGCAAACGTGCTCGCACATGTCGAACACGCCCGGGTCGGCGATGTGGTAAAAGACGCTCAAGCCCTCCTTGCGCCGCGCCAGCAGCCCGGCGGCGGTGAGCGCGCCGAGCTGGCGCGAAACGTTGGTCTGCGTCGCGCCGGTGGTCTCCACCAGCTCCGTGACGTTCTTTTCCCCCTCCTCCAAAGCCATGAGCAACTTAAGCCGGGTGGGCTCGCTTAAGACGCGAAACCGGGCGGCAATCATTTCAATGGCTGCTTCGGAGAGTTTGGGTGCTTTATGGGGCTTGGACATTGGGCTCAAACAGGTTTCTTGTTCAAATATATGCTCATATGCACATATTACAAACAAAAATTATCCTTCCCGTGGGAAAACCCGCGTCTTTTACTGCTCGAATTCCAGCCGCAACCCCGAATGAACCGGGAAGCATTTCCCGGGAAACTCGTTCCAGAAGCGCACCGTGGCGGCGGGGCCAGTGCAATGGCATAGGCCGATCCGCTGCGGGGCAAACGCCTTCATGGCGGCCACGGTTTCGTCGATCCGCTCGCTGGTGGCGTTCTCCAAATGGAGCCCGCCGATCAAAGTGTGGATGCGTTTCTCGCCCGAAGTCTTGATGATGTGTTCCAGCGTGTTGATGACCCCGGAGTGGGCGCAGCCCAGCACCACGATGAGCCCGGCGCGCGTTTTGAGGAACAGCGATTGGTCGTCGAGCAGCGGGTCCGGGGTGGCGAGCATTTTATCCCGGAAAAAAGTGCCGCCATTGTCCTCGAAGCCGTTGGTGCGGGGCACTTCCCCCGTGACCCACACGCCCGGCACCACTTCGCGCGGTTTGCGCGTCGGGACGACTTTTCTCCCCGGATTGCGGAAGCCCTCGCTCTCCATGAAGCGCGTGCTGATGCGGCGGCTCACGCCCTGCGTCGGGTTGAGCCCCGTGAATTTCGAAATCGTGGCGTCCGGGTGCATGTAGAGCGTGGCCCTCGGCGCGAGCGGCAACACTTTTTCCAAGCCGCCAGTATGGTCGTAGTGCCCATGGCTCAACACGATGGCGTTCACGATGGAAAAATCGTAGCCGAGCCTGCGCGCGTTGTGGAAGAGCGCCGTTCCCTGGCCGGTGTCGAACAAAACGCAATGCGAGCCGGTGTCCACCCAGTACGCAAGCCCGTGCTCTCCCAACACGCCCGCTCCGCGAGCCGTGTTTTCGACCAATAATGTGAGCGAAATCATCTCGGGCAACGATACGAACACACGCGACCGAAAAAAACAAGCCTATGCCTCGGCGTCGCCCAAACGGCGGTCGGCCGCAAGGTAGTTGGCCACGTAATCACGCACCGCGTCCGCCAGAGGCGTGACCGGCTCCGAGTAGCCCGCGCCGCGCAGTTTGCCAATATCCGCCTGGGTGAAATACTGGTATTTGCCGCGCAACGCCTCGGGCATTTCGACGTATTCCACCCGGGGCTCCCTCCCCAGCGCGGCAAAGATTGCCCGCGCCAGTTCGTTCCAGGTGTGCGCTTCGCCCGAGCCGAGGTTGAACAAGCCGTTGGCTTGGGCGTTTTCCGCCAGGTGCAGCGTCATTTTCACGGCGTCCTTCACGTAAAGGAAATCCCGCTTCTGCTCGCCATCGGCATAGTCGGGCCGGTAGCTCTTGAAGAGGCGGATGACGCCGCTCTCGCGCACCTGCGCGTAGCTTTTATGCACCACGCTGCGCATATCGCCCTTGTGATCCTCGTTGGGGCCGAACACGTTGAAATACTTCACCCCCACGATGCGGCTCAGCCATCCCTGGCGCTGCGCGAAGAGGTCGAAGAGCTGCTTGGAATAGCCGTACATGTTGAGCGGCCGGAACCGGGCGAGGTTTTCCTCGGTGTCGGCCATGCCCTGGCTGCCGTCGCCGTAAGTGGCGGCGGAGGAGGCGTAGACGAAGCGGCCCCCGTGGGCCAGCGTCCACGTGGCAAGGTCTTTGGTGAACTCGAAGTTGTTGCGGACCAGGTAGCCTGCATCGCGCTCCGTGGTGGCCGAACACGCGCCGAGGTGAAACACGGCGTCGAACTTGCCCAGGGCGCGGTTTGCCAGGCGCGGGCGCAGGTCGCCCGCTTCAAGGTAATCCTCGAAGCGGAGCGGCACGAGATTGCGCCACTTTTCGGTGGTTCCAAGTTCGTCGGCGATCACGATCTTCTCGCAGCCGCGCCGGTTGAGTTCCCAGACCAGGGCGCTGCCGATGAAGCCCGCGCCGCCGGTCACCAAAATGCGTTGATCGTTCCACATGGCTGGTTATTTTCCCAAAACGTATGAAAAAAGAAGCGGCGCGACAATCGTGGCGTCGGATTCGATGACAAACTTGGGCGTTTCCGCCGCCAGCTTGCCCCAGGTGATTTTCTCGTTCGGCACCGCGCCGGAGTAGCTGCCGTAGCTGGTCACGGAATCGCTGATCTGGCAGAAATAGCCCCACAGCGGGACGCTTTCGCGGCGCAAATCCTGGTGCAACATCGGCACGACGCAGATGGGGAAGTCCCCCGCGATGCCGCCCGCGATTTGGAAAAACCCGACGCTCCGTTGGGCGGCGGTTTGCGGATACCACTGCGCGAGCGCCATCATGTATTCCACGCCGGTGCGTACCGTGTGCACGTTTTTAACGTCGCCCTCGATGCAATGGGCGGCGAACATATTACCAAGTGTGCTGTCCTCCCACCCCGGCACGAACATGGGCAGGTTTTTCTCCGCCGCCGCCAAGAGCCAACTGTCGCGGGGGTCGATCTCGTAAGAGGGTTCAAGTTGTCCGCTCAAAAGCAGGCGGTACATGAACTCGTGGGGAAAATAACGCTCGCCCCGGGCGTCCGCCGCCATCCACTCCGCAAGCACGGCTTTTTCGATCCGGCGCATGGCCTCCTCCTCAGGGATGCAGGTATCCGTCACGCGGTTCAAGTGGCGGTCCAGCAGCGCCTGCTCGTCGGTGGGCGTGAGGTCGCGGTAGTGGGGGATGCGCACGTAATGGCTGTGGGCCACGAGATTGAAGACGTCCTCCTCCAGGTTCGCGCCGGTGCAGCAAATGGCGTGGACTTTGTCCTGGCGGATCATTTCGGCCAGCGTGAGGCCCAGTTCCGCCGTGCTCATGGCGCCAGCGAGCGTGAGGAACATCGCGCCGCCGCCCGCGATGTGGCGGCGATAGGCTTGCGCGGCGTCTTTGAGAACCGCGGCGTTGAAGTGGCGGTAATGTTTGTCGATGAAGGCCGAAACGGGACCGCTTGCGGCGGTTTCGGAGTTTTTTTCGGCGTTTTCGTTGATGGGAGTTGCCAGTGATTTCATGGGAAGTATTCAGGTTGATTCTTCCGCGCGGCCCTCCATTCAAACTCTTCAAATCCAAACAAAAAGCCACGCGCTGGGAGCTACGGGCTTTTCACCCGCCATCGCTCCGAACAAGTGGCTGGGATGGGGTTTACTTCCCGGCCCGAATCCCGTCAAGAATTACATCGAAAAACCGGCGCGGGCGGCTCATACTTTCCCCCGCGCCCATGAACGAAGCCCCCCCGACCGCCGCCGCGACCCGGAATTTGCTGTTCCGGCTTTTCCCGGGGCTCGCGCTTTTCAAAAACTACCGGCGGGAATGGCTTTTGCCCGACATCGCCGCGGGCATCAGCGTTTGCGTGGTGATGATCCCCTCGGTAATCGCGTATGCGGGGCTGATCGGCATTCCCCCGCAGTACGGCCTTTATGCCGCGCTGGTGCCGCTGCTGGTCTACCCGCTTTTTGGCAGTTCGCGGCAGGTGATCGTGGGGCCGGACATTGCCATCGCGCTGTTGATCGCCAGCGCCGTGGGGCCGCTCGCGGCGGGCGACGCGGGCCGCGCGGCGGCGCTCTCGGCGGCCATCGCCATGTTGAGCGGACTGTTTCTTTTCCTCGGCAGCCGGGCCAAATTCGGGGCAGTGGCGGATTTCTTTTCCAAGCCGGTGCTGGTCGGCTACATGACGGGCGCGGCGCTCATTCTCATCGCGTCGCAAGCCGGGCCGCTTTTCGGGATCGCGCTGAAACGCACGGATTTTCTGGCGCTCCTCGCCGAGCTTTCCGGCAAACTGACACACGCGCACCCCCTTTCGTTCGGCATCGGCGCGGGGTCACTGATTCTACTGGCCGTGTTGCCGCGCCTCGCGCCGAAGATTCCCCCGGCGCTGGCGGTTTGTGTCGCGGCCATTTGCGTTTCCAAGGCTTTCGGGCTGGAAGCGCGCGGTGTGGCCGTGGTGGGCTCTTTTCCCTCGGGCTTTCCCTCGTTCGCTCTGCCAGCCGTGACCTTCGGGGATGTGCGCGCGCTGCTGCCCGCTTCCATCGGCGTGGCGCTGCTCACTTATACCGAGTGCATTTTGCTCGCCCGGGCGTTCGCGGAAAAAAACCGCTACGAGGTGAACGCCAACCAGGAACTTTCCGCGCTCGGCTGGGCCGATCTGGTCACAGGGCTTTTCCACGGCTTTGCCGTCACCGGCAGCCAGGCCCGCACGACCCTGAACGATGCCGCCGGTGGCAAGACCCTGCTGGTCAGCCTCGTGGCGGCTGGCGCGCTGGCGCTTTTCCTCACGTTTCTCACGCCGCTCATCGCGCTGCTGCCGGTGGCCACCCTGGCCGCTGTGCTGATTCGCGCGGGCATCGGTCTGGTGGAATTCGACGCGATGCGGCATATTTATAAGTATTACCCAAGAGCAAGCCTGCTGGCCGCCGCAACCGCCCTGGGCGTGATCGTCGCGGGGGTGATTCCCGGCATTCTCTTCGGCGTAGCCGCTTCGTTGATCGGCCTCATCAACCAGATTTCCCGCCCGATGGACGCCGTGTTGCATGAGGTGCCGGGGCACGGGTTCCACGACGTTGCTGAAGGCGGCGCTGGGGAGACGGTGCCCGGCCTCATTGCGTACCGCTTTTACGCGCCGCTGCTTTTTTCAAACATTGGGCACTTTAGCGAACGCATTCGGGAACTCATCGCCGCGAGCCCCGAGCCCGTGCGGTGGGTGGTGCTGGATGCGCAGGCCGTTAGCGACGTGGATGTGACGGCTTCGGAGGCGTTGATTGAACTAAAGGAGGAATTGGAGGCAAGAGGGGTTGCTTTGAAGATCGCGCGAGCGAACCGGCCGTTGCGCGAAACGCTGCAGCGCGCGGGCGTGACGCGCAACCTGGGGCAGGAAAGTTTCTTTCCATCGGTGCATGCCGCGGTCGCCGCATTTCTGGCGGGCAAACAAGGACAGAGCTAAAAAGATGGGGTGCAGGGGAGCTTGCTCCCTTGCTGGAGGGTTTGGGAGGTGAAACCTCCCAATGCCTTTGCAAGGCGGGCGTTGATTTGATTTCGAAGCGGCGCTGCCTAAATGAACCCGAGCTACGCATTTCATTGGCCCGCCTTGCTCCCCCGAAAACAGCGCAGCGTCTTTTCGGGGGCAAGCGTCTCGGTGGCACCGTTACTGGATAAGCGCCTGCGGCGCTTGGCGGAAACGCTTCGCTGTCCCAGAATGAGCAAGGCGGGTTAACCCGGCGGCTTTATGCCACGCTCGGTCTGTTATTCTCCCGCCTTGCTATCTACTTTTGGCTTCTGGGGCTCTGCCCCAGCCCCCGGCAAGGGGGCTTGCCCCCTTGCATCCCATGGAAACTACCGTTTCCTTTATTTTTTCTCACCCGCCGTTTTGGCCTGCTTGCGTTCCCATTCGAAAATGGAAGGCACGGCCAGCGCGGGGCGCGGCGCTAGCTGATAAGGGAAGGTCAGGTTGTTTGCGTCGCTGCTCAAGGCCGCTTCCCCGGAATAAACCTTGTCCGCGCCGTAGATTTTATTGTCGGTAAAATCCACGTCGATGCAATCCGGGGTTCCCAGAACCAATGCGGACGGCCCCGGGTTCTTAAGGCAAAAGACGTTCCCTTTGATGGTGTGATTAAAGCTCGCGCTCTTGGCAATAACGCCCGGGCCGCACTCCACGTTGAAGCGGTTATAAAGGATGAGCCATCCCTCGTTCATGCCGCCCATCCACAACCCCGCTTTTTGCGACGAAATATCGCAGTTATAGACGACGTTTCTCGGGCCGTTGGGGCCGTGGGCGGTGTCTTCGGGGGGGGATGCCCACAAGCCGTAGCCGTAACCGCCGTTGCCGATGGTGGAATAGATGACGCAGTTCTCAAACAGGTTTTCGTTCGTCCAGCCGGAGTGCCACTGGCCGTCGTTATCGTAGAAGGTGGAGTTGCGCACGACGTTGCCGGCGGCGGACCACTGCACGAGCGGGCTGTGCCGGAGGTGGTAGGTGGTGACGTTCTCCATCAGGCAATCATAAGCGTGCTCCCAGCCAATGTAGGCGGTGCCGCCGCCGCCGTGGTACCATGCGCCGTCAAAGGTGCTGTCGCGCAGTTCGCAAAATTTCGCCGGTTTGAAATATAACGGGAAGCGCCCCGCTTTGTTGACGGTGACGCGCTGCGCCCAGCAATCCCAGGCGTTGGAAAAGATGATGCCGCTGGTCCAAAGCCGGTTGGTCTGCTCCAGGGTGAAATCCTCCACCGCGCACCGCGTGATGGGGACGAGCTTTTGCACAAAAGAACCGTCGATGGTCGGGAACTCGATCCGCAACGGCTGGTTGAGCCGCACGCGGTTGCCGCTGACGGCCACAATTTTATATTCGTTCTCGCGGTAAACGCCCCACTGGCAGGCGTTCTTGGTCAGCTCTTTCCAACGCGGCGTGGCCGGGCCGGAAAGGTGGATTTTGTCGCCCGCTTTCAAGTCGTGGTCCGGAGTAAGCTCAAGCTCCGTCTCTCCACGGAGACCGTCTTTGGCCAGCAAAATGGGAGAACCGATCTTGCCCTGCCCCAGGAACATGATCGCCCCAATTTCGCTCGGGATCAGCCGGGGGTGCGCCGGTTTCTCATTCGTCAGGTTCACCTCAATCTGGCTTTCAGCCACGTGCCCATCGGCGTAAGTGGCAAAAGCCTTGAGCATGTGCTTGCCCGGCCCGGCTTTCTTCAGGATGTTGCCGCCACCCGTACGGTAAGAAAACGTGCCGCCCCAGTGGTTGGGATAATATGTGGTCACACCGACGATTCTTTCATCGACGCCAATTTTGAGTTCTTTGAGATCCGTCGGCGCGGCGTGGATTTCCACCCACGTATTGGCATCCACGGTCTCCCCCTCGGCGGGCGAGTAGAAGCGAACGCCCTCCTTCGGCCCGCTGTAGCGGAACAACACCTTCGTCTGGTCCTGCCCCGCACCGCGCAGCACCACGCCGTTTTCGGAAATCACCACCGGGCGGTCCAGGTAATACGTCCCACGGCCCAGCAAAATCGCCCCGCCGCCCCGTTTGCCCACGGCGGCTGCGGCGCGTTCGATCGCCTCGGAGCAATCTTTGTCCACATCCGGCTTCACGCCGTAATCTTCCAGCTTCGCCACCACCGGTACCTTCGGGATGCCGCCGTTCACACCCGCCATGCGCCAGTCCGGGTAGACAATCCCATCCGGGCCAACCACGTCGGCGGCAGTCAGCTTTTCCTTTTCACTCGGCTTGATTTTGTAGCTGCCATCCCACGGCGGCCTCTCGCCGCAAGGCAGCTTGGACCAGTTGCGGTTGAACCCCAGCGACCAGGCCCGCGCGGAATCGTCCGCGGGCAGCACTTCAATCTCATCCCAGAAAACCTCTCCCTTGCCGGACAAAATGCACAAATCCACGTACACCTCGCGCACCCCGTTGGGCACCTCGAAGGTTCCCTCCACGCGCGACCACTCTTTCGTGGACGGGCCCTTGGAAACGGGAGCCGCCACCACCAGATGATTGCCAGTCGATACATCGGTATCCACCCGCGCCGCCACCGCAAACTGGCCGGAATTTGCAGGGAAACCGGATGGCACCCGCACCCAGGCGCTCAGTTTATAACGTTTACCGGCCCCCACCGCCAGGGGAGCGGATCTGTAGGCGAACCGCGCCGGTTCCAGCGTTTCCATGCGGAGGCAATAATCGCCGTAATGTTGGCCAGTGATTGCCGCCTCGCTCTTGACGCTCCCGGGCTTTGTCTCGGGCGGCAGGAGCGGCTGCCAATCCTTTAAACAGGCTTCGAAGCCGGGATTTTTGACCGCGTTGCCCTCGGTGTGGGTAATCACGTCCACCTCGGCGCGAGCGCAGGATAAGGCGGCCAGCAAACAGCCGGCGGAGACAAGAGCAGCCCGAAGGCTTTGCCACGAACGGTTTGGAACGGGAGCGAAAAATTGCGAGGATTCCATGGGGATAGGGGGATGGGGTAGGAATGTTATTGTTAGTTATCGTTACCCGTCAATTAGAATAACGTTCCCCGGAGCATTATCCCGCAGCGGCCAGCAGCTCAAAACGGAAGCGGCGCGATCTCGTGTATTGGCTTGCGAAAAAGCAGCCGAACAGGTTTGAATGAGCGGGTTAAAACAAACGCCGGGGGGCGAAATTGGCAGACGCGCCACTTAGTATGAGTTAAACCAAATTCGCCAAGGCTTTGCTCTTTATGTCATCACAAAGCGTCAATACATCACTCACGTAGCTCTTGGCGTCTTCTGGAGAATACACAGCAGATACGCGTCCCTTGTGAGCATATTCTCCACGCCCTTGAGCAAGCTTTTTTAGTGAATTTAGCAGATTTGCATCTTGCTTAATCTCGATGGCAACGGGAATTAGGAGATTCCGAAGATAAAGAACGGATACGCCATGGTTATTATGAACCTCACGAGAGAACATATTCTTTGCTTCTTCGATCAATGGGCGCAAATAATCGAATGGCTTTGTCTCCGCATTGCTCTCATTGTCATCAATCTTCAGTTTTCCTCCGCTCCATGCAAGCAGCGCCGGTATGACCGAATTGATTGCTTTTACCATAATCCATCGGTTAACAGCATTATTCGCGACCTCAGTTGCGACTGTCTCGATATAATGTTCGAATGCCGCATGCGCCAAAAGGCAGTAGGCCCTAACATCATGCATGTAGTCGGATGGGGTTACGCCGGGCTCCGCAGGAATATAGCTGCTTATGAACTTGGACTCTAGTTCCTTAATGTAGCGATCCAGTTCACTATAACATATGCAGATGTCGGACATAGATCAACGCACCTACTCGAGAACTTCGCCAACAATAGGCACATCGTCAATCGTGGTGCCGAACGAGTTGTTAACCACCTTTTGGAACCGTCGAAAACGAAGTTCATAACGATCATTCGTTTTCGTTGTCGACTCAACTGAAGAACGGAACTCCGAATCTTCGAAGAGTTGCTGCAATCCCTTCACAAACTGCGCTTTTCCGTCAGACAACTTTTCGGATGGAATTAATCTGAAGTAATAGGCTTCGACCTCAAAAAGCACCTTATTAAATCGAGTTTCCCAGGAGCCATTAACAAATTTACGACCTATTAAATGAGCACCTAAAACTACGGTGAGATTCTCGATGGCTTGGTTGAGTTGAACGTATGTATTCGCGACTTTTGGTTCATACTCTCCCCAAGCAATGGTAATATCGCCCATTATTTCATCTAGAAACTTTTTAAGATTTCCCCGATAGCGATTGCCAAAAAGAATAATCGCGATGAAACGGAGCACAATCTCTACGTCTCTTAGTCGGGGGTCTGGTTTCCGCAGCCCGAGCACTCTTTGAATGGGCTGTTGGTTATTGGTGATAGAAATCAAATAATTGGCAAATTCTCCTTTGTGCAGCACTTGTCTTAACTCCTGTGTGCTGAGTGGTACTGAACCAGTATTTAGGCGATAAAAAATATCGTAAAGCGCATCAGTCGTTTTAAAATTTGAAATAATCGTGCAACGAACGTCGGCGTTCATAAACTCGCGAAATGCATTCGCTAAAGCCGGCTCTGTATTGAGTTGTGCATACGTTTTGCCGTTTAGATCCTTTCGAAGCTTCAAATTGCGCAGTTCGTCCTTTATCCAGTAATCGATAGTCGGATCAACAAATCCAGCGATGGTAAGCAACCGCTGTTTTCCATCAATTACGATGAAGGCTTTCTTTTTGACAGGGTCTTCCGCCAACACAATCTCTGGCACCGGAAGACCTGCCACCAAGGACTCGATTAGCTTGCACCTTCTACCATCGTCCCAAGCATTTCGTCTCTGGAAAGCAGGGTTCAGATCGATGTTCTTCTGTTCAATTTGATTTATGATGGTTGCGATGGTCCAATCGCGGGAATAAACAACGAGATCAGGTTCTTGGTCTACCGAGACGTCGTCAATGATTTCCTCGTTCCACAGATTTTCTTCCGCAAGGGCATCGATGGAATCTACAGGAATCAGTTCTGGCTGCTCGACGGCTGATTGGTTCGTATTTTGCATTGGAAAGGGTATCGTAATATCCGATTCGTCTGGGAGCTTGCGAGGGCAGATTTTTTGCCTCGCGCTTGATCTGCATTTGCAAAGCGTATCACAAAACGTTACACGTTTTGCACGAAAATTCCTTAAAAAGGGCATTTTTCCAGAGTAAACGCCGGGGTGGCGAAATTGGCAGACGCGCCAGACTTAGGATCTGGTGGAGCAATCCTTACGGGTTCGAGTCCCGTCCCCGGCAGTTACCGCCAAAGGGGCATTTTAATTGACGGGAAAAACCAGAAGAGGAGAGTGTGTTTTTTATGAAGCCGCAAACCGAAGCTGCCGTGGAGAAATTCCTTTCCGGGTATAACTGCGCCCAGGCGGTCTTTTTTTCCTGCTGCGACATCCTCAATTTCGATAAAAACACAGCCCTTAAACTGGCCTGTGGCTTCGGGGCAGGCATGGCGCGGCAGCAGGAAGTTTGCGGAGCGGTCACCGGGGGAATCCTGGCCATCGGCCTGCATCGCGGACGAGGCGAGGCTGACGGGCAATCCGCCAAGGAAGATACTTACCAGCGGGTTTGCGAGCTGATGTCCAGGTTCGAGAAGTGCCACGGCTCCTGTATTTGCCGGAAGTTGCTCAACGGTTGTGATATGAACACTCCCGAAGGTCAGCAATACATGAAAGAAAACGACCTCATGCGCAAGAACTGTGTGAGGTATGTCAGGACGGTTGTGGAATTGCTCGAAGAACTCCTCTAGCGCGTTGGCAGCCCATCGCCACAAAAAAAGAGAAGGGCGCACCAGCCCAATATCAACACGTACTTATATAGCCCTTGACTTATATATCTCCCCGGGCTTATTTTTCGACGCGTGGAATTGCTCTCGATTTATAAGTGCCTTTGCGACGAGACCCGGCTGAGGATTCTCAACCTCCTGGCCGTCTCCCCGCTTTGCGTCTGCCATATCCAATCGGCGTTGGGCAAATCCCAGGTCGTAATTTCGCAGCACCTGGCCTACTTGCGGGAGCGCGGCCTCGTCACGGGGCAACGTTATCAAAGTTGGATGATCTACTCCCTGCCCGAAGATCGCACGGAAGCTCTGGAGACAAATTTAAAGTGCCTCCAAGGCGCCGTCCAAACGGAGCCGGTTTTAAAAAAGGATCTCGCCCGGCTCCATAAAATCATGGGGAGCAAACCCGTTCGAACTCTTTTGGACGAAGGCTGCTGCGCCAGGCTCAAAGCCTCCGGCAAACCCTCTTCCTGCAAACCACAAACCGCCTATCCATGAAGAAATTACAAATCCTCGGCACGGGTTGTGCCAAATGCAAAAAACTCGCCGAAGTCACCGAACATGCCGCCGAATCGCTCGGGCTGCCCTTTGAAATCGAGAAGGTCACTGAAATCCAAAAAATCATGGCGTTCGGCGTGATGTCGACGCCCGCGCTCGTGGTGGACGGCGCGGTCAAGGTCAGCGGCAGAGTCCCGTCCGTGGACGAGGTTTGCGAATTGATTAAGTAGTCCATTTTCAGCCAGGCACACTTTATGAAAACAGGATCAAGGAGGATATTCACCGTATTGGCGTGCTGTGCATCGTGGTTGGGAGGCGTGGTGTTTGCCGCCGAGCCTTCCACTGACAACCTTGCGTCCGCCACCGTGACCGCGCCCCAACCAAGGCTGGTTGACTTGGGTGCGGGCCGCTGCATTCCATGCAAAATGATGGTGCCGGTGCTGGAGGATTTGAAAAAGGAATACGCGGGCCGGATGCAGGTGGAGTTCATCGACGTTTGGCAAAACCCCGACGCAGGAAAAAAATACGGCATCCGGGTGATCCCGACGCAGGTTTTCTATGACGCCAGCGGAAAGGAACTCTTCCGCCACGAAGGCTTCATCTCCAAAGAGGACATCCTGAAAAAATGGGCGCAACTCGGCGTGACCTTCGCCGAGAAGAAGACCGCGCCATAACAGTTCCCAGGAAGCCATGGAAACTCTCTTCATTTCGCTGACCCATGCGGTGGAAGGCTCGGCGGCGATCGCCCTCGGGGCGGCATTCGTATGGGGCATTCTGAGTATTATCCTGAGCCCATGCCACCTTTCCAGCATTCCCCTCATCGTAGGCTTCATCGGGGGGCAGGGAAAAGGGTCCACCGCGCGGGCGTTTTGGACGGCGACGCTTTTTGCCTCCGGCATCCTTGTAACCATCGCTGTGATCGGGGTGGTAACATCGGCGGCGGGGCGCATGATGGGGGATGTCGGCCCGTGGGGCAATTACCTCGTGGCTTGTGTGTTCTTCCTGGTCGGGCTGTATCTTTTCGGCTGGCTTCCGGCCCCGTGGACGGCTCCCGGGCGCGTGGGGATGCGTGGCAAGGGACTGGTCGCCGCGCTGTTTCTCGGGCTCGTTTTTGGAATTGCGCTGGGGCCTTGCACCTTCGCCTACATGGCTCCGATTTTGGGCGTCACGTTCAAGCTCGCGCAGACAAACGCGCTCCAGGCCGCCGCCATGCTGCTGGCCTACGGCATCGGCCATTGCTCGGTGATCGTGCTGGCGGGCACCTCGACGGAATTGGTCCAGCGTTATCTGGACTGGAACGAAAAATCCAAAGGCATCACGATTCTCAAAACCACCTGCGGGGTGCTGGTGATCGCGGGCGGCATTTACCTCATCTACGCGGCGCAACATTAGGAGCTTTATCTAGTCCATTTCATGCAAGAAGACTCAAAACCGAAATGCTGCTGCAATTCCGTGAACGGCGAGCAGGCTTGTTCATCATCGCCCGGAAGCAGCCCGCGCCTGACGAGATACGTCTCGGTCGGTCTCGTGGGCTTGGTGGTTTGGTGGCTGGTCTACGGCAAGCTTGCGCAGTTGGCGGGCTGGTTTACTTATTCCTTCATCGGCCTTGAGAAAGGCTCGCACCTAGGCTCCGCCGCCGAGTTTTTTATCTTTGAGGTGCCGAAGGTGCTGATGCTGCTCGTGCTGGTGGTGTTTGTGATCGGCGTCATCCGCTCTTTTTTCACCCCGGAGCGGACCCGGCGGATTCTCTCGGGCAAAGGCGAGTTTGCAGGCAGCGTTCTTGCCGCTTTGCTGGGCGTGGTCACGCCATTTTGTTCGTGTTCGGCGGTGCCGCTTTTTATCGGCTTTGTGACGACGGGCGTGCCGCTCGGGGTGACGTTTTCATTTCTCATTTCCGCCCCGATGGTGAACGAAATCGCCCTGGCGCTTTTGTTCGGCCTGTTCGGCTGGAAAGTGGCGGCGCTCTACCTCGGCACGGGCCTTGCGATTGCGCTCGTGGCGGGCTGGATCATTGGCCGCCTGCACATGGAGCGCCACGTGGAGGAATGGGTCTACGCCATGCAGACCGGCCCTTCCGCCGAGGAGGCGCGGCTCACCTGGCCCGAGCGTATTGAGTATGGCTGGAGCGCCGTTTGTGAAATTGTGGGGAAGGTGTGGATTTACGTGATGCTGGGGATCGCCGTGGGGGCCGGGATTCACGGCTACGTTCCCGAAGGGCTGATGGCGTCCGTAATGGGCAAGGGCGCGTGGTGGTCGGTGCCCGCGGCGGTGCTGATGGGCGTGCCGATGTATTCCAATGCCGCCGGGATCATCCCCGTGGTGCAGGCGCTTCTCGGCAAGGGAGCCGCGCTCGGCACGGTGCTGGCCTTTATGATGGCCGTCATCGGGCTTTCCGCGCCGGAAGCGGTGATCTTGCGCAAAGTGCTGAAATTGCCGCTCATCGCCACGTTCTTCGGCGTGGTCGCCCTCGGCATCATGCTGGTGGGCTATCTCTTCAATTTCCTCATGTAGCCCGGTGCCTCATTGCGGGCTTCGTTTTGGCGCGGAGCAGCGGCAGCCCTTGCCCTCGCCGATTCCCCTCGGATTTAGCTGGAAAGAAAAGCCCGCCTTACGCAAAAAGGGAAGCCTGCCACTATGCCGGACTTCCATCAGCCGCCAGCCGCACCCGATTTTCTATGGGGGGTCGCCACTTCCGCCTACCAATCGGAAGGCGGCTACAACGCGCCCGGCCAACCGCATACGAACTGGGCGGCGGCCGAACAGCGGCTGGAGGTGACCGCTTCGGGCCGCGCGGCGGATTTCTGGAACCGCTATGAGGCCGATTTCGCGGCTTGCAAGCAAATGGGGCTCAATGCGTTCCGGCTCGGCATCGAATGGAGCCGCGTGCAACCGGGAGACGAAACTGCCGCCACGCGTGCCACCCCTCCCCCATTCGATTTCCAGGCGCTGGACCGCTACGCCGCCATCCTTGCCGCCTGCCGCCGCCACGGCCTGGAGCCGGTCGTAACCCTGCACCATTTCGTACATCCGGCCTGGCTGGGGAGCGATCCGTGGCTTGAGCCGGCCATCCAGGAACCGTTCGCCCTTTTCGTCCAAACCGCCGTCGCGCACGTCAACCGGGCGCTGGTGGAACAATACGGGCTGCCTCCGGTGCGCTATTACCTCACCATCAACGAGCCCAACACGCTGGCGGTGAACACTTACCTCGGCAACCAGTTCCCTGGCAACGGCAAGCGCGGGTTCGATAACTTCAGCCGATGTCTCGACCAGCTTCTCGCGGCGCACGTGAAGGCTTACAACACCATTCACGACGTTTACGAAGCCAACGGCTGGGAATACCCGGCGGTGAGCCTCAACACGTATTGCAGCGATGTGTATTGGTCCGACAAGGCGCTGCTCGATTTATTGGCGCTCCGGGAGCGGGGCATCGAGGGGGGTGCGTTGGGTGGCTATTTTGCCGAAAAATCCCGGGCCTTTAATGCGAGCCTCGAAGCGGCCAGGCTGCCCGTGCGGCGCGGCTTGCTTTCCTTCGCCGGGCATCTGGTAAAACGCTATCTCCTGGCCGCCGGGAAGCGCCTCTTCACCGCCGCCCGCTTTGCCACGACGCTGGAAGCCATGGCGCATTCCCCGCGCGCCCGGCTCCTCGATTTCCTGGCGCTGGATTACTACGACCCGTTCATGGCTCACGCTTTCCGCTTTCCCATGCTGGGAGACCACGAGTTCAAGCCCAAGACGGTGCGCGCATGGCTCGAAGCCTGTTTCGTCAGCAAATGGTGGGACTGGCGGATGCTGGCGGGCGGCATGCATTTTTTCTGCCGGTATTATTCGGGCGATTTCCAAGACCGATCGATTCTCATTGCGGAAAACGGCATGGCCCTGCGACGCCTTCCCGATAACCGCCATTCCGACCGCCGCGACCATTGCACCCGCAGCGCGTTCCTGCGGCTTTACGTGCGCGAAGCCGTGGACATCGTGCGCGACGGCGTCCCGCTCATCGGCTATCTCCATTGGTCCCTTTTCGACAACTACGAGTGGGGCTCGTTCACGCCGCGTTTCGGACTGTTTTCGCTCGACTACACGCGCAGCACGGGGCGGCTCGCGGAGGATCACCTGGGCGACCGCCCCTCGGAGACTTACGCCAAGCTCATCGGCGTGGCCCGAAGGAAAACGCGCCGCTCCAGCGATGGCGAGCAGTCCTAAACCCGCCCTAAACCGGCTCGCAAAGGGCCAGCAAATCGTCCACGTGCGCCGTGGCCAGGGCTTCCACGGTGTCGGCGGCCCCGTAGTAAATCTTCACCTCGCCCGTTTCCTCGAGAATCATGCCGCCGGGGAAAATCACATCGTTGCGGAAGCCGTGGCGCTCATACGGTGCTTGGGCCGTCAATAGCGGGCTGCGGCTTAGGCCGATGACGCGCGCCGGGTTTTCCAAATCGAGCAGCATCACGCCCGCGTCGTAACGCTTGAACCAGGTGCGTTCCCAGCCGCCGAGGTTCTTCTCGCGGTCGAGCCACACGGCATGGAACGTCGTCAGCCATCCCCGCGGGGTTTTGACAGGCGGCGCGGCGGGGCCGATCTTGTCGTTCGCGAAGGGCACGTCCTCAACGCGCAACACCAGTTCGTGGCCGCCCCAGTAGTTCAAATCCGGGGAATTGGCGCACCAAATATCGAAGCGGTCGGTGCCCCGGCTGTAAATAGTGAATGGGCGCTCAAGCCGCCAATAAAGCCCGCCTATTTTCTCCGGGAAGAGCACCATGTTGCGGTTGTCGGGGGCGCTCAACGACAGGATTTCGAAATGCGAAAAGTCCTCCGTGCGAGCCACGCCGCCGCGAATGCCGTGGCGCGTATCCATGGCAAAGCAGACGTGGGGCACGCCGTCCAAAAGCGTCAGCCGGGGATCGTAGACCCGCTGGATTTCATCCGTTTTCATTTTCCAGCACGGCGCGGCCGCCGCTTCCCAATGGATGCCATCCTTGCTGGTGGCCAGGCCCAGCGATGTCTCGAAAGGCTCCGGCTTCTCACGCCCACCCTCGCGGACTTCCCGCCAGGAATCCTCGTCCCCTTTGCAGGCGTCGTTGCGAAAGAGCATCACATAGCGGCCCTGGTATTTGACCACGCCGGCGTTGAAAATAAGGCTCGCCGGGTACGGGATGTCGCGTGCCTGGAGAATGGGGTTGGAAGGGTGACGTTGAAGCATAAGAGGGGGGATTTCGCGTAGGAATACTTCTTTCGCCGCCGGGCATCTTTGCCGGAGGCGATCACCAGGAAACAATGCTTTGTTAAAAAGACAAGAGAGTATTGCCGGGCGACGCCCCCCTCGCCCCCTTTCGCTTGGCTTTGGGGCGATTCGGTGCATCATGCCCCTTTCCGCCCGCGATCAAACACCACACCACCACCTTTCCGCAATGACCTATCTTTGGCCCTGGCTCGTGACCATGCTGCTCATCAGCCTTTCACCCGGGCCGGGCGCGGTGGCTTCCATGTCCAGCGGCGCGGCTTACGGCTGGCGGCGTGGCATCTGGACCGCCGTGGGGCAACAATTGGCGCTGCTGCTTTTCCTGGTCATCTCCGCCGCCGGGCAAGCCTCCTTGCTCAACATGCTCCCGGGCTCCATTGGGGTGCTCACGGCGCTTGGAGCCGCCTACCTCGGGTGGATTGGCGCGCGGATGCTCCTTTCCGCGTTTCGCACCAGCGGTGGAACCCGGGTGCCCGACGAACCGGCTCCCGCGCGCCGGACCGTTCCCACCACGGCATGGGGCAAAGTGCTGCACGGCTTTTTGGTCAACGCGAGCAACCCCAAGGCGCTGCTGGCGCTCTTCGTCATCACGCCACGGTTTGTGGACCCCGCGAAGACGTTGCCGCCGCAATACCTTCTCATCGCCGCGAGCATGGTGGCCATCGACCTTGTGGTGATGAGCGGCTACACGGCCATTGGCTCGCGGATTTTGCGCTCGCTGGGCGGGGAAATTTGGAGGCGGCGGCTGGACGGCATTTTTGGATGTCTTTTCATGGTAGCGGCCGTGCTCGTGGCACGCGCCTAGGATATAGAACTAGTGTGGTGAAAGAGAAATACGCTAAATAAGTCCGAGGCTATTTTTTGAATTTTCAAGGCGCGAATGAAGGGCGGTATCTGAAGATACCGACCGATTGAGCAACGCGGAAAAATCGAAAAAGAGACCGGAATTATGACGTGAATTAATCTTTCACCACACTAGAGCAGACTTGGAAAAATCCGGCGCATGATGCATGCTCAACACGATTCTCCGTGAATAATTCCCCCTTTCCGCCCGGCGTCCTCAACGCCAATTGGTACAATTTCTATAACGCCATCTCGTTCCAAATCTTCCTTGGCTCGCCGATGATCCTCTATGCGAAGCGTCTCGGCGCCACGGCGACGGTGCTGGGCATCATCGCTTCCCTCACGCCGCTGTTGGTCATTTTCCAAATTCCCGCCGCGAATTATTTCCAGCGTTTCGGCTATCGCCGCTTCGTGCTGGCGGGCTGGGGCGCGCGCAATGTGTGCGTTTTCGCTTCGGTGGCCGTGCCGCTGCTCGGCTTTTTGAGCAACGGCTGGCGCCTCGGGTTGATGATCGCGTGCCTGTTCGTGTTCAATCTGCTGCGCGGGATCACCGTGGGCGCGTGGATGCCTTGGCTGACGGAGATCCTGCCCGAAAAGATCCGCCCCCGTTTTCTCGCGCGCGACCAGCGGTTCACGCAAATCGGTTCGCTGGTGGCGCTGCTGTTTTGCAGCCTCACGCTGCAAAAGGATTCCAGCCCGTGGGAGTTCTCGGCGGTGTTCCTTTTCTCCGCCGTCGGCGGGGCCGTTTCGCTGCATTACTTAAGCCGCATCCCGGACGTGGAGAAGCCCGAGGCGCTGAAACAAAGCGGAACGCGCGTGCCGTGGCTGGAGATCGTGACGTTCCCGCCTTTTGCGAAGCTGGTAGGGTTCAATATCCTGCTGACGCTGACGACCGGCAGCCTCGGCGTTTTCACAGTCTCGTTTCTCAAAGGGTTCGCGGGGTTGGGCGAAAACCACATTCTCTACCTGCTTTCGCTGAATTTCGTGGCCGCGGTGACGATGCTGCATTGGGCGGGCCAGCGGCTGGAGCGGATCGGTTCCCAACGGCTTTTGGGCGAAGGGGTGCTGCTCTCGCTGCTGGTGGTGGGCGGCTGGACGTTGCTGGCGCTCGGCGCGGTGAAACCGGGCATCGCGCAGTTGATCCCCATTTTTGCCATTAACGGTGTGGCCGGGGCCATGACGGGGCTCGCCAATTCCCACCTCATCATGCGCGTGATGCCGCCGATGGGCAGATCCCACTTTTTCGCGTTTTACTCAGTGATTACAAGCCTGGTGCTGGGGGGAACTCCTATTTTCTGGGGCGCGTTTCTGGATCACCTGGCCCCGCTGCGCCACCGGATGTCGGGCGGGTGGGAGTGGAACCATTATTCGGTTTATTTCGCGGCGCTGATGGCTCTGGCCGTCGCGGCATTTTTTACAATCCGCACCATTCGGCTGGAACCGGATAGACCGGCGGCATAAATACGCCATGTCGGAAATGTGCACATTTGCTTCCTGAAACATCCATAGACAGAACGTGACGCGCCGAACAATCTCGGCGGAATATGGAAAACATCGTCGAACAACGCGAAAAACGCACCGCCTGGTTTTGCCGGGATCGTTTCGGTCTTTTCATCCACTGGGGGCTTTACGCCCTGCCCGGCGGCCTTTGGAAGGACGGGGAGATGGACTACATCGGCGAATGGCTGCAAGCCCGCTTCCGCATCCCGAAGGCGGAATATGAGCAATTGGCCTCCAAGTTCAACCCGGTGAACTTCAACGCGGAGGAATGGGTGGCGCTCGCGAAGGAAGCGGGCATGCGCTACATCGTTTTCACCACCAAGCACCACGAGGGGTTCGCGATGTTCCATTCCAAATGCGACCGCTTCAACGTGGTTGACGCCACGCCGTTTGGCCGCGATGTGCTGGCGGAACTGGCCGCCGCTTGTAAAAAAATCGGGATGCGGCTCGGCATCTACTATTCGCAAGACCTCGACTGGCACGAACCGGACGCGGGCGATCCGGGTCCCGATTTTCCCAAAAACCACGGCACCATGTCGTGGGGCAACGACTGGGATTTCCCCGACCGCAAGGCCAAGAATTTCAGCCGCTATTTGAACGGCAAGGTGATCCCGCAATTGACGGAACTGCTCACCGGCTACGGCCCGATCAGCGTGCTGTGGTTCGACACGCCTGTGAGCATTTCCCGCGAGGACAGCCAGCGGCTCGCGGCGCTGGTGCGCCAATACCAACCCGATTGCCTCATCAACACCCGGCTTGGCAACGGCCTGGGCGATTACGGCAGCCTCGGTGACAATCAACTGCCCGCCGCCCGCCGTGAAGGCGCCTGGGAAACGCCCGGCACGCTGAACGACACCTGGGGTTACAAATTCAACGACCACCACTGGAAGAGCCCGGCGGAAACCGTGCGCCTGCTCGCGGAACTCGCCGAAAAGGACACCAACTACCTGCTCAACGTGGGGCCGCAACCGGACGGCCGTTTCCCGGCGGACGCCATCCGCATTCTCAAGGAAGTCGGCCAATGGATGGACCGCTGCGGCGAGGGCATTCGGGGCACCAGCGGCAATCCGTTCCCGTACGGCTTCAATTGGGGCGGCATCACCGTCGCGCTCGGCGGCGAGGACCGCTTCACGCGGCTCCATTTGTTCCTCGCCCGCCAAGCGCCGGAAACGCTGACCCTTTGCGGTTTGAAAGATCGCGTGCGGCGCTGCTGGGACATGGCCGACCCCGCGCGCGAATTTCCCTTCCGCGTGGAACCAACCGCGGTTGAAGGCGTCAACACGCTTCGCATCGACCTTCGCACGCTTTCCCGCGAAAGCCTGCTGCCCGCCGTGGCGGTGGAACTCGATACCCGCGAAGCGCCCCAAGTGGAGACCCGGCTCATCGCGCAAGACGGCGTGCTGCGGCTCATGGCGGCGCTGGGTGAGATCCGCCTCGGCGAACAGGCATGGCAGGACGATGGCAGCCTCGTTTCAACCGCGGGAGCCGCCGGAGAACGCCCGCTCAAGAAAGGCCACGCCGACCTGGACGCCACGGGAGCCATCGTGGGCTGGCACAACCCCGCCGACGCCGTTGCGTGGAAGCTCGTGTTCGTGGAACCGGGCGAATACAACGTGGAAATCACCACCCGCACCACCGAGCACAGCGGGGAACATTCGAGCGGCCAAACCGTCCGGCTCACCTACAAGGGCGATGACGGCGAACCTGCGATCACCTGGGACGCCAAGCTCACGGTGTCCAACGTCATTCCGGGGATTTATGCGCAGGGCACGGCACCCGCGGGCACACTGAAGATCACGCGGCCCGCCAGCGGCACGCTGGTGCTGCAAATGCTCGACCTCGGCCCGAAGGAAAACGCGGGCATGGCTTTATGCGAACTGGTTCTCACCCAAAAAAGCAACCCATAGAGTCTCACGATCAAAACGGCTGCGCCGGTTCCTGCCGCGCAGCCCTCGATGGAGCGGTCCTCGCCCTCGGCAACACCGAGTTTGAAGAACGCTGGCGCATCGTCGGCGCGTCCCTGCGGCTCGACTCGTTTTCTCCAAAGGGGCGCGATTCCTGGGTTCTGCCCACGGCTCCCGGTCCGGCGGAGTCCGGCGCGGAAGCCCGGCTGGAAACCGCGTGGGGCTGCGCGGCTCCCTGCGAAAGCCCAAGCCTGCAAGCCACGCTCACGCTCCAGGCGGGCGGGATGCGCTCCGTGTTCAGCTTTCAGGTGTTTCCGGGAATTGCAGGGAACATCGCGCGGCAGATCACGGGGGAAGGTTTTCAAAACGGCCCGGTTTCGGGTTCCGCCACGGCGGACGGCATTGAAACGGACGCCGTCGCCAACCCGGCAGGTGATATTACCAAAGAATACCCTTTCTCGCCGTTTTCGCTGGCCGCGTCGCATCTGCTGGTCACGGAGGTTCAGTTCACCGAGCAAAGCGACCAGCACGGCACCTTCGTGACGGAGCGCGAATGGATCACCACGCCCTCCGAGTTTCGCCTCCCCATTGAGAGCAACCTCGTGGGGATCGAAAATCCCGCGACGGGCGAAGGCTTCGTGTTGTTGCTGCTGGCTCCCACCCGCTTCGTGCGCGGCCAGTGGACCACGGGGCCGGATTTCCTTCTCGAAACCGCCCAGCCCGCGCCGCGCGCGAGCTTCGGCGTGCGGCTGAGCGTTTTCCCCGGGCCATACCCGCTGGCGCGCATCGCCTATGCCGGGGGCGCGCCGGGCCGCACAGCGGCGCTGCACCAGCTCCAGCGGGCGCTCCACGCGTGGACGCCCGGGCGCGACGGGCTCATTCTTTCCAACACTTGGGGGGACCGGAGCCGGGCAGACAAGCTCAGCGAAGCCTTCATGCTTCAGGAGATCGCCGCAGCCAAGGCGCTCGGCGTGGAGGTGGTGCAGATCGACGACGGCTGGCAGAAAGGCAGCAGCGCGAACACCGTGCAATCGGGCGGCGTCTGGAACGGTTTTTGGGATTCGGACCCCACGTTTTGGGAGCCGCACCCGGAGCGTTTCCCGCGCGGGCTCGCCCCCTTGGCGGAGGCAGCGAAGCTCGCGGGCCTGCGACTGGGATTGTGGTACGCGCCGGACAGCACCCACGATTTGGCCCATTGGGAACAGGATGCCGCGATGCTGATGCGCTACTGGCGCGAACTGGGCGTGGCCCACTACAAGCTCGACGCCATCAAGCTCCACAGCCGACTCGCGGAACAACGCTTTTTGTCTCTGCTCGATGCCGTTCACCAGGCCACTGGCGGCGCTGTGCTCTTCGATCTTGACGCCACGGCAGAGTATCGCGAAACCTACTTCGGCCACCCGCACGGCAGCACTTTGTTTTTGGAAAACCGCTACACGGACCGGGGCAGCTATTATCCCCACCAAACGCTGCGCGCCTTGTGGACCCTGGCCCGCTATCTCTGGCCGCCGCGCATCCGGCTGGAGTTCCTCAACCCCGCCCGCAACGATGCCCGCTACCAGGGCGACCCGCTGCGGCCCGCCGCTTACCCACCCGAGACGCTCTTTGCCATCGCGATGGCCGCTTCTCCCCTCGCCTTCCTGGAAAACAGCGGGCTGCCCCCGGAAGTGGCGGCGCGTTTTGCCGCGTTGATCCGGCTCTGGAAGCCGCATCGCGAGGCATGGTTTGCGGGCAACATACAGCCCATTGGCGACTGCCCCGACGGCTGGACATGGACGGGCTTCTCGTCGCTTTCGCAAGACGAGCGCACCGGCTACGTGTTGCTGTTCCGCCAACTCAACCGCTCCGAGACATGGGACGGCTTGGTGTTCCCCCAAGCCACCCAAGCAGCCCAATTTGCTGACGCCGAAACGCTTGCGGGAGATGGAAACGTCACGGCGCAAGGCAGCTCCCTTTGCGTTCACATTCCGAAACCGCTCGGCTTCGTCTTTGCGCGCGTGCGGCTCACGGCTTGCGCGTAATCAAGTGCCGGATGTCCGCCACCGCGCCGAAAAGGCCAAACACTTTCCAGAATTTCTCGAAGTCCTTTCCCCAGTAAACCATGCAGCAGGACATCGGGGCTCCCTTGCCCGCGTCCCGGCCGTTTTCCAGGAATTTGAGCCGCGTGTCGTACAAAAACGCGACCGCCGCGGCACTCCCCCACACGTAGTTTTTCCAATGCCCCGTGTTGGCCGCCACGGGCACCAGCGCCAGCACTTCCGCGCCATATTCAGTATGAGCCAAGGCGCATTTACCCAGCCAATGCCTGATGCGCGTGCCCCGGGCCCGGTCCGAGCCGTAGGGCGGGTTGACGAAGATCCTCCCGTAGCGCCACGGCTCCTTCAGGCCGTCCTTTTCGGGGAGGCAAAATTCCACCCGCGCCTTCACAATGGAATGCGGGTTGGAACACGGATCGAGGTCGATTTCCCCGCCGAAAAATTCCTTCACCGCCGCGACGTATTTTTGCGGGGTTCCCCATTCGAGGCTAAGTGAATTGACGGTTCTGCCGGCGGTCATGAAAATGGAGGATGCCGGGGCCATCAATCCGCAGCGGCGGGTTCCCGTCAAGCCCAAACACTCCGGATTCCTCCGCATTAACCCGCCGCAGCCATGGGCGCGGCCTGGGCCAGCAGATCCTCCAAATCCAGGGCGCGGGTGCCCATGGCCAGTTCGCCTTCCGCCGTCGTGGGCCACTCCTCTTTGGGCTTGTCCCAGTAGAGTTCCACCCCGTTTTGATCCGGGTCGCGGAAGTAAACGGCCTCGCTCACGCCGTGGTCCGCCGCGCCGTCGAGCGCGACGCCCGCCTCCAGCAACCGCGCCACCGCCCCGGCCAGCGCCGCCCAGGTGGGATAGACGATGGCGAAGTGGAAAAGCCCGGTGGCTCCCGGCGTGGGCACCGGGCCGCCCTCGCTTTGCCACGTATTGAGCCCGAGGTGATGATGGTAGCCTCCAAAAGAGAGGAACGCCGCTTGCCTGCCGAAACGCTGGGTCAATTCAAACCCGAGCACGTCGCGGTAAAAGGCGATGGAGCGTTCCAGGTCGGAGACTTTCAAATGAATATGCCCGATCCCCGGTGTCGGCCCCCAGGCGGGGGCGGGTTGCTTGGTGTTCATAACGTCAAACCTCCTTGGGTGGGCTGGATTTTGGCCCGGTTATTTTTCTTCTTTCAGCAGATATTTGGTAACCAGCCCGTCGAGCGAAGCTTTGCCCGCTCCGGCGGCCATGACGACCAGCGCAAGCCCGATGGCCAGGATGTGATATTCAATCCCCTCGCCTTTTTGCGCGCCGCTCCAGTTCATAAAGAACCCGTTGGCGGCGTGCACCGAAACGATGGCCACGACCATGGTGGAGGCCACGCCAAAGGCGGCCACGCGGCTAAGGAAACCCACGATCAGCCCCAGCGAGCCCGCGAATTCCGCCGCGATGGCGAGAAAAGCGAAGAGAGCCGGGACGTGCATCGTGCCGGTGAAGAAGGCCATGGTGCCGTTGAAACCGTGGCCGCCGAACCAGCCGAGCGCCTTTTGGGCGCCGTGCGGGAACATGACGAGCCCAAGCGCAAGCCGCGCGAAAAGCGGGGCGTAGGAAGGGCTGGTTTTGAAGAGAAGTTCGAGTGCTTTCATGTTTTTATTAGTGATATTGGTTGAAAATAACGGTCGCTCATTTGCTCAATTTCGCGGCGATGCCCGCCACGTGCGCGCCTTGGAAACGGGCTTGGGCCAGTTCCTTCGCGCTCGGTTTGCGGGAGCCGTCGGACCCGGCGATGGTGGCCGCGCCCCAGGGCGAGCCGCCTTTGACTTCGCTGATGTCCGCCAGTTCCGGGCAGGAATAGGGCAGCCCCACGTAGACCATCCCCTGGTGGATGAGCGTGGTGACGAAGCTGATGATGGTGCTTTCGTTGCCGCCGCCCGTGCCGGTGCTGGTGAAGACGCTGCCCACCTTGCCGATGAGCGCCCCTTTGGCCCAGAGGCCGCCGGTTTGGTCGAGGAAGTTGCGCATCTGCGCGGCCATGTTGCCGAAGCGCGTGGGCGAGCCGAAGATGATCGCGTCATACTCGGCTAATTCTTGCGGCGTGGCCACCGGCGCGGCCTGGTCGAGCTTCACGCCGAACTGCTTTGCCAGCTCGGGCGGCAACGTTTCCGGCACGCGCTTGACGGTGACTTCCGCGCCCGCGACGGAGCGCGCCCCTTCGGCGACGGCGCCAGCAAGGGTTTCGACATGCCCGTAGGTGGAATAATAGAGAACGAGGATTTTGCTCATATGGATTGCTGGTTGATGTTGATGGTTATTTAAGATCGAAAAGAACGGCTTCCACGCGGTTTCCACCCCTCAGCGTCAGCTTCCCCGGCGCTTCGATGCTGGCTCCGTCCCCGGTGACCAGCGCCGCCCCGTTGAGCCGCGCTTCCCCGGTGGCCACCTGCACCCATGCGCCACGGCCCTCCTTAAGTTCGTGGGTTGCTGTCTGCCCCGGGGCGAGCCGGACAAGGTAAAGCTCCGCGTCCTGCCGGATCTTTAGAGAACCGTCGCGCCCGTCGGGCGAAGCGAAGAGCACCATGGGATTGCCCGCATCCGCATCCCTGGGCCGCCATTCCTCATAAACGGGATCGAGGCCGGTCTCGGCGGGAACGATCCAGATTTGCAGGAAATGCACGGCTTCATCCTCGGCAGGGTTCCATTCACTGTGGCGCACGCCGGTCCCGGCCCCCATGTACTGCACTTCGCCGGGGCGGATGACGCGCCCGTTGCCCATGGAATCGCGGTGCTGCAAGGCGCCGCTCAAAACGCAGGTGACGATCTCCATATCGCGGTGCGGGTGGGTGTCGAACCCCTGGCCCGGCATCACCAGATCGTCGTTGATGACGCGCAGGCTGCGGAAACCCCGCCAGCGGGCGTCGTGGTACTCCGCGAAACTAAAAGTGTGGCGCGAATCGAGCCAACTCGTGGCCGTCTGCCCGCGCTCATTGGCTTTCCGAATAATCATGCTGAAAAGATGCCACGCCGCCCCCCCTTTTGTGAAAGACCGTGTTTCTTGCCTCAGCATAACTTTTGTGCATACTCGAAGCCGTTATGGAACTGCGCCATCTCCGCTATTTCATCGCCGTCGCCGAAGAGGAAAACGTATCGCGCGCCGCGCTGAAGTTGCATGTCTCCCAACCGGCCCTGAGCCGCCAGGTGCGCGACCTGGAGGACGAACTGGGGTTTTTGCTGCTGGAGCGGAGCGCGAAATCCGTACGGCTCACTGAGGCGGGTCGCGTGTTTCTGGGCGAAGCCCGGGCCGTGCTCGAACGCGCCGAGGCCGCCGTGAGCACCGCTCGCGAGGCGGCGGAAGGCGCGGCCGGCGAGATCCACGTGGGCTACGCCATGAGCCCCACCGTCCGCATTCTCCCCAAGGCGCTCCGGGCGTTCCAGGCGGAGATGCCGAACGTGCGCGTGAAGCTCCACGACCTCTCCACGGAGGAAATGCTGGAAGGGTTGCGGGCGGGGAAACTGGCGCTCTCTATTATGGTGAATGTCCACGGGCCCATCCTTGCCGGGCTCCGTTCGCAAGCCATCGCCACCCAGCCCCTCTGCCTCGCGGTGGCTCCGAAGCACCCGCTCGCCAAAAAGAAAAGCGTGACGCTGGCCGAGGCCGCCCAATTTCCATGGTTATCCTTCAATCCTACTGAGTATCCGGATTACACCGAGCTGCTCAAGGATTGCTTCGCGGGGGCGAAGGCGGCTCCCCACATCGCCGGGGAACACGACAGCGTGGCCAGCCTCATCGCCGCCGTGGAGGCGGGCGACGGCGTGGCGCTGGTCACCGAGTCCATTGCCTGCGTGGCCGGGGAGCGGCTCAAGCTCATCGGGATTTCCCCCGCGCCGAAGCCACTCGCCGTCTCGGCGGTCTGGCCGGAGCACGGGCTCTCCGCCGCCGCCCAACGCTTCATTGTTTGCGCAAAAAACGCGGCCCAGGAGGATTAACCGCATTCTTCCGCTTGCGCGGCGAGAAATAGTAAATCAGCAAGCCCAGAGCCAGGGTGCCGAGCCCGGCCAGCGATTCCTTCGGCTGGCTGTAAACGACGTAGCCCATCATCCAGAGGCCGATGCCCAGGAACACCAGCGGCGTGACCGGGTAGCCCCACGCGCGGTAGGGCCGGGGCAAATCGGGCCGCCGCACCCGCAGGATCACCATTCCCAGCACCGTCAGGAAGGAGCACAAAAGCAGCGTGAACTGCACATAGACGAGCACTTTCTCAAAAGTGGCCGTGCAGAGCAGCAGCGCGACCAAGGCGAACTGGAAAAGGATGGCCACGGCGGGAATGCCCCGGCCCGTTTTCCGCCCGAGCCAGCGGAGCGCGTAAAGATCCTCCCCCATCGCCATCGTCACGCGAGGCCCGGCCCACGTCATGGAACTGACGGACGAGATGAGCGCGAGCGAAATGAGCCCGCTGATCCAACGCTGCCCGCCGGGGCCGAAAATCCGCTCCCCCGCGATGCTGCCGATTTGCAATTGCCCGGCCAGCGCCGCCATGGGCGTGGTGCGCAGGAAAATATAGTTGAGCCCCACGTAAAGCGCGGCCACCAGCCCCGTCCCGATGAGCAGGGCGCGCGGGAGATTGCGCCCCGGTTCGCGCACTTCGTTGGTAATGTAGGCTGCCGCGTTCCAGCCCGAGTAGGCGTACATCACGTAAATCAGACTGACGGCGAATGGCGCGCTGGCGATGCGGCCCCAGTCCCCCGGCTGCGGCGCGAACGCGATAGGCTGGGCCGGGCAGAACAGCCAGCCCGCCGCAATGAACGCCACGATGAGGGCCACCTTTCCCCACGTGAACGTGTTTTGGAAGATGCTGCCCGCGCGCACGCTGCAGAGGTGAACCGCGCTCACCCCGGCGACCAGCCCCAGCGAGAGCGCCAGCGGCGGCGAGCCGGGAACGACGCCCTGGAAATACTGCCCGAAAGCCATCGCCGCCAGCGCGACCGGCGCGGCAAACCCGGCAGTCGCCGAAGCCCAACCCGCCACAAATCCGGCGGCGGGGTGAAAGATCGCCGAGAGAAAATGGTACTCGCCGCCCGCCCGGGGCAGCGCCGCCGCGAGTTCCCCATACGCCTGCGCCCCGCAAAACGCGCAGACGCCGCCCAGCGCCCACAAGAGCAGCAGCGCGAACCCCGAGGGCAACCCGCTGACCTGAAACCCGAGGCTTGTAAAAACGCCCGAGCCCACCATGTTCGCCACCACGAGAGCCGTGGCCGTGGTCAGGGAAATGGAAGATTGAGCCGCCGGGGAATCTTGGCTAGAGTGCACGCGCTTCACCCTATCCCGGCCGCCGCGGCGCTTCAAGCCCGGGAGGCAGCCCCGAGGTCACTCTTTCAATGAAAACATTCCTTACGCTCCTGGCCGCCACGGTCTGCGCCGCCGCGCCCGCTTTCGCCCAAACCACCGTTTACGGCACCACCACGCTTTACGAAACGCCGGTCCCCGAAGTGCGCCGCGCCATGCCGGTCACGCCGGTGAACGCTGAGCCCGTCCAAGACGACGCCTCGGATGTGGACGCCGCCGCCGGGTTCATCGCGGGCGTCGCGCCCATCCCCGGCACCCCGTTGGCCGACCTGGCCGCCATGCCGGAGTGGAAATCCTATGTCCGCGAACTCGACGCCGCGTGGCAGGACTTCGACACGGGCCGCCTTGCTCCGATTCGCGCCTGGCTGCCCCGCGCGCTGCCCAACTTCCGCCCCGCGACCGTTTTCTACCCCTTCAGCGGCCCGGATTACATCTACGCCCGCACCTATTTCCCCGACGCCACCACTTACGTTCTCTGCGGCCTGGAACCGGCGGGCGTGGCCCCCACCCTGCGCAACGTGCAGCCGCTGCCGCTCACGCTGGGCTGGCTGGGCGTATCCACGCGGACATTCCTGGATGCCGGGTACTTCGTCACCAAGGAAATGCGCGTGCACTTCAAGCAAAGCCCGCTCCAGGGCACCGTGCCGGTGATCTGCCTGATGATGGCCCGTTGCGGCGACCGCATCATTTCCGCGAAGGTCGACGGCAACAACCACGCCGAAATCCGCTTCGCCGCGATGGGCGAATCGCGCGTGCGCACGCTCCACTACTTCTCCCTCAACCTGGCCAACGACGCGCTGCGCAAGAACCGTTCGTTCCTGGATTACGTCGCGCGGCTCCATCCCGACGTGGCCTACGTCAAATCCGCCTCCTACCTGCTGCACGAGGCCGAGTTTTCGTTGATCCGCGACACCATGCTGGCGCAATGCCCCGCCATTTTGCAGGACGACTCCGGCATCCCGCTGCGGGCCTTCGATCCCGCGCGCTGGCGGCTGCTTAACTTCGGCGTTTATGCGAACCCGCTCGATATTTTCAAAAAATACACGCAGCCGGATATGGCGGAGTTTTACCGCCAGCACCCTTCCACGCCGCTGCCGTTCGGGGTGGGCTACCACTGGGACCCGAAGACCGCGAATCTGATGCTGGCCTTGAAGCAATAGGCGGAATAAAAAAGCCGCCATCTATTTTTCCCCATGAAACACCTCACCCACCTGGCTCTTGTCGCCCTTGCTTCTTCCCTAAGCCTTGGCGCCCCAACCCGCGCCGCCGACTTATCCAGCACTTACAGTTGGAAGCCGATGAAAATCGGCGGCGGCGGCTTCGTTGCCGGGATGGATGTCAGCCCCGCCGAAAAGGGGCTGATGTATTGCCGCACCGATGTCTCGGGCGCGTATCGCTGGGACCCAAAGACCGCCACCTGGGTCCAGGTTGTCACCTCCGACTCCATGCCGCCGAGCTACGTGGGCTATGGGAGGTATGCCGGGGTATTAAGCCTCGTCAGCGCGCCCAGCGACCCGAATGTCGCCTACATGGCGTTCAAGGACCAGATCTTCCGCAGCTCGGACCGGGGGGACCACTGGCTCGCCACCTCTTTTTCCAACACGGGCGTAAAGTTCGATGCCAATGGTGATGGCGGCAAGGAAGGCGAGCGCCTCGGGGTCGATCCCGCCAACAGCAAGGTCGTCTATTTTTGCCCCACCTCCGGCTACGCCTGGGTGACCAATGACGCCGGGGCCGCCTGGAATAAGGTGGACGGCATCCCAGAGGGTAAGGAGCCGCACGGCGTCAACACCATCACCTTCGACAAGGGGGGCGGAACGCTCAAATCCCCCGCCGGGGAGGTCAAAACCAAGGTGCTTTACCTCACCGTCAACCAGCAGGGCGTTTACAAGAGCGAAGATGCGGGAGCGACCTGGAAAGAAATTACGCCAGCCAGCCTCGGGACCAACATCGAGCCGCGCGACGCAAAGATCGGCCCGGACCGCACGTATTACGTCGTATTTAATAATAACCAGAACAAGTCGCAGGGCGGCTGCTGGAAGTATGACGTCAAAGACACCTGGGCGGAGATCACGCCGCTTGGCGACGCGGGCGCGCCGGATAAGGAAGGCGGGCCGCAGCAGTCCTACGCCGACATCGCGGTCGATCCGCTGGATGGCCAACACTTGCTACTGACCCGCGACGGCGGGCATTGCTTTATTTCCAACGACCAGGGTGCCACGTGGTCCGGCCGCCGCTTCAAACTCCACAGCTCGGATATTTACTGGCTGGATCACCAGGAAAACTACTGGCTCAGCGTTGGCGAACTCATTTTCGACCCGTTTGAAAAGGGCAAGCTCTGGTTCGCGGAAGGTTTCGGCGTCTGGTGGGCCACGGACTACGTCGAGCGGGAGATCCATTGGAACGCCGCGAGCAAGGGGATTGAAGAGACGTGCTCGAACGAGGTGATCGCGCCGCCGGGCGGCAAACCGCTCTGCGCGGTGTGGGATGCGAATGTGTTTTATTTCGAGGATGTCGACACGTACTCGGCCAAGCGCGCGCGGCCTTATTTCGAAGCCGCATGGGCGCTCGATTGGTGCCCGGCGGACCCGAAATTTATCGCCGGCATTTTCCGCAACAATCTCGGTTTTCCCCCGCACGTTCGCGAGAGCGGGTTCTCCACGGACGGCGGCCTGACATGGAAGAAATTCGCCGCGCTGGAGAAGGACGCGCTGCCGAAGGATCTGGAATACGGCGCGATCGCGATTTCCGCGCAAAGCCCGGACCACATGGTCTGGGCGCCCGCATTTAAGAAGCAGCCCCATTACACCGCCGACCGGGGCGCCACCTGGACGCCCGTCGATCTCGGCGGGGCCTACGGCACCGGCATCGGGCCGCTCCACCAGGGCCAGAAGCCGATCTGCGCCGACCGCGTTTTGCCCGATACGTTCTACTTCTATCGCGGCCTCGATGGCGGCATTTACCGCTCCACCGACGGCGGCGCGCATTTTGACAATATCAGCACCGTCACACCCAACCGCTTCAACGCGGTCATCAAGGCGGTGCCGGGCCGCGCGCGGGACGTCTGGTTTTCCGAGGGCGAGCCGGGGGCGCTGCACCATTCGCTCGATGGCGGGGAAACCTGGACCCGCATCCCGGCCCTGGCGCAGTGTTTCAACCTCGGCTTCGGCAAGGCGAAGGAAGAGGGCGGCTACCCCACCGTTTTTGTGGACGGCAACATCAATGGCGTCACGGGCATTTACCGCTCCACCGACCAGGGCCGCTCCTGGGACAAAATCTGCGGCTATCCGCTGGGCATCTTCGAATGGGTGGACGCCATCGACGGCGATAAGGACGTTTTCGGCAAGGTCTACATCGGCTTCGCGCAAGCGGGGCTGGCGTACGGGCAGCCCGCGCCTGAAAAGTGAACTATTGTTCCGCTACGACGGCTTGATATAGACGCCGATGAGCGGGCGCGGGTACGGCGTGGGCGAAACGAAATCGCTCGCGAACCCGGAGGCCGTGCGCAGTTCCACGTGGCCCGCGTCTTTGCCGCCGTAAACGATCACCGCCCCCACCGGCGCACGCATGGGGTCTTTGACGGGAATTTTTTTGAACCCGTAATGGGAGCAAAGCTCCTCCCCCGCCTGCCGGGCCCACGGCGTCACGGGGCGGCTCTCCACCACCCCGGCATCCAGCAGCGCGTTTTTGACCGACCGCCAGCAGTGCCACTTCGGCTGGGTTGCCTTGCCCGCGCGCTGGGAGGCCAGCTCCGCGGCGCGGATCATCTGCGGATCGTAGCGATAGGCGGCCGCCTTCGGGCCGAACCATTTTTGCAGCCAGCCGCCGCCCTGAGGTATTTCCGCGGTCGCGGCCTGGAGCGGTACAGTCAATGCCCCGCCCTCCAGCAGCAAAAACACGGCGAGAGCTTTTACAGACAAAAGATGGCGAAAGGGCAACATTGGTCGCGCGGCAACGGTCTCTTTTTATCAATGATTCCCCGCTTTGGCAACCCACCCCCTTTTTGTTCAGCAAAATGCTTAACAGTTTAAGCATTTTTTAAATCGTTTCTTACCGCAGCATGCGGTAGCTCTTGGGTTCATGCCTTTCCCCCCGTGAAAGTGCTTATTAGCAGAATTGTCTGAAAGCTTGTCCGTTGTCATCGATCCCAGTTTTTTCTCCTTATGAAAATTCCCTCCTCCTTCCGCCTCCGGCTCTCCGCCGGGGTGCTGGCCTGCATCTCCACTTTCTGTCTCCAGGGCTACGTTCAGGCCCAAAATTTGATCTCCAACCCCGGGTTTGAAACCAACACCACCGGCTGGGGCATGTTTGCGCCCAAGGAGGCGAAGGACAAATGCCACATCTCGGCGGTAACGGAAGCTCCTCACACCGGCGGCGCGTGCCTCAAAATGGAGAGCGACGCCATCGCCCGCTTCGCCGCCAGCCCCAAAGGCTTCCGCGTGCAACCCAAGGAACGCTACCAAGTCACAGCATGGGTGCGCGGCACCGCGGAGATCAAGTCCGGCGAGCCGGGTTTCCTGATCCGTCTCACCCTTTCCAAAGCGGGCAACGACGCCCCCGGCGGCCATCTCTACATCGGGCTCGACAGCCGCGTCAGCCACGGCACGCCGCCCGGCTTCTCCAAGCCCGTTCCCGCCCAGTGGACCAAAATCGAGGCCGTCGTGGAAATCCCCGATGAAGTGGAAACCGTCGGCCCGGGCCTCTTCGTCTGGAATGCCAAGGGCACGGTTTACGTCGATGACGTCGCCATCGAAAAAGTGCCCGCCACCACGGCGCTCAGCTCCATGTCCACCAGCAGCGGCGAAGCCCAAAATGCCGTGAAGAAAGACGGCCCCGTGGCGACCAACGAAGAAGCCCTCGCCGCGCTGAACCTCGACGCCCCCGGCATGGAGGACGTCAAAGCCGCTGCGAAGACTGGCTCGCTGGAAGCGGTTCAAAAAGCCTACCTTGAATACCGCCGCACCAAGTGCCCGGCGAAGTGGCACGTTTCCCCGGACAAAAAACCGGCCGTGGCCAAATCCAAAACCGACGAAGCGGGCGACGAGCTTTGCGCCCACCTGCTGCGGAGCAAGTTCTACCGCAAAATCACCGAGCCCGTGGATATGGGCAAGGACTTCGACTGGACCCTCAACCCCGTGAAGCGCGGCGACCCCGATTTCACCGAGGAGTGGACCTGGTGCGTCGTCAGCCGCATGTATTTCTGGGACAAACTCTCCAACGCCTATTGGAACACGCTGGATGAGAAGTACGCCCAGGAATGGGTAGCGCAGTTGTTCGACTTCGCCAAGAAAAACAACCGCCTCAACAAACTCGCTCCCGGCGAATCCTCCCGCTGGCGCACCCTCGACGCCAGCGAGCGCGCCTATGCCTCCTGGCCCGACGCCTATTACCACTTCCTCAACAGCCCCAACTTCACCCCCGAAGCCCAGTGGACCTACATGCGCGTGATGCTCGACCACGTGGCCCTGCTCAAAAAGGGTTTGGAAAATACCGGCCGCTACGGCAACTGGGTGGCCTCCGAATGCTTCGGCCTCTATGCCATCGGCGTGCTCTTCCCCGAATTGAAAGAGGCGCAAAGCTGGCGCGACATCGCCTTGAACCGGCTCGTCGACGAAGCCAACCTCACGGTGCCACCGGACGGCTTCGAAGCGGAACTGGCCACCGGCTACCATTACTTCTCGCTCAGCAACTTTACCGGGCCGATGAGACTGGCCAACCTGAACCAACTGCCCGTGCCCAAGGAATTCCGGGCCAAGGTGCTGGCCATGTTCACGGCGCCGGTCACTGTCATGGACCAAACCGGCAATGCCGTGGGCACCAATGACTCCGGCCCCACCAACGCCTCCGCGCTCGCGAAACAAGGCTTGACGCTCGTTGGCGACGATCCCGTTCTCGCCTGGGCCGCCTCCGGCGGCAAGGAAGGCAAGCCGCTGCCCGCCACCACCATGCTCCCTTACGCCGGGTTCTACGCCATGCGCGGCGGCTGGAACCGCGACGACTCGTTCCTCTTCTTCCGCGCCGGGCCCACGGGCATCGGCCATGAACATGAGGACATGCTGGAAGTCGTTCTGCGCGCCTGGAACAAAACGCTCCTGTTCGATCCGGGCAACTACATGTACGACCACTCCAACTGGCGGCGCTTCACCATCGGCACCGCCTCGCACAACACCATCATCGTCGATGGCAAGTGGCAGCACCGCGGCGCGAACAAACCGCCAGTCACAGAGCCCGTGAAGAACCCGTGGCACACCACGCCGCTCTTCGACTTCGTTTCGGGCTGCTACGACGGCGGCTACCAACAAAACGTCTATAACAGCAACGCCCAATACAGCCCGGGCAGATGGGTCGGCGACAAAGACATCTCCGTAAGCCACACGCGCCGCGTCCTTTTCCTAAAACCCTTCTACGCCTTGTTGGTGGACACACTGGATGGCACTGGCAAACACCAATACGACGCCCATTTCCACATGGACGCCCCCTCGGCCACGCTGGACCCCGCCACCCAGGCCATCACCAGCCAGAACCCCGCCGGCCAAGCACAACTGACCCTCTTCCCGCTCGACCGCGACGGCCTGAAAGCGGACATCGTGCAAGGTCAGGAAGAGCCGATCCTCGGGTGGTTCCCGCCCACGCACCGGCCCATTCCCACCGCGCGCTACAGCAAAACGCAGGAAGCGCCCTCCCTCTTCGCGACCTTCCTCTATCCCTTCAAGGGAGAAGCCCCGCGCTTCGAAGCCAAGCCGCTCCCCATCGACAAAGCCTTCTGGGCCAGCGCGCTCAAGACCGGGCATGAGGACGCCGAAATCGTCCTGGCAAAAGACGACACGGCGCGCGACGTGAGCCTCAACTCCAGCCTTGCCGGGGCGCTCAAAGCGAAAACCTCCGGGCTGGTCATCCGCCACCTCACGCAATCCGGTAAAACCGTCTTTGGCGCCTGGAAACTGAGCGCCTATGCCGATAAAGCTGCAAGCTTCACGCTCGCCGAACCCGCCGCGCTGGTGTGGACCGTACAGGAAGGCCGCTTGCTGGCCTTCAACCCCGACCCGGAGAAGCAAGTGCGCCTCAAAGTGACCGCGCCTTTCGCCGTGGAAGCGGCCCTGCCGCCCGGAGCCTGGATGGAGATCACCAAAACCGGAGCGAACCCGGCGGCATCACCACTGGAGGAACTCGCGTCCAAGCCCGCCACGGCCTCCACGGATCTTTCGGACTACAAAGCCTACCTGGCGCAATTCTCTCAAAAAAAAACTAGGGCCGCCAGCAAGCCCATTCGCCTGCCGATAGAAAGCTTCACCCTGCCGCAATCCGTCACCAAAACCACCGGCAAAGTAGATGCGCAAGGGGTGGCCATCACCGGCTGGGACGAAGCGAATAGCGCGGTCACCGGGAAAGTGAATCTCCCGGAAGCTGGCTGGTACCACCTCAAAGTGCGCTATTGTTCCCAGTGGAATGCCCTGCGGTCCATCCTCATCGGCGGCACCGTTCCTTTCGCCTCGGCAGCAAGCAACACCTTATCCTCCACGCTGGGCGAGCCGCCCTCGGATGGCTGGAGCAACTCGACGAACGACTGGAAGGAGCTTCTCCTGGGGGCGGAACGCGTTCCCGGCGGATGGAAATTCTATCTGCCCGCCGGAGAAACTACAATCAGCCTCCGCAACGAGGACAACTCCGGCTGCAACCTTAACTGGGTGGAACTGGTCCCTGCCGCAAAGTAAGCGGCTATTTTTACCAGCCCGGATCATTCCCTCTGAATGGGGGCGCTTGTTTCCCTATTAGCGAAACCGATTGTCGAATTTCGCGGTTGGTGATAAATGGTTGCCCGCAATTGTAGCTGAAGCACAAGCGTCTCCGTAGTTCAACGGATAGAACGGAGGTTTCTATCCTACCCTATGCGATAGGCCCGCAGCCCGCATAAATCCTAGAAACAGGACCACATTGGACATTGACATACACGGATGGATGGTAGAACTTTTGGTAGAACTTTTTCTCCCATGGCGTCCCTCTGTCGAAAACCCCGTTCACCGTTTTGGATGGCTAAATTCCGCGCTGCCGATGGCCGCGTTGTCATGCGCTCAACAAAGCAGGAGAACCGGAATAAGGCGCAGAAAGTGGCCGACAAATGGGAAGAGGCTGCCCGGAAGGCACGCTCTGCCGAACTTACCCAGGCAGCATCCGTTAAGGTGCTTTCCGAACTCATGGAGATCACCACGGGCGATAGCCTGAAGGTGGAAACGATTGCCGGTTTTCTTCGCGGGTGGGTTGAAGGGCGGCGGGCGCTCAATCGAGCCGATGCCACGGCCAAACGTTATTCAGGAGTCGTCGAATCCTTCCTGGCTCACCTCGGGCCGACGCGCAGCGGTGCATCCATCGCCAGCTTGACGGCTGGAGAAATTGAAGCATGGCGCAACGATGAGATTAAGTGCGGTAAGGGGCTCACTACGGCAGACTTCGAATTGAAAGTACTCCGAGCGGCCCTTAATGCGGCGCGTCGGCGCGGGTTGGTGTTGGCGAATGCTGCCGAGGCTGTAGAGAGTGCAGGCGGAGCCGCGGAGGAACGCGAGCCATTTACCGTTGCCGAGGTGAAGGCGTTGCTCGGGGTGGCGAATGAAGAATGGCGAGGAATGATTCTCCTTGGAGCATTCGCCGGGCTCCGCATCGCAGACGCGGCAAATCTGACCTGGAACGAATTGGATTTAAAAGCAGGCACGCTCACCTTCCAACCCAACAAAACGCGCCGGACAGATTCGCACCCGCTTACGATTGCGCTTCACTCCGAGGTCATCACCCATTTCTCCGTCATCACCCGCGGAGTGGGTAACGCGCCACTCTTCCCAAGCCTGCATGGCCGCAAGCCCGGTTCTCACGGAGGGCTCTCAAATGAGTTTGGTCGCCTCATGGTCAAGGCCGGGGTGGACCGGGCCAAGGGCAAGGAAAAGACCGGAGCGGGGCGGCGGTTCCGTGCCAAGAGCTTTCATAGCTTACGGCACACGATGATTTCCCGACTGGCGGAGGCCCAGGTTTCAGAGGACGTTCGGAAGCTCATATCCGGCCATGACTCGGAATCCTCCCATAAACGCTACGTTCATCTAGGCATTGCCGCCCAACGCACCGCGATAGCCAAGCTCTCCGGCATTTCCACAGCCTCATGACCGTAGGTTTTCAGCATTTTTTTGGCAAAACGGCGGCACCCCGTATTTGGTGGTACGTTTTGCTCAAACCAATGAACGCATTACCCGCAAACATCCATCAGTTCCAACCCGATAGCACCCCTGAATGGCTCCGTGTGCCCGCAGCCTGCCATCGTTTCAGCGTATCCCGCAGTTGGCTTTACGAACGCATCACCGCGGGAGATATCAAGACCGCCTCGCTTCGGAAACGTGGCTCTATCCGAGGCATCCGCTTGGTATCCCGGGACAGCCTTGCAGCCTTCATAGAACAGGGGGCCGAGTGATAGCACCCACCCCAGGCCCTCTCCTGAAACCTTCCCTTTCGACCAAGGGCGGACGATATTTGACTTCTATGGACGTTCTGTGATAGTTTCGTCTATCATGAAAACCGCAACCGTCGCAGACCTTCGGAATAATTTCCGGCGCGTATCCTCCTGGATAGAAAACGGCGAGGCCGTGGAGATCGTCAAGCGCGGACGCACGTTTGCCCGTCTCGTGCCCGCGGCACGCCCACCCGAGGAATCGGCAAAGGTAGACTGGGCGGCTCAAGCGCGGCAAATCTGGCGGGGGCGCGCCTTTAGCGCGGCAGAGGTTAAGGCCATGGAAGAATTTGAGCACGAGGGAGAGGAAGGATGATTGCTTTCGCCGATACGTCCTTTCTGTGTGCGCTCTATCGGGTGCAAGACAACTCTCCCGTGGCTTACAAACTGGCCGGGGCGCTCAAGGAGCCCGTGACGGTTTCATCGCTGGTCCTTTTCGAATTCCGGCAGTCTGTCCGGCTGCAAGCGTTCCGTTTTTCCTCTGACCGGACCCAGGGATATTCACCCCGTGAGGCTGCTCGCGTGCTGGATGCCCTTCGGGCAAACGTGGAGGCAGGCGCGTTATTCATCGCCCCGACCGATTGGTCGGATGTTCACAGCATAGCGGAGGAGCTGTCCGCCCGGAATACGATGGCCATGGGTAACCGCTCCATGGATACCCTCCATGTAGCAACGGCGTTGCACCTCGGCGCGAAACAATTCCTCACCTTTGACACCAAGCAGGCTGCTTTGGCGAAGGCGGCGGGATTGAAAGTGAAGCCGTGAATCGTTTGGGCCAACACAATTGACGCAGAACCGAGCTATGAAAATGCCTACTCCCTATAAATTGGCCAGCATCGCAGCGGCATTAGCCAAGGACGCCGCAAAGAGTCCCCAGGAGGCAACAGAACAAGCCTTCCAACTTTGGGTCTCAGCATGTGCGGAAATTGAGATGCAAGCACGAGCCATTGAACAACGAGAGAATGAGGCGAGACAGCAGGCATTACAGCACCCCAAAAACCCCGACGAAGAACGGCTTCTGATGGAGGACGGGGATAAATACCCCGTGATGGAATGGATAAAGGCCCATGCCGAAGATAAACGCGATGACTTCAAGACATTCCGTGCATTCAAGGCCGCATGGATGAAATTTAGCCCTGATCCGAGGAATTTCCCTTTTCCTCATTATGTATACGATTTGCGGCGCTTCCTGACATGGAGGCGAGATCAACGCCTCAGTGCCGATGCAAATAGTAAACGGTCAAAACGACAGGCTGCTAAGGTACAAAAAGGCGTCAAGAAAAAGTAAAAAAATCACTGCCGGACAGGCTGCCATATCTGACCGGGAAAAGTGGCAATTCTGGGGTGAGCTGCCGGACAGTGAGTCCTGACTTTAAGCAAAAACCGCCTGTTACTCACGTTGCTGCCGGACATATCGGATGTTGGTTTTTGGGGCGATCCGGATTTGGAAAAATAGGTTGTAAACAGGGACATGCGCACACGTTCCGCACTGTCCATTGAAGCCCCCCTTGAAGGGGCTGAAACCCAAAATACTAATTGCTCACCTGAATGGCTTCGAATTCCCGCCGCTTGTCAACGGTTTGGGATCGGCAGGAGTTGGCTCTACTTGCGTATTGCCAGCGGTGAGATCAAAAGCGCCAGCATCCGCCAGCGCGGCGCGATTCGAGGGATTCGGCTTGTAAGCAGGGATTCTCTCGCGGCGTTCATTGAGCGCCAAGCTGCTGGAGAGGGGGTGCAGTAGGATGCGTACCCCTAAACGAAAATGCCCGTCCAGCGACGGGCACCGGACGGGCAAAGAGAATTGCGACAGTTGGACTCTACACCTAGAGCAGCCTGAGGTCAATCGGCCACTTAGCTATCGCGAAGGGAAGCGCCGCTTCCGCATGATTCGTCGGATCATCATTGGAATCGGGGTGACTCGGTGAAGCCTCTTTTCGATCCAGAAGCGGAAAAGTCAATTATCGCGGCTATTCTCGCCGGGGAGTTCACGCGAATTCCGCCCGGCTTGGACGCCCTGGATTTCACCGAAACCCACTCTGTAATTTTCCAAGCGGCCCAAGAACTTGTCCGCGACGGGCAGGAAGCGAACCTTATCACGATCACGGCGCGGTTGCGGGAAACCGGGCAGTTGGATCGTGCGGGCGGACCGGGCTGCTTGAGCGGGGTATCCACGGCATCCTTCCTCCCAAGTATCCTTAGATGCTCTTGTGAGCGCGTAGTCGGTCTGTCGCGCCAGCGGCAAATTCTCGACTTCCTAGAAACCGTCAATCAGATGCGCGAAGCCGGGGATGTTGACGGCGCGGTTCAAACCCTCAAAACACAGTTGCCGGTTATCGAGGGAATGCGCGGGAGCGGCTGCCTTGAGCCGTCATTGCTCACAGACGAGGCGCTGAACGCCCTAGACATTCCGCAGCGTCCTTCTCTCATGGGGGACTGGTTCAAGGCCGGGGATTACGGCGTTGTTTTTGGGCGGCGCGGCTTGGGCAAGTCATGGCTCGCCATGGGTCTTGCGCGGGCGTTGGCCGAGGGCCGGCCCTTTGGGCCATGGGATTGCCCAAAAGCGCGCCGTGTGCTCTACGTGGACGGGGAAATGAGTCTGGACGATTACCGGGAGCGTGTCCGGGCGCTTTCCGAAAGATCAAGTGAAGGGAATTTCAAGACGTTATCCCACCAAGAAGTTTTCAATAGGGCGCAAAAGGCGCTCTGCCTTTCTGACATGGGCCAGCAAGACGAACTAACCCGCCTTTGTGAGAAACAGGGCGTTGACGTTCTATTTCTCGACAATGGGGCGTGTTTGTTCAGCGGGGTTGCAGAAAACGACGCCGATGACTTCCGGGACAAGATCGAAGGATGGCTCTTGAATTTGCGGCGGCGCGGCGTGGCCGTTGTCCTGGTGCTCCACGCCGGACGCAACAACGCCATACGTGGCACCAGCAAGCGCGAGGATGCCGCCTTCTGGATTCTTCGGCTTGATGAAGCAAACGAGGGCGAGCGTGACAACGGAGCGCGGTTCCTTACTCGATTTGTGAAAAACCGCAACGCCCCCAAAGACCCGTCGCCTCTGGATTGGAGTTTCGCGCCGGATGGGGATGGAAAGACGCTCATTACCTACCGGGATGCGGATTCAATGGCGATGCTTCGATACTGGATCGAGAATGGTCTTACATCGTGCGAGGACATCGCAAGGGAAATGGGCGTTAGCAAGGGCACCATATCCAAGATGGCCACCAAAGCCATAAAGACGGGATGGCTTCAAAAAACCGGGAGGGGATATGCGCTCGCTTAATGGAAACGAGAGGGGACGCTTCGTTTCCGATTTTACAAAAATCCATTTCCAGAATGTTTCCTCTTTTACAGAGGCGGAAACGAAAAATAGGGCTTTGTTTCCATTCCCGTTTCCGTTCGTTTCCCATTTCCTCCCTATAGGCGGGAAACAAGAAACGAAGGCGCGCACCTGTTGCAAAAAGGGGGTGCGTCGATGAAGCAAATCATCCTCACCGGGGAACAATTGGCGCAAATAGAGCCGATGCTTCGGGATGCCTACATGACGGGCGGCACCGTCTTTTGCCAATGCCGCCGACTCGCCTTCCCTGACAACGATAAACTGGCTGTTACCTGCCGGTTGATTCCTCATGAATCTTCAAAGCGCCTCCGTGCCTTCCTGACCAAGGAAGCCGAGCGCATCACCAAAGCAACCAACATCAACAAACAATAAAAACATGAAAGACAGCATCGAAATCAGATTTTACAATTCCAAGCGCCAACAGATCGAGAAAGCCTTGGCCCCTTGCTGGGCCAAAGTCACTGACCATCGCGGCAGCCGTCACGAGCGCCAAAGCCTCAAGGACACTCTTGACGCCGCCCGAGAGTTTGCCCGCAGCTTCCTGCGGGAGATCCACGGCAAATACGCCGTGGCATTCGACTCAAAGGGCGTACCCCTGGCATGGATCGGAGCAAATAGGGCTGCGCTATGATCCTTGGCATCGACCCAGGCACCGAACAAACGGCCTTGGTGAAGTGGGACGGGTGCCGCGTAACATCGCGGCACCTTGTCCCCAACGCTGAGGCAATCGAGCTTATTGGTAGCACCAACGCCCAGGAAATCATCGTGGAGATGGTTGCCAGCTATGGAATGCCAGTCGGAAAAGATGTCTTTGAAACCGTGTTGTGGATTGGGCGCTTCATTGAACGCGCCATCGCCACAGGCAAGCAGGTACGCACGGTCTACCGGAAAGACATCAAGCTCCACCTCTGCCAGTCATTGAGGGCAAAGGATGGCAATATCCGCCAGGCCCTCATTGATCGGTTTGGTGCGCCTGGCACCAAACGAGCGCCCGGCATTACCTACGGCATCAGCAAGGATTTGTGGGCAGCCCTTGCCGTTGCCGTTTATTCAAACGACTGCCCCAAAGCCGGAGAACAACGAAACCCATGATTATTATTATAGAGCAAGAAAACCCGCCCAGTGTCGTTTTCCATGACGATGAGCGGCAGGCCCAATATCTGATTCCCGCAGATCTACCTCTTGAACTGTTGGACACCGTTAAAGCCGAGAAGCTTATCATCGACACCCGATCTGATTACGAACCACCAAACCTTGAAGCATCCCAATGGATCGCAGCCTTCATCTCAAAGGCGCGGGCGTTGAGTATTCCCATCGAGAACCGCACATGGGGGGTTATGACCGATCAAGAAGCGTGGGAATCGGTTCAATTGCAGGTTAACGACTTCAGTAAATGCTTCTCCCCCCGGCAAACCACACCAGAGCGGGCACGCGAACTCTTGACTCTTTTGGATGAGATTGAGGGAAACGTGAAATTCTCGACCCGTTCTCCTGAACGATGGGAGACGGGGGCCACCTTGCTTGCCAAGGTGGCTGACATAAGGGATCAACTCCGGGAACTGCTTCACCCCCCGGGGGCTGCCTAGGTTCTTCCTAGAGGTTCACAAAACGCAGCGCAGCCGGGGTGCGTCTTTTTCGCAGATATAAGATTTTTCCTAAGCGTTCCACAACATGACCCGATTTCCAGAAGAAATTACTCCAGCACTATGACAAACGCCCTCCCATTAACTTCAAGAAGCTATCGACTTTCAATGGCCGGTTTTAATTAACCTTAACGACATAAAAACAACCTAATTTCACCTTACTATGAGCTTTTCAACTGCAATCATGGCCCGTCTCGGGCTCGATACTTCCGGATGGAAAAAAGACCTGGATCGGTCCACAAAAGACCTTCAAGACTCCATCAATAAGCAAGCCGGATCGATTAACGGGCATACCGGCGTCATTCTTGGTAGCCAAGGAAAGGTCAAGAGCGTTATCAAGTCTCTTGGTGCGGACGTAATGAGCGGCGCGTCCCCCATGCAGATATTCACAGACGCCCTAATGGGATTGTCAAAGGCGTTTAAGGTCGGTTTTGGAACCATGGTCGGAGCTACCGCTATCGCTCTTGTTGGAAAGGAGTGCTACGACGCTTGGTCCGAGGCGCAGGCTCTTAATAAGGAACTCGCGAAACTCGGAAGCCCGATTGACATTAACTTTTCGAGCCTTGATGCACTCAAGGAACGATTAGCGCAGGTCCACGATCAAGTAACACGAGCCGATACCAGCATCAACAGCACCCCTGGTTTAATGAAAACGGGGGCTCTGGACATGCTTTATAATACAGGGAAAGCCATGTGGAGCCCGATTGACGCTATGCGCGGGAAGGTCCAATGGAACGATACAATTGGAGATTTAACACGGGGGCGACAGCAAAAGCGCGAACAGGAAATTGCCCTTCAGAACGCCATCGCCGACAAGGAGCGCGCACAACTGGGCTATAAATCCACAGGATTTTATGAGTCCGGATTTAAGGAACAACGTGAACGCGCGGATGCGAAATTTCGAGAAGCACTTGGCTCGGTTCAAGATAGAGTTGGAAAGAAGGAACTCACCTCCGAAGCAGGTTCAAGGCTCATTGACAATGCCCTTGCCGAAAACAAGCTGGAAATCGCAGCCATCGAGAAAAAGGAGGCGCAGGAGAGAAATGAATTGGAGCTGCGAAAGAAAATCATTAACGCCCACGGCGATGAACTGAAGGTCATTCAGGCGAAAATAGATGCCACAAACAATGATCCGCAATGGCAAGGAACGAACGAGGAGATCGCGAAAATACAAGTTCAACTCCAGGAGCAGACAGCGGAGAAACTCAAGATAGAGGAAAAAATCGCTGCCGAGAAAGAGGAACTTCGGATTCGCGAGCAACTTGCAGGATTTACAGTTACGGCATCGGAAAAGGCGTTGGCTGCACTTGATGCGGAAACGGCCGCGCTTCAAAAGCGACTTAAAGATGAAAAAGACCTGAGCGACTTGGAAAAGGATCGCATCAACACTCAAATCAAAGTTAACAACTCCAACCGGCCTCATCTGGCCACTCAAGCAAAACAGGAGCGCCTAAGCCTTAATGAAGAGTGGATCGACGCCACCACCGGCGAATCTTACGAAAGCAAGATTGCTGCCCTTCGCGAGAAAGCAAAACAGAGAGAAACCTACCAAGCATCGCTTTATGGCGATACGGGAGCCGACGAAGCATCAAAGGCAAAAGCAGCCAAGGACGTCCAGGCCATAAATCAGCAGATCGAGGACATGGAACGCCAGCACAAGGATGAGCTTGCCGATGCGGTACTTCAAACGCGCCTTCTTGAGGCCCAGCTTACCGGACACAAATCAATTGCCCAAGAGTTGGCCATTGAAAAAAACTATCGCGAGGCGATTAACAAGGCGTTACGCGACGGCAACAAGGAACTTGCCGGCCAACTCCTCACACAGCAGAAACTCGACATTGCTGCCCAGGGATTCGCGAACTGGAAGCAGACTCCGGAGCAGCGGCAACAGCGGCAACAGCAGGAACGGCAAGAACAACGCGACCGCGAGCGGCACCAGCGGGAAAAGGACCAGGTGCAACGCGACATGGAAAGTGGCGTCGAAGTGTCAGATAAAGGTCGTCGCGGCGACTTGAAGCGGGAAATTGAGAACGAGCGAATCGCGGAAGAGAACAAGCGGCGCGCTGAGGCTGGTCAAGAACCCATGACGCCCAAAGAGGCGAACGAATTTACGAAACGGCAAGAATCTAAGCCGTGGTATCAACGGGACGGAAAAATAAGAGATAAGACTGAGGATTCGGGCTTTAAATGGGATGAACCCAACTGGAAGGGGGGTGCTTGGAATTCTCCGAAATCCGTCAAGGAAAGAGCCGGTGCGCTGGGCGGCGATAAGCCAATCGACCAGAAACCAGAACCGCTCAAGGGAATTGCAAAAGAGTTACAACAAGCCATTGATGCCGCGCAGGTTCTAAAAACGATTAGTAACAACGTCGGAGTCAACAAATAGTTTATTGATGAACGCCCCAATTCCACGAGTGTACGTGCGCGATAAGAATAAGGCTGTTGGTTAGAATTACCTTAACGACACCAACTGTTCCCTATTGGCGGGTGGCTATAGGTGGCCATCCGCATAATTTTACGCGGTCAAGGGCAACGTTGACATCGGCAATGTCATAGTCCATTCCGCGCTGCTTTCCCTTTAGCGGGGAGAGCCAGCCTGCGGAAACGAGTCGTCGAAAATTCTCGCTTCCTCCTACATAGCGTTGGACTTCTGCACACGACAAAATTCGAGGAGATATGTCATTCATAGGTTGTGGGTTTCCTGCGAGTTTATAGGCTGCGGTTTCTCTTCTTCAAACGTCTCAAGAACGAACTCGTCACATCATCGATTGGGGGTTCTTGATATGTTCTGGTGATAGCCGTTTCCCGCTTCGACGGCTTTTGTTGTTCGGAATCCAGCCCTGTGCACCGATTCTTCCAGGTCAGAAAATCCGCAAACGTGATCTTTCCATCCAAAATAGGAAGTCCCCTTCCCTTCCAGCGCCGGACGATTTCGTATGAGTAACCGGAGGCAATGGCCAACTCTTTGAGCGTGAGGGGAAAACCAGTTTCCACCTTGGCGCTGACGAGCTTTGCGTCGATTGAACTGAGTTGTTTTGATGGCATGTTTGACCCCTATTTTGCGCGATTAGTTTTGCGCGACCGACGGGCGCGAGGAGTTAACCCCATTAAATATCCCGTCGTACGGAAATCAGGATGAGCCGCCAGCCAAGCCAAAGCGTGGGAAAGCGTAGTTCGTCCAGGATACGGAAATTGATACCCTGCGGAGCGCATGGCGGTCACGTAGCCGGGGTTTCGCCCCATGGAGGCGGCGAGCTTGGTGCAGTTGAGGAGTTCTTCATTCATAAAAGTCACATTTTTATAAGGCTGATGATTTGCTCAGAATTTCGCGAGCCCATTTCATATCCTCAGGCTCAAAGTCGTTTGCCTCCACACGTTCCCGTATCTCGATCAGAAGATCGCGCCGAAAGATTTTCCACACCCACTCCTTGAGCCAGCCCGATTTACGGAACCGGTCGAGTATCGCAAGGATTTCGCGATAATCTTTGCCAAATTTTATAGCAAGGTCGGCAGGTGCATCGGCTGTACCGTCCTGAAAGTCTTGGAGCCATCCATAAGTGCAACTCGCGGCTTCGCGAGCAATATTGTTCTCTGGAAATCCAGAGACAGAAATGATCCGCCGTACAAGGCGAGCCTGCTTCACGTTCAGCGGTAGGCGCAATTCAGTCACGCCATCAACAGTCTGGAAATATGGTTTCATGGTGTATTCTCCAGCTAGAGTTTGAAGGCGTGTTTGAGTGGATTCTTTTCAGCCTGCTGCGCAAGGACAGGCTTCAAGCCATGCCGATTCTCTCCCAATGCAGTTCGGCGCGATTCTCCCACAGTGCCTTCATTAAGCCATTTCTCCACAGCTCCCCACAGCCAATCAGGATCAGTAATAAGCTGATCAGCCGGGTGGGTTACGCAATCTTCCAGAACGGCATTCACTGGCACACCAGCCCATTTAGCGACGTTTACCGCAATACCATAGGCCCGCTGAGGTATGGGGGCCAACGAGCACCCTACGTTTGCAGCATCAACATGCCGCTGGATCATCTTTTCAACGATCACCATGGCAGAGACGCTCCCGGCGCGCTTCTGGAAAGGCTCCAGAGCTTGCAGAGTAGTTTTGGGGATGCGGAGACGAATTTCTACCGATTCCGCACGGAGGGCTACTTTCCGTTGACCCGCTCCAGGATTGGCAGGAGTTTCAGAAGTTGTTTCCCGCTCGGGAAGCGCTTCCCCTGCTCCCAAGATTTCAGTGTTTCTTCGTTGAATCCCCAATTCTTCGCCGCTTGAGGCTGGGATAGTCCGAGCTTCGTCCGTGCCATTTTGAGTTGCCGGGGAATGTCCATTGTGAGATATATTCATTGAACCTAAGTCCTTTCTTTGCAGTTTGGGTTTGCGTTCACTTGCCCGGCAACCGCTCCAACGGTTTCCGGGCTTTTCTTTGTGAACGAGCAGAGGATGTAGGACAACTGTCCTACAGTCAATGGAATTTTGTGGATTTTTTCTTTCGGCTATGCCGGACCAACGCCAACAAACGGCATTGCGTGAAGATCGCGCTCAATGTGTTCGGCAAATTGAGCGACCGAGCCATCGCGGATTTGTGCGGGGTCACACAGCCATTTGTCGGGAAAGTTCGCGGCAGGTGATAACCGTTATCACCACCGAACCCGAAACCCGCATCGGGAAGGACGGCGTAGCGCAACCCGCCCACAAGCCAAAGAAGCAAGCGGGCGAAGTCTCAAATCAAAAGCAATTCACAAGCCTTACGGAAAATTACTGACGATTCGTAATAATCGGGATAAAAGACCGGCATGAAAAGAGGGATCGCTTTCTTGCTGTGCCTGACCGCCTCGGCCTTTTCACAGACGCCGATCCCGAGCCCAACGCCGACACTGGAAGAGCGCAAGGCGGCCATGATGGAAAAGTTTAGGGCTCAGCAAGCCGCAAGATTGGCGGCTCAACAGCCAACACAAAGCAACGCCGTCAGTATTACCCTAGACGCCAGCAGCGGAGCGACGGGAAATCATCAAAATGATACCTGGAAAACTGATTATGGCTCGTACGAGCGCGACCTATATAGCCGTCGAACGGTCAACTGTTCCGTCTCCGTGTTTGGACAGGTAAAGCCCATTCAGTTGGTATGTTTTTTCTTTGGAGACAAAGCCGCCGATGCGTTGCTGGATTGCGGTAGCGTGTCCGTGACTTTCAAGGACTCCCGAAAAGGAGTAGCGCAATTTGAATGCCGTTCAAAAATGCACGTTCTGCACCTTGAGGCTATCGGGGAACATCACGAGCAGGGATACACTATCAAATCTTGGGTAGTCCAAGCCTACGACGGTGAGAAATTGATAGCATGGAGATCTTCCGACAATGCGGGCAGTTTGGAATCATTCGCCCGGGAAAGCCGCCTAGATATCCTCAAGAGGTTCAACGAGGAATCGAAATAGCCAAACCTGTAAGCACCCCTGACAAGTTACGCAGAGTGTTGTTGCCCCCCCCAAGAGCCGAAAAGCCGACCATCGGCATTTTAGAGCGTTCCGCCCCCTCAAGGCTAACCCCATCGGGAGCATTTGCCGGGCGCAGCCCTTCATTGGAACTGCCCAAAGGGCATAGGAAGTCCGTAAAACAATTGTTCAATGGTCCAAAAGTCGTTGCCCGTGAACGCGCCACATGGCAGGATGAACGACACAGGACAAATGCGGAAGTGAATGGACGAAGTAGAACTTTTGGTAGAACTTTCACTGTTTTCCAAGCTGCTTCCATCATAAGTCACTGACAATCAGCAGTCCCCGTAGTTCAACGGATAGAACAAGGGTTTCCTAAACCTTAAATCCGAGTTCGATTCTCGGCGGGGACATTCTTTTGGCGACACTCTGAATCAAGGGTGCTCTGGTGATTTCGAGGTCGGAATTCGTCCGTTTTGAGTTTGCCAAGCGGAAGCGTCTTTGCCACCGCTCTGTGGATTATTGCTGGTGGATTGCTCGCCCTGACGGTGATCGTCTTACCTTTCGCGATGGCGAAACTTCCCTAATATCTACACTAACGGTCCCTGGAATTCTTGATCTTCTGAGCGTGCTCGGCCACTTGTTGGTACTGTTTCCACAATTTTTCGTACTCGGGCAAAAGCTGCAGGTCTGCCACCGGGGGCGCGCTGTATTGAAAGTAAAAGGTCTGGTTTCGCAGTCGGTAAAGAACCGGCATTTTGGTTTGGATGCTAATCCACGCCTCCGGCGAGCCTTTAATGTTCGCGTTGAGGGCGTAGTGAAAGCACGGCTCTTTACCCACGTTGATGCGCCCTTTGTAGTGGGCTAACTGGACCCACGAGAAAACATCCCACCCCGCCGTGGGCGGCAGGTTGCCCGAGTTGAGAGCTAGCGCCCCCTGGACGTTCTTGTAATTGACTATGCTCACGCTTTTGTGGTCGTCGCCCGGCTCCAACATGAATTCGCCCACAAACCAACATTCCCGGGTCTGCCCGTTTTGAAATGTTTCCACGTCATGGCGATACGCTCCGGTTTTGGTGGATTCGAGCTTCACCGCGGTCCACCCCGAGACGGCGGGGGTGGGAGCGGCAGTGGCGGCGGCGGAATTTGACTCTTCGACCGAGGTTTTGATGGTGACGGTGTATTTCAGACGCTCGGGCATGGGTGCGACAAAAGGCGGCTCGGGCATGACTTCTGTGGCCTCTTGTGCCGCCAAGTCTGTGCCCACCAAGCAGCAAAGGCTCAGGATTAAATAGCGGATTTTCATTCGTTCACGGGTTCAAGTTGCATATCTACGACTTCTCCGGTAAAGCGATCAATAGCGATATGGGCCCAATATCGGCGCTCGCTCTCAACGGTGAATTTGCTCAAATCGCCCGCTGAAATGGCTGCCGCTCCATACTGGCCGGATTGAGCAATCACATCCACCAGAAGGTTCCACGTGCGTGTTTGCCCCACGCCGCCTAGGCCGCGAATGACGGCTTCACGCGTGGTCTTGATTTTGGGCGTGGCGGTGGTGCCCGTGGTGCCGGTTACGGCCAGGAAGGCGGTGGCAAGCTGGGAGGCGTTCAACAGCGGCCCTTTGATGGTGCCGGTGGTGACGCTGGTAAACGCGGTAAGATTTTGCGCAAGGGTTTTGGCGTCGGCCGCAAGCATGGGAGTGCTGGAAACGGGCTCCTGCACGACTCCGGCGATGGCGGCTTGGAGACAAGGGGCGATGCGGCTGTTGAGGTTCACCTTTCCGGCGGAGAGCGGCCCTTCATCCCGCAGCGAGAAGAGGTCAAGAAGAGCGGCGTCGGCGCTGTTGGCCGTGAAAAAATCCAGGGTGCGCCAGGGGTCGTCGCGGAAGACATAGCCCAGTTCGCCCACGCTTTGGAAAGGGCGGTTGAGGATGACGGGGCGTTCCGCCGCGGTGCCGAAGGGATTGCCGCCGGAAAGGCCGCTATCGGCCCATCGCTGGACGCCGTCCCGGTCGGGATAGCCTGAGACGCAGCCAGACTGGTTGTTGGCTTTGGAATTTTGGGAAAGCCAGGCGGGGAAATAGAAGCTCCCCTCGTCCTTCGAGGCGAGAGTGGGGTCGTTGAAAATACGGGGAACTTCCTGCACGCCGCCGGAGGATACACCGTTGAGCGCAATGGCGGGGGAAAAATAGGCACGAGCGATGGAGGTGGTGTTGCTGGTTGCGCTATGGCCGCCGCCATAACCATAGGGCTGCGGAGCCCACAAGCTGTCGAGACCGTAGGCGAGATCCAGTTGCCACTGGTTAAAACGAATGGAGCGCGGGTCGCAGGTGAGTTTGCTACTCGATGAATTGAGGCGGTTGCTGGCGCTGAACACAAATTTGTTATTGAGCGTGTTGATTAAGTCCGCGTAACTGGACGGGCTTTTACTCGCGGCACCCAGATTTGTGACGTTGAGCGCCCAGTGGACGCCCCCTTGCTGCGCGGTGGTCGAGTCGTTGATTCCCGTGGCGAATTGGTAGGGTGTCCAGTCGTTGGTGGCCGGATTCTGAAATTCGAGGCTCACCTGGAAGGGGGTGTTTGTGTCGTAACTATAATAGGTTCTAAAGATGTCCCAAGGCGGCTGCGGTGCGCTCCCGGGATAGACGGCCGACGGGTTGAGCTTGAAATCAGAAACGCGGTAAGCCATGTATTGCGCTCCTCCAAAGGACGGGGAGACACACCAACCAAAGGTCTGCGCGCCCAGCGATATGTCGACGTCGTTGGCGGTAATCAGGCGCGGGGTGGAGAAGTCTGCGCTGTTTTTTATTTCGCAAGTGTCATCCAAAGTGCATTTAACCATGGGCAGAGAGCCAATAACGGAACTCGTGATAGGGTAGTCGCCCCAACCATTTACGATGGCGAAACTGCCTTTGAGATGAAGCCGGATTTTCGGCGTGGATGAGGGAGACGCAACCGTGCGTTGCGGGTTCCACAAGCCCCACAAAAGATAAGTTTGCAGGGAAGAGCTGCCGTCGAAACCGACCGCATCTTTGAAGACGTTCAGGTACGGGAGATTCTCCACACCCACCGCCTGCCAGTAGGGTATCCCCGCGTTCGATTCGTTATACTCGATAACGGTGGGGCAGGAGTCGGTATCGTATTGGTCGATGATGCAGGCTCCGATTCGCAAGATCTGGAGCGTTGTTTTGCCCTGGTGGGAGCTGGGAAAATTGACACTGCCGCCGCCATCGACCCCCAGCGAACCGGCCAGGATGCCCGCCTGGAGCAGTTCAAAGAAATTCGGTTCCCGGTTTTCACTCGCGACCTGGTCGAGCGTCTCGATGCTGGCCTGGATGGTGTCGCCGACGGAGCCGGTGTAGGTCCAGAGGCCCGAGCCGACGTTCCATTCCAGCCCGAAACAGGCGTGGACGGCTTTTTCGTAGCCGGGAAGCGGGCCGGTGGGGGTCAGCCAGTTGAGCCTGGCCAGCGAGAAGCGGCGTTGCAACAACGGCTGCCCCTTGGTGACATTGTAATCGATGCCCGCGCCGGTTTTTCCAGCGTCATTGTAGTGCGCGATGGCGGTTGTGGCGCCCGCGCGCACACTCAGGGTGTCACGGTTGAGCGCGCCGCTGCTGGCAGCCGATGAGGCATAGTTATATGGCGCGGCGAAGTCGGCAAGAGGCGCCCAGCTCGGGGCGTTGAGCGAGCGGCTGAAATGCGTGAGATACTGGAGGGTAGCGGCGGGAAGCCCGGCGGTTTGTTGAAATGCGATCAACTGCTGGCGGCTTAAAAAGGCCTGGTCCGTGCGCCCTAGCGACTGGCTTCCACTGGTTTTCAGGAATCCTGTAGTATTTGAGACTATTGAATCGTAATAGTTTTGAGCCGCAGGGGTTAACTGCGGAAAGGTGCCGGCGGCATTGGCTGAAGCGTAGTTGCGCCAGCCAACGATGTTGTCCAACTGGGTCTGGGAGAGCCTGATGGAGGGCGTGGCGTTGGAAAGCGCCGTAATCACATCGGCAAAGGAAAGCGAGCCTTTGTAGCCTTTCTGCGCATCCGTCGCGCTGGAGGGGCCTCCCGCCACGTTGATGTCCAGGAGCCCGCCTTCGTCATAAATAGCGAAGGCGTAGCGCCCGATGACGGTCTTGTCGGGCTTGGCAAGGGAAGCCGTTGGACCCGTCTTGGTAATCGGTATCCAGTAGGGAACGATTTTTCCAAACTGCGTAACGGGGTCGGTCTTGCTATTGGTAACATCGGCCTTGGGAACGAGGTAGTGCTTGTTCCAGCGGGCGGGCGAGATGCTCCGGCCGTTGATGGAGGCGACGGTGGAGGAGACCGCGGCGGCCCCGCCGCCAATGCCAACTTTGCCCCCGTCGGCCATGACCAGAGCAAAGGAGGCCTTCGGGCTGCACCGGATGTAGTTGGGAATGGCGTTGAGCGTGGCGTTGGTCTGGGAGGAATCCCGCCCAGGCTGCATGAAGATGTAAGGGGGAAGCGAACTCGCGGGCTTGCGGGGCCGGTAAACGGCGACTCCGTTGATGGTCGAGGCGGTGGACCCCAGAAGGATTTCCTGCTTTAAATCGCCAATGACAATGTCCACCGCGCTCAATGCCAGTTGATCCGCCTTGGCCCGGCAAAGGCTGCTGTTGGAAAGCTGACGGTCGGTCATTGTCCGCGAGAAGAAAGCGACCACCAAGCCGGTTATCAAAACAATAAAGCCGAGGATAATCACCACGGCAACCCCCTCGCAACGGCGGGGAATGAAACGCTTTTCCAATGGGTTCATTTTACTGAGTAGTGGTGGCTAGATAAAAAAGGCGGTAATAGACGCGGATGGCTGCGGCGGCCTGACGCGGAAGGGAGCTGGCATTAATGGCGCTCTGCCACTGTGCCGCGACGTCCCCGGGAGCGGTTGCCTCCGGGAAGTCTTCCATTTGCCCGATCAGGGAGTTCATCCCGTCATTGGTGACAATGCCCCGGCTCTTGGGATCGATCACCGCTATAGCGACGGCGATGGCGGCCACATCCTGGAGCCCGTTGGTCGCCGTGCTCCCTGCGGCAGCGTCCCATGGGGTGATGCTGTACGCGCCGCTTTTGAGCAGATAGCAGTATTCGAAGCGAAAGACCTGAGGACCGATTTTCTCGTAGTCGCTGTCGGTTTTATTCGGATCGATGGCATCGGGCCAGGTGGCAGCGATGGTCTGGGGCAAAAACACCAACGGATATTCGGCAGCCGAGGCGCCGTTCCATAAGAGGCCTTTGCCCAGACGCTCGACTTGAACTTCCGTGTTCACCCGGTAGGCGACCAACGAGACCGGGCTGGGCGTGCCGCTGGAATAGCCGGGCACTTCGCTGAAAAATGCGATCTGATCGTTGCCCGCCTGGAGGTTGCCAGGCTGTTTGAGGAGATAATCGACATCGCCGCGTTTTAGCATCAGGGCAAAGTCCATGGCCAGCCGGTCCAGCAAGAGGCGGGCCTGACCGTCGGCGTCCATGTGCTTGTTGGAACTGATGGTAACATTGGTGGTGCTGTTGACGAGCTGCGCCACCAGCAGGATTAAAAACGCGAGCACCACGACGGAAACGAGAAGCTCTATCAAGGTAAAGGCGAGACGCCGGCGCGGCGCGGTATCGATCGGAAAAAGAGGCATCATATCAATTCCGATCAAAGGCAGAGAATAAGGCGACCATTTCCGAAGTGCTGGTGGACGAGACAACGGCGGGCCAGCTTGCAATCAGGCGGACAAAAGTCGCCGTTTTGACGTCGCTGCCATTGGGCAGAAAACTAACGGTTACCCGATAACGCGCTTGACCGGCGGTATTGGTCATCTTTCCCTCGCCGGTGAAGAAGAGAGTGGTGTCTCCCGGTGACGCGAGGACGGGGTTGGCGGGAATCGGGATTGAGTAATACCTGGATGCGGCGGCCTGGCCATGCGGAATAGTCCGGGGGGTGGCGCGCAGATCGGCAATGATCCCGGAGAGAATGCCGTTGGCCGCAGTTTGGTCGATGGCGGCTTTATTCGTGGTAATCCCCACCGGCAGGAGACCGAAAATGGAGATGAGACAAAAGGCCGCGAGACCCAGTGCGAGGGTGATTTCAACCAAGGAAAAGGCAGCTGTTCCGGGAGTCGAACGCTTCATCGTCTGTAGATTTTGACGTTGCCACCTACGCCGGTGATCTGGATGGCCGCAACGTTTTTGTTGTTGGTATCTACGATACTTCCGCGAGTGGGCAAGAGCCCGATCTCGACGACTGGCTTCATGGGGTAAGTGCTATTAACCGTGTTCTCGCCCCGGGGGTTGAACTGAATCGTCTTAGAGAAGGTGTACTGGGGTGTTCCTGCATTGGTGCCAAGCGGGTAGCGAAAAGGCACCGGGGTGGGGTTGGATGGGTAGTTATCGCCAATGCGCGCATCGTTTGAAGCCGCGGCAGGCCGACCGTCGAAGTTGAGCCCGGTGCCGGAGCCATCCATGAAGGAGGTCAGGTGAGCATTCTGAATTTTGACGATCCGGTTGAGCTGGGTCAAACCGGCGGGATTGATGGAGGAACTCGACGAATCATAAATCATCGTCCCGTCTTTGGAGGCCACGGCCGACACAACGACCCGCCCCACCCCGGCGACTGCGGGGTTCGAAGATGCCTTGGAGCCGTCCTCCTCAAAAAAACCGACCCATACATAGGTGTTGTTGGCCATGGCAAAGGAGCGCGCGTTTTCAAGCACCCCGCTGATGTCATAGGCGGCTTTGGTCACGTCCTCGCCATTCTGAATGGAGCCGATGGACGGAATAACGAGCCCCATCATCACGCTGATGATGGCGATGACAACGAGAAGCTCGATGAGGCTGAACGCCGCCGCCTTGCGAAGCCCAGCCCCGCGAACACGGAAGATATGGGAAAATGAGGAAGCCATGGTCTTTTGATCGCCTGCTCACAAGTCCAACTACCGGGCTCGGGCGGGTTAGTGGATGAAAACAATGGGCATTGGGGGAACTTGGGGAAGTAAAGCAATCGGAACGACAATAGATTTACATGATCGATCAGATACGTCAAATAAAATTGGCGAGGTTTTCTTCCATCGCCAATTTTAGAGCAATTTAACTGATCCTGCACACACCGTCTTGCGGCGGAGGAGGGCAGCCCGCGGCGTTTGCCCCTTGGCCTGTATTTAAAATACAGGCGCGGCGCGGCAAGCCGCCACGCTCTGCCTTCCGGCGCTCGCAATCCAGTAGGTGCATCATAAATTAAAGTGCTCTAACCCAAAAAACTGAAGATCGAGCGTAATGCTTTATTTTTTCTGCCAGACTTTGGCGAGATCGGCCTCGAACTCCGCCGCAGACTGCGCGGTTGCGATGTAAACGAGGGTGTTGGCGGTGTGGACGTCCGATTGCGGCGGGTTGCCGAGTTGATCGCTCACAGTCCAATCATTCCGCCGGGGCAGCGCGATTTTTGCGCCGCTTTTAGCCGGAGCGAGCACCGCCACCGTTTTCTTTTTGCCCTTGAAAAGATAAACGTAGCTCTCCCCGCCCATCGGCATGATTTTTGAGAACTTGGTATCTTCCAGTTCCCAAGCCATATGCGAAAAGGCCGCCGCGGAGGGATGCAGATAACCGTCCTCCGAAATCAAAGCGTGCGGCCCCACATAGCCGATTCCGCCGAAGTGCTCGAAATCCCCCATGGAATAAAGGAACACCTTTGAACAGCCGTTCGCCAAAAGAGAAATGACGAAACGGCAATAGCGGTTGCCTGTGTCCAAGGTGTTCTCCGAGTCCACATAGGGAAGAGTATAGTGATAAAAACCTGAGGTCTGAATGCCCCAGACGGGGTTGCCTTCAGTGAACCAAACCGGCTTTGCAACCCCGGCGTCGAGGAACGGCCCCATGGCCACTTTGAAACCCTTTTCCACGGCATCGCCGGGGTAGCCCTGGAACGTGGCATCGTACTGATGGTAGGAGTACACGTCGCAATCCTTGTCGGCATCAAGTGTCTTGAGCCCCTTCGACCAATCCGCGCCGCCCGTGTCGGGATAAGGCTTGGTGTTGGTTTCCGTGGTGGTGGTGTTGATGCCTACGACGGTCACGCGCGGGTCGATCGCTTTGATGGTTTCGTTGGTAAGCTTGCAAAGCGCGGCATACTCGGCCTGCGGGTTCTCGCCCGATTTGTACCCCGCCCGTCCGCTCTTGGTTTCGTCGTAGCTGCGGCCAAACCAAGCCGCGTTCCACGGCTCGTTCCAGGTTTCGTAGGTGTCGATCACCCCTTTGTAGCGCGCCACCACCGTTCGCACGTAGTTGGCGAATTGCGCCGGGTCTTTCGGCTGCGAAAATTTATCAAAGTATGCGCCGCCGCGGGTGGGCCGGTTCAAGGCGCTGGCCCACACGGGCGAAGTACATAGAGAACCGAAAATTTTAAGGTGCTGCTTGCGGTAACGGCCTATTACGTCGTCATAAAAGGTCCACTCGCCCGGCTTACGCTCTAGAAAATTCCAGCCAAGCCATTCAAGGCCGGTGTCGTGCAATCGGACCCAGTTGTTGCCAATCGCCTTCGCCATTTTCACCCGAAATGTCTCGGCATATGCGTGAGTGCCAAAGGAGGAATCTGGCGCGTCCTTGCCCCAGTAACGGGGCCGCTGGAGCCGGTAGATCACAAGTTCCTGGAACGTGCTGATGCGCTGGCCCTTGGCGTCTTCCACCCACGTTTCAATGCGCATGGGCCCCAGCGGGCGCTTCGGGAAGAGATTAAAATTGAATTTCCCGACGTTGACGCTGCTGTTCTTAAGCGCGATCGGCTTGATAAGTGCTTCCTCGCCGTAAAGATTCACGATCTTGGCGTGCAAGGTGGGCGAGCCTTTGGTTCCCTCCACAAACGGGTTGCCGGAAACATAATACTGCGCGAGCGCCGGTTCATCGGAAAACTGCACGCGCGCCTCGCCGGTTTCCGCCGCCGGGCAGGCCAGCGAGACTTCCACGGGAAGCTGCGATTGATAAGCCGTCGCTTTATCGCCGGGATTGACCTGCCAGGCGTCCACCAGCATATCGCCCGCAGTTTCCAATCTCAACGCATAGAGCTTCTCTCCCAAGCGCGGATCGAATGGCACCTCCACACGCTGCCATTGCTCCGTCGCAGTGAAGTCTTTTGCGGCGATGCCTTTACGGTTTGCGAGCACGATCAGCTTGCCGGTTCCTTCGCCTTTGAAAAACAGGCTGGCGGTATATTTTTTAGTAGGAACAGGGATATCAAACGGCTCGCCGTAAATATGGGATTTTTCGTTCGACTTGATGTGCAGCGCGGGGAAACCGCTCACACCTTTTTCCTCGGAATCGGGGTAAATTTCTGTTTCGTGTGCTTTTTGAGGAAATTGCGATGGGGTCCAACCGCTTTGCAGCCCCAGCGGCAAGCGCGTGGCACGCAGGATGTTTGCAGGACCGCCGTCGGGATAACGCCGGCTTAAGTCCGCTTCGAGCTGCTCGCGGGAAACCCGTTCCAGCGTGACTTGAGCAAGATCCACTTCGCCCGGCTCCCGCACTTCCACCCAAAAGCCCACGGGTTGTTTGTTGCGATCGAGCGAAAAGAAATAGGTATGCGTCTGAAAAATGGAATCGAAGACCTCTTTCCTAGACCAGAGATATTCGTGGGGAGCCCCCGCCATACGAACGCCGAACTCTGCGGCTCCGCCGGTGCCGCGAGCTTTGAGCGTGAGCTTGAAGAAACTCTTTTCACCAAAATCCGGCAGGAGGTGGCGCACCAAGGCATAGCCCCGCTCCACGTTGCCGACCTTCATGGCGATGTACCGCTGGCCTTCCTCCACCAGGAGCTGGTAGTTGACATTCACCGCGGCCCAAGCCGAATTATCCTCCCAGCCCGCGGGCAGTTCGCCCGTCACGCGCCCTTGCGCCTTTTGCTCCGGGTCGGCTTTCACGATTGCCGGATCATTGGCGAGAAAGTTCAAATCGAGGACCTTTTGCGCATTCTCACCGGCGCCAAACGCCAGCGTCTGCATGAAAAACGCCATCACCAAAAACAAAAATTTTTTCATACTTTATCCTAAATCGTAAAAAGGGCGCCTTCCCTCAACCCCTTGAAGAGGAAAGACGCCCAGTAAACCACGCTCGTTTTTTTAACGAGCCCCCCGGCCTTTTTTGCGGATTCTTTGGATTCCAACCAGCATGCCAAGACCCGAGGCGACCATAGCCCACGTGGAGGGCTCGGGAACAACCTGCGCCTCCAGAGTAATGTCAATGGATGACATGGTGGTGGAGCCGTCGGCATTCACGCTTTCCGGGCTGAACAAGAGATGCGCGGTGTAGCTTCCCATACCCGTGGCTGTCGTATCCAAACCGATGCTCAGGGCATGGCTGCCGCCAATGGCAAGCTCGTTAATGTCAGTCAAGCCGCTTAGGATAAACTTATCCGACTGGCCGCTCAGGCTGAAGCTGCCGCTCAAGAGATCCTGGTAAATCGCATCAAGCAGAGCATTGCTCAATGAGAGATAGCCGGTAGTGACCCCCAAAGTGATGTCGATTTTTCCCAGGTCAAAGACATAGCTGGTGCCGCCGCCGGTCAGTATTCCGTCGCCGGAGACCTTCGCCACGGTCGGTTGGGCGTATTGGTTGACCTGACCGTCCACCGAGATGACCTGGCTGTCGAGGTTCGTGGTTCCATAGCCGCTGTTGGCTCCATTCGAAGAGAACCCGATCGTCACGGTTCCATTCTTCATGCCCGCGGTGAGTTCGCCGTTGAGCCCGACAGCGAGATTAGTGTTTGTGGACCCGCCCGCGAGGTTGCTGATATTAGTCCCGGTGACCGTAGCCTGGCCGGTAACCGCCCCCTTGGTCACGTTCAGCCCTTCCGCGTAGCCGTTGGAGGCCGAGGTGTTCGTGATGCTGACGGTTGACGAGGCAAACGCTTGCCCGACATGGGTGATGCCGAGGTGCACCGGCGTGCTGACATTGTTTGCCGCTGCAATCTGGAAGTTATCCACATATACGTTGCCGTCGGTGGATGTGTCCACTCGGGCATGGTAGCCACTGATGTTGTTGATTGCGCTGAAGTTGCCGCTGGCAATTCCCGACTGTGTGAATATCCGATATGATCCGGCTCCGGCAGAGCCCAGGCCGCTAATATTGCCATCATCAATCAGGTTCAACGTGCCGCCAAGCGCAAGCGCCCCGGCCACATCGGTTCGATCGTTGTTATGGAAGTAATTCGCGTCTTCCTGGCTCCCTGCGGCGGTTCCAAGCCGGATGTCCGAGGTGGAAGTGGCGCCGAGCGTGAGGGAGGCAACCTGGAAACCGTTGGCGATTCCGTTGTAGCCAGCAACAAAATGACCGCCGTTATTGACTTGTACCGCACCGTTAATGACACCAGCCCCGGAACCATAGAGCGTGCCACCCGAGTTGACGTTAACAGCACTGTCGGCACCGGTGATGCCGCCGATGACCAGAGAGCCGCCGTTGTTCACGGTGATGACGCCCGTGGCCGCGCTGTTATCACCGTTGATCTGCAACATACCGGAATTAATGGAAGTGGCTCCGGTGTAGGTGTTGACGTTGTTCAACACGGTGGTGCCGCTGCCGATCTGGTTGATAGCGAGATCGCCGCCGATCGCCGAATCAATGCTCAAGGTTCCGGCCCGGTTCAAGGCTAGGATCGCGCCCAAGGAGCCGGTGATCGAGGCTGCGCTCAGTGAGCCGCTGTTGCCGTCCGCACCGATCTGAAGCGTTCCGGCGTTGACTGTGGTGGTTCCGCCGTAGGTGTTCTCACCGGTTAATGTCAGCGTGCCCGCTCCATTCTTGACGAGGTTGCCATCGCCTGCAATGACGCCCGCGTAAGTGGTGCTGGCCGAACCGCTCAAGGTCAGCGTGGCTCCGCCGAGGGTGACGTTACCGCCATTGCTGCCGCCGCCGGAAAGAGAGTTAACCGTGTTGTTGTATCCGGCAAGATCGAGGACTGCTCCAGCGACATTTGCCAGCGTCACATCGGAAGCGGCGCTCAATGCCGTAGTAGAACCCGCAGCGAGTTTGCCGCCGTTGATTACCGTGGTGCCGGTGAAGGTGTTTGCACCGGTAAAAGTTTGGGTGCCGGTGCCCGTCTTAATGATCCCGCCGTTGCCGGAAATTCCGCCGGCATAGGTGGCACTGCCCGATCCGCTCAAGGTCAGCGTTGCTCCGCCAAGGGTCACATTGCCGCCCGCAACGCCGCCGCCCGAGAGGGAACCCACGGTGTTGTTATAACCGGCCAAGTCGAGGGAAACTCCGGCGGTGTTGGCCAGCGAGAAGCTCGAATTGGCGCTCAAGGCGTTGACCGAGCCGGCAGTGAGCTTGCCGCCGTTGATGGTGGTCGCGCCGCTGTAGCTGTTGCTGCCGGATAAGATCAGGTTGCCATTGCCGGTGACGGTGATGCCGCCAGAGCCATTGCTGTTGCGGATGTTGCCTGATATTTGGGCCGCGTCGCCGCCTGCTCCAGCCGTAACGTTGATGGTGCGGGTGACGGAACCGCCGGCGTTATTGAGGTTGATGCCGTTCTGGAAAAGCGTGAGCGCGTCGGCGCTGGTGGAGCCGAACATCAGGGTGCCGAGAATTCCCGTACCCACTCCGCTGCTAACCCACGTTTGCTCGGCGCCCGCGCAGCCAAGGTTCACGGTAAGCTGCCCGCCTTTGGCGGAGAAGCCGCCGCCCGCGGTCGTCATGTTGAAGACTCCCGCCGAGCCGCTGGCGGCAAGGCTGCGCGTGAAGGAGCCACTGGTTTGGAATACGCCGCCAGCCAGTGAGATGAAGGAGTTGGTGGGAAGCCCGACGCCCTCCAGCGCCTGCAAAACGCCCGCGTTGATAGAGGTGGTGCCCAGGTAGGTGTTAGATGCGCTCAAGACCAGGCGGCCGGTGCCATTTTTGATTAATCCCGATGTCGCGCTGGAGGCATTGGTGTTGAAAATGGTGCCAGATATTTCAGCATAGTCTCCACCGACGCCGGAGTTAACCTGGACGGCGCGCTGCAAGCTGCCATTCAAGTCAATGTTGCTGGTAAGAACCACTTTGCTATCCGCGGTCGGAGAGCCGAAGATGAGCCCAGCCCCCCCGCCGAACTGATACATGGAGCCGATGATCTGGAAGGATGTGCCAAGAGACACGGTAAGCGTGCCGCCCCGCGCCGCAAAGCCGCCCGTGTAGCTGGAAATCTGGCTCACTCCGGGCGTAATGTTGTCGCTAAAGCTGCGGGTAAAGGTGCCGTTGCCTTGCAGGATGCCGCCGTTGTTGATGAGGACGCCGCTATTGGCGCTCAAGGAGGTTCCGCCCGCGCCGTTCAGCGTTCCAACGTCGAGTACGCCGCCGTTGATGACGGTCATGCCAGTGTAGGTGTTGGTCCCGGTAAGGTAGAGGGTGTTGCCCCCGTTTTTGATTAAGCCCGAAAATCCGCTCTGGCCGGTGGCATAAGTGAAGTTGCCGCTGGTGGTGTCGATACCCACGCTGGCCCCCGTGGCCATGTTGACGCGAGAGAAGGTATTGGCAAAGAGGGCGTCGATGTCCGCCGAGCTAAAATAGCCGGAACCGCCGACGCGCAAACCAAATCCAGCACTGGCCGCAACCGTCACGCTGCCAGTAGTGGGAAGCGCGCTGGTATTATCCAGAAAGAGCGAACCGGCGTTGACGTAGGTATTGCCGGAGTAGGTATTGACGCCGCTCAAGGTAAGCGAGCCGTTGCCCGCCTTGACCAGGGTGACGGCGTGGGAGCCGTTGTCGCCGATGACGGCAGCGATGTTAGCTCCCGCAATATCATACTGCTGCACGATGAGATCGTAGCTTCCGCTGCCGTTGCCAGCCGTAAGGGTCGTTACCCCCGCGTTGCCGGTGATGGTGGGCGCAACTAAATTATTAGCGCCGCCCGTAATGAGCAAACCGCCGCCGGTGAGCGTGAGGAGATTCGAGCCCAGGGCCAGCGGCGTATAAGCAGAGTCACTGTCGGCTTCGATTTTCAGGGTGTTGGTGGTCCGCGCCCCGGTCAGCGCCAGCGTCTGGTTCGACTGGCTTGAACTGATGCGGGAGTTGGCCGTGTCCACGCCGCTTGCGGTCATTGTGGTGTAGCCGGTGTAGTTGGTCAGCGTGTTGGTGCCCGAGGCCGTGGACGAGGTGGCCCAGTCGTATCCCGAAAAGACACTGCCGTTGTAACTAATCACGCGGCCGCCGTAGATGCCGGTGGCGTCCTTGAGGCTGGTGGTCGTAACCACCGCAGGCACAATACCGCCCAGAATACCGTAGCCCAGCAGCAAACTGCCGCCGCTGGCCGTCGTATTTAACGTGCCAAGGTTGATGGTTTCAGCCAAGCCGCTATTAGTCCAGCCGCCGAGAATCTGTCCGCCCCCCGCATTCACCGTAGTGCTGGCAAAGGTTTGGCTGGTCGCTTTCGTTGTGTTGCCAGTGACTTTCAATATGCCGCCGCCTCCCAGCACGAGGCCGCTGGAGGCGCTGATGATATTGGTGGGGGTTGTCATACCGCTCATGTTGAGCAACAACATGCCGCCATTTACGGTAGTGGCACCCGTATAGGTCTGTGACGTGGTGCCAGCGGTATAGATCGTGAGCGTGCCCAAGCCAACCTTGGTAATGCCGCCCGCGCCGAAGATATTTCCCGAATAGGTGGTGTTGGTGTTGTCCGCGCCGATACTCAGGGTATTGGAACCCAAGTTGACATTGCCGCCGTTGGTACCGCCGCCCGTAAGCGAGCCGATGGTTTCGTTACTGTTGAGCAGGAAGGTGGCCCCAGCCGTATTGGCAAGAGAAACCGAACCGCTGTCAGCAATGGCGTTTCCGCCCGTGGCAGCCAACGTGCCCGCGTTGATGATCGTCGCGCCGGTGTAGGTGTTGGAACCGGCGAGCGTGAGGGTTCCCACGCCGACTTTGGTAAGGGAATAGCTCCCCGAAACCACCGCGTTGATGGTGATGTCGCCGCGGCCGCCCGCCGAAGCGTTTCCGCCCAGAATGACTTGGCTGAGCGTGGCCGAACCCGAGTTGCCCACTCCGCTGCTGAAAGTGACCGTGGGGGAAGAGGTGTAGCCGCTGCCGGAGCTTAGGAGCTGGGTATCGATCACATAATTGTTGGTATTGCCCGTGCCAGTGGGGTTGGTGCCCTGACTAACGACCGTGCCGCCCGAGAACGTGATGGTAGGCGCGGCGGTGCTGCTGTAACCATCGCCCTGGTTGGTAATCACAATGCCTTTTACGGTGCCGTCGGCGTTCAGAACAGCCGTTGCCGTGGCATTGGAAAGTCCGGTGCCAGTGCTGATGGTCACGGTGGGAGCCACCGAATAAGTGGTGGTGCCGGGATTAATCGTAAAGCTCTGAGACGTTACCCCAAGCGACCCCACCACCGTGGCCCCCGAACCGCCGCCGCCGCTCAGCGTGATCGTAGGAACCGTGTTGTTATAGCCGCCCGAGATCGTGACCACCGCCACGCCGTTGCCAATGCTCGCGGCAGTGGAGCTGTTGTTGACCAGCGCGCCATTGCCCCCCACCCCGGTGCCAAAGAGCTGGATGACTTCATTGACGTTGGTCTGGCCGTTCAAATCAAGCGTCGCTCCGGAGACCACCGTGGTGGAGCCAAGATTATTGACCACAGCGCCCACGCCGCCCGCACCGGTGGAGTAGGTGAGACCGCCCGTGCCGAGCGCGCCGGAGTTGCCCATTTGCAGCGTTCCAATATTGACTATGGTCGCGCCGGAGTAGGAGTTGGACGCGCTTAAAAGAAGAATGCCAGTACCGTTTTTAGTCAGACCGCCATCGACCCCCAGGGTTGTGCCCGCGCTGCTGATGCTTCCCGCGATCTCCGCGGTGCTGCCCAGTGTATTGACGCCGCTGTTAACCGTAATTCCGCGCGTGTTTCCGGCACCGGTATTCAAATTGATGCCGTTTTGGACCACAACCTTGTTATCGGACGTCGCGGAACCGAATACAAACCCGCTGCCAAAGGCGTAACCGGCGCCGTTGAGCTGAACCGTAGTGCCGCTGCCTCCGAAGTTGACGGTAAGCTGGCCACCGCGAGCCGCAAAGCCGCCGTTTTGCGAGGAGATCTGGCCCGCGCCGGGGGTGGAGTTGCCACTCAAGGCGCGCGTCATAGTTCCGCTGCCTTGCAGAATGGCCCCATTGGTCATCAAAATGCCGCTGCTGCCGCTCACGCCGGTACTTGTGGTGCCGCTCATAACGCCCACGTCGAGCACGCCGCCGGTAATTTGAGTCAAGCCGGTGTAGGTATTTGTTCCGGCAAGGAATAATTGCCCGGAGCCCGCCTTGATGAGACCCGCGTTGCCCGCGATTGTCGCGCTGATGGTGGCAGCATTGGTGCCGCTCAGCGCATTGACGGTGACGGTCGGCGAAGAACCGGCCAGGGTCAGGATATTGGCGGAGTTCCCGTTGTTGTCCAGCACCCAACTCGCGGCGGTCGATGTGTTGGTATCACCGAAAATGAGGCTCGTGAGCGTGTGGCTGGCATCCATGTGAACCACCGTGGGGTTGGTGGTGATGTTGATGCTGTTAAAGTCCGCCGTGAAGCCGGAGCCGTCGGCCATCGCGCCATTCACCCAGTTACCCGTGGCGCTCCAAAGACCGCCGCTGGTATTACTCCATGTGCCGGTCGCGGCAAGAGCGGAAAAGCTCTGACCCAGGAGGGCTCCAATGATTAAACCTGCAAGAGGGCGGAATGCGGAAAATCGAAATGAATGGGGTGTTTTCATTATAAGATAGGGGGTTAAATCCAATCACTAGGGACAATGACTTCACGTCAAATGGCGACGATAGGTCGTGTTTATATGATCGCTCAAAACCACGCAATGTTTTTTTTAAAGAATTGGGGATTTTGCCGGGAAAATTAAGTTCCGTGCCCCAGACAATGTTCGACTGGAAATCCATGCTCCAAGCTTTTTCGCGCCATTCAAAAAAGGCGCATTTTGTTTATATTTAACTTATTACCAGAGACTTACATTCTATTATCGGCGATTCAAAACCCGCTTGCCTCGTTGAAAAAAAGCCAAAAATAACATTGCAACGTTTTAATCGATCATATAAACATGCCCTATCGTTTTTACTTTTCAAAAACCTTCGGATACAATCCCATTCCCCCGCTCCATGACCTCCTCCATTTTTTCGTTCATCCCCTCGCGCCAATTTCGAGCCGCCCTGGCGCTCCTGCCCGCCGTGCTGCTTTGCCATTGCGGATTTGCGGCGGCGCAAAGCTCGCAAAAGCTCATCGATTTGGATTTTTCGGCAAATGCTCCGGCGATGAACGCGGCGGACCCGCAAAACCTGGCCCAAGGCCGGACGACAGGCGAGCTGCCCTCGGGCTGGACGGACGATTCAAGTTGGGCGCGGCTTAATGTGGATTACAAGCTGCTCGTGGAGGAAGGCCAGCAGTACGTGGCCGCCAAAGTCGGCAACGTGGAAAAGGGCTATGCGCAGATGCGCTTTGCGTTGCCGGACTATCAAGATGGAAGCCTTTTCAAACTGACCCTGAAGGCGCGTGGCACCACCGGCACACTGCTGGAGTTTGGCGTCCGCATGGCGGGCAATCCCTACCAGTACGCGCACGTGGAGAAGCTCACTCCCGAATCGACATGGAAAACTTACGAATCTTACTTCACCCTGGACCGCAACAAGCAGCCGATGGGGTTCTGGGTCGCGATGTGTGCGACGGGAGAGGTGGATATCGCCAAGCTCGTGCTGGAACGCGTCTCGCGCGAAGCACTGGTGGCGGAGATCAAAGAGCGCAACCCGGGCAACGGCCCTGCCAATGTGCTGCGCAACACGCGGCTTCCGCTCGGTCTCCAGAGCGGCTGGACGATCAACCGCGACTCCCTCAAAAAAGCGCACAACCCCGAAATTTTCCCCGATTCCAAAGAGACGGGCATCAGCGGGTTTCCGGCGCTGCACCTCAAGGCGGTTGACCCCCTCGTGATTCACGGTGAACCCTTCGAGGTGCCGGTGCCCATCCAGAAATACACCGCGAGCCTCTATATTAAAGGCACCGGCAAGGGGCGGGTGAATGTGAAGATCAAGCGCAAAGGCATCGCTAGCAAGGAATTCACGGCGACCGGGGAATGGCAGCGCGTGGAGGTGCCCTTCGAGCCCCGCTTGGGTGAAAAACTCTACACCATGGACCTTAGCCTCACGGGCGATGTGCTCGTGGACGGCTGGCAGGTCAACCCTGGCGACCAAGCGACGCCCTACCGCTCGCAGCTTCCCGTGGAAGTCTCGCTGGCCTGTCCGGCGGCGGAAACCAGCGAGGCGCGCGTGCAATTTTCCAATGAACCCGCGCTCGTGGATTACTATGTTTCTGGCAACCCGTTTGTAGACGAAACCAAAGGCACGCCCACCCTGCACGCCAAGATCGTGAATCTTTACGGCGAGGAAGCCCTTATCAAACCGATCGCGCTCAAGAGCGGAAACGTCAACACCGGGAAATTCAATTTCGATCTCTTCCCTAAGCGCCCGCTCGGCCCCATGCGCATTGAAACCTGGGTGGAAGACGCAAAGGGCCAGCGCATCAGCACGTTCCAAGAGCTCATTATCTACCGGCTCCACCGGCCCCGCTACTGGGGCAAGGACGCGCCAGATTCCCCCTTCGGCGCGCATGTGGAAGCCGACACTGCCCACATCGAAATGGCCAAAGCCATTGGCAATAACTGGGTGCGCCTGCACGATACGGGCATGGAATGGATCGGCTGGAATTTCCTGGAGCCCGAGCCGGGTCAGTGGACTTTCTTCGACGATCAGATCAACCGCTACCGTAAGCAACACCTCAAAATCCTGGGCGAACTTTCGACCACCCCTTATTGGGCCAGCTACGACCCGGAAGCGACCCGGCGCAACGGCTATTGGGACAAGTTCTTCCAGCCCAAAGACCTCGCCGCCTACGCCAACTATGTAAAGAAGGTAACGGATCACTATAAGGGCGTGATCGACACCTATGAGGTATGGAACGAGCCGTGGAACGCGGCGTGGTTCGCGCAGAGCTACGACCGCTCCAAGACGGGCCGCATGGGTTACAAATCCGGCGATCACCCGCAGGCCGAGTACGCCGCGATCATGAAAACGGCCTATGAAGCCGCCAAGGCCGCCTACCCCGGCGTGAAGATCATCGGCATCAACACCACCACCACGGAAACCAACACCAAGCCGTACCCCGACACCGGCGGGGCGGATTGGACCAAGGGGATGAAAGCTCTCAATGCCGAAAACGACTGCGATATTCTCGGCTACCATCAATACGACTACACCTTCAACGGCTTCCCCGGCGACGCCGTTAAACAAGGCTTCGACGTGGCCATGGGACCGTTCCGCGAGGCTGGGGTTAAGAAGCCCATCTGGTTTACCGAGGGCTCGTCGGTCAACCGCATCCAGGCTTCCGGGTTCTATCATTACACCCTGCCCTATCTCGACACCGAGAACACCATGGACACCGGCAACCGCAACTGCCGCTTCGCGCTCTCGTTGCTGGCCAACGGCTGCGAGAAACTCTTCCTCTATTCCATGGGCAGCTACGGGCACTTCAGCGCGGGCACCTCGGAGCAGTGGGCTTCTTTGATTTCCGAAGACGGCTACCTGCACCCCACGGCGGCGGCTTTCTCCCACATGGCCTGGGAGCTTGAAGACATACAGTTCAAAAAATTCCTTCCCGCTGGAGCCAAGAGCTTCATCTATCTCTTCCAGGGTAAAAAGAAATCCGTTGCGGTGATCGCCCCGGCACAGGAAGGCGACCGCATCACGCTTCCCAAGCGGCGCGACTGGACGCTTACCGATCAACTCGGCAACCCGCAACCCAGCGGCGCGCTCTCCGGCAATACGCTCGTCTATATTGAAACGGCGCAAAGCCTGGCGGAATTTGAACCCGAACTCGCCAAGCTCGCTCATTAATTGTTCAATCCGGGTACCGGAAACGCCGCCACCATGAAGCAACCCCCGCCTGCGACCGTTGAACCGGCCGCTCCCTCCACAGCTCCTCACGTCTACCATGTGGGCACCCTGGCCTACACCAAGGCCGGAATGCTGACCCTCTTCGCCTGGCTGCTGTGGGGGGACTTCGTGTTCAACTTCATGGAAATCGTGATCGGCTCGTTCCTGCCGCTCAAGCTCAAGGGGCTGGGGGCGTCGGACTGGACGCTCAGTCTTGTGCTTTCCACCCTCCCCTCGCTGCTGGGCATGGCCACCGGCCCGTTCTACTCCGTGGCAAGCGATAGAACCCGCACCCGCTTTGGCCGCCGGATTCCCTACCTGCTTTTCACCACCCCCATTGTCACCCTGCTGCTCGTCGCCATCGGCATGAGCGACACGCTGGGGCTGGTGATCCACCGGTTCATTTCCCCAAGCGTGGCTCCCGTGGTGACGACGCTCTGGCTGGTGGTCATCATCGTGCCGGTCTTTTCCCTATTCAACGGCTTCATGATGGCCGCTTATAACAATCTCCTAAACGACGTGGTGCCGCCCGAAGTCATCGCCCGTTTTTTGGCCATGTTCCGCATCGTGTGCATCATTGCCACGTCGCTGTTCCAATTTTACTTTTTCGGGCTGGCGAAGACGCACATGGCCCCGCTCATCGTCGGCAGCGGCATTCTCTATGGCATCATGTTCATGGCCATGGCGCTGGCCGTGAAGGAGGGCGAATACCCGCCGCCTGCGCACGACCCCCAAGCGGGCAAAAAATGGATCAACCACGCGAAGGTTTACATCAAGGAGAGCTTTTGCGTGAAGGTGTACTGGTACCACTTCATCGTCGCCACGTTTTGGAGCATCAGCTTCATTGTGACGACCTACCGGGTTTTCTTCGCACAATCCGTGGGGCTGGACTTGGATCAATTCGGAAAGCTCATGGGCGTGGCGGGAATCGTCAGCGCCCTCCTGATCTACCCGGCGGGGGCGCTGGGAGACCGCTGGCACCCCGTGCGCACGATGGCGCTGGGCCTCGTTCTGCTGCTGTTGGTCGTCCCGTTGCAGCTAGTCTTTGTATTATTCGATATTCCGCAAGCGTTGGGAACCAAGCTCTACATGGCCCTCTTCGTGCTGCACATCTCGGTGCAAGCCATGGTGAATGCCTCGCTGATGCCGCTGCAAATGAAGATTTACCCGCGCGACCGCTTCGCTCAAATCGGCTCCGCCGGGGGCATCGTCCAGGCTCTGGGCGGCATCTTTGGCGGGATGATCGCCGGCCTTTGGCTGGACTGGCTCAAAGGCCACGAAACCGTGGCACTCTTTCACTACCGCTACTACCCCGCGTGGGTCAGCGGATCGCACATCGTATGCCTTATTTTCACGCTCCTGCTCTACCGGGAATGGAAACGCCTGGGCGGAGACGACCACTACACTGCGCCGTAAGCAATTCACCATTTGCCAACACCTCACACCGTTCACAAACGACATGAACTACACCGTTGAAGTAAACCGAACCAACCCTGATTTCATCACCTATATACCCAAAAGCCTCGATGGCTCTTCCGGCGATATGGGCAACGAGCACTTCCTGGTGGAGCAGCTTCCCGGCGGCGGGCTGTTTGCCATCTGGACGCAAAGCAGCTACGAAGGAAAGCCGGATCAGCACATCGTTTTTACAAAAAGCGCCGATGACGGCAAGACGTGGCTCGCGCCGAAGACGATCGCCGGGCGGGACGAAGCGGCGGGCCTCGGCATGGCGAGCTGGGCCTTCCCGCTGGTTTCAAAATCGGGCCGCATCTACGTGATCTTCAACCGCCACACCGGGGTGAACGACATCTTTACCCACACCACCGGCTTGATGGCCTGCATTTACAGCGACGACAAAGGCGAGACGTGGTCGGACCAAGCCATCATCCCCATGCCCCGCTCCACCTGGGACAACCCGGACCCGAAGATGCCCGCCAACTGGATCGTGTGGCAAAAGCCCGTGCGCCTCTCCACCGGCAAATACTTCACCGGCTTCACCCGCTGGGTCAGCCCCGCCGTCCACCCGCCCACGCCCCGGGGGGAGTGGTGGGCCGAAGCGGCCGTGGTGGAGTTCATGCGCTTTGAAAACGTGGATGAAAACCCCGCGCCGGAAAACCTCAAGATCACCTACTTAATGAGCAATGAAAAGGCGCTGCAAGTGGGGCTCATCGGCTTCCCGCATTTTTCCGCGGTACAGGAGCCGAGCTGGGTGGAACTGCCCGACGGGCGGCTCTTCGTGGTGATGCGCACCACGCTGGGTAATCCGTATTACTCGATATCCGAGAACAAGGGGGAAAACTGGTCGAAGCCCGAGCCGCTGCGCCATTTTGACGACGGCCCGATGATGCTCCACCCGTGCAGCCCGTGCCCGATCTACCGGCTCAACGAGAAAAACTACGTGTTCTTTTACCACAACCACAACGGCTATTTTCAGCAATACACGCCTTCGGACTCGAACCAGCACCGCAGGCCGGTTTGCCTGGCTCGCGCGGAGTTCCGGCCCGGCGCCCACCAGCCCCTGTGGTTCTCCGAGCCTTGGTTTTTCATGGACAACGGCGGCGTGCCAATGCTCCGCGCCGACCTCGCCCTCTATGCCAGTTCCACGCCCACGCAGGACGGCCTTGTGCTCTGGTACCCGGAGCGGAAATTCTTCCTGCTGGGCAAAAAGGTGAAGGAAGAAATGGTGATGAACCTCAGCGTCCCGGTGTAATCCCATGCGCCATACCCTTTCCGCCGCCTTTATTGGCGCGGGCATGCTTCTTTCATCCCCAATGCAAGCCGCGGAAGCCCCCAGGCCGGAGATTCTCTGCCTGGGGGACTCGATCACCGCCGGGGAAGGCGGCGACGGCACCAGTTGGCCTTGCAACCTGGCCACGCTCAGCGGCGCTTATGTGATCAATCGCGGTTCACCGGGCTGGATTCCCCGCCACCTCAAATACCAGTTCTATTTACAGGACTGCCCGACGCTCTCGACGGCTCAACTCCGGTCCATTCCGCCCCGGGAATTGGAGAACCGCCTCAACCAGCCGAAAATCAACCAGCTTCGCCCATTGCTTAAAGACGGCGTGACGGTGAAGGTGCGCGGCGAAGGCGCGGCGGAAGTGACGCTCTATCGTTGGGATGGCCAATGCGTCTCCGATGGCGAGGGATTCCTTCGCCCCGACGCGGTAGGCAACCCCTCCGCCACGCCGCCCGTGGAAAACGGGCGCTGGGTGCGCAAGGGCAAGGAGAGCACGGTGCCGGCGGCAAAAGGGCCGGACATCTGCGTGATCTGGGTGGGCGCCAACGGCATGCAGGCCGACGACGTGCGGCAAACGCTCGCTGCATTTTCCGCCGAACTGCGCCCAAGGGGCACCCGCATCCTGGCGCTGGGGCTGGTGAACCGGCTCCCGCAGGGCGCGCCTTCCGAGGAGATCGCCAACTGGGCCAAGTGGATCAAGGAATGCAACGAGGTGGTCCAAAAAGAATTTCCGAAGGACAACCTCGACCTCCAGGCGTGGCTCACCGCCTCGGGGCCTTATGCGGGAGGCGGCTACCGGACGCGCGACTGGCTTCCGCAAGCCACGGACGCCGAAGTGGCGGCGGATCTCCGCGACCAGGCCGCGGGCCTCATGCCCACCTCCCTGCGCCCGAAGGATAACATCACGCACATCAACGCCACGGGGTACCGGGTCATCGCGAGCCTCGTCTATGAAGCACTTAAAACGCGCGGCTGGCTTCCCGCCACGCCGGTTCGTTAGCAAAACTACAGTCAAAACACCACGCATGCCGGGCCGCTGTCATCCAGCGGCACCGTGCGCGGGCCGGTAAGCCGCCCCGTGGCGGGATCAACCCCAAACACGGCAATCCTCGTATCCGTCTGCCCTGCAACCACCAGCCACCGGCCCGTGGGGTCGAAGGCAAAATTGACCGGACTCTTGATCCCGGACGGAACGTTCTCCACCCATTCCAGCCTGCCATCGGCGGCGTTGATGCGATAGACGGTAAGAGAATCGTGCGTGCGGTTGCCCACGTAAAGCCAGTGGCCCGAGGGGTGGCTCATAATCTCGGAGGTATCCGCATCCTTTGGCGGTTCCGCTCCGGGCGGCAGTGTGGAGAGCGTTTGGATAAGCTTCAAAGCACCTGTAGCGGTGTCGCGCGAAAATACGCCCACCATCCGCCCCATCTGCCCGTTGACGTACACCGTTTTCCCACCCACGCCAAAGGCGAGATGCCGCGGGCCGCTGCCCGCGGGCATCAAGGCAAACGGCAGCACGGGTGTCAGCGAGCCGGTGCGGGCGTCAAACTTGAAAACGCCGATCGAGTCCGCCCCCAGGGCGCAAGCATAGACAAACTGGTTCGAGGGATCGGCGTAAATGGCGTGCGGGTGGGCGGCTTCCTGATAACGCGCCGGGCCGCACCCGGCAAAGGTATAGGAACTGACGGCGGGCGTCAGGATGGAGCCGTCGCCGCCCAGCCGGAACGCAGCCACGATGCCTCCCCATGATGCGGCCAGCAGATAACGACCCGTGGCATCCACGGTGAGATGCACGGCGCTGCCCGCTTGGTCGAAAGGGGCTCTATTAATCAGTTCCAGTCCACCTTGCGGGTCGACGCGGTAGGCCGCGAAACCGCCGCCGGCCCGGTTAAGCGCGGCATAGAGAAAGCGCCCGTCCGGGGCCATGGCTAGGAACGTTGGGCTGGGCGCTTCGGCAGCCAGCACAAGCGGCCCCAGCGCGCCGGTATCCACATCCAGGGTGCCCCGGTAAATACCCTTGCCGATCGCTTTTGACGAATACGGACACGTCGAGACATAGAACGGGACTTCCCTGGCCCAAAGGCCGCCGCTCCACCCAGAAGCGATCAACGCGGCAAGGATGAAGCGGCGGAGAGCCATGGAAAATCGCGTACGGTTTACGGCTTCAGCGTGATTTTGGCGAGCTGCGCCTCCACCTCGTCCACTCCTTTGGCGCTTTCGATATACACCAAGCGGTTATCGGAGATCGCGCGGCCTCGGAAGGGATTCCCTAGCATATCCGATAATTTCCAATCTTCCACAACCGGCAGTTCCAGCCCCCGGGTGGCTTGCGCTGGGGCGATCACCGCCACGGTGCGCCCCTGGCCGCGAAAGAGGTAGGCGAAATTCTGCCCGCCCAGCGGGAGGCATTTTTCGAACTTCGTATCCTCGATCCGCCATGCCATGGCCGAGTAGGCACATGCCGAGGGATGCAGCGCGCCGTCCTCGCTCACGAACATGATCCACGGGTTGGTCTTGGTGTAGCCGAAGTACTGGTAACCTCCCATGGAGTAAAGGAACGTTTTGGAAACGCCGACCGAAAGCAGCGAGAGCATCTGGCGGCACAAGCGGTTGCCCGTGTCGAGCACGTCTTCGGCATCCCGGTAGGGCAGCGTGTGGTTGTAAAAACCCGAACTGATGTGGCCCACCAGCGGCGAAGTCTCCGTGTTCCACACGGGCTTCTTGACCCCGCCATCGAAGAACGGCCCGAGCGCCACTTTCAGCCCGTGCTCCACGATGTCGCCCGGGAATCCCTGGAAAGCCGACTCGTATTGATGGTAGTCCAGGATGTCGCACTCGCGCTCGGCATGAAGCTCTTTGAGCCGCCGGGTCCAATCCACGCCGCTGAGATCCGGGTAGGGCTTGTTCATGACTTCCTGCGTGGTGGTGTTGATGGCGACCACCCGGATGGCTGGGTCCACGGCTTTGAGGGTTGCGTTGGCCACTTTCAAGAGCTCCAGGTAGAACCCCTGCGGATCGGCACTGGGCTGGAAGCCCGCGCGGCCCGTTTTGGTTTCGTCGAACCCGTGGCTGAACCACGCGGCATTCCACGGCTCGTTCCAAATATCATAGGCGTCGATCACGCCCCGGTAACGCTCCGCGACCACCTTCACGTAGTTCGCATACTGCTGGAGATCTTTCGGCTGATAGAACATGTCGAAATATTTCCAGTGGGGTTTTTCAAAGTAGCCCGCCCACTCCGGCGTCGTCTCCAGGCAGCCCAGGATTTTCAAGTGGTGGCTGCGGTAACGGCCAATCGCCTCGTCCGCGAAGCTCCACTGACCCGGTTGACGCTCCAGGTAATACCAGCCGATCCATTTTAGCCCCGCATCGTGAAGCCTCACCCAGTTGACCCCGGAAGCCTTGGCCATTTGCAGATGCGGCGTATCGGCGTCCACGTGCACGCCGAAGGGGGAATCGGGCGCGTCCTTGCCCCAATAGCGCGGGCGCTGGAGGCGGTGAATGATGATCTCCTGAAAGGGGCTCACGCGCTCTCCGGTTTCATTTTGCACCCACGCTTCCACCCGCAGCGAACCGTTCTGGCGCTCCGCAAATGGGGTGATGGCAAACGTTCCACTCACCAACCCGGAACCCTTGATCGCCACGGGCTCCAATTCGCGGCTCTCCCCGTAAAGATCGACCACCTTCGCACATAGCTTCCACGTTTTACCGGGCTTCGTGTTATTATTAAGTGATATTTCATAAGCAACCTGCGCAGGCTCATCGGTAAACTGCACCTTGGCTGCAGCGGTTTCCCGAGCCACGCACGCCAACGAGACCTCCGCCGGATACTGCGAAGCGTAAGGCGTGGCACGCTCGCCGGGATTGACCTGCCAGGCGTCCATCCAGATTTCCCCTTCGGCGGTGAGCTGCAAATCGTAAAAGCGCGCGCCGAACTTCGGGTTGAACGGAACCTCCACCCGCGTCCATTCCCCACCCAGTTCAAAAGGCTTGCTGCTGACCGTCTTGCGTTCGCATTGAACCGCCAGCGTCCCTTTTCCCGATCCCCTCACATACACGCTGGCGGTATATTTTTGAAACGGCAGAGGGACATTGAAGGGCTCGCTGAAAAGCGCCTGCTCCGTGTCCGATTTCCAATGGATGGAAGGAACCCCAGAGACGCCTTTCACCCCGGCATCGGGCGCGCAAACCGTTTCGATATTGGTCTGCGCCCGGTACCGCTCCATGGTCCACCCGCTTTGAAGCCCCATCGGCAGGCGCGTGGCGCGCAGCAGGTTGCGCGGGCCGCCGTCGGGGTATTTCTTTTTGAGTTCCTCGCCCAGGGCCGCCTTGGAAACCCGCTCCAGCTTGATCGAGGCGATGTTGAGCTGGCCGCAGGACTTGGTGGACAGCAGGAAAGCCATCGGTTGGGTATTGTGGTCGAGATTGAAAAGATATTCATAGGTGCGCCAACTGCCCTCAAGCGTTTCCCGCTGCACCCAGGCAAACTGGTTGGGTGCGTCCATCTGGCGGATGCCAAATTCCACCGGCATGTTCGGCGCTGCCCGCATCCGGATCTTCAGCATAAAGATGCTGTCGTTTTCATAATCGCCAATGGGCTGGCGGATTTGCAGTTTCCCGTCGTCGATCTTCTGGATGTCGGCCACCACAAACTTCTGGCCGTCCTCCTGCCCCATCTTATAAGTGGCCATAACCTTGGCCCACGCTGAGTTGTCATGCCAGCCTTGCGGCAGCATTCCGGTGATACGGCCCTCGGATTTGCCCTCGTCGGCGGGGTGCATTGCGAGATCTTCCCGACCGGCGTCTAGGTTAAGGCAGGCGGTGGTGTTTTCGTCCGCGGCGCGCAGGGGCTGATGCAGGGCGGCGAGGCACAGCGCCAACACGGTGAGACGGCGGCTCCAGTTGGAGAATCGTAAGCTCATAAAATGGGGGATGAAGATGGAAAAATGATTTTGCGGGGGCATCATAGTAAAATCGATTTGATCGATCGAGTACTTTTTACACGATCTCATAAATTTGTTTTGTATAGAGGATTGATGAAGGTATTTGCTTGATCGAAAATAAAGATCGATTAAATCGATACGAATACTTTCCATGAAAATTGATTATCGTCTCCTCCCGACCGGCTCTGTCATCCCCAGCGAAGGCTATAGTGACCAGGTGTACGTTGGAATCCTCGATGACGGCACCTGGCTGGCCGTCATGACCACGGGCAGCGGTGAGGAAGGCGCCAGCGGCCAGCACATCACCGCGGTCCGCAGCCGCGACCACGGTAAAACGTGGGAGGCGCCGGTGGACGTCGAACCCGCGAACGGCCCGGAAGCCTCCTACGCCGTCCTGCTTAAGACCGCCTATGGGCGCGTCTACGCTTTTTATAATTACAATGCCGACCGCGTGCCGGAAGTGCTGCGCGAGGACGGCGGCTCCTACACTCGCGTGGATTGCGTGGGGCATTATGTGTTTAAATATTCCGATGACGGCGGGCTTACCTGGTCTCGGGAGCGGTACGAGGTGCCCATCCGGCCCTTCGCTGTGGACCGCAACAATATCTACCAAGGTCGCCTCCGCTTTTTCTGGAATGTGGGACGTCCTTTTTTTGGGCGCGACGGGAAAGCGTATCTGCCGCACATCAAAGTGGGAGCGATGGGCCAGGGCTTCTACGCCCAGTCCGAGGGGGCTCTGCTTTGCAGCGCGAATATCGCGCTTGAAAAAGACCCCTCGCAAATCATTTTCGAGACGCTGCCGGAGGGCGAAACGGGGCTGCGAACTCCGGCCGGCGGCGGGCGCATTTCGGAAGAGCAAAGCTGCGTGGAACTGAGCGACGGCACGCTCTACTGCGTCTACCGCTCGGTGGACGGCTACCCCGTATGCACGTACAGCCGGGATGCGGGCAAAACCTGGGCGCCCCCCGCCTACAAAACCTACGCCCCCGAGGGCCAGCGCCGCATGAAGCACCCCCGGGCGGCAAATTTCGTCTGGAAATGCGCCAATGGCCGCTATCTCTACTGGTTCCACAATCACGGCGGCAGCGCGGCGGCGCGAGGCGAAAAAGAATGGCACGAATACAGCCGCTGCTACTGCAACCGCAACCCCGCTTGGCTGGCGGCAGGCAGGGAAATAGAAACACCGGACGGGCTGAAACTGGCGTGGTCAGAGCCGGAAATCCTCCTTTACGACGACGATCCCTCCATCCGCATGAGCTACCCCGATCTCATCGAAGTGAGCGGCGAGTTCTACGTCACCGAAACCCAGAAAGCCATCGCGCGGGTGCATCACATTGAGGGCAAGCTGATCGAGGGCCTCTTCCGCCAGCACGAGCTTTGCGAGATCGCCCAGGCGGACCTCTTACTGGATCAAACCGCCGGAGCCATGCCCTCGGTCATCGGCTTTCCCTCCCTGCCCGAATTTTTTGATATCAACCGATTCGACCCCGCGCCTCCCGAAGAGAAGCAATCGCGGGCGGGCTTTACGCTGGAGTTGATCCTTCACGCCGGCACGCGCCCCTCGCTGCTGCTCGACACGCTTTCGAGCCGCAACCTCGGCGTGCAAATCCGAGAGGAAGCCGGCGGCCGTCTCTCCCTACTGCTGAACGACGGGCAGACCGCCGCCACGTGGATCTCCCAGGCGGGAGTGCTTGGCGAAGGCGGCGCGGCCACACACGCCGTCCTCATCGTCGATGGCGGTTGCCATATCATCCGGGCCGTCGTCAACGGCGTACTGCTCGACGGCGGTGAAGAACGCCAGTTCGGTTGGGGGCGCTTCAGCCCGTTTTTGGCCCATGCCAACGGGTTGCCCGAAGCCAGGATCGACACGGAGCGGCTGGCTGGCCTGCGCGTATATGGTCGGGCGCTTTCCACCAGCGAAGCCGTCGGCAACTGGCGCTGCTGGCACTAGACCGTCTTGCGATAAAAAAAGCCCGGAGCCGTAAGACTCCGGGCCTTGTTAGCAAGCGGTTAAAGCCCCACGATTTTGAGCGTATCGAACCAAGCTTTCCCGCTAACTTTTTCCAGTCCCAGGAAAAGCATGACATTCACGGCATCAGCCGGAACGGCCACAACCCAATCGATCTCCTTCCAGCCGAAGGTGCCCGCGGGCAGCGGTATTTGAGGATAATTTTTGACGCCCGCCGCGTTCACCGTCACCAGCATCAGCTTGATCCCGTTGTAAGCCTGCGGTTTTTCCGAAACATCCTCCGCCTTCACGCGGGTGGATATGACCAGCTTGCGCCCCTTGCACTTTTCAGCCGGAAGCTGCGCCAGGTTATTGACCGAAACCGCGGCATCCTTGGACTCCAATTTAAGCGCCTTGCGGCCATCCTTTTCCTCGATCACCGGCGACCCGGTCCAACGCAACGGCGAAGTTCCGCTCCAGCTTTCTTCGAGAACCAGCGGCTCGGCGGGAGTCTGCGCCCGCACCGTCGCAATCGGGGCGCTCACGGCAAACAATAGAACAACAAGACCCGAGAACCATGAAGTGATTTTCATAAGTTTAGCAGCCTTTCTTCGGATATTCGTGGCAGAGGTAATACTTCCTCGGTTCGTCTTCGCCGATGGAGGGAAAGCGCAGCGCCCAGGAATCGAAAAAGACATTGTCCGACCAGTCATCGCAAACCGAGGAAACCTCGCTGCTCACCGAGTAGCTTAAATTGCCAAAGCGCATGCCCGTTCCCTCCTCCGCCCAAAACTGGTGGAACGTGCGCGGCGCAATGGTCACACTATCGCCGGGACGCAGCCGGATGGGGCAGCCCGAGGCGATCTTTTGGCTCTTTCCATCAATGTGCACGATGAGCTCGTCCGTGCCGGGGGTGTCGTCGGGCGCCACCGAGCGCAATACCACGATCACGTTGCCTCCCGCGCGGTTCACAATATCCTCACGTTTGGAACGGTGGTAGTGCATAGGCGAACGCTGGCCCGTGGGTTCGATCAGCAGCTTTTCCGCATAAGGCTTGGGATAGCGCAGATCGTTGGAACGCCCATTGCGCAAGGTGAAGAGCGTCCGGCCAATCTCGTCAAAGCGGCCGCTGCCAAAGTCGGTGACATCCCAGCCCAGCATGCAGTCGCGAGCTTCCTGCATCTCGGCGCCCGCCTTTTGCCAGTCCTCCACGGACCACGACGCAAAAGGTGGAAGGCTGATGTGTGCCGCGGCCAAAACCTGGCGAGCCATTTCTATAGACCGATTGATGGTCGAACGCCAAAGCGTGGGAGAGGATTGAGTTTGGCCCTGAGTGGCGCCAGCGGACTGAGTTGTTGTGGTCATAATATGTCAGCGATACGATCGATCATATAGGGTTGACTTTTTTGAAAGTTCAAGCAAATTCCACTCGCTGTATTAAAAACGATCGATTAAATTCTTCACGGTCACTGCACCGCCCAGCACATTCTCCCCCGGAGATGTTGCCCACCCCTCGCGCAATGCCCCCTGTCGGTCCACACATGAAAGCCACCATTTTTCCCGCTCTCGCCATCTGCTTGCTCGCCTCCAGCACGCATGCCGATGTGCGTCTGCCCTCCATTTTTTCGGACCACATGGTTCTCCAACGCTCCCAAGCCACCCGTGTGTGGGGAAGCGCCGAACCCGGCGAGCAGGTCACAGTGAGCCTCGGCGTCCAATGCGCCACCGCCACGGCGGGCGCGGACGGAAAGTGGCGCGTTTCACTGAATTTGAAAGACGAGGCGGCCACCCCCATGTCCATGACCGTGAAGGGCAAAAACACGGTGACACTCACCGATGTCCTCGTGGGCGAAGTGTGGCTCGCCTCCGGGCAATCCAACATGCAAATGGCGCTCCGCGACACCCAAGACGCCCAGCGGGAGATCGCCCAGTCCGCCAATCCTCGTCTGCGCGAGTTTCTCGTCAAGCGTAGCGCCGTCGCCGCCCCTGCCGAGAATTGCGAGGGAAAATGGACCGTCGCCGAACCGAAAACCTCGGGTGGTTTCAGCGCCGTCGGCTACTATTTTGGCAAACACCTCAACCATGAACTCCAGGTCCCCGTAGGGATTATTAACAGCTCCTGGGGTGGAACCCCCGTGGAAAGCTGGACCAGCGCCCAGGCGCTGGAAAGCAGCCCCGAACTTGCCGAAGGCTGCAAACGAGCCTTCCAGCAGCACGCCGCTTACCCGGAAAAACTCGCCGCCTACCGGCGCGACTTCCCCCTGTGGCTCAAAAGCACCGGCCGTGAAGACCATCCCGCAACGGCTCCCGAACCCCTCGCTTCGGAAAACGCGGATTTGAAAGACTGGGTCTCCGTCCACATCCCCGGCCCCATCAGCGCCCCCACCCTGCCAGCTTCGGGAGCCGTCTGGATTCGGCGCGAAGTCCTTCTGCCCCCGGGCTCCGCGGGGAAACCGCTCACCCTTGCCCTGGAAGTCATCCAGGGCTTTGAAAGCGTTTATTGGAACGGAAAAAAAACCGGAGAAACAACGCCCCTCACCCTCCCCGGGGCCAATGCTCGCCGCTCGCTGGAAGCCGCCTACACCATCCCCGGGAACCTCGTCAAAGATGGCGTTAACACCCTGGCCCTGCGCATTTTCGCCCCTGATCGCCCGCCCGCATTGAGCGGCTATGGGCCGGGGTTGAAAGCTGGCCCGGTATTTCTCGAAGGACCCTGGCTGGCCAAAATGGAGTACGCGCTCCCGCCGCTGCAAGCCGGTGCACCCCAGGCTCCGAAAGCCCCCGACGTGATGCAGGCACCCCAGTTTATGCCCGCGCATCTCTTCAATGGGATGATTTACCCAATCCTTTCCTATAATATCAAAGGAACCCTCTGGTACCAGGGGGAGACCAACACAGGCCGCGCCTGGCAATACCGCACCGCCCTTCCCCTCATGATTGCCGACTGGCGTTCCCGCTGGAACCTTGGGGATTTCCCCTTCTACCTTTGCCAGTTGGCCAACTACCAGGCCAAAAAGCCGCTCCCGGTAGAAAGCGCCTGGGCAGAGTTGCGGGAAGCCCAGTCCACGGCGCTTGCATTGCCCAAAACCGGCCAAGCCATCCTCCTGGACACCGGCGAAGCTGGCGACATCCACCCGCAGAATAAAAATACCGTGGGCGAACGTCTCGCCAAAATTGCGCTCGCCAATGACTATGGGAAAGCCATCCCCTGCTCCGGCCCCGTTTACACGGGGATGAACATCGAGAGTGGAAAAATCCGGCTGACATTCACGCACACCGAAGGCGGGCTGGTAGCCAAGCCCCTCCCCGCCACCTACGACGTCTGCACTAGAAAAGCAGAAACCGCACCGCTCATCCGCAACAGCCCCAAAAGCCCGCTCGAAGGCTTCGCCATTTGCGGCAGCGACCGCAAGTGGGTATGGGCTGATGCAAAGATTGATGGCGAAAGCGTCGTCGTCTGGTCGGAAAACGTCCCGGTTCCAACCGCCGTGCGCTACGCCTGGGCGGAAAACCCAACCTGCAATCTTTACAATGGAGCCAGCCTTCCAGCCGCCCCTTTCCGCACCGACGATTTCCCTGCAAGTACGCTCAACGCAAAGTACTAGCTTTCTTGACTTCGATATCCGCAAAAATTAGCATCATAGGATAAGATATAGTGAACATTAAAATACCGACACAGAGCACGAAGCTCGATCAAAACACTGATTTTGAAACCCAGGCCGTCCGCTTATTCCGGGCGCTGGAGTTTGAAATTCTCAGCGGCAAACTTGAACCCGGCCAGCGGCTGCTCCGGCGCGACCTTTGCAGACGCTTTGGGTTGAGCCAGGCAACGGTTTCCGAGGCGCTTTGGAGGTTGGAATCGGACGGCATGGCCGAAAGCGCGCCCATGTACGGCACCCGCGTCGTGCCCATCACTATCGAGAAAGTCAACGACGAGCTGGTGCTGCGAGAAGCTCTTGAGTGCCAAATCGCCCGAATGGCTGCAACCGCCATCAGGCCCAGCCACATTCCGCGGCTGCAAGAATTAGCCGACCAGGTTGACGAGCTGATTTCGGCGGGAACGGACTACTGCATGGAAAACATGCAGATTCACCAGGAGTTTCATCTAGAAATCGGCCGCCTGGCCGGAAGCCCCCTGCTGTTGCGGGATTTGGAGCGTTCCTGGCGGCGGCATTTCATGTTCTTTAGCTGGATAAGCGCCAAAGTGTGGCCCAGCCCGCCCCAGTGGCACCGCCGCCTTTTGGATGCCCTGCTCACAGGCAAGCCCGATGTGGCCGAAAAAGTCATGCGCAAGCACGTGCTCTTTGGCCGCAATCATCAGGTCGAGGTTTTGGAGAAAATCCAAAGCGAAGGCAAGACGACGCTCTCGTCATTGTAATCCATCCACCTGATGGAACCGATGCGCCTGAATGCCCAGCGGGGACATTCTTGCAAATCGCTTCTTTCGATTCATAACCAGCCGGAGAAAACATGCCGCCAAAGGCCGCATGATGCGCTGCCCCGGCTTGATCCACCCGCCCGGCCGCCTTATTTTGGTGGCATGATCCTCGGCCAGCCCATCCCTTTCGAAGCGCGAACCCATCGGCGCATCCCCATGGCCTCGGCCAGCGTTCAGGCGGGCTTTCCCTCCCCCGCCGATGACCACTTGGATTGCTCCCTCGACCTCAACGAACACCTGGTCAGCAACCCTGCCGCCACTTTTTTCGTCCGGGTCCAGGGCAATTCCATGAAAGACGCAGGGATCGTGGACGGCGATACCCTCATTGTGGACCGCTCGGTCGCCCCCAAAGACCGGCAGATCGTCATCGCCATGCTGGACGGGGAGTTCACGGTCAAACGGTTGCGCAAACGGGGCAAGCGCGTCTTTTTGCAAGCCGAGAACGCCGAGTTCGCCCCCATCGAAATCAGCGAAAACCAGGAACTGACCATCTGGGGCGTGGTCACGTTCGTCATTCATCGGCCAAGATGACATCCCGGTTCGCGCTGGTGGATTGCAATAATTTTTACGCCTCCTGCGAGCGCGTGTTTAACCCGCGGCTGATCGGGAAGCCGGTGGTGGTGTTGAGCAACAATGACGGGTGCGTGATCGCCCGCAGCGAGGAGGCCAAGCTCCTGGGCGTCGAAATGGGAGCCCCCGCTTTCAAATGCGAGGAAAAGTTCCGGCGGCACGGGGTGGCGGTTTTGAGTTCCAATTATTCCCTTTACGGAGATATGTCGGCGCGAGTCATGGCCACGCTGCGCCCCACGGCCGTGCAGATGGAAATCTATTCCATCGACGAAGCTTTCCTGGGGCTGGAGCCGTGGCAAGGGGACGCGTGGGGCCGGGAACTGCGCGCCCGGGTGCGCCAGTGGACCGGCATCCCGGTTTCCGTGGGCATCGCATCGACCAAAACCCTCGCCAAGCTGGCCAGCCGGATCGCAAAAAAAACGCCCGCGCGCCAAGGGGTGTGCGACCTGACGGCGACCCCCGATTTGGATTCCATCCTGGCGCAAACGCCTTGCGGCCACATCTGGGGCATCGGCCGCCGCCTCGCGCCCCGTCTGGCTTCGAAGGGCATCCACACCGCCCTCGATTTCAAACGGGCCGACAGCGCCTGGATTCGCCGCGAACTGGGGGTGCTGGGGGAACGGATCGCCCGCGAACTCAGCGGAATTTCATGTTTGGATTTGGACGAGTTGCCGGAACCGCAAAAAGGCATCGCCACCGCCCGCTCCTTCGGGCACCCGGTCGAGAGTCTGGAGGAGTTGGAGCAAGCCCTGGCCACCTTCACCGCCCGGGCTGCCGAAAAACTCCGCTCCGGGGGGCAATTGGCGGGGCATATTCAGGTTTATCTCGAACCGCGCGGCTTCCGCCCTGACCAGCCGACGTATTGCCCCTCGGCGCATACTTCATTGCCGGAGCCCACCTGCCACACGCCCGCGCTGATTGCGGCGGCCACGGCCCTTCTAAGGAAGATCCACCGCCCCGGGGGCGTTTACCGGAAGGTGGGGGTGTTCCTAACGGAACTTAGCATGGAGAGCCAGGCGCAACTCCAGCTTTTCGAGACGCCCCAGACCAACCCGGCGCGCCGCCGCATGGACGATCTGGTGGACCAGCTCAACCGCCAATATGGGGCCAACACCGTGCGCTATGGCACCATGGGGTTCCAGCAGAAGTGGCAGATGAAGCAGACCCGAAAGTCGCCAAGCTTTACAACGCGCTGGCATGAGTTGCTCACGGTGCGAGCTTAGTTCGGATCAGCCGGAATCAACACTTTATAATATTTAGTATTTTTGAGATACGATAGCGCAGTACATGAAGCCATCCCGTTCCTTTCCAAAGCTTTCCCCAAAAATCCGCGGTGGCGCCTTGCTCCTTACTCTCTTCATCCTCTTGGTCGGCTTGCTGTTGACGGGCGGTTGCGCCACCAAACCCGCCCCGGACGCGGGCTTTATCGCGGGCAGCCAGTTTACGCACAAGCCGCGCTACGCCAGGTTCCTTCAGCGCGTGTGGATTTCCCCGAAAATGGAAAAGACGCCCCTTTGGCAGCAGTTCGATGCAATCTACATTGCCAAAGTCAACACATCCCATCTCGAAAAACAGACCTGGTGGCAAAGCCAAACCGGCCGTGAGAGTTTTCAACGCTTGAGTGTGGATACCGAAGCACTCGGCAATGAACTTCGGCAAAAGCTCGGCGCCGAGATTACGCGCTACCCGGGCAGTCACTATCGGCTCGCCACCGCGCCCGGCCGGCGCGTTTTGGTCATCGAGCTGGCCATTGTGGAACTGGCTCCGTCCAAGGCTTTCTGGAACACGGGAGCCGACGCCGCGGGCTTTGTGCTCCCAGCCGCGGCGCTCCTTAGTTCGTTCGGATCGGGCAGCATCGCCATCGAAGGCCGGTTGCGGGATGGCCGCACCGGCAAGATTTTCGCGATATTCGCCGACCGCAGGGAAGACGCGATTTCACCCGTCAACTTGCGCGAAGTCACGTGGTACGGCGGCGCAAAACGCAATCTCGCCATTTGGGCCCGGGAGGGTGCGGAATACTTGAACCGCCCGCCGGGAAGCGTCGTTCACCGCAAATCACGGCTGACCCTGAAACCGTGGTAAGTCCGTGCAAGAATGCAACCCGCACGCGATTATTGAATGGCAGGCACGAGTTCCAGCCAGTTCACGTTGCAACCGGAACCGTCCTCGTTTTTGAGCGCGACGGAGGTTTCGCCGCCGGGCAAAAAGAATTTCCAGCCGCCCGCGGTGGCATCCGAACCCAGGACGATTTCCCGCCAGTCATTGGCGGCGTTGCTCCAGCCGTCTGAGGGCTGTTCCCCCAGCGTGGAGGGCAAGGTTATGGCCGCCGCTTCGGCAAAGGGAACGGCGCCGCCGATCGAGACGGAACGAACGGGGCGGCCCTGGGCGCAATAGCGCAATTTCAGCCGATACCAGCCGCTAGCGGGCACATTCACCTTGGCCGCTATCGCGCTTTTCTGATCGTTCCAGCCGGTGATCGATGCCCCCTCGGCCCCCGTTTTCATGCCGATAACAGAAACGGTTTTTGGCAGGGCCATCGATTCCACCCCGATGCGAATAGGCTTCGCTTCGGAGGCGGTTTTTTTATCGCTGAATTGCTTCACGTAGTCGGAATAACCCGCCAGACCCTCCGCGGCGTTCTCCTCCGCCGGGTTGAGATTGTCCAACGGCGAGGCCGACGGTTTCTCGCCCGTTTTGGAAAGCTCCACCCAGGCACCCGCCGGTAGAACGGCTTCACGAGCAAAGGGAGCCGCCACTTTGATGCGCACTTCTCCGGCGTTGTTCGCGTTGGAAACCAAAAGGTTTCCCCCCTGGCACGACCAGACCAGCGTGGCCGGTTCGGAGAGCGTGAAGCGGCAGGTCTTGCTATCGAAAGAACTGATTTCCCAAGCGCCGGAAACGGTGGCTTGCGCCTTTGCGATGCGGCGAACCACCATGCCCGCCGCTTTCGTTTTAAAGGCTCCCGCAAGTCCGCTGCGGAGCTTCCAATCATGCGCCGCCCCATCTTTCGCCACGACCACTTCGGCATCTTCGTAGCCCGTCTTGAGCGTGCTGGCCCAAAACGCTTTGTCCATTGGTAACGGAGCGGCTTCAAAATGCGGCGCTTCGCCTTTATAAGGATAAAGGAAGGTGGCAAAGAGCGCGGGCGCTTCCTGGGTTTTACGGAAGCGAACTGTGGGAATGGCCCGATGCTTCGATGGGACCCACCCGAGCATGGGCTCCTTCTGCCCTTGGACGATATCCACGTTCAAGCCCTCCCGGTCCAGCGGGTAGAGAGCCAGTTGCCCCTCCCCTTTTTCGTTTTCGCTGAAAGCCGCCTTCGTCGTCTCATCAAGCCTGGCCGCCGGCGCATCGAGATGGAAATGAGCGTCGTATTGGTGCTTCCCAGTACCATCCAGTGTGTCCACCAGCAAGGCATAGTAAGGTTTCAGGAAAAGCACACGGCGGGTATGGCTCACGGAGAAGTCCTTTTCCCCCACCCATTTCTCCGGGCTGTATTGGGCCTCGGGATTGTAAACGTTCTCCTGGTAACCGCCGTTGTAGCAGCCCGCAACGTAGTCGAAGAGCGGCGTCACGTGCCAGGGGTTGTGCACCGGCTCGGTGACGGGCGGTTTGTTCGAGCCGCGATGCTGCCATTTGCCATCGACGATGATGGTGTTGTGCGCCGGTGTGTTAAGGACATAGCGGCGCCATTCGGAATGGTCGTAAGCATAGGTCGCCGGTTCGAGCAGCAGCGTTTTATTCCAGGCGCGCATCACCACCTGGAGCATGTCCTCGTGCTGGTGGCCGATTCCCGCCGGACCGGCGCGGAAAAAGAGGAACGTGTCATTGCGGTTCCAGCCGCCGCGCATGGCGTAGAACCCGGCATAGGGCAGCATGGTGGTGGTGGGCAGCGCCTTGCCCTCTTTCCCGCCGGTGGCGGCCCATTTCAATGTTGGATCGTCACCCAGCAACTTCAGCGCCTGCTGCGCCGGTGCGGCGGCGGCGCTTGGCCCCGAATCGTTGGTGGCCACGGTAATCCCGTTTTGATCCATCACAGTGATAGGCGCGAGATACATGGCCAGCAACTTGGCGCGGAAGGCGTCTGGCACGGGAAGATTGTTGAGCCGGGCAAGCTTCATGGGCCCCGCGAGGCTGCTCAACGAAAAGTAATGATAACCCGGGGTGAGTTCCGCCTCGAACCCGTCCGGAGGCACGGTGCAGTTGATTTCCTCCAAAAGGCGATTGAGAGCAAACTCTCGCAGCATGGGTGCATCCTTCAGCTCGGGGAAGAGCACGGCGATCGAGTATAGCCCGAAGCATTCCGAAGCCACCCAGTTGCCGCTGCGGCCGGGCGTTTCAAGCCCCTTCTTGAGAAGGTCGATGTGATCCAGTATCGAACGCAAATAGACCCACTGGGCCTCGGGAGTGAAGGCGGGGCTGTTCAAGAAATGGTAATAGGCGTACGGCCACGAATTGTCCATGCGCTCGCTGGCGTCCAGCGTGCGCCAGAGCGTGGATTTCCCAGCAACGGGCTTGTTGAGGTAATTGTTTTTCTTGGTGAAATCGAGCAACTGCGCGACCCACTCCTGGGCGTACTTCTCGTCCAGGGTGTTCCAATACGCGTTCGCCAGGCCTTTCCAGAAATGCATGCGGCTGATGGACCCCCAAGTCCATTCCTCCGTGTAGCCGGGGTCGGAGCGCACCCGCGGGTTATGGCTCCAATCGAAGTCTTTCCCCATATCGACGGGATCGGGGTAAAGGTGGTACGCAGTATCATTGATGATATGCTCGCAGAGTTGGTCGCCAATCGCATCCTTCTCCGCCTTGGCCTTGGTCGGCTTTTCAGCCGGAGAAACCTGCCACTTGGCCGGGCACGCGGCGCGCCGGTATTCGAGGTAAGCTTTCTTGATCTCTTCCTGCGAACCGGATTTCGCGGCGGCTGCCTTGAGCGCCTCCATGCCGGGAGCATCGAGATTGAGCGCACTCAAAGCGTCCGTCTCGGTAGCGGAGGGGCCGTCTTGCGGCACTTGGTTATAGCCTTTGCGTCCGCTGGCCACCTTGGGGCTGAGCGGCGTGTCCTCCCCCACTTTTTCGATGGAAACGTCATCGATGAAAGCAGCGCCTTTCGCCTCCCAAAAGAAAAACGACGGCCCCATGCTATCGACCCCCTCCGGGATTTGCACCACCGCCTCGATCCGGCTCCACTCCCCGGGAATCGCGCGCGAGAGCACAGGGGCGGGACCATGGCACACTTTGTCGTCGAGCCCTATGAAGAGGTGTCCGCCGGGGGTGTCCTTGCCATGGTCGAGCAACGTCAACCGGATCGCGAAGCCCGCCGTCCCGGGCCGGGTTTCGGCGCTACCGCGAACCCATGCTACCACTCGATAACGCTCGCCCATCGCCACGCGGATCGACTTTGTCCCCACGGCAAACCGGGCAAAATCGCCGGCCTCCATTTTGAGGCAGGAGGTGCCGGAATGCGGCGCTTCGGCCGTGATCGAGTCACGGCAGTTCTTTTCTTTCGAGTCCACGGGCACGAATAATTCCCAACCGGATTGATTCGACTCGAAACCGGAATTGGAAACGAGGTTGTCCGCTCGAACGGTCCCTTGAAAGCAGAGCGAGGAAACGCATGCAAGAACTGCGCTGAAGGGTCGGTTACGTGAAAAAGGGGGAATCTGCATAAGCTATAAGTGCAATAATTTCTTAGAGTTAGGCCACTCGCCCCAGCGAAACGATCCAAAAAACGGCTGAAGATGTTTACCCTGTTAACTTGTTTTTTGAGAGAACGGTGAAAATACAAAAACTCCGAAGGAAGCGGTGGCCTCCTTCGGAGTTTGACTTAAATATCTTCTTTAAAGCGGATCTACTCCGAGCGCCGGCGCATCCGCTGCGCCCCGAGCAACAGGCCCAGGCCGCCCACCAGCATCGCCCACGTGCCCGGTTCCGGCACCACCGTCAATTCGAAGTCGTTCGCCGTGGAGCCGCCGTCCGCGTTCACGTTGTAGAGCAGTTCGTATTCTTTGCCGCCGTAGGTGAACTTGTTGGTCGTGCTCACGTCATACGTGTTCCCGCCGATCACCACCGAACTGAACGTCCCCACGATCGCGTTGTCGCTCTGGTTCTCGATTAAGGTCAGCGCGCCGCTGGTAAACGCTCCGTCGGTAATGCTCAGGCTCAGGATGCTCCCGGCGTTGAGCGAGATCAGGCTGGTTGCGCCCGTTACGATGATTTGGTCGTAGTCCGTTCCCGCCGCTGTGATCCCGTCGATTTGCATCGAGATCTTCGCGCCGGTTTCCACCGTCAGGTTGCCCGCCACCGTGGTGATGCCGGGGCTGTTGCCGGGAGCCAGTTCGCCGTTGGTCTTGATGGTCAGCGCGCCGTTGATGGTGCCTGTGCCATTGAGCAAACCGCTCACGTTGACCGTGCCGTTTAGGG
>CAZEOO010000007.1:0-197576 GCA_964513965.1 uncultured Chthoniobacteraceae bacterium
CTCTGCCCCAGCTCCCCGGCAAGGGGGCTTGCCCCCTTGCATCCCATCTATTTTATACCGCAGGGCTGTTCCACGGCACGTAGTTCGCCACGAAGTCGCGCCGGAAGGCGTCAAAGGTGCCCCGCTCGATTTCCGCCCGCGCCCGGGCCATCAGGTTCAAATAGAAATGCAGGTTGTGCAGGCTAATCAACCGCAACGCCAAAATCTCCTCCGCTTTCACCAGATGCCGCAGGTACCCCCGCGTGAATTCCCGGCATGCCGGACACGTGCACCCTTCCTCAATCGGCCCCTTGTCCATGATGTAAGGGCTGTTCTTTAAATTGATGGTCCCCTGCGCGGTGAAGGCCGATCCATTGCGGGCGATGCGCGTGGGCAGCACGCAATCGAAGAGATCCACGCCCCGGGCGATCATTTCCAGCATTTGCGGCGGGGTGCCGAGGCCCATGGCGTACCGGGGCCGGTTCGCGGGCAAGTACGGCTCGGCGTTTTCAATGGCAGCCATCATCTCCGCCTCCGGCTCGCCGACGCTGACGCCGCCGATGGCGTACCCGTCGAAGTCCAGCGCGGTAAGGGCTTCCGCGCTGGCGCGGCGCAGGTCCGCGAAGGTGGCTCCCTGGACGATGCCAAAGAGGGCGCGACCCTTCTCCCGCGCACCATTCTGGGTCCACCAGTCGCGGCACCGTTTTTCCCAACGCAGGGTGAGTTCCAGGCTTTTGGCGGCGTAGTCGCGTTCGCACGGGTAAGGCGGGCATTCGTCGAAGGCCATGGCGATGTCGCTGCCGAGGGTGGCCTGGATTTCCATGGAGGTTTCCGGCCCGATGAAGCACGGGGCGCCGTCCAAGTGGTTCTGGAAACGAACGCCCTCTTCGGTGATTTTGCGCAGTTTGGAGAGGGAAAAGACCTGGAAGCCGCCGCTGTCGGTGAGGATGGGGCCGTCCCAGTTCATGAAGGAATGCAGGCCGCCAAAGTGGCGCATGACGTCCATGCCGGGCCGAACAAAGAGATGGTAGGTGTTGCCCAGGATAATTTGGGCGTCGAGCTCGTGCAGTTCGCGGGGGGAGACGGCTTTGACGGTGCCCTGGGTGCCCACGGGCATGAAGATGGGGGTTTCGATGACCCCATGAGGGGTGGTCAAACGCCCCCGGCGGGCTTTGGTTACGGGATCTTGAGCTAGGAGTTCAAACACGGGCCACAAGGTAGGGGATGACGGCGATTTTGGGAATGCCGAATCGACAAAATGGATATGGTGGGATGCCCGAGCCTTATATTCAGGTAAAACCTACCGGAAAATCTGTTCGCCATCCTTGACGCCCATCCCCGCTTCCTCTAGCGTCAAAGCCGATATGCGGAAGCTCATCGTTTTGTCCTCGCTCGTCCTGGCACTTTCCTTGGCTCTCACTTTACCGGGGGCCGCGGCGACGGTTTACCGCCCCGGCGAAGGATTTCATAGCGAGGAGGAGGATTCCGGGCAGCTCGAAAAATCCGCCAGCGAGCAGTTGCACAAGGCCGAGGCTTTGGAGCAAGAAGGCGCTTACCGCAAGGCGATCGGCGCTTACCGCGGGATTCTGACCGGCTTCCCCGGGTCCGGGGTTTCCTCCAAGGCCCAGTTCAAGCTGGCCGAAATGATGGAGAAGGCCGGAGACTTGGAGCGCGCTTTCAAGGAGTACGGCAATTACATTTCGAAGTACCCGAGCGGCAAGGAGTTCGACACGGTGGTGGAGCACCAGTTCAACATCGCCACGGCTTTCCTCAACGGCGAGCGCCGCAAGGTTTTCGGCGTGAAGACGTTCTCTTCCCTGGAACGCGCCCAGAAGATGTTCGAGGAAATCATCAAAAACGCGCCTTATAGCAAGTTCGCGCCGCTCTCGCAGTTCAATATCGGCATGGTGCATGAGAAGCGGGGCGAATACCCCGAGGCGGCCGACGCTTACCAGACGGCGGTGGACAAGTACCCAAATGAGGACATCGCCGCCGATGCGCAGTACCAGATCGGTTACGTGCAGAAGATCATGTTGGACAAGGGGTCGAACGACCACGCCGCCCGCCAAAAGGCGCACGACGCTTTCGAGGACTTCACGGTGCGTTACCCGCAGAGCGAGAAGCTCGCCCAGGCGCGCGAGAATTTGAAGGAACTCTCCGGCGCCGATTTGAAAAAGACGCTTTCGGTGGCGCAGTTTTACGAGAAGACCAAGAAGTACAAATCCGCAGTGATTTATTACAACCAGGTCATCAAGGACGGCAAGGGTTCGCCGGAGGCGGATACCGCCGTGAAGGCGCTCGAGCATATGAAGGAATATGCCGGGGAAGAAGCGATGCGCTCGGCCCCGGAAATGGCTGAAACCGGCACGAAGGCCCAGGAGCGCCGCCGGATGCAGGCCCAGGTGGAGACCTCTTCCCGGCCCGATTATAACGGCCCGCCCGCACCCGCCCCGGCCGCCACGCCGGAAACCGCGCCCGCGAAACCGCAACTGCGCACGTCGGCGGATAGCGCCAACCTGCCCCCCTCGCCCGAACCGGCGCTGCCCGCGCAGTAAACAGGCGGCCCAATCCCATGGCGCCATGCGGCAGTTCAACTGCCGCGTTCTGCGCGTTTCCAAGTTCAACTTGGGAACGAGTGGCGAGTGGCCAAATCGCCCATGGCCGAAAGCCGCACCGCTTCAATTGCTTGCCATTGCGGCAAACCCCTGTCTAACTAAGGGGTGCTATCCCTTATGAAGTCTCTCGCTCCGCTTTTTTCCGCGATTCTCCTTTGCCTGGCTTGCCTTACCGGATGCGCCGGTTATCACCTCGGCTCCCAGTTGCCCAAAAGAATGCAGGGCATCAAGACAATCGCGGTGCCGACGTTCCATAACGAGACGCTGGTGCCTCACCTTGAGGCGCTGGCGGCCAGCACGGTGGTGAAGCAGTTCCAGCAGGACGGCACCTTCCAGGTTCGCGAATCGGATGAAGCGGACGCCGTGCTCACGGGGTCGATCATTAAAATCAAGCGCCGCGGTGCCCGCTCGGTCCGCAGCGATATTGAAAAGCAGCAGGAATACTACCTCGACGTGACGTTCGCCTATAAGGTAACCCGCCGCACGACGGGCGAGGAATTGGCTTCGGGAATACTCATGGGCGAAACGACGTTTTTCGTTTCCGGCAACGACATCAACCAGGATGAGCGCCAGGCATTCCCGCTTGCGATTGAGAAAGCCTCCGTATTGCTGGTCAATCGGATCACTACGGGCTGGTAGGGCATTTTCCTTCTCTGTAATGGGGAAAAACCGGGCAAAAAATATTGCATTGAATGCGGACGGGTTCATAAAAAGGACACGCAACCCGCGTTGAAAGGAGATGAAATTACCAAATGTTTAAAGCTATCACGTTGATCGCTATGGCCGCTGCTGTTCTGAGCCTCGGCGCTTGCGCCAAGGACAAAGCCGCCACGACGACCAAAGTGTCCACCACTCACGTCAAGTAAGAGGAACACTTTCAAGAAGGCCAGACCGCAAGGTCTGGCCTTTTTTGTATCTCGTGCCCAAACTCTATTTGGGCACGTCTATATTTTGGTGTGTGTCTTGTGGCGGGTTCTGCCGGTAAGGGTGAGGGCGGGGAATTGGGCGGCGATGCCGAAAGGAAGAACGCAATCGAGTTGCCTGCACTGCACAAGCGGGTGCCCAAATGGAGTTTGGGCACCAGAATGGTGGGAAGGCGCTAAGTAACAGGAGGCGCTGGATTTAGCGGACACCCTCTTGCGGCGAGGGCACGGGCGAGGCAAAAAACGCCTGCTCGATTTTGCGTGCGAAACGAAGCCCCAACTGCTGGAGACCCACTTCGTTGAAATGGTCGCGGTCCACCCGGCGAAAGTCGGGGCCAAGGTCGTCGGTTTGGGGGCCGTCGAAAGTGCAGGGAACCGTTTGCAATACCATTTCAGTGCCCCGGTCCAGGCATTCCTTGCGCCGCTGCTTTTCTTCCGCGCCCAGCCGGTTGGTAACGGCGGGGTCGTAGGCGTCAAAGGCGATCACCCAGGGCAAATTGGGGCAGCCCGAATCGATCCGGGAATGGGCGATCAAAGCCCGCAAATCCTCGCTGAAAGCTTCCGCCGTGGGGCCGCGTCCCAGGTCGTTCTCGTTGCCGAACCAGACCACCGCCCGCAGCCCCGTGTAGGGTGTCAACTGTTGCAGAACGAGCCGGCATGCCGGGTAGCCCCTCATTTTCAGCGAAGGGTCTTCCGCCGCTTTGCGCCATTGCTCCGCGGTGGTGCCCCCCGCCCCTGTGTTGACGAAAAGAACGGGGACATGGAGCCGCTGGACCAGGACATCACCGACCGAGGGCCAGGGCGAGGCGCGGTCCGCATCGCCGGGGCGCAGCGGATCTTCGCAATGCCGGAAAGTTAATGAGGCGGCGCTCCACCAGTCGCCGCAGGTGGCCACACGGTCGTCCTGCGCTTTGCTGGGCGCTTCACCGTTGCTGTTGCCGCAGAAGGAATGGCCTGCCGCAACGAAGACCTCCCCCACCCCGATTTTGTTGACGACACCCTCGGCAATGATTTTTCCCCGGGCATCCTTGGTCCGCACCGTCAAGGCGTACCAGCCGCCCGCCGGAACTTCCAGTGTGCCGGAAAATTCCCGAGCCTTGGGGCTCGCGATGACGGTGAAGGTTCCCGAGCGGCCGTCGATGCCTTGCTGGTAAGGCGGCATCAAGACGGCCCGCGCTTCCACGGTGGCCACCGGCACCGGCGCGCGCCCCGCGATGGGAACTTTGGCCCGATGGGCGGCGGAGCGTTGAAAGACGGCGTAAGGCACGGGAGAATCCAGGGAAAGCGAGGGGGCGCTTTCCACGGCTTCAATGGCTCCGAGAGCGCCCATTTCCGGGGCGAACGCAAAGAGGATCAGGCAAAAGACTTTGGGGGATGCGTGCATTGGAATGAGGGATTTTTGGACCGTGCCGCCGCTGGCTTCAATGCAAAACGGAACGGATGGGGCAGGGTTTTCCTCAGGGACAGGCCGGGGGTTTGCCCGGGCAAAAAGGTTGCATCCCTTGAATGCGGTTTCATAAAAAGAGGACGCAACCCGCATGGAAAGGAGATGAAATTACCCAAATGTTTAAAGCTATCACGTTGATCGCCATGGCCGCCGCTGTGCTGAGCCTCGGCGCTTGCGCCAAGGACAAGACCTGCTGCCAGCAGACCCGAGTGTCCACCACTCACTGTAAATAGGCGATGTTTCAAAGGGGCCAGACCACAAGTCTGGCCCTTTTTATATCTCGTGCCCAAACTCCATTTGGGCACGTCTATATTTTGGTGTGTGTCTTGTGGCGGGTTCTGCCGGTGAGGGTGAGGGCGGGGAATTGGGCGGCGATGCCGAAAAGAAGAACGGCAATGGAGTTGCCTGCACAAGCGGGTGCCCAAATGGAGTTTGGGCACCAGAATGGAAAATCGCCCAACCAGATCTCCTGCCTTAGTTTAGCGAAGGGTCGTCGGGGGCTTCGGCCAGGAGGCGGAACCACGGGCCGTAGGTGTGCATGAGGCTTTGCCACAGGTTGTCCGCGGCGACAGGCTCCAGCAGGGTGCGATCCGGCTTTTGTACGACCCAGGCTTGTTGCTTGAGTTCGCCTTCAAGTTGGTCTTTCCCCCACCCCGCGTAGCCGACGAAGGCCCGCAACTGGACGTTCGGGTCTTTGGCGAGCGCCTTGGCTTCCTCCATTTCGACGTTCATCCGGGCGACGAGGGTTTGTTCGGCCACCTGCCACTCGAAGGCGGCGAAGGTGAGCCGGTCCTGGCTGACGGGTCCGCCCCAAAAAACGGGGATGCCACGCAGCGGACCGAGGTTCCCGGGGCCGACGATCAAGTCGCCCACGGTTTTCTTGAGGTCTCGGTTGATGACGAGGCCGTAGGCGCCGGTTTCCGGGTCGTGCGCGAGGAGGTAGATGACGGTGCGCCGGAAATTCGGGTCCAAAAGCTCGGGGTGCGCAATGAGAAGCGCCCCCTCAAGCCCCAACGAGGATGGATGGAACTGACGCACGCTTTTAAGGGTACCTCTGGAAACCTGAGTATGCCAGCCGCAAAGGATTTTTGCGCCATTTTCCGTCAAATTTCGAGAAGGTATTTTCAAATACCTGTCCGAAATTTGACGGAAAATGGCATCGAAAAGCCAAAGCGGATGACGCACCCAGGTTTCCAGAGGTACCCTACAAGTTACGGGCGCTGGGCGACGGTGCAAGGCAGAAAGCGGCGTTTTTGGCTCCGGGTGAATTTTTAAACGAATGACTGGATTGACAGCGCCTCCGCAGACGGCAAAGTAACAGGCGCGCACTGTGCAACCCATCATGCCACCACTCCTCGAAGTTCAACATCTGCAAACCTGGTTCCCCGTGAATGCGGGGCTGCTGCGCCGCCACGTGGACGACATCAAGGCCGTGGATGACGTGAGCTTTACGCTGGAGGCGGGCACGACGCTGGGGGTGGTGGGCGAAAGCGGCTCGGGCAAGACGACGCTGGGGCGCACGATTTTGAAGCTGACCCCGGCGACGGGAGGCAAGGTGCTTTTCGAGGGCCGCGACGTGCTTCCTTTGAGCGAAGGGGAATTCCGCCCGCTGCGGCGGCAGATGCAGATGATTTTCCAGGACCCCTTCGGGTCGCTAAATCCCCGGCTTTCCATCGAGGCGATCATTGCCGAGCCGCTGGAGATCCATTTCCGCGAAATGTCGCGCCTGGACCGCCGGGAACGCGTGGCGGAGTTGCTGCGCCAGGTGGGGTTGAAGCCGGAGATGATGGGCCGCTATCCCCACGAGTTCAGCGGCGGCCAGCGGCAGCGCATCGGGATCGCCCGCGCTCTGGCGGTGAAGCCGCGCTTTATCGTTTGCGATGAGCCGGTGAGCGCGCTGGACGTGAGCGTACAGGCGCAAATCGTGAACCTACTCCAGGATTTGCAGGAGGAACTGGGGCTGACTTATCTTTTTATCGCGCATGACCTGGCGGTGGTGGAGCACATCAGCGACCATGTGCTGGTCATGTACCACGGCAAGGTTGTAGAATCCGCGCCCGCCGAGGCGATCTACGCCGCCCCGCAGCATGAATACACGCGGCGGCTCCTGGCCGCGGTGCCCTCGGTTGGCTGATTTCCCTGGCGATTTCCCTTATGACTCCTCTTTTGCGCAAACTGCTCAGTATGAACTGGGTGATCCTGGTTCTGATGCTGGCTCTGGCTTCCTTCGGCGTGGCGGCGATTTATAGCTGCACTTATATGCGCGAGGCGGCCGCTTACCACGAGATGTGGCATAAGCAGGCGCTTTGGGTGAGCATTAGTTTCGTGATTTTCCTGATCGTGAGCCTGACGGATTACCGCTGGATTCGCTGGGGATCGCTGCCGATTTACCTGGTTTCCATCGTGTTTCTGGTGCTGACGCTGGTGATGGGCCAGAAGCTCGACGGCGCCCGGAGCTGGCTGAAACTGGGGCCGATCCAGTTCCAGCCCGCGCAGATGGCGGTGATCTCGGGCATTTTGGTGATTTCGCTTTTCTTGAGCCAGTTCCGCCACCTGCACCCAATGTTGAAGCTGATGGCTTGCGGGGCCATCGCCGGGGCGCCGATGCTGCTCATCTTGATTCAGCCGGACTTGGGCGAGGTGCTGGTGTGGGGGCCGACGATGCTGGCGATGTTCTTCGTGGCGCGCATCCCGAAGCGCTACTTGATCGTACTGGCGCTGCTGGTGGTGACGGCGATGCCGATTGTGTACCGCTTCAAGCTGAAACCGTACCAGCAGTCCCGCATTGTGGCGTTCCTGGACCCGGACGTGGACCCGAAGGGAGCCGGCTGGGCGGTGAACCAGACGATGATTGCGATTGGCTCGGGCGGTTGGGGTGGAAAGGGCTACAAGGCGGCCAATACCCAGGTGGAACTGGGCTACGTACCGCAGACAACGGTGCCCAACGACTATATTTTCGCGGCGATTGGCGAGCAGTTCGGGTTTGTGGGGGGGACGATTTTGATCGGAGGGTTCGCCGTGCTGCTCGGGGCCTGCCTGGTGGCGGCGTTTTCGTCGGCGGACGATTTGGGAATGATCCTCGCGGTGGGAGTCACGGCCCTGGTGTTTACGCACACTTACCAGAACATCGGCATGTGTATTTCGATTATGCCGGTGACGGGGGTGCCTTTGCCGCTGATTAGTTACAGCGGTTCGTTTGTGGCGGTGATTATGTTCAGCCTGGGGCTGGTCAACAGCGTCTGGGTTCACCGCAAGGAACTGGAGTAACTCCGGAATGATTTCACCCCGGCGCGCGGGCCGGGGAATGGCGGAGCGCAAAGCGTGCGGCGGCCACGGCGCGGTGGCGGCGCGAACTATGGAGCAAGCCGCCCGGGTGGTCCAGGCGGCGAAAAAAACCGCTCAATGAAACGCATGCATCTTTATTCCGCACACGCACTCGTTATCGCCGCCCTCGCCTTCTCGGGCATCGCCCGGGCCGCCGAAACTCCCACCCCCTCGCCCGCCCCGGAAGCCAAGGCCGCGGCCGTCGCACCCGGTAAGCTCGACCGGCATGACCAGGAGTTTTTGAGGAAGGCCGCCGAGATCAATCTGGTGGAAATGGAACTCGGCAAGGTGGCCGAGAAAAATTCCACCGACCCGAAGGTGAAGAAATACGCCGCAAGTCTCGTGAAGGATCACACGGAGGCGAACCAGAAGCTCGCCCGGCTGGCAGCCAGCAAGGGGTATGCGCTCCCGAGCCAGATTTCCAATTGGGACCGTCATGAGCTCAATTCGCTGGAAAAGGAGCAGGGCGAAAAGTTCAACAAAGAGTTCCTCTCGTTTAACGTAAAGGGACACGAAAAGGCCATCGACCTCTATGAGCGCATGGGCGCCCGGTCCCAGGACCCGGACATCAAGGCTTTTGCCGAAAAGATGATCCCCCACCTTAAGGAGCACCTGGCCATGGCCCGCAGCAGCGGCATGGAGACCGTGGGGGAGAAGATCCAACACAAGAACCAGCAACTGCAGCAGGTTCCGCAGCAACAACAGCAACAATATCAGCAGCAGAACAAGGAAAAGCGGGGGTATTAACCCTTCCTTTTGCGATTTTACGGAAAGGCGCGGCCACCGGGGAGGTGGGCGCGCCTTTTTTTGCGTTTTTAACCCAGAATGGCGGGAAGTTTTTTCCCCGGGAGTTGGATGATGGCGGCAAGGGGCGCGCCCTGATAAAAAACTCGCAACCCCTTGCGTTGACATGGGCGAGGAGGCTGCCATAGTCTTTATTTCCCCATGAATACCGTCATCGCCACTTCAGATGCTCCGAAAGCCGTTGGGCCCTATTCCCAGGCCATCGCGGCGGGAAATGTGCTGTTCGCTTCGGGGCAGATTCCGCTCGACCCGGCCACCGGCGAACTCGTGGGCGACGACATCGAGGCGCAGACGGAGCGCGTGCTCGAAAACCTGGCCGCCGTGCTGCGCGCCAACGGGATGGATTTTTCCAACGTGACCAAGACGACGGTATTCCTGACCGACTTGAAGGATTTCGCGGCGATGAACGGCGTTTACGCCAGCTATTTTGCCGAACCGCTCCCAGCGCGCTCGACGGTCCAGGTGGCCGCGCTGCCCAAGGGGGCGCACGTGGAAATTGAATTGATCGCAGCCAAGTAGATAACGACTTTTGTACCCAACTTTCCGCACCATTCCCCACGCACCATGACGCAAGACGAAATCATCGCCCTTTTTAAACAAACCGACGCCCTCCTGGACGGCCATTTTGTGCTCCGCTCGGGGCTTCACAGCCGCCAGTTCTTCCAATGCGCCATTTTGCTGCAACACACGCAGATCGCCGCCAAAGTGTGCGCGGCGCTGGCTGAAAAGCTGGCTGGAATCCAGGCCGATAGCGTGATCTCCCCCGCCCTGGGCGGATTGATCGTGGGCCAGGAGGTGGGGCGGTCCCTGGGCAAACGCCACATTTTCGCGGAGAAAGAGGACGGCAAGCTGGTGATGCGCCGCGGGTTTACGATTACGCCCGGCGAACGGTTCATCGTGCTGGAGGACGTGGTGACGCGCGGAGGCCGCGTGCAGGAGACCATCGACATCGTGCGCGAACGCGGCGGCGTGGTGGCGGCCGTGGGCACGCTGGTGGACCGCAGCGGCGGCAAAGCACCCGATTTTGGCTGCCCGTTTGTGAGCCTCGTTCAACTAAGCCCCGAAACTTTCGAGCCGAACGCGCTCCCTCCCGATCTCGCCGCAACCCCCGCCGTGAAGCCCGGCAGCAAATAAGAAAAATTGGATATGGTTAACTGGATTTTAAAGAAGATTGTCGGTTCGAAAAATCAGCGCGAGGTCCGCAAGCTGCGCAAGGTGGTCGAGCAGATCAACGAAATTGAGCCGACGCTGAATTCCCTTTCCGACGATGAGTTGCGCCAGAAAACGGCAAATTGGAAAGCCGACCTGGCCAAGATCGCCGACCCGAACGAGCAGCAGGTTTACTTGAACCAGATTCTGCCCGAGGCGTTCGCGGTGGTGAAAAACGGCGCACGCCGCCTTTGCGGCAAAGAGGCGATCGTTTCCGGCCGCCCGGTGGTCTGGAACATGGTGCACTTCGATGTGCAGTTGATCGGCGGCATGGTGCTGCACCAGGGCAAGATCGCCGAAATGGCGACGGGCGAAGGCAAGACGCTGGTGGCCACGCTGCCGCTTTATTTGAACGCGCTGACCGGCCGCGGGGCGCACTTGGTAACGGTGAACGATTACCTGGCCAAGCGCGACTCGGACTGGATGGGCTTCCTGTTCAATTTCCTGGGGCTGACGGTGGGCTGTATTCAAAACGAACAGCCGCCGGAAGTGCGCCGGGAGCAGTATTATTGCGATATTACTTACGGCACGAACTCGGAGTTCGGCTTCGATTACCTGCGCGACAACGGCATGGCCACGACGAAGGAGACGCAGGTGCAACGCGGCTATGCGTTCGCCATTGTGGACGAGGTGGACTCGATCTTGATCGACGAGGCCCGCACGCCGCTCATTATTTCCGGCCCGACGGCGGTGACGAGCGAGCAGTATAACCAGTACAAGCCGCTCGTGGAGCAACTGGTCCGCAAGCAGGCGCTGCTTTGCAACCGCATCGCCAGCGAAGGCGATGAGCTTTTCGCCCAGGGCAAGCCGGAGGAGGCCGCGAAGGCCTTCTTCAAGCTGAAACTCGGGCAGCCGCGCCACAAGTCCTTCCTGCACGCGATGGAGGACCCTGACCAGCGCCGCGCGATTGAGAAGTGCGAGCTTTCCTACTACTCCGACACGCTCAAAGAGGAGTTCTTCAAGTTGAAGGAAGAGCTTTACTTCACCATCGACGAGCGGGCCAACGAAACGGATTTGAGCGAGATGGGGCGCGAGTTTTTAAGCCCCGGCAACCCGAATGCGTTCGTGTTACCGGATCTTATTTCGGAATTTGCCGAGATCGACTTGAACCGCGAGTTCACCGAGGAGCAGAAGATCGAGGAAAAATCCAAGCGCCAGGCTTTCTGCGACAGCCAGGCCGAGCGGATGCACAGCATTTCGCAGTTGCTGCGGGCGTTCTGTTTGTTCGAGAAAGACGTGCAATACGTCATCGAGGAGAACAAAGTGGTCATCGTTGACGAGTACACGGGCCGCAAGATGCCGGGCCGCCGCTGGAGCGACGGGTTGCACCAGGCCGTGGAGGCGAAGGAAGGCGTGCAGGTGGACCGCGAGACGCAGACGCTGGCGACGATCACGATCCAAAACTACTTCCGCCTCTATTTCAAACTGGCGGGCATGACCGGCACGGCGGAAACCGAGGCCAACGAGTTCCACGATATTTACAAGCTCGACGTGGTGGTGATCCCCACCAACCGGCCCTGCATCCGCAAGGATTTGAACGACCTGATTTTCAAAACGCGCCGCGAGAAATTCAACGCGGTGGTGGCGGAAATTAAGCGGGTTCATGACCGCGAGCAGCCGGTGCTGGTCGGCACGGTGAGCGTGGAAAGCTCCGAGTTGCTGAGCCGCATGCTCAAGCGCGAGAAGATTCCGCACACGGTCTTGAACGCGAAGTTCCACGCGCAGGAGGCGGAGATCGTCGCCCGCGCGGGTCAGCCCGGAGCGGTGACGATTTCCACCAACATGGCGGGCCGCGGCACGGACATCAAGCTCGGGCCCGGCGTGCGCTTCAATGTTTCCTGCGCGCCGCACCCGGAGAAGAAGGGTGAATATGTTTACACGCTGACGGACGCCGAGACGGGCGAAGTGCGCAAGTGCGATTCGGACAGCACGCAGGCGCTCGGCATGGGGCTCACGCCCAAGACGAAGGAGACGGGCGGCTTGTACGTGCTGGGCACGGAGCGGCATGAATCCCGCCGCATCGACCGCCAGTTGCGGGGCCGTTGCTCGCGCCAGGGCGACCCGGGTCTTTCCCGCTTCTATGTTTCCTTTGAGGACGATTTGATGCGCAACTTCGGCGCGGCGGATCGCATGACGAAGATCATGGAACGCTTCGGCATGAAGGAAGGCGAGGAACTGGAGCACCCGTGGCTCAACAAGTCCGTGGAAACGGCGCAACGCCGCGTGGAGCAGCGCAACTACAGCATCCGCCGCCGCACGCTGGAATTCGACGATGTCATGAACAAGCAGCGCGAGGTGATTTACGGCCTCCGCAATGAGACGATCGAAACCGCCGAACCGCGCAAGATCATCTACGACATCATGGGCGAGGCCATTCCCGCCAAGGTGCAGACGTTCATGGAGACCGAGGACGGCACCCCGAACTATGCCGGGTTGCTCGCCTGGGCCAACACGACGTTCCCGCTGGGGTTGACCGCCGAAAAGACGAAGTTCGAAGGCAAGAACGCCGAAGAGGTGTCGGCTTGGTTGATCGAGAAGATCAAGGCTTCCTACGAGCTTAAGAGCAAGCACGAAGACCCGGATGCGGTGACGAGCATCGAGCGTTATATCATTCTCAACGCGATTGACCGCCTGTGGCAAGAGCACCTTTACGCCATGGATTCCCTGCGCGAAGGCGTACACCTGCGGGCTTACGGTCAAAAGGACCCCCTCATCGAGTATAAGAATGAAGCTTACTCGATGTTCGTGGAATTGATGACCACCATCAAACGGGAGATCCTGCACAACCTCTTCCGCAGCACTTCGAACCTCCAGGCTTTCGAGCAATTCCTTTCCAGCCTGCCCGCCAACATGCTTCAACAGCAGGGCGGTAGTGAGGAGTCGATTACCAGCGGAACCGGAGCGGAACCGGCCCAGGCGGCAACGGCAGCGGCGGTTAAGACGCTGCCCGTGCGGCATGAGCAGGTGAAGGTGGGCCGCAACGACCCCTGCCCTTGCGGCAGCGGCCGGAAGTATAAGAGCTGCTGCGGTCGGAAGGCTTAACTAGCATGAAGGCGGGGCGTTTCACCCGTAACCAAGCGACGGCGGCGGCAATCTTGCCCGCCGCTGCGAGGGTGCGCTCCGATCTTGTTGGTGGTTTCCATTTCTTATGAGCACCCCCAGCCGGGTTATGCTGCTTGTGGGAACATGGTTCATCATGCTCCCCGTTGGCGGAAGTGCCCTGGCAGCATTGATGGGCGGCAATAACAGCCTGCCTGTGAACCTGTTTTACAGCGCCTTGGTGGTGCTCTCAGTGATTGCCCTTTTGCGGACGACCGCCAGCCATTTCGCACGAGTCAACGCCGCTCGCCGGGCACAAAAGAACGCGAGACATTGAAAGGTCGGGCCGGTTGCCCCGATATTTGCCCCGATTGCAGACTATTTTATTTCGCAACTCCCTAGGATCAAGAGAGTTATAGTGGGCCCACTCGGATTCGAACCGAGGACCAAGGGATTATGAGTCCCCTGCTCTAACCGCTGAGCTATAGGCCCATGTTGCTGTTCCAAAGCAGCTTCGAATAGGTTTTCTGGCAAGTATTATCTGCATGTGCCCCGTTTAAGTAGCCCAGCAGACATTTTCAGCATAAAACCGACGCTCACGAAGGTTGCCTCTATCGGAATGCTCACGGAACGTACTTTGGACTTCTATAGATTCGCGGCACGCAAATCAAGCGCTCTCTCAAAACGGTGGATTTTGTCCTGGCCCGCCCGGTCTCTGAATTTCGAATCAAGGTTCGCCATCGAGGCCGGACGGCACTTCAAGGTGATAGCCAAATGGCTCGGACACAAGGATGGCAGCGTACTCATCGCAAAAACCTATGGGTACCTACGCAACTAACACAGCGCCGCCATGGCAAAGCGGATCACCTTCGATCTCAACGCGCCCAAGTCAAAGAATCCCTGAAAGGGATTTCGCAGAAATCCCATAGATACCCCCTGCCGGTAGCGAGCACGACGGGACAAGGGCAAAATTGTATAAAAACACAGCCGCACACGGCACCTCCCCGGCGCTCCCTATTTTATGCCATTTTGCCCTTGTCGCGGCGCGCGCAGTGGGGCATGCGGCAAAGTCTTACTCAAACGCGTACCGCCCCGTGCCACGCCTTGGCCGCGACAGCGGACGAGGCACGGCACGCGCCGAAGGCGCTTGGTTTATCTATTAACCATATCCCACCAAAAGCGAACGCAACAATGGCACTTGGCGCGTCAGCGCCTTCCTTGTCTTAAGAAGGATAACTTCCTCAGAAGGGAAAGTTTTTCTCTTGGTTTTTCCAAACACGTATTTCAGTCTGAATGGAAATCGGAAAGCTCCCCACGAATCAACCCTTTGCTTCATAAACTATGATCACAGTTTTTCTTAGCCATGCGTCAGAAGATAAGGACGACTTTGTCCGGCCCTTGGCGGAATTATTGCGAACGGATTTTAATGTCTGGTATGATGAGTATGAATTGACTCTTGGGGACTCACTTTTGAGAAAGATTGATGACGGTTTGAAAAACTGCGACTACGGGATTGTTGTATTAAGCCCAAGTTTTTTTTCAAAGCGATGGCCGCAACGGGAATTGGACGGACTATTTGCTTTGGAAACGACCGAACGAAAGGTCATTCTGCCAATTTGGAAGGACGTAAAAGAGGATGAAGTAAGGGACTTTTCACCAATTTTGGCAACTCGTGTCGGTGTTTCAACGGATCGCGGAATCGAACAAGTAGTGCATGAGATAAAAAGGGCTGTTGGATTGGTGGATCGTTACAAGGGGTTAGAGGCATCTGCATGGAAAAGCAAGTTTGCGGCCTTAAATGCAGATATTGCACACAAAAAAGCAGCGGAAGCCTTATCACGGACCAATGAAGGTGTGGAAATTGTTTTCGTGGCAGCACATGACATAATTGCTGCGGCACGTGCCCGGGCCGAGGATTTAATTAAGAATGTGAATGCGTTTGGGCTAAGGATTATTGAAGGGACCAAGAAAAATGATCCTAATTTTGTGGGCGTCGGAGGGCCAAAACGATTATGCTTAACCTTTTCCTTCAGCTCGCAATACACCAATTCAGTAGATCATTCTCGATTATCTATAAGGATTATTAGAGAAAGAGACTATTTCGACGATCCTAATTCCATTTCTTGTATAAGCGTAATCGATCTCATGCCTCAGTTTGACCACGAATTTAAAGTATATTGGCAATATGGAGATCGAATATTTAGCACGGGCAATGCAGTTCTTGATTTTGGGTTTGAGATATTTGCAGACAAGCTGAGAGAGGAATTCAGCCACTAATTACATCAGATAAATTGGTAACCCGTTTTGGTAACCACGTTGCCAAACATGAGCCGATTTGGGATTACTAAGGACGATTTCGATTTTTGCCGGAATGCTGATTCCAAAAGCATTTGCGGACTGCTGAGCAAGCCTGCAAATTCAGGCAAAAATGCCCAAAATTTCTTATAAATCCCCTGCTCTAACCGCTGAGCTATAGGCCCATGTTGCTGTTCAAAGACTTGCAGAAATTGAGTCTGCCATCAACCGGGCTGCTACTATGCCAAAGCATGAGCAAATGGCAAAGCTTTCCGAAGGGCCCGTATGTGGGATGCGGCAGCCCGTTTTCACGCTTCGCTGTTCCATAGCCGTTTGCGAAGTTCCCTCGGGGAGCAGCCTTGCTGCTGTTTGACGAGGCGCGAAAAATGAAAAGGGGTCTGGAAACCGCATTGATAGGCGATTTCTGAAACGGTAAGGCCGGTTTTGCCCAGCATGGCCACGCCCCGTTCTGTGCGCAGTCGCCAGAGATAGCGCCCGGGGGAAAGCCCGGCTTGTTCGGCAAAATAACGAATTAACGCGCTGCGGGATACGCCGGAATGGGCGAAGGCGCGCGCAAGGCAGTCCCCTTCCCCAAAATGGGCTTCCATGTAGTCCAGCGCCCGCTGGAGCCCGGCTGGGCGTGCGTGCCCGCTTCCGGGTTCGGCGGTTTCCGCCATGTGGATAAATTCCGCGAAAAGGGTGATGGCCAGGTGGGTCAGTACGTCCCCGCCCCTCTCGCCGGGCGCAGAAGCCATCGACAGACCGGTGGAAAGGAGCCGTTCGAAAACGGCGGAGGGGGCCAGCGAAACGGCCGCGCGCTTAAGCGTGAAGAGGGCGCGAGATAGCCTGCGGGCAAGGCCCGCAGGAAGCGCGCTCGGGGCAATGGAGCACCAGGAATGATGCGTGGGGCCGGTGGTGGAAAACCGAAAATGCTCGCGGTGCCCCGGTTTGAAGAGGACGGCACGCCCAACGGGGATGGCGTGGCATTGGCCGTCGATGGTAACTTCGCCGCTCCCGGAATGGATGATGACGAGTTGATAATCCGCCTGGGTCCGGGGGCCAAAATTTCCACCGGCGAGATAGGTTACTTGCCCAAAACAGGCGTATGGGCACGGAACGGTTTGGACGAAGGCGCGCCGTTCGCTCTGGGGGATTTTCATGGGCTGAGGAGTAGCGCAATTGCGCCCCTTGCAACAGCAGAATGAATTCTCAGATATCTTTTTGGGCTGCGCAGCTATTCTCGCTTGGGGCGGAGGCGGGTAATTTAGCCCAACTCAAAAACACTCCATGGTTAGAAATCCCCTTTCCCGACAAGAAGTTATCAACGCGATTGAACGCAAGGGCAGCGCCTCCCCCATTCCGCTTTGTATGCATAAATGGTGGGGCGGCGGGCTGGAGCAGAAGTTGGGGCAGCCGCTGGCCGAGATGGCGGCGCGGTTCCCCGAGGACATTTATATGGCTTGGTACGAGGAGCCGGGCCGCACGGTTTCCCCCAACGCGAACCCGGCTTACCGGTTTGGATACAAAGACAGCTATGCCGATGGCGAAAGGCATAGCATCGGCGAATCGACAGTGTTGCTGCCGGAGTGGTCGGAGTTGGATTTGTTCCTTGATGATTTTCCCGATCCCGACGAGCCGGGTAATTTCGCGTGTGTGGAGCGGAGCCTGGCCTCGGCGCAGGGGCGGTACAAGCTGGGCGCCTGGTGGACGGTTTTTCACGAGCGGTTTTGGGCGATTCGCGGGATGGAAAACTTAATGATGGATTATTACGACAACATGGACGGCTTAAAGGTGATCGGCCACCGGGTATTGGAGTTTTACAAGCGGATCGTGGACCGCTACGCGGCGCTGGGTTTCGACGGCATTTTTACGTCCGACGATTTGGGCCACCAGACCGGCCCGATGATGGCTCCCGAGATTTTCAAGGAGCTTTACCTGCCGCTTTACGAGGAGTTCATCGGCTACGTTCACTCCAAGGGGATGCATGTGTGGCTGCACTCCTGCGGCGATAATTCGCTGCTGATGGATTACTTGATTTCCGCCGGGCTGGATGTGTTCCATCCCGTTCAAAAAGGGTGCATGGATTACGCCGAAACGGTGAGCAAGTATGGGAACCGGATTTCGTTTCTTGCGGGAGTGGATGTGCAGCATCTTCTGCCCGAGGGAAGCGTGGAGGAGGTTCGCGGCGGGGTGCGGGAGCTGATGGACACGTTTTATAAACCGGAAGGCGGGCTGCTCCTGGCCATGGGCAACGGCATCATGCCCGGGACGCCGCTGGAGAACATCGAGGCGGCGCTGACGGAGATGGCGCTTTATCAGCCCCGGGCGTGAGGCGCTTTCATTATTCCATGGCGGCCCGGCGCATGGCGTCGTAGTTCGCCGCGGGGACGTAATCCGGGATGGAGTTGCCGCTGCCCAAGGCGTAGCCGCCCCGGTTTTGCGTTCGCTCAAGCATGGCTTTGCTGCGGCGGTAAACGGCTTCGGGCGTGGAGCGGCAAAGGAAGTCCATGTCGATGCCGCCCAGGATGGCGATGCGGGAGCCGTATTTTTCATAAGCGTCCTCGACGGGTAGGATGGTGTCTTCGTAAGAATGCTTGGCGTTGAGTTGCAGGTCCTCGATGATCTCCTCCCACACCATTTCCAGTTGTCCGCAGGAGTGGAGGATCGCGGGGCGGCCGGTGGCGTGGATAGCCTGGACGATGCGGCGATGCCATGGGAAAACGAGTTCCCGCATTTGGGTTGGCGAAAGGAAGAGCTGGTTGCGAAATCCCCAGTCGTCATTGACCATCACCGCCCCGATGGCGCTGTGCTCCAGGCCGCGCTGATAAAAGCGCAGCAGGCGGGAACCGATGGCGTCGGCAATCGCTTTGACGAGGTCGGGATCGTCGCACAGCAGCAGGCAGAGCGGCTCGTAACCGACGAGCTTGATGAGGTTTTCCAGGACGCCGTCGCTGCTGAGCATGATGAGCTTCATACCATCGGGCAACTCGGGTTCGAAGCGATCGACGATTTCCCAAGGGTCGGTCTCGGGGTCCGGCCAATGGTAGGCTTCGAAGCTGGCCCAATCGCCAATGACTCCACCAAAAGCCATGCCGACGCTCTCCAGGTGTTCCCGGTCGGAGCCGGGGAAATGCGTAAAGCCCGCCATGGGCGGCATCCAGGAGAAGTCGTAGCCTGCGGCTTGATTGGCCGCGAGAAGGTTGCGCAGGTTTTGCAGCGGATCGGGGTTGTGGCCTGCTCCGCCGAGCCTTTTCAAATGGGCTGCACCGATTGGGAAATCAAACAATACGGGGCGGCGAGTTGGACGGCGGTAGAGAACGTCCAGAAGGTTTTGGAAGTCGGGGATGCGGTGCATAGATAGGGTGCTGATGCGGCAAATCTAGCGTTTCCATGGAGACGAAATCTACGGTGCCCGTTGCAAATAGTGATACTTTCTTGCGCCTTTATGGTCCATTTCGCATTGTAGACGGCAATTACCTATGAAAGCTGAACTGGAAAAGGTGGTGGATGAGAGAGGCTGGATGATTAAGGCTCACCGAAACACCACGGACGCGATTCGCGGCATTTATCACTTTCACCCGGAAATCGAAGTGACGGCGATTGTGAAGGGGGCGGGCCGCCGGATGGTGGGCGATCACATGGCTTCTTTCAGCTCTGGCGACGTGCTGCTGCTTGGTTCCAATTTGCCTCACCGATACATGGGTAGACCAACCAGTGGGGCCGATTTTGCGGAGACCATCGTGATTCAATTTCCGCCGGAATTTTTTGGCGAGGCGGTGCTCCGTTCGCGCGAGGGCGAGACGCTGCGGCGGCTGCTGGAAAGGGCTCGGCGCGGGCTCTGGCTTAAGCGTGCGGCAAATTGCAAACGAGCCATTTCGGAGATGCGCAAGGCCGTGGAGGCCAAGGGACTGGAAAGGTTGGTTGCACTCCTTAACGTGCTTCGGGTTTTCACCGAGAGTTCGGCAACGGCGCTGACTTCCGTGCGCTACACCCCTCTGCTCGATACGGAATATTCTTCGCGAATTTCTCGGGCCTTTGAGTTTGTCGAAAGGCGCTTTTGCGACAGGGTGACGCAAGCCGAAACGGCGGCGCATGTCCGGCTGAGTCCATCCGCTTTCAGCCGCATGTTTTCGCGAGCGACGGGCCTGACGTTTACTGAATACATGACCAAGCTGCGCTTGAGCGAGGCAAGCCGCCAGCTTATTGAAACCGATGCGACGGTCGCCGAAATCGCTCTCCGCTGCGGATTCGCCAACCAATCCAATTTCAACCGCCAGTTCCTGCGCCTCAAGCAGGTGACGCCGCGCGAATACCGCTCGCAGATCAAGGTGGATTGACGCGGACTTATTCGGGTAGGCGCAGGTTGTCGATGTAACGGTCCTCGAAGCCGGGGTCGAGGTTGAGTTCGACGATGTGGGTGCGCGTTTGCAGCCGCGCGAGCGCCCCGGGCACGGAGCCGTCCAGCAGGGCGGCGTAAGCTCCGCCCAAGGCGGTGTTGCCGACGACTTCGACCTGATCGGCACGCGCTTCAGGCAAGAGGCCGCAGGCGATGGCGTGGTCGATGTCGAGATGCATTCCAAAACCTCCCGCGAGGTGGAGCGACGGCGTTTCGAGCAGCCCGGCGCGTTCGAGCAGCGTGCCGATGCCAGCGGCGATGGCAGCTTTGGATTGAAGCAGCCGAGCGACATCGGGCTCGCTAATTCGCAGCGCGTCCGGGCCGCTTCCGGCCAGGATCATGGCGAGACCTTGTTCTTCTTTTTGGAAAAGCGCGGGGTTGGCGGCGACGGCGGCGGGATCAAAGCGGCCGTTAGGCAGGAGGATTCCGGCGACGCGGCCCTGGGCCAGAAAATCGACGTAAGCCGAGCCGCAAAAGCCCGGTGCACAAGACACGGGAGATGCTGGGCCGCCGCCGATGGTTCCCAGGTGGAACGCAATGCGGTCTTCGGCATCACGCTCGAAACGGATGCTTTCGATGGCTCCTTGCGTGGCCCGGGTGCCGCAAGCAAGGCCGCAACCCTCGAACGCGGGCCCGGCGGCGGTGGCGCAAGCTTCGAGCTTGCCTTCGTGGATCAACACGATTTCACCGTTCGTGCCGATGTCGACAAACAGCGCCGGGCCCTGGGTGGCGTGCAACCCCGAGGCATAGAGCCCGGCGGCGATGTCCGCGCCAACATAGGCGGCCAGCCCCGGCAAAACGTGCACGGGCATATCCTGAAAATCAGACAAGCCCAGGTCGCGGGCGGGGCGGGTTTGGTGATCGAGAAAGCGCGGGGTGAACGGCACGACGCCGAGCGGCGACGGGTCCACGCCCAACAAAAGATGCAGCATTACGGTGTTCCCGGCGACGACCATGCCGCCGATTCGCTTAGGCGCGACGCCCGCCTGGGCACAACACTCCCTGGCAAGGGGTTGGATAGTTTCCAATGTCACGGCTTGTTGCAAGCGGGTCAACATTGCGGGATTTTCCCGGCAGCGGCCGATGCGGGCCACCACGTCGTCACCCAAGCTCATTTGCCGGTTGAAGCCGCTGGCTTTGGCGAGAATGCGGCCGGTGGCAAGCTCCGCAAGCAGGACCGCCACGGTGGTGGTGCCGATGTCCACGGCCAGGCCGTATTCCCCGGCGAAGAGCGGCGCGGCCGCGATGGGAACGCCGAGCCGGAAATCGTCGGCAACGACGGCCTGACGCGGCAAAAGCGAATGCACCGGAATACTGAGTATGATTTCTTCTCCAGGTATCCATTCCGCGCGGCAGGCCAGCAGGGATTCCGGCGCTTTGAGCCGCCGGGCTGATGACGATTCGCTGACTTCGCCGCATTTCAACGTCACCCGGCAGCCTTCGCAGCAGCCTTGCATGGCGCAGCGGGTGTTCAGCGGCAGGCCGTGGGCGGCGAGCAACTCCGCCAAGTTGCGCGGATCGGCTTCGGGATCTGGGTGAAGGGTTCGTTCCCCTTGCGGAGTCTGGAGATGAACGGCGGTGGCCATGGTTATGAGACGGCGCTGCAGCCAGGGCACGGGGCGGCGGCAAGGATGGCGTCGTCAGCGGTAAAGCGTGCGGTTTGCCCGGGTTCCAGGACGAGGAAACGCCCGGAGTCCCAGTGGCCTGAGAGGAGGTCTTGCAGCAGCCGCGCATCACCCTGCTGGCGATCGAAGGTCCAGCCCAATTCGCGCGCGCATTGCCGGGTGTAAAGCTCGCCCGAGGCGGTGTCGCCAACGCCGAGATCGACAAAGGTGGCATGGTTGTAGGCGCGCAGCCAGTCCTGCTCGACTTCCATGAGGTAGTCGGCATTCTCTTCGCCGTATTTTTCCAGGTACTCGCTCCGAAGTTTTTCGATGCGCTCTTTGCCCGGCGGCACATGGCAGCGGTTCCAGCCGGGGCTGTACCAATAGGTGCCGGGGTGCGTCGCGAGGTAGCTGGCATAGCGTTCCTTGGACCCCAAAAACAAGGTGATGCAGTCGTGCGCGCGGGCGACGGCCATGCGGCACCGGTGGGGGCAGACGCCTTCGATGCCCCGGCTGCAAAGGCCGTAGACCAGCGCGATGGCTTCAATGGCCGGGTCTTTTTCCACGCCGTCAATGGCCGTTTGCAGCCGTTCCTGGAGCAGCGAGGGCGTGTTGTGAAGCCCTTGCTCGATGATTTCGATGCGTGCGATGTTTGGACTTTTTTCGCAAAAATGGCGGACCTCTTCGCTCAAGACGTCACAGGCAATAACGGCAAGTTTCATGGATGGAAATTACGCGGCAAGGCTTCGGCTCATGGCCGCGAGCAGGGCGGGCGTGGTGCCGCAACAACCGCCCACGATGCGCACCCCGGCCTGGACCAAGTCCCGCGCGAGGGTCGCCATTTCGTCCTCGGTGGTTTGATAAACGAACTTGGTATCGAAGGCATGCGGCGAACCCGCGTTGGGCTGCACGATGACCGGCGTGGCGCCCGCGGTGCAGACCAGTTGCCGGGCCAGTTCCAGGTAATCGGCAGGGGCAAGATCCACGCCGCAATTGGTTCCCACGACGTTTGCTCCGGCGGCAATGGCTCGGCTCACGGCTTCCTCAACCGTGGTTCCCATGTAGGTGCGAAACTCCCCCTCGCCCGTTTTTTGAAAGGCATAGGTGGCCAAGACCGGCCCGGAGAAATTTTGGACCGCCGCGCTGATGGCGACTTCCATTTCGGCGGGGTCGCTCATGGTTTCGATGAGAATGGCGTCGCACTCCGCGAGGGCTTCGATTTGCGCGCCGAACATGGCCGCGAGTTCGTCCGGGGAGGTTTCGCCCAACGGTTCCAGGAAATCGCCGAAGGGGCCGATGTCGCCCAAGACCCAGGCGGAATCCCCCGCTGCTTCGCAGGCGATGCGCGCCCCGGCACGGTTGAGTTCCGCCGCGCGGGCCGCCAAGCCGTGACGCTCCAATGCGTAAGCGGTTCCGCCGAAGGTGTTGGTGGTCAATAGGCGGCACCCGGCTTTGAGGTAGGCTTCGTGAACTTGCCGCACTCGCTCAGGGTGCTCGGCGTTCCAGAGCATGCCGCATTCACCCACGGCGAGCCCGGCATTGAAAAGCTGGGTTCCCATCGCGCCGTCGCAAAGCAACGGGTGCGAAGCCAATGCTTCCAGGAGGTCTTGCATGAGGGGGAGAATCCGCATTTTCCGCCAAATGGCAAGCGCCTTGTAAAAAGACGAATGCAAAGTGCCGGTTATTTCAAAAACGCATCCACTTTGGCGCGGATGGTGGCTTCCGCACCGGGCACGCTCAGCACATCGCACTCGCTGCCGAGGATAAACGGATGGCGCGTTGCCCGCATCCGCTTTTCCAATTCGGAGGAAAGGTGGCGCACGTCCTCCAAGCTGACCATGGCGTCGGAATAGAATTTTTTGGTCGGCAGGTTGCCGTAAAGGACGATGTTTTCCGGGACGAGGCGGGCGTCTTCCCAAAGCATCCGCGAACTGCCCAGACTCAGCATGGCTGGGTCGAGCGTGGCGAACCGGCGCACCATTTCGTCCTGCAATTCGCCGCAATCGTGAAAGATGAGATCAACGCCGTGGCTGGCGAGCAATTCTTTAATGCGGCGGTTCGGCTCCATGACGTAGCGATCGAAAATTTCGTAACCATTCGCGAGCTGGTTGGGCGAAAAATAGACCATGTTGGCGGCGGGTTCGCACAGGATGATGGCCTTAGCGCCCGCGTGAATCTGCGCTTCGAGGTAGGACAGGATCACGGCTTGAGCCAGAACCAGCGTGCTTTCCACGAGGTCCACCTCCGGCTCTTCGTCTGCAGTGGCGCCGCTGCCCGCGAGAAACACGGGCGTGATCGGGTCCGCCACCAGTTTGGTCATGAGCGAAAACGGCCCGATGCCCATGCCGACGGGGAGGAACTCCCCATTGCGAGCCACGGTACGGATGGCCTCGCACGTCGCGTTCATACGGGGAGTGGCGCAAAGGATGGCATCCCCTTGCGGCTTTTCCGCGAAATGGAAGGCGTTGATTTCCGCCTCCGGCACGCCGCGCGCCCGCAGCAGGGCTTCTTTTTCAAGCGTCAAATCCATGACCGGGATGGCCATGGGCGCGCCAAAGGAGCGGGCAGCCTCCTCCACCACATCGCCCAGGCGCGGGCCATCGACGAGGATAGCCCCGGGGTCCGCGTGCTGATGCAGCACCAGGTGGGTGCCAATGGGCATGCGGAGGCCGCGTTCGGCGAGAGATAAATAATAGGAGCGTTCCATAATGGATATAGATATTTTGGCTAGAGGCCGTAGTCCTTGGCCACGAATTTCGAGGTGTCGAGGGTTTCCATCATCTGGCAGATGAACTGGCTTTCATCAGTGGGGAGTTCCTCCACCGTCTCGCGCATGGTGTCGAGCCAGGGGAGTTCCAGTTCGCTGATTTTGACCTGCCCGTTGCGGTGGGCTTCGCGTAGCAAGTCGATGGCGGTAAGCGCGGCGTTGAGGCCCGCGAGGTAGTCGTTGGGCGCCGCGACGATGGAGCTTGCGATGGTCACGGCGCTCTCCGGCGTGAGCACGTAAGCCTGCGGGTCCAGCGGCGCGTCGGAGGCGACCATCCATTTGCGGTATTGGAGCGCGGCTTCGGGGCCGTCAGCAAGCGCCTGGTTCATCAACCGGCAATCGTAGACGAGCTGCTCCATGTAGACCGTCGGGGCCATGCCGCCGAGCAGCTTGACATTCTGCACGGACTCGTTGCTCCACGTATCGGCCGCCGCCGCCGCAATGTTGCCCAGCGGGCTGAGGTGGGCACAGGCGGAGGTTTTCCCTTCCATGGCCATGGGGCAGCCGGTGATGGCTTTGACGATGATGTTTTCGTAGCCGCAATCCTTTCCCGGCCCGACGCAGCCGCATTCGTAGCCCACGAGCGTGCGAACGGCGCTGACGGCCCGCACGACCGCCGCGAAAACGCGCGGGATCATTTTGCGCTCGGCAAGCACCATGGCGGTGTTGCCGAAGCCGCACGCGGTATCGCCCGCGCAGTGGACGCCGTGTTTTTTCGCGATTCGATCCAGCGCCGACCAAAGGAAGCGCATGTCGCGCGCCCCCATGACGCAAAGCGCGAAGATGACCGAGGCGAGATCGCCTTCCATGAGCGCCTCGTCATGGATTTCCTTGCCGCCCACGGATTCGATGCTAAGAAGTTCCGCGCCCAGCTTCGCGCTGCCTTCGAAGGATTCCAGCATGCCTTCCCAAAGCGCGCCGCTGCGCATCACGGGAGGGCGCGTCATTTCGCGGGTGTCGTTGGGCGTCATGCGCAGCACGCTTTTGAGGCCGTGCCGGTCGTGCGCTTTTTCCATGGCGTCGAGCAAAATCCCCGCGATGCCAATACCCCATTGCGGATGCTCCGTCATGGGCGGCAACGTTTCAAATTCGATGACGACGCCCGGCGCTTCAAGGTCCACGGCGCGCTCCAGCGCCCCGGTGATGATTTCCTCGTAGTGCTTTCTGGCCGCGGGAAGAGTCTTCTCTTCGACCAACATCGGAGGGAGGGTGAAGTTGAGTTCCGGGTAAACCACACCGCCGCCAATGCTCAGGCCATGGCGCGTGGTGAGCGGACGGGGGGCGACGCCGAAGCGGAGATCGGCTGCATTTTCAATGGCGAGTTTGGAGAATCTGGGCATAAGAAGGGTGTGGCGGAGGAAGCTTGCCTCGACCGCCTGCTTGAATGGGTAATGTGGGTGTGAGGGCGCCCGCTTAGGCGTCCGTTATGCGGCTGTTATGCAGCCACTAGTTTTTTGGCCAAATCGACCGCGCTGGCGGCGTCCGAGCTGTAGCCGCTCGCGCCGATTTCGTCGGCGTATTGCTGGGTCACCGGCGCGCCGCCGATCATGATTTTGACATTGTTGACGCCCGCGGCCTTGAAGGCGTCCACCGTGGTTTTCATCGCGGGCATGGTGGTGGTGAGCAGCGCCGAAAGCGCAACGACTTGAGCTTCGTGTTCCTTGACGGCAGTGACGAATTTCTCCGGAGAGACGTTGATGCCGACATCGACGACGTTGAAGTTCGCGCCTTTGAGCATCATGGCCACGAGATTTTTGCCGATGTCGTGCAGGTCGCCTTCCACGGTGCCGATAATGACGGTGTACTTCGGCTTGATCCCGGCGGCGGTGAGCAGCGGCTGGATGAGTTTCATCGCTTCTTTCATGGCGCGGGCGGCGATGAGCATTTCCGGCACGAACACTTCGTTCTTTTTGAATTTCTCGCCGACGTTCGTCATGGCGGGAACCAGGCCGGCTTCAACGATCTCCAGCGGAGCCATGCCGCGCTCCAGCAGGGCTTGCGTGAGGCGCAACGCTTCCTTGCGGTTGCCTTTTTCGACGGAGGAGGTCAATTCCTGAAGTTCATTCATAATAGTGATGTAGAGGAGGTTTGGGTTGGGTAGTGGAGGAACAATTCATTCCTTGTGTGCCTCTTCTAGCATTGACGTTCGGGCGAATAAATACACACTATGGCCAAAAATATGGACGATTTGGCCATAGGGCAACAGTTCGACTATATCCCCTCCTCACGCGAGCGGACCTGGGGGCTCTACGTCAACAGCGTGGGGCGAAAAACCGATCCGCCGGGCGAGGCAAAGCCTGATTCCAAGCGGCCTCTGCGAGTTTTGCGGGATTATTGCCTGGTCTATATCTCCGAGGGAAAAGGGGCGTTCAAATCCCACGATTCCCATTGGCGGCAGGTCGGCCCAGGGGATGTGCTGGCCTTGTTCCCGGGGCTGCGGCACGACTATTATCCCGCCCCAGAAACGGGCTGGACGCTGCGCTGGGTGATGTTTAACGGTTCGCTAGCCAATGAATGGTGCATGCGCGATGTGCTTTGCGTGGACGCCCCCGTGCTGCGAATCGGGCTGCGCAACGAATTGACCGACGCTTTTGACCGCCTGCTGGAGATCGCCCGGAACGCGACGGCCTACGCGAACCAAATCCAGGCGGGCGTGGCGATGGAGATTTTGGCGCTGATCTGGAAATACCGGCAGGAACGCCAGCGGCAAAACCATTCCAAATTGACGAAGCCGACCGTGGAAGCGGCGCTGGAGCATATCCGCCGAAACTGGGCGCAGGAAATCGACTTCGAGGCTTTGGCCAAAAAGCTGGGGGTGGGCTATCGGCATTTTCGCCGCCTGTTTCAGGAAGCAACAGGCGTGGCCCCTCATCAATATTTGCTTAACTTTCGCCTCAACCAGGCGAAACGGCTGCTCAATGAAATGCCCGTGGCGGAGGTTGCCGCCGCCGTGGGATTCCCGGACCCGCTATATTTTTCACGGCTTTTCAAGCGCAAGGTGGGCGTGGCGCCGTCCCGCTGGGCGTAGCGTCCCTAGCGTGGCTGCTTTTGCGTTTGGCGAAATTCGGAAGGGCTGATTCCGGAGAACGCTTTGAAACGTTTCGAAAAATAAAAGGCATTGGCGTAGCCGAGATTGGCCGCAATTTCTGAAATGGGAAGGCTGCTGGAACGCAGCAATTGCCTGGCCCAGCGCAGGCGCATCTGTTCGTGGTATTTTTGCGGCGAGGTGCCCATTTGCGCCTGGAAAAGGTGCGCAAACCGGGACACCGACAAGCCGCAATCCCGGGCCAGGGCTGGGAGCGAAAACGGCTCGTGCAATTTCTCCGAGAGAAGGTCCAGCGCCTTGCGGATGCGGTCGTCCAGGTCACGGTGGATATTGGCGGAGTTGATCCATAGGATGGCCCGCTCCAGGGCGTTGGCGGCCAGTTCGATGCTGCCGGACATCTCCTGGCGGCACCAGCGCACGGAGTCGCGAAAGGCGGCGCCGACGTTTTTGATGAGGGCTTCGTCCCGCAGTTCCAGGACCCTGAAGCCGCGCGCTTTTTCGGGCCAGTTGAGCCACACCAGCCATTGCGGCCGAGGGTGAAAATGGCTCCAAAGCAAATGCCAGCGCCCGGCATCTGGATCGGTGAAATAGATTTGCTGCGTGCCGGGTTGAAAAAGGGTGACGGTACCGCGGGTGGATAGCACTTCGGTGTTATCTGATCCTACCCGACCGGCTCCATCAACAGTAAAGAGGACCAGCCAGTCGGTGGTTCCGTGTCGCCGGAAGTTTTGATAGTCCGGGCCGCTGTGGAAATCGCCCGAGATCAGGAAATCGACCAAGGGGTGTGGAACTTCCTTCATGGGTTCAATATAGCAGGATAAGATATGCAGATGGCAAGGCGGGATACTCCCTATTTTAACGAATAAAGTAGGGTAAATGGGCTTTAGCAACCGTCCCAATCTTTAAAATAGGCGGCTAAAGCAGCAAGAAAAGACACTCCACACACTCTCCTTCAATGAATACCGAAATCAAGAGTTTGCGCCCGAAATGGAAAGGCACGATGACCGACCGGGAACGCTTTAACCGCCAGATGCATTTTAAGAGCGTAGACCGTTGCTTTAACGCGGAATTCGGTTATTGGGACGAGAATTTTACCGAATGGCCGATGTTCCGCGACAACGGGATCGTCAATAACGACCAGGCCGATATCGCCTTGAATTTTGACGTAATGAAAACCGTGGGGCCGAGCCATTGGCTGCACCCGGTTTTCGAAACCAAAACGATCAGTGAGACCGCGCAGACCCGCATTATTCAAAACGGCGAGGGGTTGCTGGCGGAAGTTCCCGCCGACCGCCATGACACAATTCCCCATTTCATCTCCTCCCCCATCAAGGACCCCGATGACTGGAAGCGTTACAAGGAAGAACACTTGCGGCGCGACGACCCCGCGCGGAAGCTGGACGCCGAATGGATCGCAGCCAATATTCCGGCGCGGGAACGCGAGGTGCCGGTCGGGGTCTGGTGCGGCTCGTTGATCGGCAAGGTGCGCGATATTCTCACAGTGGAAGGGCTCGCCTACCATATCTACGATTATCCCGAGATGGTGGAGGACATGGTGGAAACGAGCTGCGTGCTGACCGAGGATTTTCTCGACCAGGTGCTACCGCTCGGGGACTTCGATTTTGCCGCCGGGTGGGAGGATATTTGCTACAACCGCGGGCCGCTGGTCGGGCTCGATTTTTTTGAGAATGTCATTGTGCCGCGCTATCAACGCATTTCAAAAAAACTGAACCAGCACGGCATCGACATTTATTACACCGATTGCGACGGCGATATTCGCCCGATCATCCCCCTGCTCCTTAAAGGCGGGATCAACACCATGTTTCCCCTTGAAGTCAACGGCAGCGGCAACCCCACGGAGATTCTGGCGAAGTACGAGGGGCAGCTTCGCATCATGGGCGGCGTGGACAAAATGGTGATGGCCCAGGGGCCGGGGCCGATCCGGGCTTACCTCGAAATGCTCAAGCCCTGGGTCGAGAAAGGCGGCTTCATTCCGCATTGCGACCACCGTTGCCCGCCCAACGTTTCGCAGCAGGATTATCTATACTACCTCGACATCAAAGAGAAGCTCTTCGGGATGTAGGGCAAAATCCTTAAAGCACATGCCTGGTTCTCAAATTAGGAACCAGGGGAACCACCCAATGGCGAGGCGACGGCTTGCCTGGGTATCCTGGTCTAGTTTTGCCGAGGGTGCATCAAGGTGGAAATGAGCGTCGTAGCGGTGGGTTCCTGTGCCATCAAGCGTGTCGATCAGCAAGGCGTAGTAAGGTTTCAAAAACAATATCCGCCGCGTATGGTAAACTGAATAGTCTTTCTCGCCCATCCAAGTTTGAGGAGAGCCTTGTATCTTTGGATTGTAAATAGATGTCTGATAGCCGCCATCGTAACATCCCGAAACATAGTCAAATAATGGCGTGGCGTACCATGGGTTGCGCACCGGCTCGGTCCACGGCGGCGCAAGAACTCCACGATGCTGCCATTTTCCATCGACGATAATGGTGCTGTGCGACGCGGTGCCGATCGCATAGCGCCGCCAATCCGAATGGTCGTAGCAGTAGTTTCCCGCATCGAACAAAAGCGTTTTGTTCCAGGCCCGCAACACGATTTCCAGCATATCCTCGTGTTCATGGCCCATCCCGGCGGGACCGGCCCGGAAGAAAAGGTAGGTATCGTCAAGATTCCAGCCCCCGCGCATGGCGTAAAAGCCCGCATAGGGAAGCATGGTCGAAGTCGGCAACGCGGCCCCCTCTTTTCCCCCCGAGGCGATCCAGTTTAAAACAGGATCGTTCCCAAGCAACTGCAGCCCGCGCTTGGCAAGACCCACTACGTTGATGGGGCACGAATCATTGGTTGCGGGCACCGTCCCGCCCTGGTCCATGAGAATGGCGGGGCCTTTGTACATGGCCAGAATTTTTGCCCGCAATGCCTCGGGGATCTCCATTTGGTTGAGCTTGGCCAACTTCATCGGCCCCACAAGGCTGCTGAGCGAAAAATAGTGATAACCGGGAGAAAGCTCGGCTTCATAGCCATCGGGAGGCACCGTACAATTCACCTCTTCAAGCAATCGATTCAAGGCGAAGGTGCGCCAGTCTTTCGCCTGTTTCAATTCTGGAAAGAGCGCGCCGATGGTGTATAGGCCAAAGCATTCCGAAGTAACCCAGTTCCCCTTGCGGTTGCGATCCTCCAATGTTTTCCTTAAGAGGTCGCCGTGCTCCAGCATCATGCGCAAATAGATCCATTGTGCTTCCGGAGTAAATGCCGGGCTGTTCACAAAGTGACTATACGCATAGGGCCACGACTCGTTCATTCGCTCGCTGGCGTCCAAAGTACGCCATAACGAGGGTTCCCCTGGGGCAAGTTTGTTGAAGCGGTTGTTCTTCCGCGCAAAATCGGTCAACTCCGCCCCCCATTCCGCCGCATACTTTTCGTCCAGTGTATTCCAATAAGCCTTCGCCAGATGTTCCCAAAACTGAGTCCGGCTAATAACGCACCAAGTCCATTCCTGCGTAAAACCGGGGTCGCTTTTCGAGACCGGATTATACGTCCAGTTGAAGTCCTGCCCCATATCCGCTGGGTTTGAATCGAATTTATAGACATGGTAAAAGCGATCCCGAATGAGATGGGCGCAAATTTCATCGCCAGCCTCGTCTGTTTGGGCCTTCGCTGTTGCCGGTTTGTCCGAGGGGGCAATTTTCCACTTGGCCGGGCAAGCCGGTGCGGCGGTAATCAAGGTAAGCCTTTTTGAGGGCTTCCATAGAACCGCTCTTTGCCGCGGCTTTCACCGCATCCATCCCTGGCGCATCAAAATTCAGGGCGTCCACAGCCTCCGCTTCCGTCGTCGCGGCCCCTTCCTCCGTTCCTTCGCGGCGCGGCGTGTCGGCCCAAGCTGGTTGCATGGCCGGGCAGGCAAACAGGAGCGCGATTATAAACCGGATGACACGGAAACAACGATTGGATAATAGATGCATACACGGGGGGATATTGTTATTTCATAAATTGGAAGCTAATGACTTTGTTTACGCAGATATCAACGAGCGGTCCCGCGTCAACTGCCAGCGCAGCGGCCTGCCTTCAAGGAAGCGCCTGACTTCTTCGACCATCAGCCGCCCCATCCTGCGGCATTCGCGGTTGACGCTTCCCGCGAGATGCGGCGTTAATAGGACGTTGGGCAGCGAGTAAAATGGCGACCCTTTTTGCGGCGGTTCGGGGTGGGTCACGTCCAAGAGAGCCATCAGATCGGGACGGCTTTGCAGCACTTCGATGAGGTCGGGTTCGTTGATGAGCGCCCCCCGGGCGGTGTTAATCAAAACGGCTCCCTTTTTCATCATGCGGAGCAACCGCCGGTTGACCATGCCTTCGGTTTCCTTCAACCATGGCGTATGGATGCTGATGACGTCCGACCGCTGGAAGAGTTCCTCCTTGCTCACCAATTCCACGTTCAAAGCCCGCGCTTGTTCGGGGGGAATCAATGGATCGTAGGCAATGAGGTGGACATTGGATTGTGCCAGCCTTTTGCAAACCATTCTCCCAATGGTGCCCAGGGACAAGAGGCCGACGGTGGAATCGTAAGCGCCCAAAATTTCCAAGGGCGACGCCGGGTAAGCGCCCAGGCGATGCGTTTCGCGCATGAACCACCACACGCGTTTGAGCGAGAGGATGATCTGGGCGTGCGCGTACTCCGCCACAGGGATGGCATTGGCCGTAACCGCCGAGGTGATGGCGATATTCCGCTGCCAAAATTCGTCAGTGAGAATGTACTTAACCGATCCCGCGCCGTAGAAAAAGGCTTTCAGATCCGGCGCCATATCGAGAAATTCAGCGTCGAGACGCGGAGCCCCCCACCCTGAGAAAATGACGTCGGCTTCGCGCAACATATTCGCGCAACCGGCAATCTCCTTGGCGGAAAAGGCGCGATCGGGGATGTCCACCAGCGCATGGATGTCCCGGCGCTCATCGGGGCCGTAGATCATTTCAAAACTAGAGGGTTCGAGGATAAATAGTCCTTTGGGTTTAGTCATGGCGTAAATCTTTTGGAGCTTAAAACACGAAAGCGATGGAGGGGTTCGAGCGATTTGGTGTCGGGGTCCGACGTGCCGTTGGCGAGGCGCGGATCGCTGGGATCGATGTACCGCTCAATGACTGACGAACCCTGGTATTCCCCCAGGACTTCGTCTTTGGCCTCGACCCATTGATCCGCCCGGGTGCTCTTCACTTTTTTGAGCGCCTGAACCTTCATGTGCACCGTGTAGGTGTTCGATTTCGTGGTCAGCAGAGGATAAAGATGGGCATACGGCGTCTCCCGCACGTTGTCGCCCGAGAGCCGATAGTCATTCCAAAAAGTGGACATGCCCTCGGCGTTCACGCCTGAAATAACGGGCACCAGCGGGATGTCGCAAATTTCGGTCGGCGAAACAAAGAGGCCGCCAAGGTCGGGATGGCTGAAGCGGGTTTCGAAGAATTTCAGCGTGCCGCTGCTTTCGTCGGGATTGATGCGGTAGCGGTAGGTGCCGGAGCCGTTTGAGGTGGTGGTGTTCGAGAAGTTCTTGTAGTTACCAACGTCGTCCGTGCGGATCGCCGTGACCATCGTGGACTTCAATGCGGCGCGCAAAGCCGTGCTGCGGGTGATGTAGCCAAACGGAGCGATCCTGTCATTCATATTCACGCGACCCGCGGTGGAAAGCGGCTCGCTAATGGCATATGGCTCAACTACAGGCATGGTGAAAAGATCCAGCAATAAGTGGTCCTTTGGAGAATGGCTGCCTTTGTGGGCATCGGTTTCGCTGGAGGCATTCGGGTCAGGACGAAAGAGAAGCGTCTGCCAGGGGTTCTTTGCGATGACGCCGGTGGGAAGGGACCCGAACTGAACAGCGGAGGCAATCTGTCGGTTGGGAAAGCCAAGCGCCGCGCCTCTGTTGAAGTTGTTCGTGTTGACGTAATACGGAATATTCGCCCCCACCCCCACCTGGCCGGAGTTCGTGCCCGCGCTATCGGTGCCGTCGTCGGTTTTGTTGATATAGGGGCCATCGGCGCATACTCCGATGCCGGTGTCCCAGTCCCCGGGCTGTCCGTTGGACATGGTAACGCAAGTCTTTCCAGCCGAGTCCGCGACTTGCTGTGAAGACGGGAGCGCGGGAGGTTGAGCGGGAGCGGCGACGTTAAAGACGAGTTTTCCCACCGTGGCCCCGTTGTATTTATACTGCGGCACGCCGGTCGAGAGGCTATGCGCCATGTGGTTGCCGATCTTGTAGCTTTCATGCGGCGCGAAGCAATCCCTGGGGGTTCCATTCGCCAGGTAGGAGGCATTGGCCTGAACCAGGCGGACGTCGCCCTGAGCGTTTCCGGCGTCCGAGTCTTTCCCGTAGAGTTCCAGGCTCCGAATGGAATCGTTACCGAGAATAAAGTTGGGCCACATATTGTTGGCGCCGTTAAGAAGATACCCCATCCGGGTTTTAAAATTCAGCATTGAAAGATCTGCCGGAGCCGTTGGATAGGGAACGGAGGTCTGCGGAAAATACAAATTGATTTTCTGAACAAGCTGGCCGTTGGAAACGATCTGCAATTGGAAACCGGTCCCGGAAAGCGAGAAGGTTCCATTCGGGTCGGGGATGTCGATTTCCTGGCTGATGAACGGGTACACCGAAGCCCCCGAGACGGTGGAGTCGATATCCTTGAGACTGCTGCCATTTTGCAAAAATTGGTTGGCGATGCCCTTGACCCCGCCCCAGGGCCGGTAATGGTAACCTCCGTTGCATGCCATGGTGTTTGAGTTGCCTGAAAAGTAGAGCGGCATAGTGTTCCCCGCGCAGATGACGGCCACGCTGGGCCTGGCTTTTGTCACCAAACTGGTTTGCAGCGCGGGGATGCTATATTCATAGCTCGGCTGACTGAGATCGGAATACCCGGCGGCCACGTTGTACGGTTCAAACAGGAGCACCGCCCTCATTTTGGAAGCCACGGTGCCGCTGGCCGCCGAGGCGTAGAACCAGATCGACGCTTGCGAAATGGTGTCGAAACGGCCGAAGCCCGCGGTGCTCACTCCAGAGTGAGGCGCTGTGATTTGAATGGGAACCACCTGACCGCTGGAACTATAAGGTGTTCCCGCAGGGTCTCTCAGATTGACGATGCGGATATAGTCAAAAATCTCGGTCAGAATCTGGTCGCGGTCATCCCCGTATTTTTCCTGGAACGTCGTGGCGTTGCCAAGCTTTGCCGCGCCGAACCCGGGAAATTTTTTACCCGTCGCTGTTTGCAGATATTTATAGAGATCCTGGTTGCGTGCGATGTTCCAATCGTTGCTAGTCGAGTTTGGATCGGAGCGCGTGAAGTAGTACGGCTTGTTGCCAACGGTGGTGCAAAAAGCGATCAAGCGATCCGTAACGGTGCGATTGGCGACGGTTTTGGGCTCCGGCCATACGCTGACGCGCGGTTGCCCGAACAGATTGAGGTCCGGTGAACGGCTGTTCGCGGTTAGGAAGAAGCGGGCTTTCTCCAAGTCGGAAGGCGTCATCACGGGGTTGACGCCGCGGGATGGTGCGAACATCAATTCATCGACGGTGGCATAGAGACGGTCGCCGTCGAGAGTGATTTCGCCCAAGGCACCGTCAATCGTCATTACCTCGCCTCCCTCGGAACCGCCGTCCCCGATGCGCGGAGCAATGGCGCAAATGTCCGGCCGTTTATTCAGTCCGGGGAAGGCGGTGCTGAGCGAAACGGTGGCGGGATGCCCAGGATAACGCTGGAATTCATTCTTGCACGGCTGGTTATTGGCGAGCGCAAGTTCGGCGGGCAGCCAGCCTTTGGGCGTATCCCAAAAGGAGCCGAAGGACGAGCCGGTGGTGAGCGAGGCGGAAGGGAGATCCCCTGCGGCGGTGTTGATGTTTACTTTGCAGGAATCGTCATCGGCCCAATAAGCGATGCGCCCCACGATGGGGTTGGTGCCGCTTGGGATGGGGCCAGAACTTCCGTCCCACGAGGCAACGCCCTTCTCACAACCCGACGGAACGGTCAGCGCGCCGTTTTGCAGCACGTAAATCCAGCTTACCGGCATGGGGAGCCGTTGCGCGTCGGAAGCTCCGCCGCTCGGCGCAACCACCCCGCCAATGCGATTGCCCGTCGCCGGGTCCGTATCGCCATATTGGAAGCCTTCGACCGCATTCGCATCCGACGAACATGCCCGGGGATCGATGATGGGAAAGACTAGTGATGTTCCGCTGCTGGAAGGCACGGCGACGGGGCGATTAAGGTCCGTGTAAAGCGGCGCTTTGCCTGCATCGTTCCAATCGCTGACAACATCGGCATCGGGAGTATATCCAGTAAGTCCATTGGTTATTTTCAATGTGCCCGATGAATAGAGTTTGTAATAGGCGGCGGGTGAACCATCCAGGCCGTAGGTTCGGATCATGCCGGGCTGCGAAGCCCATGCCAAAGTGCCGCTGGAGGCCGCGGCCAAGCCGCACGTTGAAATCGTAGCCTCGCGAATGGAGCCGATGACCAGGTTGACGGCCATGTCCCCAAGCTGCCGGGTGCTGATTTCGTCCGCGTAGAATTTCGAATGCCTGGCCTCGGACATGACGCTCAGGAAAAACGTCACGATCAGCATCGAGATGAGCACGAGAAACGAGAGCACCAAAACCAGCGCCATCGCGTGGCGATTGTCGGCGTGAGTTTTCATAACTAGTTGGTCTGCTCCTGGCTCCACTTGGCGGCCCGGATGGGGACGTCCGCCGTGAAGACGCGATAATTGACGCCAAGCGCCGTCAGTTTGTCCTCGAGTTGCTGCAGGTCGCGCGAAAGGTTGGCGGCATCGGCAAAAAGTCCGTTGAGACCAAGGTCCGGGATGGATGCGCCATAGCGATTGGCCAGCCGGGAGGCGGAATTTTCGTCGATGGCGACCATGGTGACGTTGACGACGGGCGGCAATTGGTTCTTGGGGTTGAGGGTCGCGTTGGCGTTGGTTGCGGTGGAATCGTAACTATATGAGCCGCTGAGTTGCGTGGCGTTATTCACGTCGCCCGCCGCGAGCTTCGGCAAGAGCACCAACGCGATCACGTTTTCCGCCAACACGCGGGTCCAGGGTGCGTTGCCGCCGCCGGTGTTGCCCAGCGGAGTGGAGAACCAGTCTTTGCCGCTGTAAGTGTTCGCGTTGCCGGAGGTGTTTTGATAGATGCACAGAGACTCCGAGGGTTCGATGAGTTCCTTCAAACGGAAGCGATACCGCAGCACAGCCCCTTTCGCCTGCTCGATGCAGGGTGGCCGCAGGGCATTGTCACTGCCAAATTCTATGAAGCACCCCACAGTGTTTAATAGATTCTCCAGGCGGGCATAGGCGCTGCCGCTGGTGAGCCCCAACGGCGCCTGGAAAAACACGGCATGGGTTGGACGCGGCGGCGTTGAGGCAAGGTCCCCGGCCAATTTCGGACCGCAGATGAAGCGCAGTTCGGAGAGGCGTGTATAGTGATCCGGCGTAAACGAGTCGTTGCCGCCTTTGGTCTGGCCGCCGCTGTTCACGCAGTCCAAGTATGGATTCAGCGTGGCCTGGTTCAGTTGACGGTAAAGGGTTTCGAATGCTTCCCTCGCCTCCCGGAACTGCTCGGTTTTAGCCTGGGTATAAACCCACGTGCGTTTGGTCGTATCCACCATGGAAACGAGAAGGATTGAAATCAAAAGGACGATCCCGAGCGAGACCATGACTTCCACCAAAGTGAAGGCGGCCCGGCGATAGCCTCGAGATGGAGAGAACACCTTCATTTATAGGCGGAGACAAAATTCGTATAGTTTTGGACAGCCAGGCCGAGCGTCCCGGAAACCAGGCCATCAGCCCCCACAGGCACGACTTTTCTCGCGGGGTTGTAGATGACCTGGATGTTTACTTTCACGAGCCCGGTGCCTTGCAGCCCCGCCGTTTGGTCGCTCGCCGGTGGCCCGATGACGGTATTCGCCACGTAGATCCACTTGGTACTGTTGACGTCTGCGATCTCGATGCCCTGCTCGTCGAAATAGCGCAATGAGTTGCCAGAAGTGCCGCCGAGGGTCGAAAAATCCGCTTGTTGCACTTCCCCCTCCACTTGTTGCGCGATTTGGATTCCCGTGGACAACTCCATGGTGCGCCGGAAGGTTTGCAGCCCGGTGGGCAAAAGCCCGATCATGGGAACAAAGGCGCACCCGATGACGCCCAACGCCAGCGTGACTTCAACCAAACTGAAACCGGCTGCTCCCTTCTTTTTAAGGCCGATATGATTTAATATGTCCATTAAACGAATCGATTTGGATGGTGTAGTAGTTGGGCGGCAATGCCGCCAGGGAATCGCCCGCTCGGATTTCACACAGCGTCAGGAACCAGAGCGCATCGTGGCTCAGGTTGGTGGAGCCGTCGGGCTTGAACTGAAAGGCGATGAAGTTGTACGCGGTGCCGAGGCCCGGGAGGGTTTCGCCGCCGCTGCCCGCCCTCACGCCCGCCGGTGCGTTGAAGAGCGAGGTCAGTTCGCCGCTGCGTTCCATCGCGACGGTGTTGGGCAGGCGTTCTACTTTTCCGAAGGGAACGTATTGGCCGGTCTCGTTGATTTCAAAGGTTTGGAAGGCGCGGTATTTGCCGCTTGCGACGGCTCCGGTTTTCTCACCGGCATCCGAATCCGCGTACTGGTAAAAGCGCACTTCCACCGTCCTGTTCCTGGAGATCGCGCGTTGGCGGGCGATGTTGAGTTTATCCACGACGTTTCGACCGCCGAGAGTCAATTTCCATGCGTCGATCATGGAGGCCGAACTAGGGCCGACCAGCACCGCGGCCGTGACCATGATCGCAACCGCCACCAGGAGTTCAAGCAAGCTGAACCCCCGGTGGCTCGCCCCTGTGTTGCGATTCTTCGTCTTTCCGCAGTTGCAGATCGAACCTGGCATAAGTTGTCCACCTCCACGGACGCTCTTTGTGGATGCCGGATTGCCTACGCTGACCGGCGGCGCATCCGCTGCGCGCCCAGCAACATACCCAGGCCGCCCAGCAGCATGGCCCACGTGCCGGGTTCCGGCACCACCGTCAGTTGCAGGTCGTTCGCCTTTGAGTCGCCCCCCGCGTCCACGTTGTAGAGCAGTTCGTATTCCTTGCCGCCGTAGGTGAACTTGTTGGTCGTGCTCACGTCATATGTGTTCCCGCCGATCACCACCGAACTGAACGTCCCCACGATCGCGTTGTCGCTCTGGTTCTCGATTAAGGTCAGCGCGCCGCTGGTAAACGCTCCGTCGGTAATGCTCAGGCTCAGGATGCTCCCGGCGTTGAGCGAGATCAGGCTGGTTGCGCCCGTTACGACGATCTGGTCGTAGTCCGTTCCCGCCGCTGTGATCCCATCGATTTGCATCGAGATCTTCGCGCCGGTCTCCACCGTCAGGTTGCCCGCCACCGTGGTGATGCCAGGGCTGTTGCCGGGAGCCAGTTCGCCGTTGGTCTTGATGGTCAGCGCGCCGTTGATGGTGCCCGTGCCGTTGAGCAAACCGCTCACGTTGACCGTGCCGTTCAAGGTGCCGTTGTTGGTCAGCGTGGCCGTGTTGGCGACGCTCACGATGTTCGCGGAAAAGCTGCCCGTGTTTTTCAATGTCGAGCCCACGTTCACCGCGAGGTTGCCGCTGGTGGTGTGGACGCCGCTCGCGGTAGTCGTGCCGCTGTTAACGGTGAAGCTCGCGGCGGTGGTGGTGCCGGAGAGAGTGCTCTGGCCGTCGAACGTGGCGGCTCCCAAGTGGAGGCCGTTGCCGTTGACGCCGCCGTCCTGCACGTTCAGTGTGCCGTTGGCTGTGCCGCTACCGCCCAGGGTCGCTCCGGATTTCACCGTGACCGCGCTCGCATCCGCTATGGAGCCGTTGATATCCATTTCACCGCTCGCGACAATCGTCGCGCCGGTATACGTGTTGTTGCCGCCCAGGATGAGCTTGCCGGAACCGGCTTGCGTGACGCTGCCGGAACCGCTGATGGTGTTGGCGAAATCCGCCCCTTGCGTGACGACGTCCGAGCGGTTGAAAACCAACGCGCCGTTATTGCTGATGGCGCTGCTGGGAGCAAGGACGCCGGTGGTGCCGCCCGCGCCGATTTGCAGGGTGCCGCTGACGATGCTGGTCTGGCCGGTATACGTGTTGTTGCCGGAGAGAATTTGCGTGCCGGGGCCAACCATGGACACCACGCCGCCACCGGAGATGACGCCGCCGTAGGTCTGCGTTCCGGCAATGTTATAGTCCAGCTCGCCGTTGTTGACGATGGCGCTCTGGCTGGAGATGACGCCGTCGCTCGTGCCGTTGCCGAGTTCCAGCGTGTTGCCCGCGCCGATGGTGGTCGCGCCGCTGTAGGTGTTGGTGCCGGTGAAGGTCTGTTTTCCAAAGCCGCCCGTGAGCGTCACGGCCACTTTCCCTTTACCCGTGCCCGTGGCGTCCCCAATGACGCCCGAGAAGAGGCCGTCCGCCCAATAGGTGTTCAAGGTAATCAGAGAGGTACCGCCGCTGCTGCCGTTGTTGTAGATGCTGCCGCCGCCATTCAGGCCACCCGCAGTGGAAAGACCGTTCGTTTGCGTCAGCGCCTTATCAATGAGGTTCAAGACGGCGCCGGTTTTCACGGTCACGTCGCCCTGCACGCTTAGGGCTGCCATGCCACCGCCCGCAAGGTTCAAAACGGAAGCCGTGGAGCCGTTGCCAACGGAGAGCTGACCGATGGCACGGTTGGAAGCAGTCAGGTAGGCCGTTCCCGAGCCGACGTAGGAAAAAAGGGTGTTGGCCGCGATGGTGCCCGTACCGCTGAGGTTGTTGTTGGCACCCGCGGTCGTGGCCGTCAAGATGATCTGGTAATTGGAGTTAAGACCAATATTGGTAACGGGCGCTCCGGAAAAATCAAAATACTGCGCCGCGATCAGGCCACCAGACTTACCGTTCACGAAATTCCATGTGCCGGTCGTGGAGGTAACGGTAAAGCCCAGGGCTCCCGACGTAAAAAAGGTGTGGCCGTTAAGGTCCACGGTAAAAACACTATTGCTCTTTGCATTGCTGGCGTTAAAGGACCCGCTGAGCACATCGCTGCTTAACACGATCTTCATCGTTTGATTGGCGTTATCCTCTGTAAGTGAAAGGTTGCCGATCGCCAAAGTGCCACTCGTGGTGGGCGCGCCGATCGTCCTGGTCACGTTAGTGCCGGAGCGGCACTGAAGGGACGTTAAATAGGCATTGGTCGGAGATGATTCGCAGGTGAAAACCTGATTGCCAGCCCCATATAAAACCACAGTCTGGATTGAGCTGCTTGTGGCAAGCAACCCGGATATATTAATCGTGGAGCCGGTAAATTCGAAGTTTCCAATGCTTGCGGTCTTGACCGCACCGCCGGTGATATTGACGTTGCCGGAAACCTGCAAACGCGTCTGGGTGCCGGCGAGACCGCTGACTCCCGTCGCGCCGATCCATATCGTGCCGCTGGTCATGGAGAGATCGCCCGCAATGAACGAGTAACCCGCACTGCTTGTATTTGGAACGAGGTACTCAATTAAGCTGCCGCCGCTAATAATGACGCTGCCTGTAATTTTGGGGTTAAGCGTGTTCGATGCCCCGCCGACGGAAAACGCCAACACACCGCCGCTGTTGAGCGTAAGGCTTGGAACGGTGAGGTTAAGCCCCGCCGCGGCATCGTAGGAATCGATGTAGATCATGCTGGTGCCGCTGCTGGCGGCCAGGGTGATCGCGTTCGCCACCGTCAGGTTCTTTTGAACGGTTAGTTTGTTAATGGCATTGCTGGTCTGCGTGATGGAGAGCGCGCCTAACACGCCGCTGGCGGAGGTGTCGTAGATGACGTTGCGCGTTGTGGCGGTGTCCAGGAGATTGGCTGTGTCGCTAGTGGTGGGCACGCCGCTGTTTGCCGTCCAGTTGGCTGGAGCGGACCAGGAGCCACCGGAGGCTCCCGACCAGGTATAGGTTGCCGCCATGGACTGGGAGCCCGATAGCGTAAGATAGCCGATCAATAATAGACCGAGGGTTTTTAGGGGCATTTTCATTTTGAATTACAATTCTGCAGATTGTAGTTGGAGGATGTTTGCGTTTAGGAAAACGTAAACCTGTGCGTGTTATGAGTTTCCCGCCGCCGCTTTACAACTTTTTCGGCGCTTTTACTTAAAAGCGGTTTGCTGATAGAAGAATCCCTCCGGCAAAGAGGCGCGCCAGGGTGCTTTTACAAAGTAATATAGCCAGCGATTGGAAGCACCAAGGGATGGGGGCGGGATCGTGAGCCGCAACTGTATGCGTCAATACAACCCAAGAGAGGCCGAACTGATGAAATGAATTTAGCGAATAACTCTCTAGTGTGGTGAAAGATTAATTCACGTCATAATTCCGGTCTATTTTTCGATTTTTCCGCGTTGCTCAATCGGTCGGTATCTTCAGATACCGCCCTTCATTCGCGCCTTGAAAATTCAAAAAATAGCCTCGGACTTATTTAGCGTATTTCTCTTTCACCACACTAGCAGCCTGTTGAAATAATCAAAGATGGGCAGTTCGCAACAGATTTTTGGTCTGGGCAAGAAGTCGAGCGCAGCGCCTGTATGGATACATATAGGCCCAGCGAGCGACGCCGCCCAGAACAAAAAGATGCGCGAAATGGCCGTGGTTCATTTTTCAACAGGCTGCTAGCCCGGATCGTTCGTACCGGTGGGCATTAGAACCCAATCAGTCAAAATAACATCCTTTTTCTCCGGTGCGGTGATTCTAATCTGAACCGAACCATCGGCCGTATCCCGTTCTTTTAATGGAACCACAACCCACGCACCATCGGTATGCTCGCAGAGATCGCCCAGTTGATTCCCATTGAGCGTTAGGGTCGCGCTGCGTTTCTGGCGGTTGATATCCTGAAAGCGGAGATGGAGATTCCCCGTCCAGCCTTTGGGACAGGTGACCATGAGCTTCATTTCGGGGGCGTTCCAAAACGTGATCCCAAAATTGCGCAGACATTGGACATTGCCCGAAAGAGCATAGTCGAAGCCGGGGATTTTAACCGCCACGTCATCAAACTGCTGTTTCCAGGCAGCTTTGTCCCCCTGGAGCTTGCTGGCGCAATGCACCACCATGGCCGCCCGATGAATGCCCACCGGTTCGGCCAGTTCGAGCCCTTTGCTTTGACTGGTGGAACGGCCAAGATTCGCGATTTCCCCGGGAGCCAGCGATACCGCCGGGGAAAAGTCCCCCGAAGCCATATAGCGCAGCAGACTGTAGCGGAACTGCCTTGCAACCGGCCGCCGCTCCAGCCCGGATACCAAGTCGATGGAACAGACCAACAACCGTCCGGCCCCGACTTTTGCTTCAAAGAGAACGCCAAGCTTTTGGTTGCGTTCCAAATTGTCGATGATCTGCACCAGAGGCCGTAGCCCGGCGGGCAAATCGTCGAGGATCATGGCACGCGAGTGCTTAACCAAGTCCCACCACTGCCAATCAGCGTGAAATTCCGTTGGGAAGGCGGCCAGGGCGGGATGCTTGGGGGTGCACCATAGCCCCAATGTGCCCGGGGGGTTGAATCCCTTGAACATTGGGAAACACCAAAAGTCGGTTGCAAACGATCCCGCTACCGAGTGGGGAAGTGCCGATGGCTTTGGAAGATAGAGAACCTTCCGGCCAGCTGAAAGCGCCTGCTCGACCGAAGCATCCCACTTTTCGGTGATGAGGATTTCGGAAGTGTCCACGGGAGGCAGAGTCTCGGGGTAGAGCCAGATTTTCCAATGGTTCTGGATCGCTGTGTTTTCGATGGCCAGCGTTATAGTGTACGCCGCGGGCGCGGGAAGGCTGGAGAGCGATGCCTCGATGTGCCCGAGATTAGCCAACCCGCCCGCTTCAATCCGCTGCGGCGGAAGGGTTCCCGAGATCAGCGTCTTGCCTTCACGGTTCTGAAGCGACCACTTGATGACCGCGGCATTAAAGGCGCTGGGGCCGTAGTGGGCCACTTGCACGTCTGCGGCAAAAGTCTCGGCGGTCGTCCATGAATATTGCTTCATCCGCAAAAGCGGGACGACGGGGCCGCACCATTGGCGGAACTCGGCGGGATTGCCATACGGCTTCGGCTCCCTGAACGCGTCGAGCATGCCGCATATGGCCGTCCCTTGTTCTTGTTGGTCTTCGAGAGCCAGGAGTTGGAAACCCGCGAGCCCGGGGGTGCGCAAAGCGGCTTCGATCTCCTCCCGATATAATAAGACCTGCAGTTCACCGGAAGCCCGCACGAAATCGTCCGCTTGATCCAGCAGATGATGGGCTTCGAGGCTCTTGCGAAAGAGCTCGTAATTCTTGAGCCGAACCGCACCGGTGTACTTGGCCATCTCGCGGTAGTTGGGATAGACATCGTACTGCCCGACTTCATGCGATACCACGGGACGATCGATCTTGGGAATATTGGGCACCCCCTTGCCCTCCAGTGATTCTGAATAATCCACCAAGGTTGAGGGAGAGCTGTTGTTGACATGCCCCACCAAAGGATCGTGAAAGGCTCCGCGCAGGCAGCCGGGGTGCTCGCCTTCCCGCCCCCAGTTGATTCGCGCAAAGGCACAAGCCACCCAGAAATCACTAAAAGGCTGCAATCCGCCTCCGCTGGTGGAGTGGGTGTAGAGGTGGCGGGCGTCCTGCCGTTGCCACTCGTCAATCCACGTTTTGCAGACTTCTTTTTTCATATGGCCCTCGTTGCCGCTGCTCAACATCGAGAACGAGGGATGATTGCCGTAGCTATCCAGGATGCGTTGGGTCTCTTCGCCAATGTACGAAATTTCTTCCGCGTTGTCGGAGGTGCCGTTTAACGGGCCTTCTACTTGAAGATAGAAACCTGCCTCGTCCGCAGCCTGGAACGCGGCTTCGGGCGGGCACCATGAATGGAAGCGGATATGGTTCAACCCCCAGACCTTGGCAATTTTGAAATATTGCTTCCATTCATCCAAACCCATGGGTGGATAAGCCGTTTTTGGAAAGGCGGCGTTGTCGGTATTCCCCCGCAAAAAGATTGGCTGCCCATTGAGCGTAAAATGAAGCCCCCGCGTTTTGAATTCCCTCATGCCAAATGTAGCGTGCGCTTCGTCTTTATAGATTTCGGCGCTTAACTTTGCTTTTAGGCAGTAAAGGTCCGGCGTAAATTCGCTCCACAAACGAACGTCATTTCCCATCGCCAGGTCGGTTTCGACCACGGAGGTTGGCTGGTCGATGGCGAAAGGGATGGCGCCGCGCGCCGCTGGCTGGTCCCTACCCAACAAGGCGGCTTCCAATTGAAGTTTGCCCCGTTGCGGTCTGCCCGTGGCATTGCCCAGGACGGCCCGAACTTTGGCCGTACGCTTAGTCACGTCTGGATAGATTTGGACCGACTCGATCCACACCGGATCGACTGCCTGCAATTCAAGCCGCCCAATAATCCCGTTCCACCGCCCCTGCATGGCAAATTGGTGGGAATCCCGCACTCGGGGGTAGATACAGGCCGTTTGGACCTGGATGGTGATGCGATGATGGCCTGGAGTTAGCAGCGCCGAGACATCTTCGATATGCGGGGTGCTTAACCAAGCTTGGGCCGATCCCGCGCATTGGCCGTCCACCCACACTTGCGTCCAGCGGCTTCGTTCCAGAAAAAGCGTGACGCGCTTTCCTCTCCAACTCTCCGGAATCACCACCTCCTTTTGATACCACGCCGCCCCCTTTTTGTTCCAATCTCCATCAGCGGGATAGGTATAGACAAAACTCCATTTGGAAGTGCCCATCGAGACATCCTTTTGCCCGACCCCATTATCGGCCAGGGAGCCGGGCAACTTTACGGGGTTTGTCAATGTCTCGCTGAACCATTGTTTCTCCGCCCCCACCCCGTCGGGGTCGATGCGAAGTTTCCATTCTCCGGCCAAAGACAAACACTCCCTGGCGAGGGCTGAACCGGTAGCGCCCATGCAAAAAACCCCCAACAAAAGCGCGGCCAGGATGCGTCTTGTCATCGCTGCGACGGTGATAGGCCGAGGGTCATGGGGCGTTTTTGCAGATGGAAGTTGGGAGGGCATTGCGCTCGGGAACATTGAAAAATGTGTGTATTGACAACGTTTAGCAAACTTTTCGGCGCTTTTACTTGAAAGCGTGACCTAAAAGCGGCTGGTGGAGTCCCCCCACCCTTCCCGGGCGGCGACGATCCGGCCCTTGCTCAACCGAATGACGAGGGGAAGATCCGGGATCGACAATGAGGTGCGCAAAAAACCTTCCACGACGCCGGAATCGGGAGGATTACCCGCAGGGGCGATTTCCAGCCGGGCATCGGTATCCAGCAAGGCCACGCGGGTGTTCCCGTGCCGCGCTTTCTCTTCCATGGCCCATTCGGCATACTGCTTGGCGGTGGCCTGGCACCGGCCACACGAGGAGCGGTAGAGAATGACCACCCAATCCCCATCGGCAAGGCTGGCATCCGCCGTGACCGCGTGGGGCGGTGGCCATGAATGTCCGATTTGGAAGGCCTCAGATGACGCGAGGTTTCCATGACCAAGAGCCACGGCCAGAGCAAAAGCAGCCGCGCTCACCCCGCCCGCCAACGGCAGCACGACCCGGCGCTTCCAGCTCGCCCACGGAAGCACGAGGGCCAGCGCCGCGCCATCGATTGCGAAGCTCAGTTTTGGGCTCACAACAAGGCTTCCAAAACAGGAACAGGAGACGTCCCCCCGGGAGATGCGCCATAATGAAACGGCGGCGAACCCGGCGAAACAGGCCGTGGTAACGGGAACCAGCACGCCCGGTTTCCTGCCGCTCAAAAGCCAGGCGGCCAGCAACAATTCCCCTGCAATGAGCCCCAGCCATGCCAGGTGGACGAGCGACTCCGGCGCAGCGGAGGTGATCCAGTCATACCCCTTGAGCACCGCAGCCGTGGCGAGCAACGCGCCCAGCGCGAGGCGGTTCGGCCATGGAAAGCGCGGGGAGTGGCGCATGGGGTTGCCCTATTTCGATTCGGGACGGATTTTGACCAGAACCACGCCATGCGGAGCCACGGAAGCCTCGAAGCTTTCATTGAAGCAGCCCAGGTCTTTCTGCCTCCACAAATCGCGGACGACCTGCTTGCCAGTGGCTCCGATATCCTGCCAACGAACGGTGATTTTAGCTTCATCGTCGCCAAAGTTGAACAGGCCCACGGCGCGGCTGCCGTCTTCCATTTCCTTGGACCAGACTTCCCCGTCCCCGTTTTGCGAAACACGCCCAGCCTGGCGGCCCAGCGGATCTTGATCGACCTCCAGCACTTCGTCGTTGCTCAGGAGGCCATAGGTGAACTCGTCCAGGTTGGTGAGATCGCATCCAATGAGCAGCGGGGCGGAAAGCAGGCACCACCAACTAATGTGGGTGTATTGCTCGTTCGGGGTAAGGCGGGTGGGATGCAACTTGCGCGTCGGCCCCAGCCAGACGTTGCCGACGACGAGCATGTCGGGGTCGTTCCAGCCGCCGGGTACGGCATATTTCTCGAGCCCGGCTTGCTTTTTGCCGATGGTTTTCATGCTGACCCAGGTGTCCTCGATGTCGCCGGTGGTGCGCCAGCAGTTCCCGCCGATGCGCGTCCCCCATTCGGAAACTTTGCCGCTTCCGTATTGGCAAAGACTATAAGTAATATCGCGTGGCACTTTGTCCAGAGAGGTGCGGAAGAGCCGGTAGGGAGCTTGCAGGATGTCCAGATCGACGGCTTGCCGGTCCTGGGCTGGAACTTTTTGGAAGATCGAGGCGAGTTCCTTGTTGACGGCCTGGAGCCGGTCCGTCTGCTCCCGGGGCCGCTTGGCGGGAGGGACAAGGTTCAGGGCCAGTTCGAGGGCCTGGCGCTCGCGGTGCAATTCCTGCAATTTGGCCTTATCGGCGGGAAGGTAGGCCGAGAGACGCTCGACGGTCAGGTTTTGCGCAACGATGCCGTATTCACACCAATCGTATTTCACATAATCGACGCCCCATTCGCCGTAGCGCCGGGCATCCTGATCCTCGTGCTGGTAGCTGCCCGGGAAGCGGCTGCAAGTTCTCGGGCCGGGGGAGGAGTAGATGCCGAATTTGAGCCCTTTGCCGTGAATGTATTCGCCGAGCGCCTTCATATCGGGGAACTTCTTGTTGGGCTGCATCATGCCCGAGGCGTCCCGCTCCCCCGCCCAATCGTCGTCGAGGTTGACGTAGGTCCAGCCGTGCTGGATGAGGCCGCTGGAGACGATGGCATCCGCCGCCGCCCGCATTTTCTCGTCATTGATGTCGTGCCCAAAGCAGTTCCAGCTATTCCAGCCCATGGGCGGCGTGAGCGCGATTTTGTCGCCACAGACGATGCGCAAATCGCGCTCGGTTTTACCCAGCGCGTTTTCGGCCCGGAGCTTGACGACGCTTTCGCCTTTGGCGTTGAGCGTTCCGGTGATGCGCCCGGTTTCTGGATCAAGGACGAGCCCGGCGGGCAGGTGCTCCGCCGCGAATTTCATGGGGCGCTCCCCGGTGGCGGCGATGGTGAAGAGGAACGGATGCCCCGGGCGGACGCCGAATACCCGTGCGCCGTGGATTTGCGGGGTGGCGGGGGATTTGGGCGTGAGGATGACGGCCGGACCGGCGGCGGCCACGGATTGGTAAGGCGCCGGCGCGGCGTTGGTGTATTCAAAGGCAGCCTCGGCCCAGTCCGCATGATCGCAATTGACGCCATCCCCGGCGTCGGTGACCTGCAACACGAGCTTGCGGATATTCTTGATAGGAAGGTCCACTTTTTGCGCGGGCTGGCCGGTTTTCATGATGCCGCTGCGCCACAGCTCCTTGCCGTCGCCGGTAATGATGAACTCGGCGGTTCCGCAGCCGGCTTTCTGGTCGTTAATCCCCACGAAGGCGGTGAAGCGTTCGCTGTCGCCGGGGGCGATGACAAACCGGCTGTTGGCGTGGGTGCCCACGCCGTTTGCAAAAGGCTGGCCCGCGATTTTCAGCGGTTCCCCGGTGACGGACTGGTCTTTTTGCGCTTTGCCCCAGCTTTGTTCGACGGCCCCGAGATCCAGGGAGGACAGCGGCAGCGTTTTTGCATTGAGCAAAGAACAGGAGAGGAAAAGAAGGCTGTATTTAAGCAGCATGGAAGGGAAGAGGGGGATTTTCATGAATTTTCGCAACGGCGATGTTATGGCTTTTCGTCCAAGCGGATACAAGCACGGCGGCGCTTTTACTTAACAGCAACCCGGGGGGTGGATTCCCCCTGCACCCAGACGCTTTCGATCAAGATGCGCCGGGGGTAGGCCGGGATGCCGCGGATGTTCATGTTAATCATGGAAATGAGTTCGTTGGCTCCGATCCACCCGATGAGTTGGGGGTTTTGATATATCCCTGACACCCCGTTTTCCGTGGGAGCACCCCGCGAATGCGAAGCAATGCCGCAATGGATGTATTCTTCTTTAGGTACGGAAATTTGCAAATCGCTGTTGGTATCAAAAATTGCATCCGGCTTGTAACGCCGGAGCCATTTTCGGCATTCCCGCGTGTAGGAGGCGCGGTCTTTGATGTTCAAGATCAGCGGCGGAATGCGGTTTCCCGGGGAAAACCGGATCTGCTCGCAAAGGTAACCCGCCAGGAGGTTGCCGTCAGTTTGCTCGTGGTAGCGAGTATTGATGACAAAACCGATGCGGCGATAGCCCAGCGACCACATCTTCCTCACAGCCAGCCTGGAACCGCGGTACTGGCCGTCGATGACCACATCGAGCATGGGCCTGACTAGGGTGAACCCGAACGAGATGAGCGAAAACCGATCCCACGCAAAAGCTTTGCGGTTGATGTGTGTGACAGGCCGGGGCTGGGGCGCGAAAAAGACGCCCTGGACATTACGCGAATAGAGAACTTCGGAGAGGCGCTTGACGTTGTTGTCCAAGTCGTCCATCAAGAACTCCTCGATGTTATAGCCAAGCTGGGAGCCCCTATCTTGCGCTCCCTTGAAGAGCTCGTAGGCAAAGGGCTGCAACTTTACCGAGGTGTGATGAAAGTTCACCCAGGCCAGCGTCGCCTTGTATTGGGATTTGACGACTTCGTGCCGGTAGGTGGAAAGCGCGAGCAGCGCCGGGTCGGGTCGATAGCCGATTTGGCGCGCGATTTCTTTGACGCGCGCCCGGTTTTCCTCCGAGATGCGTGGATGATCCCGCAACGCCATCGAGACCGCCACCTGGCTCATGCCGGCAATGACCGCGATGTCCTGTTGGGTAGGACGTTTCATGTTCCGCGGTGGCAATCGGAATCTCATTTGGTATTGGAGTCAAGCTTGCTTTTAAAAGCAATTTTTAAGTCGCGCGGCATTATTTGGCCGCGACGCTGCGCCCGGCTTGCGAACCCTGGGGAAGCTTCACGGTGAGGGGCTTGCTGTTGATGACGGCGTGCAGGGTCGTCAATTTCTGGGCTGGATCGGCCACGGTAAGCCTGGTTTTGCGGCCAGCGCCCCTCAACAGGACGATGCACGGCTCGCTAACCTCCAGTTGCCGACCGGGAGCCAAGGCCAGTTTTCCGGGCTGGTAAAACACCGCCATTGTGAGATTCCCGCGCCGGACAGCCTGGAGATCTGGGGTGTTGCTGAGGCACTCAACGTCGGGCTTCTTTGCCAAGGCAGCCACTTGTTCCGCCGTGGCCCCCGGTATTTCTAAGTATTGATAGCTGGCTCCCTTGGGCTTGGCACCATGGTCGAGCCACAGCGCGAAAACGTCTTTGGTGAGCGGCTTATCGCTGCAACTCGAGATCACGCGCTTCCAAGCCCCCGGTTGAGCCTCGGCTCCCAGGGTCGCTTTTACGGGAGCAGGGAAAATATAGCCCACGCCATCGTGCCACGCCCATTTCAATGCGGCCCGCTCTCCCCTGCCCTCGACCGGGCCGGACGCGACGTCTTCCGACTCCGCGAGGACGGGGCCGTTTCGCAGGCATTGATTGACGGTGGTCAGCACAGGGGTATTCAAATCGCTCTCGATACCGGCACCAAGGCAGACCACGCGGCCTTCGAAGAAGAACCAGCTCTTTTTGGCCGCGACGCCTTCCCGCCGGTAGTCCATCACCGCCGCGCCGTCTTTGCCGTCAGAGACGCCGCCGACGAAGTCGCTGTCCACGCGGCCCTTGGCCACCGAAAAGCTGCTGGGTGAACCCCCGCGAGGCAGCAATGAAGTTTCAGTCTGCGCGACCGTGGTGCCTGGCAGCTTGCGCCAGTCCAAGACCGGGAAGATGTCCTCGTATTCATGGCCGCTTTGATAGAGGAAGAAAGCGCCGTCGCCTTCGTAGAGGCCCAGCAGGTTTTCGCCGTTGCAAGTTTCCGATCCGATGACTCGGTGTGATCCCATACGCACCGAGGCGTAGTAGCCAGAGCGGCGGTCCACCATGAAGTCCGAACGCCAAAAGTGTTTGTTGGCAATCAAGGCATTGGGCGTGCCTTCGGAAATGGTGCTGCTGTCGATGGCGGCTTGATAGCTCGCGGCGTGATCCGGATCGGCCCGTTGCATCACTTCCAAGGCGCGGACGTAGGCTTTGCACCGCCCTGCAGCGGAGCCTGCGAACAACTGGCGGCCGCAGGTGCTGACATCCATCGCGCCTTTCCAATACACATAGCGTTGACCCTCCAGGATGTATTGGCGAAGGATGGCCATTTGGGATTCCGAAAAGGCGAAGCCGGTTCCTTGGAAAAGAGCCGCCCACCCGGAACAGTCGGTCACATAGGCCAGGCCGTAGTTGCCCATTTGGATGAAGGGGCCGTGCAAGCGGTAACTCCAGTCGCATTGCAAGCCTTCGTCTTTGTCGCTGAGGACGACCTCGCTCAAAATGGCGTCCCGGGCGCTGCGGGCAAGCGCGGAATCGTTTTCAATGAGTGCCCGCATGAAGGTGATCCCGGCCACCCAGACGAGGTTCTGCCCGGTTTTGGCGGGCTCGATTTTGGCGCGCGTCACGATTTTCAGCCCCTTTGCTTTCTCCTCCGCGGTAAGCTCGGCTTCAAACAAGAGCATGGTTTCCGACAGGTCGTTCGGAACGCCGATCTCGTTATGCCACCAGTTTGAACACCAATAGTCGTAGGCCAGCCAATGGCCCAGCGCCGAATGGATCGCGGCGCGCAATGCGGGGTCTCCATGCAACGGATGCTCGGCGCAGGCATAAGCGCGCGCCATGGTGAGCACCCGCCTAATATGCGCGGCGGGCCGCCAATCGCCCCGGGTTTGGTTGGCATAGTCGATGTCCGCCCAAGTGCCATCGGGCTTCAACTCGCCCATCCACCGCTGGACCAAAGCCGCATTTTTGGTTGCTTCGGCGCGGGCGGTGTTGAGGAGACGCTCTATGATCCGCGTCTTGAGGAGCTGCAGGTCGCCGCTCTTTGCCGTTTCACCACGGGCCATGGAGGCAAAATGCAGCAAAGCGCAAAGCGCCAAGGCCGCCACCGGAACCAGCGAACGCAGTTTGAAATGTTTGGCAAACATTCAGGAAAAAGTATTACTGGGTCATTGACCTAAAAAACCCGCACGAACACGACTCCGTGGAAGGGAACTTCCGCCGTAAACTGATCCGCGAATGAGCCGAGGTCTTTTTGCCGCCAGAGATCGCGGACGCGGTGCGTGCCCGAGATTTTGAGATCCTTCCAATGCACGGTGACGGATTGCGGCACCAGCGATTGCGGCAGCAGCCCGCGATTGAAGAGTCCCACGGCCCACGAGCCGTCTTCAAGCTGTTTGGCGAACACGACAGCCGAGCCGTTTTCGGAAACGCGGATGGCCGGTTTGCATAAGACGTCTTGGTCGACTTCCAGCACCTCATCGTTGGTAAGCAAGCCCATGGTGAAATCGTCGAGCTTGGTGAGGTCGCACCCAATCAAAAGCGGAGCGGAGAGAAGCGACCACAGGCTGATGTGCGTGTATTGCTCGTCCGGCAGGAGCCGGCTGGGGTGGGAGCGAACGCGGCCCACTTCCAACATGTCGGGGTCGTTAAAATGGCCGGGCTGGGTATAGGGCGCCCATTGGTCTTGATGGAACCCGATTTTCTCGATGCTGTACCACGTGTCGAAAATGTCGCCGGTGGTGCGCCAGCATTGGGCAAGTGGCGCAATGCCTTTGATATTCTTGAAAGGGGTGGCGTTGGAGAGGCTATAGACGATGTCCCGGCCGCTGTCGCGAAGGGCTTGCTGCATCTCCTTGGTTTCGGGCACTTCGTTGGGTGCCCAGTCGTATTTCAAATAGTCAACGCCCCACTCCGCCCATTGCTGGACGTCGTTTTTTACGAAAGAGTATTTGCCGATGAAGTGTAATTGTGGCGCCCATTTGCCGCGGTACTTGGAGTCGGGCTCGGTCCAGTTGCCCTCGGGGTTGTCCGCCGTGCTTCCCGCATAATGGGCATACGAGTTGATCCAGGGCGAAGAGTAGATGCCGAATTTGAGGCCCAGGGAATGCACTTCGTCGCAGCAGGCTTTCATGTCGGGAAATTTAGCGTTTGGCTGAATGGCATGGTACTTGCCGCCGCGATGCCCCTGCCAGGTATCGTCAATGTTGATGTAGGTCCAGCCATGCTGGTCAAGGCCGGTTTCGACCATGGAACGCGCCGCCGCAACCATTTTCGCCTGATCGACATTCTCTCCCCAGCAGTTCCAACTGTTCCAACCCAGGGGCGGCGTAAGGGAGATGGCTTCGCCCACAACGATTTTGAACGTTTTCTCGGCGGTTCCCTTGCTGTTTTTGGCGTGTAGTGTGATTTTGTATTCACCCGCGGTTTTCAGGACCCCGGTGAGGCGGCCCGTGGCGGCATCCAAATTGAGGCCCGCAGGCAGGTTCTCCACGGCAAACGTCATGGGGCGCTCCCCCGTCGCGGGAATGCTGTAGAGGACGGGCGAGCCAGGCCGGACGCCGAAGATTTTCGGCCCGTTGATACGCGGGGCGGGGCCGGGTCTGGGGGTCAGGACGGCGGCTTCGCTGACGGGGATTCGGAATACCTTCGGCTTCTCGGACGTGTATTCAAAGGCGGCCTCGGCCCAGTCCGCGTGATCGTTGCTGATGCCGTCGCCGCCGTCGGTGACGTTGAGCGCCAGCAGGCGGATGCCTTTGATGGGCACATCCACTTTCCGCGCTTCCTGGCCGGTTTTCATCACACCGCTGCGCCAAAGCACCTTGCCGTCGCCAACGACGATGAACTCGGCGCTTCCCGGCTGCGGGTGATCGTTCATCCCGACGGATGCGGTAAAGTGCTCGCTATCGCCGGGAGCAATATAGATGGTGCTGTTGGCATGGGTGCCCACACCAGTGGCAAAGGGTTGCCCCGCGATCGCCAGCGGCTCCTTGGCGACTGACATGTTTTTTTGCAGCGCCCCCCAGTCTTGATCCAACGTATTGAGGTCTAGCGAGGATAACGGGCAGCTTGCCGCCGAAACGAAAGCGGGAGCGGTGAAAAGAAGGCTCGATCCAAGAACAACGGCGCGAAGGCAGCGGAGGGGGTTCTTCATGTGAGGCGGGTTTATGAAATACCCATGATGATTCCTCAAGGTTTCCGTTGCTTTTGCTTAAAAGCACCGGTTTGCCCCTCGCGCCGAAGCTGCCTTCAGTTCACCGGCTGCCGGAAGCGGTATCCGTTATTGCAATGTCGTCACCGGACTCCGTCACCCGGATTGCCAATTTCCGCCCATCGGCAAAAACAAGATCGGCCCCCGTTTGGCCCGCCGCCGTGATCCGAAATGAAGGAAGGGCTTCCCCGGCCTTCAACGGCAGCAGCAGGGTGAGAAAGCGTTGCACCCCCGCCCCGCTTTTGTTTTGGAGCAATGTGGTGGCGGGAATTTGTTGCGGCACGGCGCCGCGATGAAGATCCCAGCCCAGCAATTCCGGGGATTCCTGCGCGGAGGCCGAGGCGACGCTCAAGCCATCGGTTTGGAGCGGAACAATCGCAAGGTTCGGTTTATCCCTATCCATGCTGGTGAGCACTTTGGTTTCTGAATCCAGATGGGTCTGGCTCGTGGGAAGATGCCATCGGGCTTGGTAGGCATGGACCTTGTCGTCAGCCGGGGTGAGCGTGTCGGCGACAATATATAAATCAGGCTTAACGAATAAAACGCTGCGGCGGTGAGTGGCGATTTTCTCCTGGCGCGGGCCGAAGCCTTGATCATAAACGCCCGTGGCAAAATCATAGGCGGGCGTGCTGCGCCATCCAGCGTCGATAGGCTTTTGGCTGATGCAATCGGGGTTGCCATAGCGCGAGGCCACGGGGTAGTTGTCCGGCAGGCGGTTTTGCCCCAAGCCGTCAATGAGCACGCAGTTATGCGAGGCGGTTGAGACGGACCACGCCCTCCATTTGCTGCTATCGTAGAGGGCTCCGCCATCGTCCAAGAGCAGTTCCCGGCCATAGCCATATAGAACCAGGTTCAGCTTGTCCTGGTGCCAATGGGAAAAACCCAGGGGCCCGACCCGGAACACGAGGCCGTTGTCTTTGGTCCCCCAGCCCGAACGCATCACGGCGTAGCCGGTCCAATCGAGGAAAGTGGAAGTTTCAGCGGGCGGTTGCCCCTCTTTGCCTTCGGTGGCGAACCAGCGGAAATCAGCCCGCTCCGGGTAAACGGAGGCGGCGAGGCTAAAGAGATTGGCCACGTTGATACGCACCGAGGTGTCATTGAACTTTGGAAAATTGCGGTCGGGGGTGACCAGCCTCGCAAACCAGTCATAGTCCTTTTCCATGGAAGCCAGCATTTCCGGCGGCAGCTCGGCCCCGTAGCCGTTTTCCTTCGCGAGTTTGGCGACGCTCACCAGCTTGGGCATCGCCCAGCTCCCGTAGCCGGGGGAAAGCTCCACAATCCCCCCGTCCGGCACGAAAATCGTATGCAGGTGCTTGTTGATCTGTTCATAGGCATGGGTGCGCCATGTCTTGGCTTCCCGAAATTCGGGAAAGAACGCGCCCGCGCAGGCCAGCCCCGAAAGGCCGATGGCCAAATGGTTCCCGCCTTCGGCCTGATACTTCATTAGGTAACGGGCGTGGTCCATCACCGAGCGGCTGTAGACCACGAGGTCGGCATCCGTGAATTGGGGGGACTGGAGAAAAGCGGCAAACGCCACCGGCCACGTTTCCTCCATGCGCACCCCGGCTTCCAATGGCCGCCAAGCGGTGGGAACGCGGCCGTCCATGTTTTGATCGGGCACCGGGCATTGACGAATCCAGGAGCGAAGTTGCGAGACAAAGGCCCGGGCGTATTTCTCGTCTTTTGTGGCCTGGTAAGCGCCCGCCATGGGCACCCAGCCCCCCATGCGATTCAGCGCCCATTGCCACTCGGGAGTGGGCGTGATCCCGGGCGCGTCTTTTGTAGCGTTGAAGTTCCAATCGATGTTTCCGTCCGGAAAAACGTGCGCCGGAGGCACCGGGTTGGCAGGCATCCGGCCTGCCGCCCAGTCATCGGCGGTCTCTTTGTGATAGCGAGGGGATGGCGTGGGGCTGTTGATGGCGCGTTGGCGCAAGTAGCTCCCCCAGGCGCGAGTCGCGGCGTCGTAATCCCCCGCCTTGACCGCCCTGGCCACGCCCGAGAGTTCCCGGCGCGAGAGATCGAGCTGCGAATAAACCAGCGTCTCGTCCGGTGTTGGCGGCCGATGGCTTCCACGATTTTTGGTGTTCGAGATGGAGATAATAGCGCCCATGAGAAGCGCCACGCCGGTAAGAAGGAGAGTGAAACGGGGGATGTGCATGAGTGATGATGGCGCGTTTTGTGCGCGCAAGTTTCCTATATCTACATACGGTTATAAAAAAGAGAGGTCAAAAGCGGTATCACTCACATTGTCTAGTTCCATTCTTGACGCTGACAGCAAAAATGAGGGATACAGCTACGCCATGAAGCGTCCCACGATTCGAGACATTGCGGCGGCGGCGGGCGTCAGCCATTCGACGGTTTCGCTGGCATTGCGTGACCATCACAGCATTTCCAAGGCAACCCGCGAGCGGATCAAAATGATTGCGGATCGAATCGGCTACAAGCCCGACCCCATGCTCTCGGCGTTGATGGTATACCGGCGCGGAGTCAAGCAGGTTCGCTACCAGGCGACCCTCGCATGGATTACTTTTGGCCGCGAACCGGTGACCAAGAATCTATTCAATTACGCCCTCTTTATGGGAGCCAGGGAACGTTGCGGCGAGTTGGGCTATGCCCTCGAGGAATTTATGCTGGCGGATGTGGGGATGAGTTTGAAGCGCCTCTCCTCGGTGCTCTACGCCAGAAACATCCAAGGCGTGTTCATGGGGCCGCAACAGAGAAAAATCTCGCACATTAGCACGCGGAATTTCGCCTGGGAGCGGTTTTCCACCCTCACGTTCGGATTCAGCCAGGTCAGCCCGGCCATCGATATGGTCATCGACGCGCAGTATCGTTCCGCCCGGCTTGCGGTGAGAAAACTCAGAGCCCTTGGATACAAGCGCATCGGCGTGCTCGTCGATAACGGCATGAACAACCGCACCGACGGGAATTTCCTGGCCGGGTACGTTTCGGAATCGTTACGGTTTGCACCTTCCATGCCCATCCCGCCATTGATCTGCTATGGCAAAAATTGGGAGCCGGAGTGCCGCGAATGGCTGCGGCGCTACAAACCCGACGCGGTGTATGATCCTGTTTGCGTCTTGACCAGAACACTGCCTCCGGATGAATGGCGCGCCTATGGCGTTGCCATTGACGGAGTAAACCCTCTCGAACCCAACCTGGCGGGAGTGGTCAAAGATGAGCGTCTCCTGGGCCGGGTGGGTGTGGATGAACTGGTTTCCATGATCCGCTCCGACCGGCGCGGAATCCCAGCGAACCCGCGCCGCATCTTGATCGAGGGGTATTGGAAGGATGGGCGGTCGGCTCCCCGGGTTAACTAGACAATGTGAGTTGCGGAGAGGTTGAATTGTTTCCCGCCGGAAACAATAAGTGAGCGCGTGCCGGTTCCATATCTGTGAGCCGTCAGCCCCTAATCCCTTAACCTCCTCTCCAATCTATGAACTCCGAGACGGCGATCAAAAGCATTCATCTATTGCTGGCCATCATTTTTGGACCGCTAACCGCGCAAAGCATGGCAGGCAGCTATACCTGGACGGGCGCTTCCGGGACCGCCTGGTCCGCCACGGGCAACTGGACGCAATCCACCGCTCCCGGCACCAGCGATACGGCGAATATCGTAAGCTCCTCGACGAACCAGAACGTCTATTACGACACTTCGGCCAGCGGCGCGTTAAATACGTTCTATTTAACCCAAACCAGCGCCGCCGCCAATCAACTGATTCTCCAGCGCAACCTGACCATCTCCAACGGCGTGACACTGGGCGCTTCCAACGGCGGCTCCAGTATCATCTACCTTGACGGCATGGATCTTAGCGGCACCGGCGGCTCCTCGGGCACGGTTTTGTTAACCGTTTCGTCCACGGCGGGCATCGTGCTTAATGGCGGCGGCGTTTTGGCGATGAGCAACGGCGGGACGAACAATTCCTACGCGGCCCAAGTCACAAGCAACGTCAGTTTGAATGGCGGCGCGCTTATTTTGTACGCCGCCAAAATATCAGGCCAGGCCAACCAGGGAACGATCTCGGGGAACTTCGCGATGTCCAGCGGAACGTTGGTCCTGGGTTCCACGGATAAGGGCGGCACGAACTCCGATTCCCGTTTGACCATCACGGGCACCTGCCTCATCAGCAATGGCGTGGTGTCGGGAACTGTTGGCACGCTCATTCTCAACGGCACCACCAACTCGATCGCCGGCCTTGTGTCGGCGGCCAGCAATATCAAAAACATTACGTTTTCCGGGGGGAGCGTTCAAAACTTTGTCTCGGATTCCACGACGACGAACGCTTACATCCAATCCATCGGGCTGCGGGCCGGGGCGGCGCTTCTCACCAGGACGATTGGAGCGACCAGCGGCACGCTTTCTTTCGGAACGCTCTACCATGGCAATACCACCGGCAGCGGCACCACCCTTTTGAAGTTGTCCAGCGACGTGGCGCTGACCTCGGCGACGCCAATGGTGGCGCAATATGGCGGCGGCAACGGCACAACCATTACGGATATTGTGGATTTGGCGGGCCATAATTTATACGCGACCAACTCCCAGGGGGCTTTGACGTTCAATAATGTCAATGCCTCCCAATACGTGAAATGGGCGCTGGTTAATTCCATGGCGACCACGGGGACGATTGTGGCCAATGGGTTTAACTTTTCGGGCGCGTCGCAGACGGATGTGGGGCTTAATTCCTTGGGCAAGATGGTGCTCGTGGCCACGGGGACAAATTATACCAATGATCTCGGAACCACGGGAACGATTGCGGCCAACTCGATCTTTGCCTATATCGGCAACGGGGCGGCGAACTTAAGTTCCTCCCGCTCCCTCGGAAGCCTGATGGTGGGCAACGGCAGCACCTCTTCCACCTTGAGCCTCTCGACGACGCAGGAAACCTTGCAGGGCAACTTGACGGTGAACCAAAACGCGGCGCTCAATCTTCTCGATAAAACCGTGACGGAAACCGGCAGCGCACCGGGGGTGGGCGGATTGAATGGCGGCGGTTCGATTTATAACAACGGAGGCTCCGCTTCCAACCAATCCACGGCGGTGCTTAATTTGAACACGGCCAACGGCGATGGCTATTTCACCGGCGTCATCGCCGATCACAGTTGGGGCTATGGCTATGTATCCATGCGCCTTTCGGGCGGCGCCGGGCGGCAAATTCTTGCGGGAACGAACACCTACACCGGCGCAACCGTCATCAGCGCGGGCAATACCTTGCAATTGGGCGATGGGGCGAGCGACGGCGTGATTTCGAACAGCAGCGCCATTAGCAACAGCGGGGCGCTGGAATATTTCACGAGCGGCGCGCAAAATTACGGCGGTACGATTTCCGGCAGCGGCTCGGTTTCGATGAAGGGAACAGGCACGCAGATCCTTTCCGGATCGAACACCTATACCGGGGCGACAGTGGTTGCGGGTGGCGAACTAGACATCAATGGCTCGATCGCCGCCACCAGCGCGGTGACGGTAAAGACCGGGGCGACCCTGGGCGGCAGCGGTACGGCAAACGGCACGGTGGGCGTGCAAGGCGGCCAGATCAACGGCGCGGGGTTGAAACTCGGCGCGACGACGTTTGACGGCCAGAGCACGATTTCCGGCACGACCACGGCCGCGAGCATCACGGTGAACACTGGCACGACCACGGCCAGCGGCGTAACGACCTCGAATGGCAACCTTTCCATTGTTGCCGGAGCAACGTTAAAGAATACGGGCTCCTTTGCGGCGGCCATCGTCAACGTGGCCAACACGGCCATGCTGACCAATAACGGAACTTTGAGCGGCACGGTGAATGTGAACGGGCTGCTCAATGGCGGCGGCGCGATCCAAGGGGCATTGACGGTCAAAACGAGCGGCGAACTGGCGGGCGGCAACACGCCTGTCATCACAACGGTGGCGGGGAACCTGACGGTGGAAACCGGAGCAAAGGTCTCGATGCAAATCGCGGGAAGCACGGGCGCGGGGGCGGACTATGACCAAATCACGGTGACGGGCGCCAGCAGCCTTGTCACCTTGAACGCGGGGAGCATCCTCAACCTGACTATCGCCGACGGGATGTTCACGGAAGGCGCGCTGACGCTGATCGAGAACCGGAGCGACCACACGATCACCGGAACGTTCAGTTCGGTGGTGATCGGCGGCAGCACTTATGACTTGAGCGCGACGAACAAGTTCACTTATGGCGGCAAGGAATACGAATTGCTCTACAACGTGGACGCCGACGGCGACTCGAAGGCCAACGACTTGCAACTGGCGGTGGTGCCGGAACCCGGAACGTGGGCGATGCTTTCGGGCGGGCTTGGAGTGTTGCTCGGCGCGCAACGGGTGCGGCGGCGCGCCTCGCATATTTAAGATTATTTTAGATGGCGAACATCTTCACCAAACCCAAAGGGATCTTTCTGCTGGATCAGCATATCCGCGAAATGGTTTATGGCCTCGAAGAGCAACGCGAACTGCACGCACTTGCAAACATTCCCGACGTGGCTCTTTCTCCCGCTGATATTGACAAATGCCCGGAGCTGTTGAGGGAAGCCGAGGTGATCTTCTCCTCCTGGGGAGCGCCGCGGCTGGATGCGGCTTTCCTTGACAAGACGCCCCGGTTGAAAGCGTTCTTTTTCGGCGCGGGTTCCGTCAAGGCAATCGTTACCGAGGAGTTTTGGAAAAGAGATATCCAGCTCACCTCCGCGTCGGCCGCGAACGCCATCCCCGTGGCCGAATTCGCCCACGCGCAAGTGATTCTCTCGCTCAAGAGGATGTGGTGGTACGCCAGGGAACTTCGCGGATGCGAAAGCTGGCCGATGGTTGAAACCAGGGTGCCCGGCGCTTATGGCTCGACGGTCGGCCTGGTTTCGCTGGGGGCGATCGGCAGGCTGGTCCTGGAAAAACTGGCCGCCTCGGAGGTGAACGTCATCGCCCACGATCCTTATATAGCGCCGGACGCAGCCAGGAAACTTCACGTGGAGATGGTTTCCATGGAAGAGTTGTTCGCGCGCTCCGACGTGGTCAGCATTCACACCCCGCTGCTGAAGGAAACCGAGGGGTTCATCGGCAGGCGGCTCCTCTCGTGCATGAAAAAGAATGCGACTTTCATCAACACCGCCAGGGGCAAACTCGTTAACGAGCGAGAGTTGTGCGAAGTGCTGCGCGAGCGGCCGGACCTGTTTGCCGTGCTCGATGTCAGTTGGCCGGAACCGGCGAAAAAAGGATCGCCGCTCTATTCGCTGCCCAACGTGGTGTTGACGCCCCATATTTCCGGGAGCCGGGACAATGAATGCCTGAGACTTGGGCGGTATATGGTGGAAGAATTTAAACGCTACCTTGCGGGAGAGCCGATGCGCTACCAGGTGACGCCGCAGGACGAGCGAATCTCGGCATAGCTGCCGCCGAGACTGGAGAAGATCCATTCTCATTCTGCTTCTCTTTGGCCCCGGGCTGTGGTTCAAAAGAGCGATATGTCCCGCGCGTTTGCCATGTTGGTGGGTGTGCTCGCCGCCGCTTTTTTTGGCTGCTTCTTTTTGTGGCCGATTTTGCAGACGGTGCGCGGAGCGTTTGTGGACGCGAGCGGCCACTGGACGGCGGGGTACTTGCTGGAGATCGCCCGCAACCCGGTTTACCTGGACGGCTTGCGCAACGCGTTTCTGCTCGCGGTGGTGAGCACGGCGTTCGCTGCGGCGCTGGCCATTCCGCTGGCGTGGCTGGCGGACCGCTTCGAGTTTCCCGCGAAAAAGACGCTGATGGCGCTGCTGCTGGTGCCGATGGTGCTGCCGCCTTTCGTGGGAGCCATCGGGTTGAAGCAGGTGCTGGGGCAGTACGGGGCGCTGAACGCGGCATTGACTCACCTGGGGCTGCTGGCCTCCAATCTTCCCCCGCCCGACTGGCTCGGCGGCAGTCGCAACGGACGTTTCTGGGGCGTGGCCCTGCTCAATACGCTGAACCTTTACCCGATCCTCTTTTTAAACGTGGCCGCCGCGCTGGCGAACATCGACCCGGCCTTGGGCGAGGCGGCAGAAAACCTCGGCTGCACCGGCTGGCGCAAGTTCCGCCGGGTGACGCTCCCGTTGATGATGCCGGGGCTTTTCGCGGGCGGGGCGATTGTATTCATTTGGGCGTTTACGGAACTGGGCGTGCCGCTGATGTTCGACTACAACCGCGTAACGCCGGTGCAGATTTTCCGGGGGTTGAAGGAGATCTCGGGCAATCCCCTGCCCTACGCGCTGGTGGTGGTGACGCTCGTGGCAGCGGTGCTCTTTTACGCGGCGGGCAAATGGGCCGTGGGGGGCAAGGCGTTCGCCATGCTGCCGAAGGCAACGCGGGCAGCGGAGACGCGGCGGCTCGGGTTCTGGGGCGGTTCGCTTTGCACACTTGCTTTTGCCGGGGTGATCGCGCTGGCGCTGCTGCCGCACGCGGGCGTGGTGCTGATTTCGTTTGCGCGCGAGTGGTACCAATCCGTATTACCGAGCGCCTGGACGCTGAATCATTACCAGATCGCGCTCGGGCATGACCTCACGGTGCCTTCGATTCTGAATAGCGTGAAGTACGCCGGGCTGGCGACCATCGCGGATTTGGCGCTGGGGATCGGCATCGCTTACGTGGTGGTGCGCACGACGTTCCCGGGCCGGGGGTTCCTGGATATTTGCGCGATGCTGCCGCTGGCGGTGCCGGGGCTGGTGCTGGCTTTTGGCTATCTCGCGATGACGCAGGAGGGGCGGGTGTTCGCGTTCCTGAACCCCACGAAAGACCCGACGATGCTACTCATTATCGCTTATTCCATCCGGCGGCTGCCTTATGTGGTGCGGTCGGTGGCGGCGGGGTTGCAACAGACGAGCCCGACTTTGGAGGAGGCAGCGCAAAACCTGGGGGCGCCGCCGCTGCGGGCGCTGCGCAAGATCACGCTGCCGCTGATTTCCGCCAATATGTTGGCGGGCGGGTTGCTCGCGTTCGCGTTTGCCATGCTGGAAGTCTCCGATTCGCTGGTGCTGGCACAGCGGCAGACGGATTTCCCGATTACGAAGGCGATTTACGAGTTGTTCAATCTGCTGGGGGAAGGGCGCTACCTGGCGTCGGCGTTGGGGGTGTGGGCGATGGTGTTTTTGGGGATCGCGCTTTATGGGGCGAGCCGAATTTTGGGCAAGAAGCTCGGGGCGCTTTTCCGCGTGGGATAGATGGGGTGAAGGGGGGCAAGCCCCCCTTCCGAAGGGTCTGGGAGGCAGAGCCTCCCATTGCCTTTTGCAAGGCGGGCATTGAATTGATTTCGAAGCGGCGCGTCCCGAACCAAGCCCGAGCTTTGCACCCATGGGCCCGCCTTGCTCCCCGAAAACAGCGCAGCGTCTTTTCGGGGGCAAGCGTCTCGGGGCAACGTTACTAGATAAGCGCCCAAGGGGACTTGTGCGCTTGGCGGAAACGCTTCGCTGTCCGATATAGGCAAGGCGGATTGTAAGCGCCGGTTTTTATTCCACGCTCGGGCTGTTTAAGCCCCGCCTTGCTATTTGTTTTGGCTTCTGGGGCTCTGCCCCAGCACCCCGGCAAGGGGGCTTGCCCCCTTGCATCCCATCTATTTACCGGTCCGCGCGCTCCTGACGATGCCCCGGCGCACGGAAGGCGTCGAAGGCCACATCGGACCCGTCGGCTTTCATCTGAAACACAATGCGCATCAACTCCCCCAGCCTCCCCTTGGGCCAGCAGCCTTTGGTTTCAAACCATTGCAGGTATTCGGCGGGAAGTTGGTAGAGCGGCTGCCCGGCACAGCGGCCAAAGGGCATGACGGTGCGGGCGATTTCCTCCAATTCGGAAACCGCCCGCGCGCGCAAGGCGTCTTTCTCAGGATCGAGGGGCAAGGAATTAGCAGCCTTTGAGCTTCATCATGAAGCGGAACACGCGATCGTTGTTGCCGCGCAGGTATTCGTGCCCAAAGTCGGGGTAGATCACGAGTTCCTTTGGCGCGGTGATTTTGTTGAACGCGGCGAATTGCGTGGACGGCGGGCAAATGGTGTCCATCAACCCCATGGAGAAGAGCGTTTCCGCTTTGATGCGGGAAACGAGGTGCTGGACGTCGATGTAGCCCAGGCGGGTGAAAATTTCCTCTTCGCGGGCGTGGGTGGGGTCGAAGTGGCGGAACCAATCCTTCAATTCCGCATAGGCGTCCTTGGCCATGTCCATTTCCCACACGCGCTTGTAGTCGCACAGGAACGGGAATTGCGGAGCGGCGAGTTTGACCCGGGGCTCCAGCGAGACGCAAGCGAGCGTAAGCCCGCCGCCCTGGGAACCGCCGGTGGCGCCGATGCGGGTTTCATCAACCTCGGGGAAACTCATGACGATGCGGGCAAGCTGCGCGGTATCGAGGAAGATGTGACGGAATAGGAGGTTCTTCGGGTTGGGGTCGTCAAGACCGCGAATGATGTGGCCGCAGAAGGTGTTGCCTTTGATTTGCAGGTTGTCCTCGCTTTCGCCGCCCTGGCCGCGGCAATCGAGCCCCGCGAAGCAGAATCCCTCGGAAATCCAGGCGAGCTTGTCGCTCCATTCCCCGATGGTGTCGGTGTAGCCGTGGAAGCCGAGGATGGCGGGAGCCGGGGCTTTCAGGCCGCGAGGCCGGAGGTACTTGGCGTGAACGCGCGCGCCGCCGACGCCGGTGAACCAGAGGTCGAAGCATTCGGCGTTGGCGGTAGGAATGGTGTCGTTGCGCTTCAGCTCGATTTGCGGATCGAGGGCGTCGAGTTCGGCCAGCGACTCGTTCCAGTAAGCGTCGAAATCGGCGGGCCGGGGATTGATGCCGTTGTAGCCACGAAGTTCGGGAAGCGGTTTATCGAAAGTTAAAGGCATAGAAATGCGTTAGGTTTTAGTTCGGTGAAATAGGGTGAACGAAAGGGCTGAGGCTGCCTCCAAAACCGCTGCTTCTGCAAGCGTAAACCTAAAAAAACACCCGGCCAGGGGAAACCCCGCCGGGTGTGATATTTTTATCTCGTTGAAGGAGAATTACCGCTGAACGCGGCCGCTGCCGTCGCCTTTGACGAGGGCTTCCACTTCCGAGAGCGTGGCGCGGTTGTAGTCGCCGGGGATGGTGTGCTTGAGCGCGCTGGCCGCCACGGCAAATTCGATGGTAGCCTGGGCGTCGTCGCCACGCAGCGAGGCGAAGATGAGGCCGCCGCCGAAGGAGTCGCCACCGCCCACGCGGTCGATGACATTGAGGTCATATTTGCGGGAGAAATGGGCTTTGCCATCGACCCACAGCATGGCGCTCCAGCCGTTGTGGCTGGCGGAGTAGGATTCGCGCAGCGTGATGGCCACTTTCTTGAAGTGGAACCGCTCGGTGAGCTGGCGTGCGACGGATTCGTACTGGGCGTGCTCGATTTTGCCGCTGGTGACTTCCGCGCCGTGAATGCCGAAAACGCTCTCGGCGTCCTCTTCGTTGGCGATGCAGACGTCCACATATTGCATGAGGTTGCCCATCACTTTGCCGGCTTTTTCCTTGCTCCAGAGCTTCTTGCGGAAGTTGAGGTCGCAGCTAATGGTGAGGCCGAGTTTCTTGGCCGCTTTGCAGGCTTCTTCAACAACGGCGGCGGCACTGTCGGAGAGCGCCGGGGTGATGCCGGTCCAGTGGAACCATTTTGCCCCACGGAACGCGCCTTCCCAATCGACTTCGCCGGGCTGGATCTCGGAGATCGCGGAGTGGGCGCGGTCGTAGGTGACTTTGGAAGCACGCTGGCTGGCGCCGGTTTCCAGGAAGTAGATGCCGATGCGGTCGCCGCCACGCACGATGTAGTTCGTGCCGACGCCGATGCCGCGCAGTTCGTTGATGGCCCGCTGGCCCATGTCGTTTTTAGGGAGCCGGGTCACGAAGTCCGCCGAAAGGCCGTAGTTGGCCAGCGAAACCGCCACATTGGCTTCGCCGCCGCCGTAGGTCAGTTCGAGGACGGGGGATTGTGCAAAACGGAGGAAGCCCGGCGTGGCCAGGCGCATCATGATTTCACCGAAGGTTACGACGTCAGACATAATGGGAGTGGAGCGTAGGAAAACTGGTTGCCAAGGGCAAGTGGAATTAAGAGCCTCAAGATGAAGGAGAAAAAGAGGCCAAAAAATGAGGACACCCGGCGGCCAACAGGGGATTTTGGCCGCCGGTGTCCTTTAAATTGAAAGCTTCGCCCGCTCCCGCCGAGACGGTCGGAAGGGCTCCAGCCAACAACCTCTGAAAAACCGGAACCCTTCCTTCCGCCCAGGCTAGGAACAAACCCATGGGAGCGGCTCCGTTATTGTCCACCGTCCTTCCGCTTCACTTGAGCCGCCTTGTCCATGCGCCACAACTGCCCGTTCACTCCAGACAGAAAACAGGCAAAAGGAGAGCTTTCAACGGACTGGAGATTACCAGCCCGGCGGCCATTGAAAAATCAGGGTTCCACGGCACTGGCCATGGTACAAACCCTGAATGAAGGGCATGGAGAAGCCCTCGCTCAACCCGCAATGAGAGTTGCTGACCAAGGCGTACCCGAGTGGCGGAAAGCCGGAGATCGCGCTAGAGCATTTTCCGTTTAAGGTGGCGCTAAACGGTGCGGTGGCTTTGGTTGCCTTCGACGTAGATGGCGCTAAAGGGCCGCGCGGGGCAAAGGTTTTCGCACGCTCCGCAGCCGATGCACCGCTCGGGGTTGACCACGGGGAATTGCAGCGACTGCTTGTTGGCGGGATCGGCGGCGACCATCTGGATGGCTCCCGTGGGGCAATGCTGGGCGCAGTTGTCGCAGTGGACGCCTTCTTTGGTCACGAGGCAGTTTTCTTTGATCCAGACGGCGTGGCCAAGCTGGGTGGCGGATTTTTCTTCCCGAGTGATGGGGAGGATGGCGCCCGAGGGGCAGACGTGCGAACACCGCGTACATTCCGGGCGGCAATAACCCCGCTCGAAGCTCATCTCCGGCTGCATGAGGCGCGCCGGGTCCGAGGAAGGGCGCAGCACCTGGTTGGGACAGGCGGAAACGCAAAGCTGGCAGGCGGTGCAGTGGCGGTTGAAGTTGCGCAGGCTATGCGAGCCGGGCGGCACCACGGGCGTGGTGCGCTTGGGCGCTTTTTTGTCCTGGATGAAAGCCAGTCCGCCGTCAACTTTGCTGGCTTTGACAGTGGCGGTGAAGGCGAAGAGAGCGCCGATGGAAAGGAACTTCTTTCGGGAAATTCCCGGGAGATTCTGGTCGTGATTCATGGGCATGGGGCGCTAGTACGCAGGCTAAGAGTTTTGAAGTTCACGTTTTCCGTGGAAAAGGCCGATGGCGCTCTGGCGGCAGACGCCCGCGCAGTTCATGCACGCCACGCAGCGGGTATAGTCGATTTGGTGCGCCTTGGAATCAATGCAAGCGGCTTTGCAGTTGCGCTCGCATTGGTGGCAGCCATTGCATTTGGAAAGGTCGATGCGCGGCTTGAACACGGCGAACCGGCTCAACAGGCCAAGCGCGGTTCCGACGGGGCAAACCGTGTTGCAATACGTGCGGCCATTGCGCCAGGCCAGCCAGGCGACGCCGAGGAGCCACACCAGCGCCACGCCGAAGCTCACGGCGCTCTTGAACCAGACATCCACGGCGTAGAAATCGTAGCTGCCGGTCTGCTGGGCGTGCTGGGCCAGGAGGTTGTTGCCCCAGCGGTAAAGCGGGGCGAAGAGGTTGGCGCAGATGCGGCCATAGGCGCTGTAGGGGTCCAGCAAGCCCACGAGCGGCAGGACCCCCGCGACAAGGGCCGCGACGAAGAGGACCAGGAGGCCATAGCGCAGTTTATTGAGCGCGGGGGAAAAAGCGTAGCGTTTCCGCTTTTGGAGTTTCCTGGAGCCCCACGCGACCGCATCCTGAAGCACGCCGAGCGGGCAGATGGTGGAGCAATAAATGCGGCCCAAAAGCAGCGTCAACACCACCAGCCCGGCGAGAATGACGCCGTTGATGGCCAGGATGGCGGGCACAAGCTGGATCTTGTTGATCCAGCCCGCGTAGTGGCGCACGGTTCCCGTGAAGTCGAGGAACAACAGCGTCATCAACACGAAAAGGACCGCGGCGGCGGCAATGCGAAGCAAACGTAAGGTTTTCATGGCCGAAGCTCTAGGCGTTCCTCTTTAAGGTTTCGACGAACTGGTCGATGCGCCGCATTTCCTGCGGAATTTTGATATTTTGCGGGCATTTGGGAACGCACTTTCCGCAACCGATGCAGTGGTTGGCTTGCCGCAGCTTGGGCACGCTGCGGTCCATGCCGATCAAGAACGCCCGGCGGGCATCCTTGTAGTTGGCGTTTTGCGGCGACGAGGGGAAATTCCCCTCGTTAAGGCATTTGTTGTAATGCGAGAAGATGCCCGGGATATCGAGGCCGTAGGGGCACGGCATACAGTATTGGCAGGCGGTGCAACCGATATAGTTGCGCATTTTTTGAACCACGCCCGCGAGCATTTGCTTCTCCGGGTCGGAGAGCGGAACCAGCGGGCTGTAGGTGTGCACGTTGTCCTTGATGTGCTCCATGGTCCCCATGCCGCTGAGCACACTGAGTACTCCCGGAAGCGAACCGGCGAAGCGGAACCCCCAGGAGGCGAAGCTGGCGTCGGGGTTGGCGCGCTTCATGGTGGCCTGGGCCATGGGGTCCGGGCTGGCCAGGCGGCCGCCCAGCAGCGGCTCCATGACGAGCGCGGGGACGTTGAGCCGTGCGAGGGTTTCGTAGAGGTAGCGCGCGCTGGTGTTGCTGCGGCCCTGGACGCCTTCCCAGTCGAAGTAGTTGAGCTGGATCAAGACGAAATCCCACTTCACGCCGGATTCCATCATCATGTAATCGAAGAATTCCTTTTTACCATGGAAAGACCAACCCAGGTTGCGGATGCGCCCGGCTTCGCGCTCCTTGAGCATAAAGTCGAGCACGCCGTTATCGAGGAAGCGCGCCTTGTAGTTGTTCATGTCCCCCACGGCATGGACATGGTAGTAGTCGATATAATCCACCTTCAGGCGCTCCATGGAGCGGTGGTACATGGCCACGGACTCGTCGTAGCTGCGCGCCTCCATGTTGGACATTTTGGTGGAGATGAAATACTTGTCGCGCGGGTGGCGGCTCAAGGCCAGGCCCGTAATGGTTTCTGAAAACCCTTTGATGTAGCGGGGCGACGTATCGAAGAAATTGACGCCGTGCGCGATGGCGTAATCCACCAATTCGTTGACGGCTTCCTGGTCGATGTCGTCGTTAACCCCCGTGGCGTTCGCTTTGGGCAGGTGGGGCAGCCGCATCATGCCAAAGCCGAGCAGCGATACTTTGTCACCCGTTTGGGGGTTGACTCGGAGGGTCATTTTGCCGGTGGAGCCATCGCCGCCCGCACCGCTCTCCGCCGCCGCCAGCTTGCCCGGCTTGAAGGCCGACCAAAGAGCGGACAGAGCCGCGGCCCCGCCACCCAGCTTGGATAAAAACTGCCGACGGCCGAGACCGCCTGAAAGGCTCTCATTCATAAGGATTGCAAGATTTGGATCGCAAGAATTGCTTGGCCCAACCGCTTTCTTATCCCCTCAAAAAACGTCAAAAAAACTGCGGAGTCATCCGGCAAAAGCGCCCGGAAACGGGGGAAAAAGATCGGGTGGAATAGACCACAACTAGCGAAGTTCGGGGGGGAATCAAGGCGAGATTTCCAGAAAATACGCGAGGCCAGGAGAAATCCCCCACCCTGCGATAAATGCTGGCCATGCCGGAAGAAAAAGAGGATACAGCATCCGTTTTCCCCCGTTTATGAAGCCATTTTTCCCCCTTGCGCTCCTTTCCCTGCTGCCCGCCATGAACACCCTCGCGGAACCCAACCAGGAACCGGCCCGGCCCAAGCGGTCCGAAAGTTTTCTGGGCATCCATTACGATTTCCATGCGGGCGAAAAGGATAAGGGCATCGGGCTGAAAACCACGCCTGCGATGATCGAGGCGATCATCGACCAAGTGCACCCGGATTATTTGCAAATCGACTGCAAAGGGCACAACGGCTACTCCAGCTACCCGACCCAGGCGGGCAACGCGGCCCCCGGGGTGGAAGCCGACGCGCTGAAGGTTTGGCGCGAAGTCACCGCCCGGCGCGGCGTCTCGCTCGTGATGCACTACTCGGGCGTGCTCGACCAAAAAGCCGTCCAGGATCACCCGGACTGGGCCGCGTATACCGCCGAGGGCCAGCCGACAAAGCGGGCCACGTCCCTCTTTGGGCCGTATGCGGACCGCCTCCTCATTCCCCAATTGCGCGAACTGGCCGGAACCTACGGCGTGGACGGTGCTTGGGTGGACGGCGAATGCTGGGGCGTGGCCGAGGATTACAGCGCGCCCGCCCTGGAGGCTTTTTCCAAGGCAACCGGCATTGCCACAGCGCCGCACGGGCCGTCGGAGCCCGGCTGGAACGCTTTCCTCGATTTCCAGCGCGAAGCTTTCCGCAACTACCTGCGGCATTATATCGGCGAGGTGAAGAAAACCAACCCCGGGTTCCAGATCGCCAGCAACTGGGCCTTCACCGACTTCATGCCGGAGCCCGTCAGCGCCCCGGTGGACTTTCTTTCGGGCGACCTGGCCTGCTGTGATGGCGTTAACGCCGCGCGGGTTTCCGGCCGCTACCTTGCCAGCCAGGGTGTGCCCTGGGACTTGATGGCATGGAGCTTTGCCCATCCCAACGACCACCCCGAGAAAAGCGTGATGAAAACCGCCGTCCAGATCGAGCGGGAAGCGGCGGTGGTGATGGCGCAAGGGGGCGGTTTTTCGGTCTATTTTGTGCAGAATCGCGACGGCTCGATCAACACCAAATGGCTGCCAATGATGGCCGAGGTGGCGCAATTCTGCCGGGCGCGCCAGGCCGTATGTCACCATGCCGCGCCGGTACCCCAGGTGGCGCTGCTGCTCTCCACACCCGCCTATTATCGCAGCATTCGGCACCCCTTCGCCAGCGATGGGCACGTTTATAGAGGAACGCTCCAGGCGCTGCTCGGGCAGCATTATTCGGTGGAGCTTTTGAGCGAACACCGCCTCACGGGCCGGATGGGGCAATACCCTCTCATCGTCATCCCGGCATGGGATTACCTGGACCCGGCGTTCAAGACCGAACTACTGGCCTATGTGCGCGACGGCGGGCACTTACTGCTGGCGAGCCCGAAATCCGCCGGGCTTTTCAAGACGGAGCTGACCGCGCCCCAGGTAACGCTGGGCAAGGGCATCCTCGCCGCATGCGACGTTGCCGATGCCGCCGGTTTTGCCGCGAAAACGCGCGAGCTTTTCCCCCACCCCATGGTTGAAGTGGAAGGTTCCCCGGAAGTGGACGTCAGCATCAACCAAATCGGCGGCAAACTGGCGATCAACCTCGTCAACGTGAGCGGCCCGCACGCCACGGAAATGACGATTTCTAAAATCGACCCGGTGGGGCCGGTGAACCTGACCATTCGGCAGCCCTCGAAGCCCGCAAAGGTGACGCTCCAACCCGAAGGCACCGCGCTGCCTTTCACTTACAAGAAGGGCGAGCTCCACGTAACCGTGCCGCAGGTGCCCATCCACAGCATCGTGACGGTGGAGAAAAAGTGAAATAGAAAGAAGTGCGCCCGGGGTGACTCGAACACCCGACCCACGGTTTAGAAAACCGTTGCTCTATCCGGCTGAGCTACGGGCGCAAAGGATCGTTCACACCTAAAGGTTTGGACCGGGTAAATCAAGCGAATCTGGAATTTGCGGGGCAACTCGCGCTTGCATGACTTTATCGCGGTTGCGCTTTACCAAACTCGATGATCTGAAGATCGGTTTCAGACAGCGTTCCATGATGGCCATACGTGTACGAGACGATTCCGACTCCAGTGACAAAATCCAAAAATTGATGATCCGGATTCGTCCGATAGGTAAGATGATATTCCACGGAGTTCGGGAACTTTTTCGCGCCGGGGAAGCGTTTTGCATTCAGTGTGTTTTCCCCTTCAACAACCCAGCAATAGCGTGAACGGATGAGTCCGGAAAACTCTCCACCAAATACTTTTCCTGCCGCCAAGGGAAAATCGAGAATCAATTCTCCTTCCTCAATGTCTGATGGTATAAATCGTGGATCAGATTCTTGAAGCTTTGCCCATAGTTTTTGCGCGTTTTCGCCCGCGTATTGATAATACAGGAATTCTCCCACGCGCAAAATCACATAGTCTCCCCTTGGTTTGCCTGGTTTATACCATGCAAGATCCCAAGGTCCGCCCTTGATGAGAGCTGCGAAAACATGGGGGCGTTCCAGAGTATCAACCACCTCCATTTTCCACGTTATCACCTCGCTTCTTTGCTCGTTCGCTGCGCCCTTCTGTTTTTCTTCCTTAGTCGCATTCTTCTTGGGAACCAGAAACTTGGTCTCGCCGCGATAAATCCAGTAATTGCCCTTTTCCAACGGAAAATAGTTGGGACTCTTTGAATTATCCGCCAAAATGGCAGCGGGCAATCCGAAAACAACGGCGCAAAGCAGCAGTATGGCGCTGAATGGAAAAGAGATTGATTCGTGGATTTTCAAGCGCATGGCATATCCATTGAACTCGCTTAATGTTGCCTCGGTTCAATGGCGAATATCGAGCGAAAATTGCGCATGCATATTCGTAGGGGTAAAAACCCGCAATGGAAGTTGCGGGGACAATTGTGTGCCGAAATAGAGTTTCGGCACGAGAGGGGTGGGAAGCGGCGCGAGTGAGCGAGCGCAGTTCCAAAGGGACGCTTATTTCCTCCAGAACCTTTTAGCTCCCGGAATCATCCGAACTGCTGGGCGTGATCCGGGTATCCGCGCCGGTGCGCATGGCGTTTTCCAGGCTGGTTTGCAGTTTTTTGACTTGGTCCACGCTCTCCAGGCGGTACTCGACGGTGTGGGCGTGGGTGGTGTTGGGCCACGCGTAGTTTTTGCCCACTTTTTTCCACACTTCCTCCACCCCCGCCTTGGCGGCGGCATCGCTGGCTTGCTGCTGAACTTTGTCCATGACCACATCCGCGACGCCGGTGGAAGTTTTCGGGACCATTGGCTCGATGTAGTAAAACCGGGCGACGACGGCGGAGTTGGTGGCAACGGTCAGTTCGGTGACGCGAGCCGCGCCGTCGACGACGTACTCATGCGTGCTCACCGAGGAGATGCTGGGCAGGCTGACCATGTAAACGCCGCCGGGAAGTTCGCACCGCCAGAAGCCGGCCCGCGCCGCGGCGGTGAAGAGAAGGCAGACAGCGATGGAGGCCATCGAGGTTTTGTGGAGGAAACGCATACCGGGGATATTTGTGCCGAATTTCGGGGGTTTGTAAACCGCAATTGCTGTTGATTATGGGCGGTTCTGACCCGATAGTTCCCGCTCTCTTACCGATTGGATGAACTGGTTTTTGCACAGATTGACGCGAAACTTCGCCCGGGCTGCGGCGGCGCTGCTGGCGGTCGCGGTGGCGGCCACGCTCGCGGGGTGCGACAACAACCCCCACCCCCGCCCGCTCCAGAAGGTCCGCAAGGACGGCAAGCCGTGGGTGGTCAGTTACCGGGCCATCGGCGACGATCCCCGCTCGCTGGACCCCCAGTTCAGCTACGACACGCTGGGGCACGCGGTCATCGCGCAGTTCTACGAAAGCCTGTTGCAATACAGCCCGTTCAAAACGGACCCTTACGAATTGGAGCCGTGCCTGGCGGACGGGATGCCTCGGCGCATTGAGAACGCGGACGGCAGCGTGGATTACGAGATTCGCATCAAAAAGGGCGTTTTTTTCCACGACGACCCGTGTTTTCCCGGCGGAAAAGGGCGCGAATTGAAGGCGGCGGATTTTGTTTACACATTCCAGCGCATTGCCGACCCCGCCGTGGAGTGCCCGGTGCTTTCGACGTTGCAGGATTTCGTGGCCGGATTGGGCGCGGCTTACCAGGAGGCGCGCAAGGCGGGAGCGTTCGATTATTCCAAGCCGTTGGGCGCGATCACGGTGGTTGATGATTACTCGTTCCGGCTCCATTTGCTGCGGGCCTACCCGCAAATCCAGTATTGGCTGGCGATGCCCTTCACCGCGCCGGTGCCGCGCGAGGCGGTGGAGTTTTACAACGGCAAAAACGACCGGGAGCAGTTCAAGTTTCACCCGGTGGGCACCGGCCCTTATCGGCTGGCGGAATGGTCGCGTGGCAGGCTGATCCGGCTTGCCCGCAACGACCGCTACAACGCCACGCGGTTCCCTTCCGGGGGCTGGCCCGCGGACGAGGAAGCCACTTGCCGCCCGCTGGCGGACGCGGCGCTGCCGCTGGTGGACGAGGTGCAGTTCCAGATAATCCGCGAATCCATCCCCGGCTGGCTGCTGTTCCGGCAGGGATATCTGGACCGCTCCGGGATCAGCAAGGATGTGTTCAACTCGGTGATTACCGCCGGGCAGACGCTTTCCGAAGAGTTCAAGGCGCGCGGGGTGCAGCTTTTCAAGGATGTGGAACCGGGCACGTTCTACATGCAGTTCAACATGGACGACCCGGTGATCGGCGCGAACCAAAAACTGCGCCAGGCACTCTCCACGGTCTACGACCAGACGCGGGCGAACGAGGTGTTCGGCAACGGCATCGACATCAAGGCTGAGCAGCTCTTGCCCCCGGGTGTGACCGGGCACGAGGCGGGCTTCAAGAACCCGTTCCGCACGGAAAACCTGGGCCAAGCCAAGGCGCTACTGGCCGAGGCGGGCTACCCCGGCGGCATCGACCCCAAAACGGGCAAACCGCTGGTACTGACGCTGGATGTGATTGCGGGCAACGCCGAAAGCCGCCAGCGGGCGGAGTTTGACCAGTGGCAATTCGAGCAGCTCGGGGTGCGGATTAAGATCGCGGAGAACACGTGGTCGCGCTTCCAGGAGAACCAGCTTCGCGGTGCCTTTCAGATGAATTCGGGCTCCGGCTGGAACGCCGATTACCCGGACCCGGAGAATTTCTTTTTCCTCTTTTATGGCCGGAACGTGCCGCCGCAAGGGAGCAACTTCACGCGGCTGCGCAACCCGGAGTTCGACGGCCTTTTCGAAAAAATGGCGACGATGGATAACGGCCCGGAGCGGCTGGAAGTGATCCGGCGCATGAACGCCATTCTGGTGGAGGAGTGCCCGGTGATCCTGACGTTTTACCCCGTGAGCTTCACTTTGAGCCAGCCGTGGCAGCCCCGCATTCTCAACAACGCCATGCTGGCGACGGGCGCGGGGATGAAGTACACGGTGCTGGACCCGGTGATGCGCGAACGCAAGATCCGCGAATGGAACCAAACGCCGCTCTGGCCGCTGGCGCTGCTGGCCGCCGGAGTCGCGGCGGTGGTGGTCTACGCGGTGCGCCGGGCCAAACGCAGCAATATTTAGGCTTTCATTTCGATGCTCAACTATTTCATTCGCAGGCTGCTTTACATGGTGCCGATTCTCCTCGGCGTGATGGTGATTACGTTCGCGCTTTTCAACGTGTTCGCCACGCCGCACGAAATGGCGCTCCAGAACCTGGGGCCGAAGGCTTCACAGCAGGCCATTGATAACTGGCTCCACAACCGGGGTTACGTGGACGCGAGCGGCGTCCCCTACCCGCTTTTCATCAACACCCAGCCCGGCAAGGCATGGTATGACTCCCTCTTCTTGCGTAACATGAAGCGGTTTGTGACGTTCGACCTGGGCACCTCCTTTGCCACGGGCGAGCCGGTAATGGACATGATTAAGCGCGGAGCCCTCCCGTCACTCTGCATTACGCTGCCCGCATTCATTGTGGGGCTGGCCATGGCCATCGGGGCGTCGCTGCTGCTGGTGTTTGTGAAGGATTCGCCGCTGGACCGCTGGGGCACGGTGCTTTGCGTGGCGGGAATGAGCATTCCGATCACGGTTTACGTGATTTTCGGCCAGTGGATGGCGGCCAATCTTTTCAATTACTTCCCGGCGTTCGGGTTCAACCTGGAGGGTTTTTCCACGGCGCGGTTCGTGGCGCTGCCGGTGGCGATCATGGTGTTGAGCGGCCTGGGCGGGGATATTCGGATGTACCGCGCCATTTTCCTGGAAGAAGTGCGGGCCGAGTATATCCGCACGGCGCAAGCCAAAGGGGCGTCGCACGCGCGGGTGCTGCTGGTCCACATGTTCAAGAACGGCTCCATTGCGGTCATCACGCTGGTGGTCGCGGCGCTCCCATTTCTCATCATGGGCACGTTGGTGCTGGAGAGCTTTTTCGGCATTCCCGGGCTGGGCAACCTGATGACGACAGCCATCGCGCAAAAGGACTTCGGGGTGATCCAGGCCGACGTGTGGCTCGGTTCGCTGCTCTACCTTTTCGGCCTGCTTTTAACGGACCTCTGCTACGCGGTGGCCGACCCGCGAATCCGGCTGCAATAACCTTTAGACGACTATGCCTCCCTGGCTCATCAATCTTCTTCTCATTGCCGGTTGTGGCGCGGTGCTTGCGCTGCTCTGGAATTTCCTTTTTACCGAGCGTTCCCGGCGCGCCTTGAACCGGCTGCGGCGGGATCGCGTGGGCATCGGCTGCGCGGTGGTGGTCACGTTTTTCCTGCTGGCGGGGCTTTCCGACTGCCTGCTGGTAACGCCGCGCCAAAGCGTGCTCGATTTCGCATTCCGCAACGTGCCGCGCGAGGCCGGTTATAGTGCCCCGCTGGCCCGGGCGACCTATAGCGAACGCAAAGCGCAGCCGCTGAAAGGCTGGCATTTGCTGGGCACTGATTTGCTGGGCAAAGATGTGCTGCTGCAAACCTTGAAGGGGTGCAAAACGGCGCTGATTATTGGCGGGTTAACCAGTCTCATCTACCTGCCCATTGGCACGCTGCTGGGGATTTTGGGCGGATACTTCCGGCGCTGGGTGGACGATGTGGTGCAATACCTTTTCAGCACCATGGCTTCCATTCCTGGCATCTTGCTCTTGGTGGCCGTGATGATGACGCTGGGCAAAGGGTTGGACCGCATGGCCGTGGCGCTGAGCCTCACGGCATGGATCGGCATTTGCCGACTGGTGCGCGGCGAAACCTTCCGGCAGGCGGCCAAGCCTTATGTGGACGCCGCCCGGGCGCTGGGGCAGAGCCACGCCAAAATCATCGTACGGCACATTTTGCCCAACGTCATGCACCTGGTCATTATCAACGCCATTTTGGGGTTTTCGGGGTTGGTGCTGACGGAAACGATTCTGAGTTATTTGGGGGTCGGCGCGCCAGTGGGGACGGCGAGTTGGGGCACGATGATCGACAATGCGCGCATGGAACTGAGCCGCGACCCGGCGGTGTGGTGGCCATTGGCATCGGCGAGCATGGCGTTATTTTTGCTGGTGTTATCGCTGAACCTGCTGGGCGACTCGCTGAGACGGGCGTTTGACCCCAAGGCGGCATAGATGGGGTGAAGGGGGGCAAGCCCCCCTTCCGGAGGGTTTGGGAGGTGGAACCTCCCATTGTCTTTGCAAGGCGGGCGTTGAATTGATTTCGAAGCGGCGCGTCCGAGTTAAACCCGACCTTTGCACTCATTGGCCCGCCTTGCTCCCCCGAAAACAGCGCAGCGTCTTTTCGGGGGCAAGCGTCTCGGGGGCACCGTTACTAGATAAGCGCCCAAGAGGACTTGTGCGCTTGGCGGAGACGCTTCGCTGTCCGATATAGGCAAGGCGGTTTTATAGTGGCGGTTTTATGCCACGCCCGGCCTGTTGAAGCCCCGCCTTGCTTTTTGTTTTTGGCTTCCGGGGCGCTGCCCCGGCCCCGGCAAGGGACATTGTCCCTTGCATCCCATTTAATAAAACCGCTCCGGGGCCATCATGGGGTGCGGGTTGCAAATGCGCTCAACGCATTCCTCCCAGTTTGCGTGCCCCGAGAGGATCTCGATTTCCACCCGCAGGAAATAAACCGGCAGTTCCAAATCCTTGAGCTTCGGAAACCGCACGCAATCTTTCTCCGTGGTGATGATGGCGTCCAAATCGCGGTTGACGCACCGCCGGATAAACCCCGCGATGTCCTTCTCCGAAAACCGATGGTGATCGGCAAAGTGCCGCGTAAGTTCGATCTTGGCGCCGAGTTTCAACAGCCCATCCTCGAAGCTCTCGGGCCGCGCAATGGCGGAAATGGCCCCAACATAGCGCCCCTTGAGATACGAAAGCGGGACGCGCTCGCCGGTAAAGACGTTCTCCAAGTAGCGCGGGCTGTGGTTGCACTCGACGATTTGCGCGGTGCGGTTGTAGCGCCGAATGCGCTCGATCAAGGCGCTGTTGTCCGCCCCCGGCACGCATTTGGTGACGAAGATGAACGAGGCGCGCCGCAGGTTGCGCGGCGGTTCGCGCAAGGTGCCGCGAGGGAGCAGGTATTCGTTGCCAAAAGGCGCCTGGCTATCGACCAGCACGACGTCGAGCCGATGCTTGAGCCGCAGGTATTGCAGGCCGTCGTCCAAAAGCAGCGTGTCGCACCCCATTTTCTCGATGGCGTAAAGACCGCTCTTCACACGGTCGCGGTCCACAAGGACGATGACGTTGCGCAGGTTGTTGGCGAGCATGTAAGGCTCGTCGCCAGCCAACTGCGAATCGAGCAGCAGCGTGTTGCCGTCGGAAACGATGCGGGGCACAAATTCCTGCTTCGGCCCGAGCCGGTTGACGATGCGCTTCAACAAAGGCGGCTTTTTGCTTTTGTACCCCCGGCTCAAGATGGCGACGCGCCGTCCCCCCGCTTGCAACGCCCGCGCGAATTTCTCGACGACGGGGGTTTTGCCAGTGCCGCCCACGGTGAGGTTGCCAATGGAGATGACGAGGCAGCCCAGCGCGCGGTCGCGCAAGACCCGTTTGCGGTAAAGCTTGAGCCGCGCCTGCACGATGCCCAGGAACATGCCGGAAAAGACCCAGAGCACGGCGCGCAGGATGGCCGCCCGCTTGCCAAAGCGGTTGCCGAGGATGACCTCGATTACGAACTGTTCGAACTCGTCTAGCCAGCGGCGCACGGCGGTAATTTAGCAGGAAATCCGGGTTACGGATTCACAATTTTGACGCCCTTTTTGTCGGCGGCGGTGATGACGGTTTGGGCAGGAATGCCGGCAGCTTTCAGCATGGCCGCGGCCACTTTTTCGGGCTTCTCCAGCGTGACGCAGGCGATGGCGGAACCCGAGCCGCTCAAGAAACCGCCCAGCGCCCCGGCTTTTTCCCCGGCGCGGATGACGGCGGGCATGAAGGGCACCAGCGGCTGGCGGAAAGGCTGGTGGAGGTAGTCCTCGAACGCGCCGCGCAGGGCTTCGTATTGGCCGGAGGCGAAGGCGGCGGTGATGCGGGCGGCGTTGCCCGCGCTGGCGGCGGCGAGTTCGCGCTGGAGATCGGGGGGCAGCACGCGGCGGGCGTCGTCGGTTTGAACTTCGAATTCGGGGATCAAGAGCACAAAGGAAAGGTCGGGGGAAACGTCGAAGGAAAGGCAGCTATCCATGCTGGCCACGGTGAAGCCGCCGAATTCGCCCGGCGCGGCGTTGTCGGGGTGGCCTTCCAGTTCGCTACAGAGCATGAAGAGTTCCTCGCGGTCCAGGACGCCGCCTGCCAGTTCATTGAGGCCATGGATGACCCCCAGCCGCACGGTGACGCTGCTGCCCAAGCCACGGGAGCGAGGAACGTCGCCGCCGATTTGCCAGTCGAAGGCGAACGGGGCGACCTCGGCGGTGCTGAAAAACCGCTTCCCTGCCTGGGCAACCATCGGGGGCAACGCTTTTTTCGGCGTCGCGCGGCTGATCGTCACCTGGTTGTAAATTTTGAGCGCGACCCCCAGGCAATCGTAACCTGGGCCGAGGTTCGCGGAGGTGGCGGGAATGCGGTGCGTGATGGATTTCATAGAGGAGAGAGCGCGAAACTTCGGGAGCCTAAGGTAAGAAAGGGGGCCGAGGCAAGTTTTGCCGAAAGCGGTTGACAGGGCGCGCCCAATCGGCGGCAATAAACGGCTATTCCCCATGAAATTCCCCAAGCTCGACTGGTCAAAAATCAAGACGTTCTCGCTTTGCCAACGCTCGAACAAAGTAAGCGTGGAGGATTTCGCCACACCACACACCGCCGGGACCAGTTTCGCCGACTTTTTCGCCCACCTGCCCCGGTTCCTGGCCGCGAGCGATTTGACGACGGTGGTGAACGCCATGGCGGCGGCGATTCGCGAGGGCAAAACGGTGCTTTTAATGATGGGGGCGCATTCCATCAAGTGCGGGTTGAACCCGATCCTGGTGGACGCGATGCGCGAGGGCCTGGTGAGCGCGGTGGCTTTCAACGGGGCCGCGGCGATTCACGATTTCGAGACGGCTTTCCAGGGAGAAACCAGCGAGGACGTGCAGCGCGGCCTGGACGACGGCAGCTTCGGCATGGCCGACGAGACGGGCCTCCTGATGAACGCGGCCTACGCGGCGGGGGTGGAAAAGGGACTCGGCGCGGGGGAGGCGCTGGGCGCTGCGATGGGCGATTTTCCCAACCGCCACTTAAGCATTCTGAGCACGGGGGCGGAACTGGGCATTCCTGTGACGGTCCACATGGCCATCGGCACGGACATCATTCACCAACACCCCACCGCGAACGGCGCGGTGCTGGGCGAAGCGACGTTCCGCGATTTCCAGCGGTTCGCCGGGGTGGTTTCGACGCTCGAAGGCGGGGTGGTCTTAAATGTGGGCAGTGCCGTGATTATGCCCGAGGTGTTCTTGAAGGCGCTGACGGTGGCCCGCAACCTGGGCAACCCGGTGCGGGAGTTCACGAGCGCCACGTTTGATATGATCCGGCAATACCGCTCCAGCGAAAACGTGATGCGGCGGCCCACCCACCTCGGCGGCAAGGGGGTCTACATTGTGGGGCACCACGAGATCAATCTTCCCCTGCTCTTCGCGGCGGTGAAGGAAGCCGTGGGGAAATAACGGCACGGATACTTCGGGCTTACAGCCCTGCCACCCGCTGCGCAAGTTACCTGGGCCGTTGGCCCAGGCTGGTATGCTTTCGGACCTTCGGCCCTCTCTGACTTATTGCGCCTTGCTCATCCGCGCGAACCACTCGCGGTAAAGCGCGGGCGAGACTTCCGAGGGGCGGATTTCGCTTCGCCCGCCCCAAAAGACGGCGCTGTAGGCAACCGGGATGCCGCACGCCGCGAGGTGGGCGTCGATGGCGGCTCTGTGGGCCAGTACGGTGGCTTTGTCGCTGCCATGGGCCACGGCCATAATGTTGACGTTGCCGAAGGTGGGGCCGCCGTTGCGCCAATAGCAGTGAGTCAAAATTTGGTGCCGCCCGATTTCTCCGCCCGCCTCTTCCTCCCGTCCCGGCGGAACGGCCCAATGGAACAGGCCGTTGAAGCCGGCCACTGTCTCGCCGCCAATGCTCGCCGGTTTCACATGCTCCAGGAAGGTGGAAAACCGGCCCAAAACGCGCCGTTGAGCCAGGGATTCGGCGATTTCAAAGAAGGTCGCGAGCGGAACCCCGGCTTCCCGGGCGCGAGCGGCCCACGGGCTGGGCGCGATTTCCTCCGGGGCGAAATCCCGCTTAAGCGCGAGCAGCACGCGCCACTCCAGATCCGTTAGCGGGACCACTTGCGGGCGCACCATGGGGATGCGCTCGGCGGTTTTGTCGCCCGGCCGCAATGATTTGCGCCGGGTGTGCCCCACCCCGAGGGTGAAAACGCCCAGGGCAGGCATCAGTTCATAACGCTCGGCCTCGATGTGGCGGCCGAGGATCTCGCAATGGGCTTCGATGGAAATGCCCGCGGGAACTTTGAGGGTGGTCCAGAGCCGGTAATCACCGCCCGCCGCTCCGGCTTCCGCCGAACGGATGACGACGTGCCCCGTGAAGGGGTCGTTTTTCAAAAGGAAGTCAAACGCGGGCTCCAGCCGGGCTTCCGGCAGCTTCCAGGCGATAAGCGCGCCATCGGCGAGGTTGGTGGCGATGAGCGTCTGGCGCACCCGGCGAATAGTCCCGGCCCGCAACATGCCCGCAATGCGTTCGAGGACGGTGGGCAGCGCCACGCCGGAACGCTCGGCAATGGCGGAAAAAGGTTCCTGCTCAAACCCCGCGATCTGGTCTTCCGATACGGCCAGGATGCGGAAATTAACGGGGTCCGAGGGCAGGAGTGAATTCACTTGGGGAAAAGAAGAAGCCGCACAGTTTGGAGCCTGTGCGGCATCAATAGGAACGCGACAATTATTCCGCGGGTGAAGAAGGCGCTTGGGGCGCTTCCGGAGACTCACCCGCCGATTTCTTGATTTCGCGGTAGAGCTCGCCCCGGAAGATGGGAATTTCCCGGGGAGCCGCAATTCGAATTCGAACGGTATCCCGCTCAATCCGGGTTACCATGATCTCGATGTTATCTCCGATCATGATCGTTTCCCCCACTTTGCGTGATAAGACTAGCATGTTATTGTTTTCTCTCTTCTAGAGGCAGGGCGTGACTGCGCCCCGCATCGGGTTCTAGGCAAATTTCCGATGAAAAGCGCGCCCCCGCAAGTCATGAATGCGTACTTTGCACTAAAATGGAGGTTTTCTTCAACGGGCTGGCTTATCAATGATTACTATTCTTTCACATCAAATTAAACACCGTGTTACATCCCGTAATATTTTCGTCGTGAAATTGGATCGAGAAAAGCTTAAAAAAGGGCAAAGGTAAGCCATTTTACGAAATGCAGGGCCGTGCGGACACGGACGGTCTCTCCCGCGATCCAGATGCGGGTTTTTGCGGCTTGAACCGGTCGCCTTGTGAAATTTTTCACAAAACCTCTTGCGTCGGTTTCCGCAACGACTTTACATTTTACCCCGTTCAATCCTTTTTTACCCACCAAAAAATGGCCCGCACTACGCAAGAGCTTACCGTGTCCGACAACCTCGGGCATGTCTCTCCCAACCTCGAACCGGCCGCCTTCGCTGGCGGCGAAGTCTCCGATATGCTCGGGGAAAAGATGGTTCTCAACATGGGCCCCTCCCACCCGGCCACGCATGGCGTGCTGCGGCTGGTGCTGGAACTCGACGGCGAGACGATCACGGGGGCGACGCCCCACATCGGCTACCTGCACCGCGGCAGCGAGAAGATCGCCGAGGCGATGCAATACAACCAGTTCGTGCCCTACACGGACCGCCTCGATTACCTCGCCCCTCTCTGCAACAACGTGGCCTACGCGCTGGCGGTGGAAAAGCTGATGGGGATGGAACTTCCTGCCCGGGGCAAGGCGATCCGCGTGATCTGCTGCGAAATGGCCCGCATTTCCTCGCACATGCTCGGCATCGGCTGCTTTGCCATGGACGTGGGCGCAATGACGGTCTTCCTCTACGTGATGACCGAGCGCGAAAAGGTCTACAACCTTTGCGAATTGCTCACCGGGGCGCGGCTGACGACCAGCTACACGCGCATTGGCGGCCAGCTTCGCGACTTGCCCGAGGGGTTCATCCCGCAGTTGACCAAGTTCCTCGATGAGGTGGAGCCGGTGGTGAACGAAATCGAGGCGCTGATTTCCAAAAACCGCATTTTCGTGGACCGCACCAAAGACGTGGGGGTGATTTCCAAGGAAATGGCCATCGACTACGCGCTGACGGGGGCCAACCTGCGCGCTTCCGGCGTGGAACACGATTTGCGCAAGGCTCAGCCTTACCTGGATTACGAAAAATACGACTTTGACGTGCCGATCGGCACCACCGGGGACTGCTACGACCGGTATATCCTTCGCGTGGAAGAGGTTCGCCAGAGCATCCGCATTCTGCGCCAGGTGATCGACAAGCTTCCCTCCGGCCCCGTGACCGTGAACGACCCGAAGAACTACCGCAGCGACAAGCGCGAGGTCTTGACCGGCATGGAGCAATTAATCAACCACTTCATGCTCTACACCGAAGGCGTCAAAGCGCCCGAGGGGCAGGTCTATTTCGCGGCGGAAAACCCGAAGGGAGAACTCGCCTTCTTCGTCGACAGCCGGGGCGGCGGGTCCCCTCACCGCTTGAAGATGCGGGTGCCTTCGTTTACGAGCATCAGCGTGCTGACCGAAGTGCTCAAAGGCCATCTCATTGGCGATATTCCAGCCATCATCGGCAGCCTGGACTTCGTGATGGGTGAATGTGACCGGTAACGCATGAAACACCTCTCTTCCACCGCCGCACTCCTCGCTTTCGCCCTCCTGCTCTCCTGCGCCGGGTGCGAACGCAAGATCACCGAAGCCAACTTGAAGGCCGTCAAACCGGACATGACGACCAAGGAGGTGGAATCGGTCCTGGGCTCGCCCAACAAGGTGGAGACCGTCTCCGAACCGCCCGCCGAGGCCATCAAGACCCTGCGCGTGACCCGCTACGTCTATATCCAGAACGGCAAGAAAGTTGAACTGACCTTCGTGGGCGACCGGCTGGTGGAAGGCCCGGCCAAGGGCGCTCCGGCCATCACGGGAACCATTAAATAATTTTCCATGCAGATTCCACCGCAACTCCTAGCCCAAGCCGACGAGGCGATTTCGCACTACCCCGTTTCCAAGCGAAGCGCCGCGCTCCCGCTGCTGCATCTCTTCCAGGAACATTACGGGTACCTCTCCGAAGAAGCGATCCGCTGGATCGCCGCCAAACTGGAACTCGAAACAATCAAGATCGACCAGTTGGTTTCCTTCTACCCGATGTTCCGCCGCAAGCCAGTGGGGCGCTTCCATATCCGCATTTGCCGCACGCTTTCCTGCGCGCTGGCCGGTGCCGCCGGGTTGAAGGCTAAAATTTGCGAGGTGGCCCAAATTCCCGCGCCGGAACACGGCGGCCACGGACCCTTCGGCCCCGTCATTTCCGTGAGCCCCGACGGCAAGTATTCCCTTGAGGAAGTGGAATGCCTGGCAAGCTGCGGCAGCGGCCCCGTCATCATGGTCAACGACGACCTTTACGAGCGCGTCACCGCCGACGAAATCCCAACCATCCTTTCCAAATACTAACCATGCCAGCGCCCGCACGCCGCACTCCACACCCGCGCGAAAAGCGGATGATCTTCGCCAATGTTGACCGCGAAGGGTACACGCCCGATATCGAGTGTTACCTTCGCAACGGCGGTTACGCCGAACTCAAGAAAGCCGTTACCATGAAACCGGCGGACCTCGTGGCCGAGGTGAAAGCCTCCGGGCTGCGCGGCCGTGGCGGCGCCGGTTTCCCCACCGGCGTGAAGTGGGGGTTCATCCGGCCCGGCGAGACGAAGCCGATTTACCTCATTTGCAACGCGGACGAGTCCGAGCCCGGCACTTTTAAGGACCGCTACATCATCCACCAGGACCCGCACCAGTTGATCGAGGGCATGATTATCTCCGCCTTCGCCCTCAACGTCCACCTGGCTTACATTTTCATCCGGGGCGAATTCCCGCACGGGGCCGAACTGCTTGAAAAAGCGATCGCGGAAGCCAAAGCCAAGAACTTCCTGGGCAAAAACCTGCTCGGCACCGGCTTTGACCTCGAAATTTACATCCATCGCGGCGCGGGCGCTTACATCTGCGGCGAGGAAACGGGGTTGATCGAATCCCTCGAAGGCAAGCGGGCTTACCCGCGCATCAAGCCGCCGTTTTTCCCGGCGGTACTGGGTCTTTACCAGTGCCCCACCATCGTCAACAACGTGGAAACGCTCTGCCACGTGAAGCATATCGTGCGTCTGGGTGGAGCGGAATACGCCAAACTCGGCAAGCCGAACAACACCGGCACGCGCATCATCGGCGTGAGCGGCGACGTGCAGAAACCGGGCTACTTCGAAATCGAGGTGGGCTCCATCACGATGGGCGAACTCATCAACGACTTCTGCGGCGGCCTCAAGCCGGGCCGGAAGTTGAAAGCCATCATTCCCGGCGGCAGTTCCGCGAAGGTTTTCCGCGCCGACGAGCGTTTCAAGCTTAAAGCCAAAGCAGCCGACGGCTCCATGGTGGAGAAAGAAATCGGGGTGCTGGACATCCCGATGGATTTCGACACCATGGCCGCCTGCGGCAGCATGGCCGGTTCCGGCGGCGTGATCGTGATGGACGACAGCCGCGACATGGTGGAGGTGCTCAATAATTTGAACCACTTCTACGCGCACGAAAGCTGCGGCCAATGCACGCCCTGCCGCGAGGGCTCGCTCTGGATGCGCAAGATCACCGACCGCATTCTGGCGGGCGGCGGCGTGGAGAGCGACCCCGAGTTGCTCGCCAGCGTCTCCAACCAGATCGCGGGCAAAACGATTTGCGCCTTTGGCGAAGCCTGCTCCTGGCCCACGATGAGCTTCGTGGCCAAGTTCAAAGAAGAGTTTGCCGAGAAGGCGAAGAAACAAGTTCCGCCGTACACTCCGCCGGAATTCACGAGCGAAATTTTAACCGGAGCGAGGCAGTAGCCGCTTTTTCCGATGAGCAACGAAGCAACTCAAGAACTCGTCAACGTCCAGATTGACGGCGTTTGGCATCAATTTCCCAAGGGAATGCGCGTGATCGACGCCTGCTCGCAAGTAGGCAAGTACATTCCGCGCTATTGTTACCACCCGCGCCTCACCGCCCCCGGCAACTGCCGCATGTGCCTGGTGCAGTTCGGCATGCCGCAGATGGGGCCGGACCGCAAGCCGGTGCTGGGCGAGGACGGCAAGCCGATTTTCAACTGGATTCCGCGCACGCAGATTTCCTGCGCGCAATTCGTGAGCGAAGGCATGGCCGTGCGCACGGACTCCGACGTGGTGAAGGAAGCGCGCAAGGGCGTGCTGGAATTTCTCTTGATTAACCACCCGCTCGACTGCCCCATTTGCGACCAGGCGGGCGAATGCCGCTTGCAGGAATTTTCCTGGGATTACGGCCAATCCAAGAGCCGCTTCATCGAGGAGAAGGTCAAGAAGCCCAAGCGCGTGCAGGTTGGGCCGCGCGTGACGCTCGACGCCGAACGTTGCATTCTTTGCGGCCGCTGCGTGCGCTTCATGCGCGAGATCGCCAAGGACGATTGCATGGGCATTGTCAACCGCGGCAGCTATAACGAGATCAGCGTTCACCCGGACCACAAGCTGGAGAGCAATTACTCGCTTAACACCGTGGACATCTGCCCGGTGGGCGCGCTGACTTCCACGGATTTCCGCTTCAAGATGCGCACCTGGTTCCTCAAGGAAACCAAGAGCATCTGCACCGGCTGCGCCACGGGTTGCAACACCGTCATCGGCGCTCGCGAAGCCATCATTTACCGCCAGACGCCGCGCGAAAACGAGGCCGTCAACCAAAGCTGGATGTGCGACTCGGGCCGCCTCGGTTTCCACGCCCTGCAAAGCGCCAACCGTTTGCTGGAGCCGAAGGTTCGCGGCATCGAGGAATCCGACTGGGCCTCGGCGCTTGCCCACGCGGGCGCGGCGCTGCAAGGTTTCAAACCGGAACAGATCGCCGTGATCGCCTCGGGCCGCTTGACCAACGAGGAACTCTTCCTCGCCGCCAAGCTCATCAAGGCGCTGGGCCAGCCGCTCCACGACATCGTGCCCCACCTCGAACAGGGCGACGACATTTTGCTTTCCGCCGACCGCAACCCAAACACCGCCGGGGCCAAGCTGCTGGGCGTGAGCGCCGCCGAACCGGGCGCGACGCTGCCCGCCATCACCGCAGGAATCCGCAACGGGTTAATCAAGGCCGCCGTGGTGCTGGGCGAGGACGCGACCGACACCGGCTTGACTGAGGCCGACTTGAACAAACTCAATGTTCTCGTGGTCACGAACCTCCTGCCCAACCGCACCACTGGCTTTGCCACGCACTTGCTGCCCGCCACCGGGGCCGCCGAGAAGCGCGGCTCAATGGTTAACAAAAACGGCCGCCTGCAACGGCTCAATGCGGCGGTGCCCGCGCCGGGCCTCGCTCGCGACGACTGGGAAATCCTGGCCGGGCTGCTTGGCGGATTCGCCGGAACGGCCCCCGCCTTCACCAGCATTGAAGAGGTCTTCAAAGCCATGGCCGCCGAAACCCCGGCGCTCACGGGCCTCTCCCTGAGCAAGATCGGCGACCTCGGCGTGCAACTCACCACTCTCTCTTAATGAACGCGATCCTCCAATTCCTTCATCCTCTGGTTGATCCCAACTCCATCATCTTCCTGCTCTGGACGACGCTGACCAAGTCCATCGCGCTGCTCTGCATCGTGCTGGGGATGGTTTCCTACACCGTTTATGCCGAACGGCGCGTCAGTTCGCTGATCCAGGACCGCTTGGGGCCGAACCGCACCGGCTTTCCGCTAAGCTGGCTGGGCAATCTCTTCGGCTTCCATTGGAAAGATTGGTCCCCCATCCTCGGCGGCCTGGGCCAGCCCATCGCCGACGCGTTGAAGCTACTGCTTAAAGAGGAATTCACCCCGGCCTTCGTTAAGAAGTTCTACTTCTGGATCGCGCCCGGCCTGGGCATCGCCGCGAGCATCGTTTCGCTGGCGGTCATCCCGTTCGGCAGCAAAATCTGGGGTGTGCCGATGGTCATCGCCAATATCGACATCGGCCCGCTGTTCATCTTCGCCTTCTCGTCGTTGAGCGTTTACGGCATCGTGCTCGCCGGGTGGTCGTCCAATTCCAAATACCCGTTTTTGGGCGCGGTGCGCTCCACTTCGCAGTTCATTTCCTATGAAATCGGGCTAGGGCTTTCGGTCGTCCCGCTCTTCATGGTGATCGGGAAGCTAAACTTGGCCGAAGTGGTCAACTACCAAGTCCACAACGGCTGGATGCTCCTGCCGGGTTTCTCCGCATTGAAGCTGCCCACCAGCGGGCAACTCATCCTCTGGATTCCAATGCTCATTTCCTTCGTCGTCTTTATGACGGCGATGTTCGCCGAAACCAACCGGCTCCCGTTCGATCTTCCCGAAGGCGAAACCGAACTCGTCGGCGGTTATCATACCGAATATTCCTCGTTGAAATTCGCCCTCTTCTTCCTGGGCGAGTACACGGCGATGATCGTCGGCTCCGCCTTCATTGTGACGCTTTTCCTGGGCGGCTGGCACTTCCCCGGCATTCCCGACGGCAGCGCGCTGAGCCTGGCGGGCATCGGCTGGGGGCTGGTTAATATCTTCGTCTTCTTCGCGAAGGTGGTGCTGATTCTTTTGTTCTTCATCGCCATCCGCTGGACGCTGCCCCGCTTTCGCTACGACCAGTTGATGAAACTGGGCTGGCTTTACCTCTTTGAACTCGCGCTGGTGAACATCTTCCTCACGGCGCTCATCCTCGCTTTCGTGCCCAACGTACCCTAAAGGTGCCCTAAATCCATGGCTTACAAAAAAGTCTCACGCCCTACCCTGACCTTCGCGGAGAAGATCTACCTGCCGACCATCCTGGCGGGTTTGCGGATCACCCTTGGACATTTCTTCCGGGGGCTTTTCGGCAAAACGCACGTGTGCATGCAGTACCCCGAGGAGAAATGGGACAGCCATCTGCCCGAGCATTACCGCGGCGCGCCCGCGCTCGTTTCCGACGAACATGGCCGCACCCGCTGCGTGGCCTGCCAGATGTGCGAGTTCATCTGCCCGCCGCGCGCCATCCGCATCAAGCCCGCCGAGATTCCCGCCACCGACAAATTCGCGAAGGTTGAAAAATACCCCGCCGAATTCCAGATCGACATGCTGCGCTGCATTTACTGCGGGCTTTGCCAGGAAGTCTGCCCCGAACAGGCCATTTTCCTTGGCAAAACCTATGCCATCAACGGCACCAACCGCACCCAAATGATGCACAATAAAGAGAAGCTCGTGGAAATGGGCGGCATCAAGACGGGGTTGGTCAACAAGTGGAACGAAAAGAAGTAACAACACCATGTCTCCCGTACTTTTCTGGTTTTTTGCGGCCTTCACGCTGATCTTCGGCGTGGCCACGCTCGTCAATCGCAACCCGGTGGCCAGCGCGCTGAGCCTGGCAGTTTCGTTCATGGGCCTCGCGGCTTTGTTCGTGAGCCTGAATGCGACGTTCATCGGCATCGTGCAGATCATGGTCTACGCGGGCGCGGTGATGGTGCTCTTTCTCTTTATCGTCATGCTGCTCGACTTGAAAGCCGAACAGCGCCGCCAATTGCGCATCCCGGCCCTCGTGGGCGGGGTGGTGGTTGCGGGATTGTTCGCCAGCCAGGTCATTTATGTGCTGCGGCACTTTCCAACGGGCGACGCCGCGTTCCCGGCCGTCAAGATGGCCACGCCCGACGCCTTCAACGTCGGCCTCACCCTTTTCAGCCAATACAACCTCCCCTTCCAAGTGATCGGCATCCTGATCCTCGTCGCCTCCATCGGCGCGGTGGTGCTTGGCAAACGTGAACTGAACTAGCCCCATGCTTACCCTTAACGATTATCTGCTCGTCAGCGGCCTCCTTTTTTCGCTCGGTTTCGCGGGCGTCCTGCTGCGCCGCAACGTCCTCATCATTTTCATGGGCCTGGAGATGATGCTCAACGCCGCCAACCTTTCGCTCGTGGCCTTCTCCCGGTTCTCCGTCACCGACGGGCTGCCCAATTACAACGGCCAAATGCTGGTCTTTTTCGTCATCGTCGTGGCCGCCGCCGAGGTGGCCGTGGGGCTGGCCATCATCGTGGCCCTTTACCGGGCGCGGCAAACCACTCACGTCGAGGACCTAAATACGCTGAAGTTCTAGGTTAACCACTCTTTTACCATGCAATTGCCCTGGATCATCCTTTTCGCACCGCTCGTTAGCGTGGCACTGATCGTTCTCTTCACCCAACGGTGGAAAACGCTGAGCGCCCTCATCTCCACCGCCGCCGTGCTGGTTTCGCTGGGAGCCGCCATTCAACTCTTCCTCACCGCGCCGGACTCCGCCGCGACGGCCACCATCCCGTGGCTCGATTTCACCGGCTTCGGCGTCCCCTTCAAAGCGCCCATCGCGTTCACCATCGACGGCTTGAGCAAGGCGATGCTTCTCATTGTCACCAGCATCGGCGCGCTGATCCACATTTATTCCTGGGGCTACATGGCCGACGACGAGGGTAAATCCCGCTACTTCGCCGGGTTGTCCCTCTTCATGTTCTCGATGCTCGGCATCGTCTTCGCGAATAACTTCGTGATGATGTTCATCTTCTGGGAATTGGTGGGCGTCAGTTCGTTCATCCTTATCGGTCACTGGTTCTACCGCGAAGCGCCCGCCGCCGCCGCGAACAAAGCGTTCATTTGCAACCGCCTCGGTGATTTCGGTTTCCTCTTGGGCATCCTGCTCGTGTGGGTGGCCGCAGGCTCGCTCGATTTCGCTTCGATCAAACAAGCCATCGCCAACACCTCGGCCGCTTCGATCAACCCGGCTTACGCCACCGCCGTCGTGGTGCTGCTTTTCTGCGGCACGATCGGCAAATCCGCGCAATTTCCGCTGCACGTGTGGCTGCCGGACGCCATGGAAGGCCCCACGCCCGTCAGCGCGTTAATCCACGCGGCAACGATGGTCGCGGCGGGCGTCTACATGCTGGCACGCATTTACTTCATCGTCGAAATTTCGCCCGCCGCCATGCAGGTCATCGCCGTGATCGGCACCATTACCGCCGTCGGGGCCGCGCTAATGGCCACGCAGCAGGACGACATCAAAAAGGTGCTGGCTTACTCCACGCTCTCGCAGCTTGGCTACATGGTCATGGCCGTGGGGGTCGCCTCCAGCGCCGCCGCGATGTTCCACCTTTACACGCACGCTTTCTTCAAGGCGCTGCTCTTCCTGGGCGCCGGTTCCGTGATTCTGGCCTGCCACCACGAGCAGAACATTTGGAAAATGGGCGGGCTTTGGAAAAAGCAACCCATCACCGTGCTCTGCTTCCTGGCCGCGACACTGGCCTTGATGGGCATCCCGCTTTTCTCCGGTTTCTATAGCAAGGACTCGATCCTCGTCACCGCCTATGAGCACCACCGGGTACTCGCCTGGTGCGGCATCGTCACCGCGGCGCTCACGGCCTACTACATGACGCGCCTTTTCGTAGTGGTCTTTTTCGGCAAACCGCGCGACCACGCTTCCGAGCACGCCCACGAAGTCCCCGCCGTGATGTGGATTCCGCTGGTGCTGCTCGCCATCCCGGCGGTCATCGCGGGCTACCCCTCCATCGCGGGCCACTTCCTGCCGGTGCCGGAACATCACGGGGCCTCCCCCGTGCCGATGTACGCCATCGCTGCCGGGGTGCTCGGCATCCTGCTCGGGGGGGTGCTCTACGCGGGCCGGGCAAAAGACCCGATCCGCATTCCGCTCTTGGCCAACAAATTTTACATCGACGAAATCTACGCCCAGATCATCTGGTACACGCAGGATCTGCTGGCCCGCATCTGCGCGTTCGTGGATCGCTGGATTCTCGACACCGCCCTCGTGCGCGGGCTCTCCAGCGGCACCTGGGCCACCGGATTTATGCTGCGGTTTGCCCAGATGGGCAATGTGCAAGGCTACGCGCTGCTCTTCGGGGCCGGGGTCGTGGCTCTCTTCTACTTCATCCTCTTCATTAAATAGCCGTGCTCACTCTCTTAATCGCCATCCCCATCGTCGCCGCCATTGCCATTCTCTTGGGCGCTTGCGCCAAGAAAACGGCACTGCTGGCGGTCGCCGCCAATCTGGTTTTAACGCTCGTGCTGCTGGTGCAAAACTACGGCGCGGCGGGTTACCATGCCACCTTCTCCATTCCGCTCATTCCGGCCTTGGGCCTGAGCTACTTTGTGGGCGTGGACGGCCTCAGCTTGCTGATGCTGCTCTTGACCGCCATCGTCGGCTTCGCCGCGATCTGGATCGCGCCGAACCCGGACCGGCTGGAGCGCCATCCCCAGCTCTTCTACGCGTGCCTGCTCTTCATCATCGCCGGGGCCACGGGCGCGTTCGCTTCGCTGGACCTCTTCTTTTTCTACGCCTTCCACGAACTGGCGCTGATCCCCACGTTCCTCTTGATCGGCATCTGGGGTTCGGGTGATCGGATCACCGCCGCTTGGAAAGTGACGATCTACCTGGCGCTGGGCAGCTTCATCCTGCTCGTCGGCCTGCTGGCGCTTTACTTCAACATCCCGCAGGGACTTCGCACCTTCAGCATTCTCGAACTGCAAACGCTCGCCGCCGCGGGGAACATCGAGCAAACGCCGTGGATTTACCTCACCATTTTGATCGGCTTCGGCGTCCTAATTTCCCTCTTCCCCTTCCACACCTGGGCGCCGCAAGCCTACGCCTCGGCCCCCGCCCCGGCGGCCATGCTGCACGCAGGCGTGCTCAAGAAGTTCGGCCTTTACGGGCTGCTTCGCGTGGCGCTGCCGCTCATGCCGGAGGCCGCGCACCACTGGGTCAACCTGCTGCTCATCCTGCTGGTGGGTAATATCCTGTATGTCGGCCTCGCGACCATCGCCCAAAAGCGACTCGATTCCATGCTCGGTTATTCGAGCGTGATGCACATGGGCTACATCTTCCTGGGCATCGCCGCCTTCAACCCGCTGGGGTTGACCGGCGCGGCTTTGCTGATCTTCGCCCACGGGCTTTCCATCGCGGTGCTCTTCGCCATCGCGGGCTTCCTTCGCGACCGGGTTGGCAGCCTGGAATTCGCCAAACTGGGCGGACTGGCCAAACCGATGCCCTTCCTCGGCTTCACCTTCGGGCTGGCGGCGTTCGCCTCCGTGGGGCTGCCCGGATTCGCCAATTTCCCGTCTGAAATCACCGTGTTTTTCAGCGTGTTCGGCCACGCGGGCAAGGGGCTCGCTTTTTCCAACTTCCAGGCGGCTGGCATCGCCGCCTTGTGGGGGCTGGTGATCTCCGCCGTCTATATGCTGCGCGGCTACAAGGCAGCCTTCCTCGGCGCGCCCGCCAAACGCTGGCTGGAACTGCCCGACCTGCGCGCCTGCGCCCGGCCCGCCATCATCCTGCTGCTCGCCGTCTCCATGGTCGCCGGGTTCCGGCCCCAACTGCTCGTCACCCTGGTTTCGCCCGTCGTCAAGGGCATCCTTCATAACCAAGCCTCCGTTTCCGCCATTCTCTCCGCCAAATGAATCCACTCTCGCTAGACCTGGCCGTTCTCGCCCTCGGGCTCATTCTCGTATTCCTGGAAGCGTTTAACGAAGGGAAGGAAAAAGCCTCCTTCGGCGGGCTTGCCACCGCAGGCATCGCCATCATTTTCATTGCCTCGTTTTTCGTGAATGCGGGGCCCATCACCGCGCCGCAGATCGCGCCGTTTTACGTGGCCGATCCGCTGGCCATCTTCTTCAAACGCTTTGCCCTGGGCACCACGCTCGTGGTGCTGGTGATGGCGCTGGAGTTCCGGCCCATTCTGAGCCACTACCTGCCCACGGCCGTGCGCAACGGCGGCGTTACGGAATTCTTCGCCCTGCCCATCTTTACCTGCCTGGGGCTGATGTGGATGGCTTCCGCGGTGGATTTCGTGATGATCTTCGTCTCGCTGGAGTTGGTCACCATCTCCTTCTATGTGCTGGTGGCCTACATGCGCCGCAACAACCCGTCGCTGGAAGCGGGCACCAAGTACCTGATCCTTAGCGCCCTCTCCACCGGCTTCTTCGTTTATGGCATCACGTGGATTTTCGGCGTGACCGGGCAGACCAACCTCAACGAAGTGGGCCGGGTGATCCATATTGTACCGGCAACCAGCGCCACGGCCCTGCTCTTCGGCCTCGCGCTGCTGCTCGTGGGCCTCGGCTTCAAAATCGCCGCCGCCCCCTTCCAACTTTGGGTGCCGGACGTTTATCAAGGCGCGCCCACGCCCATCACCGCCTTTCTATCGGTCGGCTCCAAGGCCGCTGGGTTCGTGCTCTTGATCCGCGTGCTCCAGCCTTTCTCGGAAATCCCCGTCTTTGCCAACAAGTTGCAACTCGCGTTGGTGGCCCTGGCGCTCTTGAGCCTGCTCTACGGCAACTTGACGGCCATGCCGCAGTTGAACCTCAAACGCCTCCTGGCTTACTCCAGCATTGCGCACGCGGGGTACCTGCTGATGGCCTTTGCCAGCTTCCGCAGCGGCCACCTCCTCACGACCGTTTCGTTTTACCTGGTCGGCTACCTCTTGATGACGCTGCTGGCGTTCCTGGTGATGATTGTGGTGCACCGGGTGGCGGGCGGCGACAGCATCGCCCACTTCAACGGCCTGGGGCAACGCGCCCCGTGGCTCGCCTTCGGGATGACGATGGCCATGCTCTCGCTGGCGGGGGTGCCGTTCACCGCCGGGTTCCTGGGGAAATTCTTCGTGTTCGCCGACGCCGTGGCATCCAAACAGTGGCTGCTCGTCGTGGTGGGCATCGTGACGGTGGGCGCAGGGTTCTACTACTACTTGAAGGTCATCAAGGCGATGTACTGGAACCCCGCCAAGAGCAGCGAACCCGTCCGGGCCAGCTTGCTGACGAACCTCACCGTGGGCGCGCTTTCGCTCTTGATCCTCGCCTTGGGGGTTTACCCGATGCCGATCCTGAACATGCTCAAATAGCAGGCAGCACGAGCCGGTCCGCCGCGCTGGAAATTTCTGCCGCCTCACCACCACGCGCGCTGGTGCCTGGAAAAACGGGGCAGCTTATGTATAAGCAGTGGTAACAGAGGGGGATATCCTCTATAATGAGTGGAAATCCCCCCTGAATGAATGCCTTTCCCAAAGGAATCGCTGCCATTGCCCTGTACGCAGTGCTGACGGTCCGCCTTGTCGCGGGCACTTATACTTTCACGCCGCTGGCAACGGACGGCGCGGTCAATGGCCTGAACGCCATCGACACGATCTCGGCGACGACGGGCAGAGTGGGCCTTTCCACATCCAATGGTTATGGACGCGCTTCGGTGTTCGTCTTCGGCGTGCCGAAACTGCCTTTCGGCGAATCGATTTCCGGGGCGACTTTCAACCTGACCCTCTCTTCCACCACGGGCAGCGTGACCTTCAATGGCGATCTCTACAGCCTGGGGATTTCCACTTCTCCGGCGGTGCTGGGATCGGATTACTTTAATGGGGCTTATGGCACGGCGGCGGGCGCGACGCCTATTCAGCAACATTTTCTCACCCCCGCGACGGCGCCGGGAACCGTGGCAGCGTCCAGCACCGGCAACGCGGCCATGGCGGCGGATCTGGAAAGCTGCCGCGCGGCGGGCGCTTCCGGCGGATCGTTTTATTTGCTGCGGCTGAACCCGGACTTCACGTCGCTTTCCAATATTGTGGCAGGCTACAACGTGAGCATGACGGAGGATGCGTCTGCCAAGCGGCCGTCGCTTTCGGTGCAAACCGCGCCGCCACCTCAAATGGGCCGGGTGCTCTTCGAATACTGGACGGGGCTGGATGCCAGCGGGACGCTGGGCAGCCTCACGGCGGCCGCGCTCAACCCCAATTACCCCAACCTGCCCACGGCCCGCGAGTATGCGACTGTGATGGAGATTCCGCAGAACCTGGACACCAACTCCGGGGACCGGATGCGCTGCACTTTCTACCCCCCGGCGACAGGCTACTACACGTTCGCGGTGGCGAGCGACGACCAGTCCTCGCTGCTTTTCAGCACGAATGGCAACCCGGCGGGCGCTGCGCAGATCGCATCCGTCGCGGGTACGACGGGCTACCGGCAGTGGAACGCTTACCCATCGCAGGTTTCCTCCCCCCTTTACCTCACGGCGGGCCAGGCTTGCTACATGGAGTCGCTGCACAAGCAGGGAACCGGGGCCGCCAATCTCTCCATCGGCTGGAACCCGCCCGCGGGCGTAGCCGGGTCCGGGAGCATCGGCCTGATGCCCGCGGCTTATTGTGCGCCGTATGACGCGGCCGTGAGTTATTCCAACGGCGTCATTTCCAATTACGTGCGGGCGTATAATCACCCCAGGCTGATGATTTCCCCGGCCTCGATCGCCCGGCTGGTCAGCCAGGTGACGGTGGGCTCCCCGCAATACGATGCGACCCAGGCCGCCCACTGGGCGACGATCAAAAGCGTGGTGACGAGCAACGGCTCCTCGGGCACGCCTTCAGGCGGCTCGACGATGTATGGGCCGCTGATCGGCTCCGCGGTGATTGTCGCACCCACGACCGGAGTGGCGGGCAATGACTTGATCCTCGTGGGCCGGTCATTGCAGGACCGCATTTATTACCTCGCGCTGTTTTATTTGCTGGAGTCGAAGCTGAACCCGAGCGACACGAACCTCCAGGGGGCGCTCAACCAGATTTATGCGGAACTGTCGAGCGCCGCCATGTGGGGCAGCACCAACAACGCTTCCACGCCGGGCAATTGGGCACTTTACCAATTCCTCGATTTGCCGGAGATTTGCCATGCTTACGCAATCGCCTACGACTGGTGTTACGCGGGCTGGACCACCGCCCAGCGAAGCGCGATTTTGGGCTGGATCGTCAACCAGGGGCTGATCCCGGGCATCAGCGCCTACGGCAACGGCACGACCACGGCGCAATGGTGGGTCAACGGCAACAACAACTGGACGGAGGTTTGCGCGGGAGGGTTGACTTTCTGCGCCCTGGCGGTGCTCAACGATGAGACTTCCAGCCCCAAGGCAACAACGGTTCTCAATGACATGATCCCCGCCTTGACGAAGGCTACGGCCATGGCCGCTTGGGGACCGGACGGCGGCTGGGCAGAGGGTCCGGCGTACTGGGGCTTCGCTTCCCGTTACTTGACGACTTTCTACGCCTGCCTGGAAACCAGCGCCGCCACGTGCTTCAACATCGACAAGCTGAGCGGGATTTCCTCCATCGGCGGGTTCGGGGTTTACCAGGTCGGGCCAACGAACAACGTCTATAATTTCTCCGACGCCGGGATGGGCAGCAACCTCGGCCCTTGGACGCAATACTACGGGCTCAAGTACAACCAGCCGGTTTATTCCTACGCCGAGAGCCTGGCCGGGCATTATCCACTGGATATGATTTGGTATGACAACCGAATGGTAAAGCCCGGCCCCGCCATTCCCACTTCCACGTATTACTCAATGGCGGGAGCAATCTACCTGCGCAGCGCATGGAACGACTCGAACGCTCTGTTTGCGGGGATCAAGGCCGGGTTCAACGCGAACGTGACGCCCTACGGCAGCGGCCACCAGGACGAAGAGATCGGCAGCTTTGTCTTCGAGGCGCTCAATTACCGCTGGATTCAGGATTTGGGCAGCGACAGCTACGGGCTGGCGGGCTACTTCACCACCAGCCCCTGGAGCACCAGCAACCGCTGGCTCTATTATCGCAAGCGGGCCGAGGGGAACAATACGCTGGTCATCAACCCCAGCCTGGACGGCGGGCAATACAGCTACGGAACATCGACGATCACGGATTTCGTGACGGGCACGAATTTGCAGCAGGCCATCATCGACATGACGACGGCTTATTCGAAAACCGACGGCAATCCGTCCAACAAAGTCGCCTCGTCCACGGGGGTGACCAGCGTCAAGCGCGGGTTCCGCATCCTCAACGGAGTGGCGCAGCTTCAGGACGAAGTGGTGACTTCCGCCACGACGCTCGTAACCACCCCGGGGGTGTGGCAATACCAGGGCATCGCCACGCAGACCGGCACGTTTACAGCCACGTTTGACGCCACCCCGACCGCCGTGCCAACCAACGCGATTATTGGCCTTTCCAGCGGGACACAGAGCGCCTACACCGGGTACGCCTGCATTGCGCGATTCAACCCGAGCGGAGCCATCGACGCCCGCAACGGCGCGGCTTATGGCGCGGCCTCCACGATTCCTTACCTTTCGGGCACCACCTACCATTTCCGCATGGTGGTGAACGTGGCGACGGATACTTACTCGCTTTACGTGACGCCGGGCAACGGCTCCGAACTGCTGGTGGGGCAGGATTACGGCTTCCGCTCCGAACAGGCCACGCTGACCAGCCTCAATGAACTCGGCAGCTACACGGATGTGAGCGGGAGCGGCTCCTTAACCGTGGCCAACCTTAAAATCAACGGGCAGGCGCAGGGGACGGCGACAGTGGATCTGAATTGGTTCGCTCACACGCCCAAAAACATTACGATCACACTGAATAATAGCGCCACTCCGCCCACGGCCACGCTCACCACGGGGACAAGGAACCTCGTGCTGACGCTGCAAAGCCCGGCCGGGGCGCAGTTCAAGACCATGGCGGCGATGCCGCTGCCGAGTTCGCCGGATTACGCGGCCTTCACCAGCGGCATGGTGCCGAGCAATGGGGAAAACGCCAACTCGGGCATCAAAAAGCTTTGGATCGAGTGGGCCGCGAGCGGCACAACCACGCTGACGGTCGCGTTCAGCCCTTATATTACGGGAAGCACGCCGCCCGCGCCGCCCGCGGTGACGCCTCTGAACAACTGGCCCGTCGCGGCGACGGCCCCCACCCCGGGCTTTACGCAATGGAGCAGCCAGTATTTCACGCAGGCCCAGATGAACAACAGCGCCGTGAGCGCGGGGACGGCCACACCGCAAAAAGACGACACCAGCAATTTAATCAAGTACCTGAGCGACATTGATCCCTCCCGCCCCATGACGGCCACGGACAGGGCTGCGCTGCCCACGGTGACGGCGGCCACGGATACCAGCGGCAGCAGCAGTTTCGTGATGAACTACCGCCAGAACCCGCAGGCGGCGGGACTTACGGTGAATGTTCAGACTTCCACCGATTTGCAGACCTGGACAACGGTGACGCCCAGCGCCATCGGGCCGGTTTCCACGGACCCGGTCACGGGTCACCCGATCATGCAACTGCAAATGCCCATGCAAGCAGGCGTGCCAAAACAATTTATGCGGCTGAATGTTTCCCAACAATAAGCCACGTTCAGGGGGCTAAGGTTGACACTTTTCACGGCGGCGATTTAACTAAAAATAACCATGCCATGCTCTCCCCTTGCTTCATTGGCTAACCTGCGAAAGTTTCGCCGTTTTCTTCTGCTTCTCCTGGCGCTTTCAGTCCCTCTGGACGGCCAAGCCCAGACGGTCTATTCCTGGACAAGCCCGACGGTGGGCGGCACGTGGTCAACGTCCAGCAATTGGACCGTGACGAGCGGCAACGGCAGCACCAATCCCGATGCGAGTGATACGGCAATTTTGGGAAGCGTAACGGCAGGGAACGCGCGTCTGATTGCCTATGATTCCCTGGCTTCAGGAACGGTTGGAACGCTTTCCATACTCCAGAACGCCAGCGGAACCAATGAACTCTCGGTGACGGGAAATCTTTCCATCGCGAGCAGTTTGACTCTGGCGGCCAGCGGAGGCGGAGTGGCGCTGCTTTACCTTAATCCTCCAAACGTAGCCAATGTAACGCTCCAACTGGGCGGCGGCGGGGGCAATTTGACGGTGGGCAGCGGCGGGGTGCTACAAATGGCGATGGCTGGGACAAACGCAGCGGTGACTCTCGGCGGCAGCGTGACGCTCGCGGGCGGAAGGATCAACCTGGAACAGGGCCAGCAAAACGCCACTGTCTATAGTTATGCCAGCAATTTTTCCATTTCGAGCGGAACCCTGACTTTGGGGACCGCGCCGCTTGCGGGCACGGGGCTTTCGACCGACAACCGCTTCCAAGTCAATGGCACGTTCGCTTCCTCAGGCGGGGCGGTGGCGATGGGCGTGGCCGGTTCCATGCTGGCTCTGTCCGGTGCGGTGAGCGATCTTTCCGGCCTGAACGCCTTTGACACAAGGATCACGGTGTCGATGAACGCCAACCGGGCGCAGACGCTCAAAACGGGAACCATTTCCCTGGGGGCGTTGCTGCTGCGGGCCTACGCTTCGGGCACGACACTTAAAACGGTGACCGCCACCACCGGGACAGTCGGAGCGATCACGCTGCTGGCGCAACAGGCTTCCACCGGTGTGGGCCTGCTGCTGGGCGGCAATCTGACGGCGGCAAGCCTTGCGGCGGCGAATTTCAGCAACGGAGCGACGGTGAAATCGATCGTCGATACCGGCACTTATACGCTGACGCTGAGCAGTCCGTTTACGCCGAACAACGGGAACACGACCAACGCCTGGACGATCCAGGGCAACGGGGCGGTCGTGGCCCCGAAGTTCGATCTCAGCCCGGCAACGGACGGCGTGACGGTTTCCAGCGGCGTGACCCTGACGGCGACGGCCGCCTACGGCGCGCTCAACAGCTTGAGCAGCAAGAGCGGGACGATTTCAGCGGCATCGTGCTTCCTGTACCAGAGCGGACAGCCGGACCCAACGTTCCCGGCAACGCTGGTTTCAACCAGGACCATTGGCGCGCTGACGGTGGCGGGCAATTCCAAACTGCGCCTCAGCGGTTCGCTGTGCGTCGCTGGCAACGTGACTGTGGCGGGGGCAAGCGATACGCTGGATTTGCAGGGGAACCCGCTGGTTCTCACCGGGTCGGCCAACCTGGCGGGCAACGGTACGGTAACCAGCGGCACGGTGAGCATGGGTTCGGTGAGCTTCGCCAGTGGAGCCGCCGGAGGCTGCTCGCCCGGCGTGGGCACCGGGGCCATCGGGACGCTCACCATCGGCGGCACGACCAGCCTGGGCCTGGCCTCCACGGGGACTTCCACTTTTGATATTGCCAGCACTTCAAGCTATGACCAGGTGATCCTCGGTTCCAACGCCGTGACGTACGCGGGCACGCTAAAACTCAATTTCCAGTTCACCCCCACGGGCACGACGACTTACCAGCTTTTCAGCAACGCGGGCACGACGGCGGGCGGCTTCGGCGGCATTGTCAGCAATCTCAGCGGCTATACCACCACCTTCAATACGGCCTCGGGCCTGCTCACGGTGATCGCTCCGGCTTCCGCGACATCGACGCTGCCGACCGCCTGGCAGGGACAGGACATCGGCTCAGTGGGCGTGACGGGGAGCGCCGGTTACAGCGGCACGACCTACACGATTTCAGGCGCGGGCATGGGCAGCACCGGCACAGCGGATGCGTTCCGCTTCGTAAGCCAGCCGGTGACGGGAGATTTCGATATTCGGGCGCGCCTTGTGACCCAGGGCAACACGAACGCCATGGCCGAAGCCGGGTTGATGGTTCGCAATGACCTGACGGCGGGAGCCGCTTACGCTTTCATGGCCGCGACTTCCGGCTCCGGCTGGATTTTCGAAACCCGCGCCGCCGCCGGAAGCAACAGCACCGCCGTGGCGGGAGGCGTGGCAACGGCGACGCCTCCCATTTGGCTGCGGCTGAACCGGGCGGGCAATGTGATTACCGCCTACCGCTCCTATGACGGGTCGGTCTGGATTACAGCAACGACGGGCACCCTCACCATGGGCACGCCGGTGTACATCGGCCTGGCGGTGAATAGTCATTCGCTTTCGGCGGCGAGCACCTGCACTTTCGACAACGTTTCGGTCGTCGATTTTGACAAAGGCGTCGTGCCGCCCGATGCGACGATGACTTTCGACGATGAGTTTGATACGGGGGCGCTGGACCAGACCAAATGGATCCCCTCTTACCCCTGGACCTGGCTCATCAATAATGAAGAGGAGGTCTATGTGCCGGGCGCGCTGACTTTCCCGGCCGGGGGCGGCCTGGAGATTGTGGCCAACAAGCTCTCCACGGCGTACCAAGGCAAGAGTTACTCGTCGGGAGCCATGACGACTTATGGTTGCTTTGCCCAGACTTACGGCTATTTCGAGGTGAAGGCGAAAATCCCCAGCGGCCAGGGGTTGTGGCCCGCTTTTTGGTTGATGCCGGAGAACGGGACGTGGCCGCCGGAGATCGACGTGATGGAAAATCTGGGCCAAGCGCCTCAGACCATCTTCACCACGCTTCATTGGGCCACCAATGGGATCAATTACCAGGATTGCGGAGGCACGAATGTCGATTCGCGGGAGTATCATTTATACGGGGTTGCATGGCAGCCCGGCTCGATTGTGTTCACCATTGACGGATCACCGGCTTACACGATCACCGGCAGCCAAGTGCCATCCATTCCGATGTACCTGCTGCTGAACCTGGCCGTGGGCGGCGGCTGGCCCGGGTCGCCCAATGCCTCCACGCCCTTCCCCTCCTCCTACAAAGTGGCATGGGTGCATGCTTTCCAATACAACTCCGCGCCCGCGATTGCGAAAACGCCTGTGGTGTTTGGGCCGACCACGTTGTCCGCTCCCGCTGTCGTAGCGGGAGGCACGCTAAACATCAGTTCGTCGCTGGTGGTGGGCGGCACGGCGCTTGTGAACCCGACGGTGTTCGTGTTTGTGAAGAGTTTCTGGTCGGGCGGCTCGACCTATAGCACCAATACGGTTACCCCCGGGGCATGCCCGGCCAATTCGAAGACGCCGTTTTCACTGGCGTATACCGTGCCCTCCTCGCTGCCCGCGGGCACTTACGCCATCTCATACTCAGTATCGGATGCAAGCACCGGCATTTACGGCAGTGTGGACCTGGGGCAGTACTTTACGGTTCCGGCGACAATAGGAGCGGCGGAGAAAGCCGCGCCACAAATCGGGTTTTCGGGCACCAATGTCAATTTCACCCTCAAGTCCACCGTTCCCGCCCGCAGTTACCAAGTGCAATATGCGGACGACTTAACCAGCGGAACCTGGCAGAACCTGGGGCCGGTGCAGACCGGCAACGGCGGCGGCATGATGATCTCCGTGCCTCACGATTCGGCGGCTTCCCGCCGGTTTTTCAGGCTAAAGCTATACTAGGGAGTGTCGGATCTCGTGACGACACGACCTAGGGCATTACCCCCCGCTTTATCTTACTTACGCAGAGTCTTAGTGCAGGCTGGCTTTCGCCTTGAACCGGGAACGCCCAGAGGCAAACAGCGCCAATGCTCCCGCTCCAAAAAGCGCGTAAGTGGTGGGCTCCGGCACGGCGGTGAGCGTGTACAATTTTAAATCAACAGATCCGGAACCGCCGCCGGAAGTCACCAATGAAATTTTAGCGATGCTGGTGGGATCAAATTGACTATCGTGAACCCCCGTTGGATCCAGGCTCAACGTGATTGTTTCAGGCAGAGCAGATCCCGGCGTAAAGGCAGAAAAAAGGCTCTTGTAGTCACATTCGTTTTTGTTGCTATCAAAAAGACAAATGTCAAATGCCGAAGTCGCGTTTCCACTGAATATTGCAGTAAGTTTTAGAACATCGCTATTTCCGGAAATATTAACGGAGCTCAACAGAGCAAAAATGATCGCACCCATATCATTCCCGGATACCTCACAATACGTGGCGGTCTGGTTAGCAACGCTCAGGTTGCTTTGAAACGTGACGGAAAACTGCCCCGGCTGGAACGAAAGAAGAGGAATATCAGCCTGTGTGGCACCGGATAGCAGCACCATAGTTAATGAAATAATTGCGAAAGACTTTTTCATGGGGGATTCTTACTGAAGGCGAATAATAATTATAAGCTATAGGGGATAGGCTGGCTTAATGTGTTTATCCCTATAGAACTACCACTTTTTAACAGCATCACTGCAGATCCTACGGGAATAGAGATCGAATCGCTTTGGCGGTCAATTCCAGCCAGCATCCACTGATTCTTATCAGTATTGTAATAATACTGCCGCCACATCCCCTGAACAAACAATTGCACAATATCTGCGTTTGACGCCGAACTGCTGCCAACCCAACCAGGAATGGATGAAATGTTGCTTTGTGCAAGGGTTCTATCTACGGGCCACAGCGAGGAAAGAAAGGTCATTCCATAATTCGCAACCGAAGTTTGACGACTGACCGCGGGAACCTGACCTGACACTGAGAGCGTGAGTGCAATTGCGGCGCGCCGCAAATAGATCACGCCGGCATCGGGCCGTATGGGAATACTGTTGGATACCTTGTCAATACCAGCCAACATCCACTGCCCCACGTCAGTATTATAATAATATTGCCGCCACATACGGTTCACAACAAGTTGAACAATATCGGCTTTATCGGGAGTGGAAGCCCCCAAAACCGTCGTTGCCGAAGCAACGGCACTTCCCTGCCCGAAGGCGCTCAACAAGGTGTCGCAAGGGTAAATGGAATAGGTGTCACCAGAACTCCCAGTAATGATGCCCAGAGTGGTCAAATTCACTTGGGAACTTTCTTGCGCGTCTATGGTGACGGCAGTGGCCGTATTGGCCGTGGAAGTGGATACTAAAAAAGTGCGCCCCGCCGCTGAACCGCTCGTGATTTGAATGAGGTATGGAGAATCCGCAATCGATAAAGCTCCCGCCGTCCATCCAGCATTGGCGTTGCTAATCGTATTCGCCGTGATTCCTGTAATGACACCCGTGGACTGCCCCGTGATCGACGCGGTACCAAGGAGAGGGAAGGAGATCGCTGTGAGCTGCGAAGTGGTGCCCGTGCCTGCGGCGATGTTCAATGTAATGTAACCCACGGGGGTTGTGGAAACGGTGGCAGTTTGGGCTGAACCGCCGAGAGGGGCCAGGCACAAAAGAGAGAAAACAGCCATCCGCAATACCCGGTGCATCAATGCCTCTTTGCTTGGCTTGGCTTTTCTCATAAAAAGATGTGGCGATTATTTACCTTTGAGGGGCTTAGGTCAACGATAATACAGATTGGTTTGTTTGTTCATTTCCTTTGTTCCAGCACGCCCGCAGCAAGGAAATTCTTGCCCGGAAAATGACGCGCGCTTACGGTTTGCTTTCCCCTTCCCTTTTTATGAGGTTGCCCATCATTCTTTCCTGCTGCGGGATGCTTTTTTTGCCCCTGGCGCTCTTCGCCGCAAGCCAGGACCCCATGGAGTTGGCGGCCGAACAGGGGGATGTGGCCGCCCAGTGTTACCTCGGCGGCGCTTATATTAACGGTAGCGGCGTGCCGAAGGATGAGGCCAAGGCGGCGGCTTATTTCCAAATGGCCGCGCAGAAGGGGAACGCTTCGGCGCAACGGATGATGGGGATTCTATGCGCCCTGGGCCATGGGGTGCCGAAGAACGAAGCGCAAGCCGTGGAGTGGTACCGGAAAGCCGCCGAACAGGGGGACGCCGCCTCCCAGGGGCTTTTGGGGGTGATGTACGCGTTTGGCCGGGGGGTGCCCAAGGATGCCACCCGGGCCGATGGGTACTACCGAAGGGCACTCAATTCCTACCAAATTCTCGCGGAAGAAGGGGACGCTTATGCCGCGTATTCGCTGGGGATGATTTATGAAAACGGCATGGGGGTGCCGAACGACGATGGGGAGGCGCTGACGTGGTACCAAAGGGCCGCGGACAGCGGCAACGCAAAAGCACTGCAAAATTTACGGCGTTTGAGGCTTGCCCACCGGGGTACGCCCGAGGATGCCGCGAAGCTCGCAGGGCTCTTAAAAAAAGCGGGCGCAGGGGATGCCGAGGCTCAGTTTGAATTGGGCAATATGTATGCCCGAGGCTTCGGGGTGCGCCGAAGTGACGTGAAGGCCGCCGAGTGGTTCGAAAAGGCGGCGCAGCAGGGCGATCCGGCGGCTCAGGGGAACTCGGGGCTCATTTTTTCCCTGGGCCGGGGTGTTCCCGCCGATGAGGCCAAGGCGGCCGGCTTTTTCCGAAAGGCATTCGAGGCTTACCGCGCCGCCGCCGAGCGTGGAGACGCCGCCGCGGCGTTTACCGTGGGAATGATGTTCGAAAACGCGCTGGGGGTGGCCAACGATGACGCGGCGGCGCTGGAGTGGTACCAAAAAGCGGCCCGGCAGGAGAACGTCAATGCCCAACTCGCCCTGGCGGCTCTGCAAAGGGCGAACAGGGGCAATGACGAGGCCCGGGCGAAGCTGGCGGGGCTATGGCAAAAAGCCGCCGGGGGCGAAGCCGCCGCGCAGTGCGAACTGGGGCGGATGTATGCGAGCGGTTCGGGGGTGTTGCGGGACAAAGCCCGGGCGGAGGGCTATTTCCAAATGGCTGCGGACCAGGGAGAGCCCAAGGCGCTGTTCGGTTTGGCGGCTTTGGTCGCCACGGGCCAGGGAATCGGCAATGACAACCCCCATGCGGTTGAGCTTTTCAAAAAAGGGATCGCTCTCATCCAGGCGCGCGCCGACCAGGGGGATGCCGGGGCTCAGGCGGACCTCGCGGCGATCTACGCGGAGGGAGTCGCGTGCGTTGCCAAGGACGACGCCAAGGCGGCGGAGCTTTTCGAGAAAGCCGCCGCCCAGGGCCATGCCGCAGCACAGCGCAACCTGGGCACGATTTACACTTTTGGAACGGGGGTGACGGAGAACAAGGCCAAGGCTTTCGAGTGGTTTCAAAAGGCCGCCGCGCAAGGGGATGCCGAAGCGCAGTACCGGCTGGGCTGCGTCTATGCTTTTGGCTCGGGTGTGACGCGGGAGGACGACCAGGCTTTCGAGTGCTTCCAAAGGGCCGCCGCGCAGGGCAATGTGCAGGCCGAGTACAACCTGGGGGCTCTTTATGAATGCGGCAGAGGGGCGCCCAAGGACGCGGCCAAGGCAGCCGAATGGCTGCAAAAGGCGGCTTTGCACGGCTCGGCCAAAGCGCAGGCCGAGTTGGCGAATTTTTACGCGGAGGGCAAGGGCGTGGAGAAGGATGCCGTGCGCGCTTATGTCTGGATTTGCTGCGCCACGGAATCCGGCGGAACCGAGGAGGCTTTGAAGGCGCGGGTTAAAATGGAGAAGAGCCTTTCCCGGGATGAAGCCGCGGAAGCACAAAAGCGGCTGGCCAAGGCTTTTGAAAAGCTGCTGCCGGCAAAATAACCCCGCTTATTGCGCGGGCGCGGCCGGGATCGGCCGGATTCGGTTGATGACCCTGGGCTGCGGGGCGCTGCCAGGTTGTCCCGCCTGTCCCATTTTGGGCGGAACCACGCCCGGGGGCAATTGCGGCTGGGCGTTGCCGGGCGCTGGAGCGTTGGCCGCGGGCGGCGCGCCGGGATTATTCGGAGCCGGGGCGGCGGCCGCAGCGGCTTCGTCAAAGCCAATGGTGCCAAATTCGGTGCCACGTTGCAACGTGGCCTTGGTTTTGCCGACGCCGTCGGCCCAGGCGACGCTGACCAGCGTGATTTCGCCATCGCTCGCGCCGGTCCGTAGAGAGAACCGCTGGTTATGATCTTTCGATTCCACGGTGACGTAGGCTCCCTCGTTCAGCCGCACCACGCCCGTGAGCACCAGGTCTTTGGTGAAGCCGTTGTTATCGGCGGGAGCGGCTGGCGGCGCGGCTTCCGAGGCCAGGGCGAAGGGGGAACGCTCGATCATTTGCTGGTAGCGCGAAAGAGGCTCGGCACCGGGTTTTGCCTCCGGTTTTTCCTCGGGCTTCGCATCGGGCTTGGCGCTTTCGCCGCCCGCCAGAAGCGGCAGCGGGAAGATCAACGTCAGCAACAGGCAATGGAGAAAATTATTTCGCATACCATTGGGCGATTTTGCAACGGCAGTTCATCCGCTTGGCGTCGGCGGGGTCCACTCGCAGGCTGACGTTTTCGAGCACGATGAATCGCTCGGGGCTTTGGAGGCCGTGCAGGAATTTGACGAGCCCGCTCCAGGTGGCCTTGGCCGTGAGTTGCACCGAGACGGATTGGTAATCGGCCTGCGCGTCGAGCTTGCCCAGTTCGGGGTTTTCCAGCAGGACTTCGTTGGCGCGGGCGGTTTCCTTGATCTGGTCGAGAAGCTGCACGCCCGCCTGTTCGGGGTTGCCCAGTTTGGGCTGGGCCGAGGTGAGCCAGGCGTCGCGCGCGGCGGCTCCCTCGCTTTCGGCGACGAGGGCTTGCATGGAACGGATTTCCGAACGTTTCGCGGCGATGTCCGCCTTCACGGCCGCCATGCGGTGGGCGAACGAACCGAGCAGGCTCCAGTTGCCCAGGATGAAGAGGGCTCCGGCCAGCAGGCAGACGAGGATGCGTTCGCGGGAATTCAGGCGGTTCATTGTTTTCCAAAAATGCGGAATTGCGCGTGCTCGTTGGGCAGGATCGCGGGCGGCCCGGCTTCGAAATGGTAGTCGCCCAAGCCGGGTTGTTTCTTGATTTTTTCGGCGTACTCGATGGCTTGCTGGGCGTTGGGGGCTTCGCCTTCAAGGGTCAGTTGACCCCGCCCCAGCTCGAACCGCGTGATGCGGGTTTCCGCCGAGGGAAGGCATTGCCACGCCTGAAAGAGCCGCTCAACGGCGAATTGCTGCTTGTCGACGGCGGGAGCCAGGGCTTTCCAGCGGGCCTGGCGCTCGATGACGCCGTCCACGCGCGGCTGCAACACGGCGGCCTGGCGGCGCAGGGTATCGAGTTGCCGATTTTGAAGCCCCAGGCAGACAAACCCGGCGATGAGGGCGGCGACGTAGAGAATCGCGGCGAGGATGAGCCGCCGCACGAGCTGACCACGGCGCGCCCGGCGGGTTTGCTCGGCGCGCCATTGCCCGGGAGTCAAATCGACGCCGCCGATCTCCCCTCCCCTCGCTTGGAGAGAGCGCGTGGGCACGCCGAAAAAGGCTTCCAATTCCGGCCCGGCCTCCCGCAACGCGGGGTCCAGGAGCATTTCGGCAAACTCCACGGGAGCGCCCGCGATTTCAGCCCGCATAAGAATGCCGGGCAAGGCGGAACAGAGGCCGCCGCCTTCCGCCAGCGTCTCGATGAAACCGAGGCGGCCTTTTTCGAAAATGCCGAAGAGCGTTCTGCCCTCTTCGCGCCAAAGGCCGCAGGCCGCCGAAACGGTTCCGGCTTGCGCGGCGGCGTGCATGGCCCAGAAGGCCATGCGAACAGGCACGGCACGTTGAGCGCCTTCAAGCAGCGGCGCGCAAAGAGCGGAGGCCTCCGGCTCGTGAACGGCGCACGCCATCAGCGTGGTTTCCTGGCCGTTTTGGGAGAGCGTTTGAAAGCTGACGGAGGTTTCTTCCGCGGGATAGGGCAGGTTTTTTTCGAATTGCAGCCGCACCATCGAGTCAAGTTCGTCGGCGTCGATGGAGGGCAGAGTGAGGCGTTCGAAAACCCCGCAACGCGCCGGAAGGGCCACTTCCACGGGGAGCTCCTTGCTGCGCCCGAACCCGGCGACCAACTCTTCCCCCCGGGTGACGGCTTCCGCGAAGGAGCCGCATTCCTCGGCGATCCATTCGCCGCGCGGGGTGACCGCCAGGGCTCGCCAGCCGCACGGGGCCGGTGCTAAAAGCAAGGGGTTCTTTTCGGCGGCATTCATTGTTCGTTCCACAAGAGAATTGGTGCGTTTCCGCCGGACACTTTCCGCACGATGACGGTCATTTGTCGAACTACTTTTTCCGATTCACCGGTACTTTCGATGTGCACGACGGGATCTCGGAATCCCAAAAAGCCGGAAAGCGCCGCAAACTGCTGCTGGCTTAAGCCCAGGCATTCGACGGCTTCCGCCACGTTTCTGAAGGGGTAGCCGTCTTTGGCTTCGGGCCGGGCGAGGCGCTCCTCGCGGAGTTGGACGAAACGCTGGGCGCGCTGTTCGCCGATGCCGGGCACGAGGGCCAGCAGTTCGGCGGGGACGCTTTCAAGGTCCAGGGGGCCGGAACTGTAAAGCGTGAGGTCGTCTTTCCAATCCGCCCGGGCCAGCAGCGGGGCGCTTCCGGCAACAAGCGCGACTTCTTCCAGGCTTTGAAGGGGCCGGTGCGGGGGACGGTAATCGGGCGTTTCTGGCGGGGCGTTGACGCGGTGGCCTCCCCGCGAAGGGCCGATCCAGTCGAGCAGGCTGTCGGTAAGCACCTCGCGCTCCTGGAGACTCAGCCCGCGAATCGCCAGGTAGTCTTTGAAAAACGCAATTTTTTGCGGATCGGCACCGGCCAGGAGGTAGTTGAGGTTGAGCCGCCCGCCTTCGCTTTCGATGATGACTCGGTAGGATTGATGATGCGCAAAGCTGGCCGAAAGCAGCGGGCTCGCGCGCCCGACGCCGGGGTGCAGCGCGACGGCAAGCCCGGTGTGCGCCATGGCGCGGGCCTCCAGGCCCCGGTTGGCGTCGTTCATCGCCCCGATGTCCTGGCCGACCCACTGGACCCAGGCAAACACGACGGCGGAGAGAAGGATCAACGCCCAAAGCGCCAGCATCAACGTGGAGGCGCGGGTGCTCCCGCGAGGCGGTTTCATCGCGCGCCTCCCGTGGGTTGGGCTTTGACGGGAACGGGGAAGATCCATTCGAAAGGTTCGGTGGCGGGATCGCGGAGAAGCTTGACCCGAATGAGCGCGGGACGGTTTTGCGGGTCGGTCCACTTTTCCAGCCATTCCTTGCGGTTTTTTTCGAAGTAGCGGACTTCGAAGCTCCGCACGCCCCGGAACAGCGGCAGCCAATCGGGGTCCCGTTTCGCCTCGATATCCTGGCGGCGCAGGCCCAGTTCGTATTCGCCGCCGCTGAGCTGCTTGGCAGTGAGCGTCACCTGCCATTCGCCCGAGGCGTGCCGGGTCAATAACGCGCTGCCGGGGAAGGCGATCCAGCGCAGTTCGTCGCTGGAAGCGCCGCCGAACCGGTGGGGTTCGCCGGTGAGCGCGCTGGCACGGGCGCTGGGCAGCGCCAGCATTTGCGTCCGCAGGTATGCCGCGAAGGCGCTCATCAGCGACCGCTCTTTTTCGCTTTCCGCCGAAACCCGCGCCGCCGTCAGCGTGGTCTCCACGAACCGGTAGATGGAGAGCCCCACCAACCCCAGCAGCGCCACGGCCAGCATCACCTCCAACAGCGTGAAGGCGCGGCTATTTGGGCTGATAGACATAAAACGTGAGCGCCTTCGATTGCGGCCCGGCGGGTTCCTTCCACACGGCTTCGAGGTCCACCTGGAAAAGCCCCGGGAGTTCCTTCTCCGCTTCGTCTTTGAGATGCAAGGGGGTGCGGGTTTGGTTGAGCGTGATGCCTTTGAAAAGGCCTTCGAGTTCCTCGGGCTTGTTTTTTTCCAAGCTTACCGCGCCCGCTTCGATTTCCGCCATGCGGTTGGCCAGGGCCACGCGCGCCCGCTCGTCCCACACTTTGGCGCTCTCGGCGTCCAGGCATTGCGAGACGCATCGGGCCAGGGCCAGCACGCCGATGGCGAAGATCGCCACGCCGATCATGGTTTCCAGTAGCAAAAAAGCGGCGCGGCGGCGAAGGAGGGCGGGGCTATTCATAACGCACCTCGGCCACGGCGGTAAACGGGGCATAAACGGCGGTCCAGGCCCCCGCCCTTCCCTTGTATTCCACCCGGGCCGGCTCACAAACGCCGTCCGCCCAAAAGGTCCAGATGGCGTCCGGCTCCTGCCCCCGCGAAAGCAATGCCGCAGGGAGGTGAAGAACGAGCTTTTCGTCTTTCGCGATTTCGCGGCGTTGGAGCCCCTCGGCCTCCTCGCGGTTTTCGGGAGCTTCGGGACGCATTCTCACCAGCCCCTCGCGCCCCCACACGAGGACGTAGTTGCGCCGCTCGGCGACACTCCGCTGGTGGGCTTCCCGGGCCATGGCGTCGAAGGCTTCGAAATCCTTTTGGAGCGGCGAGCCGTTAAGCGCGCTGGTGACGCTGGGGATGGAAACGGCGATGACGATGACGGCGATCAACAGCGCAAGAATGATTTCCAATAACGTAAAGCCATGTCTGGATGAAATGCTGCGCTGCATATTGTCTCGCTGTTTGAATACTATATGCAATGACCGGAACAAAGAGGGAAATATGATTTCCCTTTGCAACCAATTGTTTACCTACTTTTTACTTTGCTTACGCTTTACAGTCACAATGAATCCTTTTACATAGGCGCTGTGCAATCTGTGATGCGATCCGTATTGGTGCTGGCCATAATATTGGAATGGGCCGGAATCAGCCCCTCCCTGGGCCAGGGTGCCGGGGCTCCATCGAATCTCCCCGTTCCACCCCGGGTTGTATCGTCGGCCCGCTCCGTTCCACCCCCTCCCGCCGATCTTGCCCCTGCCGCCGCGCCCCTTCCAGCCGCCGGGGATGACGCCATTCCCCGCATCGATTTTCCCAATACGGACATCCGCCAGGTATTGGAGTTTTACGAAACGCTGACGGGCAAGAAGGCGCTCTACGACAACACCGTGCAGGGCAACATCCGCGTGCGGGTGGCCACCCCCGTGGCAAAGGCGGAGGCGGTGCGGATTCTCGAAACGGTGTTTGCGCTCAACAATTTCACGCTCATTCCGGGCGGCGGCGACATCGTCAAGGTCATCAATTCATCCAAAAATGTCCGGCAGTTCGATATCCCGATCTGTTCCGACCTCGACCAACTCCCGGCGGGCAACCAGGTGGTGTCGTTCCTGTTCAAGCTGGAGTATGCCGACCCGCAGGAGGTCAAAACGGCGATTGACCAAGTGGTGGCCTCAACGCCGTCGATCACCAATACCGTGGCGCTGCCCAAGTCCCAGGCGGTGCTGGTCACGGAGAACTCGGATATGATCCGCAACCTGGCCAAAGTGATCGCGCGGCTGGACGGCAAACCGGCGGAGGTGGTCAGCGTTTTCATTCCGCTGGAACGGGCGGACGCCAAGGAAGTGGTTGAGAAATTGACCAAGATGTTTGAAAAAACCGAAAAGACTTCCAGCGCCAACGGCAACAACCCGGCCGCTCAACCGGCAAATCCGCAGCAACGAACGGCGGCCCCGGCGGAAAGCGGGGTCGTGACGCTTTCCGAGGACTCTTTAATTATCGGGAAGATCAAGCTAGAGGCGGATCTGCGGACCAACCGCATCCACGTGGTCACCCGGCCCGTCAATCTCCCGTTCCTGAACAAATTGATCGCGGATCTGGATTCGGGCATCCCGCAGGGAGTGCCTTCGACCCGCCCGCTGCAGTTTGTGCTGGCGGGGGATATTCTGGATATTGTCGCGGGATCGGTGGCCGAGCCTGGGGTGGAAGTCAAGAAGCTCGACAGCAGCGGGCACACGACCAGCGGCGCCAACCCGGTGAGCAACAGCACGGGAAATTTAAGCAATAACTCGACGAGCAACCGAAGCAACTCGCGCACTTCGAGCATGAATTCCTCAAGCGCGCTGAGTTCGAACGGCGTGACACAACTGACGGACACGGCGCCGGAAGGGCGAATCATACGCAATACGAAAATCATCGCGGACAACCGGACCAACACGATTATCGTGGTGGGCAACGACGAGATGAAGCGCAAGGTGTTCAACCTCCTCGACCAGATCGACGTGCGCGCGCCGCAGGTGCTCTTAACGGCGGTGATCGGCGAACTGACGCTGGATGACGAAGACCAGTTCGGGGTGGATTATTTGCTGACCAAGGGCAACCTGAGCCAGGCAATTACCAGCGGCACTCTCCCTTGGTCGGTGGCAGGCTCAAATGTCAACGGCAGTTTGAAAAACTTGATTTCGGCGGCCAGCCTGCCCAGCACGGGCGGCGGGGTTTCAGGGCTCATCGGGGTGGGCAATTCGCTGGATATCTTCGTCAAGGCGCTGCAATCCACGGGGCGCTACAAGATCACCTCGCGGCCGATGATTTTCACCAGCAATAACCGGGCGGCGGTCATCAGTTCGGGCGAATCCATCGCCATCCCAAGTTCCATCAACAGCAGCTACACGACCAACAACACGCTGGTAAGCACTTCAAGCGTGGACTACATCGACGTGGCGCTGAAACTCTCGGTGCTGCCGCTCATCAACTCCAACGGCGAAGTGACGCTCCAAATCTCTCAGGACGACAACAACACCAACGGCAAGACGACCATCAGCGGCAACGATATTCCCAACGTCACCACGCGATCCATCAATACGACGGTTTCGGTGGCCAATGAGGCGACGATCGTGCTGGGCGGGCTCGTCAGCGAAAAGAAGCAGGTGAGCAAATCGGGCATTCCGGGGTTGAGCAAGCTGCCGGGCATCGGGGCGCTTTTCAGCTACAAGAGCAACACCAAGACGCGGACGGAATTGATCGTGCTGCTGAAGCCGACGGTGACCAACGGGCCGGTGCAGGCGGTCAAAGCCGGGGAACGCGCGATGCAAAAGACCAATTTCGAGCCGGATCTCGACGCCACGCTCGATCCGCCGGGCAGCAAGGTCAAAAAGACCTTTGTGATGCCGAAGCCGACGCTGTGCCCGGAACCATGACCCCCGCCCGGCGCAAACCTTTGGCCGAAGTGCTCCTCGCGAGCGGCATGGACGATCCCGCCGCCGCGGAGGCGCTGGCGGCGGTGCGCCCGGCGAACGGTTCCTGGACGCATGAGGTGCTCAATTCGGGCAAGGTCGACGAAACGAAGTTCACCGAGCAACTGGGCCTGCTCTTCGGCGAACCGGTGGAGGCGCTCAACTCCGCGCGGCTGGACCGCACGGCGCTTTCCGCCCTGCCGAGCCGGTTCGTGTTCAAGCACCACATCCTGCCGCTGGCGGCTACGGAGACCACGCTGCGGCTGGCCACCTGCGACGTGTTCAACGGCCCGGCCCGGCAACTGGCGGCGCAACTTTCCGGCGGACGGCAACTCGAGTGGGTGCTGGTGGCCCGCGGCCAGCTTCTGCGGACGATCAAAGAGGCTTACGGCGTGGGCGCGGAAACCTTCGAGGAACTGCTCCAAAACAGCCGCGTACTGGAAGAGGGCGATCACGCGAGCCTCACCACGGACCTCAACGCCGACGGCCCCGAGGCTTCGGTGGTAAAGTTCGTCAACCAGATCCTGCGCGAAGCCCTCTTCGAACGGGCCACGGATATTCACGTGGAGCCGCTGGAAAACGATCTGCGCATCCGCTACCGCATCGACGGCATCCTGCATGAGGTGGCGGTGCCGCCGCAGTTGCGCCTGCTCCAGAGCGCCATCATTTCGCGCTTGAAAGTGATGGCGCGCATGGACATCGCCGAAAAACGGCTGCCGCAAGACGGGCGCATCAATTTGCAGCAGGGCGGCACGGCCATCGACGTCCGCGTTTCCACCATCCCGACCGTGACAGGCGAAAGCATTTCGCTGCGCCTGCTCAACCGCGAGGAAAGCCGGACGTTCGGCTTCGAGCGGCTCGATTTTTCCGAGACGCAGACGAAGCTCGTCCTGCGGTTGCTCAAAGAGCCCAACGGGATCATCCTCGTCACGGGGCCCACGGGCTCGGGAAAATCGACCACGCTTTACTCATTCTTATCCAGTATTAACTCGGTCGAGCGGCGGATCATCACCATCGAGGAGCCGGTGGAGTACCGGCTGCCGGGGGTATCGCAAATCGACGTGAAGCCCGAGATCGGCCTGACGTTCGCGAGCGGGCTGCGCGCCATTTTGCGGCAGGACCCGAACGTGGTGATGGTGGGCGAAATCCGCGACGTGGAGACGGCGGAGATCGCCATCCGCGCGGCGATGACGGGCCACCTGGTTTTTTCCACGCTCCACACCAACGACGCCGTGGGCGGCATCACGCGGCTCCTTGACATGGAGGTGGAGCCGTTTCTCGTGGCCTCGGTGGTGCGCGCGTTTGTGGCCCAGCGGCTGGTGCGCACGATTTGCCCGGATTGCGCCGAGACGGTGACGTATCCCGCCGAGTACCTTCACGAAATTGGCTTTCCCGCCGCGCCGGGGCAGGTTTTCCGGCGTGGCCATGGCTGCGAAAGCTGCCGCCAGACGGGTTACCGGGGCCGGGCGGCGATTTACGAATTCTGCCCGGTAAGCCAGGGGCTGCGCACGCTCATTATTCAAAAAGCGCCCGGCTCGCAACTCAAGGCGCGAGCTTCCCGCGACGGCATGGAAACCCTCCGGCAGGATGGCTGGCGGCGCGTGCTGGCGGGCCAGACGACCGTCGAGGAAGTGGTGCGCGTCACGCAATCCGACGACGGGCTCGGCGAAACGGACTAGCCCCATGCCCGCGTTCTCCTACACCGCACGGCAACCCGATGGCAAGCGGGTCAACGGCACCCTGGATGCCAGGGACCGCCAGGCCGCCATCGCCCGCATCGAAAAAGAGGCCGGGGTGCCCATCCGCATCGAAGAAGCGGCGGCAGCGGCGACGGGGAACGCGGCGGCTCCCGGGGTCAATGCCGCGGCCGAGGCGGGCGCGGGAATGCGGCTGCCGCTGGCGCATTTGTTTTTCTTTACCGAGCAACTCGCCCACCTGCTCGCCGCAGGGATGACGCTCGATGAATCCCTCGCCATTTTGATCCGCCGCCTGGAAGCGCCGAAGCTCAACGCGCTGGCCACGGCGCTCCACCAGGCGCTGGTGGACGGGCGCAGCCTTTCGCAGGCCATGCGGGGCTACCCGCGCGTTTTCTCGGCGCTCTATGTCAACATGGTTGCCGCCGGCGAAGCCTCCGGGGCACTGCCCCAGATTTTGCGCCGCCTGGTGACGCATCTCTCGGACATCAAAACGCTTCGCGACCGCGTTCAGCAGGCGCTGCTTTACCCTTTGTTTCTCGTCCTCGCGGGGGTGATCCTCATCATCCTTTTCATGACGGTGATGGTGCCGCAATTGACGAAATTCCTCACCACTACCGGACAGGCGCTACCAGCAGCCACTCAAATTCTCATCAGCGCGAACCACCTTATTACCCGCTACTGGTGGGCGGCGCTGCTCGGGGCGGCAGCGGTGGTGGCCGCGGGCAAACTGCTGACCCGCGCTCCCGAGGCGCGCCGCGCCTGGCACCGCTTCCTGTGGAATTTTCCCGCCGTGGGCCGCATTCCGCGCTACCGCTTTTATGCGCAGTTTGCACGCACGCTGGCCACGCTCGGCGAAAACGGCGTTCCCTTGCTGAAGTCCCTCGAACTGTTGCAGGGCATCTCGTCAAACGCCTGGGTGCAAGCCCGGCTGGAGCAAATGCGCCTGGAGGTCATGGACGGCGCGGCGCTCTCGCAGGCACTGCGCCGGGACGGACTGTTCCCGCCGCTGTTTCTGGACATGATGGCCGTGGGCGAACAGACGGGCCGCTTCGCAGAAACGATGGCGATGATCGCCGACGTGCACGAGCGGGAGCTCGACAAGCAGGTGCAGTTTGTTTCCACCGTGATTCCGCTGATTATCATCGTGCTCATCGCCTCGCTTGTGGGGCTGATCGTATTTGCCATTCTTTCCGCCGTATTCGGTCTCACTTCCGGGTTGCAAGGGAGGTTGCACTAATTTCTTGCCATCATGGACCAACTTGATTTTTCTAATGTCGTGAGGATTCCGTTTAGAAAGCCATGGATATTACTGGGAGTGGCCGCCCTTTCCGTTTTTTGGAGCGCGGTGGCGGCCTTTGGCCAGGAGATGACGGTTCAGCCCACCCCGTTCACGGCGCTCATTGATTTCGCCACCTGGAGCCAACAGCCCGAAGCCACCCAGGCGCTGCCCATTTGGATTGAATCCGTCCAGATCATCCCTGCGGATACGGCGGCTCCGCTCGACATGGGCCTGCCGGTGCGGGACGCCGCCCCTCACACGATCTTCCGCATCCGGCTCCGCTCCATCCCCAGCCTCGGCGGGCAGGTGCTGCTGCGCCTCTACTTCGACGACACCCCGGGCAAAGCGCCCACGGTTTCCGCATGGAGCGATACGGCGGGCTGCCGTTTTACTTCGCAACCGCTTGGGGCCGGGCTCGATCTCCCGGCTTCCGAAACGCTCTCCATCACCACGGACGGGGTCAATTACCTCGACATCGACGTGCCCGGCGACGGGAAAAGCGCCCGCAAGGCGCTGCTTTCGCCGCTCAAACAAAGCGCGGTCAACACCGCCTTGGACTTCGCACCCGCGACGCAGACGCCCCCACAGAAAACCCCGCTTGCCGATCCCTTCGGCAATGCCGACGCGGTTCTCCCGACCCAAAATGACGCCTGCCTCTATGGCCGCGTCCAAGCCACGCTGGAGGCGGGTGTCGTAAAATTGACGCCCGCCGGAACCGGCACGGCCGCCGAGGACTCTTCCGCCATTGCCTACGAATTCAACCTGGAGAGCGCGCCGTTGCTTTGCCTCGTAACGTTCGAAATTCTCAATGCCGATCCCCTCGCCCCGTTGCAAGCCACCATCAATGACCAACCGCTCGGGGCGGTCGTTGCCCGGTATCCCGACCTGGCCGACCCCGGTTACGTGGGCCGCGTGCAGCCGCTCCAGCCAATGCGCTTCCAATACGGCGGGTGGCTCCGGGCGCAGGCCGTCATTCCAGGCTCGGCGCTGCGGGCCGGGACCAATGCGTTCACCCTCCAGCTTTCCCCCGCCTCCGGCCCCGCCGCCATCCGGAACGTGGAGCTTCAATTGAAACACAACTGGCGGAGCCTGGATTACAATATCACTCCATAATATGAAATATTCTCCATCTCGCCGCCGCTCGGCCCGCCTCGGCAACCAAGGTTTTACGCTGCTCGAAATGATTCTCGTGGTGAGCATCATCGCCCTGCTTCTGGGCGTGGCCATCAACAAAATGGGCGGCGCGCTCGACTTCGGCAAGGAAGTGCGCGTGAAGGGCGATCTCCAAAGCATCTCGAACGCGCTGCGGATGTATAACGCCCAAAACGGCTTCTACCCCACCACCGAGCAAGGGCTCAAGGCGCTGGTGGTGCAGCCCACCACGGAGCCCCGCCCGCGCCAATGGCGCTGCGCCTTTGACGACGGCAAGGTGCCGCGCGACCCGTGGGATTGCGAATACGGCTACGTTTGCCCGGGCAAACACAACCCCAAGGGCTTCGACGTTTTTTCCTCCGGTCCGGACCGCACCCCCAACACCCCCGACGATCTCGGCAACTGGGAAACGACCACCCAGCCATAGGGACTCCAGGACTCCCCCTGGAATTTCCCCCACCCCGGCATCGGGCCGCCCGCCAGCTTTTAGAGATTGTGGGCAGGCTGCGTTCTTGAAATCGTCCCGGTATGAACCGGGCATTCTTTTTGGCAACGGGTGCTGCATTGGCGCTTGCGGGGTGTCACACGTGCCGCCCATGCGTAACGATCCTGCCCGGCGTTCGCTGCGTGCCAAGCTATTGGCGTGTGACGTTGACGGATTTCGAGGGGCGCCCCATTTCGGAATACATTGCGAAAGGGCCGGTGTGTGAAAACTGTTGCGGCGTCAATTTTTGGGCGATGCAACGCAAAATTTTCACCCCATTCCCGCTAACCTTCCGCTATCCACTGGGCCGCCCGGTGCAAACCGGCGCCAGCCACATCATCGTTGTTCCGGCCCCCAAACCGTACTGGCTTTGCGGTTCAGAAAAGTAACGCAAGCCGCCTATCTCAACCAAAGTTTTCCATATTTTTGCGGATCCTTGTCGTCGGTGATGCCGTTGAAAAGCCGAATACCGCGACGCCCGTTTTTCCCGGGATCGGCGTCCGTGACCGCCAGGGCGATCCCCAAAGCCGAGCCCGCTTTGGGGGCTTGTTTGAGGCCCAGGATTTCCCATGGGAAGGCGAGAACATACTCCGTAATATCACCCTCCCGGTGAATCTCGGTGCCCATGCGCGGTTCGCTGACGCCAACGGGGAGTTCCGGCGTGTAGGATATCCAACGCCAGTTCATGGTCTTTTGCCCATCCCATGCCGCTCCGTATTCGAAGACTCGGTGGCCTTTCAGCCCGAAGAGATCGTTGGCTTCCCAGGTTTTCTCGGCATCCGCATCGAGCCCGATCTGCACGGAATCCTGGCTGAATAGTTTCTCCGGGGTTCCATTTTGCAGGTGCTGGTCGTCACGGACGCGAATCCGCAAATAGAGAGCTTTGGGACCATAGGCGGCCTGAAAGGTGGCTGAGCAATCGGCCTGCGCGCTGCGCCCGCCAAAGGGGTCCCAATCGGAAAAGTCAATCGCGGGAATGGCGCTCCAATCCGGCCGGCCATCGGCCCCGACGCGCTGGGCGGAAACCACTGTAAAGTCCAGCGGTTGCTGGATTTGATCTCGCTCGCCGTTTTCCCGGCTTTCGACCGTAAGAAGCCCCTTGTACCGCTTGCCAAGGGCGAAACCGTCCACGGGGATGCGAACCTCCGTACCCGTGCCGGAGGCGATGGAGACGGGTTCGCTGAACATGCGCCGGACGCCGTCGAACTTTGCATTGGCCAGGACGCTCAACGGAACTTCGGCGTGGGATTTGACATTCAGGGCGATCCGCGGCGCACTTTCCGTAAGCGGCCAGTCGATCCGCGCCGCCGATAGCTCCACCGGGGCGATAACGTCGATGGGAAGCGAACTCCATTCGGAGCCGTTATGCGAAAGCAGCAGGTAGGCGCCTTCGCGGGCATTCCTGGGGGCGGACACCGTTGAGCCGTTGATGGCTAGCGGTGATGGAGTCAGCCATTTTGCACCCGCCGCTTTGGGGAGTGGCGCGGAGGTTCCGCGCATCAGTCGAATGGGGGGGAGTTCCTTGAGTTGATAAAGGCCGTCGTCGTTCAACTCCAGAAATACAGGGCTGGGAGAAAGAGCCACGCCGGAGGCTGCCTGCACGGGCCGCCCGGTCATCTCCTCTGCCCGCGTGTAGGCGCCCGCGAGCGGAAGGAGCCAGCCGTTTTGGGTATCCCACACGACGGCAACGGCGGTTTTTTCTTTTTGGAAAATGACGAGATGCGTGGTGGGGGTGAGCCGCAGCCAACGCCCCTTGCCCCGCACATCGGCCAGCCAGCGGGCTACGTTGGCATAGGCGGCGAAGGCCGGTTTCGGCGAGGAATCGTCGCGAACAATGGAGAAGGACCGCTCCCCTTCGTTGGGCGCGGCTTTGAATTGGAGAGCAAAATAGGTCGAGTTCTCCACGCCAAGCGCCGCGAGCAGCGTCAACGAGCGAACGACGTAGCGCGCCTGGGTCAGTTCATCCACGGGCCGCTGCCAGGTGCCGGGTTTCGTGCACCAGCCAAACTCAGTAAGGTGGATGGGGAAGTCCGGCCGCCCGATCCGCGCCAGGAACGCCTGCAATTCCAGGATGCGTTGGATAAAGAGCTCTTCCGGTGCGCTGCCGTCCACGTAAGCGTGCAGCACGAGGCCGTCGAGGTGGTCGAGCAGGCCCAGCCGGTTGACGGTTTCCAAATCAAGACGCGCAGGGTCTTTGATGCGGATCGAGGAAAACCCCGGCCCGAATACCTTGACGTCGGGGCGCTCAGCCTTGACGGTATCAGCCACGGTTTTTTCGAACCGAACCAAATCTTCATTGGTGCCCTTCCAGTGCCATTCAGGTTCGTTGTAGATTTCCAGGTAGGGAGGAAATTCGGACCAGCGCGGGGGACAGCGAGTGAACGCCTTGACTAGTTCCGCGAGGGCATTCCAATCCTTCGGCGCTTTGAAGGGATTGCCGAAGCCTTTATGCTCTCCAGGCTCGGACTCAAGCAGCCAGAGGGGCAGGCCAAACGAAATGACGCCCTCGTAGGTAAAGCCGCCGATGTCGAAGGGGGGCTTGGCCTGGAGCGCCGGGGCGGAACCGGTGCGCGCAAAGTCTTCGGGCAAATCCTTTAGCGTCGTCATCGCGCGGTTCCACCGGGCGCCTGCCGCGAGCACCAAGTCTTTGTCCCCCTGCACGGTCCAAAGCCCAAAGCGCGATTGATTGCGAATAGCGTCGTCGAGCATCGAGCCGACAACTGCCGCGGTGGCTTCTGCGCGAAGTTTTTTACCGGAGGCCAGGGTGACTTCAGCCGTGAGTTGATAAAAACCTTTTTGACCCAGTGGAACGGAGGTCCGAGATTCTCCCGCAGCGATTGGTCGCTGGCTCATCACGTCGCCCAGCTCATCCTTGATGACGATGCTGCCGCTGGCCACGGGATCAGCACCTGAAATATTAAGTATGATTTCTCCTTTGGGAGCGGTAAATATATTCCCCTTGCTCGCGGAGGAGAAGCGGACGGAAGAATCCTGCCCCATCGCCAGGGTTGCAAGGGCCAAAAGGGAACAACAAAAGGTAAAAAAGAGGCGGAACATAGCTTTAGGAAGCCGGAGACATCAATTCCACGGAAACGTCATCGATCCACAGCGACGCGGAGACTGCGTCAGACTTGTTGATCCACAATAACTGAATTTGCGTGGAGCCCCGGCCAAGGTCGCCTTCATACTCCACTGCCTGCCATTCATCGGCGGGGGCCAATGGAATCCTCTTCAGGACGCGGCGGCTTTTGGTTTGGCCGTTGATTTCCATGGGCGTGAAATAGAGCGCGTCCGCCGGGAGACCGCCGAGCCGGTAATAGAACCGAATGCGGACCCGGCGTGGCTCGCTGGCCGCAGAATTGGGAAGTGAGATACCGGGTGAATGGAAAATTTTCTCGCCGCCAGCCGCTTCAAGATACGAGATCTTCACGGCCTTGCTGCCCGAATGGGAATCGCCGGAATTAAGCGCGATAACGAATGGCGTTTTCCAGGCGGCGGCCGGTTTGTAAAGTTGGCCGCAACCGGCTCCCCAGCCTGGAAGATAGGCGGCGACCGTCTCAAAGTCCTGCTCCAATAAAAGATCGGCATCCTTTGCCATCCCAGAGCCAACTGCGGTGAAAAAGGCACCGGCCAAACAGCACTGAAATAACAGGCGAGTTTTACGGTTTTTTATGAAAATGCCCATAGGATCGTTAACGGGGCGGATCGGTCTTGAAGGTGACGTTTTGCACAAACGGGTTGGTCGAGATCTGCCCCATCTGGGTAATTGGAACGCCGCCGATTGCGCAGTTTTCAAAGCTAACGTGGTCGATAAGGTGGCCAGTGTCGGCTCCGCGAAGATCAATGGCACCGCCGGGAGAAACAAGATTGATGAAGTAAAGGCCATCGTAATGGCCGCGTTCGTCCTTGTAACCGTTATCGTTGCTGTAGCGGGTTTTGGAGATGACGATCTCCACCGTTTTCGCAGGAGTTTCGTCCGTGAAGTTTTCAAACCTGACATTTTTGCACCAAGCCCAGTCGGAGTGATCGCTTCGGATCGCGGCTCCGGCGTGCTTTAAAATGTCGATATTACGGAAGATGATGTTTTGAAACAACGGCGACTCCATGGAAGCGCCAATGCGCAGCCCGTTTCCGGCGCCCGTATTCCAAATAACGCAGTTCTCCGCGAGCGCGTTCTCAGTGGTAAGCTCGCCATTGGCTCTCGCGTCCAGCGCATGCCAGCCGAAACCGTCGTCCTCCGAGCGAATGAAGCAATCACGCGCGGTAAAATTCTTAACGCCGTCAATGTCGATGCCGTCGGTATTCACGGTTTTTCCAAATAGGTTCATGTTCGAAACCTGGACATCCTGGCTGGCAAGATAGAGCGTTTGCCACCACGTTCCCCCGCGAAGGCCAATGCCTTCGACCGTGATTTTCGAGCAACGCTCGAAAGATATCCCGGGGGTTTTGTCTTTCCGGATCGAATGGCGACCGCTGTCGAGAATGCCGCGGCCTTTGACGGTGACGTTACGAACGTCCTTAGCGTCGATACGCCCTTTGACCAAGGCTCCCGGCGCGAAATAGATGGTCTGGCCGCTCTGTGGGCGAATGACGCCCGCTTCATGGACGCCCGGGGTAAAATAGATCACATTGGTATCGGCCTGGCTCGGGACGTTTTCCTCCGGGGGAGTGGCAATCAGCGCCAGCGGAGGCTGCCCGTCGATTTGGACCACAAGCTTAAGCGGCCCTGAAAACGAAAAGGAAACGGTTTGCCCTTTGACTTGCGGTGTAATTTTGTGGCGCAAGGGATGTACCGTGCAATTTTGCACCGGAGCATTAGCGGTGATCTCAACTGTGGCAGATCCCGAAATGCAAAAAGCTGCGGTTTGAAAATCAAAGTACTTTTCATTATTCACGGGAATCTCCCGGCCGTTGACTTTCAATGACAAGGCGGAGCTTTGAGGGACTCCAGGAATGGCGGGCAACGGAATCACGAGATCCACCGCCATGGAACGGGAGGCCGCCATCAGCGCGATGGCGGCGAAAAGGGCAAACTTGGGGAGGAAGAAGAGGGATTTTGTCTCGAGCAACATAAAAAAACAAAGGGGAAGGATGCAGCGCGGATTCGCTATCAGCGCGTGTCAAAAGAGTATATAGCAATGGTCGTCTGTCGAATAAAAACAAGCCGCCGCATTTTCAACACTTCCTCGCGCTCGGCCGCTATTTCAGTTTGAAACAATGAAGCGATTTTTAGATGTTTTTATGACAATTCAGTAAAAGAACAACTCCTGTCTTTCCTTTTGTTCATCATGGTTGCAGCTCCTTTACATGCAAAATTGACCATCCTTTTTCTTTCGCCAAAGGATCACAAAATTCCGCCACAAATCGCGCCTTTGTGCGTCGCGTTTTATAAAAAACTATCCGCATTTGCATCTGGTAAATTTGGCTCTAAAGCCTAACATCGGTTACCGTTTTCCATATAATGAATGACCGCTCATTTATCGTCTCTGCTCACTTTAGCCTGATGGCGCGCATTCGCCCTTTGCCGGTGGAAATATCATGGTAGATTTATTGACTGGTTACCCTCCATTTTTTTGCATGAAGATCCCCCACTTGCGCTGGATCATCGCGCTCGCTCTATTGCTCGCGGCGGTGCTCAACTATATCGACAGAAGTGTATTGGGATTGCTTGCCAAGACGATCCAGGACGATCTGCATATCAGCGACCAGCAGTACGCGTTCGTAATCAATTGTTTCCTGTTGGCCTATACCGTGGCTTATCTGCTCTCCGGGCGCATTGTAGACAAACTGGGGGTTCGTGTGAGCCTGGCGATTTTCGTGGGGTGGTGGTCCATTTCCAATGCGTTGACGGGCGTGGCGCAATCCATCCGCTCCTTATCGGTGTTTCGCTTCATGCTCGGACTGGGCGAGGCCGGAGCGTTCACCGCCTCGCCCAAAGCGGTTTCGGAATGGTTCCCCGCTTCGGAACGCGGCATTGCCGTGGGTTTGTATAGCATCGGCAGCGCCCTGGGAGCGACCATCGCCCCGATTTTGGTCGCCCATATTGCGGTGAACTATGGATGGCGCTGGGTTTTCGCTGTTTCGCCAATCCTGGGCGGCTTGTGGCTGATTTGCTGGCTCTGGCTTTACCGGCCCCCGGCCAATCACCCGCTAATCACCGATAAAGAGAAGGCTTATCTTAAAGCCAACATCGCCACTGAAATCACTCCCGTGGAAAAAGGCTCAGAGCTTGCCCTGTGGAGTTCCGTTCTTGGGTCGCCGTATATTTGGCGTTTGATGATCGCCAGGTTACTGACAGATCCCGTCTGGTATTTTTACCAATTCTGGATGCCAAAATATCTGCAAAGCTCACGTGGGTTGGACCAAAGAGGCGTGGCCATCATGTGGATGATTTTTCTCGCTGCTGACGTAGGATTTTTGGTCAGTGGGTTCCTTTCGGGCCGCTTAATCAAACATGGAAGACCTGCCCCTAGCGCCCGTTTAAGCATCATGCTGATTAGCGCATGCCTGGTTCCCGTCTCATTCTTCATTCCTGCGGTGCCCAGCGTGCCCATGGTGATCGGGCTGGGAATGCTCATTGCTTTCGCTCACACCAGTTGGCTAAGCAACTTGACCTCGCTGATAGTTGATATCGTTCCAAACCGAATCCTTGGCACTGCGTTCGGCGTCATTGCCTGTGGCAGTACGTTGGGGGGGATCTTTATGAACCAGCTTGTAGCATGGTTTGTAGGAAACCGCTCTTACAATGGTTGTTTTTATATCATGACTTTCCTGCACCCTTTGGCGCTTCTATTGATATGGAGCCTTAGGAAACGGAGCTCATGTTCAGCGGCCACTGGCGTAGAAGATCCGCAGCCCAGCGGCGCTCATTAAGAACCAGCATTTGCCACAGAGCGCGCGGGAACAATAGATCATCTCAACTGAAGGCTTGTTTCGCATCGTGCTTCCGATGCAGACTATGCAAGTCTTCCCGGGAAGCTTGATGGATTAAGATTGCGCCTGAAATTTGGTTTGGACAGCTTGCCCATTGCCAGCATCTGCCGGGACTAGGAAACGAAATAAGAAAGGCGGCGCTTTGGGGCGCCGCCTTTCTCGGGTCTCTGTCGTGTCTTCTACATCTGGATCTCTGAACTAGTCACGCGCCAATTTACGACGCAGCAGGCCGAGCATTCCAACCCCTGCGGCAAGAATCACATAGGTAGCCGGTTCAGGAACGGGCGTAACTGAAAGGACGCCATCGGTTTCGTTAAACGAATACATGCCCGAAGCATCAGTCCAATTACCGCTCGTCAGGGATAGCACCACTCCGTTGACTGTCACGGACGAGAAGTCGCCACTCTTGCTGCCAAAGTCAAAGAGGTCGTAGGAACCAGCTTTGGTCAAGTCATAGCCGCCATAACTGGAAATGACTAGCGATCCTCCATAGGTCAACAGCCCGTTCACGGTGAGGTAATCGAAATCCACGCCAGTTCTACCCCCATTCCCAGCGATTTCCATCGCGGTGAAGGCGGTACCCGCCAATGTGAAGTTGGAGGAAACGTTCAACGAGCCGATACCCGCAGCCGCTCCCACGCCGGGCGCTAGCGAATCGGTAACGGCAATTGTGCTGTTAGCAGTGCCAGTGATGCTGCCATTGCCCCAAATATTGCTTTGAATATAGTTTGAACCTTTCAGGCTGACATCAAATACACCTACAACGCCGTTACTGCCACCCAACGCCACCGTATTGCTGATATTGCCGCTTGCGGCCACCGCAAGAGTACCACTCTTAATGGCGGTCACGCCGGTATAGGTGTTGGTTCCACCCAAAGTGAGGATGCCCTCCCCTTGCTTAACGAGGCCGCCGTCGTTGGCAGTGCCGCTAACCAGTGCCTGCCCGACGGTTATATTGTAGCCATTGGTGTCAAACACCGCGCCACCCTGCATTACTTTGGCAGTCAACAACGCAGATGGAGCCATAAAGTTGGTGGTGGATTGCGTTGCTTTGACAACACTGCCATTGAAGTTGACAAAGTAAGCAGAAGCGCCGGAAGACCTGACGCTAATTCCACCAATGCCTAATAGGCCGCCATCGAGATTCAAGATACCTGTGCCGGAAGTGTTCGTGGCCCCGGAAGCGCCGAAACCGATAATACTGCTTCCCACTGAACCCGCGACTGTCCCGTTTTCAATATTAACAGTGGAAACACCGGTTGCGGTAGTATTGCCGACGATGAGGTTCTTAAAGTTGACGGTGCCGCCATTCACGGTCAGCGTCGCGTTGGAAGCCGTAAGGCCCACAACCACGGCGCCATCACCGGTTCCACCGTTGGTGGTAAGGGCCGATTGCAAGACGCCATTGGTGCCGACAACCACAGTGATGCCATCAGTCACATTGACGTTGTTATTCTGGCCTTCCTTAATCACGGCTGGCGCGCTGGCTAAACTGGAGCTAATGGTGAGCGTGCCCGAACCTTTGAGGTTCATCGCGTTGCCACCGCCGGTGGCCGTACCGCAAACCAGCGTCATCCCGTCTCCAATGTTGGCGGAAGCCCCGGCGGCTACGGAGATAATTCCCGGCAAAGAACCGCCCGCGAGCACAATGGTCGTGGCACTTGGGCTCGTCAGGGTATAGCCGCTGCTATAGAAATAAAGATTTCCCATTCTAAGGCTGGTGGGAACGGTGATTACATAGGTTCCAGGCGCCGCTGAAGCCCCCGCAAAGTTGGCATCATAGCTGGAGCTGTTGGGCCAAACCAAATTGGGATTTGAGGTTCCCGTAGAGCCATAAGTCCAGTTCGTATCGGTAATACTCCATGTGCCGCTGCCGGCATCGATTTGGTTGTTGCCGGGAGTTAAGTCCCAGTAATAGTTAATGGCCCGGGCTGGCGATGGCAACATGACCACCGCAGCCATAATTGGCAGGATCGCCCTTAGGGACCAACGTGCATAAGGGGAATGGATTGGGGTTTTCATATGGGTTATAGGTTTTTGGATCTTCTATCTGCGGTTACGGTTCCGGTGTTGTCTTGAAAAGCTGATGACTGAAACTTTAGCCAGCCGTAATGGCCGGGCTGATGTGGCTGGGGCGGCGTTTGGTAAGAATTGGACCAAATAGTAAAAACGCGCCCTTGAGCCCCATGGTTCCAGCGCGCAAAATTGGCGCGCAAGGTCGATGGCCGTTGGGAGAGCGCGAGCTCCTGGCAAAGCCAATCCCAGGGAATTTCCATTTCGACCACCCAGCCTGGACCCGTTTGTTTTGTGACGTCCCCGGGCAAATCCGGATAACGGGCGATGGCTGTCTTGATGCCTGTTGCCGTCCAGGCGTAATCAAAGTGTTGCGGATGGTGATAGCGAAAATCGCAGACTGAGCCGGCGGCGTTAATTTCGAATCCCAGGCTGTCTTCCAAATTAGCTATAGGTTTTCCAAGGAATACTTCAGCGCAGTCGTCGTTATAGGTTTTTCCATCTCTTGGCCTTTGTTCGGAACGAATGTCCGCGTCCTGTAAAACAAAGCCAACACAAAGGCTATACGGCGTGCAAAACACCAGCGCCTCACCAGTTTCGGGAGCATTCGACTGGCTCCAAAAATCTGAAAGCGAAAGATGAACAGCATGTTTCCAAGCATTCTCATTTAAGCTCCCGTCCACTTGAACCAATTCGTGAATTTCGGGAACCTCGGCCACCGGATCGTCCGCCCGCACCATTGGGGCAAGCAGGCTCATTGATACCACGAATGGAATCACAAATGCTTGATGCTGTTTGGTTGGGAGATTCACAGTTTTTGGGCAGATTACAGCGATTAGTTTGCTTCGATAGTTTGCAACCTAGCACATAACTTTTTAATTTAGTTTCGTTTTTGCGTCGTTTTTTTTGATTTCGGCGTCTCCCCTTCTGGAGAAATTTATCCACATTAAGACGCCCCCCTTTTCCTGCTTATTTTTCTTGTTTGTGCAGAGGTGAATTCCGCAGAGTCAGGATAAACACCGCCCTATTTTAGAAGCATGAAGATCAACTCATTTTCGATATTGCGCACATTGATTTTGGCCGCGCTCCTTCCATTAATTAGTCATGCTTCGCCGGAGTATTGGCGTTGGGAGCCGGTGGGAATCGGCGGTGGTGGCCGGTTGATGAACCCGGCGTTCTCACCCCATGATCCCAACTTGATCTTGTGCAGCAGCGACATGGGAGGCGCTTACCGCAGCGAGGACGGCGGAAAGTCGTGGTCGATGATTCCGCAAGCAATGATAAAGCGCACTCAGTTTTCTTATTATTCTAATGTTTGGAGCTTTCACCCTTCTGATCCGAACTTGATCTTGGTCGGAACGATTGCCGGTCTCGCTCGCAGCGAAGATTCTGGCCGCACATGGAAAATAGTCGAAGGGGCTTGGAATCAGGGGCTGGCGGAACGCGAGCGCCGCAGAAGTCCCAGGGCCATTGTTTTCAATCCGTGCTCACCGGATCTTGGCTTGGCATTTTTTATGGAACTTGCGGGGAAAGGCACAGTGACGGTGTTCGGAACCAAAGACCGGGGGGCAACGTGGTCCTGCATTGGTGAATTGGCCGGGGCGCCAGGGGCGGTGGTGAACGCGGTATACTTATCGGATGCATCGGCGGTCGTAGTGGCGACCACGAATGGGGTGTTCCGCAGCAAAGACGACGGCGCCCGCTGGGAACAGATCGGTGAAGGGCTCCCTATCGCATTTGAACTTCTTGATTTTGAAGGAATGGGAACCCAGAGCTGCAATCGCTTTTACGCCTCCGTGGCCAATAGCAAGGGAACGGCTCATCTGCTGTATCGTTCCAACGACGGAGGCGCAACCTGGCAGGTCTTGCCCGCCAGCGGGAAGGCCGATTTTCGGCACTTGGCCATCTGCCCCGCTAATCCGCACCGGATTTATGCTTCCATTGAAGGGATGGAACAGCGAAGTGGCGCTCCGGCGGGCCAGGCGACTTTATATCGCAGCGAAGACGAAGGGACAACATGGACGCGGATATGGAACCATAACGCCCATGCAGCGGATTTTGATATAACTAACTCTTCCTGGCTCACCGGGCTATGGGGGTGGGATTACGCGCCCTCCGGGTTGGCGGTGGACCCGGCAAACCCCTCTCGCATTCTGGCAACTACCATTACAAGCGCGCTGCTTTCCAACGATGATGGCAAAAGCTGGCGGCAAGTGCACGCGCCGGAAGGATCTGCCGAAAGCCAACCGCGCGGGGGGATGATGATTACCAGTGTTTGGAACTACTATGTTCACCCCGCGGATCGCCGCCGTCATTTTGCGGCGCTCACGGATTTCTCCGGCTGGCGCAGCATGGACGCGGGTGAGCATTGGCAATACAAGACGGCGGGCAACCCGTGGCACAACAACACGTATGCGATGGCTCTCGACCCTGACGATCCGAATGTGCTTTGGGCTGCGTGCTCCGTGGGCCACGACATCCCCACCTGGAAATATCAGGCGGGACTTGGAACTTACAAGGGGGGAGTGGTCCGCTCGAATAACGGAGCCGCCAGTTGGGTGGCCGTTGATGAAAATGCGGGGCTGCCTGGAAAAGCGGTCACAGATATTTGGCTGGACCCCGCCTCGCCAAAGGAATGTCGACACCTTTGGGCGGCAGTGCCTGGATATGGCATTTATGAAAGCATCGACATCGGGGCATCGTGGCGCCCACGCAACCAAGGGTTCGACGAGGACAACCTCAACCTGCTCCGGGTCCGTGGCGACGGGCATGGGCGGCTCTATGCCTTGAGCACAGTGCGCATTGATGCAAAGGGCGGCCGGAGGCCCGGAGCACTTTATATGAGCGCAGACCAAGGGGCATCGTGGCGCAAAATTTTTTCACTCGATCATCATCCTTTTTTAACGTGGTTCGCGCTTGATCCAAACAGCGACGCCACGCTTTTTGTTTCCGCTTTGCAGACCACGCCGGGTGATCTTCGTAGCGGTGGTCTTTGGAAAACGACCGACGAGGGCGAACATTGGACGCAAATTCTCGACAGGCCGACTTATGCGGCGGCTGTCGATCCCCGTAACTCCAACCGCGTCTTCACTTCATGCTGGCTCGGACAGGGCGACGGGCTTTACGCCAGCACCAACGGCGGCGGTTCATGGGCTCGAGTGGAAAGTTACCCCTATTGGCAGCCGCTCACGATGACGTTCTCCCCAGAGAATCCCGATGTTGTCTATGTAACAAACTTCGGGGGCGGTACTTTCCGTGGCGTTCAGCAAGCCACGCCATAGGGGGAAGGCAGTTTCCCGCCACGGAGAAGCTGCCACGGGTTTCGAGATCACTAGTCAGCGGCTGGCGGCAGTGCGGCGCATTTTCTAACAAAAGATGCGCGTCTGCCTCTCGTGCCAGGCGCCGGTACGCGCTAATGTAAGCAGCATCAAGCTTTCGCGCCCCCGATTCGCTCTGATCCTTCGTCAAAAAAACAACAAACCCCGTGTCTGAAAAACTGAACCGTGAAGATTAAACCAACAGAACTCCAAACCGACTTGTGCGTGATTGGCGGAGGACTAGCCGGTGTCTGCGCGGCGATTTCCGCAGCACGCCACGGTGCGCATGTGGTATTGGTTCAGAACCGTTCGGTGCTGGGCGGAAACTCATCCAGCGAGATTAAAATGCACATCGTAGGGGCTGACCGGCACGGGTTGCGCCCCGGCGCTCGCGAAACGGGGCTGCTCGAAGAGCTTCGTCTGGAGGACGCCTACCGCAACCCCGGCCGAAGCTACCCGTTATGGGATTTGTTGCTCTACGAGAAGGTCAAGAAAGAACCGAATATTTTGCTGCTGCTGGAATCCGAATGCCACGGGTGCACCGTTGAGAAGACTGGAGATAAACTCCGAATCGTTTCGGTTAACGTGCACCGCTGTGTGACGGAGGATGAGTATATCATCCATGCAAACTATTTTGTGGACTGCTCCGGCGACGGGCGGCTGGGCATGGAAGCCGGCGCGGAGTTCAGGATGGGCCGCGAAGCCGAAGCGGAATTTAACGAGTCGATGGCGCCCCAAAATGCCGACGCATTTACGCTGGGAAACTCGATTCTCTTCACCGCCCGCAAAGAGAACAGCCCCCAACCTTTTGTGGCGCCCGACTGGGTTCGCAAGGTCCGCAAGGAGGATCTTAAATTCCGCCCGATCGCAGGTTATGAATACGGCTACTGGTGGGCGGAATGGGGCGGAAAGCTCAATACTATCAAGGACTTCGACCTCTACCGGCACGAATGTTTGAGAATCGCCCTCGGCGTGTGGGATTACGTAAAGAACTCCGGGGAACACCCCGGAGCCGCCAACTATGTATTGGACTGGATCGGGGCGATCCCGGGCAAACGGGAGTCGCGGCGTTTTATGGGCCCGCACATCATGGTGCAGCACGAGGTAATGGAAGGAGCGACGTTCGAGGACCAGGTGGCATACGGTGGATGGTGGATTGACCTTCACACGCCCGAAGGGATGGACGCCATCGACGAAGAGCCGTGCGTGCAATATCCTTTTCCCAAGCTTTACGAAATTCCGCTGCGTTCTCTCTATTCGCGAAATGTCGCCAATCTTTTTTTCGCGGGGCGCAATATCAGCGCAAGCCACGTGGCGCTGGCGAGCACCCGCGTGATGGGAACTTGCGCGGTAATGGGACAGGCAGTCGGGACCGCGGCTGCGTGCTTTTCCAAAAAGGGAACGCTTTGCATCGCCGAGGCGGCGACCCGCGAGAATATTCGCGCGATTCAGCAGATGCTGTTGCGGGATGACGCTTTTCTCCCCGGTCTGCGCAACGAAGATACCGCAGATCTGGCCCGTGGCGCTTGCTGCGCGGCCTCGTCCGAGGAAATCGGCTACGAAGCTTCCCGCGTGCTTTCGGGAATCACGCGGGAACTCGATCCAAACTGGGGAGCCTGGGCCGATCCCCTGCCAAACCAGTGGCGCTCACAAACCCTCCCGGCCTGGCTCGACTTGGAAATGCCTCGCGCCGCCGCCATCGCACAAATTGAACTGACTTTCGACTCCGGGTTGCAACGGGAATTGATCCTGACGCCTAGCGATTCCATCACGGCGAAAGGGATTCGCGGGCCGCAGCCAGAGCTGGTTAAGGACTACAATGTCTATATTGACCAAGCCCTGGCCTTGGAAGTGCGCGGCAATTACCTGCGCAAGCGCGTCCATACGCTTGCGGCTCCCGTTACGGCCCGCCGCGTGCGGATCGAGGTGCTTGCCACCCACGGTGTAGGTAACGCCCGGATTTTTGAAGTGCGTCTCTATTCCACCCCTTGAAAAACCGCCGGCTCCCTCTGAAGTTCAGGCCGGGCCGGTCTTGCTACTTTTCCCCCGATGAAAGCCTCCTTCCATACCCTTTGGATCGGGTAGCTGTCATCGGCAGCGCGGTTGCCGCGGAAATGCGGCCGCCGCCCCCACTTATGCGCACACTCGATTGCCTATTCACGATTCTCCCCCTGGTTTTGGCTCTTGGGATTATCTTTTATACGAAACGCTACATGCGGAGCGTCGCCGATTTCATGTCTGGGGGACGCATGGCGGGGCGCTATTTACTGGCCGTCGCGGGCGGCGAGATGCAAGCCGGAGCGGTGGTCTTCGTGGCCGCTTTTGAGATTATAGCCAACGCCGGGTTCACGATGTCCTGGTGGGGATATCTTAGCGTTCCGGTTTCGATCATCGTCGCGATCACGGGGTTCGTGCTCTACCGCTTCCGGGAAACCCGGGCAATGACGCTCGCACAATTTTTCGAGATCCGCTACAGCAGGTCTTTCCGTTTGTTTACCGGAGGACTCGGGTTTCTGGCCGGGATCTGCAATTTCGGCATCATCCCGGCGGTGGGATCGCGGTTTTTAGTCTATTTCCTGGGGCTGCCCACTTATGTGGAGGTGCTCTCCCATCAAATACCGACCTACATTCCACTGATGGCGGTGATGCTTTCGCTGACGCTTTTTCTGGCGACTTCCGGCGGCATCATCACGATTATGGTAACCAACTGCGTGGAAGGCATTCTCTCGCAGTTATTCTATCTAGTCATTATCGCCGGGCTGTTGGTGATGTTTAAGTGGAGCGAAATCGCCTCGGTGCTGGTGGTCCGGCCAGAGGGGCACTCTATGGTCAATCCGTTCGATATCGGCAAGGCGGCCGATTTCAACATTTGGTATATTTTGATGGGAATTTTCGTGACCACTTACGGCACGATGGCTTGGCAAAACGCGAGCGCCTACAATTCTGCGGCGCTCACTCCGCATGAATCGCGCATGGGGGGCTTGCTCGGCAGGTGGCGCGAGATGGGCAAAGGGGCGCTGGTCATGCTGCTGGCGATCTGCGCGATTACTTATCTGCAGCATCCCGATTTCGCCGCGCGCTCGGCGGAGGCGCAGGCCACCATCGCTCAAATTGGCGACGCCAGTATGCAGAAACAGATGCGCCTGCCCATCGCGGTTGCGAATATGCTGCCGGTGGGAATCAAAGGGTTGTTGTGCGCGGTGCTGCTGATGGGGGTATTTGGCGGTGACGCCACACATCTGCATTCCTGGGGCGGGATTTTCGTCCAGGATGTCATCCTGCCATTGCGCAAGAAACCGTTTACACCGGCCCAGCATATCCGCGCGCTGCGGCTCTCCATGGCCGGGGTGGCACTCTTCGCGTTTCTCTTCGGGAGTCTCTTCCGGCAAACGGAATACATTATTATGTGGTGGAGCGTTACGACAGCCATCTATGTGGGCGGCGCGGGCGCGGCAATCATTGGTGGCCTTTATTGGAAACGCGGAACAACCGCGGGAGCCTGGGCCGCTTTGTTCACGGGCTCGGGAATGGCCACGGGAGGGCTGATCGCCCGGCAGGTTTACGGCTTGAAGTTTCCGCTCAACGGCATCCAGGTTTCTTTCACCGCAACGCTCACGGCCATCGCGGTCTATATTTTGGTTTCTCTGCTGACCTGCAGGAAGGCGTTCAATCTCGAGCGCATGCTTCACCGGGGGGTGTATGCCCTGGACGCCGACCGTCCGCGCGACGCAGTTTCAGCAAAACCGCTTCCCGCATGGACCAGGGTGCTTGGTTTTGACGAGAACTTCTCCCGGGGGGACAAATGGATCGCCGGGTTGCTGTTGGGCTGGAGCATTTTTTGGTTCAGCGTGGTGCTCATCGGCAGTGTCTGTCACCTGTTGTGGCCGTGGTCGATCTCCACATGGCTGAGGTATTGGCATGTCACCGGCATTGTAGTTCCTATCATGCTTTCACTAGTCACGGGCATTTGGTTCACCTGGGGCGGCGCGCGCGATATTCGTTCGCTTTTTGAACACTTGAAAAAAGAGAAAATCTGCCATTGGGACGATGGCCGCGTCTCAGGAAACACCCATCTCGACGAAGCCGCACTTTTGAAAGAGCCCGCAGAGATTGCGCCGGAATCCAAACCATAATGATAAACACGTGTTTATCTTAAGTAACAGCAATGCAGCCTCTATTGGGCTGGCGCATTTTCTGATAAAAAATTCGCACCTGCCTCTCGAAGTCATACAAAAAAACGCTATATTAGCTAACATCCATTAGGGCCATGACAACCCCCTTCCCTAACCTTACCAAGCAGCGGCGCATTTGGGCCCGGGCCGCGAAAGCCTTTACGCTGCTGGAACTATTGTTTGTTTGCGCCATCATTGGCATGATGATCGCCCTCGCCGCACCCATTGCCGGGCAGCTTGGCAAAAGCAAGTCACTCACCGGCGCGGGAAACCACATGGCCGATTTAATGGCATCCGCCCGGCAGAACTCGATGACCAAGAACTGCCTGACGGTTTTGTTGATCCCCGCCGGAGCCACGCAATGGGATAGCTGCATTCTCTATCAATTACGCCCGAAGCCAGATGGCAGCGCCCCGGTCAGCGGCGATTGGGAACCGGTTTCGAAATGGGAAACCCTTCCCAGCGGAGTGACAATCGAGGCCAGCACTTTTGTCACCGAGGCCCAAAGCGCCTCCCTGCCCGCTCCGCTGCCCACGATCCGGCGGGGCAATGCCACCATCGGCGAATACCGTTTTGTGACGTTCATGCCCCGGGGCATTCTCTATCCAAAAACCATTCCCCAGGGAGGCAATCCTTATCTGAGCCTCGCGGCAGGTTCCCGCGCCAGCGGCCAATTGATTTTGCAAGGCGCCACCAAAAACGGCGCCACCGTCAACACCTATAAGATCATTGTGCTTTCCTCCACGGGAATCACCAAAATCGAAAGAAGTTAACTATGCAAAACCCACGCCCACTTTTGCTTTCCGCAGCCCGGAAATTGCGGGCATTTTCACTCGTGGAGGTGACGATCTCACTGGGGATCATGGCCTTTGTGTTGACCGGCATCACGGGGCTGATGTCCGGCTCCTGCAGCATTGACCGCGCCTCGGCGAACGATAGCGCGCTGACGCAAATTACGCGCAATGTCGTGGAGAGCCTGCGAGGGCAATCACTGGACGACTTGCTGACGTGGACCAGTGACTCGGGATCGCAACACACGTTTTATTTTGCGGAGGATGGAAGCCCGCTGGCCGCAACTGATGGAGCGATTCCCAAAGCCACGCTTTACCAATGTGTGGTCGACGCCGACCCGGACACGCTCACCCAAAGCGCGTCGAATGGCGGCACTACTTCCGGTGCGGTAAACATGGTCAAACTTCATCTCGCGATTGTTTGGCCTTATTCCGCCGCCGTGCCCTCCAAAAAAGAAGTTTATGTTCAGCTCGCCCGTTATTAGCGCCGGGAGAAATAGCCGCGCATTTTCGCTGGTGGAAGTGCTTGTCGCCACCACCGTTCTGGCGGTGATCGTTTGCCTGCTTGGGGTGATGATGGGCTCCGTTAGTGCTTCCTGGAACCAGGCCACGAACCGCACCGAGACGGGGCTAAGCACCAGGGCCATCGCCGACTATATTCAAACTGACCTCGCATCGGCCTTGCTGCCCGTCAACAACTCGGATCAGTCCAACCTTCAGTTTATTCTAAATTCCTCCAACGTGCCTTCGGAGTATAAAAACGGCGACGCCTTGTTTTGGCAGTCTCCGGTGGCCAATGACACCACTTATGGCGACATTGCCGAGGTGGGTTATTTCGTCAAGTGGACCACCGATACCCAAAACAAGCCGAAGCCGATTCTTTGCCGCTTCTTCGTGGAACCGGCAAGCTCCGGTACGGCATCGCCCAATTTCCTAATCTATCAGTCACCCTCAAACTGGCTGAACCAGGCGATCATCGACGCGGTGGCGCCGGGCACCGCAGATCAAAATTACGCCGGGCTTTTCGCTGAAAACGTGGTCGCCATCTGGTTCCGGTGTTTCGACAGCCAAGGCAGCCCTTATGCGCAATTCGATTCGCGCGCCACCCCTGCCGACAACACGAAATCCCGGCTTCCCTATTGCGTGCAAGTCAGCTTCGTGGTGTTGGACTCCCGGCGCGCGGCCCGGCTCAACTCCACGCTTAAAGCGGCATTGGTCTCGTTGACGAGCACCGTATCGGATGACACGGCAGCAAAGGATAAAACGGTTTCCGCCGCAGAGGAGTTTGTGACACGCGCACGCACCGATGCCACATTGAAAACCATTTCGGACGGGCTTAAAGCGCACACGACCACCGTTTCTCTTGTCAACGCACGATAATGTTTCCCTCCCCCCCGCACCCCCAGCAGCCGGGCTCCAACCGGACCGGCAGTTCACTCGTCATCACCCTGGCATTTTTGGTCATCCTGACCATCCTGGTCATCGGCATCAACGAGACAGCCCGCATGGACCGCACCTCGTCGAGCCTCTACGTGGACCGAACCAATGCCATGCTTCTTTCGCAAAACGCGATTGAATCGGTGATCGCCAAACTGCAACAGGCAACGGCGGATGTGAACCGCCATTGGATCAGCCAGCCTGGGCAGATCGTGGTCGGCGCCGAGAAAGACGACGGCAACGCGGCCAACGGAGATTCGAGAAAAATCCTTACCGGCGCGAAAACCCCGGATGAAAACGCCACCGCCACCGATGCCCGCGTCATCTATCTGCATTCGGGAGTGCCCACCAAGACGAACTATCCCGGGCAGGAATTTCTAAATCCGCCCAACTTGAACGTGGCCACCTTTCAAGATCCCACGACGCTGCTCATCAATGACCGTAAGGATGCCAGCGGTTCGGAACCGAAGATGGTGGTAAGCTGGAATTATGTGCGCAAAGACGGGACGATTGAAACGAGTGGTTCGCCCGTGCTGACCAGCCAGACCAACCCGATTATCGGCCGGTATGCCTATTGGGCCGATGACGAAAGCTCCAAAATCAACTATAATCTGGCCTGGAAACGGGATTATTCCGGCACGATTTCAGGGACGCTGCCCATCGGGCATCCATCACGGGTAACGCTGACCGCACTCGATACGTTTTCCTCGGATGTCTCGCTGGTCGACAAGCTGCACGCCTACGTAACCAAGGACAATTACTCCACCATCGCCAACCACATGTTCAACTCCCCCGCGGACGCCCGGCAAGTGAGCGAAGAGGTGGCCGCGGCGCTCAAGGCGAATAAATTCGAGGTCACCCATTACAACCACGACCCGGATACAACGTTTTTCAACGAGGAACGCATCGTATTAACGACCAAGGCGACACAGGCTTCGGGTCGTCCCTATCTCAAAATCCTCAAGGATGAAGGCGCTGACCCGGGCAACACGGCCAACCTCGATCAAGCGAAGCTGAACATCGTGCTTTTCGGCACCAATGGCACCGCGTCAGCCCCCGTCTCCCCCGGCCTGGTTTATTACCTAAGCCGCACGGACTGGCCCATGATTTCGGGAACGAGCAGTTTTCAGTCGAAGTATTTCGGCGGCAACAAGAGCCAGCTCGTGCAGCTCGCACTCAATATCATCGACTATGTGCGCAGCGCAGAATCGAACCTCGCGGTGGTGGAACCGATCCGCGGGCAGATTGATTCCACCGGAAAATTCCTGGGCGAATGGCTGAACGCCAACGACTCGATCCGTGGCCTGGACAACACCTTCAAAGGGCTGACCCGCGCACCGTTAATCACCAAGATGGGGATGGAGATTTCCACCAGCACCACGCCCCAGATGAAGATTTTCATCGAAGTTTATTTGCCGAAAAATTACGGCATCGCCAGCGTCGATCTGGTGAATGATTTCCGCTATATTTTCCAGGTCAACAACGCCACAGGTAGCACCCGGCTTGCCGAAGCCGATGCCGTAAATCCCGTGACGATTACGGCGGCAGCCAACATTGTGGGCGGCAAAGCGACTCTCGCGGCAGGCGACCGCGCGACGATTTCCAAGACACTCTATTTTAATACCGTCGCCAGCGGCACCAACAAAGGAGCAACCCTGCGCCCCAACCCCAAAGACATGGTCGGCCTCCGCGCGGGCATTTCGCGAGCCACCACGAATGCTGACACCAGCGTGCGGACCTACTCCACCATCGAGATCGTGCCCATTGGCGATCCCATCCAGGCGTCCGGGACGGCGAAACCCGCCGGGGCGCTTTGCACCGCGCCCGATTATACGGCAGTCGGGTCGTATAGTGCGCCGGGCACCCCGCCCACGACGGCTCTGGTTACCGACGACCCCCGCGTCAGCGGCATCGCGAAGGATTGGACGGAAGTCAAAAGCTTGACCGCCGCCAACACATGGGGCCAACCCAATACGGTCGCGGCTCCAATTGCCAACCTGCTGCCCGAGCAGGATACCGACGCCACGGGCCAGACCATTTCCCAAGCGAGCCTTTACATGCCCCCGAAAGGAAGCGGCGTGGTCTCCTCCAGCGGCGAACTGGGCTATATCCACACGGGGATGCAGGTCACCAGTTCCGGTTCGGCGGGCGTTCCGTGGCGCACCATTCGCCTCCAGCCAAGCGCCGAACCCAAGACGGTGGTTCCTGACTGGGCCTTCATGGATCTCTTCACGCCGCCCATCACCGTCGGCACGATGGCCAAACCCATTTTCGCGCCGCATGATACGGCCACCGGCGGGCGAATCAATGTCAATGCCTGGGCGGAGCCTTCCACGGCAACGGCGACCGGCACCACGCCCTTTGGCGGAGCCCGCATCCTACCGCTAGAAGCCGCGCTGCTGGGCATTCGCTACGACGCCACGGATTCGAACAAATTATTCTCCAGCGGTTCCGCGGCTCTGGTCGCCGGCAATATCTATAACCGGCTCCCGGCCACCAACGGCAAACTCTTCGGCTATACCGACGGCTATTTTTCGCAGGGAGAAATCGTGGAGATCAAAGGCGTGGCGGACCAGGGCGAAGCCAGCGAGGAAGCCGTGCGCCAGATTGCGAACCTGGTGACGGCGCGCGGCAACGTTTTCAGCATCTATACCATTGGCCAGACCTTGAAACAGACCCCGCAGGGGAAACTAATCATCACTGCTGAAAACCGGCAGCAAACAACCATCGAGCGTTATCTCGACGCAAGCACCAAGACAGTCCGTTTCAGGACGGTTTATTCCCGTCCGCTAACCCCGTAGGAGCCGAGGCTCGATAAAGCTAAGGCTGCTGGGCGCCTCGCGCTTCCCGCCGGTAACGCAGCGGGGTGGTTCCCAGTTCCTTGCGGAACACGAAAGACATGTACGCTGGAGAACCGAACCCGGCTGCCTCCGCGACCTCTGGCATGGCAAGGTTGGTTTCTGCCAGGAGCCGCTTGGCGCGGTCCAAGTGCGAGCGTCGGATGTGTTCGGCGGGCGAACTTCCCAGCACTTCTTTGAAGCGGCGCTCCAATACGCGGCGCGAAACGCCCGCCTGGCTCGCGGTCTCCCGCACCTGGATCGGCTTCTCGGAGTTTTCCCGAATAAACGTCAGCGCCTGGATCAATGAGCGATCGCTAATCGCCAATGTGTCAGTGGACTGGCGTGTAATGACATCCGAAGGCGGAATGTAGATGGAAGAATTCGGATCGCCGCCTCCCTGCATCAGGGCGTCAAGCTGACTGGCCGCCTCATACCCGATACGCTCGGCGGCAACCCGGACGGCGGAGATGGGCACTTGGGAAATTTCGCACAAAAAATCGTCGGAGCCGCTCATAACGGAGACTTCCTCCGGGACGCTCAACCCCGCGTGCTTGGCCGCATAGATGACTTCGCGGCCTCCGCTCCAGATGAGCACTGCCAACGGCTTGGGCAACGAGCGCAGCCATTCCCCGAGCTGGTGAATATTGGTGTTCCAATCCACCACCGGCGCGCCGTTGTGGGTTTTGACGCTGTGAACGTTGCAAAGAAAGCCCGCCTCTTTTAAGGCGGCTTGGAATGCCTCAAGCTGTTCGGCCACCGGCTCAAAACCAAGAAGGCTCAGATAGGCGAAATTCTTGAAACCGCGGGCGACGAAATATTCGGCGGCCATTTTTGCAACCATCCGCACGTCGTTGGCCACGCGGGGAAATTGCGCCCCAGGAACTTGCATGCCCGAAACGTTGACGACCGGGATGTTGCGCATTTTGAGGTGATTGGCGATGCGGCTGGCGCTGATGCGCGCTATCACGCCGTCGCCCCGCCAGCCCGGGGGCAGCAGGTGGTGCTCTTCCGAGCCGCCCGGCTCGATGAATAGTTGCCAGCGTTCATGGCCCCGGACGTAGCTGACGACACCGGTGATGACCCGCCGCCCCCAATCGGTGGAAGTGTCCACCAGAACGGCAACGCGACGTTGCTCGGGAATCGCGGCCAACTTGGATTTTTTAAGCATCGCCTACTTTATACCCCCAAATTGGTCTTGTCGCAATATCAACAAAATGCGACGCAACTGCGGCTCACTATTTTATTTCAAATAATGATAGATTGCCTGGTGTTATCTATTTCCCATCGCAATAGAAAAATGCCAACTATAAACCGAATCACGCTTTTCAACCGCACGATGTCCCCCACCCTTATCTGCCGCGCGGTTCCTTCCACGGCCTTGGCTTGCATCGCCGTGCTGGCGTTTACCACCGACCACCCCGTCCAGGCGGAAACGGCTTTACCAACGCCTGCCGCCGAGGCAAACGCTCCCGCCGAGGCGCGGGTAAAACCGTTGGTTCGCGGGGCGGAAGACTGGCAAGCTTTGCAACAAGCCGGCCACGTGGCGGTGAGCAACGCGCGGCTGGAGCTCGATGGCGGCAGCCCGGTTCTGGAACTCACCGGGACGGCTCCGGGCCGGCTTGAGCTGACGTCTCCCCTTGGATTTTTCGATGCCGAGGGATTCACCCGCCTGGTATTTGAGTTGAAGAACCATGGCTCAAGCGAAGTGAAATATGAACTACGGCTCGATAATGAAGGCGCCACGGACACCGCCAAAACGGCTTACTATTTTGGATGGATCAAGCCGGGCCAAAACAAAAACGCGAACGCCCTGTTTCCTCGCAAAAAGGAGGCCTTGGACCAATACCCGGAATTGAAGGTGTTCCTGCCCATGAAAGGACTTCCCGGCGGCTTGTTATTTGAAGAACACAACATCAACCCCGCGAAAATCCAAAAGATCAGCCTTTCCGTTTACCCCTCCGGGCAGGGAGTGCGCCTCGCTCTAGGCTCGGTCTACGCTTCGCATCCGCCGGTTCCGGTGCTGTTGCAGCGTCAGCAATTCTTCCCGTTTATCGACACCTATGGCCAATACATTCATGAGAATTGGCCCGGGAAAGTGAACTCCGATGAGGACTTGAAAACGGCGTCACAGGAGGAAGAAAAAGATCTGGCTGCAAACCCGGCGCCGACGGATCGCTCAAAATTCGGGGGCTGGGCCAAGGGGCCACGCTTGCAGGCGACGGGATTTTTCCGGACCGAAAAGTACAAAGGCAAATGGTGGCTGGTTGACCCGGAGGGGTATTTGTTTTGGTCGAATGGCCCCACTTGCGTCGGCTTCGGCGGCGCCGATACCAAGATAACGAGCCGCGAATACTTTTTCAGCGGCCTGCCGCAGAGCGATTCCCCCCTGGCTCGTTTCTATGGAAAGAACGGCGCAGCCTATATGTTCACCCAAGCCAACTTATTCCGAAAATACGGGGCCGATTGGGATAGCAAGTTTGCGGAAGCCACCCAACGCCGCTTGAAAAGCTGGGGTATGAACACGCTGGGCAACTGGTCCAATCCCCGCATGACCGGGATGCGGCAATCGCCCTATGTCTCGGCGGTGGATTTCAAATGCGAAACCGTGACTTGGCGGCATTTTCCCGATGTGTTCAACCCGTCCTTCCGCGTGAAACTCCGGGAAGCATTCCAGACCCGGGCTGAGTGTTTTAACGATCCCTGGTGCATCGGTTTTTTTGTCCAGAACGAACTGAAGTTCGCCTCCCCGCAGAAATTCATGGAGGATGTTTGCAAGGAACCCACAGGAAATCCATGCAAGGCCGAGTGGGTAAAGGATCTGGAACATACCCTGGGAAGCATTTCAAAGTTCAATGAGCTTGCGGGAACCCATTTCGCTCATTGGAAGGCTTTGCAGGACAACACCGAGGCGGTCAAACTGGACCGGCTCGCCGATGTTGCGGATACATTCTATAAGAAAATGTGCGCCATTTATTTCCGCGAGTGCAGGGAGGAGCAAAAGCGCGTGGCTCCGCACCAACTCTACTTGGGCTGCCGATTCCTGCAAAATGTCTCCGCCGTGCCGGTAACAGTAGCCGCGCAATTCTGCGATGTGGTTAGCTATAATGTTTACGATTACAGCGTGGCCTCGCGGAATGTGGAACATATCGACAAGCCCTTCATCATTGGCGAATTCCACTTCGGCGCGCTGGACCGCGGCATGTTCGGCCCTGGGTGCCGCTGGGCGGGCGATCAGCAGGATCGGGCCGGGCTTTACAAAGACTATGTAACGGGCGCTTTGCGCAACCCCTATTGCGTGGGCGCGCATTGGTTCCAATATAACTCGCAGGCATTTACAGGCCGGGACCCCGATGGCGAAAACTACCAGGTCGGGCTCATTGATATTACCGGCAACCCCTACCCCGAGTTAAGAGAAGCCATTCGCGAGGTCGCTTACCCGATGTACGAAACGCGGATGGCCGCGCCGGGAGAGTCGGCTCAATAATCTATGTAGAGCGGCTGTATCGGTTGATAGATACAGCCGCCTCCGCCCTTTGCCGCAGCCGCTATTTCGCGGAGCTGGCAGTGATGTCGTCCAGCGGTTTAAGCACTTCAAGCGGAGAAGCTGCTTCCTTGGCTCCCGCTTTGGAAATTTCCATCCAGGCTCCCGGCGCGAGCGCCGCTTCCCGCGCGAAAGGCTCGGCGATTTTGAGGCGCACTTCGCTCGAACCGGCGTTCTGCACCACCAGGTTGCCGCCCTGGAAAACCCAAGCGATGGCGCCCGGCTCCGACAAGCTGAATTGCCAGGTTTTGCTGCCGAAGGATTTGAAGCCCCACGCGCCGAGATAGGTGGCATCGCTGCTCTGCGCGGGACGGCGGATGACGAGGCCTGCGGCTTCGGCTTTAAAGGTTCCAACAAAGTTGGACTTAAGCTTCAAAGCATGGGGCGCGTTGTCTTTGGCAACCATGATTTCGCTGCTTTCGAGCGGTGTTTTGAGGCTGGAGGCCCAGAACGTCTGCCCGTTGAGAGGCAGCGGCTGCGTTTCGACTTTGGGCGCTTCCCCCTTGAACGGGTAAAGGAAGGTGGCGAACACGGCGGGGGCTTCCTGGGTTTTGCGGAAGCGCACCGTGGGGATGGCGCGATGCTGGGCCGGGTACCACCCAAGGATGGGTTCGTTTTGCCCCTGGACGATCTCGGCGCTCAAGCCCGCTTTATCGAGCGGATAAAGGGCGACCTGCGCCTCATCCTGCGGGTTCTGGCTCACAGCGACCAGGGTTGCCGGGTCCAGCTTGGCCGAGGGGGCGTCCATGTGGAAGTGGGCGTCGTATTGATGGCTGCCCGTGCCATCGAGGGTGTCCAGGAGCAAGGCGTAGTAAGGCTTCAGGAAGAGCACCCGCCGGGTATGGCTGACGGAAAAATCTTTCTCGCCGATCCATTTCTCCGGGGAATATTGCGCGGCGCTATTATAGACGTTTTCCTGGTAGCCGCCGTTGTAGCAGCCGGAAACGTAATCGAAGAGCGGCGTGGCATACCACGGGTTTTTGACTGCCTCGGTGACGGGCGGCTTGTTCGCACCCCGGTGCTGCCATTTGCCATCTACGATGACGGTGTTGTGCGAAGCCGTGCCAATGGCGTAGCGCCGCCAGTTGGAGTGGTCGTAGGTGTAGCTGCCGGGTTCCATCAAAAGCGTTTTGTTCCAGGCTTTCAGGACGACTTCGAGCATGTCCTCGTGCTGGTGGGCGGTGCCGGTCGGCCCGGCCCGGAAGAAGAGGAAGGCGTCATTGGGTTGCCAGCCGCCGCGCATGGCGTAGAAACCGGCGTAAGGCAGCATGGTGGAGGTGGGCAGCGGCTTGCCTTCCTTGCCGCCCGAGGCGGCCCAGCTTAGGAGCGGATCGTTGTCCCCGAGGAGCTGGAGCCCTTCTTTGGCCTGCTTCGCGGCGTTATATACGGGTGAATCGTTGGTGGCGACGACGCTGCCGCTCTGGTCCATGACCACCACGGGCGCCTGGTACATGGCCAGCACTTTGGTGCGGAAGATTTCCGGCACTTCAAGCTGGTTAAGCCGGGCGAGCTTCATCGGCCCGGTGAGACTGCTCAGGGCGAAGTAATGGTAGTTGGGGGTAAGCTCCGCTTCATAACCGTCCGCGGGCACGGTACAGTTGGCTTCCTCAACCAGGCGGGTGAGGGCGAAGTCGCGCCAGGCTTTGGCGTCCTTCAATTCCGGGAAGAGCACGCCGATGGTAAAAAGGCCGAAGCATTCGGAGGCCACCCAGTTGCCGTTGCGGCCGGGAGTCTCCAACCCTTTTTTGAGGAGATTAGCGTGATCCAGAATGGAGCGCAGGTAGAGCCACTGGACCTCCGGGGTGAAGGCGGGGCTGCCAAGGAAGCGGTTGTAAGCGGCGGGCCACATGCCCGTCATGCGGCCGCTGGCATCGAGCGTGCGCCACAGGGAGGGTTCGCCGGGAGCCAGCTTCTTGAAGCGGTTGTTTTTTCGGATGAAGTCCACGAGCAAGGCGACGCCTTCATTGGCGTATTTTTCATCCAATGTTTTCCAGTATGCTTTGGAAATATTCTCAAGGAAATGCATGCGGCTAATCACGCACCATGTCCATTCCTGCGTATAGGCGGGATCGGTGGGCGCCAGCGGGTTGCGCGTCCAGTCGAACTCTTTACCCATATCCACGGGCTCGGTATAAAAGCGGTAGTTGCGGTCTTTGATGACGTGGGAGAGAATTTCGTCGCCGACCTCGTCCGTTTGCGCCTCGGCCTTGGCCGGTTTGTCCGAAGGCATGAGCTTGAACTTCGCGGGGCACGCGGAGCGGCGGTAGTCGAGGTAGGCTTGCTTGGCCGCTTCGAGCGAACCGGATTGCGCGGCGGCTTTGACGGCTTCCATGCCCGGCGCGTCGAGGTTGAGCGCGCTCAAGGCTTGGGATTCGCTGACCGCCGGGCCTTCCATCGCCTGCCCCGCGACAGCGGCGGGGGTCAGCGGCGTGGCGGCATCCACCTTGACCACGGCAATATCGTCGAGATAAACACTTCCCTTGGCGGACCAGAAGAAGAGGCCTGGCCCGAAGGCATCCACGCCGCCGGGAATTTCGACGACGGCTTCCACCTTGGTCCATTGGGCGGGAAAAGCGGGCGCGGATTCGGGCGCTTCATTGCGAGTTACCCTGCCGTCCATGCCGATGAAAAGATGGCCGCCCTGGGCGTCCTTGCCGTCTTTCCTTAACGTAAGGCGAATGACAAAACCGGCGGTGCCCGGTTGGCTCTCGGCGTTGCCTCGAACCCAGGCCGAAACACGATAGCGTTCGCCGGGTTGAGCGGAAAAGTTTCCAAGCCCGACGGCAAAACGGGCGTAATTGTCGGCTTCCATTTTCATGCAGTGGCCGCCGGAGTGAGGGGCGTCGGAGCTAATGGAAAAACGGCAGTTCTTCTCTTTGGACTCGGCGGGAACGAAGAGACTCCAGCCCGTGGAGCCTTGTTCAAAGCCGCCGTTTTCAACCAGCGACTTTGGCTCTTCCCCGCTGGCAGCAAAAGGAAAAAGAGCCATGGCAAAAAGGGAAGCGAATACGGGAGCTAGTACGGGGGAATGCATAAAGTGGCAAAAAGTGTAGGCGCTCGCGGGAACAAAACAACATCGGCGCTGCCTATACTGTTAAGTAGCCCGGATATGCGCGAGACCCGTCATTTACCGCAAGGTCATACCCTCAAACCACGTTCCTTCGATCAAAATGCGCTGGTGAATTTTCGGAATTCCGCGCTCGCCCCTGCTCATCATGCCCGCCAGAAGATCCACCGCCGCCGCGCCGGTGGAGAAGGCGTTTTCATCAATGCCGCAGAGATTGTCCGGGTTCTCGTTCAGAGAGCTAAAGGAGGCGACGCCGATGTCTTCCGGCACCCTGTAACCCGCTTTCTGAATAAGCTTCATGGAATGAGCGTCGCTCAAAATCGCGTCGGGGCGGTACTGCCCGATCCATTCCGCCGCACGCGCCAAGCCCAGGCCCGTATCGAAAAAAAGGATGGGCTGGCGATCCTTCTCAGGCCAGAACTGTTGCTGGGCCAGATAGCCACCCGTCCAACCACGGTCGATGCGTTCATCCCCGGAGCGCGTTATCCACAGGGCGATGCGACGGTAGCCGCGCGCTCTGACCTGCCGCACCAGCGTGGTCATGGAGTGGAACTGGTCGTTGGTAACGATGTGCAGGTGCGGCGAAAAAGTGGTGTAGCCGATGGCGACGGCGCTAAAATGCGGCCAATCCAGCCGAATCCGCATTTTGGGCCGGGGCTGGGGTGCGATGATGAGCCCGGTGATGCCGCGCGCCCGCAAAATTTCGCTGTTGCGCCGCCAGTTCATGCCCGGCTCACGCAGCCAAAATTCCTCAAGCCCGAACCCCAGGCTCGCGGCTCGCTCCCTGGCGCCGAGGTAATACCGGTGGAAGGTTTCGCAACTATCCCATCCCTCGGAGCTAAAGCCGTTGGTAATCCAGGCCAAAGTGGCACGGTAGCCGTTCCGCGCCTTTTCCGAACGGTAGGAAGTCAGCGCCGAGAGCAAAGGATCGGGGATATACCCCATTTCCTCGGCGATTTTTCGAACCCGCTTGCGGGTTTCCGGTGCGATCAGCGGGTTGTTTTTCAGCGCCCGCGAAACGGTGGCGAAATGCAAGCCTGCCGCCGCCGCGATATCACGGAGAGTGGTGCGCCTGGAGGGAGGCATGCGCAACAATTTGCATCCCTTGGGCATGGTGTCAAGACTGCCGACGTTGCGCTCCCCTTCCCCATCGCCGCCCCGTCACCTTACGAGCGGCGGCGCATTCTTTGATAGCCGGCAAGCACGCCCAGGCCGCCCAGCAACATCGCCCACGCGCCCGGTTCGGGCACGGCCAGCAACTCCAGGTCATTGGCGGTCGCTCCGATGTTGTCGCCGTTCACGTTATATTCGAGCTGATATTTCTGGCCGTTGTAGGTAAACGTGTTGGAGCTGCTGACATCGTAGGTACCGCTGCCGATCACAACGCTGCTGAATGTGCCGACGATGGCGTTATCGCTTTCGTTGCCAATAAGCATGAGGGCTTGGCCGTCCGTCAACGCAACCTCCAGCGTGAGGTTCAGAATGCTACCCGTGTTCAGGTTGACGAGGCTGTCGGCCCCCTTGACGATGATCTGGTCGTAATCCGTGCCCGCCACGCCGCTGCCGGAGATTTGCATGGAAATTTTCGCGCCGTCTTCCACGGTGAGGCTGCCGCTGACGGTGGCGATCCCGGCGCTGTTGCCGGGAGAAAGTTCGCCGCCCCTCTTGATGGCCAGCGCGCCGTTGACAGTGCCGCTGCCGCTCAGCAACCCGCTGACGTTCACGGGACCGTTGATGAGGCCGTTGTTATTCAACGCGGCGGTGGCTTCCACCGTCACAATGCTGGCCGTGGCCGTGCCCGTGTTTTGCAGGGTGGCCCTGGCTTGAACCAAAAGGCTGCCGGAGCAAACGGCCACGCCGCTCGCCGTGGTGAGCCCCGAAGCGATGGTCATGCTGCTCGCATTAACCGAGCCGGAAAGGCTGCTCTGGCCGTAGAACGTGGCAGCGCCCGTATGGAGCCCGCCGCCGTTGACGTTGGCGTTATTGACGGTGACAGTGCCGTTGGCCGTGCCGCTGCCGCCCAAGGTGGCCCCGGAGTTCACGGTGACCGCGCTAGCCGCCGCCAGCGAACCGTTCACATCGAGTTCGCCCCCGTTGACAACCGTCGCGCCGGTGTAACCGTTGGAACCGCCCAGCACCTGGGTGCCCGCGCCGTTCTTGGTCAAGGCGACTTTGCCCGTGCCGGTGGTGTTGTCGAGAATCGAGCCCAGGAAGCTGCCGTTGCCGTTGGTGGTATCCAGTGTGATTGTCGTGGTGGTGCCGCTGGTGTTGTTATAAAGGGTGCCGCCGCCATTCAAACCGCCCGAAGTGCCGCCGATCGCGGCCGTTTCCGTGACGTTCCTGCCGCCGAGATCGAAGGCGGAATTGCTGGCGACTTTCACATCCGCGCCCACGGTCAAATCGGTGCCGGTGACTTTCAAATAGGAAGCCGTGGAGCCGTTGCCAACTTCCAGGCGGCCAATGGCGCGGTTGGAAGTGATCGTGGCGGGGCTGCCCGCGGTAGCCGCGCCCACATAGCGGAAGGTGGAGGTGGGCGCGATGGTGCCGTTAGAACCGGAGAGCGTGTTGACGCTGCTCGCGCCGCCGGTGGCGGTCAAAACCAGGTTATTGGAAACCGACGTGCTGTAGGCGTTGAAGAGGTTGAAGTTGGTGGCCACAATGCCGCCGTTGCCGGTCGAGTTGGTCAAGTTCCAGAGCGTGTTTTTCGCGGTGGAATTAACCCCGTTATTCGGAGTCCACCCTCCGGTGAATGCCAGGTTGTAACCCGCGGCATCAATGGTAAAGGTGACGCCATCGGCTATGCTGTAGCCGGCCGCCTGCATGTTCCCGAGCATAACGTTGCTGCCAAGCTGAACGGTGGTGGAACCGGAGGCCCACTGGTTGAGCAAGGTAACGTTGGCCATGCTGGAAGCGATGCTGGAGGAGAGGGTGAATTTTTGCACTGAGGCGACGTTGCTGCGCAGCGTAAGCCCGTAGTTGAGGTAGCTGTTCGTGGTCAACGACATCGCCGTGCCCGAACCCCAAAGCGTCATTCCAATGGTGCCGGAAATCGAGGTGGGATTAAACACCGTGTTCAGGGCGTAAACGCTAAAGGAAACGTTGGTTCCGCTCACGACGCCGCCCGTGACGTTGAAGCTGCCATAGATCGACGGCGTGGTGGTCAGAGCGAGGGTTCCCGAACTCATGCTCAGGCCCGCCCCCTGCACGCTCACCCCAGCGCCCAACTGCACCAAACCGCCGTTGAGGTTGAGGCCGTTTGAAAAAGAAAACCCGGAACCGCTGGTAATGGCCAGGACGCCCGAACTGACGGTGGTGGTGCTGCTAATCCACACGTTGGAGCCGCTGATGTTCGCCACGCCCCCATTGACGAGAAAATTAGGCCCAGTCAGCACACCTCCGACGACGTTGTTGAGAGCCAGCGTCCCCGCGGTCACTGTGACGGTGCTGCCGGAGAAAATGACGTTGCTGCCCGAGGCAGTCACCAAGCCGCCGTTAACGAGCACGGAGCCCGCGTAGGTTGCTTTATTAGCGCCGCTTGCCAGCAAGGCCAGCACGCCGCCGCTATTGACAGTCAGGTAGGTTCCCGTCACGGCATCGCTGCTGAGGTTTACTGAGACATTACCAGTGGTGGCATCCACCAAAACCTCAGAGGTGCCTGCCGCCGCGCCAAGGATGGTGTTGGTGGAAACGGAATACCCCGTCTGAATATCCAGCAGGTTCAGCGCCCCGGCGGTGGTTTGGGTCATATACAGCCCGTTGCACCCGCCACCAGCCGTGGTGCTATCGATCACAATCGTCCGGGTGCCGCTGGTTACGTTATTGAGATAAGCATAGTTGCCGCCCCAGGAGGGATAGGAAGCGGTGCTATCGGTGAGCCAGTTCGACTTCACGGACCAGTTGCCGCCCGTGGTGGAGTTAGACCAGGTGAAGTTGCTAGCCTTCGCGGCAGGAAAGGAGAGGGCCAGAAGAAGGCACGCCAGCAGGGGATTGTTTTTCATGGGATGGGGTAACCCGGGCGTTCGTTGGCTCGGGTTTGCCGCGAAAATGAATCCACCCCCCAATGGTGACAAGCGGGACGTTTTGCAACATGTTGCATAGGGGTCAATGCGCGGCTTGATAATCGCGGAATTGATTTCCTGCCCCGATCCCCGCTACATTTAAAAACCGGGCGCTACTTATAACGGCACGCCCCTCTTTCCGATGGATTTTTTTCATTTTACTCTCCTGCAATGGTCGCTCGCGGTCGCGGCGGCTTTAATGATCGGCGTCACCAAAAGCGGCTTCAACGGCCTGGGCATGCTGGTGCTGGTGGTGATGGCTTGCGCGATGCAGGGGTATGAACGCGAATCCACCGGCGTGGTGTTGCCGATGCTCGTCATGGGCGACTTCCTGGCCTTCAAGGCGTTCCGCCGCCATATTCAGTGGGACATGCTGGGCCGGATGCTTCTGCCCGCCGCCGTGGGCATCGGGCTCGGCTTTTTGTGGATGAACCACATCAGCAACGCCGTGTTCCGGCCGCTCATCGGCGGCATCGTGCTTGCGCTGGTGGGGCTGCATTTGCTGCGGAACGCTTACCCAGACCAGTTCGAGGGCGTGCTACACCGTTCGTGGTTCGCGTGGGCCATGGGGATCACCGCGGGCGTGACGACCATGATGGCCAACGCCGCCGGGCCCATCGTGACGCTCTTTTTCCTGGCCATGGGGCTGCCCAAGCTGGAGTTCGTGGCCACGGGCGGGCTCTTTTTCCTGGTCGTCAACCTCTTCAAGCTCCCGTTTAGTTGGAAAATGGGGCTCATCAGCCCCCACACGCTCTGGTTCAACCTGGCGCTGGCGCCCCTGCTGGTGCTCGGCTTTCTCGGCGGAAAAATGCTCCTCCACCGGATGCGCCAGGAGTTGTTTGAAAAAGTGCTGCTCGGGCTGACCGTGGTGAGCGCGGTTTACTTGATTTTCAAGTAGCGCGGGCAGATTCCGATTTACCCACGCTAAAAAATCGTTTCTAAGGTGGACATGAGAATATCTCATCGCGCAGGACCATGGATAACCGGGCTCTTGTTGGCGGGAAGCACGCTTGCCCTTAACTACATCTTTCCGAACCCTGTTCTTAACGCCTTCAATGGTGATGCCTTTACCCCACTATCAACTTATGTCAGAGGCCCGAGTTCGGACCGGGGCTTCGCTTCCTGTTTTTTCCTATTCGCCTATATCCTGGCCGCAACGACGGCAATATTGCTGTCGGTACGGTGGATCAGCAACCGAAAGAACAGAACGACATACTGGGTTTTCGCCATTTTTTCGTTTATTCTTTTTTTGCTCCCTCTCTGCATCCTAACGATCAATTCTTATCATCTGGTGATGTATATTAAGGAGTTGGGGTTTACCCCTATGCGGATCATTGGTCTTGTGGTTGCGACAGGAGGGTACTTTTTTATATTCGCACTTCTTTTTTGGGCTATCGATATCCTGTCAGATCGTCAGAAATATTAAGGAGAATATGTTTTCAGCGTAGAACGGAGATCATTTCTATCTCCACCCTTGCGCTTAAATTAGGAAAGGCTAACTTCGCAAGCCCATGAAAGCTCTCGCCATCAACGGCAGCCCGCGCAAGGGCGGCAACACGGAAATCCTTCTTAAAAAAGTGCTGGAGCCCATCGCAAAGGCGGGCATCGAGACCGAGTTGATCCAGATCGGCAACCACGCGATCCGCGGGTGCATCGCCTGCATGCAATGCCGCAAGAATCAGGACCGGCGCTGTTCCAACAACTCGGACATTGTCAACGAGATCCTCCCCAAAGTGTTCGAGGCCGACGCGCTCATCATCGGCTCGCCGACTTACTTTGCCAACGTCACCGCGGAAACCAAGGCGTTCATGGACCGGCTCGGCTACGTGGCGCTCTCCAACGGCGGGCTGCTCTCACGGAAAATCGGCGCGGCGGTGGCGGTGAACCGGCGCGGCGGAGCGAATAATACTTTTGACGCCATCAACCACCTCTTTTTGATGAACCGGATGATCGTCCCCGGCTCCATTTACTGGAACTTCGGCGTGGGCAGGGAAAAGGGAGAGGTCGAAGGGGATGAAGAGGCGGGCAGAAACATGGCCGATTTGGGAGAAACGATTGCCTGGCTGATCCAAAACCTTCAAAAGCCGCAATAGGAGTTGCGGGGACAAGCGCGTGCCGAAATAGAGTTTCGGCACGAGATCCCGAGATCGTCTGTTAGTAAAAATAGACCGTCTCATGGATTCAGCACAGCCTCCGAAGCAAAGCTCCACACCAGTCTCGTTCCCAAACTCCATTTGGGAACGCCATTGTCCCGGCAACTCCATTGCCGCAATAGACTCGTGTGCCGAATCAAGCGTCCACGCTTGCCAACCGCCTTACCACTTCCCCCGCCGCCGCCATTCCAAACGCCGCCGTCACAAAACAGGCCGCGCCGTAGCCGCTGGCGCAGTCCATCCGCAGATTGTCGCCCGGCTCCTTCGTGCAGCAAACGGTGCCATCCTTTTGCGGGTACACTTGCGGCTCCGCGGAATAGACCGCCGGAACGCCCCAGCAATCCCCCCCACCCTTGCTCCAGCCGTATTCGCGGCGCAACGCCCGGCGCACTTGCTTGAGCAGCACGTCACCCACGGTTGAACCGAGATCGCTCGTGCGCACTTGCGTGCCGTCGCGCCGTCCCCCGGCTCCCCCCACCGTCACCACGCCGATGCCCCGTTCCTTCGCCTTGGCGATGAGCAGCGTTTTCACGCTGGCCTTGTCCACGGCGTCCACGATCCAATCGTAAGGCACCTCCGGCGAAAGCAGCCGCTCCGCCGAGCTTTCGAGAAAAAATTCCGGGATAGCACGGACCACGCAGCCGGGGTAAATCCGCGCCACCCGCTCCGCGAGCACCTCCACTTTGGCGCAGCCCACGGTGCCCTCAATCGCGGGAAGCTGCCGGTTCGTGTTGGTCACGCAAACGTCGTCCATGTCGATCAACGTCAGCCGCCCGATGCCGGACCGGGCCAGCGCCTCCACCGTCCAGGAGCCCACCCCACCCACGCCCACCACGGCCACGTGCGCGTTGGCCAGGCGCTCCAGTGCCGCGCGGCCAAAAAGACGGCCCATGCCGCCAAAACGTTCGGTATCAACTTTCATCATCGGGAGGGAAGGCTTTAACTCAAATCCGGCAAAAATCAACCGCGCGTTCGCCGGGGGCGCTCCGTTTCTTTGCGTTTAGAGCATTTTACAAAAAAATATGGCCAGTGGCTTGGGAGCGCCGAAGGTTGATGCAAGGCGGCTTGGCCCGCAGCGGCTGTGTTTGCAAACACAGCCCAAGGGACAAACGCCTGGCAGCGGCCTTCGCCGCCCCAAGACGCGGCTATAGTTTTTGGTAAACTGCTCTAGGGAGTGCTCCACCCTGTTCTTCCCGCCCGAAGAACCCACCTAAAATATAGGCGTTCCCAAGTTCAACTTAGGAACGAGGGGAAAATTGCTTGTGATTTTTTTCACATGCCCATAACTTCGTACCGTTTTCCATTCATGAGTCTGCGTTATCCATCGTTTTCGGACATCCGCCTTTCTTTAAGAAACAAGAAACGGGTGGCCCTGGCCAATAAATGCGCAGCCGCACACCATATCTTCCTACTATTTTCAGTTCTAATAGAAGCTTCACAATGCCTTCCATGAAACCGGTTAAAATCACCAATACCGTCCTTCGCGACGGCCACCAGTCGCTGGCCGCGACGAGAATGAGCACCGAGCAAATGCTCCCGATCACCCCCATGCTGGACAAGATCGGGTTCCACTCGCTCGAAACCTGGGGTGGAGCCGTCATCGACTCCTGCCTGCGCTTCCTTGGCGAAAATCCGTTCGATCGCCTCGACACGCTCAAAAAACTCGCCCCGAACACCCCTCACCAAATGCTTCTGCGCGGGCAGAACATCGTCCAATACACCAGCTTCCCCGACGACGTCGTTGAAGCCTTCGTGGCGTGTTCGGCCAAGCATGGCATGAACATTTTCCGTATCTTTGACGCCCTCAACGATACGCGCAACCTGGTCACCTGCATCAACGCCGTCCACAAGGCCGGCCAGCATGCGCAGGGCACCATTTGCTACACCATTTCCCCGGTTCACACGCTCGAAGCGTTCGTGAAACTCGGCGTGGAACTCGAAAAACTCGGCTGCGACTCCATCTGCATTAAGGATATGGCGGGCCTCATTTCGCCTTCCGTCGTGGGCGCGCTGGTCAAGGCGCTCAAAGAGAAGGTCAAAATCCCGCTCGTTCTCCACACCCACAGCACCGTCGGCTACGGCCCCGCCGCTTACTACGCCGCCATTGAAAACGGCATCGACGTGCTGGATTGCTCCATGGTTCCCTTCGCCAACGGCACGGGTCAGCCCGACATCCTCCTGACGATGGCCATGCTCGACAACAGCGACCGCCGTCCCGACTACGATCTCTCCGACTTCCCGAAGATCCGCGAGCACCTCGAAAAGGTCTACCAGGAACTCGGCGCTTTCACGAGCGCCAAGAACGAAAAGACCGACGCCGACATCCTTCAATACCAGGTGCCCGGCGGCATGCTCTCCAACTTCCGCAACCAGTTGAAAGAGCAGAACATGAGCGATCGCCTCGATGACGTGCTCAAGGAAATCCCCTACGTGCGCGAGTGCCTCGGGTGGATTCCGCTCGTCACCCCGACCTCACAAATTGTCGGCACCCAGGCCATGCTGAACGTCAAGTTCGGCCGCTGGAAGATGTTCTCGGCACCCGCCATGGACATCGCGCTCCAAAAGTATGGCCGCACCCCCGGGCCGGTGAATCCCGATGTCCTCAAGCTTGCCATCGAAAAGACCGGCCAGCAGCCCGTCGAATGCCGTCCGGCAGACCTCCTGGAGCCCCGCATGCCCAAGATCAAGGCGGAACTCCGCGAAAAGGGCTTCGAGGACAGCGACGAAAACGCCGTTCTCTGGGCCATGTTCCCGAACGAACTCACCAAGGTGCTCAAGGGCGAAAAACCGGCCCCCATCACCAAGCCGACCGCCGCCAGCGAAGCCGCCAAGGCCGCTGTGGGGCGCAAATATGTTCTCAACGTTGACGGAGCCCGTCACGAAGTTGTCGTAGAAGAAGCCAAGTAACCATGAGCGAAACCAAACCATTGACCTTAGACGAGTTTCCCATCCCGTCCTACGAGGACTGGAAAGCGGCGGCCATCGAGACCCTTAAAGGGGCGCCGTTTGAAAAGAAGCTCCTCACCAAAACCCTCGAAGGCATCACCATCCAGCCGCTTTACCGCAAGGAGGATCTCGCCAAGTTGAACCACCTCGGTTCGCAGCCCGGCGAAGCCCCTTACGTTCGCGGCACCAAATCGCAAGGCGGTTGGAAGATCGTTGAGGACGCCCCCGGCGCCTCCGGCTCCGATCCGCTGGGCAAGGCCGTTTGCGGCTGCCTCGACAAGCCTCTGGACGCTGCTTTTGACGAACTCGCCAAGGCCGACGCCGTGGCCGTCAACACCCGCCTTTATCACAATGCGGGCGGCAATGCCGTGCAGGAACTCGCGTTCGCCATCGCCACCGGCGTGGAATATCTGCGCCAAGCCGAGAAGCGCGGCGTGGCCATCGACGCCATCGCCCCGAAGATCACCTTCGGGTTCGCCATGGGCGCCGATATTTTCATGGCCATCGCCAAGCTGCGCGCCGCCCGCCTTCTCTGGTCGAAAGTCGTTGCCGCCTGCGGCGGAAACGCCGAAAGCCAGAAGGCGCGCATCCATGCCAGCACCTCTCTCTGGAACAAGAGCAAGCTCGACCCCTACGTGAACATGCTTCGCGACACCACCGAGGCCTTCTCGGCCGTCGCGGGCGGAGCCGACAGCATCTACGTCGGCCCGTTTGACGAAGTGGTCCGCGAACCGGACGACTTCTCCAAGCGCATCGCGCGGAACACGCAGGTGATCCTCAGCGAAGAGTGCCACTTCGACCACGTGGTCGATCCGGCGGGCGGTTCCTACTATGTGGAAACCCTCACCGCGCAGATCGCCGAAGCGGCTTACGCCATCTTCCAGCAGATCGAGAAGGACGGCGGCATGACCGCGGCCCTCAAGGCTGGCAGCCCGCAGAAGCAGGTGAAAACCGTCGCCGCCGAAAAAGCCAAGCAGGTGGCCCAGCGCCGTTTGCAGATCGTGGGCGTCAACGTCACCCCGAACCCGACCGAGAAACCGCTCGAAGGCGCTCCTCGCAAGTGCTGCTGCGGTGGCAAAGGCATTGATACCGGCATCGCGCCGCTCAAACCCGTTCGCGGGGCCGAGCCGTTTGAAAACCTGCGCGCCGCCGTGAGCGCCTCGGCCAAGAAGAACATCTTCCTGGCTACCATGGGACCGCTGCGCCAGCACAAGCCCCGGGCCGATTTCTCCACCAGCTTCTTCCAAGCGGGCGGTTACAACGTGCTCGAAAGCAAGCCCTACAAGACGGTCGAGGAAGCCGCCGACGCCGCCAAGGCCTCGGACGCCGGAATCGCCATCATCTGCTCCACCGACGACACCTACCCGGAGATCGTTCCGGCTCTCGCCCCGAAGCTCAAAGCCGAAGGCAAGATCGTGATCCTCGCGGGCGCTCCCGCCGACGACGCCCAACAAGCCGCTTTCACGGCGGCGGGCGTCGATGAATTCATCAGCATCCGTTCGAACTGTCTCCAGGTTCTGAGCGGGCTGGCAACCAAACTGGGCATCCTTTAATCTCCAAATGAGCAAAATTCCTGACTTTTCCACGCTCAACCTCACCGCGACCGCGCCCACTCCAAGCGCGCACGAAGCCATCCAGCAGTCCGTTTGGCGCACGATGGAACAAATCGACGTCAAGAGCGTCTACACCGACAAAGACCTTGCCGGGAACAACCTCTTGGATTACGTCGCGGGCATCGCCCCGAACCTTCGCGGGCCGTACGCCACCATGTATGTCGCCCGTCCCTGGACGGTGCGTCAATACGCCGGGTTCTCCACCGCGAAGGAATCCAACGCCTTCTACCGCCGCAACCTCGCCGCGGGCCAGAAAGGTCTTTCCGTCGCGTTCGACCTCGCCACTCACCGTGGGTATGATTCCGATCACCCCCGCGTCGTAGGCGACGTCGGCAAGGCCGGTGTGGCCGTCGACAGCATCCTCGACATGAAGGTGCTCTTCGACAAAATCCCGCTCGACCGCATCTCGGTCTCCATGACGATGAACGGCGCGGTGCTTCCCGTGCTCGCCTTCTACATCGTCGCCGCCGAGGAACATGGGGCTAAACGCGAACAGCTCGCGGGCACCATTCAGAACGACATTCTGAAGGAATACATGGTGCGCAACACCTACATCTACCCGCCCGAGCCTTCGATGAAGATCATCGCGGACATCTTCGAGTTCACCTCGAAGAACATGCCGAAGTTCAACAGTATCTCGATCTCCGGCTACCACATGCAGGAAGCGGGCGCCACCAGCGACATCGAAATCGCCTATACCCTGGCCGACGGTCTGGAATACATCCGCACCGGCATCAAGGCGGGCATCGACATCGACGCCTTCGCGCCTCGCCTCTCCTTCTTCTGGGCGCAGGGTAAGAACATGTTCATGGAAATCGCCAAGATGCGCGCCGCGCGCGTCATTTGGGCGAAACTCGTGAGCCAGTTCAACCCGAAGAACCCGAAGTCCCTGGCCCTGCGCACGCACTCCCAGACCTCCGGTTGGTCTCTCACGGAGCAGGACCCGTTCAACAACGTGGCCCGCACCTGCGTGGAAGCCATGGCCGCCGCGTTTGGCCACACCCAATCGCTGCACACCAACTCGCTCGACGAAGCCATCGCGCTGCCGACCGATTTCTCGGCCCGTATCGCTCGTAACACCCAACTCTATCTCCAGGGCGAAACCGGCATCTGCCGCACCGTCGATCCGTGGGGCGGCTCCTACTACGTGGAAGCCCTCACCAAGGACATCCTGGAAAAAGCCTGGGCGCACATCCAGGAAGTCGAAGCGTTGGGCGGCATGACCAAGGCCATCAACGAAGGCCTGCCCAAGATGCGCATCGAGGAAGCCGCCGCCCGCCGTCAGGCGCAGATCGACAGCGGCCGCGAAACCATCGTGGGCGTCAACAAATTCCGTCTCGACCACGAGGAAGCCATCGAAACCCTCGACGTCGATAACACCGTCGTCCGCGAGGAACAACTCGCGCAACTCGCAAAACTCAAGGCCGAACGCAACCAGTCCGACGTGGAACACGCTCTCGACGCCATCACGGACGCCGCGGCGACCGGCAGCGGCAACCTCCTGGACCTCGCGGTCAAGGCGGCCCGCGTCCGCGCCACCCTGGGCGAAATCTCCGACGCACTGGAGAAAGTCTACGGCCGTCACCGCGCCACTATTCGCTCCATCACGGGCGTGTATGGCAGCGAATTCGGAAAATCTATGGATGTAGACCGCGTACGCAAACTCACCGACGCCTTCGCTGAAAAGGAAGGCCGCCGTCCCCGTATTATGATCGCCAAGATGGGTCAGGACGGGCATGACCGTGGCGCGAAAGTTGTCGCCACCGCCTACGCCGACCTCGGCTTCGACGTCGACATCGGCCCGCTCTTCCAGACCCCCGAGGAAACCGCCAAGCAAGCCGTCGAAAACGACGTGCATTGCGTGGGCGTCAGTTCCCTCGCCGCCGGTCACAAGACCCTGGTGCCGCAGTTGATCGCGGAATTGAAGAAGCTGGGCCGCGAGGACATCCTCGTGGTGGTCGGCGGCGTCATTCCGCCCAAGGACTACGACTTCCTCTACGAAGCGGGCGCCGTGGCCATCTTTGGCCCTGGCACGGTCATCCCGACCGCCGCCGAGAAGATCCTCGTGGAACTCGAGAAACGCGAAAAGGCCGCCTAGAGCCACCCATCGCACCCGGAGTTCTCAAGAACAATGTTCGCAGCCACGCCTTCCATCAACCCGATATCCCAGGCCGACGGCCCCGATCCCGAGATCGAGGCCCGCGCGCGGGAAATCGTCGAAGGCGTGCGCAGCGGCAGCCGCACCCACCTGGGGCGCGCCATCACCTTGATCGAGAGCAACGCGGCCAAGCACGCGGCTCTCGCCGAGGAAGTCGTCCGGCAGGCGCTGCCCCACTCGGGCCGCTCCATCCGCGTCGGCATCACCGGCGTGCCCGGAGCGGGCAAAAGCACGTTCATTGAATCCTTCGGCACCATGCTTTGCCACCAGGGCAAGCATGTCGCCGTGCTCGCGGTTGACCCCAGCAGCACCGTCACCCGCGGGTCCGTCCTTGGGGACAAGACCCGCATGGAAATGCTCTGCCGGGAAGACAACTGCTTCATCCGCCCTTCGCCTTCCAGTGGAACCCTGGGAGGCGTCACCCGCAAGAGCCGCGAAACCATCATCCTGTGCGAAGCCGCCGGGTATGACGTCATCCTCGTGGAAACCGTGGGCGTCGGCCAGAGCGAGACCACCGTTCGCTCCATGGTCGACTTCTTCCTGGTGCTCTTCATCGCGGGCGGCGGCGACGAATTGCAGGGCATCAAAAAAGGGATCGTCGAGCTTGCAGACACGCTTTTGATTACCAAGGCCGACGGCAGCAACATCCCGCGCACCGAGGCAGCCCGCGTGGAATTCGCGCGCGTGCTCCATTACCTTACCTCCCCCACCCCCGGCTGGCAGCCTGAAGTGATGACCTGTTCCAGCCTCGAAAACCGGAACATCGCCGACGTGTGGGAAGTCATCGAACGTTTCCGCAAAACCGTTCAGGAAAACGGCTTCTTCACCGAAAACCGCAAACAGCAGACCCTCGACTGGATCGAGGACATGTTGAGCCAGCAACTCTGGCAGGATTTCATTCACAACCCCGGCATCGTCGAACACTGGCCAAACGTCAAACGCTCCGTCATGGCCGGGAAACTTTCAGCAACCACCGCAGTCAAACAACTCTTTAACGCCTATCACCATGAGCATCAATAAAATCGACCACCTCGGAATCGCCGTCCATAATCTCGACGAAACCGTCAAGTACTACGAAACCGCCCTCGGGCTGAAGTGCGAGCACATCGAGGAAGTTCCCTCGCAGAAGGTCCGCACCGCTTTCTTCAACGTCGGCGGCACCCACGTCGAACTGCTCGAACCGACCAGCCCCGAAAGCGCCATCGCCAAGTGGCTTGAAAAGAACCCCAACGGCGGCATCCACCACGTCGCCTTCGGCACCGACAACATCATGGGCCAGCTCGCCCAAGCCAAGGACGCGGGCGTGCGCCTCATCAACGAAACCCCCGTTCCCGGCGCCCACGGCAAACAGGTCGCCTTCCTCCACCCCAAAAACACTTTCGGCGTGCTCACCGAGCTTTGCACCGAATAACCGCAATCCATACCAACCATGGCCATCGACAAGAAACTCATCGAGGAGCTGAGAAAACGGCGCGAAAAGGCGCTGCACCTCGGCGGCAAAGATAAAATCGAGAAGCGCCACGCCAAGGGTCTTATGACCGCGCGTGAACGCCTGGACAACCTTTTTGCCAAAGGCACCTTCCAGGAATTCGGGATGCACGCCCAACACCGCGCCACCCTTTTCGGCATGCTGGGCAAAGACCTGCCCGCTGACGGCGTCGTGACCGGCGTCGGCGACGTGGACGGCCGCCCCGTGGCCGCCTTCAGCCAGGACTTCACCACCTCCGGCGGCTCTCTCGGCAACATGCACGCCGAGAAGATCGTCAACGCGATCGACTACGCCATCACCCACGGCATTCCCGTCATGTCCTTCAACGACTCGGGTGGGGCGCGCATTCAAGAGGGCATCGGTTCCCTCTCCGGCTACGGCAAGGTGTTCTACAAGAACGTCGAAGCCTCCGGCGTGGTGCCGCAGATCACCGTGATTGCCGGCCCTTGCGCTGGCGGCGCGGCCTACTCCCCGGCCCTCACCGACTTCCAGATCATGATCAACAAGCAGGCGACCATGTTCATCTGCGGCCCGGAAGTCATCAAAGCGGCCACCGGCGAAGTGGTGACCATGGAAGAAGTCGGCAGCGCGGCGGCGAACGCCAGCGTTTCCGGCAACGTCCACTTCGTGGCCAACGACGACGCCCACGCGATCGCCCTTGCCAAGAAGCTCCTGAGCTACCTGCCCTCCAACAACCTGCAAGACCCGCCCCACGACCTCAGCCAGCCGCTCGACGCGACCACTGATGCCGGAATGGACGAGTTGGTTCCCGAAGACGGCAAGCTGCCCCTCAACGTGCTCGACGTCATCAAGCGCCTTGTGGACGGCGGCGACTTCTTCGAAGTGCAGATGGCCTGGGCCAAGAACATCGTCGTTGGCTTCGCCCGCATCCAGGGCGTTGTGGTCGGCATCGTGGGCAACCAGCCCGCCTACAAGGCCGGCACCCTCGACATCGACGCATCCGACAAGGGCGCGCGGTTCATCCGCTTCTGCAACATCTTCAACATCCCGCTCGTCACCCTCGTGGACACCGGCGGGTTCCTGCCCGGCAAACAGCAGGAGCGCGGCGGCATCATCCGCCACGGCGCGAAGATGCTCTTCGCCTACGCCTCCACCACCGTGCCGAAGATCACCGTCATCATGCGGAAATCCTACGGCGGCGCCTACATCGCCATGTGCTCGAAGGAACTCGGCGCGGACGCCGTGTTCGCGTGGCCCACGGCGGAAATCGCCGTCATGGGCGCTGAAGGCGCGAGCAACATCCTCTACAAGGGCGAACTGGACAAGATCACCGACCCCGAGGCCAAAGCCGCCCGCAAGGCCGAGCTTCTCGCCGAATACCGCGCGAAGTTCAGCAACCCTTACCAGGCCGCGGGCATCGGCAGCGTCACCGACGTCATCGAACCCAACGAGACCCGCGCCGCCGTCGCCCGGGCGCTCCGCAACACGCTCTCCAAGCGTGAGGTTCGCCCGCCGAAGAAACATGGGAACATCCCTCTGTAACGAAATCCTGGAATTCGGGGCCGTCTTCCGCCATGTTAACGCTCAAGGCGAAGGCGGCCCCCCTTCCGGCTTTCTAACACAAAGGATCAACCAAAGGATCACTCCAAAGATCACTCTTATGAGTCAAGCGACACCCACAACCCTTAGTCCGGAATTGGTGGCCGTCATTACGGCAGCCATCCATGCCGCGATTGAAGTCCCGGCGAAAGTGCTTTCCATTCGCCAGGTCAACCAACCGTCGCCCGAGCTCGCCCGCATGACGTGGGCCCTCGAAGGCCGCCGGTCCATCTTTTCCTCACACAAACTTCGCTAATTTTTTTAAATGAAACGCTTACGCATCACCGTAGAAGGTAAAACCTACGAAGTAACCGTCGAACTTCCCAACGAGGCCGCCTCTTCGGCTCCCGTGGCTTCCGCCGGTGTCTCCGCTCCCGTCTCCGCAGCCCCCGTCGCCGCCGCCGTGGTTTCCACCGCAGGCCCCGGAGTGGTGCCGAGCCCCTTGGGCGGCAACGTCGTGGCCATCAACGTCAAAGTCGGCCAGGAAGTGAAGGCCGGCGAACAGTTGATCGTGCTCGAAGCGATGAAGATGAACACCTACGTCACCGCCCCGCAGGCGGGCAAGGTCGCCGAAATCCTCGTCGAAGCTGGCACCGCCGTTCAGGAAGGCCAGGGACTCGTTCGCATCGAATAATAGCTTTTTCTTTGGATTTTTTGCTCTTATTAGCAAAAAATCTGGAAAGATTCCGCTCCTTCCCTACATATAGAACTGATACATCGCCGCGCAACAAAAGGCTGCGGCGAACCAGTTTACAAGAGAGCCTCAATCAAAGAGGCGCTCTACCCTCGGCACGGCTGGTTCATTCCTCCGTGCCGGTTTTTTATTTTTATGTCTAATCCACTGCCAAGACTCACGGCCGCCGAAGCGGCTTCACTCATTAACGACGGCGACACCATCGCTTTCAGCGGATTTACCCCCGCCGGTGCGCCCAAAGTTGTCCCCTTCGCTCTCGCCGAGCGCGCCAAGGCGCTCCATGCCGAAGGCAAACCGTTCAAAATCGGCGTCATCACCGGCGCATCCACGGGCAAATCCCTCGACGGCGCCCTAGCCCAGGCCGACGCCATCGCCTTCCGCACGCCCTACCAATCCAACGCCGATCTGCGCAAGAGCATCAACGCTGGCAAGACTCGCTACGTTGACATGCACCTCTCCGTCGTCGCCCAAAGCCTTCGCTACGGCTTCCTGGGCAAGGTGAACTGGGCCATCATCGAGGCCGCCGACATCACCCCCGAGGGCGAAATCGTCGTCACCTCCGGCGTCGGCATCGTCCCCACCGCCGCCCGCCTGGCCGACAAAATCATCATCGAGCTCAATAGCAACCACCCCAAGGAACTGCGCGGCTTCCATGATATTTACGAACCGCTGGACCCACCGCACCGCCGCGAGATCCCGGTTTACAAGCCCTCCGACCGCATCGGCAGCCCCGTGGTGAAAGTCGACCCGTCCAAGATCGTGGGCATCGTCGAGAGCAACAAACCCGACGAAACCTCCGGCTTCGATGAACCGAGCGAAGTCACCAAACAGATCGGTCAGAACGTCGCCAACTTCCTCGCGGGCGAACTGAAAGCCGGGCGCATTCCCCCGGAATTCCTCCCCATCCAGTCCGGCGTGGGCAACATCGCCAACGCGCTCTTGGGCGCCCTCGGCATGAACCCCGAGATTCCTCCCTTCGAGATGTACACCGAGGTCATCCAGGACGCCGTCATCGGGCTGATCCGCCAGGGCCGCGTCAAGTTCGCCAGCGGCTCCTCGCTCACGGTGAGCAACGACGTCTTGCAGAGCATCTACAAAGACATCGAGTTCTTCCGGCCGAAGCTTCTCCTGCGCCCGCAGGAAATCTCCAACAACCCCGAAGTGGTGCGCCGTTTGGGGCTCATCACCATCAACACCGCCATTGAGGCCGACGTTTTCGGCAACATCAACAGCACCCACATCATGGGCAAGCAGATGATGAACGGCATCGGCGGTTCGGGCGACTTCACCCGCAACGCCTACATCTCCATCTTCACCTGCCCGTCGGTGGCCAAAGACGGCGCCATCAGCGCCATCGTCCCGCTGGTCAGCCACCAGGACCACAGCGAGCACTCCGTTTCGGCGATCATCACCGAACAGGGCATCGCCGACCTGCGCGGCAAGTGCCCCGAGGAACGCGCCCGCCTCATCATCGAGAACTGCGCCCACCCGGAATACAAGAAGGACCTGCTGGCCTACGTCGAGCACCTGCCGGTGTGCCACACCCCGCAATCGCTCAACGCCGCGTTCGCCATGCACCAGAAGTTCGTGGAAACCAAGGACATGCGCGGAGTGGATTGGTGCAAAATCTGGGGCAAATAACCCAAGGTTGATTCCTTAATTAATCCGTCAACAGGCGCGGGAGAATTTCTTCCGCGCCTGTTTTTTTGAAAAAATTCGCCGGTTTAACCATTTTTACGCAAAGAACCACTCTCCATCGCGCTCCATTTCAGCCGCGGATGTCAGGAATCCGCTGAAAATGGAATTTCGGGGTTGAACTTTGCGGGCACCTTTTCCATCCTGATTCCCACTTATGAAAGCCCGCGTCACCGTCATGCCGAAAAAGAGCGTTCTGGACCCCCAGGGAGTGGCCGTTCGCAATGCCATTGCCACCCAGGGTTTCCCGCAAGTCCAGTCCGTCCGGATCGGCAAATTCATGGAAATCGAAATCGACGACCAGGGGCTCGAGCCCAAAGCCGCCGAAGCCCGCCTCCACCAGATTTGTAACGACCTCCTCTCCAACCCCGTCATCGAAGATTACGTCCTCGAAATCGAACGCTGATTAGCGATCCGCCACCGAGAGTGGTATTGTTGGTTTCTTTTCATCCATGAAAGCCGCTGTTATCCGTTTCCCTGGGTCCAATTGCGACCAGGATTGTTACCATGCCCTGCAAAACGTTTTCGGCGTTCAAACCGATTACGTCTGGCACAAGGAATCCAGCCTGAAAGGCTACGACCTGGTCGTGCTGCCCGGCGGGTTCTCCTATGGGGATTACCTCCGCTGCGGGGCCATCGCCCGGTTCTCGCCCATCATGAAAGCCCTGGTGGATTACGCCAACCATGGCGGGCTCACCATCGGCATTTGCAACGGCTTCCAGGTGCTCACCGAATCCCGCCTGCTGCCCGGGGCGCTGGTGCGCAACCGCTCGCTCCACTTCATTTGCAAACACGTTTCCCTGCGCGTGGGAGCCACGGATAACCCCTTCCTTAACGCCGCCCAGCCCGGGCAGGTGCTCAATGTGCCCATCGCCCACGGCGAAGGCAACTACACCGCCGACGAGGCCACGCTCGAGGAGTTGCAAGCCAACCGGCAAATCCTGGTGCGTTACTGCGACGCGCAAGGCGAAGTGACCGAAGCCGCCAACCCGAACGGATCGCTCAACAACATCGCGGGCATCTGCAACGCGGGCCGCAACGTGTTCGGCCTGATGCCCCACCCCGAGCGCGCCTGCGAGGCCCGCCTGGGGAGCACCGATGGCAACGTCATTTTCCAATCCATCCTGAACCACCTGGGCGTCAAAGCCGCCGTCGCCTAGCCTTTTCTCTTTTCTCGTGAACACCACCGCCGTCAGCCTTCCGCCCGATCCCGAAATCACCGATGCCGTCATTGCCAAGCACGGCATCACTCCCGACGAATACCAGCTCATCCAGAAAATCCTCGGCCGCAAGCCGAACTACACCGAACTGGGCATCTTCTCGGTGATGTGGAGCGAGCATTGCTCCTACAAAAACTCCAAGCCCGAGCTGAAAAAATTCCCCACCACCGGGCCGACCGTGCTGGTCAAGGCGGGCGAGGAAAACGCGGGCGTGATCGACGTGGGCGACGGCTGGGGCGTGGCGTTCAAGATGGAAAGCCACAACCACCCGAGCGCCATCGAGCCCTTCCAGGGCGCGGCCACCGGCGTGGGCGGCATCATCCGCGATATTTTCACCATGGGCGCGCGGCCTGTGTTCAACATGGATTCGCTCCGCTTCGGCTCCATCCAGGGCGACAGCGACAGCGCCAAAACCAACCGCCGCTTGTTCGCGGGCGTCGTTTCCGGCATCGCCCATTACGGCAACTGCATCGGCCTGCCCACCATCGCCGGCGAAGTTTATTTTGACGACAGCTACGAAGGCAACCCGCTCGTCAACGTGCTCTCCCTCGGCGTCTTGAAGCACGAGGAAATCGCCCGCGGCGCGGCCAAGGGCATCGGCAACCCGGTCTTCTACGTCGGCGCCGAAACGGGCCGCGACGGTCTGGCCGGGGCGGCCTTCGCCTCGCGCGAGTTAACCGAGGAATCCAAACAGGACCGCCCCGCCGTGCAGGTGGGCGATCCGTTTAAGGAAAAGCTGCTCCTCGAAGCCTGCCTGGAACTCCTGACCACCGACGCGGTGGCAGGCATCCAAGACATGGGCGCGGCGGGGTTGACCTGCTCCACCTGCGAAACCGCCTCTCGCGGCAACACGGGCGTGGAAATCGACCTCGAAAAAGTGCCGAAGCGCGAACCGGGCATGACGCCTTACGAGATCATGCTTTCCGAGTCCCAGGAGCGGATGCTCATCATTGTCGAAAAGGGCAAGGAGCACATCGTCCGGGAAATTTTCGAGAAGTGGGATTTGCCTTACGCCGAAGTCGGCGAAGTGAAGGACGACGGCATGATGCGCGTGAAAGTGGGCGAGGTCACCGTGGCTGAAATCCCGGCCCGCCAGTTGGCCGACGAAGCGCCGATTTACCATCGCGAAACCAAGGCCAAGCCCGCGCAGAAGCCGCTTTGCGACCTCCCCAAAACCGACGTGCAGTTGGCCCTGGGCAAACTGCTCGCCGACCCTTCCATCGCTTCCAAGGAATGGGTTTACCGGCAATATGACCATATGGTGCGCGACGGCACGATGGTGCTGCCCGGCTCCGATGCCGCCGTGTTCATCGTGCGCGAGGCGAACAAAATCCTCACCGCCACCAGCGACTGCAACTCCATTTACTGCCTGCTCGATCCGCGCGAAGGCGCGAAGATCGCCGTGGCCGAGGCCGCCCGCAACCTGGCCTGCTCCGGGTCCACTCCGCTGGCCGTCAGCGACAACTTGAACTTCGGCAACCCGCACAAGCCGGAGAATTTCTGGCAATTGCGCGAATGCGTGGAAGGCGTGGCCGAGGGCTGTGTGGCCTTTGATACGCCCGTCACCGGCGGCAACGTCAGCCTTTACAACGAAAACCCGAACGGAGCCATCGACCCGACGCCCACCATCGCCATGGTCGGCATCATCAAGGACGAGAAGCACGTCACCACGAGCAATTTCAAAACGGCGGGCGACGCCGTAATCCTCCTGGGCGAACTCGGCGACGAAATGGGCGGCAGCCATTACTTGAAAGTCCTCTTTGGCCGCAAGGAAGGCGTGCCCCCGAAGATCGATTTCGCCAAAGAACGCGCCCTGCACGATACCCTGCGCGGCTTGATCGCCCAAGGGCTCATCGCCAGCGCCCATGACTGCGCCGAAGGCGGCCTCGCCGTGACACTCGCCGAAAGCTGCTTTTGCGGCAAAGGCGTGATCGGCGCTTCCATCGACTTCGGCACGACCGGCCTTGCTCCCGAAGTAATCCTCTTCAACGAAACCCAGACGCGCATCGTCGTTTCCGCCAAGCCGGAGAACGCGGACGCCATCCTGGCCTACGCCAAGGAACAGGGCATCCCCGCCCGGCGCATTGGCACCGTTGGCGGCGCGCAACTGGCCATCAAGGCCGACGGCGCGGAACATCGCTGGCAAGCCGCCGAGCTGGCCCAAACCTGGCACGGCTCCATCGGCAAGTACATGTCCGAGAAATAACCCCACCGAGCCGTCAACCCCAGCCTAGCGTCTGCTTTTTGTAAAATTCCCGTAAAATCTGCATCCCGCCCGCCCCAAGCGAACCAGCCCGCCACCTCAACAACATGTCCCAAGAATTCATCCGGCCCAAAGACGAATGCGGAGTCTTTGCGGTCTATAACCATCCCAACGCTGCCGTTTTGACTTACTACGGCCTTTTCGCCCTCCAACACCGGGGGCAGGAAAGCGCCGGCATCGTCACCGCCAGCGGGGCCAACACCCCGTTTGTGGTTCACAAAAACATGGGGCTCGTCTCGCATGTGTTCGGGCCGGGCGATCTGGAGCGGCTTAAAGGCAACCGGGCCATCGGGCACGTGCGCTACTCCACCACGGGCTCCAGCAACATCAAGAACGCCCAGCCGCTGGTCGTCGATTGCGCCCGGGGGCAAATCGCCATCGGCCATAACGGCAACCTCGTCAACGCCGCCGTGCTCCGCGACGAACTGGAACGCGCCGGGTCCATCTTCCAAACCACGGTCGATAGCGAGATCATCCTGCACCTCCTCGCGCAGCCCAACAGCGCCAGTGGCGGCATTCTCTCCGCGCTGCGCCGGGTGCAAGGGGCGTTTTCGCTCGTCATCATGGGCGAACGCGAGATCATCGGCGTGCGCGACCCGTTCGGCTTCCGCCCGCTGGTCCTGGGCAAGCTCGACGGAGCCTACATCCTTTCCTCCGAAACGTGCGCCTTCGATTTGATCCACGCCGAATTCATTCGCGAAATCGAGCCGGGAGAAGTCGTCATCATCGACGAAAACGGCATCCGCTCCGAACACCCCTTCGAGCCTGAAAAACGCTCGTTCTGCATGTTCGAATACGTCTATTTCGCGCGGCCCGACAGCATCGTGGCCGACATCAACGTTGCCAAAGTCCGCACCGCCATGGGCCGCGAACTAGCCCGGCTCCATCCCGTGGAAGCCGATCTCGTCGTGCCCGTGCCCGACAGCGGCAACTACGCCGCGCTCGGGTTCGCCGAGGAACTCGGCATCCCCTACGAACACGCCTTCGTGCGCAACCACTACATCGGGCGCACCTTCCTGCAACCCACGCAGTTGATCCGCGACTTCAACGTGCGGGTGAAATTGAACCTGATTAAGGAAGCCGTGAAGGGCAAACGCGTCGTGGTTGTGGACGACTCAATCGTGCGCGGCACCACCGCCCGCGCCCGCGTCGTCAACCTGCGCGAAGCCGGGGCCGCCGAAGTGCACATGCGCATCTCCTGCCCGCCGCACAAGCACGCCTGCCATTACGGCATCGACTTTCCCGACCCCAACAACCTGCTCGCCAACCAGTGTTCCATGGACCAGATCCGCGAATACCTGGGAGCCGACTCCATCGGCTACCTCGACATCGACGGCATGGTGCGCGCCACGGAAAAAACCTTTGACCGCTTCTGCCTGGCTTGCTTCAACGGCCAGTACCCGATTCCCGTCGACCCCAAGCTCGACAAATTCATCATGGAACGGCGGCAAAGCCGGAAAACCCAGTTGATCGACCCCCAGGCGCAACCCGATCTGTTCGAGAAAAAATAAGGCCACCCAAAAACCACTTCCCTTTATGCCCAAAAAACCCGCTTCAGCCCCCGCCCCGTCCAAAAAAGCCTACGCCCAAGCCGGTGTGGACGTCGACCTCGGCAACGCCGTCAAGAGCCGCATCCAGAGCATGGTCAAAGTGACCCATGGACCGGAAGTGCTCGCCAAAATCGGCGGCTTCGGGGGGCTTTTCAAAGCCAATTTCAAGGGAATGAAGGAACCGGTGCTCGTTTCGAGCGTCGACGGCGTGGGCACCAAACTCAAAATCGCCTTCGCCGCCGGGCGGCATGACACCGTGGGCCAGGATTTGGTCAACCACTGCATTGACGACATCGCCGTGCTGGGCGCGCGTCCCCTTTTCTTCCTCGACTACATCGGCGCGGAAAAGCTGGAACCGGCGGTTTTCGAACAAATCCTCTCCGGCTTCACCAAAGCCTGCAAAGCGGGCGGCTGCGCGCTCGTCGCGGGCGAAACCGCGCAGATGCCTGGCATGTACCATCCTGGCGAATATGACCTCGCAGGCACCATCGTCGGCGTCGTGGATCGCAAAAAAGTGATCGACGGCAGCAAAATCAAGCCCGGCGACATCGTCATCGGCCTCCCCTCCAACGGTCTCCACACCAACGGCTACTCGTTGGCCCGCAAAATCCTTTTCGAGACCATGGGCTTGAAGCTCACCTCCAAGCTGCCCGGCATCACCAAGCCTATCGGCGAGGAACTCCTGCGCATCCACCGCAATTACCAGCCGCTCCTGGCCACGCTGCCCGAGGGATTGGTCAAAGGCATCGCCCACATCACGGGCGGCGGCCTGGTGGACAACTTCCCGCGCGTGCTGCCCGAAAATTGCGACGCCGTCATCGACACCAAGAGCTGGAAAGTGCCGCCGCTCTTCCAGGTGCTTGAAGAAAAGGGCAAAGTGGACCACGAAGAGATGTACCAAGTGTTCAACATGGGCATCGGCATGACGCTGGTGGTAAGCCCGAAGGACGTCCGCGAAACGGTGCTGCTTACCCGGGGTCGCCCGATCGGCAAGATCGAGAAGGGCTGCAAAAAAGTGCGGCTCGCTTAAGAAAACTTCAAAAGGGGGACTTCGGTCCCCCTTTTTTTATTCATGTCATCCCTTCCTGCTCACCAGATTCTCGGGATCGCGGCTTGCATCGCGGCATTCGGCTCGGCAGCAATTCATGGTGGGTATTATTGCGTCGCCCATCGATTGCCGGTCTACGATTCCGGTGATTGCATTCATTTTTCATTCTTCATGAGCCATTGGGTCGCAATCGGCGCCGCTTTGATGTTGGCGGGGCTTGGCGGAGCGTTTCTCGCCGCCTCCATTTTTACCAAGCCCCGCGTGCTTATTTGCTGGCGCAATCTCGCCACGCTCCTTTTTCTCGTTCCCGCCGCTTATACGGGCATCTGCATCGTAAAGTTATTCGTCTAAAAAAGCGGCTTCCAGCGGCCCAGATCCCGCGGCAGCGCGTGGCGCGGTTTTTCCTCGCGATAAAGCGTGGCCTGCGGCAGGTGGTGCACGGCCATCGCCAGTGCCATCACATCGTCGTCATGCTTGCCCGCAAGGGCCGCTTCGCGCCCGTCGTCGTGGATGACGAAGTTACCCAGTTCGTCGATCACGTGCGGATCGTGGATGTCCAATGGCGGGTCGCCGTCCAAAGCGCGGCTGAGCGAGCCCACCACCAGCGGTTTGGTGGTGGTGTTGCTTTGGAACCCCAGCTTTTCCACCGGCGCGCCCCCCTGCCCCGCGGCCCCGGTTCCCCGGCGTTTGAAAAGCGGCATCCCCGCCCGCCGCAAGCCCTCCAGCAGCGCAAGGCCCATGGGCACTTCCACGCCGATCAAGCATTTCCCATAATAGCGGCAAAGCAGGATGACTTTGGATTCCAGGATATGCCAATCGTCGAAGCACGGCGGCCGCACGCGCGCGACGAGCAAGGCCGGGGCGGTTTCGCCCGAGGGATCGGCGTAACCCTGGCGCAGCACGAGGATGGAGTGCCGGTCCGGGTCGTGGCTGTCCCGGGTTTGCTCGCGGCCCGTGGCAGTGTCACACCAGAGCAGGTAGCGGCGGCCCGGGGTCGGCTCCTCCCAAAGCTGAACCCAGCCCGCTTCGTGCGGTTCGAAGCGGATACCCTCGCCCTCCTCCCTCAACATGCCGGTGCGAACAGGCCGCTTACCCGCCATCGCGCGCAGCCGCGTCATGGCCGTGATGGAAAAACGGGGCCGCCCGCTGGTGAGAAAAGCGGCGCGCTCGCTTTCGGGGTATTCCTGGTCGAAAAGGTCGATGCGCCCCCCGCATTTCTGCGCCAAGGTCCAGCGTCGCCAGGCGATTTGCTCCGCGTCCCAACCGTAAAGCGTCGCGCCGGCCTGTTCGCGCTCATCGAGAAGTTCGGGGCCGATCTCGCCCGGCATGCGGCTATCCCCAAAAACGAACCACGGGGAGAAAACCCGAATCCAGCCGTTGCCCAGTTGCCCCGAAAGCCGCTCCGCAAAAGTGGACGCGCCCTGCCAATGCTCGTAAAACCAGCCCGCCGCCCCGTTGGCGGTGGTTTCCACCATGGCCACGCTGCACGGCACGTCGGCAAGGGAGTTTAAGAGCGAGAGCATGGTTTTATCCGCCGATTTCTCCCCTTCGCTGGGAAAATGGGCCGCTTCGGAGACGTGCAACGCTTGCAGCGTGCCCGAACGCCCGGCGCGCGGGTTATCCGCCGTATCCCGCTCAATGCGGCTCCACGGGCGGCTGTCGCGCGTGATGATCGCCGAAGTGGCGGTGGGCTCCCAATCGCCGCCCCAGGGGAAATCGTCGTTTTCCGCGAAGCGGCAGGTGATGGCGAAAAGGTTGTCCGAGCTTTTGTAGCGGTCGGCGATTTGCAAGGCCCGCGAGGGGAAACGCCTGCAATGGTGGTAGAGAATGGCCGAGCAAACGGTGGAACTCCCCTTTTGCCTCGGCTTGAGCGCCAGGATGCGGCACGGAATGCCGTGGGCCATGCACCATTCGTAGACCTCCAGAAGGTTGAGTTGGTAAAGGTTCGGGGCCGGGGTCACCAGCCGCTGGTCCTTGGTCAAAATTTTACCGCAAGTGGCGAACCACAGCCCCGCGCTGGAGGCGATGGACGCCACGGCTTCATCCGTTTTCCTTCGGTTCTGGGGGGTATTCCGTGGGGTATTCTGGGGAGAACGCTTGCGGCGCGGCGCGCCATCGGAAAAGTCACTCATGCGTTCCAGCGTAACCGCCTCGCGCCGTGTGGCTACGGCAGGGCGGCCTCGGCGCGTAAGAAATCAGCCCTAGCGAGCGATTCCCAGGAAAGCCGCCACGTCGCGCGCGAACTCGAAGCCGAGCAGCGGCCCGGGCGCGTCTTTCGCCAGGGCTAGGTATTGGAAGCCAAGCCCCATTAAGGAGGGGTGCATCAACATGGCAAATTCCCGCATGGCTTTTTGGCGCGCAGGGGTCAGTTCGGCGGGGTCGGTAATATCAGGAAATACCGACTTGCCCAGCGCGGCCATGAAGTGGTGCTGATCGGTGAACCCGGCGAGCGCGAAGCCATGATTCAAACCGGCTTCCGCCAGCGCGGTGAAATCCACGTGCGCGGTGAGGTCTTGTTCGCCGGGATCGGCCAGGAGATCGGCGCAGCGGCGCTGCTCCCGGTAGGAGCTCAAGGTGCCTTCGCGGCGTTCGGGCAGGTAGTAATCGGCGCGGGCAAAACCGTAGTCGGCGGCAAGGAGGTAGCCGCGTTCGAGCCGGCGAGCCACGGTGGCCAGCCAGGAAAGCGCGCCGGGGTTGACTTCCGTTTCGTAGCCTTCAAGCCGGGGCGCGTGAGTGAGCATTTGGGCAACCTGCGGGTCGGCCAGGGGGCGGTCGGCCCAGCCAAAGCCGGTTCCGGTCCAGGTAACGCACCGCTGCCGCCAAGCGCCGTCCCGAAACACGACCGCTTCCACGGGAAAGGCGTCCACGAGTTCGTTGGAAAAATGCACGCCGGTGAAGGCGGGCAGGGCTTCGAGGGAAGCGTGCCACGTCACGCGGCCCACAAGGTCCACAAAGGAGGCCGCGAGCCGCGCGCGCTGGCGTTCGATGTTGATGGGAAAGGGCTCGACGATGTGATAACGCAGCGCCGCGTCAAATTCAGGCCAGGCTTGCGCGGCGGTGAGCACGTCGGCGGCAAAGTCGCCCCCATTGGCTCCCTGTTCCACGAGTTGAAAGCAAGCCGGGCACCCGAGATTGCGCCACATTTGCTCGAATTGCACCGCCAGGAGACGCCCAAAGAGCGACCCGACGCTAACGCTGGTCACAAAGTCCCCTCGCCTGCCAATGGCGGCGCGACCCGAAGCGTAATAACCGCCCTCGGGGGCGTAAAGCGCCCGTTCCATAAACCGGCGGAACGGCATCGGGCCGGAACGCTCGATTTCCTCGCGCAATGAGGCGGCCAGAGAGGGCATGGCCGAATTAACGCTCACCGGCGGCGGCAGGCGTGGCTTCCGGCGTGGGCGACGCCTGGATTGCAGGCGACGGCTCAGGAGTGGGCGCGGGCGTGGGCGAGCTTTCCGGGGGCGCGGAAGGCAGCAGCGCCTCGCCGCTCATCGGTTCCGGCAAAACCAACGGAGCGTCGCCAACGGACGCTTCGGACTGCGGAAGGTTCAAGAGCCGCGCTTCCTCGGGAAGGAGGACGGCTTGCCGGGCCAGTTCGCGGTAAGGCCGGGCCTGGTCCTCCTTACCCACGGCGGCAAGGAACGCGCTGTAATAGGCCGCCGTGGATGGGTCTTTCAATTCTTCGGGCTTGAGCTTCTGCATGACCTCGACCGCTTTTGTCTTGTCACCCGTGCAATAGAGCGCGAAGGCAAAGGTGGAGGCATAAACCGGGCTCGTCGGTTCTTTTTCATACAAATCCCGCGCAACGGAAAGGGCGTGGGCTTTGTCTTTGTCCATCAGGAGGCAGAAAATGGCGAAATTGTTGCGAATGACGGGGTCGTTGGGGCTCCGGTTGATGAGGATGGAATAGACCTGGAACAAGCCCGCCGTCTGGCGCAGCTTGTAATACAAACTGCCCAGGGCACTGAGGGCTTCCGTGGAGCGGTCGCTCTTTTTGGCGGCCTGCCAAAGCGCGTCGATCACCGCGTCATCCCATTTCCATTGGATGGCCAGGCGCGCGAGAATAAAGAGGGCGTCGGCGCGGTTGCTGGTGGAGTTGATGGCTTCAGCCCATGCGAGCTTGGAGGTGCGCTCGTTGGTTTCCAGTTCGCGGCTGCACCGGGCAAGATAGGCGCGGCGGATGTAGTCCCGCTCGCCCCACTGCTCGCTGGCCAGGAAGAAACGGAGTTTTTTCCAATCGCCAAAGAGCAGGAAGGTGCGCGCCATTTCCATGCGGGTTTCCACGCCGCTAACGGAAGTCGCCGGGAGCCGCATGACCCAATCGCGCGCCAGCAAAGAGAGGTTGTTGCCGTTCATCCAGCGCAGCAAATCGAGAATGTCCGAGGGGTTCTTTTCCGCTTCCTTTTCGGTTCCGTCGAGGCGGGTCTGGAAATCGGGAGCATCGGCCATTCGCAACACTTCCAGGTAAATGAGGCGGTCGGCAAAAACGCGGTCCTTTTGGGCGTCAAGTTCGGTGGCAAGCGCCACGGCTTTTTCGATATGGGCTTTTTTGACGGCGTGAACCACCAGCGCGCGAAGGGCAACGGCGCGAAGGGAGGGCTCGACCCCGGTTTTCTCCACCTCCTCGGCAGCGGCGTCGCGCATTTGGGCATCGGGCGAAGCGAGCCGGGTGATGGCAAGGTGCATCCGGTAGGAGGCGTTGCCCGGGTCAAGCCGCACGGCTTCGGCGTAACGGGTTTCGGCTTCGGTAAACGAGGCGCCGGTCATCTGGGCGGCCCGCCCGGCCAAATCCTGAAAATCCGCGCGCCCGGCGGCTTTGGGTTCGATTTCCTTGAGCACCCTCACGCCTTCCTGGACCTTCCCGAAACGGAGCGCCCCGGAAACCAGCGCGAGTTTGTCATCGAGATTGCCTGGGGCCAGTTCCACGGCGCGGCGCAGCCAGATCAACGCGTTGGGGTTGCCATCCTTCAATGCGGCCCGGGCGGAAAGGCGCGCGGCGTCCACGTTGCGCGGATTGAGGGAACGGGCCACTTCGAGGGCAAGCTGCAACTCCTGGCTGCGGCCCTGGTCCAAATAGATGCGCGCCGCGCGAATGACTTTGTGCTCTTTCCAGACAAGGTAAAAATGCCGGGCGACGCCAACGGCAACCAGCACGGCGATGCAGGCAACGAGAATCACCGCCCATTTGGGAATGCGGCGGCGGGAAACGGAATTTTCAGGGGTGGTCGAATCCATGGCTGGGTATTGCTGGAACATAGACATACCCGGGCGCTGTTGCGAGCGCAAAACTTGGGTGCAACTTCACCCCAGGAGGGACTCGAAATCTTCCAGGTACATCCCGGCCACGCGCTCCAGGGAAAACCCCGCGGAGGTGGCCCGGGCCCGCGCTCCGGCGCATTCCAGCCCCGCCGGGTCCGCGAGGCGCGCCCGCAGACAGGCGGCCAGGGAACGGGCGGGATCGGCGCAACGGTGGTCGAATACCCAGCCGTTGGTGCCGTCGACGATGAAATCCCGGAAACACTCCAGCGAGGAAACGATGGCGGGGCACCCCTGGGCCATGGCTTCCAGCGGCGCGAGGCCGAAGGTTTCGCCTTTTTCCGCAAGCGAGGGATAAACAAAAAGCGAAGCCTTGCGGTAATAAGCGTGGAGGCGCGCGGGGTCAAACACCGGCCCAATCCACTCGACACCCAGCCCTTCGGCGCGCTTTTGCAACTGCCCGAGGAAGGCTTCGCCGCCGCCGCCGTATTTGGCCTCGGCAGGGCCAACAATAACAACGCTCCAGCCCGCCCGCTCGGCTTCGGGGACGAGCGCCCAGGCGTCCAGCAGCAGACCGATGCCTTTCTCGGGATGAACGCGCCCCACATAGAGGAGCTGGCGACGGCGCTCCGCCCCAGCGGCGGGTTCCGGCCCCAAAGTCGCAAGCGCCGCCGCTTCGCCGGGCAGCGGGTTGGGAATGGAGCAAACTTTGGCCGCCAGCCCGGGGACTTCGCGTACAATGGCGTCGCGAATGGGCGTGGAAACCGTCTGGAGCCGGGCGGCGTGGGCGTAGAAGCGCATCTGGCCCTTGGGGTAGCGCGCGGCGTGGACGTAAAGTTTGCCCCACCGGGACCGCCGCGCCAGCATCGGCAGCCAAAAGGTGTGCGTCACCAGAATATCGGCCTGCGGCAACACCGGCAGCACGCGCAACGAATAAAGGAGGTCCATCCCCTTAAGCAGCGCAAGCGAACGCGGGGCGTCAAAACCCGGCACGCGCAAATGCCGCACCCCGCCAAGCGTTTCTTCACGCGGCAAGCCGTGGCAAAGGCGCGAAATGTGGACTACTTCGTGCCCACGGCGGGCGAACTCCGCCCCCAGCGCGGCCCATATCTTCTCCACCGCGCCGCCCATCAGCGGCGGCACGGGCAGGAAGGCTCCCTGGACAATGGTAATTTTCACGGTTTCTTCTCCAGTAACATTCCGTAAACTTCGAGGTACTGCTCGATCATCTTTTCCTGCGTGAATCGGGCGGCGTTTTCCAGGCCGTTTTCCACGGCGGCGCGTTTCTCCGGCTCCGGCTGTTGAAGGAGGGCAAGCAGCTTGGCAACGGCTCCCTCCGTGTCGTTCGGGTCGATGTAGAACGCGGCGGAACCGCCCACTTCGGTCATCGGTTCTTTGCCGGTGGTCAGCACGCGGCAGCCGCAAGCCTGGGCTTCGATGATCGGCCAGCCAAAGCCTTCGTCCCACGAGGGAAAGACCAGCGCCTCGGCCCGCGAATAAAGCGCCCGCAGGTTCTCGCTGTCCGGGCCTTGCACGCTGATGACGTCTTGCGCCAACGCAGGGTCGGCTTGCAAAAACGGTTCAATCTCGCGCGCCAGGCTTGGACCCGCGTTCACCAGCTTGGGCACCGGGCAGCCTTCGGGCCAGCACCGCCGCAGCCCGGCATACATGGCCACGAGACCGGCGCGGTTTTTGTACCAGGCATCGCCGCCCACGTGCAGCAGATACGGGCCGTCGAACCCCGTCAAGGCCGCGACCCGCCGGCGCGCTTCGGCGTCGGGCATGGGAGTGTAGGGATAATTGATGGCGTTGAGAATGACGCGGGTTTGGGCTTCGGGATAACCGGCGATGCGGAGCAAGTCCCGCCGTGTGGCGGTGGAAACGCACGCGATGAAGCGCGCTTTTTTCAAGCCGCCTAAAATGAGCCGCTGGAAACATTTGCCCGTCCAGGAGGTCGGGTTCTGCGGCACTTCACCCAAGGCGGAGCGCAGGGGCATGAGATCGTGGCACGTGACGAGGTGCGCCACCCGGGCGAGCCGGTGGACGTACATCCCGTTGCTGTGGTCGCAAATATGGACGACCAAGCCCGACTGCCGTTCCCGCCGCAGCTTGGCCCGCAGCACGAGGGGAAAGATGAGAAATTTGTCGATGTAGAAAAACCACTTGCCCAACCGGCCCGCCCACGGGGCCAGCCGCCCGGCATAAGTCTTTGGGCGGATCAATTCGGCTTCAATCCCCCGCGCACGCAGCAGGCCCAGCAGCATTTCGGGGAAAAGCTTCATGCTGAACTGGAACTCGTCGGAATTGCCGATCAAGAGGATTTTGCTCATGGATTTTCGCGCCGGATGATGAGCGGGGTTTTGCCCGCACGGGTTTGCTCCAGGCATTCGACGACCTGGATTTTAGCCGCGCCGAGCCCGGGGTTGATTTTGACAAGCCGCGCGCGGATTTCGCCCAAGTCGCCCGGCGTCAACGGCGCGAGCGCGGTAAGCCGAAGCGTCAATCTCTCCCCCTCCTGCACCATTTGGAAGCCGCTGACAGCCCCCACACCTTTGATCGCGTGAGTGATGGCTTCGGAATGCACCCGCTGGCCCGAGCCGAACTCCAGGAAAGCGTTGCCGCGACCGAGGACATCCTGGAACCGGCCCACGCCGAGGCACGGGGCGTCGAGCGCGATGGCATCCCCCAGGTCGTAGCGGACGAGCGGGAACGCGCGAGGGTAAAGGCTCGTGACGCGCACTTTGTAGCCGCCCCGGGGGGATGGCTCGGTGGCTTCGATGAAATAACTCATCCAAAAAGCGTGGTAGCCCTCCCCAGGCACCGTATGAGCCAGTACTCCCGTTTCCACGCTGCCGTATTCCATGGCTACCGGCGCGTTGAAGGCGGCCCCGATGACCTCGCGCGAATCCGGGAACGGGAACGACTCGGAGGTGGCCACCACAGCCTTGAGCGGCGTGGCGTTGACCCGGCCAGCGGCGCGCGCCACGCGGGCGAAGCGATCCAAGGCCGCGCTGTAACCGACGACGTAGCGCGCCCGGCTTTTTTGCAGCCGCTCGAAGGCCCGCAGCAGGGCGGCGTCGGACAAATCGTAGGCGCTGATGCGCTCGATGCCCAGCAGCGCGTCTTTGCCCTCGCGTTTGCGCGCGTTGAGCCAGCCGCGCCAGCCGCTCCCCAGCAAATGGCTATGGCCCCAGAGCCGGAAACAGCCGTCGGCGGGGTCGATGTCGTAACCGGAGCGCCCCATCCATTCGTTGGGCTCGGTTTCGGCGGTTTCCCCGGCCCACGCGGGCAGCGAGATCGGCTCGGAGGTGGAGCCGCCGGTGGTGCGGAAGCCGTCGGCGGGGCGGGTGCGGTCGGCAAGGTCGGCAAGGTTCGCGTAGAGAAACGGGCGGTCCGCCACGGGGAAGACGGCGAGAAATTCCTCCCAGCTTTCGAAGCATCCGGGCGCTTGGCGGGTTGCCACCAGTTTTTGGTAATACGGAATATTCCGCTGCATGGCCTCCCAGCAGCGGTTAAAGCGGGCAAGCTGCAACCGGAGGCGGTCGCGCCCCTCGGCGGCGCGGTAATCCGCCAGGCGGGCGTCGCGCGCAAGGCGGCGTTTCTCGGCCAGGGCTTTGCGGATCAGGTTCATCCTTGGTGTAAAGTCTCCGCGTGCACCGAGCGCCCCCGCATCACGGGCCCGGCGGCAACGGTTGGCGATTCCGTTTCAATCTCCGGCCCCAAAACGGGTTCGTCATTGGCGGCGGCCAGCGAAAGCCCGGCGCCAAAAGCGGCGAAGCCAAGCGCCGTCGGCTGGCCAAATTGCCCCGAGAGCACCAGCACGGCGCTGGAGCTCACAAGCAGGAGAGACATCGGCTTTTTGCGTTCCAGCGCCATCAGCCCGACCAGCGTAATGTAGGCCACCAAAGCGGTGCGCAAGGCCAGGAAACCGAGCCCGAAAATAACCCCGCCCTCTTTCACGACGCGCGCCCATTCCCCCTCGGCCAAAAGAAAGCTGCGTTCGCCGCCGCCCAGCATTCCCGCGGCGGCGTTGGTGCCGATGCCGAGGCCGTAGCCCAGGAACGGCGTTTCCGAGAGGGCGCGGAAGCCGTCAAGGTAGTCCCCCAGGGCGCGATCCACGATGCCGTGCTGGACGCCGCCGCCGGATTCTCCAAAGCGCGCGGTATGGACCATCATGCCTTCCTGAAAGACGCTCATGTTGGTGACGATCCACAACCCCGGCAGCGCCAGGAGCACGAATTTGAACGATCCGCCGATGTACGAGGGCCGCCGCAGACAGATCACCACCAAGCACAGCACGCAGATGACGGCGGCGGAAACCGTGGCGCGGCTGGCCGAGGCGACAATCATGAGCAGCGTTGCGGGCGCGGCGGTCAGCAGGACGGCTTTCGGATAGAATTTCCGGTCGAGCACCGCATAAAGCAGGCACCCCACCACCAGCGTGATGTAGTTGGCCAGGCCGTTGGTGAAAGAGAACGTGCCGGGCGGGCGAATTTTCCCGAACCCGACGTCCAACTGGCCGCCTTCGCCGCCACCCACGCCGACGTTGACCCAAGCGTTCGGCCCCTGCTTGAACTGCGCGAGCACCAACAACGCCATGGGGATGGCGGAAATGAGCAGCGCGATGGCAATCGCCCGGACGTCTGAGGGCCGCAACAGTTTACCCATCACGAAAATAAGCGGCAAGTGCAAGAAGTCGGTGCGCCAGCCGTAGATACTCACCAGCAGATTGCCGTTGCCCGAGACGAGCGAAACCAGGAAGCTCGCGATGCCCCAGCCGGTGATCCAGCGCGCCAGGCCGTCCTCGGGGAAGACGCCTTTGGAAAACGAGAGCGCGTAAATCATGATCACCACAGGGTCGCGCACGACGAGCAGCGGGTTGGCCAAGCCCGGCAGCACCCACTTGCGCAACGCACCCTCAAGGATGAGCAGGGCAAAGTAGAGCCAGATCAACTGCCGGATGACCCGGGTCGATTCGTAAAATTTGAGGCTCTGGCTTTGGGCGAAATTCATGCGTGGGCCGCTTCGTTAAGAAGGCTAAGGACGCTTTGGGCGAGCCGCTGGCGATAAGCCTCCCAGGTGAACCCGAGGGCGGTTTCCCGCGCGGCCTCCCGCAGGGCCGAAAGTAACGCCCGGTCGCCCGCAAGTAAATCCAGCTTTTCCGCGATGGCCCGCGCCGAGCGCATGGGTACGATGAAGCCGCCTTGGTTCCCCCGGCCGCCGGGTCCCCCCGCGCCGCCGATCAAATCCGGCCCCGCCGTCTGTTCCGTGGCGATGATGGGCAACCCGCGCGACAACGCTTCGAGCAGCACCAGGCCGAAGCCTTCGAAGAGCGATGGAAAAACGAATACGTCGTGGCGCTCCATTTCGCGAAGCACCCCTGCGTGGGGCAGCGTGGGCAGCCAGCGGTGACGGCGCACGGCTTCGTTGAGCGGGGCGCAATCCTCCACGGTCTTCATGCCAATTAAGGTGAGTTCCACGGCGGGGCCGAGCATTTCCACGGCTTCGAGTAAATAGGAAAGCCCCTTGCGCTGGCCCAGGCTGCCCACGAAGAGCACTTTCAATTTTCCGGAACGGGACGACGGCGCGGCGGCGGGTTCCGGGGCTTCCTCGGGAACGAACGGCGGCGCGCCGTAAGGAATCACGTAAACGGGCTTCTCCTGGCCCAACGGCGCGGCGGCCAGCGTGGAACGCGTGAAGCGGCTGGCCACGAAAATGGCGTCGGCCAGGCGCAGTTCCTCGTCTTTGCGGGCGAGTTTTTCGGGGCTGTCCAGCGCGCCCGTGAGCGTTCCGGCCCACGCGGGTTCGCGCTCTTTTTCCTCGCGGTAGATTTCATGCGCGGCCCGCCAGTAACCGATGGGCAGGTCGTAAAGGCAGCGCAGCCCGCGCTTTTTTGCCGCCGCAAACGTGGTCGCGGCCCCGTCCTCGTAGGCGTAGATCGCGCCAAGGCCGCTTAATTGTCCCGCGCGACGCGCCACCCGGCAGTCCAAGCTCCGGTACACGGCGTCGATGGAGCACAGGCCGTGTTCGTGAGCGATGAGCCGTTCCAATCCCAAACGGCTGGCCAGCATCCGGCCCGCTTCGCGCCAGGGGTGGAAGCGCGCCCTTGTCCGCAAGCTCTCCGGCAGCGAACGCCGTGCAAGCTGCCCGCGCACGAAGCCGGGCAGGAGGCGGTTCCAGGCGGAAGCGGGGTTCCAGCCGAGGCAGGTCCAGTATTCCTCAAGCATACCGGTTTCCAGCAGCGCCAGGGCGGCGTTGCGCACGTTGGCGTTGCCGGTGGGATGGGAAAAAAGGATCATCGCGCGGCTTCCTCGAAAATTTTGACGTACTGCGCCGCAACCGCCCCGGTGGTGTGCCGCGCCAGGTGCGCTGGGGCTTGCGCCAGCAGGCGGACGCGTTCGGCGGGGTCGCGCAAAAGGCGGCCCATGGCGTCCGCAAGCCCTCGCGCATCACCATTGGGAAACAGGATGCCGCAAGGGCCGATGGCGTCTGGCAGCCCGCCTTGCTCCGAACCGACAACGGCGCAACCGCAGGCGATGCCTTCCAAAGCGACGATCCCGAACGGTTCCGCCCAGCGCGAGGGCACCACCATCAACCGGTGGGCATTAAGCAGGCGAAGCAGTTCCAGCCCGGTTTTCGGCCCGGTGAAATCGACGGCGAAGCCCAACGATTTCGCCTGCTCTTTGAGCCGCGCTTCCTCGGGGCCGCTGCCAATGACCGTCAAGGTCGGCACCACGCCCTGCTCTTTCAACAGCGCCAGGGCTTCGAGCAACAGATCGGCCCCCTTGTCGGAAACCAGGCGGCCCAGGAAAACGAGATCCCGCTCGCGCGGCACTTCGGGGCAGAGCCGGAAAACGTCCTCGCGGTAGGCATTGGGGACGATGTCGCATTTCACCGGCAGGTTCCGCGCAATCTCTCCGCTGATGGCCACGTTCCGCGCGGCCCGAATCACCAGGCGCTTGAGGCGGTCCTGCCAGTTGAGCGTGCGATCAGTGCGGGCGATCCACGTTTGGTGGGCGATGATCCATGGCCGCCGCACGAACGCGAGCGGCCACGCCGTTTGCAGGCTGATGTTATTTTGGAATACCACGTCACTCCACCGCACGGCGTCCATCAACGCCCGCCGGGAAGGCTGCCGCAACACCGCAAACGGCCAGCCGGGCTTGTCGCCGCCGGGCGTTTGCGTGACCAGGCGCACTTCATGGCCCAGCCGGGCGAACTCGGCGGCCAGCCCCTCGGAGATCGACTCGATGCCGCCGACCAGCGGGTAAAAAGCGTGGGAACAAAAGAGGATTTTCACGCGGGCGAGCCCCGTTTCCGCCGCAACAATCGCCCGGCTTGTTCCACCCCCAGTTCCCAAGCGCCCAGGCGCGGCATCGCTTCGGTAACGACCGGCTCGGGCTCGCGCGCGCAAGCGGGACGCCCGGTAAGCTGCGGCAAAAGCCCGCGCACGGGCGTCACCAAATGCACCCCGATCGGGTCGCCGGAAAGCGAGGCCTCGTTTTGAGCCACTCGGAATTGGGTTTCGCTCCAAAAATGGCCGCCGCAGGTCATGGCAAGCGCCCCCCAGCACGTTTGCTCAACCCAGTGAGGCCGGGCCATAAAAAGGCGGTTGTAGCGGGAAAGCAGCCCTTCGAGAAATTCGAGGTCGTGATACTCCCGCTGGAAGAAAAACAGGCCGCAATTGAGCCGCGCGGGCATTTGAAGTTTCGACTGAAAAGCGAGGTGCCAGGGGCGAAACGCGAAGGCGTTCTGGTAGTCGCGCATGAACAGGCAGCCGACCCTGTAATCGGGGTAGGAAAACAGACCGCTGAATGGGCGCAGAAAGAAAATATCCGTGTCGCAGAAGGCCAGGTCGTTGCCCGGCGCGAGCATCGGGGCGTCGAAGAGCTTCAGCCCATAGATGGAGCGGCGGCGGAACTGAGCGCAATAGGGATAACCCTGCAACTTGGGTTTGACGATCTGGTCGGCATCCTTCCGGTTGATGATCCCATGAACCGGCAGCGCGGCGGCGAGCTTCTCCCGGTCCTCATCGGTAAGGGTGCCGTCATCGTGAAAGAGAAATTCCACCGGCTCCGCCGAATGCCGCACCAGCGAACCGAGACACGCGATCCCCATCTCCACGTCGCGATGACAAATCAGAGAGGAGACAACAGTGGGGTCGAGGTCAAGCATGGCGGGGTAGCGGGGTTACTTTACGATACCGGCAGCGACTCGAGAAATCGAGCGCAGATTTCGCCCAGCCGCCGGGCCGGTTCGCGGCGGGAAAACCGGGGAAATTCACGGTCTTTGCCGCACCGGAAGAAGAACGGACCGTCCTGAGGCGGCGCACCGTCGGCGCGGGTGAAGACGACCGGCAGGCCGTGGTCCGCCATGGCGGCGGCGCTCCCGCTCTTGCCCAGCAAAAGCCAGGGGGAAACGGCAACGCCGAAATCCGCGGTTTGCATCAAAGCGGAGATTTCCGCGGGGGGGAGTTCGCCGCAACGGATGAAGCGGATCTTGGCACCATCGTTACCATAGGCGCGCGCCATCCGCTCCCAGGCGGCTTCGCCCGAGACGCCGAGACGCCCCGCCGAAACCAGGGCCACCCGGCGGCCTTCGCTGGCGGCGGCGCGCATTAACGGCTCGATGAGCGCCTCCGGTTCCCATTCGGGGTGGATGGTTCCAAAAAACAGCCCGACCAGCCATTGGCGGCGCTCCGCAAGCTCCAGCGGGATGCCCGCTTCCAAAAACGCGGCAGGCAAAGGAGCATTCGGCACCACCGGGATGTTGCCGAAAATAGGCAAAACTTCGGCACGCACGCCGCCGCCGCCGAGCAGCGCGGCGTAGGCGGCGTTGGAGGTGTGGACGGCCAGGGGCCGCAAGCGCCGCACTAGGTCAAAAATGCAGCGGCGCTGGAGCGCCCCCACGAGGCGCTCTTTGAGCGGAGCGCCGGGGCCAAAGCCGATCCACAGCTCGTGGAACATGAGCTGCAAGGGCCGCCCCGCGATGATTTTTTCCAAGCCGCGCGCCAACCGCCACGGAATGCCTTTGGGGTGAAACCCATAAGGGACGAATTGCAGGCTGATCCAATCCGGGGTAAACGCTTCCACCTCCCGCGCGGCGGCGGCAAACCGTTCGCGCCATGGGCGCGCCGCCGGGTAACGCACGCACGGCACGGGCGTTGCCTCCGCGAGTTGAGGCTCGTTCAATACCCCGGCGGCAAGTGGGTCGTTGAGCGCGAGCAGGCGCACTTCATGGCCCTGGCGCACGCATTCCGCTGCGAGGCTGCGGGTGTAATCCCCCACTCCGTCACGTCCCGGTTCCAAACCGCCGCATAGAAACAGGAGCCGCATGTCAGTTGCGCCGGATGAAGCGCCCCAGGGCCGCCGCGAGGCGCAGACTCTTTTTCTTGGCCGCGACCGTGGCGGCGGGGAACGCGGCGATGGGTCCCGCCCCAGCGTGTTGCCAGAACGCTTTATCCACCCCGCGCGGCGGCAGCCCGGCCAGCGCCTCGGCCACGTAACGGCGCGTCCACGGTTTGCCCGGCCCCAGCGCATGGGGCAGACAGGCGTCCCCCGGTTCGAACCCCATCGCCTGCTTGTTCAAAAAGCTCACGGGAATGCCGGGAATGGCCTCAATGGCGGCGTTGAGCGCGTCCTGGTCGGTCTTGTCAAAGCAGTTGGCGAACCCGGCGCGGTCGCCGATGGGCCGCCCGCCGTTGATGCCCACGAAATCCGCGCCGCCGAGTTCGCTCCACAGCACGTCCTGGATTTTTTTCCAATGTTCCAGGAATTCGCGGTGCTCGCGCCGGACGCCCACGAAACCGCCATTGGCATAGAAAGCTTCGCGCGGCTCAAGCTGGAAATCGCGGTCCTCAAAAAATCGCCGCCAGCCGACGCGGCGCGGATGCAGCAGCGCGAAGGGGGAGTTGACGTCCTCGCAAACGGCCACGCCGCAAGTCAGCCACTCCTCGATGAAGCCCCAGCTTCCTCGCACGACGATGTCGGGGTCGATGTAGACCAGACCGGCGCTGGCGGCCTCGCGATCCAGCAGGCGCAGCATGAAATCCGGCTTGTAGTTGGTGAGGTGCGCCGTGGTTTCCAGCGGGACAAAGCGGATGGAAACCCCTTCCGCCACGCGGTACTCCACGAAGCCGTCGCCGCCCGCCACGGGCCGCGCCCATTGCGGCAGCGACCCCCTGTAACCGGCCCACACGTTGCCCCGAAAACCGGCGGCAACCAGCGAATTGACCAGCACGGCAACGCCCAGGTGGTAATCGCCTTCGAACAGGGTGCATACGCTCAATGGTTCGCTCATAGGATGAAGCCGGGAATGTTTCTACAGGAAAAAAGTTCGCAAGGCGAGCACGGGCAAGCGCAAATCCCAGGGGCGCCGCCGCCAGGCCTCTCCAAAAAGCGAGCGGGCCAGGGCCGGGTCGCCGTGCGCGGCCAGCCGGGCATGGTTGATTAGCGCAGAGCAAAAGAAGCGCCGCCGCAGCGCCGGGGGCAGCGCGGGGTTGTGCAAGTGTTTGCGGTAAAACCGCAGCGAATGCTCGGCAACCCGCAGCGTGGCCGCCATGGCGCTGCCACCGTGCTTGGTGTAAACGCAGGTCACTTTTTCCGTGCAGGCGAGCTTGCCGCCGCCCGCGAGAATGCGCATCCAGTAATCGCAGTCCTCGCCGATGGCCAGTTGCGGATCGAATTCCCCGGCTTTGAGGGCCGCCTCGCGCCGCAGCATGACGAGGCTGGAGGTTTGGATAAAATTGCTCTCGAAAAGACGCGCCAGGGCGTCCTTGGGCGGACGAACAAAGCCCGAGTAGGTCACGCCTCCTTTTTCGTTGTCCTGAATTTCAAAGCCCGAGTAGCAAAGATCCGCGCCCGCCGCCAGGGTGGCGAGCCCGGCTTCAAGGTGCTCCGGCCGCCAGCGGTCATCGGCATCCAAAAACGCGATCACCTCGCCTTGCGCAAGCTGCATGGCACGGTTGCGGGTGGCGGAGACGCCCCGGTTTTCGGGAAGGCGCTCGTAGCAAACCCGCCGGTTCACGCTCGCGGCAAAGCCTTGGACAACCGCCTTCGTTTCGTCCTGGGAACCGTCCTCGACCACCACCACCTCCCATTCGGCATGGGTCTGCGCTCTCACGCCTTCCAGCGCCGTTCCGATGAAGCGGCCCGCGCGATAGGCTGGGATGAGAATGCTCACGAGCGGCATGGTTACTCCTTTTGGTTCCGATATTTCTCGTAAACCCCGATGAGGCTGGCGGCAGCCATTTTGATCTCAAAGCGCGCCAGGAAACAGCGCCGAGCGGCTTCCCGCATGGCCTCGGCTTCGGCGGGTTCCAGCGCCAGCCAGCGCCGCAACAGCGCCTCGGCGCCCGCTTCGTCGTCATTCTCCACAAAGCCCGCCTGGTCGTCCTCGATTTCGCGCCAGATGTTCACTTTGTTTGAAATCAGCACCGGCAGCCGCGCTGAAAGCGCCTCGGCCACGGAGATGCCGAAGTTTTCCTGGTGCGAGGGGAGCAAAAAGACATCGGCGGAAAGAAACGCGCCCCATTTTTCATCGCCTTGCACCATCCCGGCCCAAGTGACCTGGTCCTCGATGCCCAGAGTGGAGCAGAGGCGCTTCATTTCACGGCCATAGGCGCTGTCGGAGGGCCCGGCGATGACCAGGCAAAGCGCGGGATCGGGCTTTTCCGTCAAGCGGCGGTGAAACGCCTTGATGAGAAGATCGACCCCTTTTTTCTCGTGAACGCGCCCCAAAAAGAGCAACAGGCGCTTGCCGCGCAACTCGGGGAAGCGGGCAAAGAACGCGGCTTTGCACGCCTCGGCGTCCCGATGGAACCCCGAGGTGCCATAGTTGACGACTTCCTCACGGCAGCGGTAAAGCCAGAAAGACTCCCGGGCGAGCAGCATCTCCTGTTTGCAGGTGAAGAGCACGGCGGAGGCGTCGCGCAACACCCGGTATTCCGCCCAGGGCCAGTAGAGCCATTTTTTCAAATGCTTGAGCGGGTAGTGCTTCCTAAACCAGGGGTCGAGCATCCCGTGCGTAAAGACGTAATAGGGCACGGAGCTTTTGCGCAGCGCCAGCCACACCCCGAAACTGTTGAATTGCCAAATGCCGTTGACGACCACAAACGAATAGTCGCCCGCATGCGCTTTGAGCCATGGGACCAGCCGCGGCGTATAGCCGTAGCCGGGCCACGATGGCCCAAGGGCGTGCACTTTCAGCGGAAAATCCTTCAACCACGGGGCGTCCGGGGCGTCCAGGCTGACTACTTCAACTTCGTGCCCGATGGACATTGCCGCAAAGGCAAGCTGCTTGATCCCCTCGATGGGGCCACCCGCCACGGGATTGACGGAATGGATGATATGAAGGATTTTCACGCGGGAAGGACAACGGGGGCAGGCATGCGGCAAGGCAGCCGTTTGCTCCCGCAGCTTATATAGGGAGCCGCCCCCAAGGTTCAATGTTTATCTGTTGGCACCGAGCCCATTATCAACTAAGGATGACGTCCGACATGAATCCCGATCAGCGCCAACGCGAACTGATTACCCGTTACTCAATCCTCCCCGACGCTCATGAGCGCCTTGCCGCGCTCAGTGCGCGGCGCTCGCCGCTGGAACCGCTGCCCGAGGAAGAGCGCATCGACGCGCTGCTGGTGCGCGGGTGCATTTCCAAAGTCTGGATGGACGCCCGAATGGAAAACGGGCGCTGCCGCTTCCGCACGGCTTCGCAATCCGCACTCGTGGGGGCGCTGGCCTCGGTCTTGTGCGAAATTTACGATAAAGCCGCGCCGCAAGAAATCGTGGCCACGGAACCGGAGGTTTTCCAGGCGCTCGGCATTGCCGCCAACCTCTCCCCCACCCGGCTCAACGGCTTGGCCAACCTGCGCGCGCGCATCGCCGGGTTTGCCCGTGAGCATTTACCCAAGTAAAACTTCGTTCAAAACACAGAAAGGATTTTCGATGCTTTACGACGCCCACAACCACATCCAAAGGGAGCCCCTGGCGCCGCACCTGCCTGCGATGGAGCGCGAACTCCGGTGCATCGGCCTGGCAAAAGCCGTCGTCAACGGCACCTGCGAGGCGGATTGGGACCGCGTGAGCGCGCTGGCCGAGCTTTACCCCTGGGTCATCCCCAGCTACGGGCTCCACCCGTGGTACCTCAACGACCGCTCCCCGCAATGGCGCGCGCGCCTCGTGCAACGGCTTCAAGCCGACCGCGCCGTGGTGGGGGAGATCGGCCTCGACCGCGCCCGGGAGGAAACGCCCTTCGAGGTGCAAAAGAAAATTTTTACGTGGCAACTGGAATTGGCCGAAAGGCTGAACCGGCCCGTCACCATCCATTGCGTGAAAGCCTGGGGCGCTCTTTGGGACATTGTTCGCACGAAGCCCGTGCCGGAATGCGGCTTTTTGCTCCACGGTTACCACGGCCCGGCGGAAATGGTGGAAGGCTTCGCGAAACGGGGAGCGTATTTCTCGTTTTGCGGTAGGTTTTTGGACGAAGCCAAAACCGCGCGGCGGGAAGTGTTCCGCGCCATTCCCACCGACCGGCTGCTGGTCGAAACCGACGCCCCGGATATGCCGCTGCCGCCGGAATACGCCATCTACCCCTACCCGGGCCATCCCGCCAATATCCAGGCCGTCTATGACGGGCTGGCCAAGCTGCGGGGCTGCCATGTCGAAGGGATGGCGGCTCAGGTGGTCAAAAACTTCCAGCAGCTCTTCGGCGACCGCTAAGCATTGATTTATGAAATTTGACCGCGCCTGCCTTCTCAACCTCGCGGGAGCCCTCGTGCTCGTCGCGGGCATTTCCATGGCGTTTGCGATCCACCGCCAAAGCGGCGGCACGCCGCCGGAGGAGGAAGGCGTCGACGAACACCCCAGCGCCCCGCTGGAGCTGCGCGATTCCAAACGCTTGAGCCTGGAAATGGAGCGGAACTGGGGGAGCCTGGGCAAATGGCGCTCGCCCTCCCTGGGCAAGGCTGCCGCGAACCCGCAACGGCTCGCCTTCATCGTGCTGGGAGGGTCGGTTCTATTCGGCATGGGCTGCTTCTTTCTGGCCGACCGGCTTGACCGCTGACGCTTTTTTGTGGCTTGGTATAAAAAGCACCCATGGCACGCCAATATTCACTTCACCGCCCCGCGGCGACGATCCGCATCGACTACGCGGCGGAGTTGAACCCGCAGCAACTCGCGGCGGTGCAGGCTCCCCCCGGCCCCGCGCTCGTCATCGCGGGAGCGGGCAGCGGCAAGACGCGCACGCTCACCTACCGCGTGGCCTACCTGCTGGAAAACGGCATCTCACCCTCGAACATTCTTCTTTTGACCTTCACCAACAAGGCCGCGCGCGAAATGCTGGAACGCGTGGACGCCCTGTTGCCGGACCGCACCGCCGGGCTTTGGGGCGGCACGTTCCACTCCATCGGCAACCGCATGCTGCGCCGCCACGCGGAAGCGGCGGGATATCGCCCGGGCTTCTCGATTTTGGACCGCGAGGACGAATCGGCCATGCTCCAGGATGTCATCGCATCGCTGGGGTTGAGTTCCAAAAGCAAGGAAGTGCCGAAGGAAAAGCGGTTCCCCAAGGGGGAAGTGGTGGCCGATATCTTGAGCTTCGCGCTGAACACCGGGCTTTCGCTGGAGGATGTGCTTTACAAAAAGTACCCGCATTTTCTCGATTACCAGGAATCGCTCGATGCCGTGGGCCGCGAATACATCAAGCGCAAGAAAGCGGCCAACGCGCTCGATTTCGACGACCTGCTGGTGCAGCCGCTGCGGCTGTTGGAAGCCAACGAGGAAATCGCGAAAGGCTTTCGCACGCAGTTCCAGTTCATCCTCGTGGACGAGTACCAGGACACGAACAAGCTGCAAAGCGACTTCATCGACGTGCTGGCCCGCGATCACCACAACATCATGGTGGTCGGCGACGACGCGCAATCCATCTATTCCTGGCGCGGCGCGAATTTCCAAAACATCCTGCAATTCCCCAAACGCTATCCCGGCGCGGCGATTTACAAGATCGAAACGAATTACCGGAGCATCCCCGAAGTGCTCGAAGTGGCCAACGCCGCCATCGCCGCCAACGTGGGGCAGTTTGAAAAAACGCTCGCCCCCGCCCGCTCGGCTTCCGGCGTGAAACCGGCGCTCGTGGCGCTGGAGAACTCCAACGACCAGGCCCGCTTCGTGGCGCAGCGCATCGCGGAACTCAACGAAAGCGGCACGGATTTGCGCAACATCGCCGTGCTCTACCGAGCCCACTACCACTCCATGGAATTGCAAATGGAGCTAACCCGGGCGGGCGTTCCGTTCGCGATCACCAGCGGGCTGCGGTTCTTCGAGCAGGCGCACGTCAAGGATGTGGCCGCGTTCCTAAAATTCGCCGTAAACCCACGCGACGAGGTAGCCTTCAAACGCATGGCGAAGCTGCTGCAAGGCGTGGGCGAACGCTCGGCGGCCCAGCTTTGGACGGCCATCGAGAAGGCGCTGCCCGCCACCGGCGCTCCCGCGTCGTTCCGCGACCTCCTGCTGCCGCCCAACCCGTCCAAGCCGCTCAAAATTCCCGCCAAGGCGCAAAAGGGCTGGGAACAACTGGCCTACACGCTGGAGGAAGTCGCCCCCGGCGGCGTGGCCCGCTCCCCCTCGGAAATGCTCAATTCCGTGATCGAGGCGGTTTACGACGATTACTTGATCGCCAACTTCCCCAACTACGACGCCCGCAGGGAAGACCTTAACACGCTCGTGAACTATTCACGCCAATTCAGCGACCCGTTCGAGTTTCTCGACCAACTGGCGCTGATGACGGGCCTCGACACCGAGGAAGCCCGGCCCGAGGGGGACTCCGACGCCGTGACGCTCTCCAGCATCCACCAGGCCAAGGGGCTGGAATGGAGCGTGGTGTTCGTGATCTGGATGACCGACGACATGTTCCCCACGAAGCGTTCCCAGGATGATCCCGACGCGCTGGAAGAAGAGCGGCGGCTTTTTTACGTCGCTGTGACGCGGGCCGAGGACGAGCTTTACCTCACCTACCCCTTGATGCGCCTCGGCGGCGGCTACGGGGAAATGATCCAGCGCCCCTCGCGCTTTCTCGCGGAAATCCCGAAAAGCCGTCTCGAAGAGTGGCAGGTGATGTAATCGAAATACGCTTTCAGCACGTATTGTTGAAGCATTACACCCCTCGTTACAAATCTCCCGATTCCCTCACCCCGCGAATCGGAGATTCGCTCCCAATTGCGTTCCCAATCTGGAGATTGGGAACGAGGAGGCGGGCCGCGAGGAACGGATCGCCAGCCGTTTCCACCTTTACTTTGTCCCCCGAAAAGTTAAACACTCCCTTTAGCTGGCGAGAGCCAGCCGGGACTTGATAACCCCGCGATGAACAGGCAGGCGTATGCCGAACGAAATACGTCGCTTCCCAGCCATATGGCCGGGGGGCGGCGGCGCATGTCCAAGCCTCTGGCTAAAGGCCGCCGCGGCTGTGTTCATCGCGGCTTATCAACTCCCGGCCTCCTTCGGAATAACCCGAAGGGGGCTTGAGTTGAAATCACCAAGCCAAAGGACACAAACATGCCGCCGATGATCTTTTTGCACGGAACGCAGGATTCCATGCAACGCTATCCCTATAAGCCCGCCATCTGGCACTACCGCCAAATTTACCCCGCACGGGCGGCTTTCTTGCGAGTCGAAGCGTTCGATTACTTCACCTTTAGCGTTTTGCAAATTACGGGGCTCCACGCCTCGGAGGTGGAAATCCAGTCGATCCACACCGATTATGCCGTCCCGATTTTCTCGGGAAGGCGGGACGCAGGGAACCGCAAGGCCCAGCCCCAGTATCCGCTGCGGCTTGCCAGGAATTCCTCCATTTCGTTACTTCTGAGCATCTCTTCCGGTCGCGATGCGCGGATCAACAGCCTGTTTCCCCGGAAAATCATCATCGGGGCGAAACAAAGTTCGATCATTTTCGAGGCGGAGGGGTAATTCGCGGCTCATTTGCTCTACTCGAAATACGCTTTCAGCACGTATTGTTGAAGCATCCTGTGGGTGTTGAAAAAGGAGCCGTTCAAGGCGATGCAGTGGCGCATGACGTCCATGTAGCGGTCCCGGTCGTTGTAGTAGAGCGGCAGAATGGTGTGCTCCAACTGGGCGTAGAGCGAAGCGGCGTCATCCGGCTCCGAAACCTGCCTCACGCCCGGCAGCGAGCCAATGGCCCAGCCGGTGATGCCCTCGATCCAGCCTTCGATCCACCAGCCGTCCAGCACGCTCAGGCTCGGCACGCCATTGAGCGCCGCCTTCATGCCGCTGGTGCCGGAGGCTTCCATGGGCGGCTGCGGCGTGTTGAGCCAGAGATCGACGCCGGAAACCATCAGCCGCGCGATGTCCATGTCGTAGTGCGGCAGAAATGTGACGTTGACCCGCCCGCGAAGCCGCGCGGCGTATTGGAAGATTTGGTGGATAAATTCCTTCCCCTCGCGGTCGTTGGGGTGCGCCTTGCCGGAAAAGATAAGCTGCAAGCGTCTCGCGCCGATGCCCGCCAGGCGTTCCAGGTCGGAAAAGATAAGCTCCGGGCGCTTGTAGGCCGTTACCCGCCGGGCAAAGCCGATGGTAAAGATGTCGCTATCCATCCCGGCGTTGGTTTCCCGGTTGACGAACTGCAAGAGTTGGCGCTTGGCGCTGTCATGGGCCTCCCAGATTTGTTCCCGCGGGATGCTGAGCGCGTAGCGCAGGCTGTAGTTGTCCAGCCGCCAGCCGGGGATGGTGCGGTCGTAAAGCGCGGCCAGCGGGGCCGCGGCCCATGTGCCGCCATGGACGCCGTTGGTGATGGCGTCGATGGCGTAGTTGGCGAACATCTGCCGGGCCACCTCGCCGTGGCTCTTGGCCACGCCGTTGACGTAGTGGCTGAGCGTCAGGGCGAGGCTCGTCATGTTTACGACATCGCCGGTGTAAAAGAGATCCCTCATTTCCCCCAGTTCGCGGCGGCCCACGACGCGCCGGATCAACTCGAGCGGAAATTTGTCATGCCCGGCGGGAACCGGCGTGTGCGTGGTGAAAACGCAGAGCCGCCGCACTTCCTCCACATCCTCACGGGTGAACGCACTTCGGCCCGCGCGGGCCGCGGCTTCGTCGAGCAGCTCCACGGTGAGCAGGCTCGCATGGCCCTCGTTCATATGGTAGCGGGCGACGTTGGTGTAACCCAGCGCCCGAAGCATCCGCACCCCGCCCATGCCCAACACAACCTCCTGGCAAAGCCGGTAATGGGCGTCGCCGCCGTAGAGAGAACCCGTGAGGCTGCGGTCCCACTCGCTGTTTTCGGGCAGGTCGGTATCCAGAAAATAGACGAGCACCAAAAAACCACCCGAGCCCGTGATCTCGGCGACCCAGGCCCGGAGTTGCACGGCCCGGCCCTCGATATTCACCACCGCGCGAGTGGGCAATTCCATGAGGAAATCCCCGGGGACCCAGGCCACGGGCTCCTCGGTCTGCCATCCCTCGGCGTCAAGACGTTGGTAAAAATAGCCCCCTCGATGCAACAAGGTGACGCCGACCATGGGCACCTTCAAGTCCGCCGCCGCCTTCACCGTATCCCCCGCCAGGATGCCCAGGCCGCCGCTATAGGTGGGCATGCGCGACTCCAGCCCGATTTCCATGGAAAAATACGCGATGACCGGCCCGGTTTTCTTCATACGACAAGTTATCGCGCTTGGACGCGCTGCCAGTTTTACCCGGTGCCCCGGACTTGGAATTTTCCTTGTGAAGCGGTCCGCGCTTTGCAACCCTGCTCCGGTTCAAGGAACCGAAATTCTCTTTTTATGAAAAAAACCATACTTGCCGCGATTCTTGCCTGTGCTTCCCCTCTCCTTGCCTTCGCCGACGACGCTCCGGCGCGCCCCGACATCGACGAACTCTTCACCGTCATGCGCGTGGAGCAAAACATGCAGGTCGCTTTTGACCAGGTGAAGCAAATGCTGCCCAAGATGACAGCGGAAGCGGCTCAATCCAGCAACACCCCCACCGATACGGCGAAGGTGGACAAAGCCCAGCAAAAGGCGCTCGAAGTGGTCGAAAAGGAATTCAGTTGGGCGGCGCTGAAGCCCGAATTCACCAGGATTTACGCCGAAACCTTCACGCCCGAGGAAATCAAGGGCATCACGGCGTTTTACAAAAGCCCGGCGGGGCAAAGTTTTGTCAACAAACAGCCGGAGCTGATGAAAAAAACCATGACGCTGATGCAGAGCAAAATGATGCAGCTCACGCCCAAGCTCCAGGCCGCGATTCAGTCTGAAATCCAAGCCGACAAGAAGGCCAAATAGCGCCTACTTGACCGGGATGGCGCAGCCTGCATGCTTGTAGTGCTGGTGGTAATCCTCGGCGGGGTAGAACGGCCCGGCGGGGACGATCTCCGTGACGATGGGCGGTTTGCCGGGAACCGCCTGGGCCGCCTTGGATGCCTCGGCTTCGCGTTGCTGCGCGTCGCCGTGGGTAAAAATGGCTGAGCGGTAATTGTCGCCGAGATCCGGTCCCTGGCCGTCAGCCTGCCGGGGATCGTGGATTTTCCAGAAGAGCGCCAGCAGGTCTTTGTACGAAACTTTGCCGCTGTCGAACTCCACCTCCACCGCCTCGGCATGGCCGGTGGTGTGGGAACAAACCTGCCGGTAGGTGGGGTTCGCCACATGGCCGCCGGTGTAGCCCGCCGCGGTTTGCAGTACGCCGGGAGTGGCGTCGAAGGCGGCTTGCACGCCCCAGAAACACCCGGCGGCGAAGGTCGCTTTTTCCACCGGGCGCAGGTCGAGCGCCACGCCGTTCATGCAATAACGGAGGCCGGTTGGCGGCGGACCATCCGGAAAAACGTGTCCCAAGTGGGAGCCGCAACGGGCGCACACCACCTCCTCGCGAACCATCCCGTGACTGGTGTCGCGGCGGATTTCCACTCGGTTGCCCTGCATCGCCTGGTTGAAGCTCGGCCAGCCGGTGCCGGAATCAAATTTCGTGCCTTGTTCGAAGAGCGGCAGCCCGCACGCGGCGCAAACGAACGTCCCCTCGCCGTGCGGGTTCCAGCATTGGGCGGAGAACGGTTTTTCCGTACCGCGCTCGCGCATTACGTAGTATTGCTCGGGCGTCAGCCGCTTGCGCCACTCGGCTTCGGTTAAGTTGAGTTTTTGAATCATACCAGAGCCTCCTTTTTGGGAAATACCGGGTTGGGCGTCACCGGCATGGACGCTTGGAGCCAATGCCAGCAGGGCCAGAAGCAACGGGAGCCAGGGTTTCATGGGATGTTTCTGAAATGTGCCATGGATTTGCGGCAAAGCAAGATGGGGTGAAGGGGGGCAAGCCCCCCTTCCGGAGGGTTTGGGAGGTGGAACCTCCCATTGCCTTTTGCAAGGCGGGCATTGAATTGATATCGAAGCGGCGCGGCCCAGCTAAATCCGAGCGTTGCAGCCATTGGCCCGCCTTGCTCCCCCGAAAACAGCGCAGCGTCTTTTCGGGGGCAAGCGTCTCGGTGGCTTCCTTTTTAGATAAGCGCCCAAGGGGACTTGTGCGCTTGGCGGAGACGCTTCGCTGTCCGATATAGGCAAGGCGGGTTAAAGCGCCGGTTTTATTCAAAAACTCGGGCTGAGATTCGCCCCGCCTTGCTATTTGTTTTTGGCTTCCGGGGCTCTGCCCCGGCACCCCGGCAAGGGGGCTTGCCCC
>CAZEOO010000008.1:0-157447 GCA_964513965.1 uncultured Chthoniobacteraceae bacterium
GATCATCGATACCGTGCCGCTGCCGCTGATGGTGCCCGAATATACCTGCGTGCCCGCGATGTTGTAAACGAGGTTGCCACTATTGACGATCTTGCTGCTGCCGGAGATCACACCGTCACTGGTGCCGTCGCCCAGTTGCAGCGTATTGCCAGCGTTGATTTGCGTCGCGCCGGTGTAGGTGTTCGTTCCCGTGAACGTCTGGGTTCCCGCGCCGCCCGTCAAAGTCACCGTGACAATGCCATAGCCCCATGTATGGTCGCCGATATTGCCCGAGAAATTCCCGTTGCCTTTGGCGGTGTTCAATATCAGGTTGGCGGTCCCCCAGGCCAAGGCGGTGCCGCCGTTGTTGTAGATCGAGCCCGCCCCGTTCAAACCGCCAACACCAGCAGCACTGCCGGTTTCCGTCAATGTTTTGTCCGTCATGCTGAGGGTCGCGTTTTTGTTGACGGTTAAATTTCCCTGAAGCGTTTCCTGCGATGAACTAAACGTCAGCTCAGAAGCACTGGTTCCATTGCCGATAACCATGCTCCCGAGCGCCCGGTAGGAAGTAAAATAGGAGGTACCGCTGCCGATATAATCGAAAATATTGTCCGCCGCAATGGTCCCCGTGGTTCCGAGATTGTTGGCGCCAACCCCTGTCGCGGTAAGGATCAAGCCGGAACCCACATCCACCTGCTTGGCATTGCTGAAATTAAAACTGGTCGCCACAAACGTATTCGTTCCCGAACCGGAATTTTTGAGAGACCAATTAGCCGTCCAGTTGGTTCCTGGATTATTTAGTGATACTCCAGACGTATTGGTGGCATAGAAATTATGGCCGTTGAGGTCCACGACAAAGTTCACGGAGGAAGTGCCCGTGCCCGCATAACCGCTATTCAACCCCAGAGCCACAATATCGCTCGAAAGCTGAAACGCCGTGGTGCAGCTCCCCGTGGACTGGGCCATGGTGATCACGTTGGAAAAGGCAGCCGTTCCGCTGTCCGCCCCCACCGATTTAATGCATGAAGTTCCGGCTCTCAAAAGCAACATACCGATATAGCCATTGCCGGTGGTCGAATTAACCGTCAAAGTCTGGGTTCCACTCGCAAGAGAGAGAATATAGATATAACTCGTGGACGAGGCGAGCCCCGACATGCTGTTGGTGCTGCCGGTAAAGATCAACTGCCCGGATGCCGAGGGCGTGATGATTACCCCGCCGGATATAGTGACGTTGCCGCCAATCGAAAGCCGCGGGTCGTTATAACTGCTGGCGTCCGGGAGTAGCGCGCCGATGGTGATGGTGCCGCCGCTCATCGTCAGCTTTCCACTGATGCTATCCTGAGCCGCCGCGGTCGTGGCGGTGCTGCTATAAACGATAATCTGCCCGCCGGAAACATTCACGGTTCCAGAAAAAGTCGAAACATTTGTTGCGGCGAAGGTTGTCAAAGCGAGCACGCCGCCGCTGTTCAACGTCAAGCTTGGCGCGGTCAGCGTTCGCGAAGCGTTCGCGTTGTTCGAATCAATATAGATCACGCTGGAGCCGCCGTTGCTCGCACCGAGCGTGATGCCATTGGCAACCGTCAACGACTGGAGCAGCGTCAGTTGATTGGTCGCCGAGCTGGTTTGGGCCATGGAAAGCGTTCCCAGGGAACCCGCCGCGCCCAAATTATAGAGCACAACCTGGTTGGTGCTGCTGGTGCTAATCACCGCCGTGTCGCCCGCCCCAGGGTAGGTTCCGGCGGGGCTGGAGGTCCAGTTGGCATTCACGCCCCAGGTGGTTCCGCTGGTGCCGAGCCAAGTGTAGGTTGTCGCAGCCGATGCCTGGTCGCAAAACAGGCTCGTACAACCGATGAGAAAAAGGGTAACTAGTCTTAAGAATGTCTTAAGTTGCATATGCCAGGGGTATGTTAGGGATTTAACTTCGGGGTCTGTGGAAACGCCGAATTTATGCGGTGCATCCGCATCCCTTACAACCCGCCCGTCAGTTACACATGTAACGGCTTGGCTAGTGATGAGTCACCCTCGGCGCGCTCGCTCCGTCCACCCATTCGCCTTCAACCAAAATGCGCAACGGAATCTCCGGTATTCCTCGCCGATTAGTGTGGATCAATGCCACTACTTCGTTAACCCCCACCCGCCCCACCAGCGGCATATTTTGATAAACACCGGCCAACTTTCCCCTTTCGTGATCGCTAATGCCGGGCGACGAATACCCAATCTGTTTGATCTGGTCCGGCGTCAAAAATCGGTGGGCCTCGCGGCCCATATCGATGATGGCATCGGGCTTATATTGCCGGAACCATTGGCCACCCGTTTCCTCATTGCCTTTTTTATAGATAAACGGCGGGATCCGCTCTTTGAGCGGCACTTTGAGTTGTTCATAAAGGTAACCGGCCAGAAAATTGCCATCCGTCCGCTCGTTCACATCCTCACTTGCGACGGCCCCGATGCGGCGGTAGCCCAAAGCCTTCATTTTTCTGGCGGTAAGGCGTCCGTTGCGGTATTGCGCGTCAATCACCACATCCAGCTTGGGCCGCGCCAGCGAGAAGCCGAATGCGATGGACGAGAACTCGCTCCAGGCAAACCTCTTTGTGCCGATATGGGCCATCGTCCGCACATGCGGCGCAAAAAGCACCCCTTGGATGCCTCGCGCATAGAGCACTTCGGAAAGGCGGCCGAAGTTCATGTCCATATCCTTGAACATGAATTCCTCCAAAGTGTAGCCCAGTTCACGGCATCGCTGCTTGGCTCCCTGGTGCATTTCATAAATATAGCCGATAGGACTTTTTTCAATCGGCTCGTTATGAAAGTTGATCCACGCCAGCGTCGCCTCGTATTTGACGCGCCGGATGCCGCGCCTGTAAATGCTCAACGCCGTCAGCGCCGGGTCCGGACGATAACCGATCTCCCGGGCGATTTTCTCGATGCGCTCCCGTGTTTTGAGCGGGATGCGGGCGTTATGATTGAGAGCCAGCGAAACCGTGGCATGGCTCACGCCCGCCACGGCGGCGATGTCCTTAAGCGTAGGACGTTTCATTGCAGCCATGACTAGTCAGACGCAACCCGCCAGTCAAGCCGCAGGTTTAACTAGTCCCACGGCAGGCGCGTCCAAAGCAGGTCCACGGTGCCGCGCAGGAATTGCTTCCAGTTCGGGTCGCACGGGAACTCCATGTGGCAATAGGTCACGTGAGCCTCGAAGGTCGGCGCGTCCTGCGGGTTCACCAGCTTGAGCAGCATCTCGTTCCACCCGGCTTTCACCGCGATGCGGTGCGAGCGGTCGCCGTAGGAAGGGTGCAGCCCCTTGACCTCCTCGGTTTCGAACACCGGCTCCTGGTTGAACCAGACTTTCTGCGCGCAGGTGGAGGGCGTGCAGAGGAAAACCTCGCGATCCACCGGGGACCACACGTAGCCCTGCACATAGAGCACCCCAGCCCCTTTCACCACGGGCGCGAGCGGCAGATCGTTATCGAAGGCGTTGAACTCCATCCACACGCCGGGCCGCGCATTCGGAGCGGTGAGGCTGCCTTGGAGCTGCTCCTCCTCGAACGCCGCGTCGAGCAGGGCCCGCACGTCGCGGCCTTCCGCCGGATGCCATTGCGAATGCCGGAACTTGCGCGCCCCGGGCAGCACCAGCGCCGTGGCAGGCTGCGCGGGCCGTTCGTCCACGCGCACATCCAGCACGAACCGGTTGGCCACCTCGATCTGCCGCGCCGCCGGAACGGCAACGCTCCACGCGACCGGCGCGGAACCGAACGCCGGAACTTCAAGCGCCTGCGGTTCGACGGTTTCCCATCCCTCGGGCGCGCCCAGCGCGAGTCGCACCTTCATCGGCCGCGGGTGGGGGTTGCTGACGTTCATCGAAAACGTTTTGCGCGATTTTTCCACCACAGCCGGCGTCACGCCGTAATCGACATCCACGGTCACGCTGCCCTCGCTGGCGCGGAAGCCCGTTGCGGGGAAGCCCCACAGCTCGCGAATGGAATCGTCGGCCATGAACGTCGAGAGGTCCGAGGGATCGGCAAACGCGTTCCCGTGCCAAGCCATGACTTTTCGGGCCATGGCAATGGTGCGCTCGGTCAATTCGTTGAGATCCTTGGGCAGCGGGTTGGGGCCGGTGAGCGTGTGAGCCAGCCCGCCGTTGCATTCACTGGTGGCCAGCGCGTCGCCCAGCGGGGCGGTCCATTTTTCGGGGAGTCCTTTGCCGCCAAGAATAATGCCGAGATAGCTCCCCACCGTGGCCGCCGTGCAATCCGTGTCCCAGCCGCAGTTGGCCGTCAGACAAATGGTTTCGGCGAAGTCCTTGGCGTAAAGCCAGCCAAGGATCTGAATGCCGAGATTGATGGGCGAATATTGCGCCACGCGGTGCGGCGCGGCGGCTTCCATGAGGAGCCGCCGGGTTTCCTTCCAATCCTTGCCCGCGTCGTGGCTGTCGATGGCGATCTGGATCATCCGGCGCGTCTCGCATTTTTCGGGCAGATAGGAGAGGCCGATCTCAATGAGCTTGCGGGGATCGCTAATCAGGAAGGCTGCCGATTCCACCGCCGTGTTGAAAAATTCGCCCAGCACGCTCTCTCCGCCCGCGTGGTCCACGATGGCGTCTTCATACGCGTAGCGCACGGCGATGCGCGGCGCACCGGGGGCGATGCAGGCCCAGATTTCCGAGCGGATGGGGCAGCCCATGTAGTCGCGGAACCAGTTGTTATAGCTGCTGCAAAGCGGCGGCACGAGGCCGAGGCGCAGGCCGGTTTTGCTCAAGCCGTATTCGTCGAAATTGTATACGATGTGATCCAGCCAGTAATGGGCGAGATCGGCGGCCTTCACCCCCGGGCCGACTTCCTCCAACGCCTTGAGCCAGATCAACTGCAACTCCAGGTCGTCATTGGGCATGCCCCCCTCCACCAGCTTCGGGTACCACCAAACGTCGAAAGGTTCATCTTCAGCCCAGGCTTTCTCCAACGGGCCGCCGAGCGTGCCGCCGCAGTTCTTGCCCATCCAGCAGCCGTAAATTTGGTCGCGGAATTTGGGCGACGAAAAATCAATGATCGGAGAAACAGGGGAGGATTGGGTGGTCATGGTTTGCTTATACGCCCGGCCAAGAAGACCGGTTAGGATTTGGATAGAATAAAACTAGCACTTAATTGACATTGCCTTGGAGCACCTCGCGAAATATACCTCCACTCAAATGCACCTCAGCAGCCAGGAATTTTTCCCTTCCCCAGATCGGGCGGTGAGCATGATCTACAACCCCTCCCACGATCCCTACGAGGCGCACGATCATGGCTTTTTCGAAATCGTCCTGATCTCGACCGGCCAGGGCGTGCACCGGAGCGCGGAAGGGGAAGGCGTGCTGCGGGCCGGGGATGTGCTGGTCATCAGGCCAGGCGTCTGGCACGCCTACCTGGAGTGCTCCCGGTTTGGCGTTTACAATTGCCTGTTTCCCCGCGACCTCTTCAACCGCGAGCTGGGCTGGGTGCTGGACGACCCCGTGCTCTGCCCAATCTTCCTCGGCGGCGACCCTTCGCAGCGGCTCTTCCTCACCCACCTGCCCCCGGCCAGCTTTGCCGAGGCCAGACGGTGCATGAAGGCGCTCTACCAACTGAGCGCCAGCGCGGCTCCGAACCGGCTCCAGCAATTGGGCTTGCTGCTCCAGTTGATGGGCGTGATCGCGCAGGCGCGCACGCCCGAGGGCGGCAATCCGGCGGGTGGCGGCGGCGTGCACACCGCCGTGGCGCGCGCGATGCACTTGATGGAAAGCGAACTCGCGCGCCCGTGGACGCTGGAGGAACTGGGCCGCGATTTGAAAATCGCCCCCTCCTACCTTTCGCGCTTGTTTACGAAAGGGATTGGGATGCCGCCCATCACCTACCTCGCGCAATGCCGCGACCGCCGCGCCGCCGATCTGCTACTGGCCTCGAAACTGCCCATCGCGGAAATCGCGGCGAAAGTAGGTTGGGATGATCCCAACTATTTCGCGCGCCGCTTTGCCCGGCGCTACGGGGTTTCCCCCACGCAATACCGCGCGCGGCATAACGGCTAAAACAACTGATCCCGCTCGCGCCACTCCACGGGCGAAAGCCCGCTTTTGTGCCGGAAGAGCCTCGAAAAATAGTGAATATCCTCGAAACCGCATTCGAGCGCCACCTCCTTCACGGAAAGCCCCGAATAGCAGAGGAGCCGCTGGGCGCTCAAGATGCGCGCCTCGATGAGCTCCGCGATCGGGCTCGCCCCAAAAAACAAGCGGTAGAGCACCGAGAACCGCTCCGGGCTGAGGGAGGCCAGGCGCGCCATTTCCCTCACCGTCCATGGGCGCTTGAAATCGGCCAGCGCGCGGGTTCGAATCTCGTGGAGCTTTTCATAATGCGCCTGCCGCCCAAGCAAGCGAGCGTCGCGGTTTGAGCCTTTGCGCCACCGCCGCGCCACCGCAAGCAGCATCATTAACACCACAGCTTCCGCCGTCGCTTCGGAGAACTCATCCCACGATGACAATTCCCGCAACAGGCTCTGGATTCCTCCCTCCAAAAGACTCGGCTGGCCGGTTCCAAGCGCGGTATTCCATGGCAGGAGCGCCGTTTTCATGCACCGGCGAACCACATCGCCCCGCACGTAAAGCCAATCGTTTCTAAACCCGGTGGCCGCGCCCTCAACGCTATAGTGCAAAAGGCGCGTCCCGGGCGAATGCACGAAGCAATCGCCCGGCTGGACGGTCACCAGCCCGCTTCGCGCCAAGACCACAGCCGGGGTTCGGAAGCACATTAAAAGAGCATGCTTCGCCTCCCCGCGAACCCGTTCGAACCGAAAGTCCGGGTTGTGCGGCGTATTGATTCCCAAGGCTCGCGGGAGAATGACTGGCGGGCGGCGTTGCATAGTCTGCAAACGTTTTGTGCAACAAAACAACCCGTTTGTCCATGGATTTAACGAACACGGCAACCTAAGCTCCACATTCGTTCAAACGCATCGTCAAACCTCACACTTCCTATGAAAATGACCCATCCATTGAAAGCCGCCGTGATCGGCTGCGGCGCGCGAGGCAACGACCACTGCGCCGCCTACGCACGGCTGGGCGGGCGTCTCGAGCTGGTGGCGTGCGCCGACGTCGATTGCGCCAAAAGCGAGGCGCTCGCGGAAAAGTACGGCATGAAAGCCTACAGCAGCGCGAATGAAATGCTGGCCCGCGAATTGCCGGACATCGTCAGCATCACCACCTACCCCAAAGTACGCCTGGGGCTGATGGAAAAAGTATCCGCCATGGGCATTCCGCTTTGCTTGGTGGAAAAACCGCTGGCCACCGGCGTTATTGATTGGAGGCGCCTTTGCGAGTTGGAGGCGGTGTCGAAAACCAAATTTGCCGTCAGCCATCAAGTGCGCTGGCACAAAGACCTCGCCCGCTGCGCCGAGGCGCTCAAGAGCGGCCGCTTGGGGAAGATTCTTTTTCTCGACCTCTCGGCGGGAATGAACCTCTCCGGGCAAGGCACGCATACTTTGAATTACGGGATGCTTCTCAATTCGGACTCCCCCGTCAAAACCATCTTTGCCTCCGCGCAGGGCTGGGACGGGGAGGACCGTCAACACCCCGCGCCGCTCGCCACCGAGGCGATGCTCACATTTGAAAACGGCGTCCGGGCACTCTGGACCTCCGGCTATGTCTCGCCGCGCGCGGGCGATCCCGCCACGTCTTGGCAGCACGTGCGCGTGGCGGCTTACACCGAACGGGGGCGGGTCAATTACGAAGAGTTCGGCGACTGGCAAATTGTCGATGGAGCGAACATCGAATCCGGCAACTATGGCGGCTTCGATGCCTGGCAAAAAAACAACGCCGATTCCCAGGCGAGACTGCACCAGGCCATGCTTGATTGGCTGGCCGCGCCAGAAAAAATCCCGGGCACGAACCTCAAACAATCCCTTCACGAGTGGGCCGTGGTCCTCGCGCTTTATCAAAGCGCGCTGGAGCGCCGCCCCGTCGATCTCCAGGGCTTCAACCCACCCGAAAACCTCGTCGAACGCTACCAAGCCACCCTATGAAACAAGTCGTCATCACCGGCAAACGCTGCTGCGCGGTCGCCGAAAAACCGGAGCCCCGCGTGCGGGGGCAATTCGCGAAAGTCAAAATTCTCGCCGCACCCATGTGCACGGAATACAAGAGCTACCTCGCCGGGGAGTGCTGCGATTGCCTCGGGCACGAAGCCGCCGGGGAAATCGCCGAGCGCGGGGGCCAATGCACCCTCGAAGTGGGCCGCCGCGTGGTCGTGATGCCCTGCTATCCCTGCGGCGAATGCGAACTCTGCCAGGCGGGAGACTATATTCATTGCGAACACGGCATCGACCCGCTCAAAGCGTGCGGCTCGGAAACCGGCGTGGCCACCTATGCCCAGTATTGCATCAAACAAGACTGGCTGCTCCTGCCCATTCCCGACGACATTTCCACCGACCACGCCTCCATGGCCTGCTGCGGGCTGGGTCCCTCCTTCGGCGCGGTGCGCAACTTGAAACTCGAAGGCGGCGAAACGGTGCTCATCACGGGCATGGGGCCGGTCGGCTTGGGTGCGGTCATCAATGCGACCTATCGCAACGCGAAAGTCATCGCCATCGAAGGGTCGAGCTACCGCGCCCAAAAAGCGATGGAGTTGGGCGCATGGAAAGTGGTCGATCCCGCCGACCCCGACGCGCCCGGCATCGTGAAATCGCTGACGCGCGGACGCGGCGCTGACAAAGCCATCGAGTGCTGCGCCGTTCCCTCGGCCCAACGCTTTGCCGTCGAAGCCACGCGCCGCAAGGGGCACATTTGCTTCGTCGGCTGGGGCGGCCACCTCGAACTGGACAACATGGCCCCCGCGGGCCTGACCCTGCAAGGCTGCTGGCACTGGAACCTGCGGGATGCGCCCGAAATGTTCCGCACCATCCGCGACAACACGGCAAAGCTCGACCAGCTCATCACCCACCGTTTCGGCATGGCACGCGTAGCCGACGCCTTCGAGCAGCAAGCCAGCGGCGAATGCGGAAAAATCCTCCTTCAGCCTTGGGAATAGTCTGCGGGATGACATCGCGAAAGCGGAAGTCCTACAGCTAAAACGCGATTTGGCCGATACTCCCCGCGCCGCACGAAGCCTAGCGTTGGGGGCATGCCTAGTTTCACGCAACCCAGCGCGCCCGCGTCCGATTCGGCCTCCATTGAAGCCACGCAGCCTCTCTTGATCCACCAGGTTTTTGAGGCCCACGCCCGACTCACCCCAGAGGCCGCCGCGGTGGAGTGCGAAGGGCAAACCTGGACATATGCGGAGATCAATCACCGGGCAAACCGCATCGCCCGCCGCTTGCGGAAAATGGGCGTGGGCCCGGGCATGCTCGTGGGCATCGGCGTCAGTCGCTCCGCGCATCTCATCACGGGGATGCTCGGCATTTTGAAAGCGGGCGGCGCGTACGTTCCGCTCGACCCCGATTACCCCCTGGGCCGCCTGGAGTTCATGGCCAGCGAAGCCGCCCTCACGGTGCTCCTCACCGAACGCAAGCTCGAAGCGCAGTTACCCGCGCCCGAAGGCTGCCGCCGAATTTACGCTGAGGATTTCACGGACGCCAGCCCGTGCGAAGCCCCATCCCTGTCCAGCGCCAACATGGGGCCGGAAAGCGTTGCCTACGTCATCTTCACCTCCGGGTCCACGGGCAAGCCAAAGGGGGCGATGGTCACGCACGGCAACCTCGTGCGGGTATTCCAAAGCGTGGGAGAGCAGTTCCATTTTCGGTCCGACGACGTGGGCACGCTCTTCCATTCCTACTCCTTCGACGCCTCGGTCTGGGAAATTTGGATCATGCTGTTTTTCGGCGCGAAGCTGGTGATCGTGCCCTACCTGGCCAGCCGTTCGCCGGAAGCATACCTGGAAATTCTGCACCAATCCCGCGTCACCGTGGCCACCCAAACCATCAGCGCGTTCAAGCCGCTCATGGCCGCCGAGGAAGCGGATGGCCGCCCCCTCAACCCCGCGTTGCGCTACATCTTTTTCGGCGGCGAGGCGCTTTATCCCCACGCACTCAAGCCGTGGTTCGACCGCCATGGCGACACCCGGCCCCGGCTGGTCAACCTCTACGGCATCACTGAGGCGACGATTTTGACCACCTTCCACCCGTTCAGCTTGGACGACCTCCGCGACGGCCCCAACCGCAGCGTCATCGGCAGTCCCCTGCCCGGCTTGCGCGCTTACCTGCTGGACGAACAAGGCCGCCCCGTCGCGCCCGGCTGCCAGGGGGAAATCTACCTCGCCGGACCCGGGGTTGGGCGCGGCTACCTCAACCGCCCGGACCTCACCGCCGCCCGCTTTTTGCCCGATCCCCAGGACTCCACGGCCCTGATGTACAAGAGCGGCGACCTAGGTCGCCTGCTGCCCAACGGCGAAATCGAATCCCTGGGCCGCGCCGACCAGCAAGTCAAAATCCGGGGTTTCCGCATCGAGTTGGGGGAAATCGAAGCCGCCATCGTCGCGGAAGGAGGAGCGCGCGCGGTGGCCGTGGTTGCCCGCAAGGAATCCGACGAGGACACGCGACTGGCCGCCTACATCGTGCCCGCCCCGGGGGCTCGCGTCTCCGCCCACGACCTTCGCGCCGCACTCGGCAAAAAATTGCCGCCGTACATGATCCCGGCGTGGTTCGTGGCCGTGGACGCCCTGCCGCTTAACCCCAACGGAAAACTGGACGCCAAAGCCCTTCCCTCCCCCACTTCCGCCGCCGGTGAAACGGTGGAATACGCCGCTCCGCGCACCCCGGAGGAACAACAAATCGCCGCAATCTGGAGCGAATTATTGGGTATTACCAAAGTGGGCATCCACGACAACTTTTTCGACCTCGGGGGCCATTCCCTGCTTGCCGTGCAGATCATCTCGCGCATCCGCGCCACGCTCGGGGCCAATCTTCCCGTTTCCGCCATCTTCGACGCCCCGGAACTGGAGGCGCTCGCCCGGCGTGTAGCGGCGGCTCCGGCGGAACGGTCCTCGCAGGCCCCCGCCATCCCGCGCATCCCAGCCACGGACCAGCCGCCGCTCTCGTTCGCCCAGGAGTATCTTTGGCTCGTTCATCAAATGGACCCGGCCACCGCCGCCTACAACATCCCGCTCGTAACCCGGCTCACCGGCACGCTCGATGCCGCCTGCCTGGAGCGCAGCCTCAACGAAATCATCCGGCGTCACGACATCCTGCGCGCTGCGTTTCCCGAAGCCGCACCGCTCCAGCGCATCGCCCCGAGCCTTTCCATTCCGCTGCCCGTCACCGATCTGGGCGGGCTCGATGCCGAAGCCGCCGCCGCCCGCGTGCGCGAACTCGCCACGGCGGACTCTCTCGCGCCGTTCAACCTCACCTCGGGACCGCTGGTCCGGGCCCGCCTCTTGCGCCTTGGGGGCCGCCTTCACGTCCTGCTGCTGAACCTGCACCACATCGTCGCGGACGGCATCTCCACCACCGTGGTCTTCACGGAATTGGCCGCAATCTACCGCGCGTTTTCCGAGGGGAAACCCTCGCCGCTGCCGGAGCTTGCGCTGCAATACCCGGACTACGCCGCCTGGCAGCGGACCTATTTGCAAGGCCCGCTTTACGAACGCCAGTTGGCTTACTGGCGCACGCAACTTGAAGCGGCCCCGGCCTTCGAACTCCCGCCGGACCATCCACGCGAAGCCACCACCGCCGCCGGAGGCGGCCGCCAGGTGCTTGCGCTGCCCCGGCAACTCAAGGAAGCCGTTGAAAAACTGGGCCGCGCCGAGAGCGCCACGTTGTACATGACGCTGCTGGCCGCCTTCAATCTGCTGCTCTTCCGCCGCACGGGCCAGGACGACCTTTGCGTGGGCACCCCAACGGGAGGCCGCGCCCACGTGGACTTGGAAAAGCTGATCGGCTTTTTCAACAACACGCTGGTGATGCGCACCCGGTTCGACGGCGACCCAACCTTCCGGGAACTGCTCGCGCGCGTCCGCAAAACGGCGCTGGACGCCTACGCGGCGCAGGATATTCCCTTCGCGAAACTGGTGGAGGAACTCAACCCCGAACGCGGCGGAGGCCGCAACCCGTTCTTCACCGTCTTTTTCAACCTGCTCAACTTCGAGGAGGAAAAGATCTCCCTGCCCGGGCTTGTGCTGGAGCCGATGCAAGCCGGGGAGGTCGATTCCATCTTCGATCTTACGCTGTATGTTCGCGAAATGCCGCGCTCGCTGGAGTTGATCGCCGTCTATAACGCAGGGCTTTACGACGAAGCGCATATCGACGAACTGCTGCGGCAAATGCAGGCGCTGCTGGTGCAGGTCACCGCCGCCCCGGACCGCAAGCTCTCGGAGCTTTCCCTTTTGACGCCCGAGGCGCTCGCCATTCTCCCCGATCCCCGGGCCGCCCTTCCGCCGAAATGGGACGGGCCGGTGCACGAACATTTCGCCGCCCATGCCGCGCGGACCCCGGACCGCCCCGCCGCCATGGACGAGCATGGGACGTGGACCTACGGCCAACTGGAAGCGGCGGCCAACCGCCTCGCCGCCTCGCTCGCGCGGCAGGGGATCACCCGGGGCGACGTGGTTGCCGTGTACGGGGAACGGGGGATTCCGTTTGCGGCCTCACTACTGGGTATTCTTAGATGTGGCGCGGCTTTCACCGTCCTGGACCCGGCCTATCCCGCCCCGTGCCTCGCCGAACGCATCGGCATCGCCAAACCCGCCGCGCTGGTGCGGCTCGACCCCGCCGAACGGCTGCCCGAGGCGTTATCGCTGGCCGTGAGCGCCGTCTGCACCAAGGGCGTCTGCGTTTTCCCAAATGACAACTCTGTCACCCCCACAGCCCCCGCCGTTCGCGTCGAGCCCGGCGACCTGGCTTACATCGTCTTTACCTCGGGCTCCACGGGCGCGCCCAAGGCCGTGGCCGGAACGCACCTCCCGCTGGCCCATTTCATCCGCTGGCACGCGGCCACCTTCGGCCTCACGGAGGGCGACCGCTTCGCGATGCTTTCCGGGCTCTCCCATGACCCCGTGCTGCGCGACATCTTCACCCCGCTCTGCCTGGGCGCAACCCTCTGCATTCCCAGCAGCGCGAATCTCCACACGCCAGGCTGGATCGGCGCGTGGCTGCGGCGGCTGCAAGTCTCGGCGATCCACGTCACCCCCGCGATGGCGCAATTGATCGGCGATTCCTCGGACTGCGACGAAGCGCCGCTGCCCGAATTGCGCCATGTATTTTTCGGCGGCGACCGCCTCACGCAGCGGCACCTCGCCAGCTTGCGCCGCATCGCTCCGAACGCGGATTTCGTCAATTTCTACGGAGCCACCGAGACCCCGCAGGCCATGGGCTATTTCCACGCGGATGCCCCCGCATGCGCCCGCGACCCGCTGCCGCTGGGGCGCGGAATCGACGGTGTGCAACTCCTGGTGCTCAACGCGCAAAGGCAGCCCGCGGGCATCGGTGAACTGGGCGAAATCCACATCCGCACGCCCTACCTCTCGCGCGGCTACTGCGGCGATCCGGAGCAAACGCGCCTGCGGTTTTTGCCCAATCCCTTTGCCGCCAGCGCGGCCGATCCCAACGACCGCCTCTACCGCACCGGCGACCTCGGCCGCTACCTCCCCGACGGCACCGTGGACTTCGCCGGGCGGGCCGACCGACAGCTAAAGATTCGCGGTTTCCGCGTGGAACCGGCGGAAATCGAGCGGGCCATCGCGGAATGCGAGGGCGTGCGCCAGGCTCACGTTCTCGCCCTGGGAACGCCCGGCGCTCAACGGCTCGTGGCTTATGTCGCGGTATCAAACCTCGCCGCCGCATCCCAAACGGCGACAACGGCGCTGCGGGAAGCCGTCACCGCGCGGCTGCCGCGCCATGCCGTGCCTGAAGCGTTTGTATTGCTCGATACTCTGCCATTAACACCCAACGGCAAGGTGGACGCGAAGCGGCTTCCCGCGCCCGAACCCGCGCAGCAGCAGGGCCACCAACGCCGTGACCTGCCCACCAGCGACCTTGAGCAGCAGCTCGTGACGATTTGGGAAGACTTGCTGGAACGCGCGCCCATCGGCATCCACGACAACTTCTTTGACCTGGGCGGCCATTCGCTGCTGGCCGTGCGGCTGTTCGTTCAAATCCAAAAGCTGACGGGCGTGATGCTGCCGCTGGCCGTGCTCTTCGAGGCGCCCACCGTGGCGCAACTGGCCAAAGTGCTGCGCGCAAACGAGAGCCAGGGCTCCTGGCGCACGCTGGTGCCCATCAAGACCGGCAGCGGCAAGCCCCCGCTCTTTTGTCTGCACCCCGTTGGGGGCAACGTGCTCTGCTACCGCGACCTGGCCAACCACCTCGACGCCGCGCAACCGCTCTTCGGCCTCCAGGCGCGCGGGCTCGACGGCGACAACGCCGCCTTTACCACACTGGAGGAGATGGCCGCGCATTACATCAAGGAAATCCGGACCGTCGAACCCCATGGCCCTTACTTCCTGGCCGGGCTTTCCAACGGCGGCTACATCGCCTACGAAATGGCCCGCCAACTCCGCGGCCAAGGCGAAAAAATCGCCCTCCTGGCGCTGCTCGATTCCTATCCGCTCATCGGCTGGAACCAGCCCTTCCTCCGCAGGCTCGCGGGACATCTGCGCATCTTCTGGCGGCTGCCCGCCGGTCAGCGGCTCGCCTACCTGCGCGGCAAACTCGGCCTCGGCGGCGGCTCCCAACCAAGCCCTCAAACGCATGCGGACTTGCCCGACGAGGAGGCCAGCCGCATCGAAACGGCCATCCGCTCCGTCCGCGAAGCCAACCGGCGGCTGGTCGCCGACTACCGCCAGCGCGTGCAGCCCTACCCGGGCAAAGCCGTCCTTTTCACGGCGGGCGAACGCTACAAAAACTATGCCGAGTTCAAGCGCGAACCCAGCGAAGGCTGGCGGCGGCTCATCGGAGAAGTGGAGGTGGTGCCCGTGCCCGGCGACCACGAGCACATCCTCGCGGAACCCCACGTGCGCACCCTCGGCCCCGAGTTGCAGGCCCGCATCGACCGCGCCATCCAAACCTGCGCGGGTGCCTGATGAATCACCCCCATGACGCCCAATGACGTCCCATGAACCGGCCCACGGTTTCCGTATGGATCATCGACCTGCGCGGTGCGCCCCCCGCCGCCGAATGGCTCGACCCCACTGAACTCGCCCGCGCCGAACGCTTCCATGCCCCCGGCGACCGCCAGCGTTTCCTCGTCTCCCGGGGCGCGCTGCGGCAAATTCTCTCGCGGGCGGCGAATCTCCCCTCCGGCTCCATTCGCTACCGGCACGGCCCCTGCGGCAAGCCGCGCCTGAGGAACGGGGAGCTTCACTTCTCCCTTTCGCGTTCCGGCGATCTCGCCGTTGCCGCCGTTTCAGACGAGAGCGAACTGGGCATCGACCTCGAGCGCATCACGGCCCGCCCCAACGGCGACGAAAGCGCCGCGCTGGTTCTTTCCCCCGAGGAAGCGGCGGCTTTTTACATACTCCCCCCCGGCGAAAAAGCGGCGGTTTTTTTCCAGCTTTGGACCTGCAAGGAAGCCTACCTGAAAGCCATCGGCACCGGGCTTCAGTTTCCCCCGGAGGCCGTCTCCATCGAGCTTTCCGCCGAGGCACCAAGTTCCCCAAGACTCCGCGCCGGAGCCGAAGACTTCGGAGACTGGACGCTCACTTTGCTGAACCCCTGCTACCCCGGCTATTGCTGCGCCCTGGCCGTGTCGGGCGGGCCGCCCCGCCTTTGCATTCACCAATGGCAGAGGGCTTTTAGGTAAAAGTATTAATCTGATGTCCATTTCCACGGATTGCGTTATTCTCGCGGCTTTCATTCCCCATTATGAACAAACGCACCCTTATTTTGCTCGGAGTCGCCGCGCTGGCGTTCCCGGGCCTGCTCGCCGCAGCGCCGGAAAACGTCGCGCTTCACTGCCCCTACGTTTGCAGCGATCCCAACACGCACGGCTGGGATAAACCCGGCCTCACCGATGGCGTTAATGCGTATAGCAACCTGAACTGCTTCGCCACCAACGACGGCGCGGCGTTCCCGAAAACCGTCACCGTGGATCTCGGCAAGCCGCGCTCCATCCAGACCGTCGCCGTGAGCGTCCCGCCCTACGGCTCCACCAAAACCGTCGAAATTTCGCTCAGCGCGGACAACGCCGCCTTCACTCCGTTCGGGAAAAAGGTGTTCGAGCAAAAGAAAGCGGAACGCGCGTTAATCGATGGGGCCAAAACCACCGCCCGCTACCTCCGGCTAACCTACGCGGATTACTACCCCGAAAAAGTCAACTACACGCCCACCTTCGCTTTCACCAGCGAACTGGAGGCTTACGAATGCAAAGCCGCCGAAGTGCCAGCGCCCGCCCCCGCTCCCGTGGCTCCGACTGCCACGCAGCCAGAAAACTTCGCGCTCCATTGCCCTTACGTTTCCAGCGATCCGAACACCAAAGGCTGGGATAAGCCCGGCCTCACCGACGGCGTTGACGGCAGGGACAATAAAACCTGCTACGCCACCAACGACAGCCCCACGTTCCCCAAAAATGTGACCATCGACCTCGGCAAACCGCGTGACGTGCAAACCGTCGTGGTCTCCATGCCGGCCTTCGGCTCCACCAAGACCGTGGAAGTCTCCTTGAGCGCGGATAACACCGCCTTCACCCCCTTCGGGACCAAGGTTTTCGAAGAAGCCAAGCAGCAGCGCGCGCCGATCACCGGCTCCAAAACCACCGCCCGCTATGTGCGCCTGACGTACCCCGACTTCTACCCAACTTCCCATGAATACAGCCCCACCTACGCCTTCACCAGCGAGGTGGAAGTCTATGACTGCCCGCCCGCCCAAGTGCCCGCCCCCGCCGTGGTTTCCCCCTCGACCCCGGCCATCAAAGATCCCAACCGCCACCAGATCTTCCTCAACCGCATCAAAGAAGGTCCGGTGAGCCTGCTCTTCCTGGGCGATTCCATCACCGACTTCTGGCCCCGCACCGGCGAAGTAAGCTGGCTCAAATTCGCCCCCCACCAACCGGCTGATTTCGGCATCAGCGGCGACCGCACCCAGCATGTGCTCTGGCGCATCAAAAACGGCGAACTCGACGGCATCAACCCGAAGGCCACCGTCATCATGATCGGCACCAACAACGTGGGCAGCGACGCACCGGAAGCCACCGCCGAAGGCGTCAAGCAGATCGTCGAAACCGTCCGCCAAAAGCTGCCCCAGACCAAGATTCTGCTGCTGGGCATCTTCCCCCGGGGGATGAAAGCGTCCGATCAGCGGCAAAAGAACGAGGCAGTCAACGCCATCATCTCCAAGCTCGGCGACAACAAAACGGTATTCTACCAGGACATCGGCTCGGTGTTCCTCGACGCCCAGGGCGAAATTCCCAAAGACGTTATGCCCGACCTCCTGCACCCCTCGGCCAAGGGGTATGAGCTTTGGTACAACGCCATGATGCCGAAACTGACGGAGCTTCTGAAGTAATCCAAGGCACCCGATTCTTCGATTCACGCGGCGGCGAGACCCATCCGGCTTTGCCGCCGCTTTAGTTTTAAGGCTTTGCCCCTATGGGAACGAACGGTGCAAACGATCGAGGAAGTGCCAAACCGCCGCCAGCGGGTGCCGCAGGAGCATCCGGGGCCCGGCATACCGCATGACCTCGCGAATGCGTTCTCTCATCTCAGGCTTATAACAGTGGGTGGGGCAACGCGCACAAGTCGTCTTGGCCTCCTGATAGCGGCAACGGTCCAGCCGAAGCAAGGCGTACCCCTGCAGTTCCCGGCACGCCAGGCAGAGTCCATTCACGCCCGGCTGGTGCTGGCACCCGCAATAGAGAGCGACCATCAGGCTGACCGTCCGGCGTTCACGCTCCATTCGGCGGGTTCCTCTGAACATTTCGGCAATATGGCAGCCCCAAGCCCGCAACGCAACCCAGGTAAAACACAGGGCTTTACCACGGCGGCGGGGGGCTTTATGTTTGCGCCAATGTTCCGATTCCAAACACTCTGGGAAGCCCGCTGGATTTTCGCGGTGCTCATCGTCGTCACCATGGCGCTTTGGGCCGCGCGGCGGCGGATCACCTGGGTTCCCGCTCTCCTGGGCGCGCTCCTCATCCTCTTTTCCATCTCCTTCTTCCGCGACCCGGACCGCACCGCCCCCGCCGATCCCCTGGCCGTCGTCGCCGCCGCCGATGGCGTGGTGCATGACGTGGATGTGATCGACGAGCCCGAAGTAACCAAGGGCAAGCTCCGGCGCGTGGGCATCTTCCTTTCCGTTTTCAACGTCCACACCAACCGCGCCCCCATCGCCGGGAAAGTGATCTATTCGCAAGAGCACGAGGGGCTTTACCTCGACGCCCGCGACCCGAATTGCAGCGATAAAAACGCCTGCCGCACCTGGGGCTTCCAGAACGGCCAGACTACCGTGGTCGTGCGCCAGCTTACGGGCTTGATCGCGCGGCGCATCGTCGGCTGGAGCCAAGTGGGCGACACCGTGGCCAAGGGCGAACGCTTCGGCATGATCCGCTTTGGTTCCCGCACAGAAATTTACGTGCCGCTGGACGCGGAAGTCACCGTGAAACCTGGCGACAAAGTGGAAGCGGGCACCAGCGTCATTGCCCGCCTGCGGCAGCCCTGATCCCATTTCTCCCATCCCCCTTTAACTTCTCTGCCATGAACGATTCGAAGTGCGACAGCCCTAAAATCTACCTCCTGCCCAACCTGATGACCGCGGGCAACCTCTTCTGCGGGTTTGCCGCGACGATGCTCATCGTGCGGGGCACCATCGCGCAGGAACTGGGGGAATCCGACCTTTTCTTTTTCCAGCAGACCTATTTCCACTCCGCCATCTGGCTGATCCTCATCGCCTGCATCTTCGACATGCTCGACGGGCGGCTCGCGCGCCTGGGCGGCCATGAAAGCGATTTCGGGCGCGAGTTCGATTCGCTGGCCGATGTCATCTCCTTCGGCGTGGCCCCGGCCATGATGCTCTACAAGATCGTGCTCCAGAACTTCGCCTACGGCTGGGCCGTCGCCTTCCTCTATCTGCTTTGCGGCGCGCTGCGGCTGGCCCGCTTCAACTGCCTGGCGGCCCGGAGCAGCGGTTGCGACAAAGATTTTCGCGGCTTCCCCATCCCCGCCGCCGCCGGGGTCATCGCGTCCGTCACCCTCTTCCTGCTTTGGTGGGAAGGCCAGGACCGCGAGCTGGTCGGCCCGTGGCGCTACCTGCTGCTGGCGCTGATGATCTTCCTCTCCTTTATGATGTTCTCGGGCTTCCGCTACCCGAGCTTCAAAAAGGTGAACTGGCGCATGAAGGGCTCCATCCCGGTTTTCGTGGCGATCTTTTTGCTCCTGATCTTCACCGTCATCCACTACGCCTGGATGCCCGCCGTCATTTTCATCAGCTACCTGCTTTACGGCTTCCTGCGCCCGTTTTTGACCCAGCGGATGCGCCAGGAAATCGAGGACGAGCCGCGCGATGACGAAGGCGAGCCACCGCAGGAGCCCAAGGAATAATCCTTTTCCCCATCCCCCCGGTTCCCGCTTTTTAAACAAAATGCGCATATGAACCATCCCACACTGTTCGACCCGCTCCAAGTTGGCGACTTGCAGTTGCCCAACCGGATTATCATGTCACCGCTCACCCGGGCTCGCGCCGGGGAGACCCGCATTCCCAACGACCTGATGGCGGAATACTACAAGCAACGCGCCGGGGCGGGCCTGATCTTGAGCGAAGCCACGACCGTGACCCCCATGGGCCTCGGCTACGGCAACACCCCGGGCATCTGGTCGCAGGAGCAGGTGGAAGGCTGGCGCAAAATCACCGCCGCCGTCCACGCCTCTGGCGGCCGCATTTTGTTGCAGCTCTGGCACGTGGGACGCATTTCGCACCCGATGTTTTTGAACGGCGAGCTTCCCGTGGCTCCCAGCGCCATCGCCGCGGACGGCTACATCAGCCTGGAGCGGCCCAAGAAGCCTTACCCGACTCCGCGCGCGCTGGAGTTGGAGGAAATCCCGGGAATCGTCGAAGCCTTCCGCCAGGGCGCGCTCAACGCCAAGGCCGCCGGGTTCGACGGCGTGGAGATCCACGGCGCCAACGGTTACCTGCTCGACCAGTTTTTGCAGGACGGCACCAACCACCGCACCGATTGCTACGGCGGCCCGATTGAAAACCGGGCGCGGCTGCTCCTGGAAGTGACCGACGCGGCCATTTCCGTGTGGGGGCCGGGCCGCGTGGGCATGCACCTTGCCCCGCGCAGCGATTTCCACGACATCAAAGACTCCAACCCGCGCGCCACCTTCACCTACGTGGCCCGCGAACTGGGCCGCCGCAAGATCGCCTTCATTTGCGTGCGAGAAGCCGTGGGGCCGGACAGCCTCGAGCCCGTGCTGAAGCGGGAGTTTGGCGGCGTCACCATTGCCAACCAGAGCTTCACGCTCCAAAGCGCCACCGAGATCCTGGAACGGGGCGACGCGGACGCCGTCGCCTTCGGCGCGCTCTACATTGCCAATCCCGACCTGGCCACGCGCTTTGCGCTGGATGCCCCGCTCAACGAGCCCAACACCTCCACCTTCTACGCGGACGGCAGCATCGGCTACACGGATTACCCGTTTTTGAAGGAATAATAAATCCTACTGCTGCTGTTGCTGCTGCTGAGCTTCCGGCTCCGCGCCCGTGAGCCGCGCGAAACGCTGGATGGCCAGCGCCTTGCCGGTCACCTCGTCCACGTCCACGATCACGCCGTGCAATTCCACCGGCCCCTTGGCCACGGGGAAGAGCGCGGGCAGATTCGTCACGAAGCGGTTCACGATCGGCTCGATCTGGCGGCCCAAAATCGACTCCACTGGCCCGCACATCCCCGCGTCGCACAGGAAAGCCGTGCCGCCCGGCAGAATGCGCTCGTCCGCCGTCTGCACGTGGGTGTGCGTGCCCACCACGGCGGAAACCCGGCCATCCAGGAAGCGCCCCGTGGCGATCTTCTCGCTGGTGGTTTCCGCGTGAATATCGACAAAAATAACCGCCGTTTCCTCGCGCATCCGGGCCACCTCGGCCTCCAGCGCGCGGAACGGGTTCTCCAGCGGCGGCTGCATGAAGGTGCGCCCCTGCACGTTGATGACGCCCACCTTACCCTTGGCCGTTTCGAGCACCACGGAACCCTGGCCCGGCGTGGCCTCGGGGTAATTCAAGGGCCGTAGCAGGCGCGGCTCGGTATCGATGTAGCTTACAATGTCCTTTTGGTCCCAAATATGGTCGCCCGTGGTCACCACCGCCACGCCCGCCCGCAGCAGGTCAATGGTGATCTTCGGCGTAATGCCCCGGCCCCCGGCGGCGTTCTCGCCGTTGACGATGGCAAAATCGAGCCCATACTCCTGTTTCAGCCCCGGCAGGAGGTCGATCACCGCACGGCGGCCCGGCTCGCCCACCACGTCACCCAGGAACAAAATTCGTAACATACTTTGGTTAAAATACGGGAAACACCGCCCTTTTCACAAACCCATTTCCTTGCCATGCGCCATTTCCTTTCCAGCCTCCTTTTGCTCTGCCTCGCGTGCCTTTCCCCGCTCGATGCCACCGAACCCGTGAGCCCTTTGAGCGGCCAGCCGGATTGGAACGACCTCGCCCCGTTTCAGAAAACCATCACCCGGGCTGAATTCGTCCGCCTTCTGGAGACCGTTTACGCCCCCGGCGGCGCTTGGAAAGCGTGCATCGACGTCGGCCCCACGAGCGCCCGCATCCACCAGCCCGGGGAAAGCGCGACCGATTTCCGGCTCGACTTCGCCGCCAGCCCCGCCACCGCTCTGCCCGTCCCGCGTTATTGGAAAACGCCCGGCGCATTGAAAACGGAACCCGGCAAGCCGCTTGCGGGCTACACCATCGCCATCGACCCCGGCCACCTCGGCGGCAAATGGGCGAAAATGGAGGAACGGTGGTTCAAAATCGGCGGCGGCATCCCCGTCACCGAGGGGGATATGGCCCTGCTGACCGCCAAGCACCTCGCCCGCGACCTGGAAGCCCTGGGGGCAAAAGCCGTCCTGGTGCGCTCCTCGGCAAGCCCCGTCACCAGCGACCGCCCCCGCACCCTGCGCGCCGAAGCCACGGCGGAACTGGCGGCGGCGGGCATCCTCAACCCCAAATTCGGCTACGATGGCCCGAATGACCCCGACAAGCAGGAGAGCGTCCAGTGGCAAAGCGAGATTCTTTTCTACCGCCAAAGCGAGATCCGGGCGCGCGCCTACAAAGTCAACCAGCGCATTCGGCCCGACCTGACGATCTGCCTCCACTACAACGCCGAGGCATGGGGCAACCCGGCCCAGCCCTCGCTTACGAACCGCAACCACCTGCACCTGCTGGTGAACGGCAATTACCAGCCGGGCGAACTCGCCCTGGCTGATGTGCGCCACGAACTGCTGCTGCGCCTGCTCAACCGCTGCGCCCCGGTGGAACTGCCGCTTTCCGCCACCGTGGCCGGGTCCCTGGCCCGCGCCACCGGCCTGCCGCCGTATGAATACCACGGCCCCAACGCCCGTGCCGCCGGGAGCCCGTACGTGTGGGCGCGCAACCTGCTGGCCAGCCGGCTTTACCTCTGCCCCGTAGTTTATTGTGAACCGTACGTGATGAACAGCCAGCCGGTGTTCGACCGCGTGCAGATGGGCGACTACGATGGCACCCGCCTCGTCAACGGCGAACCGCGCAAGAGCATCTACCGCGAATACGCCGACGCCGTGGCCGAAGGCGTGGCGGCGTATTTCGCGGCGAAGGGGAAGTGAACCCCGCCTACCGGTTCACAAACCGCGCCTGCTGCTCGGGGTAACGGCCTCCCTCCACGTGGGCAAAGGCCGCCTCCAGCGTGGTGATTTCCTCCGGGGTAAGCCGCACCGCCGCCGCGCCCAGGTTTTCCTCCAGGTATTTGCGCCGCTTGGTTCCGGGGATTGGAACAATGTAGGGCGCTTTCTGTAAAATCCACGCCAAGGCGACTTGTGAAGGGGACGCCCCCTTCGCCCAGGCCACCTCCTTAACCACATCCGCCGCTTTCATATTGGCCTCGAAATTGGCTCCCTGGATGCGGGGGTTGATGAAGCGGCGGGCGTCATCCGGGCTGTATTCCTCGGCCCGTTTGGCGGTACCCGTGAGAAAGCCGCGCCCCAGCGGACTATACGGCACCAACCCGATGCCCAGTTCGCAAAGCAGTGGCAAAATTTCGGGTTCCAGATTGCGCTCCCAGAGTGAGTACTCGCTTTGCAACACGCTCACGGGATGCGTTTGGTGAGCCCGGCGGATCACCTCCAGCCCCGCTTCGGAAAGTCCGAAGTAGCGCACTTTACCCGCCGCCACGAGTTCGCCAACCGTCCCCGCAACCTCCTCGATTGGCACGGCGGGGTCCACGCGGTGTTGGTAAAGCAGGTCGATATAGTCGGTTTGCAGCCGCCGCAGGGATTGGTCCACCACCTCGCGGATGTGCTCCGGGCGGCTGTTAAGCCGGGTGGCTTGGCCGAACCCGGGGCCGGAGGCGATATCGAACCCGAACTTCGTGCCAATGACGACTTCCCCGCGCCGCCCCTTCAAAGCCCTTCCCAACAGTTCCTCGTTGGTGAACGGCCCGTAATATTCCGCCGTATCCAAATACGTGCATCCAAGTTCAATGGCCCGGTGAATGGTGGCGATGGACTCGGCTTCGTCTGCCGGGCCGTAGGTGTGGCTCATCCCCATGCACCCAAGCCCGATCTCCCCGACTTCCAGACCCTGATTGCCTAATTTTCGTTTTGTTAACATGGTTTCCTTTCGTTGCGGAAACCTTAGCGCGGCCAGGCCCCCTATTTCTCGCGAGGTTTTGCGTTTCCTGGCCCGATCTTGCGGAAATACGCCCGATCAGCCGTTTTGCCGGAATTCCAGCGGAGCCATCCCGGTTTCGCGACGGAAAACTTTGGCGAAATGCCCCGGGCTGGCGTAGCCGACCTCCATCCCAATCTCAATGACACTCCGGTTCGTCTCGCGCAGCAAGCGGCGCGCCTGGCCCATCCGCTCGCGGATGACGTATTGCGAGGGCGAAAAGCCGGTGGTCTGCTTGAAAATCCGCGAAAAATGAAAGGGACTCAAGCCCGCTTCGCCCGCCATGCGCTCGAGCGAAATCTCCTCGGCCAAATGCGTTTCCACCCACGCCGTCACCTTGCGCAACGTAAACGCGGGCAGGCCCAGGCGGCGCGGCGCTTCTTCGCCCCCGGGCAACGAATAGGTGCGAACCAAGTGCACCGCCATGCTTTGCGCGATGCCCTGCACCAAGAGCGGGCTGGCCGGGTGCGGAGCGGTCAGTTCGCGGCGGAGTTGCTCCAGGAAGGTTTCCAAAACGGGATCGCGCCCGCCGGAAATCTCCCGCAGCAGGGCGCTTTTCATGGCCCGGCCAAACACCTCCCGGTAAGCCCGGGCAAAGATCGGCAGCCCGATGAAAACGCGCATGGAGCGGAACGGCTCATCCCCCAGCACCTTCCAGCGCACTTCGTAGGGTGTGCGCGAGGTGGTAATGAAAAATTCGTTCTCGTTAAGCACGTAGGACCACCACTTTCCCCCCACGTCCCGCTCGGCAAACTCGGCCCGGCCCGAGAGTTTCCAAAAAATGGCCGGTTCGGCAACCGCCGGGACGATGACGCTCTCCTCCCGGTCGCTTAGCGTGTAAATTTCGACGACGAGATCCTTCCACGCCTCGCCCTCGCCCGCCTGGATGAGCTTCCCGGGGCTGTAGCGGAAGAATTCCGAAGCGGAGACGAGATCGGCGGATGCCATGGCTTTAGCCTCCGATCAGCCCCGCCACTTGCGCTACGTGCGCCGCGATTGCCTTCCCATCCGGCGCGGCCAGCGGCTTGCCACCGGGGCGCGAATCGCGCAGATCTTTCACCTGGAAAAGCGTGCGGTCCTTCCAAACCCAGGCTTCGGGCCGGTATGGGCCGACCAGCCGGGGATCGCTCCATGTGTGAATGGCCAGCAGGTTGGACGTCAACGCGGCGGCGATATGCATGGGGCCGCTGTCCACGCTCACCACAAAGCGCGCATGGCGGATGAGCCAAATCAATTCGCCCAGAGTGGTGCGGTTGAGCAGCGAAACGAGGTTCTCCGGCAGCGGCTCGGGCAGCGCCGCGTCCGCGCGGCCCGCCAGCACCACCGGGCACGGCAGCGCCTCCGCCAACTCGCCCACCTGCTCCGCGTCGAGCGACTTCCCCTGGCCCCGCGCAAACGGGTGCAGCAGCACATAGCCGCCCTCGGGCAGGTCGAACCCGGCGGGACGGGTGCCCGGCGGCAGGTTCCACGTCAGCGGCCCGGAAGTATCGATGCCGAGCGATGCGGCGAGCTTCAAGTAACGCTCCACCGCATGCTCGCGGCCCACGGCGGCCACGCGGTCATAAAAAAAACGCGCCCCCTCGCGGGCGTCGAAAAGCCCCACGAGCCGTCCGTCCGCAGCCCGCGCGAAACGCCCCATCACGGCGCTGCGCAAGAGCCCCTGGAAATCGAGCACCAAGCCGCTGCGGTGCGCCTGCCGCAGCCCGCGCAGCCAGCGGAGCGTTTTCAGCGGGCTGCCGCCCAGTTCACGCCGGGGAAAAAGCACCACTTCGTCCAAATCGGGGTTGCCCTCCAACAGCGGCGCCCACTCCGGGTTTACCACCCAGGCCAGCCGCGCCTGCGGCAGCGCACGGCGAACGAAATGCACCGCCGGGAGCGTGTGCACGACATCCCCCAGCGAGCTTGGCTTGATGATGAGAACGGTCTCGGGCACGGGTTACGCCCTCTGCCTACGCGCCCAGGGCCAGCCGGTCGGCGAGCCGCTGCGGCAGCCCGGCATCCACGACCTTATCCTGCGCGGTGTTGATGTCATATTCCACGCGGCGCAGTTCCACGAGGTTGCGGTCGGCGTGGTAAATGCAGTAGGAAGCGTGCCAGTCCCCGTCGCGAGGCTGCCCCACGCTGCCGCCGTTGATGAAATACTTTTTACCCGGCTCGATTTGGAGCACGTCGAAGGGCACGGAGCGGATGGACTCGTCCCGCACGTAAGCCCGCGGCGTATGGGTGTGCCCGAAGAAACAGAGATTGGTGAACTGGTAGTTGAAGCTCGCGGCGGCGTCGAGCTGGTTGAACACGTAGCCCCATTGGTGCGGCGTATCGAGCGTGGCGTGCACGATGGTGAAATCCCGCACCTGGCGCACCAGCCGCAGCTTGGAGAGCCATTGCTTGTCCTCTTCGGGCAGATGCGCGCGCGTCCAGCGGATGGCGGTATCGGCCAGCGGATTGAAGTTCTCCTTGTTATCGTTGAGGCAGGCCTGCTCGTCGTGGTTGCCCATCACCACGGGACAGCCCAGGCTGCGGATAATCTCCACGCATTCGTGCGGGTTGGCGTTGTAACCCACCACATCCCCCAGGCAGACGTGGTGCGTACAGCCGCAATCCCTCGCATCGGCCAGAACGGCTTGCAGGGCTTCCAGATTGGAGTGAATGTCACCGAAAATCGCGAAACGCATGGGGCTAAATCTCTCGCTACTATGGGTTTTTGGCGGGCGCTTTGTAAACTCTTTGCTCAGGGGGGACCCCCAATTTTTCTTCCATGGCCTCCAACCGCTTGAAGAGCGTGCCCGTCCGCTCCACTTTTCCCTCGCCGTAAAGCTTCTTCAGCAAGACGTAGGCCTCTTGCTCGTGGCCGGGGCATTTGGAGAGCTCGTAGGCTGCGAACCGCCGTTCGTAGCCCATGCAATCGGGGAACTGCGCCGCCTTGGAGTAAGCCAGGTAGGAGCCGTAGTGGTCCTGGAGCTTGAACATCAGAAGAAAGCCGAGCCGGTTGTAGAGCACGTAGCGGTCCGGGTTGTTGCGAATGCCCTTTTCCAGAAAATCGCGCCCCACCTGCATGTATTCCCGCGCCAACTTCACGCGCAGCGTCTGGCGCGGCTGCTTTTCGTCCTGCATCGCGGCGGCGGCGGCATCGAAGGCCATGTAGGCGGACGCCATTTCCCAGTAAATCGTCTGCCTCGGTTGGAGCGTGGTGATCTGGTCGTAGAGGAACTGGACCCGGTTCCACTGGGTGTTCTCCCACGCCTGGCTGGCCTCCAAGGCGAGGACATCGGCTATGACCCCCCGGAAGCCGCTCAGCGCCGCCAGAAACGCTCCCTGGCCGATCTGTTCCCGCAGGGATATATCCAGCTTTGCACCGTGGAAAAACGCCGCGCGGTGCGCGTCGGAAAGCCGCCGTTCGAGCGGCAGCTTCACCGCCCCCAAAAGGAGCAGCAGAACCAGAATGGCGGCGATCCGTTTCACTTGGGCACGAGTCCTTTAGGCTACAGCTCTTTCTTTGCGAATACGAGGTAAGCCAGGCACCCGTACACGGCGATGTAAAGGCAGCCCAGGCCACAGGTATGCATGAAAATGGGCAGCGGGATGGCGTTGCCCGCCACGATGTCGTCGGAGAGGTTGAAAAGCTGGAGGTCCGGGAACAGCAGCGCCACCAGCGCCACCGTGCCCCGTTCGAAAAAGCTCCCCTCGCCCGTCATAATATAACCCCGGGCCAGCGGCACGAGATGGCCGATCACGTAAATGGCCACGGAAATAACCACCGTGAAAATGTACGAGGTGGCGAAGGTGGAAATAAAGAGCGTCAGCGCGGCGAAAAGCGCCGCCTTCAAATAAATCGCCACGATGGCGGGCGCGAGCGGCACGCTGAAGGTGGAGGCATACACGCTCTTGAGCGCCTCGGCCAATTGCGCCGGATCGCTGCCCAGTTCGCGAGTCGTGGCCGCCACCACCAACTGCTCTTTGGCGTAAAGCACGGCATAAAAGAGCGCCGACATCAGCAGCGTGGAAATGGCCAGGAGCAACAGCACGCCCAGCAGCTTGCCCAGCAGGTACTCGAAGCGCGGCACCGGCTTGGCCAAAATGGTGTAGAGCGTCCGCTCCTCGATGTCCTTGGGCAGCATCATCGCCGTGGTCAGCACCGCCAGCATCCAGGTGAAAATGGACATCGCCCCCAGCGACACGTCCTTGATGACCTGGAATTGAAGCTCCGTCCGCACGAACGCCATGAAGCAGGAGCAGCCGATCAAGACGAGAGCGAAAACGATCAGAAAATAGAACACCTTCTGCCGGGCGAGATCGAGCAGCGTATTACGGGCAAGCGCCCACACGCGCCAGGGAGAGAAGGCCCGGTGCCGGGCGGCTGAGGTTGCTTGGGTCATTTCTTGGTCACCTCCAAAAAGAAGCGTTCCAGCGGCTCGCGCGGCTTGCTCTTTTCCACGAGCCGCGCCCCGCACGCCGCCGCCTCGGCCTCAAAGCGAGCCACCAGTTCCGGCGAGGCGTTTTCGAAAATCAACTGCGTTTGGTTCTCGATGGAAACCAGCTTGTCCAGTTCGCCCTCGCAAACAAGTTGGCCTTTGTTCAAGATGCCCACGCGGTCGCACACCTCCTGCACTTGGCCGAGCAGGTGGGAGCAAAGCAGCACCGTGATCCCCTGCGCCTTGAACTTCAAAATCAAATCCCGGATATCGCGCGAACCCGCCGGGTCCACCCCCGCCGTCGGCTCGTCGAGCACCAGCAATTTCGGCTCCTGCACGAGCGCCTGCGCCAGCCCGATGCGCTGGAGCATCCCTTTCGAAAACCCGGCCAGGCGGCGGTCGGCGGCCTCCTCCAGCCCCACGATGGCGAGCAACTCGGCCACGCGCTGCGTGAGCGCCTTGCCCCCCATGCCGCAAAGCCGCCCGTAAAAGCGGAGCGTTTCGGCGGCGGTGAGAAACTTGTAAAAATACGGGTTCTCCGGCAGGTAGCCGACTTCCTCGCGGCTCTCCACCAGGGCCGAGTCGCGCCCGAAAATCTGCGTCGTCCCGCGTGTGGCGCTCACCAGGCCCAGCAGGATCTTCATCGTCGTGCTTTTGCCGGAACCGTTCGGCCCCAGCAGCCCGTAGACCTGGCCCGGCTCCACCGACAGGGAGAGGTCGTTCACGGCCACCACCCGATCCCGCTTCAGCGGCACCGGGTAGATTTTCGTCAAATTCTGAATCGAAATGGCGGGTTCGGGCATGGGGAAAAATGGGTCAAACCAGGGGGATTTGCAACTAGGCGGGCAAAGCCAAAGCCGTGAGATCGAACCCATGGCCCGGCAACAGCACGGGGATGCCGCCCTGCACGGGGTAGCCCACGCGGCCATCCTCGCGCACGAGCACCGCTTCGAGCGGCTCCGCCGGGTTCCACTGGGGCGCGTCGGCGGGCACGGCAAGCCCTCCCTCGCGGCGCAGCGTTTCCAGCGCCGCAACGACTCCGGCGGATGCCAGCGAAAGCCGCTGGTGGGTCACGGGACAGCGCAGGAGTTCCAAAATAGGCGGGTCGAGAGGCATGTGGGGAAAACCTTTATACGACAGCAAGGTCCCTCCGGCAATGCGATCTTATGCGAAGGGCAGCCCCGCGTGATTGAGCGCCTCGATTTTCCCGAGCCCCCCCTCCCAGCGCAGCGAACCGGCGATGGCCCGCGTGACGTACGCCTTGCCCCGCGCCACCGCCTCTCGCAGCGGCAACCCCGTCGCCAAGCCCGCCGTGATGGCCGCGGAAAGCGTGCAACCGGTGCCGTGCGTGGAAACGCCGGGCACCCGCGCCGCCGTGAAAATCTCCTCCCCGCCCTTGGGCGTCACCAGCACGTCCGCCGCGTCGCCTTCCAGGTGGCCGCCCTTGATAAGGAAGGCGCACCCATAGCGGGCGCAAAGAGCCCGGCCCGCCTCTCGCATGGCGTCGATGCCCTCCACCGCGTGGCCCAGCAGCGCCGCCGTTTCGGCAAGATTGGGCGTCGCCAGCAGCGCCAGCGGCAGCAATCGCTCGCGCACCGCCCGGGCGGCATCCGGCTCCAGCAGGGGGTCGCCGCTGGTGGCCACCATCACCGGGTCCACCACCAGGGCCTCCGGGCGCGACTCCTCCAGCACCGCGCAAACCGCCTCCACCACGCCCCGGGAGTGGAGCATCCCGGTCTTGAGCGCCGCCACGGGGTAGGTCTCCAAGCAAAGCCGCACCTGCCCGGCCACCACCTCCGGCGGCACCGGCGCGATGGCCTCCACCCGGCCCGGCACCTCGGCCACCACGCAGGTTAGCGCCGTGAGGCCGTAGACCCCCAGCGCGGTCATCGTTTTCAAATCGGCCTGAGCTCCGGCTCCGGCGCTGCAATCGGACCCGGCAATGGAAAGAGCAACGGGAATGGACATGGCGGCACCGTACCGGGGCGTCCGGGCCGGGGCAAGCGCCGCTTTTTTCCATGAATCACTGGAAAACCACGCGGCCCGAGTCCATATTTCGGCGTTGGCCTCTTTTCGCAAACTCGATTCGCTGCGCGTCACGCTCGACAAGCTCGTTTACAGCCCCAAGCTGGAAACCCCGCCGGAGCGACCCCACCCGTTTGCGTACTACTTGACCATCGAGAACCAATCCGGCGAGCCCGTCACCATCCGGGGGCGCAAATGGGTTGTCACCGACGCCCGGGGTCAGCGCATTGTCGTCGAAGGGGACGGTGTGGTGGGCAAAATGCCCCGGCTCGAACCGGGCGACAGCTTCTCCTACCATTCCTACCACGTGGTCGCCACGGACAGCGTGGCCGAGGGGGCATTCTTTGCCGTAAGCGATTCCGGGGAAGCGGTAGCCACCCTCATCCCCCGGTTTGAAATGAAAGTGCCGCGGTAGGCAACGTCGCAACGGAAACGTTCGCCAACGGGGCGCGGAAGTGGTAGAAAAACGGGCTGCGCCATGCCCGAATCCATCCCCATTTTCGCCTTGCTCCCCTTTTGCGCGATGCTGCTGGCCATCGCGGTGATGCCGTTTCTCTTCCGGCACCATTGGGAACGGTTTTACGCTTACTGGTCCGTGGTGCTGGGGGGAATGAGCGTCGCCTATTACCTGCTTTTCCGGGAGAATATAGCCCCGGTGCTGCACACGGCGCACGAATACGTGAGCTTCATCGCCATGGTTGGCTCGCTCTTCGTGGTGGCCGGGGGCATCCATATCGTGGTCAAAGGCGAGGCCAAGCCGTGGCTCAACGTCCTCTTTCTCGCGGTGGCCTCGGTGTTGTCCAATATTATCGGAACCACCGGCGCTTCCATGCTTTTCATCCGCCCGTGGATTCGGATGAACAAATACCGCGTCACCGGCTTCCACATCGCTTTTTTCATCTTCCTGGTCTCGAACGTCTCCGGCTGCCTCACGCCCATTGGCGATCCCCCGCTTTTCCTCGGCTTTTTAAAAGGGGTCCCCTTTTGGTGGACGCTGCGCCACTGCTGGCCCGCTTGGCTCACGGGCGTTGTGCTTCTTCTAGCCATCTTTTTCGTCTGGGACACCATCAACTACCGCCGCGCTCCCCTGCCTGTGCGCGAAAAAGAAACGGCCCGGGGCCAATGGCGCATCGGCGGGCTGCATAACCTCTTCTTCCTGGCGGCCATCCTCGGCTCGGTTTTCGTGAACCACCCGGCATTCCTTCGCGAGGGCATCATGGCGGCGGCGGCGCTCGGCTCCTACTTCACGACGAAGCGGGAGATCCACAATGCCAACGATTTCACGCTGGAGCCGGTGAAGGAAGTGGCATGGCTCTTCCTGGGAATTTTCGCGACGATGATCCCCGCCCTGGAATACCTGGGCCAGCACGCAGCCGGGCTGGGGCTGCACTCGCCCTGGCATTTTTATTGGGCCACCGGCCTGCTCTCCGGCGTGCTCGACAACGCCCCCACCTTCCTCGCCTTCCTGGCCACCGCGCTGGGCATGATGGGGCTGGACCTGGACCCGGCGGGCGTGGCCCGGTTCATCGCCGAGGATGGGCCGGTGCTCACGGCGATTTCCGTGGGCGCGGTTTTCTTCGGCGCGATGACCTACATCGGCAACGGACCCAACTTCATGGTGAAAGCCATCTCCGAACGCGCCCGGGTGGAAACGCCCAGCTTTTTCGGCTACATCCTGCGCTACGCCATCCCCGTACTCCTGCCGGTGCTTTTCCTCGTCGGGATTCTCTTTTTTTCCAGCCGGGCTTTGTTCTAAACTACGGACATGTTTACCGGACTTGTTGAAGAAACCGCACGCCTCGTCTCCGTGGAACCCATTGGGGGCGGCGCGCGCCTGACCCTGGAAGCCAGCCTCGTGCTCGAAGGCACGAAAGCGGGGGACTCCATCGCCGTCAACGGCTGCTGCCTTACCATCACCACGCTGGAAGGCAACCGGCTCAGCTTCGATCTCCTGGCCGAGACGCTGGACAAAACCAACCTGGGCGACCAAAAACCAGGCGCGCTCGTCAACTTGGAACGCGCCATGGCCGCTCACGACCGCCTGGGCGGTCACTTCGTACAGGGGCATGTGGATTGCACCTCAACGATTCTTTCCCTGGACCCCAAGGGGCAGGATCACCGCCTCGAAATCGAACTGCCGCGCCGCTTCGCCCGCTACGTGGCCTACAAAGGCTCCATCGCCATCAACGGCATCAGCCTCACGGCGGCGGAAGTGAAGGAGGCGAGCGTGGTCGTGTGGCTCATCCCGCACACCATGGAAGTGACCAACCTCCACACCCTCAAAGCCGGGGACCGCGTGAACCTGGAGTTCGATATGCTGGCCAAGTACCTTGAGCGGCTCACCGATCCGAGCCTGAAGGACTAGGAATTTCCTGGTTCCAAGCGCCCCACCACTCTCGTGCCGAAACTCTATTTCGGCACGCGCTTGCTCCGGCAACTCCCATTGCCGCCCATTCCGTTCGTAAATTTTTCGCGAATTTTTAAAAAAATCGGGAAAAATTGACCCGGTTGCGTCATCTTGGGGGGCCTCCATGCTCCTGCGCGCCAAAACCGTTGTCCCCATTAGCACCCCTCCATTGGAAAACGGGGCGGTGGCGATTGACGGTGAGGGGCGCATCACGGCGGTGGGGCCGTACCCCGAATTGGCCCGCGCCCACGGCGGGGAAAAAGTGGTGGATTTGGGCGAGCAGGCGCTGCTGCCCGGGCTCATCAACGCCCATTGCCACCTCGACTACACCACGCTGCGCGACGCCATCAACCCGCAAAAGACTTTCACGCGCTGGGTGGCCCGCATCAACGCGCTCAAGCGCCAGATGACGGACGAGGATTACCTCGCCGCCATTGCCACCGGGTTTGAGGAACTGCGCCGTTGGGGCACCACCACCGTTTGCAACCTGGAGGCGTTCCCGGAGCTTTTCCCGCGCCTGCCCGCGCCGCCCATCCGTACCTGGTGGTTTTTGGAGTTGATCGACATCCGCAGCCGCGTTTCCTCGGAAGAGTTGCTCGGGGGTGCCGTCTCCTTTTTCCACGAGCACCAGGGCTGGCTCGGCGGCTTCGGCCTCAACCCGCACGCGCCTTACACCGCTTCCCGAGAGCTTTACCAGCTTTGCGCGGAGTGCGCCGCCGTCTTTGGCCTGCCGCTCACCACGCACATCGCCGAATCCGCCGACGAGGAGGCGATGTTCCACCGGGCCGAGGGGGAAATGTACGATTTCTTTCACGGCCTCGGCCGCCCCATGGACGATTGCGGGCGCAAAAGCGCCTTTGGCAGCGCCGTGGAGCGCGGCATGATCGGCCCCGGCTGGCTGCTGGCCCATGCCAACGAGCTCGATGATGAAGATTTTGACCTGATCCGGACCACGCCGGGCGGCTGGCACGTCGTCCACTGCCCGGGCAGCCACGCCTTTTTCGGCCACAAGCCGTTCCAATGGCAGCGGCTGGAGGAAGCGGGCGTGACGATCAGCCTCGGCACGGACAGCTTGGCCAGCAACGGTTCGCTGAGCCTTTTCGCCGAGATGCAGGCCGCCCAAAAAGCCAACCCGGGGTTAGCTTCCGAAACCCTCTTGAAAACAGTCACCATCAACCCGGCAAAAGCCTTGCGCAAATCCGGCGAACTCGGCGAACTGGCTCCCGGAGCCTGCGCCGATCTCATCGCGCTCCCTCTCTCCGCAAGCTTGGCCGGAAATCCCAGAAATCCCAAAGAACTCTACGACGCCATCGTCGCCAACCAGAGCCCCGTGGAATGGGTGATGCTCAACGGAGAAAAACTTTGAAAACCAGCCCGCAATTTTTGACCAAACCTCTCGCCGTGCTTCTGACGGCGGTCGTTTTCCTGGCCCAGCCGATGGCAGAGGCCCGCCACCCGCGCAACGCGCCGAAGCTCAAACCCCAGCCCACGCCCACCCCGGCGAACGCCGCAGCCGCCTCCGGCGAGGAGGACGAGGATGGCCTCGCGGGCGCACGCGCGATCAACAAAGACCCCTCGGGCAACGGCCCGCTCACGCTGGCCGCCAAGGGAGCCATCGTGGTGGACGCCCTTTCCGGCGAAACCCTTTACGAGAAAAACTCCCACGCCGCGTTTTACCCAGCGAGCACCACGAAAATTCTCACCGCGCTGCTCGTCATCGAAGCGGGCGACCTGGACCGGCCCGTCGTGATCCAGCCCGAGGATACGAAAGTGGAGCCCAGCGCCATCGGCTTCCGCCCCGGGGAAAGCTACACGCGCCGCCAGCTTCTTTACGCGCTGATGCTCAAAAGCGCCAATGACGCCGCCCAGGCGCTCGCCCGCGACAACGCGGGAAGCCTTGAAGCCTTCGGCGAGAAAATGACCAAGCGCGCGGCCAGCCTCGGCGCGGAGAACAGTCACTTTGCCACCCCGCACGGCCTGCCCAACCCGAACCACTGGACGACGCCGCACGACCTGGCCTTGATTGCCCGAGCGGCCATGATGCAGCCGGTCTTCCGGCAACTCGTGGGTACCGTGGAGTACCGCTGGGTATCGGCCCAGGGGGTGCAGACGATCTTAAAAAACCATAACAAGCTGCTCTGGTGCCCGCCCTGGAAATTCGAAGGCTGCACGGGGCTGAAAACCGGCTACACGGTGGCGGCCCAGCAAGTGCTCGTCTCGGCGGCGGTGCGCAACCACCGGGAAGTGATCTCGGTGGTCATGCACAGCGACAAGCCGGGCATCTGGCTCGACAGCAAGCAACTGCTGGCTTACGGCCTGGCCCATCTGCCGGAGACGCCGAAGTTCTAAATCCGTCCCATAGGTTTTATATCCCATGGGACTGGATGAGATAGCCTCTATTCCTCGACGTCAGCGATTTGGGAATCGTCCTCCAAATCCTCCTCGTCCTGCTCGGCCACGGAGAACTTGCGCTTGCGCTTGGCGGCGGGCAGCGGCGCGAGGGTCATGTTGATGCTCTTGCCAATTTGCTTGGCGGGCATTTCGACCGCGGCCATTCCGGCAAGGTCTTCCCTCACGCGGCGCATGACAGCCTCGCCCAGATCCTTGTGCGCCATTTCGCGCCCGCGGAACTGAAGCTGGATTTTGAGCTTGTTGCCCTTGTCCAGAAACTGTTCGCCCCGGCGGATTTTGGTCATGTAGTCGTGCTCGTCGATGTTGACCCGGAATTTGAGTTCCTTGAGTCTGCTCGAGCTTTGCTTCTTGTCCTTCTCCTGTTTCGCCAGTTCATAGCGGAACTTGCCGAAGTCCACGATGCGGCAGACGGGGGGATTGGCGTTGGGGGCGACTTCTACGAGGTCTAGCCCCAGGTGCTGCGCCCGGCGCAGCGCGTCTTGCAGCTTGATGACGCCAAGCTGCTCATTAGTGGATGCAACGATCACCCGCACTTCTTTGGCGCGGATGCGTCCGTTGACTCGGATCTGCTGGATGTGAATAACCTAATTCTCCTTGGGCGCCCCCCTCGAAGCGGAGGCGGGAACCTGATTGATTGTGGGGCCGCTATGATGCACCGAAGGTTTCCCTTTGGCCCACCGCTCCTCTACCCGGCGGACGAGCGGCTGGACGCCCGTCGGTTGGCGCTCGGTATTTTATCGCGCGCCAACCTGTGCATGTAGGCGAGTTTTTTCGCGGGAGCAAGGGTAAAACAAAAAAAGGCGCTTTCCGTTGCCGAAAAGCGCCTTTTTTGAATCTATTTGCCTATTTTGAGGCTTTTTTAAGACTACTTGCCAAGGGCGGCGCGCAGCGAAGCCAACTGGCCGGCGCTGCCAAGTTTGCCGTTCTTGTGCTCGATGAACTTGGCGTATTCGTCCATGAAGATTTTGCCCATGGGACGGAAGTCGAAGGCGGCGGGGTTGTCGCGGAAGAATTCGCGGTGCACCCGGGTCCAAACGAGGCGGCCATCGGTGTCGATGTTGATCTTGGTGACGCCGAGCTTGGCGGCGGGCAGGTATTCGTCTTCGTTGACGCCGCAGGAGTCCTGGATCTTGCCGCCAGCCGCGTTGATGCGGCGGACTTCGTCTTGAGGAACGCTGCTGGAGCCGTGCATGACGATGGGGAAGTTGTGAATGCCGGCGGCGTTCAGGTTCTTCTCGATTTCTTCGATGACCTCGAAGTGGAGGCTCTGCTGGCCCTTGAATTTGAACGCGCCATGGCTGGTGCCGATGGCGGCGGCGAGGCTGTCGCAACCGGTGCGCTGGATGAACTCCACGGCCTGGCTGGGGTCGGTGAGGCAGGCGTTGCCTTCTTCAACCACGACGTCCTCTTCAACGCCGCCGAGCTGGCCGAGTTCGGCCTCGACGGTGAGCCCCTTGGCGTGGGCGCGGTCCACAACGCGCTTGGTGGTGGCGATGTTTTCCTCGAACGAGAAATGGGAAGCGTCGATCATGACGGAGCTATAGAACCCGGAGTCGATGCAATCGTAACAGGTCTCCTCGTCGCCGTGGTCGAGATGGACGGCGTAGATGGCCTCGGGGAAGATCTCGTCCGCAGCGCGGATGATGCCTTCGAGGAAACGCTTCTCCGTGTAGTTGCGGGCGCCTTTGGAAAGCTGGATGATGAACGGAGCCTGGCTGGCGATGCAGCCGCGGAAGAGGCCGGTCGTTTGCTCCAGGTTGTTGATGTTATACGCGCCCACGGCGTATTTGCCGAAGGCGTGTTTTGCGAGTTGGGCAGTGGTGACGATCATAATAAAGGTACTCCCTCAGTATCGGGGGAGCGCCGCCCTGGAGCAAGCTTGAAAACTGGGCTGGCCGCTCACCCGCCCGCCGATCACCGTCCCGGGCCGCCCTGGCCCGTCATGGCGGAGTGGATCAAGCCGGTGCGGTCGAGAATATTGCTGTGCCCCGCTCCCTCCACCGGCTGGAAATGCGCCACGCCCGGGGCCAACCCGGCCAGTTCGCGCCCCATGGTGAACGGGATCAAGTCATCCCCGGTGCCGGAGAGGATATCCACGCAGGGCGGTTGGGCCCGGGCGGCGATTTCCCCCATCCGGGCGCGGTTGTCGTAGTGCTGCGTTAAAAGCAGGCAAAGCGGCCACCCGACCGTCCGCCGGGCCATGTCCTCCATGGAGGTGAACGGAGCCAGCAACACCACGTGCGACACCCCGGGGTGCCGGGCCGCGAACCCAAGGGCCGCCGCGCAGCCCAAGGAATGCCCCAGCACCTCCAGGCGCGGTTCCAGCCCGCCTTGCGGCAAGCCCAGCCGCTCCCCCAGGGCCGCCAGCGCGGCGTCGGCGGATTCCTGGATGGCTCCCGGCGAAGGGTGTCCGGCGCACGCGCCGTAGCCGGGGTACTCCACTAGAAGAAAGCCGTCGGCGGGGCCGGGGTAGCCCTCCAATACATAGAGCCACTCCAGCGCCAGGCTGCCGTTGCCATTGAAAAGCACCCACAGCTTCGCGGGAACGCCACCGGCCCCGGCGGCGGCGGGCGGCTCGTAATAGCATTGCTGCGCCCCCTGGGAGGTGGCGTAGGCAATCGGCTCCACGCGGCCCGTCTCGCGGCGCACTTTCTCGCGCAGGGGCTCCGGCGCTTTGGCCCGCCCGATGCCATGCGGGCGCACGGCAACCCCGGCGGCGTCCGCCTGGGGGTAATGCCGGGGGTGGTAGATCATTTTGTCCTGCAAAGCGAAAAGCAGGGCGGGAGCGGCAACCAGGGCAACCAAAACGATCCGTGTCAGCGGACGGAATAAGCGCATGGCGGGGAGCATAGCCATGCGCCGGCGGCAGGCAATGGCGATTTATGCGCGGCGACGGCCTCGGAAAGCGCCTATTTTGCGCACCGTCGTGCCGGGCACCCACACCCCTTCAACCATGTGCTGCTGGGGCGCCACGGGGATGCCGTATTCCTGGTGGTTGAGGAGCGTCACCAGGCAATCGATGGCCGCCGAGCCCACCCAGAGCCCGTTTTCCGCGATGCCGGAGAACACTTTTTCGTCCTTCCCGATGTAGTGCGTCGCCACCCCCACGTCCTCGGGCACTTTGAGCCCCATTTTTCGGAGCAACTCCATGACGACGTAGGGAGCGGGCACGATCGCCTCCGGTTGTTGGGTGCGGTACCAATCCCGAAAAGCTTCCTCACGGATGGGGTCCTTGCTGTCATACCAATATGGCTGGACCTGGTGCTCCATCGGCTGCGCGTGAAAATCGACCCAGTAGGCGGATTGCCAGTTGTTGCCGCAACGCCGGTCAAACTCGCGGTCGCAAACGAACCCGATGCGCCGGTAGCCCAGCTTACGCAATTCCTTGAGCATGGTGCTCATGGCGTGGTGCTGGCTGGGCACGACGGTATGCAACGCCGGGCTTTGCAGGCTGTAGCTTAAGCTGACCGCCGCCAACTGCTCCCAGGGCAGCAGGTCGATGGAGGCATACACCGGCTGCGGCGCGATGAGCACGCCCCGAATGCCGCGCGCCCTCAAAATGGAGCTGACGCGCGCGCGGGTCAACCCGGGCTCCCGCAGCCAAAACTCCTCCAGTTTGTAGCCGCACTCCTCGGCCCGTGCCTTGGCCCCCAGGAAATAGTCGCCATAAAGCCCGCCGTACCGCCCGATGGCCTCCATTTGCCGGAAATCCGGGTGGTTGTTGATCCAGGCGATGGTGCCCTGGTAGCTGGGCGTCCGCTGGCTGGAGCGGTAGTTGCTCAATGCCCGCAAGAGCGGGTCCGGCTTGTAGCCCATTTCGTCGGCGATTTGCTTGATGCGCGCCCGCGTGGCCTCGCCAATGCGGGGGCTGTTGCGCAGCGCCATCGACACGGTTGTAAAATGGACGTTCGCAACCTTGGCAACGTCTCGCACTGTCACGCGATGGACCATAAGGGGGTGAAGTGTCGAAATTTTCGCCGAAATCCGCCCCGGCGCAAGGCGAAAAGCCCGGGGCTCGCCCCTTGCTCTACATGTAGAACTTCTATCCGATTGTGGCGGGGTATTTTTGCCTTATTTTGCCCCCATGTTTTCCTCCGATTTCTCCCCCGGGAAGCTTCGCCGCGTCCTAGCCCTGCTCATCTGCTGCGCCCCGGTGGGATCGCCCCTGTTTGCGGAAAACGAGATCATCAACCCGGGGTTCGAACAAGACGCCGCCGCCTGGAACCTGCAAGTAGCCAAGCAAGATGAAGGCAAGGGCATCGAAATGAGCGTCGTGGCGGAAGCCCCTCGCGCCGGGGGGACCGGGGAAAAATGCCTGAAGCTCTCCAGCCCCCTGGAGACCCGTTACAGCGCGGCTCCCGGCACTCGTCTCAAAGGGGTCGAACCCGGGGAACACTACCGCATTTCGGCATGGATCAAGCCAGGCGATTCCTTCGCCTGCAAACCCGGCGCGCTCGGTTTCTATATCCGCGCGACACTCTTCACCGCGCCCGGCAAAGACGCCCCGGGCGGGCATCTCTTTTTCCTGCCGGGCGAGAAGGTGATTTACGGCCGCTTACCGGCGGGCAGCGACGCCCAGCCGCTGCCTGCGGGATGGTCGCAGGTGGTCGCTCTTTTTGAAATTCCCCCGGAGACAAAGCTCATGGCGCTGAATTTCTTCGTGGAGGGCGCGAGCGGCCCGCTCTACCTCGATGATGTGGCGCTGGACAAAGTGGCGGCAACGATTCCGCTGACCCCCGTCACCGGCAAGCCCTCCCCAACCCCGGCGGCGGACGCCTCCATTCACTAATTTTCATCACCTCCCCCTCTATGAAAACCTCATTTCGCCTTTCGACCCTGGCCGCCTTCGTCCTCGCCTGCGCGGCTCCATCCGCCCATTCGGCTCCCGCCAGCCCCGCCCTGTTCAAGGACGGCGACCGCTGGTCGGTCGTGGGCGACAGCGTCACCCAAAGCGGCACCTACTACGCCTGGGTTTATCTTTATTACGCCACCCGGTTCCCCGGCATCAACCTGGAGATCTCTAATTGCGGCATCTCCGGCGACTCCGCGAGCGGCGCGCTCACCCGTTATGACTGGGACATCGCGCCCAAGCGCCCCACGGTGGCCACCGTCATGTTCGGCATGAACGACGTCAACCGCGGGCTTTACAGCGACGCCGCCCCCACGCCGGAGACGCTCCAGCGCCGGAAGGCGTCGATTGAGACCTGCTGCGCCAACGTCGCCAAAATGGCCGGGAAACTCCAGCAGGACGGCGCACGCGTCATTTTCCTGACGCCCTCGCCCTTCGACGAAACCGCCGACCTCCCCGTGCCGCGCCAAACGGGCGTGAACGGAGCCCTTGGCGAATGCGGCAAAGCCGTGACCAAGCTCGCTGGAGAAACCGGCCAGAGCGTCATCGACTTCCACACGCCGATGACGGCGCTGCAAGCCTCCCTCCAGGCCGCCGACCCCAAGGCCACGCTCACCGGCCCGGACCGCATTCACCCCCAGGCTCCCGGCCACTTCGTGATGGCATACGAGTTCCTGAAAGCCCAGCACGCCCCGGCGGAAGTTTCCACCGTCGTTATCGACGCCGCGGCCCGCAAGGCGGCGCTCGTGCACAACGCGGAGGTCAAGGATCTCGCTTTCTACGGCGGCGGCCTCAGCTTCAAGTGCCTGGAAAAATCACTTCCCTACCCAGTATTATCCAGTTTTTCACCCGCTTTGGCGTGGGTTCCCTTCATGAAGGACTTCAACCAGGAAATCCTGCGCGTCCAAGGTCTGCCCAAAGGCTCCTACAGCGTGAGTATCGATGGCGAGCTTCTCTGCTCGTTCCCGGCGGAAAAGCTGGCCGAAGGCATCAACCTTGCGGAGATGAGCTTCACCCCGCAAGGCCGCCAGGCGGAGCACGTCGGCAAATTGGTGGCGCAGTGGCAGGGGCTGGTGAGCAATTGCGACCGGGGCGTGGCTCAGGTCGAATACTGGATGCTCAAGGACCTCCCCCGGCCCGTCGATCTCGAAGCGGCCCAACCGATCCTCCAGACCAAGCTGGACCAAATGGCGGGCAGCGACGCGCACATGGACAAATACAACACGTCCATCATCAAACGCTACCTTCAGTACAAGCCCGTTGAGGCGGGAAAAAAGGCCGAAATCCGCAGCCTGGCCGAGCAGATTCGCACGGCTGAAAAGCCGGTGGCACACACCTACCGCATCGCCCCCAGCCGCAACTAGTCATTCTGCTCTACATGTAGAAATAACAATGGTTTGAACGCAAAAAAGACGATGACTAGTCTCCCGCGTTAAACCGTTTCGACTCCCCTGTTCACCTCAAGTTTTAACCTCGATCCATCTATGAAAAACCCCTGCATCCTTGCTATTGCCGCCGCGCTGGCTCTGCCAAGCGCCGCTTTCGCAACCGCCGCGACCTGGAATGGTGGCACCGATTACAAATGGTCCACGGGGCAAAACTGGAGTTCCAGCTCCGCCCCCACCACCAGCGACACAGCGGCCCTGGCCGACACCACCGTGAACCGGACCATTATCTATGACTCCGCCGCTTCGGGCGCGCTGGGCACCTTGTCCATCACGCAGACTTCCGCCTTTTTGAACGAATTGAGCTTTCAGCGCAGCTTTACCATCACCCAGGCCGTCGCGCTCGGCGCATCCACGGGGGGCACCGCGCAAATCACCCTGGCCGCGCAAACGGCGGGCATAACCGGCGCGTTTTCCAACGGCCTAACCGTCAACTCGGGCGGCGTGCTGGCCCTCAATGGGAATGGATCGGGCAACTCGAATTACACGGTGGGGGTCTCCGGGAATGTCACTTTGAACGGCGGCCAGATCTCGGTCGGTTCCTGGCCCATTAACTTCACCGGCGGCTCCATCGCCGCCACCATCAGTAATAATCTCACCGTTCAAAGCGGCACCATCTTGATTAACAACACCAACGGAACCGTGGTCAAGGATGTGCGTCTAATCGTCTCTGGAAATCTGAATATGACCGGTGGCCTTCTCACCACCGCGACAAATAGCCAGCCTGCTTATGTCGAGGTTGACGGAGCGACGGCTTCGATCACCGGAGGCACGGTGGCCAATTCCCTTTCCTTCTCGCTCGCCCGCAGCGGCGACCAGAGCTTCACCTTCACGCCCTCCGTGGGGAACTCCATCGGTGTGCTTTACTTGAGGGGTTCCGGCACCAAGACCGTCACCTCTTCCGCAACCATCACCACGCTCCAGTTTATGACGGGCGGAGCCGCCAACGTTACCGCCGGCCTTAAGTTGGGCGGCAACGTGACGGCCACTTCTTTGGTGAACGCCGCCCCAGCCACCTCCACGGGCACGCTTTCCCTGGGAGTGGATGCCAACGGCAGCACGCTGCAACTCACGGGCAGCACCGCTTTTGCCCCCAGCAACGCAGGCAGCAACACCTTGACGCAATGGACGCTCTCTTCAAGCGCCGCCAACGGGCGCATCAAGGCCTACGCGTATAATCTCGCGGGAGCCAACACCACCGTGAGCGTGGGTTCCAATCTCACTTTGGAAGCCACCGGCAGCAACGGCACGGCCAACAACCTCGGCTCGGGCACGGCCCTCGACGCGCAATCCACCTTCCTTTATAGCGGCGGGGCCACCTCGGCCTCGGCGGCGACCCTCACCTCCGCGCGCGCCATCGGCAAACTGGAAATCGGCACCGGGGCGCTGAGCGTCAGCGGCACCTTCCAGGCGGCGGGCGGCATCGCCGTCGACAACGGGGCAACCTTGATCGTCAGCGGCAGCGGCAATCTTTCCGGAAACGCGTCGCTGGCCGCCGGAGCCACCCTGGCGGGTGCGGGCACCGTGACCGGCAACGTCACGGCGACGGGCGCGACGATCAAAGGCAGCGGGTTGAACCTGACGGGCAGCACGATCCTCAAAGGCGCAAGCACGCTGAGCGGCTACAACATCGCCAGCAGCGTCACGGTGCAAAGCGGTTCCACATCGCTCACCGGCACCACCAGCGCCACGAACGTATCGGTTTCCGCCGGTGCGATCTTGAACAACGGCGGCCTGGTGCAAAGCAACGCCAGCGTGGGCGGCTTGCTGACCGGCCATGGCACGATCACCGGCACGCTCGCCCTGAGCGGCACCCTCTCGGGCGGCAACACCCTCGGCACCACGGCCATCAACGGCGGCCTCACGATGGATTCCACAGCGGTGCTGGCGTTGAAAGTCACCGGCACGGCGGCAGGCGCGTATGACCAACTCAAGGTCAGCGGGGACGTGACCTTGAAAGGCACGCTCGATCTCACGACCCTCACCGGCCTGGCGTTGCAAGACAGCATCACGCTGATTGATAACCTCAATGCCGAAGCCACCACCACCGGCTACTTCTCGACCATCGTAACGAGCGAGGGCTCGCTCTCCGTGAGCACCCCTGGCAGCACCTATACCTTCACCGTGGCCGGGAAGGAGTATGAACTTAACTACGCCGCGAATGCCGACAATGACGGCAAGTACAACGACGTCACCCTCACCGTGGTGCCCGAACCTGGCACCTGGGCCATGCTGACGGGCGGCTTGGCGCTGCTGGCCATGGGCCAACGCCTGCGGCGGGCGCGGTTCAATCGCTAGTTTTTAAGGGGTAAAGCTAAACTAGAGAGGCGCTTCCGACAGGGAGCGCCTCTTTCGTTACCCACGTCTCTACTAAACAAGGCTAGTAACAAACGCCTTGAGGTGGACGGACGGATCAAGCTAGGAAAGTCTTTCACCCAAAGGATATTCGACTTGATCGTTCGCTCTATGACTTCTCTCCTCCCACCCCCAAAAAACAAAACCGCTGCCGGGAAATCCCGCCGCTTCCTTCAAAAGACGTCCCGGCTCTTTGTGCTGGCCCTTCTCGGCGCGGCTTTTTCCACCGCGAACCTTCACGCGAAAGATGAGCCAAAGACCCCTCCGGCAAACTGGGCCATCTCTCCCGAAACCCAGAAAACGCTGGAGGCGATGTTCGACCGGGAGGACTCAAAATACGACCCACAGGAGCGCATGCTCGCCGGCTACCGCACGGCCTCGACCACGCTGGGACACTCGGCGATCACCGGCAAGGTGCATGACGTGCGCGGGAGCCTCTTTTACGGCACGGCCCTGCTGAGTTCGGTGAAGCCGGAGCGCCAGCAGCGCGGCCTGCAAATCATCGAGCGCATCCTCGAGATTCAGGATACGGACCCCAACAGCCGTTCCTTCGGCGTTTGGTCCTACAGCCTCGAGGAGCCGCTGCAAAAGATGAATTTCGTGGATTACAACTGGGCGGACTTCATCGGCTCGGAACTCGTCATGGCGCTCGCGCGGCATCCCGAACTCTTCTCTCCGGAGCTTAAGGAGAAAGTCAAAACCGCGATCATCAACGCGGCCGCCGCCATCCAGAAACGCAACGTCACGGTAAGCTATACAAATATCACCGTCCTCGGCACCCTGGAGACCCTCGCCGCTGCGGAGATGTTCGATCTGCCCGACTTGAAGAAGTACGGCATGGACCGGCTGAAGCGTTTTTACGACTACACCAAAGCCGAGGGCGGCTTTTGGGAATACAACAGCCCTTGCTACACCACCGTCTCCATCAATGGCCTCGGTAAAATGCGCATGGTCATCAAAGACCCCGAGGCGCGCAAAATGATCGAGGAACTCTACCGCATGGAATGGGCGGAAATCGCCCACCATTTTCACGTGCCCACCCACCAATGGACCGGGCCTCAGAGCCGCAGCTACGATACGTTCATCGCGCGCGTTTATCTTTACGGAATCCAAAAGGGATTGGGCGGAAAAGTTCAACTGATTTCCGAACCCTTTACCTCGTACGACTACTTCTACGTCAACCACGAGTGCCCGCCGGAGCTGATTCCCTTCTTCACCGAACTGAAAGCCCCGCGTGAATTCGTCTATCAATTCGCGACGCATCCCGTCCCCTTCATCGGCACGACCTACCTCACGCCTCGCCTTTCGCTGGGTTCGGTGAGCGTCGGCGATTTCTGGGTGCAACGCCGCCAAATCCAGGCCTACTGGGGCACGTCTTCGGAACCGAGCCTGTTCCGCGTGCGGGTCTTGCATGACGGCATCGACTTTGCGGCGGCTCAGTTCGGCTCGGTGCAAAAGGAAAACACCGTGCTCGGCGGCGTCTGCTTCGCCAAGGACGGCGGCGATACGCACCTCTCCTTCGACCGGCTCAAGGATGGGAAATTCTCCGCGAGCGAAGTGCGGGTCCGCTTCGAATTCTGGACCCCCGCTGGCACCCAACCGCTCACCGTTCCCGACGGCATCGGCAAAACCTACGCGATCACCGTCGCGGGCATGCCCTTTAAGCTGAACGTCCCCTACGCCGTCTTTGGCGATGAGAAGATTCGCTGGGAAGCCGGGCAGGACGCCAAAGCCAAGACGAGCTACATCGAGCTGGTGCTTTACTCCGGCCCGAAGCGCGACTTCAAGCTCGGCGATCTCGACAAAGCCGCCGTGGCTTTCGCCCTCCAACTGGACGGCGACCTCAAAGCCCCGCTCGATGTGAAGTCTGAGGTGAAGGACGGTCTGGTGAACGTGAAACTGGGCTCGCTTGGCCTGGATTTCAGCGCCATTCCCGACACCATCAGCGCCTTGCAACTGGCGATCAAGACGACGAAATAGTCTAACAAAAAAGGCGGGGCTTTACGGCCCCGCCTTTTTTTGTCTGTAGATTTCGCGGCCTATTTGCCCAAGCGGATCGTCTTGATTTCGAAGGGCCGGAACTCCAGCGCGAGCTTGCCACCGTCGAAGGCCAGCTCCTGCTCCGTCTCTTCCAGCATGTTGGCGAGGGCGGCACGCTGGACAGGGAGGTTGACCCCCAGTTCCACGCGCGTGGTCGTCCGCGCGGCTTCGTAAAGCCGCACCACCAGGTCGCCCGAACCGTCCTCGGCGGGCTTGACGGTCTCCACGATAATATTCGGCGCGGAAACCGTGAACAGGCTGCCGGGCTTGGCCGCGCCTTGGGCGGTGAGCACCGGCGAGTTCAGTTCATAGGCTTCCTTGAGCACGCCGGATTCCACGAACCCGCCACCGCTCCAGGCGCAGAAGGCGTAGGTGAATTCGTTCAAGCCGCGATCGGCGGTCATGTCGGGAGCCAGCGGCGAGCGCAGGAGCGTGAGGTTGATGCTGTTGCCCTCGACGTTCACGCCGTACTTGCAATCGTTGAGCAAGGCCACGCCGCGATTGGATTCGGCAAGCGCCGTCCAGCGGTACTGGCAAACTTCGAATTGCCCCGCGTCGCCCGGGCGGGAGGCGTGGGTCGGGCGGCTGATGTGGCCGAACTGGATTTCGTGCAGCGCCTCGCTCGCGTAAACCGTGACCGGGAAGTTGACCTTGAGCAGCTTGTGGTTTTCGTGCCAATCCACGGCGGTGCGAAACTCCACGCGGCGGCTGCCCGCGCGCAGGAAGATTTCCTGCCGCCACTCCGAGTCGTGAATTTTGCGCTTCACGAGCACGCTGGCAAAGAGCGGGCCGTTGGCGCCCACTGCCACCTCTGCCGCGGCCTCGATGGCCACGGGTTGCAGCTTGTAGTTGCTGTTGATGTCCCAGGCGTCGAACCAGTTGGGCACGTCTTTGTAAAGGCGCGGGCTGTTGCACGGCCCGGCGGCTAGTTCGCTCTGGCTCTGCTTGTCCCAAATGCTGGTGAGTTCGCCGCTGGCGTTGAGGGTGAGGCGCAGGTATTCGTTTTCCAACGAAGTGGCCGTGGCCTTCACGGTGCTGGCCGAAGCCGAAGCGGACGCGCTCCCCTTGCGAAGGGTCGTCCAGCCGGTGGCGGCAATCGCCGGGGTTTGCACGAACGTCTTGCCGTTAGCCTGCTGCGTGGGCAGCGCGTTCCCGGCGCCGTCGCAAGCGCCTTCGAAGCCTTCGGGCAGTTCGATGACTTCATTGCGGTCCCACGAGAGCGAGTTAAAGAGCGTGACAGCGGCGGCATCCTGGTCGCCAAAAGTCGCCAGCGCCGTGGCCGTCTCGCGCTGGGCCTGCGCGATGACGCGGGCGTGGACCGCTTCGGCTTCCTGGTAAACCTGGTGTACCGAGGAGCCTGGAATAATATCGTGAAACTGGTTGAAGAGCACTTCCTTCCAAAGCGGCGCGGCCACTTTGGGCGAGAAGGCGGCGCCATGGAGAAGCGCGGCGGCAGCGCCCCAGAACTCCAGTTCGTGCAGAGCGTGCTCACTGCGGCGGTTGCCTTTCTTGATTTTCGCCTGGCTGGTGTAAGTGCCGCGATGGGCCTGGAAATAGAGTTCACCGACCCAGGTGGGCACTTGGGCAAGCGCCGCTTTATCCCCGGCCATTTCGTCGAAGAAAACCTCGGGCGCTTCCGTCACGCACTTGGGGCTGCCTTGCAGGTCGGCCTGGCGGCGCAGGTACTCGATGTGCATGCGCACGGGGCCGCCGCCACCATCGCCCCAACCGAACGGGGTGAGGCGCTTGGAGTGGAAGCCGTCTTTCTGCACGCGCTCTTTCCAGCGGTCCGTCAGACTCTTCGGGTCGGTCTGGCTGTTGTAGTCGTTGTGGATGTAGGAGAGCACGCTGGTGCCATCAATGCCTTTCCACCAGAACCAGTTATAGGGGAAACATTCGCCCCCCTCGTAGGTCCAGAAAATCTTCTGCGTGGAGAAGTAATCCACCTGGCAGCCTTTCATGATCTGCGGCAGCGCGCCGCTGTATCCAAAGACGTCCGGCAACCACATGAGGCGGCTTTCCACGCCAAAGGTTTCCTTGAAGTACTGCTTGCCGTAGAGGAACTGGCGCACGAGGCTTTCGCCGCAGGGGAGGTTGGTATCCGCCTCCACCCACATCGCGCCGTCCGCCACCCACTGGCCGCGCTTGACGGCTTCGCAAACCCGCTCGAAAACGTCGGGGTAAAGCTCTTTGGCCCGCTCGTAGAGCCAGGCCTGGCTTTGCAGGAATTTGTATTCGGGGTACTCGCCCATCAGCGTCAACTGCGAGGCGAAGGTGCGCCCGCATTTGCGGTCCGTCTCGGCCGCCGGCCAGAGCCACGCAAGGTCCAGGTGCGCGTGGCCGAAGCAGTGCATCGCGGGGGCGCTGGTGCCGTTGCGGGCCGCCAGCACGGGCTTGAGCAGTTCGCGACCGCGCCGGACAGTTTCCAGCATTTGCGAGCGCGGCAATTCCAGGTCCACCGTCAGCGTCATTTGCTTGAGCGCGTCATCGATCTGCGCGAGCCGCAGGGATTCGCGGTCCAGGAGCGCTTCGCCGAGCTTCGCCAGCGTCTCCACGTCCAGCCAAAGCTGATAGACCTCCTCGTTCCAAAGGCCGAACTGGCTCTTTTCAACCGTCACCTGCCGAGCGGGCGTGGGCGGTACCATCTCGCGGCCTTCGCGGCAGGGGCCGCCGCCGACTTCGCGCGTGCCGTTACCCGCGAAGGACTCCACCAGAAGCTCGATGGTTTCGCCGCCCTGGGCCTGGTGAGCCAGGGTGATCTCGCGCTCGCTCCAGCTAAAGGAACCGACCGGGGTGCCGTTGACCCACACCAGGGATTCCATCCCCACGTTGGGCACCAGCACGATGCGCTCGCCCTTGGCGCTTTCGGGGATGCGCACCGTGGCGCGGAACCAGGCATATTCGTTATGCGAACCCCATTGCGTTCCCGCCGGGAACGGCTTGAAGGCTCCGGCCCGGGCCTGCTCGGGCGTGAGGTGTTCAAACGTAGTGAAGCCCTCGAAGGGAACTTCTTCAAGGGGAACAAAAAACAGGTTGGGTAATTCTTTGCGCCAGCATTCGACGCGGCGGCTCCATTCGAGTGTCATCATGCGTGGCTGTTTACCAAAATCCGGAGCGGCTCAAAATACACTCGCCTGCGGTTCTGGTATGCACTATTTTGCAGTCCCGAATGCCAAAAGTGAATATCTCAAAAGGCAAATCCAAAGGCACCCCAGCCTTGCCTGTTCCCACCGCCTCGCTCAAGGACTACAGCGAGGAGCGCGTGACGGCCATCAGTTGCACCCAGGACCCGCGCCCCGCCCACCCCGAGCGCCACCTCCACTTTCATCGGCATTACGAACTGCTCTACATTACCAAAGGCGCGCGCACGCTATGGGTGGGCGGGCGGGAGTACCGCGCGGAGGCGGGCGACCTCATCGTGTTCCACCCCGGCGAGCCGCACACTGAGTATGCTGGCACTCACTCGATCTCCTATTTCGTCTACCGCTTCCGCCCGGAGGACCTTTCCAATTCGCACCTTGAATTCCCCGACGCGAGACATTGCCCGGTGCTGAACCTGCCGCGCAAGCCGGAGTTCGTGGCGCTCTTCAACCAGATGTGCGCCGAGTTCCAGCGCAAGGACGCCGACGCCCAGTTGCTGCTGGGCGCTTACATGGTGGAGTTCGTGGTGAAGCTGCGGCGCGCCGTTCGCGAGAGCGCCGAAGCGGGAAAAAAACCGAGCCGCTGCGTGCGCGACCGCATCAACATCGCCGCGGCGCTGCTGCATGAGAACGTCTCCGGCGGGATGGACCTCGACAAACTGGCCAAGCGCGCGTTTATGAGCATGTCGCACTTCGCGCACAGCTTCAAAGCGTGCGTGGGCGAAAGCCCCCGGCGCTACCAAATCCAGGAACGGCTGGAACAAGCCAAGGCGCTGCTGTTGGAAACCGACAAGCCCGCCACGGAAATCGCGCAGCAGCTTGGCTACGCCTCGCCGTATTTCTTTTACCGGCAGTTTCGCGCGAAAACCGGCTGCACCACGGCGGAGTTCCGCGCGCGGTTCCGGTAGGTAGGTGTGCGCCCTACTTGCTGCGAGGCTTGGCGGTGGACTTGCGGATGACCAAATCCCCCGAGACAATCAGCTTGAACCACGGCCGCAGGAGTTCTTTCGGCAGGCAGACCATCAAGTCCACGGCCGTGCGGCCCAGTTGCTCCCAGTTCGGCGAATAGGTGGTGAGCCCGGAGGTCTCGCAGCCTTCCGTGTTGTCATAGCCGACCACGCTTAAATCCTCCGGCACGCGAAGCCCGCGCTCCTTTGCGTGGTTAATCACCCCATCGGCAATGCCGTCGTTGCACCCCACCACGGCGGTGGCTTTGAAAATCTCGGGAATCAGGTCGTCCCAACTTTTCTGGCTGCCCAAGCGATAGATCACCGGCTTCAAGCCACGCTCCATCATTTCAATGGCGTAGCCTTCCGCGCGCTGGCGGTAAATTTCGGTGGGCAGGGGCTCCTCGCTGTCGACGAAAACGATTTTCTCGTGGCCCAAATCGAGCAAATGCCGGGTAAGCTGGCGGCCTCCGCCCATGTTGTTCGAGACGATGGAAGGAAGGCTGTCCTCCTTGATGAAATTGCTGAGCGCAATGGCGGCGATGTCCTTGAAGTATTCCGCCGTATCGTTGCGGTAGCGCCCCATGAGGAACGCGGAATCGATGGTTTTGTTGGCCACGGCCACGGGAATGTCCCCCGGCTGCAAGAACTGCAATACCAGCTCGATCTTCCGCTTTTTGCACTCCTGCTCGACGGCCATGAAAATCTTTTTGATGACGCCGGAGTTAAAGAAGGAGAAGTTGACCGGCTCCTGGCAGCAATAAAGACCGATGCGCTTCACGGAGGCGCTTTGGGTCCGGGACGGAATTTTAGAATAACCCAATTCGACAGCCTTGGCGATGATGCGCTGTTTGGTAGCTTCGGACAGATCAGGGTGGTTCCGCAGCGCCCGGGATACGGTCATGACCGATACGCCTAGCTTTTCAGCTATATCTTTTTGGTTGATTGACTTGGAAACGTATCGGGATTGCATGTTCTTTAATTAAAGCATTACCGTTATTTTTCCCGAATGCAAGGCATTCTCCATCAGTTTGCCCCCTTTAAAAGAATATTTAGCGTTAATTGGACCATCCACGGCGGGTTGACCCTTTTTCCGCCGCTCCTCTGACCACGTCTCGCCAACGCTGGGATGCGCATGCCGGGGGGGGACGCTGTTTCCCTCCCGGCATGTCGTTCAATTTAACGTTTAACGGCGCCAAACAGAGAGGCCGTCTTTGGCCTCGGCCTGGACTTCGTTTCCATTCACTCGCAGCACCACTTTGTCGCCAAAACCGTGCCGGAGTTCGGAAACGTTCTTGCCGCTGACGTCCAGAACCTTGCCGTCGAACACGATCGAAGCCTCGCTGTTGGCCTGGAAGAGCGGCTTGCCTTTCCATGTCAATTGCTTGCTACGAACCGCCGCGCAAGCCTGCGTGGGGGTGCCGCGCATCCAGAAGAGTTGCGCGTCGGTCGCAACGTCCTTGGTTTCGATGCCCTTGCCATCCCAGCGGGCCACGAAGTCGTCTCCCTGGCCGTCCACCGCAACCATACCGGCCACGCCTTTACGCACTTCCGTGGAGCTCACAATGGGCTTGGGCTCCGCGCCATCTTTCCCAAGCGGACGCGGGACCAGCACCATGAGGTAATTGGGGGCCACCGCATGGGTGGTCAACGCCAGACGCGGGTGGGAGCCTTCGGTGGTCGTGGTGAACGTAGTTTGCTCGGTCTTGAACTGCGAGGGACTCAGCACCGTCATTTGCAGGATGCCATTCACCGTCGTGGGAGGAATATCCATCACTTTCATGGGCGGGTTGGCCTGCCCTTCGGCCGCTTTGACAATGATGCTGCCCTTCGGAATCGCGTTGGATTCCATTTTCTGGCCCGCGGGAACCAAGCAGAGAGTCGCCATCCAGGCGCCTTCTTCACGGCCCCGCAGTTGCAGCATGTGTTTCCCCGCTTTAAGCGACAGTGCCGGGACGATCGTGGCTCCGTTGTCATCGTTGAGAGCGACCCAGCTCAAGCCTTTAACAGCGGGGGTTTCCCAAACGAAGCAGTTGGATAGCTTCCCTTTGGCGAAACCCGCCTTGCCGTTATCAATGGAGAAGAAGAAGGAGTTCGCGGTCCCGGGATCCTGGGCGTCCGTACCGGCGAGTGCCCAGACTTCGTAATCCCCGTCGGCAGGAATATTGATTTCCTTCACCCACGCGCCCGATTGCTTGCTGTCCGGCTGGATGGGAGTCCCAATAGCTGCCGCCGCACCGATGGGCTGCACGAGCACCTTGGCATCCTTGGCCATGGTTTCGGCCTTGATGGTCACGATCGAGCCCTTGACGTCGAACGTCTTGCCCGCCGTGGTGTGCAGCAGCCAGGTGTAGTCCTGCGCCTGGTCATCTTGCTGGATATTATCGAAGAGAATCACATACGGCAGCTTGCCGCGAACGAAGAGCGCCTGCCGGTCGGCCTGCACGACTTTGTTTTGCCAGGTCTTGGTGTAGGCGTAACCGTCGGCGCCGCCTTTGCGCGGGCCATTGAGGTAGTATTCGTAGGCGGGCTTCTCGTCCACCCACGCCCAATCCACGGCGTCGGAATGGCTGAAGCCGCGAATGAAACCGGAGGTTTGCGCGTGGTACTTGCCCGCGGCCTGTCCTTTGCCGTTGATGAGGATCAAGTTATGCGCCCCGGTGCTATAGCTCTTTTCGGGGAAAAGGTTGCCGTCGTTGGCGTAGCCGGAGTCGATGGCGAAATCCTCACCGTAACCGTAAAGGGTGAACTGCCCCTTGTCGGCCTGGTCGTGTTTCTGCGCGGTGTAAATCTGCGCGTGGATGGAGAAATAGACCGAATCCTTGTCCCAGCCGCTGCGAGAGACCACGTTGCCACGGAAGGGGGCGTGAGCGGCCAGAGGGAGGTTCGGCTCCTTCACCTCGGGCTTGGCGCGCCACCAGATGGCCACCGCGAGATCATCCACGGGGCTCCAGGTGGGGCTGCCGCCTTCCCAGCCACCCCAGAGTTGCTGCCAATCCCACTGGGCAAGGCTCGCATCCTGCATCCGCGAGAGCGGGTAAAGGACGAAATCGACCGCGGCCATTTTGTAGTCGGAATCGAGCAAGTTGTTCACGCGTTTGCCGCCCGGGAGGATTTCGTAGGGCAGGAATTTCGGAAACAGCTTCAAATGGGTGTCTTGCAAGAGATCCTCGCCACTCCACTGGCGCAGGGCTTCCATGAAGTAAGCGGAAGAACCGCCACCGTAGGAGAGATAAACCGGGCCTTCCACGGCGCCGCCCTTTTGGTCGACGGCGAAGCGGAAGAAATCCTCCACATTGCGCGCTGCCTGGAAAACCCACTGCTGGTCGGGCATGTTGGTCTCGTCCATGATGGCGAGCATGGCCAGCCCCCACGCGGAGGCGATGCCCGGGTTCCAGTTCCAGATGCGGCCCAGGGTCGTTTGGCCCCAAACGCTGTTGAGCGAGTCCGAATACATCCGGCGCGCATGGCTGCCCAGGGCGGTGCGAAGATCCTGGCGCTCCTCCGGGGTCAGAAGCGGGTAGCACCAGTCATAAACAAACACCATGGAGCGCACCATGAAGGTGCGAGTGTAGAAGAAGCCCTTGTTGAGCACCACATTGTCCGGGGGCAGCTTCCGGGCGATGGCCAGCGCGATATTCGCCGCCGCGCGGCCGCTCTTGGCGTCGCCCGCAACGATGGAATGGAACGCCAGCACGTCGCAGGCCGTGGTCCATTTGCGGATCTGCCCTTCCAACAGGCCCTGCTCCTTGTGCGTGCCCACCGTGAGGCTGTCCAGGATCGCGAAGGGGTGGTCCATATCAAAGGATTTGTCCGCGCCGGACACCAAATCCCGGCTCCACTGGTCGATGCGCTTCCAGGCGAGGGCGGGCGGCGTGTTCGGCACTTTGACGGCCGCTTTGACCTGTTCGAGCGTCGCCTTGTCCAGCACGATGCGCGGGTGGTTGGCGGCCCATTCCGGTTTTTCGGGAATCAGTTCGTCCCCGGCGGCGGGCGCCCCTTTAACCATGAGGCTCAGCGGCGTGGATTTATCGACTTTGACGAGTTCCACATCGTCCCAGAAGGACTGTCCCTCGCCGGACCACATAAAGAGTTCCACGTTCATTTGCGTGGTGCCTTGGGGAACCTGGAACACGCCGCTGATCTGCGTCCATTCCGTGGGCAGCGAGCGATTGGCAATGCTGTGCACATCGGGGGCCGGGGCCACCTTGCCGCCCACGGTCAGCACCACCTGGTATTGGGCAAGCTCGTTGTTTTTCGAAGGAAAATCCGCCCTCACCAGCACGCCGGGAGTCTCGTTGGCGATTTTGAACCCGGCGGGCACGCGCACCCAGGCGCTCACTTTGTAATGGTCGCCCGGCTGCACGGCAATCGCCTTGGTGGACATCGCGAAGCGTTCCGACTTGGACGCTTGGAGTTGCAGGCACGAGGTGCCGCCGTGAGGCGCTTCCTTGGATATCTGCCACTGGCAAACTTCCTTGGGCGTATCCGTTGGGATAAACGCGCCCCACGAGGCCAGGCCTTCTTCAAAGCCCGGGTTGGCGATCAAGTTTTCCTGCGCGTTGGCTGCGCCGGAAGCAAAACACAACGCGGCGACTGACAGGGCCGCGGACTTCCTGGCCCAGGACGAAAAATGAAAAAGCGATTTCATGAGGGAAAGAGGGGGATTGCAAAAAATAACGTTATTGAGCCGCAGGCAACGTGCTCAACGGAGTGGCCGCATCCACCTTCACCAGCTCCACGTCATCCCAGAACGATTCACCCACGCCCGACCACATGAAGAGTTCCAGGCACATATCGGCGGCTCCCTGGGGAACCTCAAAGACGGCGCTGATAAGGGTCCATTCCGCGGGGAAAACGGTGTTGCCCACGATCCGCGCGAACTCGGCCACGGGAGCCACTTTGTTGCCCAGGGTCACGAGCACGTTTTTCGGCCCGAACGTGTTGTCTTTCGAGGGGAAATCCACGCGCATCAAAATGCCGGGGTTGCCGGCGGCTAATTGGAAGCCGGGAGCCACGCGCACCCAGGCGCTCACCTTGTAACGCTCGCCGCCCTGGACCTTCAGCATTCCCGTGGACATGCCGAAGCGTTCCGGCTTCTGCGACAGAAGGCGCAGCGCGCTGGCGCCGCTATGCGGCTTGTCGGTGGAAACCTCCCATTTGCAGGTCTCCTTGGGCGTGGTCGAAGGCACAAACGCGGTCCAGCCTTTGAGTCCCTCCTCGAACCCGGGGTTGGGAATGAGGTTGGTCTGCGCCGCGGCCCGCTGGCCGGCGAGGCACAATGCGGCAAGCGCGCCGCATACTGCGTATTTACGAAACAGAGAGCCCAGCATAGCAATACGATGATATGGATACATAGGGAGGAATTGGGGGTTGATGATTAGCGTTATTATTACCGGGATTCCCGGTTTGGCAACGCATTTTTACCCCCCCCCAGTTTCGGGGGCAGGGCACTTAGATTTTATCGGCCACCGTGCGGCGGGGGCAGATTTCGAGACCGGGCAGCTTTTGGAGGCGCACCCCGCGCCCGGCCAGAATGGCGGCGGCGGCCTCGGCCACTTCGGCGTAGGGGTAGGACATGGTGGTCATCCCAGCGAAGAGCGCGTTGAAGGTGGGGCTGTTATCCACCCCGAGCACGGAGATTTGCGCGGGTACCTGGATGCCCGCGCTTTCCAAAACCCGCAGCGCGGTGAGCGCCAACCAGTCGTTGAGGCAGAAGAACGCCGTGGGCAGGTACGCCTTCACGCAGCCGAGCACGGCGGCGGGATCGGCGGTTTCGAGCACGCACGGCTCGGCTCCTTTTTCGCGCATGAAGCGCAGGTAACCTTCGCGGCGTTCGCCGATGGACCGCGCTTTTCTCTGCGAAGTGATATGGGCGATGCGGCGATGGCCGCGCTGCCATAAATACGCCGCGCCGTCATAACCCGTCCGCACCTCGTTGGGCGCGGCGCAAGGGACGATCTCCTCCGCGCAAGGGCTGACGATGCTTACCATGTGGCAGGAAGCGGCGATTTCCCGGGGCACCGCGAAGGTTTCCGAGGGCGGCACCAGGGCGACGCCCCGCACCCGCCGCGCGGCGAAGTCGCCCAGCGCCTCCAGCGCCTCGGCTTCGTCCGCCGCGAGCGCGAGCAGGAGCGAGAGTTTGCGCCGCTTCAAAGCGCGCCGGAGTTCCTCCACCAGGTCCATGAAAAAGACGCCGCCGTTGGCGGGAATGATGACGCCGCAGACGTGCGTCTGGCCGGTCATCAACTCGCGCGCGGCGGGGTTGGGCACGTAGCCGTGCCGCCGAGCCGCCGCCAGCACCTTTTCGCGCGTCGCGGCGGCGATGCCCGGGCGGCCATGGAGCGCCCGGTCAACCGTGCCTTGCGAAACGCCGCAAAGGCTGGCGAGTTGAAGGGACGAGATCAAGGGTGGGGTACTTTTTGAAACAAATTCTCTGGGTTTAGTGCATCCAAGCAAGCTCCAGCTTTCCCGTCATCTCGTGCCGAAACTCTATTTCGGCACGCAATTGTCCACGCAACTCCTATTGCGGCAATAGAGTTGCCGGAGCACCGACGTTCCCAAATGGAGTTTGGGAACGAGATGAAAGAGAGACTCATTGTATTTACTTTTTGAAACAAATTTCGAGAGGCTCGCCCGCGTGGATGGCCACGGGCTGGGAGAAGCGGAGTATGCCTTCCCCCGCCTCGAATTGGCAAGCCCGGCCTCCGGCGGAAACGGACCTCGCCGATTTCAGCGCCGCCGAGCGGAACTCGCGCAAGTCGAGTTTCCCGTAAAGAACGTCCAGCCGGATCGAGCCGCCCGCAAACGTGGCCGTGCCCCAGCCCGAGTCCAGCGCCCAGAACGTGGTGAACATGGGCGCTTCCAGCATTTTGGCCACCGGCGAGAAACCGATCATCCCGCGCGTGGCGTCGAACTCGAACCCGGCCAGCGCGTTCAGGAGCGAAAACGAGGCCATGGAGCGGGCGTAGTTGGAGCCGCACTCCGGCTCGTTCCACGGGTTGCGCCGCTCGCCGTCAAAGCGTTTGCGCCCTTCTTCGATGATTTCGAGGCCCTCCTCCACCATCCCCTCCTGGATCATCAACGCCGCCGCCGAGTACTCGAAGCCGTACATCGTCTCCTCGCTATAGGGCACGGGCACCGCCGGTTTTTTGGCGGGATCGGGCCAGTCGCAAATCAAGACCCCGGCCTCGTCGTAGAGCGAAAAGAGGCGGCAGGGGTTGGGAAAATCGCGGAACGTTTTGCGGTAGTTGTGCGTGAAGATGGCGCGCAAGGCTTTGCGCCGCTGTTCCGGGTCAAAGATCTCGCCCAGGCCGCACAAATTGGCGTGCCATTGCGCCAGCACCTGGTCGATGCCGCACCCTTCGCCGATCTGCGCCATGATCTGCCCGTGCTCCCCGCTCCAGTAATCCTTGGTAGCACCGAAGCTCTCCACGAGCGCCTTGTCGGCGAGGTCGACTTTTTGGCAATAAAACTCGCCGTTGAAAAGGTTCGCGTCCACCCACGCCTTGCCTTTGGCAAAAAGCGCCTCGTAGTCCGCCGCCGTTGCCGGCTCGCCCATGGCGCGCGCCATCTCCGCGCCCGCTTTGAGCGCGGCCAGGTAGAAGCCGGTGAGCCACGAATTGGGGCCGAAAAACTCGCGGTCCAGCGTGTGGTGCTGGCGGCCTTCCAGCACGCCGTCGCGGTCGGCGTCCCAGCGGTCCTCGTTGCTGGGGTTCCAGGCGAACTCGATGGATTTTTTCACGGCGGGCCAGAGCGTGGCCAACCACTGCGTATCGCCGCAGATTTTCCATTCACGGTACACCTTCACCACATCGCCGAACTGCCCGTCCGCGCAGGGCCGGAACGTTCCCCGGTCAGCCCCGAGCGGCAACGCCATGCGGAACACCATGCCGCCGTCGTCGCGCTGGTTGTAGCGGTAGTTGAGGTCGCGGATGGAACGCTCCAGCTTCGGGAACAGGAACGGCAGCGCGTAGGCGTAGTTCCAGACGTGCGTGCAGGTGCCGTGGCAACTGCCCACGTCGCCAAAAGTGCCTTCCCAGCCGTAGAACTCGCCATTCTCCAGCCGCAGCACCGTTGGCGATTTGAGCACCGAAATATGCGCGGAAACGGCGTGCAGCACGGGATCGGGCACGGTGCTGGAAAAGAGGGCGTTTTTGAAAAGAAGCGTCTCGCGGTAGAGGCGGTCCCATTCGCCGAGCGCATAGGCGGCGCTCGCGGCGGAGTCTTTGAAAAGCGTGGCGTAGTAGTTCTTCCAGCCGCGCCGGTTTGGGTCGTTGGGATCGACGACCGGCTTGCCTTCGGGCGAGTACTTCTCCTGGCTCCAGGTATCGGCGCAATTGGGGTAGTGCCATGTCACCACGAAGCGCACGGAACCCTTCGCGCCCGCCGGAACGCGCACCGTGGCGGTGATGCTGGCATGGTCGCGCTCGCCGGGCTCGTCGTAATGCCGGGGCGGCATCTTGCCCGCGCGGGCGAAGTTCTCCCAAAACACCCGCTGGCCATCGAAAAAGAAACACCCCCGGAAGAGGCTCTCCTGCAATTCCACGTGCTCCGAATCCGAAGCGACGCTGATCTCGCCGTACCCCAGGTCGTCCGTCGGCAGCCCCGTTTGCGTCAAGCGGACCATCTTCACGCCGCCCCGGGTTTCCGCAAGGTTCACGCTTTTGAGCGCCGGGTTCTGCACCACGAACGCGGCGCTGTAATCGATGGGTTCCGCCGTCGGGTTTTCGAACGCGATTTCGAAAAACGCGCCGGGGATGCTGGAGTCCTTGTCGTTGAGCGGTATGAACGGGTTGAACGCGGTGCTGGTGACTTTGCCGGGGAACTTGGGATCGCTGAACACGAGGTTCGCGATGGGGAACTCGCCGATGAACTCGTTCTCGCGGAAGTTGGGGTAGCCCGCCATCGTTTCGAGGCCCGGGTTGAAACCTTGCGCGCAAAACTGCCGCTCGCCGCCGACCTTGTACGGCGGCTTCATTTCAGCGCAGAGCACGCGGGCATCCAGGAGCTTGCCGCCGCTCACCGCTTTCACGGCGAAGTGCGAAAGGCCGTTGAACTTTCCCTTCGCGGGGCGGTTAAAAATCTCCCACTCAACCAGCCGCCCATCGCCGCCCAAGCCGATGCAGCCGCTGCCGATGCCGCCCAATGGAAACGAGATTTGCGTGGTTTTCGAGCCGGTGTAGGAAAACATGTTTTTCATGGAGGGTATGTGTGTCGTGTAGCTACACAATCAGCATTTCTTTGCGAGCGTGTCAATACCACAAAGAGCATTATTTCGAATTTCCACGGGCCGCCAAAAGCCGCAACCCGTTGAGGCATACAATCACCGTGCTCCCCTCGTGGCCGACCACGCCAAAGGGGAGCGCCAGCCCGAACCCGAGCGCGGAAATGACCAGCCCCACGATCACCGCCAGCGCGAAAGCCAGATTTTGCCAGATGACCCGCCGGGCCTTCCGCGCGATGGAAATGGCGAAGGCGACGTTGCGCAAATTGTCGCTCATCAGCACGAGGTCGGCGGTTTCCATGGCCACGTCCGTTCCCGCCGCGCCCATGGCCACGCCCACGTCGGCCAGGGCCAGCGCCGGGGCGTCGTTGATGCCGTCGCCCACCATCGCCACGGGGCCGAATTCCTTCAGCTCCTTAAGCACGCGCACCTTCCCCTCCGGCAGCAACTCCGCGTGCACCTCGTCCACGCCCGCCTGGGCTCCGATGGCCGCCGCCACGCGGGCGTTGTCGCCGGTGAGCATCACGATTTTGCGCACCCCCATGGCCCGCAATTGCGCCACAACCTCCGCCGCGCCCTCGCGCAGCACGTCGGCGATGGCCAGCGCCCCCAGCACCCCCGATTTTCCGGAACTGAGGTCGCCCACGAGCACGCAAGTCTTGCCCTCCGCCTGGAGCTGGGCAACCCTCCGCGCCGTTTCTTTTTCCACCGCCACGCCCAGCGTTTCAAAATAGCGCGGACTGCCCACGGCGATGCGCCGCGCTCCCAACATCCCGCTGGCCCCCTGCCCCGACACCGCCTGGAAGCCCGTGCAAGGCGGCAGTTCCAGCCCCCGCCGCTCGGCCTCCTCGGCCATCGCGCGCGCCAGCGGATGCTCGCTTTTCGCCTCCACGGCGGCGGCCAGCCGCAGCAACTCCAGTGCGGGCGCGGCGGCTTCGCCCAGCGGTTGGCAGCGGTTTTCGACGATCACATCCGTCACGTGAGGGCGGCCTTCGGTGAGCGTGCCGGTTTTGTCGAAAGCCACCACGCGAACCCCGGCGGTGCGCTCGAGATGCGCCCCCCCTTTGAAGAGTACCCCGCGTCGGGCCGCACCGCCGATGGCCGATAAAATGGAAGCGGGCGTGCTGATGATGAGCGCGCACGGCGAGGCGACCACCATCACCGTCATGGCCCGGTAGAACACCTCGCTGAAGGGGCGGTCCTCCAGCCATTGGGGGAAAAGATGAGGCAACACCGAGGGGCCGAAAATCAAGAGCAGCGTGAAGCCGATGACCCCGCAGGCGTACCATTGCTCGGCGCGGTCCAGGAAGCGTTGCGTGTGCGCTTTTTCGCTCTGCGCCTCCTCCACCATGCGCACCAGTTTTTCGATGGTGGAGTCCTTCGCCCGCCGGGTGACGCGAATTTCCAACCCGCCGCTCTGGTTGAGCGTGCCCGCGAACACCGGGTCGCCCACGGCTTTGTAAACCGGCATGGATTCGCCCGTCACGGACGCCTCGTTAATCGCGCTGGAGCCTTCAACAATTTCACTATCCAGCGGGATCGCCTCCCCGGGCCGCACCAGCACGATATCCCCCACGGCCAGTTCCTCCACCGGGAGGCACACCGTTTTCTCCCCGCGCCGCGTGAGCGCCTTTTCGGGCCGCAGTTTCATGAGCGACCGGATGGCCTTGCGGGTGCGGTCGATGGCGAAGGTTTGCAGCACGTTGGAAAGCGAGAAAAGAAAGAGCAGCGCCGCGCCTTCCAGGGGCGCGCCCACGTAGGCCGCCCCGAGCGCCGCCAGCACCATCAGCAAATCCACGTCGATGGTCCACTGGCGCAGCGATTGGATGCTCGCCAACATGCCAAACCAGCCACCCGTCACGTAAGCGGCCACGAAGAGCGCATTGGCCAGCGCCGTGCCGCGCCCGGCCAGCCAACCCGCCACGGCAAAGCAGAGGCAGAGCACCGTCAACGTCACCGCGGCCCATTCCGTGCGAACCCAACGCCGGTCCTCCCCGGGGGACATCGGCGCGACCGGAGCGCCCGTGCCGTGGAGTTTTTCGACGACCTCCTGCGGCGAAATCACCGCGTCGTTGTACGTCACGTTCATCACCCCGCCGATGAACGTGGCCGTGGCGCGCCGAATGCCGGGGATGGCTTCCGCCTTGCGCTCGAAGCGCATCGCCGTGGCCTCGCTGGCCCGGCCATGCAGACGCAGCAGGTATTTTTCGAAATGCGCCCCGGCCTCGGGCAAAATGCGGCTGGCCTCCTGCCGGGCCGCCTCGCCGGTGACCACCGCCGGGTTGTAATCCACCGTCACCGAAGGCTGGCCTTCCTCGCGCGGCGGCGTGGGTGGGTTCGAGGGTGTGGGAACCTCGTTCATACCGCTGGCAATTTAGCTTTTTTGGAAACTCACGCAAAGGCGCAAAGATGCGAAGGAAGAGCCGGAAGGGTTTCCCCGACCCCGGCGGTCACGCAACCCCGGGTCGGCAAACGATTCCCATTAAGGATGAATACCGTTGTCGTTGCAGCGAATCTGGGCCACTTGAAAGCATTTCGAGTGGCGGAAACGCCCACCCGGGGCCGCAAGCTGGAGTTGATCGACGAGGTGGAATTTCCCGAGGCGCATCTCCGGATCCACGAAAAATCCACCGACACCTTGGGACGCTACAAATCCGCCGCCGGAATGGGCCCCATGGGACCCATGACCGCAATGTCGGGAGGCGAGGCTCTGCGCCTGGAGGAGGAACAGCAAAAACGTCTGGTGAAGCTGGTTGCCGAGCGCATTGGAACGGTGCTGCAACACGAACGCCCCGAAACGTGGAACTTCGCCGCTTCCTCGGAAATCCACCAGGCCATTCTCCAGGAATTGCCGAAGGATTTGCGCCACCGCGCCCTGCACCGTGTGCGCTCGGATTTGACCAAAGTGCCCGCCTGCGAACTGCTCGCCTATTTCAAGCCCGCCTGGGCAGCCTAGGGGAAGACGCGGGGATGGGGAGAGGGCGCTCCCGCGCCAGAGACGTGGGATAATTCGCTGATTGCACCTGGTTCCCAAGTTATACTTGGGAACCCAACCTGTTTCGCGAAGTTTAACTTCGCATGGGGCCTTCGCCAAAGCGGAGCGTGCGGCAGTACAACTGCCGCGCAAAACGGCGCACCCAAGTGCAACTTGGCCACGAGGAGAAAAACCTTGCTTGCCCTCGATCTTTTCCGTAGCACGGCTCCGCAGTCCCCGTAATATTGGGAAGCCTTGAACGGAGTGAACTTATGAACATCCTTGGTTTCATTGCAGCGGCATTCAGTGTCGCGCTGTTCGCATTAACTTATCAACAAGCCGTTCAACGGAAGGTAAAAACACGGCTGTGTATCTGCGCAGGGTTCGTGCTGTTGTCTGTTCCATCGCTCCTATTTGCCAGCTACTACCTACATATTCTGCCTGAATGCGCATGGTTTTATGAACTTCACTCCTGGCGGGGGGCAGAGTTTTTTGTGATCTTTCTCGGAGGAGCCGCCGGAGCCGCCGCATCGTTATTGCCTCGATTTCTTCTGGGGCTACCTCTATTCGCATTGTTGGCACTGGGTGTGGCTCCTTACATCAAACCCATCGCTGCCCCTCTTTCCGAGAGTTCCATACATGAACAATGGCGGGAGGACGCCTGTCTTCAAAGCACTGGGGCCACCTGTGGCCCGGCCAGTGTAAGCACCATTCTGCGGCAATTCGGTGTAAGTGCCAATGAACGCGAAGCCGCAAAGGCCGCGTTTACTTATGCCGGTGGAACGGAAGCTTGGTATTTGGCCCGTTACGTACGGAGCAAAGGGTTAAACGCACATTTTGACTTCGAGAAAACTTTTTTTCCTTCCTCCGGATTACCCGCAGTTGTCGGTGTACGCATCGGCGGTGTTGGTCACTTTATTGCCGTGCTCGATGTTAACGGGAATCAAGTAACTTTCGCCGATCCAATTTTTGGAAAAGAACACGTTTCCATGCCTGATTTCCAGCGCAGGTATCAATTCACCGGCTTTCACATGGTCGTTTCCCGCCATTAGGGCGACGTCAATTCTCCACACATAAATTGGCGGCCGGGTGGAAGAATCAATTCACCCAGCGCGAAGTCCCCTATGATCCCTGGGCGGTTTACTGCGCGGGCGTTTCGATGCGCGGGAACAGCGGCGTGGGCGCGCCCAGCGTGTGTCCATCCGCGAGCGCGCATTCCACATCCGCAAACGTCTGGTTCGCGGGAACGTTGAGCTGCGCGGCCATGGCTGCGGCGGCTTCCGGCAGCACCGGGGCGATCAAAATCACCAGCACGCGCAGGGCTTCGGCAAGGTTGTAGAGCACGGCGTCGAGCTGTTCCGCCTGGGCCGGGTCTTTGGCCAGCTTCCACGGCGCTTGCGCCTCGATGTAGGCGTTGCACTTGGCGGCCAGCCCGAAGGCGGCCTCCAGCGCGGCGTGGGTCAAATATTGATCCATCTTGGCGGTGTACGCCTCCACGGTGGCGCGCAAATCGGCGACCCATGCGGCGTTGTCCGCCGGGCGCTTGACGACGCTTTCCCGGTACCGCTTGGCCATGTTGAGCGTGCGATTTAAGAGGTTGCCCAGATCGTTGGCGAGGTCCGTGTTGTAGCGGATCACCAGGCGCTCCTCGGAAAATTCCATATCCTGGCCCGTCGCCGCTTCGCGCATTAAGTAATACCTGAGCGCACCGGGGCCGTATTTCTCCGCCAGCACGGCGGGGTCGACGATGTTGCCCAGGCTCTTGCTCATCTTCGCGCCGCCGATGTTGATGTAGCCATGGACCAGGAGCGGCGGGATCTCCGCGTCGGTGAACCCGGCGGCGTGCAGGATGACGGGCCAGTAAACGCCGTGGGCGGGCACGAGGATGTCCTTGCCGATGACGTGCAGCGCGGGCCAGCGGCTGTCGAACTCCGCGTTGTGCCGGTCCGCGCCGTTCCAGTAACCGGCGAAGCTGATGTAGTTGACCAGCGCGTCGAACCAAACGTAGGTGACGTAATCCTTGTCAAAGGGCAGTTCGATGCCCCACTCCAGGCGGCTCTTGGGCCGGGAAATGCAGAGGTCACCCGCGAGCCGCTCCACCGCGTTGCGCAGTTCCGCCTGGCGGAAGGCCGGGGTGACGTAGCCGGGGTGGCTGTCGATGTAGGCCAGGAGCCAGTCGCGGTGTTTGGCGAGGCGGAAGTAATAGTTCTCCTCGGTGATCTCCGTCACCTCGCCCCACTCGGGGCCGAACTCGCCGTCCGGGCCGCGCTCCTTGTCGGTCAAAAACTGTTCCTGGCGCACGCTGTAAAAGCCGGAGTAGCTGGCTTTGTAGATTTCGCCCGCGTCGAAAAGCTGCTGGAGGATTTTTTGCACCACGTCCACGTGCAGCGGGGCGGTGGTTTCGGCCCAGTTGTCGTTGCTGATGCCCAGCTTCTTCCAAAGGCTGATGAATTTCTCCGTAACGCCCTTGGCAAACTCCATCGGGGCAAGCCCCTGTTTCTGGGCGCTCTGCTGCACTTTCTGGCCGTGCTGATCCACGCCTGTGAGGAAAAACACCCCGTCGCCCTTCATTCGGTGATAGCGGGCGATCACGTCGGAAAGAATCTTCTCATACGCATGGCCGATGTGCGGCGCGGCGTTGGTGTAGTCGATGGCGGTGGTGATGTAAAACGGCTTGGCCATAAGGTGAAGGGTCAGCATGAGCCGATCCGCCGCGGAAGGCAAGCCATCCCCTTTTTTGTCCTATTTTCGCCCAGCCCGCCGTCTTTTTTTGACACCGGAGGGCGCGGGAGTCATTCTAGCAACCGCAACATATTGCTTGATTCTGCGATTGAATCTCAATAACATCAGAAGTACCGAATCATGAAACTAAAAACCGTTCCCGGCGTACCTTTGGCGACTCTTGGGGCGCGTCAAGTCGCTCGCATTACCGGGTTTGACCTCCCGCCTGAACGCCGTGCCCGTCTCCTGGAGATGGGGCTGACCACGGGGGTGGAGATCGAATTGATTCGTTTTGCTCCTTTGGGCGATCCGATTGAAATCGAAGTGCGCGGTTACCGCCTTTCCCTGCGTAAACGGGAAGCCAGGGGGATTCGGGTAGCCTGTATATGACCTTCGCACAATGACCTTCGCTCAACGCGTCCGCCACTTTCGTCACCATCACCATCAACACCGGCACGCCCACGGCGAAGCCGGGGGGCACGCTCACATCGAGGGCGGCCACCATCACCGCCACGTCGCCATCGCGGGCAACCCGAACTGCGGCAAAAGCACGCTCTTCAACGTCTTAACCGGCCTCCGCCAAAAAGTCGGCAACTACCCCGGCGTGACCGTCGAACGCAAGGTGGGCCGTTTTTACGGACTCCACGGGGAACCGATGGTGCTTTTCGATCTGCCGGGCAGCTACAGCCTGCAAGTCCGCTCGCCCGACGAGGCGGTGGCGCGCAACGTCCTTTTGGGCCATGAAAGCGGCACGCCCCGGCCGGACCTGGTGATCGCGGTGGCGGACGCTTCGAACCTGGAGCGCAATCTTTACCTTGTGGCGCAGTTGCTCGATTTGAACCTCCCCATGGTGGTGGTGCTCAACATGCTCGACATGGCGGAACGCTCGGGCATCCGCGTGGATGTGAAGGCGCTGGAGGAGGAACTCGGCGTGCCGGTGATCCCCATCGTGGCGACCCAGGGCCGGGGCATCACCCAACTCAAGGCGGCGGTTTCCAAACCGGAATTGCCGAGACCGACGCGCCGTCCGCCGCTGCCGGAAGCCATCGAGCGCGAAGTACGCCGCCTGGCTGCCGCGCTGCCATACGAGCCGGAGGAAGCTTTTCCCGAGGCGCTGCTGCTTTTAACGCTCCAAAACCGGGCGCTGGAAGACTTGGCGGACCACCGCCCCGAGGTGGTGGAAGCCGTCACCGCCGCGCAAGCCCGGCTGCGCGAGGAGGGCTTGGACCCGCTGTGCGCCTTGGTGGAGGCCCGCTATGAGTGGATCAACCGGGTTTGCGAGCGCGCCGTGGTCAAACCGGGCCGGGGCGGCAAACCTTCGCTGACGGACCGGCTCGACCGCGTGCTGACCCACAAGGTTTGGGGCTGGGTGGCATTTATCGGCACGATGACGCTGATGTTCCTTTCGATTTTCACGCTGGCCCAGGTGCCCATGGAGTGGATCGACTCCGGCGTGCACGGCCTGGCAAGCTGGTTGGGCGGGCAACTGCCCGAGAGCCAGCTTCGCAGCCTGGCTGTGGACGGGATCATTCCCGGCGTGGGCGGGGTGCTGATTTTCCTGCCGCAAATCCTGATCCTCTATTTCTTCCTCGGCCTGCTGGAGGACAGCGGCTACATGGCGCGGGCCGCGTTCCTGATGGACCGCGTGATGTCGCTCGTAGGCTTGCATGGCAAATCGTTCATCCCGCTGCTGAGTTCCTTTGCCTGCGCCATTCCCGGCGTGATGGCCGCGCGCACGGTGGAGAACCGCAACGACCGCATCGCGACGATTCTTGTGGCCCCGCTGATGAGCTGTTCGGCGCGCATCCCCGTTTACACGCTGATGATTTCCGTGCTGCTGCCGCAAACCTCGGCGCTGGCCAAGGCGGGGATGATGCTGGGGCTCTACCTGCTGGGCATCGTGGCCGCCTTCGTGCTGGCGTTTGTGATGAAACGGACGTTCCTCAAGAGCGAAACCTCCATGCTGCTTTTGGAATTGCCCTCCTACCGCCTGCCCTCGCTGCGAAACGTGGCTTTTTGCATGAAGGAGCGGGCCGGGCTCTTTGTGACCCGCGCGGGCACGGTGATCCTCTCGCTTTCGGTGCTGCTTTGGGCGCTGGTGAGCTTCCCGAAACCGGCGAACCCGGACCTGCCGCGCGCCGCCGCCATGGAGCAGACCTTCGCGGGGCATTTGGGCAAGACCATCGAGCCGGTGATCGCGCCGCTCGGGTTCGACTGGAAAATCGGCGTGGGCCTCATCAGTTCCTTTGCCGCCCGCGAGGTGTTCGTGGGCACCATGGGCATCATGTACAACGTGGAGGACGAAAAAGATGACGAGTCCGCGAAAAGCAGCACGCTGCGCGACACCATGCGCAGCGAAACGCGCGCGGACGGCACGCCGGTATTCACGCCGCTGGTCTGTCTGGGGCTGATGGTTTTTTACGTGCTGGCCATGCAATGCATCGGCACGGTGGCGGTGGTGCGGCGCGAAACCAACTCCTGGCGCTGGCCGCTGATCCAGATCGCGCTGTTGACGGCCATGGCTTGGCTCGGGGCGTTCGCCGTTTACCAAGGCGGGCACCTGCTGGGGTTTCATTAATTTTAAAGACTCGAAAAATCCTATGAACCCGGTTCTCGATCAGATACTTGTGGTTGCGGTGGTTGCCGTTGCGCTGCTGTACTTTATCTTTCGGAAGCGGAAATGCGGCGCGGGCTGCGACTGCCCCACAGCCAGCGTCAGACGTAAATTGAAATGAATCCAGCCAACCTTTCGTGGGAGAAAATCCGGGCCGATTTCCCCATCTTGAACCAGACGGTCCACGGGAAAGACCTTGTCTATTTCGACAACGCCGCGACTTCGCAGAAACCGCAGGCGGTCATTGACGTGATCCGCCACTACTACGAGCGCGACAACGCCAACGTGCACCGCGGCATGCACGAACTGAGCGCCCGGGCCACCGAAGGCTACGAGGAGGCCCGCAAAAAAATCGCCCGCTTTCTCAATGCCGCGAGCCCCGAGGAGATCGTCTACACCCGGGGCACCACCGAGGCCATCAACCTCGTCGCGCAAACCTGGGGCGCGAAATACATCCACGAGGGGGACGTGATTCTCTCCACGGAAATGGAGCACCACAGCAACATCGTGCCGTGGCAAATCCTCGCGGAAAAAACCGGCGCGACCGTGCGCTTCCTGCCCATCAACGACCGCCACGAACTGGACCTCGCGCGGCTGGACGAGTTCCTCACGCCCGAGGTGAAGCTGTTCGTTTTCAACCACATTTCCAACACGCTCGGAGCCATCAACCCCGTGGCCGAACTTTGCGCCGCCGCGCGCAAAGTGGGGGCTGTGACGCTCGTGGACGCCGCCCAGAGCGCGGGCCATTTGCCGCTCGACGTGCAGGCCATCGGCTGCGATTTCCTGGCGCTTTCGGGCCATAAAATGTGCGGCCCGACGGGCATCGGCGTGCTTTACGGCAAGAAGGCGATCCTCAACGCCCTGCCCCCGTGGCAGGGCGGCGGCGACATGATTGAAACCGTCCGTTTCGAAAAGAGCACGTGGAAGGCCGCCCCTTACCGCTTCGAAGCCGGGACGCCGAACATCGCGGGAGCCATCGGGCTGGGCGCGGCAGTCGATTACCTCGAATCCATCGGCCGCCAGGCCATTTGGGAACACGACGCCGAGATGACTCAGTATGCTCTGCAAAAGCTGGCGGCCATCCCCGGTTTGAAGCTGATCGGGCCGCCCGTCGGCTCGCCCCGGGGCGCGGTGATCTGCTTCACCATGGCCGACACCCACGCGCACGACTTAGTAACCATGGCCGACGAGCACGGCATCGCCCTGCGCGGCGGCCACCATTGCACGCAGCCCTTGATGCGCAAACTGGGCCTGGTTTCCACGGCGCGGGCGAGCTTCTATTTTTACAACACCAAGGCCGAGATCGACCACCTGGCCGAAGTGCTCGGCACCGTCGCGAACGCCGCGCAGAGCGGCGCGGCCCAAGCCGCCGTCTCGCTGCCGCTGGGCGAGCTTTACGAGATGGTGGTGACGGATCACTCGCGCCACCCGCGCAACTTTGGCGAACTCGCGGGCGAGCATGTGGTGCACGTCCACGGCGACAACCCCTCCTGCGGCGACAACATCGACCTGCACGTGGAGTTCGGCCCCGAAAACGTGGAGAACGTCAAATTCACCGGCTCGGGCTGCATGGTTTGCATGACCTCGGCTTCGTTGATGACGATGAAGCTCAAGGGCAAGACGCGCGCAGAGGCGGAGCGGATGTTCCACCTCTTCCATGACCGCGTTTCGGCTCCGGCGAACGAGGAACCGGGCCGAGGCCCGCGCGAATTGGGCGACTTGAACGTGCTGGGCGGCGTGCGGAAATTCCCGCAGCGCGTCAAATGCGCGATGCTCGCCTGGCGGGCCTTCGAGCAGGCGCTGGAAGCCGCCGAAGCAAAGGACGCGACGGTGACCACGGAAGAAGCGGATAGCTGATCTTACGCTCCCCAGCCCGCCAGCGAGTGCGCCTGGCGGCAATCGGGGCAGGTCACGCTATCCAGCGTGTGGCCGCAAGCCGGGCAGGTGCCGCCGTGCAGGAAGGGATCGAACGTCTTTTGGCAATTGCCGCAAACCCACACCGGCGCTTGCATCGGGTGGGCATTGCAGCCGGGACAGGCGAAAGCATTGTGGCGCGGGATGGCTTCGATCTGCTTGAGCAGCCGGGCCTCTTTGAACCCGGCCCAGCATTGGCTCAGGATAAACAGCGCGATAACGCCCATCCAGAGGGATTGCTCCAATACCGCGTACCCGATAAACCCCACCGCACCAATGACGCCCACCACGGAGGCGATCCAAAGGCTCTTCACGCGCCCGAAAACAAACCAGAGGAGCGACCGCAAAATCTGGCCGCCATCGAGCGGGTAAACCGGCAACACGTTAAAGACGAAGAGCACGATATTGATGCTCCAGACATCCCAAACAAAGCGCACCATGGCGGGGGACATCGCCAGGGAATCCCGAAGGAAAAGCGCGGCGGTGAGCGGCAAGGCCAGCACAAGGTTCACCAGCGGACCGGCGGCGATGCTCCAAAGCGTGGCTCCCGGGCGCTGCGGCGGACTCACAAACGCCACGCCGCCCAAAGGCCACAGAATGATGTCCCGCGCGGAGCCGCCCACCTGACGGCAGGCCAGAGCGTGGCCAAATTCATGCATCAGCACCATGGCAAACAGCGCCAGGTATTCCGCAATGGCCAGCCCCAGAGGCATCCCGGGGCCGCGCCGTTCCAGTTGGAACACCGCCACCAGAAACCACGTCCAGTGGAGCGAAACCGTGATGCCGAAAGCCTTGAAAAGCCGGAATTGCTGGCGTGTTGATGGAATCATATTGAGTATTTTATGCTACGCGAGGCAGCGCGTCAGCCCGTTGCGGATGGCCTCGGGGTTGAGCGCCTTGCCGATAAAGACAAGCTGGCTGGTCCGCTTCTCCCCCTCGTTCCAAAGCCGGTCCCAGAAGATGGAAAAGCGGTTGTTGACGCCGTGGAAAAGAATCCGGCGCGGGTTGCCCGCGACAGCCACGAACCCCTTGGAGCGGAAGATCTTTTCCTTCTCGCTCAAGCTTTGCACAAACGCCTCGAACTGGTCCACGTTGAACGGCTCGGTGAAGGTGAAGGCGCAAGACTGGATTTCGTGGTGGTGGCGCTGGTTCAATTCATCCAGAAACTGCGGGTCGATGGCCAGTTTGTGGTCCACGTCGAAGGCGGCCATATCGAGCACCTCCTTCAAATTCACCTGCGACTGGTTGGTGCGGAAGGTCTGCGCCTGCGGGTTCAAGGCATGGACGAGCGCCTCGATGCGTTGCAGATGCGGCTCGTCCACGAGATCGGTCTTGTTGATGAGCAGGAAATCCGCCATGGCGATCTGCTCCCGGGCGGTTTCCACTTCCTCCATTTGCTTTTCGATCTGCTCGGCGTCCACCACGGTGATGATGGAGTCGAGCTTCACATGCTGCTGGAGTTGCGGGATGTTGAAGAAGGTTTGCGCCACGGGACCGGGGTCGGCGATGCCGGTGGTTTCGATCAAAATGTAATCAAAGCCGCCGCGCGCAATCAGCTTGGCGATGCCGCGCACCAAGTCCTTGCGGACGGTGCAGCAAAGGCAGCCGTTGCCCACTTGCAGAATTTCGTCCTCGGTGTTTTCGACCAACTGGCCGTCGATATCGATCTCGCCCAATTCATTGACGATGATGGCGAATTTGTAGCCGTGGTTTTCGCGCAGGATATAATTCAACAGCGTGGTTTTCCCGGCTCCCAGAAAGCCGGTGAGAATGGAAACGGGTACGGGCGGTTTTTGGGCGGAATCGGTCATGGCTATGGAAAAGCATATCCGAAACCCGGGGCTTGCCAAGCCCGGGGGAAAGGCGCATAAGGAGGCCGGAAAGGTTCCCTCCCATGAAAAGAACATTCGCTCTGTTTCTGGCCGCTCTCTCGGTTTCCACCCTGCCGCTCGCGGCGCAACAAAGCTCGCTCCTCACGCAGGCACAAAAAGCCTACCTCGCGGGCGATCTCGAAACCGCCAAACCGCTGTTTCAAAAAGTGCTCGCTGAAGATCCCCAAAACGTCGCGGCGCGCAATTACCTGAAAGCCATCGCTCAAGCCGAAGCCCAGGCCAGCCAGGCCAACCCCGGCGCGGCGGTGGAAAAACAGCTCCAGGGGCTCATCCTGCCCAAGGTGGAGTTCCGCGAAGCCACGCTCGACTCCGCGCTCGACGCCCTCAAACAACAAGCCGCGAAGGCGTCCGATGGGAAGATCCAGCCAAACTTCGTGGTGGCCCAGGGGGTTAACGCTTCCGCACCGGTAACACTGAATCTCTCCAACGTGCCGTTCCGGGAAGTGCTCCGCTACGTGGGCGACCTCGCCGGGGTAAAGTTCGTGGTGGACCGCTACGCGATCCGCGTGGAGCCGAAGTAAGCCCTAGTGTGGTGAAAGAGAAATACGCTAAATAAGTCCGAGGCTATTTTTTGAATTTTCAAGGCGCGAATGAAGGGCGGTATCTGAAGATACCGACCGATTGAGCAACGCGGAAAAATCGAAAAAGAGACCGGAATTATGACGTGAATTAATCTTTCACCACACTAGCCTCCTTCAATAAAATACCCGCGCCAGATACAGCCCCTCGGCGGGAGCGGCAAAGCTGCTTTTCGCCCGGGGCGAATCCGGCTTGCCCGGTTCGAGAAGGCTCGCGAGCCATTCCGGCTCGGCCCGGCCCTGGGCCACGCGCACCAGCGACCCCGTGAGCAAGCGCACCATTTTATAAAGGAAACCGTCGCCCTCAAACGTGAGCGTGAGGAGTCCCCCGGGGCGGCCTTTCACGTCGATCTTGCGGATCGTGCGCACCGTGTCGAGGCAAGGCACGCCCCGGTTGGCGGCGAACCCGCCGAAATCGTGAGTCCCCAGGAGCACCGCAGCCGCCGCGCGCAGCCGGGCGAGGTCGAGCGGCTTGGGCACCTGCCAGGCGCGGCCAAGCTCCAGCGGCGGCAGCACGGGGCCGTTCCAAATGCGGTAAACGTAACGCTTCCCCTTTGCGGAAAAGCGGGCGTGGAAATCCGGCCCGGCCCATTGGCAGCGGGTCACGCGGATTTCGGGCGGCAAATGGGCGTTCAGCGCGAAGAGCCAGCCGCGCAAAGTAAGCCGGGGGTGCGGCACATCGGCATGGGCGCTTTGGGCCAGCGCGTGAACCCCGGCATCCGTGCGGCCCGACCCGTGAAGCGGGATGCGTTCGTTCCCATTGAGCGCCGCGAGCGCGGCCTCCAGGGCGTCCTGCACGGAGCCGCTGCCCGCCTGGCTTTGCCACCCGCAAAACGGGCGGCCATCGTAAGCAATGGAGAGCCGCAACCGGCGAGTCATACCCGCCCCTCCCGTTTCCTCTCATCTCTTCCTGTCTTCCCTTCGCCCCTTCGCGCCTTCGCGCCTTCGCGTGAAAAAACCGGGGCACCGGTTTTTTCCCAGGCGTGGAACTTTTCAAAAAAGGGGAGAATGAAACCCGAGCCAGGGGCGGAAGGTGCAATGGGCAGAAGCCCGTAAGAAAAGCTCCCTTCTGCCCGGGCTTGGCGTGAAAAGCAACCGCCGAATAAACCAGCCAGCCCGGGCCGCAACCTCGCGCCGCTCGATAAAACGCGAAGGCGCGAAGGCGCGAAGGCGCGAAGAAAAGGCAAAAACGGAAAGAAGAGTTTCAAAAGGAGTTTCTCTTTTTTGCGCTTTTTTGCGGCTAAATCCCAAACCCTCCGGCCTGCGAATCCAAGTAGCCTTGCAGGATCAGCACGGCGGCGGCCTGGTCGATCACGGCGCGGCTGTTTTTCACGTTGCGGCCCGCTTCGTGGAGCTGCTTTTGCGCGGCCACCGTGGTGAGCCGCTCGTCCCAAAACTTAACGGTGCAGGGAGTGAGCGCCTGGAGCTTGGCGGCGAACTCCTTCGCCTTCTCGGCGGCGGGGCCATAGGTGCCGTTCATGTTGCGCGGCAGCCCAATGACAACCGTCGCCACTTTTTCGCGTTCCACCACGGCGGCGATAGTTTTAATCGGGTTGCCCTCCTTGGTTTTCACGGTTTCGAGCGGGTGCGCGAGCATCCCGAGGTCGTCCGAAAGGGCCAGGCCAATGCGCGCTTCACCGACGTCGATGCCTAAAATGCGGGTCATAAGGGCGCACTCTATCAGAAAAACGCCCAAGATTCCTTTGCGTTTTTCGTCAAATTGTTTTTTTCTCCCCTCTGTACCTCAATGAAAGTCTCCGACCTGCGCGGCATTCTCCAATACGTTCCCCGGTTCCGGGACAAGATCTTCGTGGTCGAAATCGACGGCGACGTCATCGCGTCGAAAAATTTCGGCAACATCCTCTTGGACCTCGCCGTGTTGCGTTCGCTCAACATCAAGGTGGTGCTGGTCCACGGCGCGGCCCGCCAGATCGGCGAGTTGGCCCAGGCGCGCGGCGTGAAGGCGAGCAACACCGACGGCACCGGCGTGACCGACGACGCCACGCTCGCCTTGAGCATCCAGGCAGCCATCCAGATCACCAACGACATCATGCAGGGGCTCACCACCGTGGACCTCCGGGCGGCCTATGCCAATGTGATTATCGCACACCCTTTCGGCATTCGGGGCGGGGTGGATTACCTCCAAACCGGCAAGGTGGAGCGGGTGGATACGCACGCGTTGCAGCTTTTCCTGGACCAGGAGATCATCCCCATCATCCCGCCCATCGGCTTCGACGGCGAGGGGAAGACCTTTCGCGTCAACTCGGACTCCATCGCCTTCGAAGTGGCCGAGGCACTGCGGGCCACCAAGATCATCTACCTGATGGCGGGCGAAGGGCTTTGCCAGAAGGGGGAAGTCATCCGGCAGCTTTCCATCGACGAAACCGAGGAGATTTTAAAGAAGCGCAAGCTGCCGCCGAACCTCGCCTCGAAGCTCGACTTCGGCGCGCGGGCCTGCCGCAGCAGCATCTCGCGGGTGCACCTGCTCAACGGCCTCCTGAACGAGGCGCTCTTGAGCGAGGTGTTCAGCCACGACGGCATCGGCACGATGATCTACTCCAACGAGTACCAGCAAATCCGGCGCGTTTATAAAAAAGACGTGCGCGGGGTCATGGCGCTGATCCGGGAGAGCGTGCACAACGAGGAACTGATCCGGCGCACCCGCACCGACATTATCGCCAGCCTGGACGACTACTGGGTGATGGAGATCGACCGCACCTTCGTCGGGTGCGTGGCGCTCCATTGTTACCCGGAGCAGTGCAAGGGCGAACTGGCCTGCCTCTACGTGAGCAAAGCCTTCGGCGACCAGGGCTTCGGCCAAAAGCTGATGGCCTTTGTGGAACGGCTTGCCCGGGAAAAGGGGCTTAAAAAAGTGTTCGCACTCTCCACCCAGGCGTTCTCGTTTTTCCAACAGAAGGGCGGCTACAAAGAGGTGGCCCCCCGGGAACTGCCGCCCGCGCGGCTGGAAAAATACAAAGCCAGCGGCCGCCACTCCAAGGTGCTGATGAAAAGCGTGGAGGAGAAGTCCCAGAAGAAGCGCCAACGGAGCGGGGAGTAATCCCAAAATCCGGAGGCGTTTGGCGGTTGCAGGCGGGGACGAACCCGCCTATAAGAACTGCATGATCGACTACATGCAGAAAGGCGGGCCGTTGATGTGGCTCCTGGTGCTTTTGAGCATCGTTTCAACGGTCGTCTTTTTTGAACGGCTGATCTACTACCACCGCGTATCCCTGCGCGTGGGCGAGTTCCTGCGCGGCCTCTCCAACCTGATCGCGCGCGGCCACTACGCCGAGGCGCTGCATGAGTGCGCGGGCACCCCCGGGCCAGTGGCGCGCGTCATCCATGCGGCCATCGTGCGGCATGAGTCGCCCCGGGCGGAATTGAAGGAGATCGTGCAGGAAGCCGGGCAACTCGAAGTGCCCAAGCTGGAGCGCCGCCTGGCCATGATGGGCACCATCGCCTACGTCGCCCCGCTGGTGGGCCTGCTCGGAACGGTGACGGGGATGATCGAGGTATTCGTGACGCTTTCGAGCAACGCGGGCGGGGTCGCCGCCGCCGTCGATATTTCCACCGGCATTTACAAGAGCCTCCTGACCACCGCCGCGGGCCTGGTGGTGGCCATTCCCACTTCGCTCGGCTACAGCTTCCTTTCCTCGCGCGTAAACACCCTCATGCACGACATGGAGCGGGCGGGCATCGAAGTCGTCAACCTCATCACCGACCCGCCCGAACCGATGGCCCCTCTGGGCACATTGGGCACCCTGGGCGCCGCGCGGCAGACCCCGGCGGCGAAATAGCACGGCCACCTTCTTTCCAAGCCAAGCCATGAAGCTCCAGCGCACTTCCCGCTATAACCCCGAGTTGTTCAACTTGGTGCCGTTAATCAACGTGCTCTTCCTCGCGGTCGCTTTCGCGACGCTGGCCCGCACCTTCGTGTTGCAGCCGGGGCTTTCGGTGAACCTCCCCACCTCCCCCTTCACCCTGGCCAACCAGCGCAACGCCCAGGTGGTGAGCATCACGGCGGGGGCTCTTCCCTCCATCTATTACCAGGACCGCCGCGTGGAACTGGCGGAACTGGAGGCGGCCCTGGCCAAAGCCGGGCTCAAGAACCGCTCACTCATCATCCGCGCGGACAAAGCGGTGCCCTATGAAGTGGTATCCGACGTCATGAACGCCGGGCTGCGGCAGGGCTACTCCGTGGCCGTCGCGGCGGCCAGCGCCCCCCGATGAAGCCCGAGCCCGAACATCCAGCCCTTGCCGCGCTCACGGAGCGCGTGGGCCATTTCCGGCTCGTTTTCCGGTGGCCGCAACGCACTTCCTCGCTGCTGCTGCCGCTGCTGTTCATCCTTTCCGTGGCCGTGCATGGCGTGGCTTTTTACATTTTCCAGGTGCAGTACCCGCCCACGATCGTCAGCGCGCCGCCTCCGGCGCAGGTCACGCTGCTCACGGGGGAGACGCCGCAGGGAGCGGCGCTCTTGAAGTGGATCGAAACCCGCGACCCGGCCACCGCCGCCGAGGTGGTGCGCGCCGCCGCCCCGCCCCTGGAGGAAATCCGCTACGAACCCTCCTACGCTAAGGCGCAAACCCAGCCTTTGGAACCGGAGCCGGACTTGGCCCCGGTGGCGATCCCCCCGGCCCACACGCTCCTGGACTGGACTGCCGCGCGGGAAAAAGCCACGGCGCGGGAACCGAGCCGCCGGGTAATCTCGCATCTGCGCTTTTCCGAAAGCCTCCGGGGCCGCGACGCCGCGCCCGGCGCGCCGCTCGGGCTGGAGGCGCGCAGCAGCGCCAACCTGCACCGCTCGGTGTTCCTCACCGCCGTGAGCGACCGCGGCGAGGTGCGCTACTGCTTTCTCCAGGAGCAAAGCGGCGACCCCGCCATGGACAGCCAGGCCGAGCACCTGCTGCGGGACCACCCCTTCACCCACGCGGACGGAGGCCCGGCCCTGGAATGGGGCTACTCCGTCTTCACCTGGGGCGCTGAAGCCTACGCCCCGGCCCCTTCGCCAACGCCAACGGGAACCTCCGGAACATGATTCGCGTCAGCCTCACGCTCTTGATTTTCATCTATCTGGCCGCGTTTTTGAGCGCCATCTTCGCGCTCTGGATCTGGCACGAATGGCGGCGCACCCGGCGGGAACGCCAGGCCGTGCGTCACCGCTTGCGCTGCACCCTTTGCGCCTTCGAATTTGAGGACGCGGGCGACGAAACCCTGGTGCGCTGCCCCCGCTGCGGCAGCCTGAATGAGCGGGAGCCTTTCGATTTATTGTAAAAAAGAAACAGGCTTGCACCTTGGGGGCGAGTTGCCCATTATAGGCCATGGCAACCGTATCTGAAACCGATGCCGAGTTCTACAAACCGGCCGCATCTTTCTTCGCCCAAAATGCCAGCACTGGGCTGACCTTTGACGACGTTTCGCTGGCGACGCTTTATTCCGAGATCCTGCCGCGCCAGACCAATCCGGAAACGGCCCTCTCCGCCTCGCTGAACCTTCGCATTCCCATCATTTCCTCCGACATGGACACCGTGACGGAGTCCCGCATGGCCATCGGCATGGCGCTGAACGGCGGCCTCGGCCTCATCCATTACAACATGCCCGAGCGCAAGCAGATCTCGGAGGTCAGCCGGGTCAAAAACCACGTTCACGGGCTCATCCAGGAGCCCATCAAGGTCATGGCGGACCAGTTGATCGGCGAGGTGATCGAGCGCATTGAGGAGAAGCGTTTTTCGTTTAGCACCTTCCCCGTGGTGGACGCTGATAATCGCTTGATCGGGCTGCTGCCGGGCCACGTCGTCAAGCACCGCTACGCCAACCGCAAGGTGGCCGAGGCGATGACGCCGCGCCAGGCGCTCCATACGATCAACAAAAGCGAACTGACCGACGATCCCGTGAAATGCGCGGACCGCTTCTTTGACGAGCACATCGGCATCCACAAACTGCTCGTGGTGGATAACGAGGACCACCTTTGCGGCCTCTTCACCCTGAGCGATGTGGAACGCATCACCCAGGAAAGCAGCGCGCTCCTGAAACCGGCGCGCGACTCCCGGTTCCGGCTGGTTTGCGGCGCGGCCGTCTCGGCCACGCGCACGGCGGACGGCGAACTGGACCGCGACCGCATCCGCGCCCATGTGGCGGCGCTGGTCGAGCGCGGCGTGGACGCCGTGGCGGTCTCCACCGCTCACGGGCACACCAAGGGCGTGGGCGAAACCGTGCGGCTCGTGCGCGAATGCTTCCCCGAACTGACGATCATCGCGGGCAACGTGACCAGCGGCGCGGGCGTGGAATACCTCGCCGACTGCGGGGCCGACGCCATCAAGATCGGCCAGGGGCCGGGGTCCATCTGCACCACGCGCATCGTCGCGGGGGTCGGCATTCCCCAACTCACCGCCCTCTACACCGCCTCCCGCGCGGCGGCGGCCAAGGGGGTTCGCATCATCGCCGACGGCGGCTTGACCAAGTCGGGCGACATTGTCAAAGCCCTCACGCTGGCCGACGCCGTGATTTGCGGCGGGATGCTCGCCGGTTGCCCCGAAGCGCCGGGCGAGATCATGGAAATTAACGGCAAGCTCTTCAAACAGTACCGGGGCATGGGCAGCCTGGCCGCCATGAAGGCCGGCAGCGCCTCCCGTTACGGCCACGCCGTCAAGGACACCCACCGCAAGGTGGCCGCCGAAGGCGTGGAAGCCTTGAAGGAAGTCTCCGCCTCGCTCGATACCGTGCTGACGCAGATGGTCGGCGGCATCCAGTCCGGCATGGGCTACCTGGGCGCGGGCACGTTGCCGGAATTGCGCGAAAAAGCCCGCTACATCCGGGTGAGCCCGGCGGGCATGCGCGAATCCGCCCCGCACGACGTCATCGAAGTCAAAACCGGCGCGGGCGCGACGGTGCCTGAGCAGGGGTAGTTGGATTCTGCGCTGGAGATTTATTACATCTCGTGCCCAAACTCCATTTGGGCACGCTATTGCTCCGGCAACTCCATTGCCGCAATAAGAGTTTCGGCACGAGAACATGCAAAGCGCAGCGTGGGTGGCTACAGCCACTCGCCGCTTTCAACCCGCGCGGCTTCCAAGAAGACGGCGAGCGCCCGCACCCGGGGCTCCGCCTCCGCGCGGGCGGCGTCAAAGTGCAGTTGGCCGGGGAGTTCAGCGAGGTTGCGCTCCAGTAGCGAGAGCACGTCGGCAAAGGTGGCATAGCGGGTGTCGCGGCCAATTTTGCAGACATTGCGCAGGATGCCCACCGCCCCAAGCTGTTCCAAAATATCCGCATCCCGCAGCAGCGCCCCTTCCACATTGACCGGCTCGGCTTGCGGCTGATGGGAGCGGATGGCGTCGTTCACGGCCACGATTTTTTCCACCGGGAACCCGAACCGGCGCAGCAACTCCGGGGTGCGCCGGATGGCGTAGGCCACGTTGTCCCACTTCGCCAGTTCTTCGGGGGCCTCGGGCCGGTGCCCGGTGAAGACTCCCAAATCATGCAGCCAGGCGGCGGCGTGGAGCACGTCGTCGTCGAACGCCAGGCCCGCGCCGATATGCCGCGCCAGCCGGTAAAGCCGGGGCTGATGGCTGAATTTTTCGGGCGGCAGCGCGTTGACGCGGATGTAATCCTCAATGGCTTGGCGGAAGGAGGGTTGCGTGGCGGCGGACATGCGGAACCCATAGGCCAACCGGCCCCCGTTGGCGAGTTCGTTGTTGACTGGGGCCGTGAAAGAGCGAAAAGACCCTGCTATGTCTGACGCCTACATCGATTTCGACGCGAATGCGACCACGCGGATGGACCCCCGGGTGCTTGAGGCCATGCTCCCCTTTTTCAAAGACCAGTACGGGAACCCATCCAGCGCCTCCCGGCTTGGGAAAATCGCCGCCAAGGCGATCGAGACGGCCCGGGAACAGGTGGCGACGCTGCTCGGCTGCGAGCCCGGGGACGTCCTCTTCACCAGCGGCGGCACGGAGTCGAACGCGGCGGCCATCCAGTCGGTGCTGGCGCTCAATCCGGACCGCCGCCATGTGGTGATCAGCGCCGTGGAGCACCATGCGGTGCTCAACCCGTGCGGCGCGCTTGAAGGCCACGGGTACAAGGTTTCGTGGCTCGGGGTTGACACCAAAGGGCGCTTGGATATGCGCGACATCAATCATATCCTAACACAAGATACCGCCCTGGTTTCGGTGATGACGGCCAACAACGAAACCGGCGTGCTTTTCCCGGTGAAAGACCTTGCGGCAGCGGTGCGCGAGCGGGGGATTTTCTTCCATACCGACGCCGTCCAGGCCGCCGGGAAGGTGCCGTTGAAGGCCGCGGATTCGGCCATTTCTTTTATGAGCGTCTCCGCTCATAAGATTCACGGTCCCAAAGGCGTCGGGGCGCTCTACATTGACCGCCGGGTGGCTTTTCGCCCCCTGTTCCTCGGGGGCGGCCAGGAAAACAGCCGCCGTGCCGGGACGGAGAACGTGCCGGGCATCGTCGGCCTGGGGAAGGCGGCGGAACTGGCGGCCCAGGCTTTGACCAACGAGGAAAAGGAGGTCGAGGTGCTGCGGGATGCCTTCGAAAAAGGCGTGCAGGAGCGAATCCCGGGCGTCCGCGTCAACGGTGCCGGGGCGATGCGCCTGCCCAACACCACGAACCTCTCTTTTGAGGGCATCGAAGCCGAAGGGGCGCTGATTTTGCTGGAACGCGCCGGGATCGCGGCCTCGGCGGGCTCGGCTTGCACCACCGGCACTCACCACCCCTCGCACGTGCTCACCGCCATGGGGCTTTCACGGCAACAAGCACGCGGCAGCCTGCGTTTTTCGCTCTCCCGGTTCAATACCCGGGCCGAGGTGGAGCGCGTGCTCGACGTGCTGCCCGGCGTTATCGAGCGGCTGCGGGCGATGTGACCCTCGGGGCACTACGCCACGCCCACATAGCAGGCGAACACGCAATTACGATGGAGCACATCGTAACGGCTAAAGCCGCTGGCCCGGAGCAACTCCAGTTGGAACGGCAGCGAGCGCGGGCTGTCCTCTTTGTCGATGATGGCAAAAATCTTGTCGCGAAATTCCGGGCCGCCCAGGGCCGCCAGATAATCGCTCCAGCGCGCCCACATCAACGCTTGCACGTCGGGGAGATCGAACCAAACCAGGTCCCAAACGTAAAGCCGTCCGCCGGGTTTCAGCCAGCGGCGGAGGTTGGCGAACATCGCGCGCCAATCCGCCTCCTCGCGCAAATGGTGCAGCGTGGCTCCGGCCAGAATGGCGTCGAAGGAGGCCGAAGCGAACTCCAGCGCACGGAAGTCGCCCTGGTGCGTCGCGATGGAAGCAGCCTGGCCGGAAGCGCCGACGCGTTCCCTCGCCCGCGCCAGCATGGGGCCGCTCAGGTCAGCCAGGTGGCAATGCAACCCCGGGGCTTCGCTCAGCATGCGCAGGGTGAAGTTGCCCGCGCCGCAGCCGAGGTCCAGCAGCGCGCCATCGGGCTTAAGGGGCTGGAGCTGCCGCCCGCCAATCCGGGCCACCAGGTCCAGCACCAGCGCCGCGTCCATGGTCGTTTGCTGGCCGGTTTCAAGGTTGCTGAAACGCTCCACATCGGCGTCAAAATGGGCGCGGATTTCCTCCGGGGTTGATTTGTTTTCCAGCGGCGTGTTCATGCGCCCATTCTACACCCGCCCGGGCACGTTAGAATTGCTATTGCCACATGGTTGTCATACCCTGGCGGTATGAACCGGCCCGATATCCGCGAACTCGAATGCTTTGTGACCGTGGCGGAGCAGCTCAATTTCTCCAAAGCGGCGAAGCTGCTGCACCAATCCCAGCCGCCGCTGACCCGGCGCATCCAGGCGCTGGAGGATAAGCTCGGCTCCAAGCTGTTCCGGCGCGACACCCATTTCGTGAGCCTAACGGAAGCGGGCCAGCTTTTCCTGGACGACGCCCGCGCCACCTTGCGCCAACTGGACCGCGCGGCGGACACGCTGCGCCGTGCCCGGCAGGGGGAAACAGCCCGGTTGCGGCTGGCCTTCATCGGCGCGCTGCTGGATGAGAAACTGGTGGGTTTGCTGCGGCTCTTTCGCGCCGCCCACCCGGGGTGCCAGGTGGAAGTTTCGGACCTGGCCCCCTCGGCTCAACTCGCCGCGCTCCAGGCCGGGCAGCTTGACGGCGGCTTTATCGGCGCGAAACCGGCGCGGCCCACCCGGGGCATCACCGCGACCGTTTGGAACAAGGAACCCTTCGCCATCGCCGTGCCGGAGGAAAGTCCACTGGGCCGCGCTGGCGCGCTCAAGTGGGCGGACCTGGACGGGCTGCCCTGGGTGATGGTTTCGCGGCAGGCGGCCCCGGCGTTTCGGCAGCAATTTTTGGAACTGGTGGAGAAACATCGCCTTTCCGCGCGCATCGTGCAGGAGTCGGACCGCGTCCCGGCGGTGCTGACGATGGTGGCCGCGGGCAGCGGCGTGACGATGGTTTCGCAGTCCCTCCAGCGGCTCATCGCCACGGGCGTGCGCTTCCTCCCGCTCCCCTCCCCCGCCCCGCTGCTGCACCACGCCTTCGCCTACCGCGCGGCCCCGGCGGGTTCGCCGCTCGCGGACTTCCTGGAGTTGCTGCACAAGCCGACGCCGTAGGATGCCCGCAACTTTGGTTTGCCAGCGGGCTCCTTCTGGATTTCAATGGAATTTTTCTCCACACCATGGACCAGCAACTTGAACAACTCCGCGCCGAGGCGCTCGCGGCCCTCGCGGCGGCGGCCGACGAGGCCGCCATTGAAGCCGTCCGCATCGCCTACCTGGGGCGGACGGGCAAAATTTCCGTGCTGAGCGAGGGAATGCGCGGCCTCTCCAAAGAGGACAAGCCCCGCATTGGCAAGCTCCTCAATGAAGTGCGCAACGCCGTGCAGAGCGGCATCGAGGCCCGCAAATCCGCCCTCGAAGCCGAACGCGACCAGGCCGCGCTCGCCGGGATCGACCTCACGCTGCCCGGCACGCCGCTGCCCGCCGGGGCCGTTCACCCGATCAACCAAATGCTGGACCGCGCCGTTTCCATTTTCCGCCAGATGGGCTTTGCCCTGGCCGACGGCCCGGACATTGAGGACGAGTGGCATTGCTTCGACGCGCTCAATACCCCGGCCGATCACCCCGCCCGCAACGAGCAGGACACTTTTTATCTCCCCGATGGCCGCCTGATGCGCACCCAGACCTCCACGGTGCAGGCCCGCACGATGGAGAAGATCGCCCCGCCCGTGCGGATCATCGCCCCGGGCTGCGTTTACCGCCGCGACGAGGCCGACGCCACGCACCTGGCGCAGTTCACGCAGATCGAAGGGCTTTACGTCGATGAAGGCGTGACGCTGGGCGATTTGAAGGGGACCATCGAATACTTTTTCCGCGAACTGCTGGGGCCGGACGCCCAGGTTCGCATGCGCCCGCACTTTTTCCCGTTCACGGAACCGAGCTTCGAGGTGGACATCAAAGCCAACGCGCTCGGCAAGGGCGACAAGTGGCTGGAACTCGCCGGTTGCGGCATGGTGGACCCGGCGGTGTTCGCGCAGATCAACAAAAAACGGGGCGACCAAGCCTACGACGCGGAGAAATACACCGGGTTCGCCTTCGGCTTCGGCCTCGACCGGCTGGCCATGATCCTGAGCGGCGTCTCCGACATCCGCCTCTTCACCGAAAACGACGTGCGCTTCCTCGCGCAATACCGCTAATGCGCAAATGAACGCGGGTTTGTTGAGCCTCACGCAAAGACGCAAAGACGCAAAGAGTCTGCCTTTTCTTGAAGGTGGGTTCTTTGGGCGGGCTTCGCGCCTTCGCGCCTTCGCTCCTTCGCGTGAGAACAACAAAGGCGCGAGTAAAACCCGAGGGGAGGAACTGAACCGGGCCGCCGCTGCTAATGTGTCACCTGGGACGCAGCCTCGCTCCGTTCCTTGGTCCCACGAAAAAAATACTCTTTATAGAACCTTCCACGCGCGATGGCAGTGGGCTGCTTTGGTTTTTTTACGCGAAGGCGCGAAGGCGCGAAGGCGCGAAGGAAGAGATATTAGACTGATCTTGTCACTTCTCGTGCCCAAACTCTATTTGGGCACACACTTGCTCCCGCAACTCCATTGCGGGGTTTATCATTCCGGCAATAGAGTTGCCGAAACACTTGCGTTCCCAAATGGAGTTTGGGCACGAGAGCCATTGATCCCTTTTTCCCTATGAAAGTTTCTCTTAACTGGCTGAAAGAACTCGTCGAGTTGCCCGCCGACGTGAATGCGCTTTGCGAACTGCTGACCAAGGCGGGCGTGGAGGTGGAAGGCGTGGAAACGCGCGGCTGCGCCATCGAACACGTCGTGGTAGCCCAGATCCTCGAAACCGCCCAGCACCCCAACGCCGACCGCCTTTCGGTCAACAAGGTGGATGATGGCTCCGGCACCCCGCGCCAGATTGTTTGCGGGGCGAAGAATTTCAAGGTCGGTGACAAAGTCCCCCTCGCGCTGCCCGGTGCCGTGATGGGCGAAGGGTTCACCATCAAAGTCGGCAAGCTGCGCGGCGTGGAAAGCGCCGGGATGATGTGCAGCGCCGAGGAACTGGGGCTGGCCAAGGAATCCGAAGGCCTCTTAATTTTGCCGCCCGAAACGGTGGTCGGCACGCCGATCAAAGACGTGTTCCCGGCGGAAACCGTGCTCGACGTGGAGGTGACACCCAATCGCCCCGACCTGCTTTGCCACCTGGGCATGGCCCGCGAAATTTCCACGCTTTTCCAAAAACCGCTCCGCGTGCCCGAGGGCGTGCTGGCCGCCGCGAAAGCGGTGCAGACGGCCCCGGCGAACGACGCGATTTCGCTCGAAGCGCCGGAAGTCTGCCCGTTCTACACCGCCCGGCGCATCCGGGGGGTGAAGGTCGGCCCCAGCCCGGCCTGGCTCGCTGCCAAACTGGAGAGCGTCGGCCTGCGCTCGATCAACAACATCGTCGATGTGACCAACTACGTGATGTTGGAGATGGGCCAGCCGCTCCACGCCTTTGATTTGGCCAAGCTCAACGGCGGCATTCGTGTGCGCCACGCCGCTGCCGGGGAGAAATTCCTCGCCCTCGACGGCAAGACCTATGAACTGGCCGCGCGCCAGCTTGTGATCGCCGACGCCTCCCGCGCCCGCGCCATCGCGGGCGTGATGGGCGGCGAGGAGAGCGGCGTGATGGAGGGAGCCACCGAAGTGCTCCTCGAAGCCGCGTGGTTCGTGCCCGGCGAAGTGCGCCACACCTCGCGCGAACTCCAGCTTTCCAGCGACTCCAGCTACCGCTACGAACGCCGCGTGGACCCGGCAGGCGTGCTTGCCGCCTCCGCCCGGGCCGTGGCGCTCATCCTTGAAGTGGCAGGCGGCGAAGCCGAACCCGCCCCCCGCGCCGCCGGAGCCGCGCCGAAATTCGCCCCGGAGGTGCCCTTCCGCCTGGAACGCTGCGCCGCCGTGCTCGGCACCGCCGTCCCTGCTGAAACAGTGGACCGCATCCTCACCGGCTTCGGCCTGCAAAAGACTGCCGCCGGGTGGATCGCTCCCTCCTTCCGCCCCGACCTGACCCGGGAGATTGACTTGATCGAGGAAATCGCTCGCGTCATCGGCATCGAGGCCGTCCCCTCGCGCTTCGTCACCCACTACACCGCGAGCACCGAAGCCGACCGCCGCCACGACCAGGCAATGAAGTTCCGCCGGATGCTCACCGCCCCCGGCCTTGGCTTCCACGAAGCCCGAACGCTCACGCTCATTTCCGAAAAAGCCGTCGCGCTTTTCCCCACCGAGGGCGTGCTCAAAGTACGCAACCCGCTGGGCGAGGACCAGGCGGTGCTACGCCCGAGCCTTGTGCCCGGGCTGCTGGAATCCGTAGCCCGCAACTTCCGCGCGGGCACCCGGGATCTGCGCCTCTTCGAACTCGGGCGCGTTTTTCAAGCAGGCAAGCGCGAGGAACACACCTCGCTGGCGCTGGCGCTCACCGGCGTGGCTCACCCGGCTTCGTGGCGCGACTCCAAACCGCGTACGATGGATTTCTTCGATCTGAAAGGGGCGCTTGCGGCGCTCGGCCTGCCCGGCGTGACGCTGGAACCGGCCAGCCACCCGGCGCTGGCCCTCGCGGTCGAGCTTCGGCGGGGCAAACAGTTGATCGGCGTTGCCGGGCAACTTCTGCCCGCCCGCGCCCGCGACCTGGACGCCACGGCTCCCGTGCTGGTAGCCGAGCTCAACCTCGACCTCTTCGACCCGGCTCCAGCCACCCGCCGCTTCAAGGAATTGCCGAAATTCCCGGCCATGACGCGCGATATCGCGATGCTCGCGGGGACGGATATTCCCCATGGGAAAATCGAAGCCGTGCTGTTGGGGGCCAAGGAGCCGCTGCTAGTGGATGTGGAGCTGTTCGACGTGTTCACCGACCCTGAGGGCGTCAAGGTTCCCGCGGGCCAGAAATCGGTGGCGTACGCATTGACATATCGCTCCAACGAGCGGACATTGACCGCTGACGAGGTCGCCCAGGCTCACCAAAAGCTTAAGGAGCGGCTGAAAGCGGAACTGGCAGTCACGTTCCGCGAGTGATCTTTCCCCAGTTTTAACCTTTGCCCTGCTCTTCCTCATCCCGGAGGGGCAGGGCTACAGATTACCCTGCGGTGTTCGCGATTTTAGGCAGCAACCCCGGGCCGATATCGAATCGATATGGAGGCCAACGTGGCGCTCTCTAGGACACGCCTTCACTGGAAGTCCGCGAAGCGTTCCAGGCCATCCACCGTTTCCCTTAGGGAACGGGTGAAAGCTCCTGAACGGCACTGTGGGGTTCTCTTCTCGTGCCCAAACTCTATTTGGGCACGTCTATATTTTGGTGTGTGCCTTTTGGCAGGTTCTGCGGGTGAGGGCGAGGGCGGGGGACAAAGCACCGCAATAGAGTTGCGTGGACAAGTGCGTGCCGAAATGGAGTTTCGGCACGAGAGTGGTAGAGAGCTTTGAGTGGTAGAGAGCTTTGAGTATCTAGAAAACTCCTGCCTTTTCCTCTGTACTCTCTGTGTCCTCTGTGGTGAAAAAAGAGGGGCGCTCCCCGGTTTCCCGAAGAGCGCCCGTAAGTGCGGATGGCTGTAAGCCGAATTCTGTCGCGCCCGTGTCGCCACGGGCGGGATGACCATTTATCTCCCACCCGGTTCCGAAGAACCTTAGCGGGCCAGCCTTGCGGCCGGTGCGACGATTACCCGGGAGGATACGGCAGGCGGCCCAACTCCCTGTTCTGTCTTGCACCGCATGGGGTTTTTCGTGCCCCGAAGCTTACGCCCCGGGCGGTGAGCTCTTACCTCGCCGTTTCACCCTTGCCGGGGTTGCCCCCGGCGGTTTGTTTTCTGTGACACTTTCCGTGACCGCGGGCTTGCGCCCCCGGCCCCCGCATGTTCTATGCGGCATGCTGCCTTGTGGTGTTCGGACTTTCCTCCAGCACAACGGTTGCCCCGTCCCGCCAGCGATCATCCGCCATTCGCGAGGTTCAATTTACGCCCCCGGCCCGGGACGGGCAACGAAACATTTTGCACGATGGACTGTGAAGCAATTTTTAAGATTCGCATCAGGGATAAAATCTGGTTGCGTGCGCAAACAAGGTTCGTAGAGTAGAGAACAGCCAAGAGTGCGGGGGGATACCCGAGCGGAAGGCTTTTATTCTATGATTAACGATTCAGGAGAACGCCAGGTCAATGAACCGCTGGCATCGGAGAAGATTAACGTGGATCGGAAGATTTTCTTTCTCGACCTCAAGGAAAACGCCCGGGGCCGCTTTTTGAAAATTACCGAGGATGTGGGCGGACGCCGTGACACCATCATGGTCCCCTCGGCCGCTTTCCGTGACTTTGCGGACGCGCTCCAACGGCTCATCGACCTCGAAGGCAATCTTTAGCCACATTGGCGGCATTGTTTTAAGGCGCGAAAGCACCGTTTCCCCTTGAGGGAATCTGTGTTTTCGCGTTTTTTTTGAGAGACAGCCCCGGGCTGTCCCCTTGACACGCTTTGCCCCTGGGAGCTAACTTTGGGGTCCATTCTCAGGGCGGGGTGAAATTCCCCACCGGTGGTATTCCGGGTTTGGCTCCGTTTTTCGGTTCCAACCTGGAGAGCCCACGAGCGCCCGCGGTGCAAACCTTTGGGGACAGCAGATCCGGTGCGATGCCGGAGCCGACGGTACAGTCCGGAAGAAAGAGAAACTGGCGGCGGCGCGTCGTGGCAAGGCAATGACCATTGGTTAAACATTGCCCCTGCCCGGACGCAAAGCTTTCGCCCGTGTTTCCACGTCCTGGTTCTGGGAAAAAGAAAATACCATGAATCAGACCCATACTCCCACGACCGTTTCCCAATTTCCCCGAGTGGCCCTCGCTTTGGACGCCTTCCGCAACGGGCAGGGCGTGCTGGTTTCCGACGACCCGGACCGCGAAAACGAAGCCGATGTGATTTATGCGGCGGAAACCCTCACGGAAGCGCAAATGGCGCTGCTCATTCGCGAATGCAGCGGCATCGTCTGCCTCTGCCTGACCGATGAAAAGGTTCGCTCGCTCGAGTTGCCGCAAATGGTGGGGGAGAACACCTCCCATTACCAAACAGCTTTTACGGTGACCATCGAAGCCGCCACCGGGGTGACGACCGGCGTTTCCGCCCACGACCGCCTTCAAACGGTGCGGGCGGCGATTGCCACCAACGCCCGGCCTTCGGACCTGAGCCGCCCGGGACACGTGTTCCCGCTGCGCGCCCGGCCCGGCGGCGTGCTGGAACGGGGTGGTCACACAGAAGCCACGGTGGACCTGGCACGCCTGGCGGGCCTAAGCCCGTGCGGCGTGCTCTGCGAATTGATGAACCCGGACGGCACCATGGCCAAAGGGGAGCAAATCGTCGCCTTTTCCAAACAGCATGGCATGCCGATGGTTTCCGTGAAGGAATTGATCGAATACCGGCGGGCTACGGAGGGGTGCTAGAAAGCGCCAACGGCGCGCAAGCATACCAGCCCAGCCCAACGGGCTGGGTCTGCGGGAGGTCTGTCTTAGGGCTGTAAGCCCGAAGCATTTTACGCAATGGCTCATGCTTCGGGCTTACAGCCCTGGTCCCGTTTTGCTGATACCCCGGGGCGTTGCCCCGGGCTGGTATGCGCCCGGGCCTTTGGCCCTTCCGAATGTGGCGGCCTACGCCGTCACGGCTTCGTCACGCGTGCGGGATTCCCAACGGGGCAGCCATTGGGAAATGGAGGTCCAGGAAACGTAGGCGAAACCGCCCTGGAAGAGCGCGAGGAACGGCAGCGAGAACCATTGCCCATGCAGCGCCGCCTCCACCATGAAGTAGGTGAAGTAAACGGCAAAGCCGAACTCCACCAACGGCAGCACGCTCTTCATGGGATGGTATTTCGCCTTGGACCAGCTCTGTTTCTTGCGCTCGATGCCGTATTTCGGCGTGCGGGTGAACTCGCTTTGATGCCCGAAAACCGCCTCCAGCACCGCCTTGGCGTTGCTCACGCTCATGCCGATGCCCAGCGCCAGCAAGAGCGGCATGTAAATCATCTCTTTCAGCCACCGCCGGGGGTCGTTTTCCCGCTGCGCCACCGCGTAGAAAATCGCTGAGGAAAGGCAGGCGAAGAGGAACACGGGGACATCGAAAAGCACCGCCCGCCACGGCCCATCCATCAACTGGCTGGAGGTGGGCGCTTCCTGGAGCAGCACGCAAAGGAACACAAGCAGCAGGTAAGCGAAATTGGAGGTGAGGTGCACGGTCGCCTCCAGTTTGACCAAGAGCGGCAGCTTGCTGCGCCACACGACGCCCAGGATCTTCTTGCACGTTTGGATGGAGCCCTTCGTCCAGCGGTGCTGCTGGGAGCGGAAACCGTTCATATCCACCGGAAGCTCCGCCGGAGTAATCAAGTCTTTGAGGTAAAGGAACTTCCAGCCGCCGAGTTGCGCCCGGTAGCTGAGGTCCAAGTCCTCGGTAAGCGTGTCGTGCTGCCAGCCGCCGGAAGCCGCGATGGTGGAGCGCCGCCAAAGCCCGCCGGTGCCGTTGAAATTGATGAAGCGCCCGGCGCGGCTGCGGGCGGTCTGCTCCAATACCAGGTGGCCGTCCAGGAACATCGCCTGGATGCGGGTGAGCAGTGAGTAGTCACGGTTGATGTGCCCCCAGCGGCTTTGCACCATGCCCACCTTCGGGTCGGTGAAATAGTGGATGGTGTCGAGCAGGAGATTCGGCTTCGGCACGAAATCGGCATCGAGGATCAGGATGAATTCCCCCTTGCAGGTGCTCATGCCGTGTTCCAGCGCCCCCGCCTTGAAGCCGGTGCGGTCCACGCGATGGATGTACTCCACGTCAAAGCCCCCTTCGCGCAGTGTTTTAACCCCCTCCTCGGCGAGGCTGGCGGTTTCATCGGTGGAATCGTCCAGCACCTGGATTTGCAGCAGTTCGCGCGGGTAGTTCAGCTCCGAAACAGCGCGCAGCAGCCGCTCGACGACGTAAAGCTCATTGAAAATGGGCAACTGGACGGTGACTTTGGGCAGTTGCTCAAAGTGCCCGGCGGGTTTGGGCACATCGTTGCGATGCTTGAGGTAAAGGTAGAGGATGCAGTAGCGGTGGAAACCGTACAGCGCCAACACTCCAACCACCAACAAGTAGCAAATGGCCAAAAAAACAGCCCCGGGATCTCCGTGCATAAGTAATAACTCCCGGCAGGGAAATCGCTGAAAAAAAACAGATCGGTTCTGCCTAATCAAGCAATTCCCAGGCTCTTGGGAGACCGGAAATCATGACAATTCCGCCCCCTCCGTGCAAGCGTTTCCTTGGGCGGTTCGCAGCGGGTTTGCTTGGAATTCCCAACCGCAAAACCGGGCTTCCCCGGGGCCGCGCTCATGGGTTTCAACCCCCGGTCCGGGACGATTTAGGCCGCGCCGGTTCGGTAACCTTTCGGGTCGATCTCCACCGCGCTGTAGCCGGCGGCCAAAATGCCCGCTTCCACTTCGCCCTGGCGGCGGTAAAGCTCCGGCAACTCCTCCAGTGCCACCTGCACGCGCGCCCGGGGGGCCGAAGGCGCTTTCGGCAGCACCAGATGTCGCACCCGCAGCACACGGAACCCGAGGGAGCGCAAATGGGCCTCGCCCGCTTCGATCATGGCCAACGCCCGGGCGGTGACCGGTGTGCCAAACGGAATGCGAGAGCTAAGGCAGGGCTGCGAGGGGGCCTCGGCGGTGGAAAGTCCCATTTCCCGCGAAAGCTGGCGGATGTCCTCCTTCGTCAACCCGGCCTGGCGCAAGGGGGCCAACACGGCGGCCTCGGCGGCGGCGCGATGGCCCGGGCGGTCGCCGGGCGGATCGTCCGCGTTTTCGCCATAAGCCAGCGCGGCGAACCGGCGCTCGCGAGCGAGCTTGTGCATTTTCGCAAACAATTCCGCTTTGCAAAAGTAACAGCGGTTCAGCGGGTTGCGGGCATAATCCGGGTTGTCCATCTCCTCGCTGGCGATCACTTCCACGCGCGCCCCGATCTGGCGAGCCACCTCCAGCGCGTCGGCAAGCTGCTGGCGAGGAAGGCTGGGGCTGTCGGCAATGACGCCCAGCACGTTCTCCCCCAGCACCTTCGCAGCCAGGGCCAGCAGGTAGGTGCTATCCACCCCGCCGGAATAGGCGACCAGCAGCGGGGCGTGGTCCCGGAGAATCGTTTCCAGGACGGTTAATTTAGAAGCCAATGGGCTAGTAAGAAAATCGGGCATGCGCCTTTAATTCTTACGCAAAGGCGCAAAGACGCAAAGAGAATCTCACCCTACCGCTACGATTAGGATTTCTTGTTTTTGCAAACGCCGAACTTCCGCAACTGGTCGCAGGTGGCCTCGATGCGGACGGTTTTCCCCAGGGGCGTAAACCCCATGCGCTTGGTGATGCAATCCTCCAGCGTCTCCATGTAGTGGTCCTCGAACTCGAACACCTTCTGGCAATCCGTGCAGATGATGTGGTTGTGGTGGGGCCGGTTGACGAAGTTCGGGTCGTAGGTCTTATGGTCCTTGCCGATGTCGATCTCCTTGAGCAGCTTGCTTTCGACCAGCAGCGGCAGCGTGCGGTAAACCGTGGCACGCGAAACGGTCGGCTCGATGCGCCGGGCCATGTCGATCAACTCCTCCGCCGTGAAGTGCTGGGCCGTGCTGAACGCGGCCTGGATAATCGCCTCCCGCTGGACGGTTTTACGCAACCCTTTGGAGTCGATGAAATCGTAGATTTTCTGATGGAGATCGGAATCCATGATAATGAGGGGAAGGCTTGCGCCTACTATACGCCTCCGGGGAAACGGGAGTCAACAAGCGGGCTTCGCTTAAAGCGCCTCTTCTTCGACCGGATTGGTCAGCGCGCCGATGCCGTCGATCTCCACCGTCACGGTGTCGCCCGGCTGGAGGTAAACGCGGGGCCGCCGGGCCATGCCGACGCCGTGCGGCGTGCCGGTGAGGATGACGGTGCCCGGGGCAAGCGTGGTGCTGGCGCTGAGGAACTCGATCAAAGCCGGGACATCGAAAATCATGTCGTCGGTGTTCCAGTCCTGCATCCGTTCACCGTTCAAAATAGTGCGAATGCCCAGCGCGTTTGGGTTGGGAAGCTCGTCGGCGGTCACGAGGCACGGCCCCAGGGGCGCGAAGGTGTCGAACGTCTTGCCACGGCACCATTGGCCGCTGTTTTTCCAAATTTGCCAGTCTCGCGCGCTCACGTCATTGGCGCAGGTGTAGCCGTAAACGAAGTCGAGCGCGTTGGCCTTGGTCGCGTTCTTGCACGGCTTGCCAATGACCACCGCCAGCTCGCATTCGTAATCCACGGCGTCGCTGCGCAAGGCGCGCGGGAGCACGATGGGGCCGCCGGGGTGCTGCAAGGCGTTCGGGCCTTTGAAAAAGAGCACGGGAAACTCGGGGATCTGCCCCTTGGTTTCCTCCGCGTGGCGTTTGTAGTTAAGCCCGATGCACCAGAAAGCGGACGGTTCGATGGGAGCGAGGAGCTTCGCCACCTGGGCGGGTTCGCCGGTGGGGGTGAACGATGCGAAGAGGCGGCCATTGAGCCGTTCGCGGGAGCCGTCCGGACGTTCAGCGGCAAAATGCACGGCCCCCTCGGGGTCAGCGTAGCGCAGGAGCTTCATGGCGAGCCATCAAAGCGGATTTCCCGGGCGGACGCACGAAAAAAGGCGGCGCGAAGTTGTCGCGCCGCCTTTGCAATGTTTACTGAAGTAATCCTTACGGCGTGACCGCCAGCCGCTGGGGCTTGGGGTCGCGGTGCAGGAAGATGCCGTTCTCCTTGTACGCCTTGAGCCGGAAGTGCGTGGCCGTGGAGATGACGCCTTTGATGGTGCTCAGCTTCTCGGCGATGAACCGCCCGATGGCTTGCAGGTTTTTCCCTTGAACGAAAATCAAGAGATCGTAACCGCCGCTCATCAGGTAACAGTCCTGCACTTCCTCGAATTTGGAGATGCGGGCCGCCAGCCGGTTGAAACCGCCCCCGCGCTCGGGAGTGATTTTAACCTCGATGACGGCTTCCACGGCTCCGTCGCTCGCCTTTTCGGGGTCGAAGAGCGCCTGGTAGCCGACGATGGTGCCGTCGCGTTCCAGGGCTTCCAGTTTCGAGGCGACTTCCGCTTCGTTGACATTGAGCATCCGCGCCAGGTCGGCGGAGGAGGCTCGTCCGTTGGTTTTGAGAAGTTCGAGAAGGCGATCCATAAGGAGTGGTTTGCGAAGATTAATCGCCGAAGGAGATGCCAACGGCGCGGGCCATTTGGACCATCTGGCTATCGGGACGCACCAAGCGCAGCCGGTGAACGGCTTCCGCGATGCTGACGTCGGTGACGGCGAAGTTTTGGTAGCTGACCATGTGGCCGAATTTGCCTTCCTGGATCAACTCGACGGCTTTGACGCCGAATTGCGTGCCCAGAATGCGGTCCTTCACGGTCGGAGCGCCGCCGCGCTGGATGTGCCCCAGCACGCAGGTGCGGGTTTCCTTGCCGGTGCGCCGGGCGATCTCGCGGGCGACTTGTTCGCCCATGCCGCCGAGCTTGTATTCGCCAGAGCCGGTAACGTGCAGCATTTGCTTGCCGTCCTTGGGCCGGGCGCCTTCGGCGACGACCACCTGGGTGCTCCGCAGCCCCGCGGCGTCGCGCCGCATGATGGCTTCGGCCACTTTGTCGAGGTCGAATGGGATTTCGGGAATGAGAATGATGCTCGCGCCGCCGGCGAGGCCGCCGTGCAGGGCGATCCAGCCCGCGTGCCGGCCCATCACTTCGGTGACCATCACGCGCTTGTGGCTTTCGGCGGTGGTATGGAGGCGGTCCAGGCAGTCGGAGACGCAGGCCACGGCGGAGTCGAACCCGAAGGTGGTCGCGGTGGCGTCGAGGTCGTTGTCGATGGATTTCGGCACGCCGACGGTTTTGAAACCGGCCTCGCAGAGTTGCAAGGCAGTCGTGAGCGAGCCGTCGCCGCCAATGCAGATGAGCCCTTCCACACCGAGCCTGGCCAGCGTGGCGCGGGATTCTTCGATCACCGCCGGGGGCACGGCCATTTTTTCGCCCGCGCCGACTTTGGCCACGAAATGGCCTTTGTTGGTGGTGCCGATGATGGTGCCGCCCTGGGCCATGATGCCCGTGGTCATCGCGCGGTCGAGAACAACGTAGTCGCCGCCGTTAAGCAGCCCTTCGTAGCCTTCCCGGAAGCCGAGGACTTCCCAGCCGAGGGAGGTAGCGGCGCGGACGGCCCCGCGCAACACCGCGTTGAGTCCGGGACAGTCGCCGCCGCTAGTGAGAATACCAATGCGTTTCATCTTTTATTTGGGGATCGGACGGCCCTGAGCCGCCCAGTCGTTGTAGAGGTTCCAGCCTTTGTTGAGCAATTGCGTCGCATCGTCGAAGCGGTTTTCCGACCCCAGGACAACCACGATGAGCTTGCGAGGCGTCACCGTAAAGGAGGCATCCGGGTTTTGAACTGCTTCAGGTGAACGACTCGCCGAAAGGACGATGCATTCACCCGCACGAGCGCTTTGACCGGTTTTCACGCCATCGACGGCGTTGGAACCGAGAAGTTTGTTGGTATTGGAAAGCGTGCGTTCCACGGCCCGGCCATCGGCCGTGCGAATGGTGATCCGCCGTTCCCTTTGCGAAACGATGAACCGGAAGCCCGAGCGCGACGTGGCTTCCTTGGTCAAGAGCACCAGGTCGCGGGCGGTGGAGTAAGGGGATTCGGTGTCCAGCCCCATGGGGTTGAGGAACTTGGTGCGCTCCATACCGAGCTTGCGGGCCAGCGCGTTCATCTGGCCGACGAAAATATCGGCGGGCTTGCCTTCGATTTGCAGCCCGCGCTGAAGATCGCGCCCCACGTAGTCGGCCAGGGCGTAGGCGGCGATGTTGTCGCTTTGGATCAACATGGCGTAGAGAAGGTCGCGGATGGAGGCCTGGTCGCCGGGCTGGAAGCCGAGGGGATTTTCACGATCAAAAGCCATGGCCGCCGCGGGGATCGGCACCGCGCCGCTCTGGTCGCGTTTGCTTAAATCCAGCCAATCCATGACCACGAGGGCGGTGGCGATTTTCGTGAGGCTGGCGATGGGGAGTTTTTTCCCCGCGTTATGGCCCTCCAAAATGAAGCCGGAGGTGGCGTCGGCGACGGCATAGGCTTCCTGGGCGGGGGCGGAATGCAAACCGAATGCCCCGGTACATACGAATAAGAGAACTGCGATAAAACGATTTTTCATGCCTGAAAAAAAACCCGTTCCCGCAATTGGAGGGGCTTGTGGCCATCCCCCAATTCCGTTTCGGGTTTAAGCCTTCCAAGATGGACAAGGCAACGGGCATTGGCAATCCCGGAGTTCGTAAAAGACCAGCCTGATTTTGCTGATTCTTTGTTCGAAACTGCTCACGAAGGCGGCTGCCTTCCCGCTATTCGATGGCCGGATGCGAAATCCAGCGAATATCGAGGGATACGATGAGGAAGAGCGCCGCCAGGATGTTTGTGACCGAATGGATCAGCACGATCTGGAGGCCGTTTTCGCGAAAATTGGGATACCGGACGATGACGTCGGGCACGCAGACCAGTTGCGCGGCCACGAAGCTGAAAAGGAAAATGGCCAGCGCGATGCGCGCCCACCCTTGTTTTTTCCAGATGGCGGCCAGCAGCACGGTGCTCCAGATGGTTTCCACAAACAAGGCCCCCTGGTAGGGCTTCGCGTACATCCCGATGTAGGGCAGCACGAAGGTGCACAGGTAGTTCATAATCATCAGCACCATAAAGACGATCATGAGCCAAGCCTTGCCCATAACGCGGCTGCCTTTGCGCCTGTATCTTCGGTCCGGTGGGCTGAAAATTAAAAAAGCCATGCAGTTAAAACCCAAACTCAAATTATTCAGCGACCCCGCTCTTTAGCAAGTCTCTCTTTTACAAGTCTATGGTCGTTGGTTCCGGAGGAAGGAAAGGTTTTGCCATTTCCCGGCGAGTCTTTCAAGCCCGGAACTTAGCGGAAGCGAACGCATTTCGGCCAGCGTAAACCATCGCAAATCAATACTTTCTTCGCTGACGGTAAAGCGCGCATCCGGCGGAGCAACGAATACGTAGCGCACGTCGAAGTGGAAGTGCGCCGGCTCCCCGCGCTTCGGGTTGGCGGGAATTTCGTGAATATCGAGGTCAAAAGGGCGCTCGCAAAGGGCCTCCAGGCCCTGGATGCCGCTTTCCTCCAGGGCTTCCCGGCGGGCCACGCGCAGAATATCCTCATCGCCGTCGCAGTGGCCGCCGAATTGCAGCCAACGCTTCAGGTTGCGGTGGTGCGTCAGGAGCGTCCGCTGGCCGTCGGCGCTCAAGACCAGCGCGCTGCCGGTAAAGTGGGCCGGGAAGCAGGTGCGGAAAAAACAGTCGGGCTTGGAATCGGCCAACTCCAGCATTTGACGCCTAAGCGGTGCCTCTTCCGGGGAACCGGAGAGGTCCAGGCCAGCCAAAAGGGAGCGAAATTCAGATCGAACCATAGGAAGGACGCACTTTGCCAATGGAAACCGCCATTGGCGACCTTAATTTGGACGGCGCGGGAATCATCCAGAGAAGGAGCGGGCAAGCATTTCTCCTATCGTTTCGCCCGGGAATGTGGTAGATAGCGGGCGCTATGGCTTACAAAATCACTGATAAATGCGCCGCTTGCGGCACGTGCAAAGACGAATGTCCCCAGGGGGCGATCTCCGAAGGGAGCCCTGTTTACAAAATTGATCCCGACCTCTGCATCGATTGCGGTGCTTGCCAGGCCGTGTGCCCGATGGAAGCCATCGAACCCGGCGAGTAATTTCGGGAAACCGACATTCTCTTTCACTCTTAACCCGCCGCTGAACCTCTGGTTTCCGGCGGGTTTTTTTTGCCTATTTCAGCACCCGCGCGAGGCGCTCCAGGGCGGCGCTGACGGTCTCTGCTGTGGTCGCCCGCCCCAGCGAGAAGCGCAGGCTGGCCCGTGCAACGGCTTCCGGCACGCCCATGGCCAAAAGCACGTGCGAGGGTTGCGGCGCACCGGCCATGCATGCCGAGCCTCCCGAGACGCACAGCCCTTCCAGGTCGCAGCGAATGAGCAGCGTCTCTCCATCCAGGCCGGGGAAGGAAACATTGAGGGTGTTGGCCAATTGAGCACACTGGCCACCCGGTTCTTGCCACGCTCCGTTGCGCACGGCGGCGGGGTAAAGCGCGGCGATGCCTTCCCAAAGCCGGTCGCGCAACGGCGCAAGCCGCGCGGTTTCCGCCGCCATGCCCCGCACCGCCGCTTCCGCGGCGGCCGCCATCCCCGCGATGGCCGCCACGTTCTCCGTGCCGGGCCGCCGCCCGTTCTCCTGCGCGCCGCCAAAGCTCACCGGCTCCAGCGCAACGCCCGTGCGCAGCCAGAGCGCCCCCACCCCTTTCGGACCGTAAAATTTGTGCGCGGCTATCGAGAGCGCATCAGGCACATAGGGGGCATCCGGGCCGTCCACCCGCACCGGCAGTTTGCCGAAGCCCTGCACCAAGTCGGTGTGAAACGGCACGCCCGCTTCGCGGCAAATCGCCGCGAACTCCGCCACGGGCTGCACCGTGCCGGTTTCGTTGTTTGCGGCCATCAGCGAAACGGCGGCGGTATCGGGGGTGATCGAGGCTCGCAGCTCGGCGGGGTGAATCCGCCCGCAGCCGTCCACCGGGAGCCGTGTCACCGTAAAGCCCACTTCCCGTTCCAGAAAATCCGCCGCATTCAACACCGCGTGGTGCTCCACCTGGGAAACGATGACGTGGTGGCGCGCGACTCCACTGCGGACCCGCCTGCGCGCCAGGCCGATCAACGCCAGGTTATCCGCCTCCGTGCCGCCGCCGGTGAAAATCAGCTCGCCGGGGCGCGCCCCGAGGAGCGCCGCCAGCCGGTCCCGCGCCTCATCCAACGCCGCCCGGGCGTCCCGGCCCGCCGCGTGAATGCTCGACGGGTTGCCTCCTTCGCCCGAAAGCAGCAGAAGCATGGCTTCGAGCGCCTCCGGGCAAAGCGGCGTAGTGGCGTTGTGGTCGAGATAAAGGCGCGTCATCGGGCAGGGCTCAACCATAACGCTGAAGCGCCGGGTTGAAAGCGCGAAACTTCCCCCCCACCCCTACAGGCCAACCTTGACAGCACGTTGCCCAACCGTTAGCAGGGATCGATTCACCCCCTTTTTTTATGCGCAAAGTTTTGCTCTGGTTTCTCTGCGGCGCCGCTTTTTTACCGCAAGCTTGGGCGGAGACGCCCCCGGCCGCCAACCAGCGGCGCGACGATCAAGCCCACCGCATGGAGTGGCTGGACAACGGCGTGATCCGCCTGGGCGTGGATCTCGATTTGGGCGGAGCCATTACTTTTTTGAGCCGCTCCCAGTCCCGCGAAAACCTCATCAACAACTGGGACTGGGGCCGCCAAGTGCAAATGTCCTTCTACTCCGGCCCGGTGCCCTACCAGCCGCACGGCAAAAAGCCGCAGAGCGTATGGACCGGCATCGGCTGGAACCCGATCCAGTCCGGGGATTGCTACGGCCACGGCGCGAAGGTTCTGGAGCACCGCAACGACGGCCGGTCGATTTACGTCAAAACCATCCCCATGCAATGGCCGCTGGATAACGAGCCCGGCGAATGCACCTGCGCCTGGACGATCACGCTGGAGGGGGCGGTGGCGCAAGTGCAAGCCCGTTTCCAAAACCAGCGGGCCGACCCCACGCAATACCCCGCGCGCAACCAGGAACTGCCCGCGATTTACGTCAACGGCGCCTGGTGCCGCCTCGTCTCTTACACCGGCGACCAGCCGTGGAGCGGCGAACCCGTCACCGAACTGGACACGGAGGCGCATCCCCGCGACTTCCCCTGGATTCACTGGAACGCCACCGAGCAATGGGCCGCCTTCATCAACAAAGAGGGTTGGGGCCTGGGGGTGTGGCATCCCGGCTGCCAGTCGTTCTGCGGCGGCTTCGTGGGGCTCAAAGGCCGCGGCGGCTCGCACGACGGCCAGACCGGCTATATGACTCCCAATTTCAACGAAATTCTCGATCATAATATTCAGTACGACTACCGCTTTTGCCTGATCCTCGGCACCGCCGAGGAAATCCGCGCGGCGGCTTGCAAGCGGGCGGCTGCGGCGCACTCCACCGCCAGCCCCCCTGCGTACCTTTTCAAAAACGACCGCCAGCACTGGACTTACCGCAACGCGACCGACACCGGCTGGCCCATCCGGGGCGAACTCAACGTAGTGCTCACGCAGGGCGATCCGCAGTTGGTCGGCCCCCGGGAATCGTGGGCCGCCACGAGCGGCACCGCGCTGCGCATCGAGGCCGCCATCCTTGGCGGTGAAAAAAGCGCGCGGATTTTTTGGACGCGCTCCGACGAACCGAAGTTCTCCGAATCGAAAAGCCTCGCCTTCCCCGTCATTCCGGACGGCGAGTATCATCCCTACGAAGTGCCGCTAAACGCTTCCGCCGAATACCGGGGCACCATCACTGGCCTTCGGTTCGATCCGCTGGAAAACGGCGGCCCGGGCTACTTTCTCAAGCTGCGCGCCCTCAGCGTCCACTGACGTTCCGGGCTGGACGCCGCCGCTGCATGCCGTATCTTTCCCCACTCCATGCAACAGCCCACATCCACCCGCGTCGTCATCGGCATGAGCGGCGGCGTCGATTCGTCCGTGGCCGCCTACCTGCTCAAAGAGCAGGGCTACGACGTCGTGGGCATGACCATGAAGGTGTGGCTCAACGAATGCATGGCCCAGGCCGAGGACGCCTGCTGCGGCCCCAGCGCCGTCGCCGACGCCCGGGCCGTGGCGCACAAGATCGGCATCCCGCATTACGTCATCGACGAATCCGCCGGGTTCGACCAGACCATCATCGCCTACTTCGCGCAAGAGTACCGCGCGGGCCGCACCCCCAACCCGTGCGTCATTTGCAATGAAAAGGTGAAATTCGGCACGCTTTGGGATAAGGCGAGCGCACTGGGGGCCAGCTACCTCGCCACCGGCCACTACGCCCGCGTGGAGCGCCTGGCGGACGGCACTTCCTTTTTGCACAAAGGGGCCGACGCCCACAAAGACCAGAGCTATTTCCTCTTCAGCTTGAGCCAGGAGCAACTGGGCCGCACCCTCTTCCCCCTGGGCGGCATGAGCAAGCCGGAGATTCGCGAAATCGCCCGCAAAATCGGCCTCAAAGTCGCCGAAAAAGCCGACAGCCAGGAGATCTGCTTCGTTCCCGGCAACGACTACAAAGCCTTCCTGCGCCAGCGCCTGGGCGATGCCGCGTTCCACCCCGGCGGCATCTACGACACCGCCGGGCGGCGGCTCGCGGAGCATGGCGGCATTGAGCTTTTCACCATCGGCCAGCGCAAGGGGCTCCCCGGCGGCTCGCCCGAACCGCGTTACGTCGTCGATATCGACCCGGCCACCCATCGCGTCATTGTTGGCACCTCCGCCGACCTGCTCTCGGAGAGCTTCACCATTTCCAATTGCCGCTGGCTCCAAAAGCAGGATGATCCCGCGCGCGCGCCCCACGCTTTCCACGCTTCCTTTGAAGCCGTGGTCAAAATCCGCTACGGCCACCCCGGCACCCAGGCCACCGTCACGCCGCTGGATGGAGCCCGCGCCGAAGTGCGGCTGCACACTCCGCAGCGCGCCGTGGCTCCCGGCCAGGCCGCCGTTTGCTACGAAGGCGACCGCGTGCTGGGCGGCGGCTGGATCGACCGGCACACTAAATAATACCAAGCCTATTCTTTCGGCTCGGCCAACGTTTCCGGCCCATCCAAACGGAATCCCCAGCGGCTCAGGCGCTCCTCGGCCTGCCGCTTGAATTTCGCCCGCTTTTCCACGGGCAGGCGGTTTTCGATGCGGCTCACCGTATCGCGAATCAGCAGGCGCACCTCAATCAACGCCCGCAGCCGGATGCGCCGGGCTCGTTTCAGGCTCGTGGCGAGTTCCTCACGCACGGCTTGCTGCTCCCCCGCGTCGAGATTGAGCGACCGGGTCAGGTGCGACTCCACCCGGGCGGAGAGGCGGTCGATGCGGCCCCGCTCGGCAAGGGGGTGCAGCATCGCGGAGCGCACTTGCGAGCGAACGAAATAAAGCGTCCCGCCGATGCCGAGTCCCGCTCCCAGCACAAAGACGGCCACCAGCAAAAGAACGGCTTTCCAACGGTTGGAAGCGGACAAAAGCGAAGGAGTGTCGGGCGGGTTCATTACAAAATAAAAGCGTAGAAGGTGTCCAAAACGATGCCCAAGCCCGTGGCGGCGTCGAGCCCGGCCCAGAGCGTCAGCGCCGCACCCACGCTACCGCAGGCCAACGCCCAACGCATCGGCCGGAGCCGCGCCAACGCAGCGATTTCATCCAGGAGGCTCCGTTCCCGGGCCGCCGGAACAGCGCGCGCCGCTTCCAGCGCGGCGCGCACCTGGTAGCGCACATCCACCTCCCCGGGCGGGACGGCCTGGCGCGCTTGCGCCGTCAACCGGGCCCAGGATTTCGGGGCAGCGTTAAAGAGTGTATCCATGGCGTTTGAGCAAGGCTTTGAGGCGAAGCCGGGCGCGAAAGGCCCGGATTTTGGTGTTGGGGCGGCTCCAGCCGAAGTGTTCGGCCACCTCGGCCAGCGGCATTTCGTTGAGATGAATCAGGGTCAACAAAGCACGGTCGTCGGGCGGAAGCTGCGCGAGAATGGCTTGCACCTCCGCCGCCGCGCAAGGCGCGGAAGCGGGATCGGGCGCGGCCAGCCCCTCCAACGGATCGGCGGCGCCCATCTCCACCGGGCGGGCCAGGGGCGACCGGCGCTGGCTGCGGCAATAATCCAGCCCCACCCGCACCGCAATGCGCTTGAGCCAGTGGAGAAACGGCTTCTCCGCGCGCCACCCCGCGAGCGCCCGCCAGGCGCGCACAAAGGTCTCCTGCACCAGGTCCTCGAGGTCGGCCCGGTTCGGGGCAAAGCGGAATAGCAGCGCGCTCATGGCGGATTGATGTCGGGTAACCAGCGTGTCGAATGCCTCAATATCCCCCGCCTGCGCGCGCCGCACCCATGGCAGATCGTCATCGGCATCGTGGGGCGGCAGCGGCATGATGGAGAATAAAACCAGACAGAAAACTCATCCTAAAAAATCACGAATTGGAGCCGGAAGCAACCGCATCGGCACGGGTCCAAAATTTGGAACGCGCAGCTTCCAGGCATTTGATTTGTTGCGGCGTGAGAATGGGGCGGATCTCCCCCTCGATCCGCGCCCGAAGCAACGCCCGGTTGCGCGCCGCCTCGCCCACTTGGTCCGCCGCGCGCTGCACGGCGGCGGCATCCCCGGTTTTGGAAGCGTCGGCAAGCGCATGGCGCGCCTCTTTGGTCTTTTTCCAAACATCGCGGATTTCCGCCCGGCGGGCCCCGATGACGGCGCGGATTTTTTCCCGCTGCTCGGGGGAAAGCGGCGCATCGCGGAAGATTTCCTCCATTTGCTGTTTTGCCCGCGCCCGGGGCCGTTCAAAGGCCGGGGCCGGGGTGACGGCCACGGCGGCAAGCGCGGCAAGAATGAGGTAGTGAAGTCTCATGGGACGGTGCGGCTTATCGGTTCGAAGTGGTGGTGGTCGTGACGCTCTTGGTGTTCCCCTCGGGGCCGGTCACGGACCGGGTAGCCGTGCGGGTGCCGTCGGCTTGGGTCACGGAGCCGCTGGTGGTCACGGATTTGCCCTGCGGGCCGGTCACGCTGGTCGAGATGGTGCGGCCATCGGCGGTGCGCTGGATTTGCTGGCTGGCCTGGACGGTCTTGCCGCTGGCGGAGGTGGTGGTGGCGCTGCGGGTAAGGCTGCCGTTGGCGGCGCTGCCGTCCACGGTGCGCGTGGCGGTGCCCCGCTGGGTGCGAACGGTGGTGGACCGCCCCCAGTCCCGGGCCTGGGCTTGCACGGCGGCGAGAAGAAGAACCGAGGCAACGACAACAAAGGAAGTTTTCATCATAAGGTGTGTTCTTTTGGCAAAGCGGAGCTGCCGCTTCACGGAAAAGAACGCCTCTTCCCCTCCCCCGGTTACAAAAAAGCTACGGTTTTTTCGCCGGGGCCGCCGCGACAGGCTCGAACGCCTGCTTAACCGGCTTGCCCCAGAAGCCTTCCGGCGGATCAATCCCCAAGAGCCACACCGCTGTGGCCGCCGTGTCGTAAATCACCACGGGAGCCGTAATCTCCGTGTGCGGCTTCACCCCTTTGCCCCAAGCCACCCACGGGATTTCCACATCCGTTTTATCCGGCGCACCGTGCGTGCCGACCATTTTGCCGGTCGGCTGGCCGTCCTTCATTTCGGGTACGTCGTGGCCGCCATGGTCCGCCGTGAGAATGAAAACGCTGGAGCCCTCCAACCCCGCCGCTTTCACCGCGTCGCGGATCGTTTTCAGCGCCTCGTCGCAATCGGCGAACGCCTGCATTTTCTCCGGCGAATCGACGCCGTATTTATGCCCCGCCGCATCCGGGTCGCCAAAGTGGATAAAGCAGAGGTTCGGCTTGGAAACGGCCACATCGGCGGCAAACGCGGCGGCTACGGCCTTGGCATTGGGTTGCAGCACGAAGTGATCCACGCTGCCCGGCAGCACCAGCGTCTTGAACTTCTCTTTGCACACGAAAAGCTCCGTCTTGAACCCATGCTCCTTGGCGATGCTGAAAATCGTGGGCACCTGCACCAGCCCTTTTTCCGGCTTGTAATCGTTCCAGGTAATCTGGTGCTTCTGGATGCCCACGCCCGTGAGCATGGAGGTGTGGCTCGGCAACGTGATGCTGGGTACGATGGTGTAAGCCTGCCAGGTATGGCTGCCCTCGGCCGCCATCGCCTTGAACAGCGGCATGGCGCTTTTCTGGATGCCCGCCGGAGCCCCCTGGTCGAAGCTGATGATGAACACGTGATCCGCGCGTTTCGGCGCGCCGAAAGCGGTGAGCACAGAGAGGGCGAAGCAGAGGAAAACCCGGGATGTGAGGAGGAATATTTTGCTCATGGGAGGTAGGAGGACTCTGCAATACGACTTTGGCCCCTTCCCGTCAATTCAACAGCCCGGACAAAAAAAACGCCCGGAATGCATTGACAAACCGGGGCGCAAAAGGCATTTTGTCCCTCCCAATTTCGGAAGGCATCCTTAGCTCAATTGGTAGAGCACGTGACTCTTAATCACTAGGTTCTGGGTTCGAGTCCCAGAGGGTGCACCACTTCTCAAACAGAAGTTTCCAACAAAATCGACCGCCAGCCCGCTTAAATCCAAGGCGGGCTTTTTATTTGGGTGATCTCTACGCCGCGGAAACGGGGCGGTCCCGTTGCTCCGGGCGCGGTTCGCTGTTGGCCGGTTTCGCCACCTCTTTTTCCTTCGGGTAGGCCACGCGGCTGTGCAGCATGGAAAGCAGCGTGGATTTGAACACGGCGGCGATGGTTTTTAGCTCGCGCAGGTTCAGCCCGCAGTCGTCCAACTGGCCGTCGCGCATGCGCTGCTCGAAGAGGTCGCGAATCATTTGCTCCACGCGCTGCGGCGTCACTTTTTCCAGGCTGCGCGAGGCGCTTTCCACGGAGTCTGCCAGCGAAATGATGGCGCATTCCTTGCTCTGCGGCACCGGCCCCGCGTAGCGGAAGCTCTCTTCGCGCACTTCGGGGATGTCCTCCTCGCGGATGTTCATGATCTTGCCGCCCGCGCGCGCGTCTTCCTGCTGCTGGAGTGCCCGCTTGTAGAAATACCACACGAGCGTGGTGCCGTGGTGCTGGGCGATGGCGTCGATGATTTCCCGCTTGAGGTTGTATTTGAGGCCGAGATCCACGCCCTCTTTCACGTGCGCCAGGATAATCAGCGCGCTCATGGTGGGGGTCAGTTCGTTGTGCGGGTTGTTTTCCGGGGTGGTGTTTTCGCTGAAGTAATCCGGTTTGACGAGCTTGCCGATGTCGTGGAAATAGGCGCACACCCGGGCGCGCGTGGGGTTCACGCCAATGCCCTCGGCGGCGGCCTCGGCCAGGGCGGCGACCACCAGGCTATGGTGGTAGGTGCCGGGAGCCTCGATGGTCATGCGCTTCAAGAGCGGGTGGTTCAAATCGGCGGCTTCGAGCCAGGAAATATCCGTGGTGATGCCAAAGGCGTTTTCCAGGATGGGCAGCATGCCGCTGACCAGGATGGCGGTCACGAGCCCGCAGCCAATGACCACGGCGCTTTCCCCGGCGATCATGGCCCAGTTGGTGTTGCCGAGAAGCTCCGGGATGATGGGGCCGATCAAACGGTAAACCATGGCCAGCGCCCACGTGACCAACGCCACGCCGATGCCCGCGCGGATCAACCGGCTGCGTTTGCGCACCTCGCGGGTGACGAACACCGCGACGAAACCGCTGATGAGGCTGATGACGGTGAAGACCGCGTAATTGAGGCTCTTGGGAGCCAGCCCGTCCACCAGAATGCTGCCCCACAAGCTCACGAAAATGGTGGCGAAAAGGCCCATGTTATACCCGAGGAGCACCGAGAGAATGAGCGGCGCGAGGGCGAAGGGAATGAAGAGCGGCCCTAAGTTAACATTCAGCGCGCCGCTATGCGTGAGCGTCAGCAGCGTTTTCAAAATGGCCAGATGGCCGAAACACGTCCCGAAAACGAGGATCATGCGGGAGTTCCGGGCAAAAATCGCCGGTTGAAGCATCCAAAGCTGCGCCCAGGCCGTGACGGTCAGGAGCAGACTGGTGAAAAATTTGTCCCCCGCCTGACGCTGGCCGCCGGTGAAGATGAGCAGCGCCAACCCGGCGGTGAATGCGACGAAGATCAGGGCCTTGGGCAGGAAACCGCTCTCCAGCAATTCCAGGATTTCGTTCGGGCTGCGGCGGCGGCGCTGTTTGGGAGTGGCCAGACCCTTTTTTACGAGCCGTTGACGTTCAAAAAATTTAATCATCGAATGAAGAGGGAGTGGGCTTGTACGCGGGCAGGATCAGGAACGGACTTCGCCGTGGCGGTGGCGTTTGTAGGCCCGCACGATTTGTCGCACCAATTCGTGCCGGACCACGTCGCGCTCGCCGAAGGTGCAAAAAGAGACCCCTTCGACATCCTTGAGCGCCTGAAGTGCTTCGATCAACCCGGACCGCTTGTTGGCGGGAAGGTCGATCTGGGTGGCGTCTCCCGTGATGACGCACTTGGAATCCACCCCGAGCCGGGTCAAAAACATAAGCATCTGCTCCTGGGTGGTGTTCTGCGCTTCGTCCAAAATAATGAAAGCGTGGTTGAGCGTGCGGCCGCGCATGAAGGCCAGCGGGGCGATTTCGATGATGCCGCGCTCGATGTAGCGTTCCCGCTCCTCGTCCTCCAGCATGTCCTGCAAAGCGTCGTAAAGCGGCCGCAGGTAGGGGGCGATCTTTTCCTTCAAATCCCCGGGCAAAAAGCCGAGCGCCTCGCCCGCTTCCACCGCCGGGCGGGTGAGGATGATCCGGTTGACCTCCTCTTTTTTGAGCGCCACAAGCGCCATGGCCATGGCCAGGTAAGTCTTGCCGGTGCCCGCCGGGCCGATGCCGAACACCAAGTCGCGCTGGGCGATTTCCTGCACATAGCTGCGCTGGGTACCCGTTTTGGGCGTGATGGGCGCGCGCCGGTTGGAAGTGACGAGCCGCGTATCGGCCAATTCGTTGAGCTTGGCCTCCGGCGCGGGTTCCGTGACGGTGCGCAGCGCGTAACCAAACTCGTGTTTGCGGATGGGCATGCCGCTTTTGCGGGCGCGCTCCAGTTGCTCAAAGACCTGCCGGGCGCGCTCGATGTTCTCCGAGGGCCCTTCAATACGAACCCAGCCCTCCCGCGTGGTAAGGCGGACGGCAAGCTCTTCCTCCAAGCTTTTGAGCAGCTTCAAATCCCCGGCATACAGCGCCTGTAGGGCTCTTGCGTTTTCAAACTGCAGCGTCTGACTTTCTGGCATTTAACGGTGTTGGGCCGGCCCCTTAAGGAAGGAACCGCTAATTAGATAGCTTACCGGATTGGCGGCGAGTGTCAAACTCTGCCGCATGCCCCTCCCGCCCCCTCTCAAACGGGGTTTATCATTGGCGCAACCGGCTCAGTTCCAGCAACATACTTCCCATTGAGCTGCCCGCAACCGGCGGCGATGTCGATGCCCCGGCGCTGCCGCAGGGTGCTGGGGAAGCCCGCCGCCTGCAAAACCGCCTTGAACGCGTGGGCCGTGGAGGCCCCCGGAACCGCCCCGCCGTAGCCCTCCACGGGGTTGAGCGGGATCAGGTTCACGTGGGCGTCGATGCCCTCCAGAGCGCGGGCCAGTTCGCGGGCTTCCTCCGGCGTGTCGTTCACCCCGGCAATGAGCGTCCATTCCACGAAAATGCGCCGCCCCGTCTGCTCGCAATACGTCCGGCACGCCCCGAGCAACTCGGCAACCGGCCAGCGCCGCGTGGCGGGAATGAGCACCCGTCTCTCCTCTTCGCGCACGGAATGCAGGCTCACCGCCAGCTTGTAGGGGTGGTTTTCGCGGGCCAGCCGCAAAATCCCCGGCACCACGCCGACGGTACTGAGGGTGATCCGCCCCGGGCCGATATTGATCCCGTTGCGGCTCGAAACGATCTCCAGGGCGGCGAGCACGGCATCCAGGTTTTGGAGCGGCTCGCCCATGCCCATCAGCACCAGGTTGCGCAACCCGGGTTGCCCGTCGGCCCGCAACGCCCGCTGGCAATGGAGCACCTGGGCCGCGATTTCCCCGGGCCCAAGCTGCCGCCGAAACCCGCCCCGGCCCGTGGCGCAAAACGTGCACCCCATGGCGCACCCCGCCTGGGTGCTCACGCAGGCCGTGGAACGGCCCGGGTAGCCCATGATGACGGTTTCCACCGTCTGCCCGTCCGCCAGCCGCAGCAGGAATTTGCGGGTCTGGCCGTCGGTGCTGCGAAGGTCGGCCACCGCTTCGGGAATATCCAAACTCCAGCGTTTTCCCGCTCCCACGTTTTCCGCGACCCACCGCCGCAGCGGGGGCAAAAATTCGGGCCGTTCGGGGTCAAGCCGTTCCGCCGCTTCGTGATAAAGCGCCCGCCAAAGCGGCTTGGCGTGCACCGCGCGCACGCCCCTGGCCTCCAGTTCCCGCTCAAGGGCGGAGAACGTGAGGTCGTGCAATGAAACCGAGGGTGACGGCGAAGAGGGCATCGCGTGCATTATAGCCATACCCATACAGGATTTCCAAAAAAGTAATCCGAGAGGGCCAAAGGCCCGAAAGCATACCAGCCTTGGCCAAAGGCCAAGGTTTTCCGCAGAAACAAAGCAAAGGGCTGAAAGCCCGGCGCATCAACCCACGGATGCGCCGGGCCTTCAGCCCTGCGTTTCGTCGTTCGGCACACCCAGCCCGTTGGGCTGGGCTGGTATGCGGCGCACCTTCGGTGCTTCCCTTTGGCTAAAATACCGCTGCTACTCGCCCCGCCGCACGGCAGCGATAGTCACGTTGTCCTGCTTCGGGTTTTTGAGGTCCTCGATGGCGGTCATCAAGCTCCGGATGAGTTGCGGCGCGGTCATTCCGGCCCCCTTGGCCAGGCGCGCCGTCAGCGTGGCTTCGTCGAGGACTTGCAGCCCATCGGTGGCGAAAAGAAGCGTATCCCCAGGGGCGAGCGGAAGCGGAGCGGCGGGCGCGTCGATGAGCGGGATTTCATCCCCGAGCAGGGCGGACCGGATGACGTTGCGCTGGGGGTGCTGGGTCATGGCTTCCGGCGCAAGGCGGCCCGAGGCGATTTCCCCCGCGATGAAGGGCCGCATGGAGTGATCCTCGTTGAGCCGTTGCAGCGCGCCGGCCCGGTAGAGGAACAGCGGCGAATCCCCCACGCTCACCCATTGCACGGCGGCGGGCGAAACGGTGGCGGCCAGGAGCGTCGTCCCCATGCCGTCCAACTCGCCGCCTGAGTCCCGTATCGCGCGGGCAATGCGCTCGTTGGCGAAGATCAGCGCCTCGTGCAGGGCGAAGGAGTCGTTGGATTCCAGGCTGACCTTGTGCAGGAAGAACTCAGTGATGAACGCCTCGACGGCGATCTGGCTGGCCTCCTGGCCGCTGGCGTGCCCGCCCAACCCGTCGGCGATGACCACCAGCAATTTTTCCACCTCGCCGTCGCGGTCGGCGACGATGGAAAAAGCGTAGGAGTCTTCCTGCGTTTGCCGGGTGCCGAGAAGCTGCCTTCCGGCGAAATCACGTCCTATTTTCATGCAGGTGCCAGGGGGTTAATGGGAATGGGAAACGGGCACGGCCCGGGACGGGCCAAAGGTTATTCGGCGGAGGCGATCGGTTCCGACCAGTCAAAATCCTGGCCGCAAAGCGGGACAAACTTCAGGGTGGTTTTGCCCAGCGAAATGAGTTCGCCCCCCGCAAGAAGGGTCGGTTGGAGCACGGGCGTATCGCCCAGGTAGGTGAGGTTCTGGCCGCCGCCGTGCATCAGGTAAAATTTGCGGCCCCGGGGGTCGTAGGTCAGCGTGGCGTGGCTGTTGCGGGAGATTTCGGCGTCGCCAAAATCGAGCCTGCACCGCTGGCTTTCGGCCCGGCCAATGCTGTTCATGCCGTGGCCCAGCCGCAGCGCGTGGCCCTGGCCCGGCCCTGCCACGACCACCAGCCAGCCCACGATGGGGTCGGCCATGGGGTCATTCATCGGAGCGGGCGCGGTGCCGCGGTTGCGTTGCGGCGGCGCGAGGATGACGGTTTTATCCTCTTCGGTGGGCGCGGGGGCGCCCGTCGTCTGCTCGCGCGGGAGAATCCGTGTTTTTTCGAACTCGTCGCCGGGAGGGGCCGGGGGAACCCCGGGGATGGGCGGCGGAGGGGGCGGTGGCTGCGAACCGGGCCGCCGGATCAAGCGTGTTTTGTCGTGTTCTTCCATTAGTTGGATTGGGGAGGTTGTTTTTCGGAGCCGGGAGCGAGGTGAAAGCGGAAGCGGACTTCCCCCATTTCCACCAGATCGCCATCGGCCAGGGCCGCTTGGGATACCGATTGGTTATTGACCCTGAGGCCGTTGCCGGAGCCAAGGTCGGTCAAAAGATAAGTGCCGTCGCGCTGGAGGTGGATTTCGGCGTGATAACCGGAAACGCTGGTGTTGGCAAAGACAATGTCGTTATCCGGGCGGCGGCCAATGCGCGTGGCAATGCTGCTGACGGGAATCCGTTTGCTTTCCGCGTCCTGCATGACCAGGAAAGCGGGGGCGGCGGGCGGCGCGGATTGGCGAGAGGGGCGGGAGCGGTAACGCAGGACGACGACGGCGGCGGCCAGCAGCACAATGGCCCCGATGCTGATGAACCGGGCGGTGCGGTCGTCTTTTTGGATGATCGGCTTTTGGAGACTTGGAGCGGCGGGCTTGGCGCTCGGATTGGCGGCGGCAGCCGGGGCAATGCGAACCGCTGCGCTGGGAGCCGGGACCGGGGTGGCTTGGAGCAGGGGTGTTGCGGCGGGCTGCACCGGGGCCGTCTGGGCGGCGGGTTGCGGCGGCGCTTGCAGCGCGGGGGCGGCTGGAGCCGCCACAGCGGCCGCTTCGGGCTGGGGCGCTTCGCGGTTCCAATGGTAGGCTACCGTTTCGCCCCTCTGGGTTTTGACGGAAAAAACCACTTCGCCGGAGCCTTCCAGCAGGGGCAGCGGGACGGCGATTTCGCCGCCGGAGTTTACCAGGGCCAGCACGTCGCGGGCAAAGGCGCTGTCGCTGCGGATGCGCTCCCCGGGTTCGCTTTCGCCGATCTTCGCCTGGGCGTAAAGGCCATGGGTTTCAGCGGCCAGTTTTTCGAGATTACCCAGGGCGGGAACCTCGGTACCGGATTCAGGGCAGCCCATGGCGCAAATGGCCACGCCATTTTTCAAGGCGCTCGCGGCAAGGTCCTCCCGGGTGAAGCCGTTGTCCTCGTCCTTGCCGTCGGAAAGGATCACCAGCGTTTTGCGCTTGGCGGCGACGGCGGCCAGCAGATCCACGCCGCGGATGCCCTGGCGGTAAATGCGGGTGCCGAGGCCGTTGGCTTTCAGCGGGAGCAGCCGGAAATGAATATCGGTGATGGGCCGCGCGAGCGGGGCGACCTCCGAGAGGTCGTTGGCAAAGCTGTAAACCCCGATCAAGTCCTGCGGCTGGGCCTGCGCCATCAGCGTTTCGATAAAGACCTTGTTTTGCGCCAGGGTGTGGTCCCGGGGGGACCGGCTGCTGCCCGAACTGGTATCCACCATCACCAGAATGGCCCCGGGGGTCAGCGGGTTGTTGGCAAAGGGGATGTGCCGGCATTCCAGGGCTTTGCCGTTCTGGGCGACGGCCACGCTCGCGGCTTCCGCTCCGGCGGCGAGGCGGTACTCGAATTTAAGCTCGCCGCCGTTTTCATAGCAACGGGCCAGGGTGAAATCGGCGGCAAAAAGAGCCGACCCGGGGAATACGGCCCAAAAAGCCGCCAGCATTACGGACAACCCGGCGGAAACGCAACGGCCCCGAAGCAGCGAGAAAGACATCAGCCACTTCTCTATCGAGAGGACGGCTAAAAAACAACGCTAAAGTGGCAGGCAACGTCGTCCCTACCTTGCGCCGCCGGAAGCGGATGTGACACAGCGGAAGCCGATGCTCTCGGAGGCGTCGGTGGGGGCCGCGTAGTAACGGAAGGAGGAGAGCATGATTTGCGCGGTGCTGCTGTTCCACGCGCCGCCGCGCAGCACCCGCCGCCGGGGCGTGTTGTCGTAATAATCCTCGCACCACTGCCAGACGTTGCCGCCCATGTCGTAGAGCCCGTAGGAGTTCGCGGGGAATTTGCCCACCGGCGAGGTCTTTTCAAACCCGTCGTTCGGCCCCATGCGCGAAGCGCCGTAATTGCCGGAGTTGGGCGGCGGCGGCCAACTGCCTCCCCACGGGTAGGTCTCCTTCACGTGGCTGTCTTTTTCGTGCGGGTTGGAGCCGGTTTCATTGATGAGCCCTACCGCCGCGCTCCACTCGGCGTCGGTGGGCAGGCGGTATTCGCGCCCTTCCCGCGCGCTCAGCCAGCGGCAGAAGGCCTGGGCGTCCTCCCAACTGACGTTGATGGCGGGGTGCTCGGGGGTTTGGGTGAAGGACGGCGCGCGCCAATCGCGGCCGGTCTCCTGCACGAAAGCGCGGTAGTCTTTCACGCGGGTATCCCAAATGCTGAAGAGGAGATGGGTGCCCGGCACCGGCGCGAATTTCATCCCGAGGCCGTTGGTAAACAAGCCCTCCGCCGTGCCGGAATCCGCGGGAGCCGCCTCCGATGCGCCGGGCGCACCCACCGCGCCGGGGATGGCCGCCGTTTTCGCCGGGTTCTCCGCCGGTTGCCGGACGGGCTTGCCAGAGTGGCCCATGACCAAATAACCGAGGCCGCAAAGCGCCACCGCCGAGGCGGCCAGCACGGCCAACGCTTTTTTTTGCAGCCGGGGGGCGGAGGCATCCCCCGCAGAAACCGCCGCCGGGAGCGCCGACGAAGCGGCGGGCTCCGTTCCCGGCCCCGTTTTGGGTGTCGTTTGGTGTGTCCCCTTGGCAGTGACGCGCCGGATGGCTTTCGAAACCGCTTTGAGCTTCCCGGTGCTCGGGGGAACCACGGGAATGGCGGGCGGAAAAGGCTGGGTTTTAGGCTTGGGGGCGGACGTGAGGCGCTGCGAAATTTTCTTGCCTGAGTCCACCTCAAGGGCGGTTTTGTCCCCCGAATCCACCGGTTCCCCATGCGAACCGCCCCGGAAGGCCGGTTTGGGTTCCCAACCGAAACTGGCGCGCCATTCCCGGATGTTTTGCGGGCGCTCGTTGGGTTTCACCCGCAGCGCCCAGTCGAGCGCCTGGAGGAAAAGGGGGCTGAAGGCTTGCAGCCCCCGGTAGCTCAGCCACACGAAATCGTCGTCGCTCATGCGGTCCGCGGACATCGGAGGCTTTTCGCTCGTGATGGCGCGCGCGGCCACGCTGGCCAGGGCGTAAATATCGGTCCACGGCCCCTGCTTGCCCTTCACCTGGTATTGCTCGATGGGGGAGTAGCCGTGCGTGACCAGCGAGGTCATCGCCGAAGTGCCCTCCAGCAGTTTGCGGGCGGAGCCGAAGTCGATCAAGATGGGCTGGATGCCCCGGCGCAGGAGAATGTTGTCGGGTTTGATGTCCCGGTGGAGCAGCCCGGCGGTATGCACCTCCTCCAGCCCGTCCATCAGCGGCTCCAGGAACTGGCGCATGCTGTGCTCATCGAGTTCCCGGCCCACGCGGCGCAGGCGCGCCTCGTAGCTCTCCCCCTCGATGTAGTCCATCACCATATAGACCGTGCCGTTGGCTTCGATGAGCTGGTGGACTTCCACGATGTTCGGGTGCTGGAACCCGGCCAGCACGCGGGCTTCTTCCAAAAAGCGTTGCTTGGCCCATTCCCAGCTTTTCGTGAGGTCGCCGCTCTGGGCCTCCACGCGCGTGCCGTCCACGCGGGCGACGATGCTGTCGGGCATCAACTCCTTCACCGCCACCTTGCGCCCCAGGTGCCGGTCCACGCCCAAGTACGTAATGCCGAAGCCCCCCTTGCCGAGCACGCGGCTCAACTCGTAGTTGGAAAGCCGGAAACCTTTGGGCAGCGCGAGGCGGTTGACTTCCATGGCGGGGGAGTTAGGAGTTGCGGCGGAAATGGAGGAGCAGTTCGCCCGCCTCGATGCGGTCGCCCTCCGTGAGTGCCGCAGGCTGGAATGCCGGGAGCCGCCGCCCGTTGAGCTTGGTGCCGTTGGAGGAATCGAGGTCCTCCACCTCAAAGTGCCCCGCGGCATGGACGATCAGCGCCAGGTGCTGGCCCGAGACGCTCGTGTTGTTCACCAGCAATTGCGCGGCGGCGGGGTTGCGCCCCAGGATGAGGCGGCCGCCGTTCTCGCGCTGGAGGCGGTCCTGCACGGCCAGCCGCACCTCGCGGCGGGTCTCGAAATCCTCCCCCTGCAATGTGCAAAGCACCTGGTCGGCAAAGCTCGGGCGGCGCACCGGCGCGGTGGCGGGCGGCGGCTCGGGCGCCGCCGGTTTCTTGTGGGCCTCGAGCAACCGCACCACGCCGTAAAAAGCCAGCAGACCCAGGGCCGCCCCGGTGGCGTCGATGAGCACATCCGTGAACCGCCCGTCGCGGCCGGGCACGAAAAGCTGGTGGAACTCATCCGCCCCGGCATAAGCCACCGCCAGCAGCCACGCCGAGGAGATCCAGCGGCGGGCATCGCCGCGTCCATGGGAGAGCGCGTGCAACAGCAACAGCGCCAGCAGCGCATACTCGCTCATATGCGCCCCTTTGCGGGCCATGAGCTGCACCGTCTCGAGCTGCGCATGGGTGATCGCGGGGAAAAGCCAGCGGCAGAGCGGCTCGATGATCCTGGAGGAATGCGTCACCGACTGGCGATCGGCGGACGCTGTGAAAATAAGGCACATCCAGACCACGGCGGGTCCCCATGCCTTGAGAATCCGCAGGCAACGCTGAAAAATGGAAGCAGATGGGGAAGTAGACGGCATCGAAAGAGTTCGGTGGATTTAAAACGAACCCCGAGATTAAAGCATCGGCGCGAACATTTCCACAGCGTTTCCCAACGGAATCGCGCCGCAAAAAAATTCCCGCCGGGCCTGCTTTGGCCCGGCGGGAAAAAAGATCCTGGCTACTTACTTCAAGAAGAAGCGGGTGCCGGGGCCTGCGCCCTGGCGCTTGAGCAGGCTGGGAGTCTCGGCGATGAACTTGCGCACGCGCATCGGGTCCTGGCCGATGGCTTCGGCGATTTCCTTGGCATTGAGGCCGTTGACACCTTTGTCGGCCATGGCCTTAAGCACCAACGGCTTGAGCTGCTCGTTGGTCACGGAAGCGCGGCGGGTGCGGCGGTGGGCGGGAGCGGCGGCATCGGCGGGCTTGCCGGTCAATTCGGCGAGCTGGCGTTCGAGCTCGGCCACCGTGCGCCGGGCCTCGGCCAATTTTTCGCGGAGTTCGTCGAGCGCCTGCTGCCGGAGCCCTTTGATCTGTGCTTCGAGCTGTTCGATTTGCTGGGTTGCTGTAAGGTTATTTGCCATATTGTAGTGATAAAATGGAAGAAACGGTAATAGGACAACGGCAGTAATCCCTAGGATAACTGCTGAGCCATTAGCGCAACGGCAAAACTGTCCTAAATAAGAAGTTCCAAAGCAAGAGGTAAATATGGATTTTCGGCCCTCTCTATCGAGAACCCCATCGTAAATGTGTCAAATGTTGCCTCTCCTATTCCAACAACGCACCATTTGCTGGACTGATATGGATTAATAACAAACAGCATTGATATTCTGTGTGAACAATCTTAAAATCTATTATAGATACATTATCTGATAATATCAAAAAGTGCGTCACAAAAATTGCCGATTCGACATGATATGACTCTAGGAATTATAAAATCGCTCTGCGTTATTTCGATCATTTTCAGCACTGCGGCAGCCGAGGAGCCACTGCCAGCATCCCTTTGGAATAAGAATGTGACTTTCGCGCTTCCGCCCCATTGGAGAGTCCAGCGTCACTTTGCCGACAATTCCCGCGAGATGTTGCAGCTCTTAATTCCAGATCCCGATACGGACAGTACCGACGATAGCTCCAACGCATGCATAACTGTGGAGCCCCTTCATCGTGGCGATACGGTTAAAAGTTTCGGCGATACCAAATTGCAGCTAACAAGCGATCCATCGTATATTATCATTACAGATATTCCAGCCGGGAAAAAGTGGAGGACTGTATTATCAAGTGTGCATCAGGGCAAGACACCGTACGTGATTTTTGATCGCTATGGTGTTGACGCCGATTGCATGGTCGCTTTACGCATCGTTTTCCCAATCATAAAACGCAAGGATGCAGACTGGATGAAACGCATGGTGGCGGAATGCAATTCCATCCAAAAATCTTTAAAAATTAGAAACAGGAACTTTATCACTTCAGAATTGAAAAATGATAGTGGTGTTGTTTGGTTGAAAGACTTTAAAGATCCCTCGGAAACCTTCTAAGAAAAATTAAAACGATTCCGAGCGGAATTGTCTTTAATACCGATGGCATGGAAGTGGGTTGGGAGGGACTCGAACCCTCAACCAACGCCTTAAAAGGGCGCTGCTCTACCATTGAGCTACCAACCCGACGTTTCCATCCCCTTCCGGAAATGAAAGGGTGATCTGTTTACGCCTGCCCGCGCCAAGACGCAAGCAAAATGAGTGATATTGGGGCACGTTCTAGCCCCGCTCACAACCTACGGCACCATCAAAACCATGCCGATTTGCAGTTTCGCGGTGCCGTCCATGGGCTCGAAGTTGGCGTCCTGGATCTGCTTGCTCTTGGCGGCGTTGTTGTAGAATTTGCGCGCGATAGAGGCCAGGGTGTCGCCCCGCTGCACGGTGTACGTGCGCACGCCGTCCACCAGCGGCTTCTGGAGTTGCTCCATCTTCGGCCCGCCCGCTTTGCCAAGCAGTTTGTAGGCTTCGGAACGGCTCTTGAGGGCCGCTTCCAGATCGGTCTTAAGCTGGACGATCTTTTTGCCCATTTCGAGGTTGGCGTTTTTGAGCCGCTTGGCGTCCTCCTGCGAGACGGTGGCGCCGTTGCCCATGGAGGCGGCGAGCTTGAATTCGTCCTCTTTCAAAAAACGCTGCACGTCCCGGGCATGGGAGCCGTTGGGAGCCAGAGCCAAATACCGCTGGAAGTGGTGGATGGCGCTGATGGGCGTTTTAAGCTGATCCTCGTAAATGAGCCCCAGCTTGAAGTGGATTTCCGCGCTCTGCGGGGTGCCGTCCAGGGCGGCTTCGTAAAGCGGAACGGCTTGGGCATATTGCCCGGCGGCGGCTTTCTGGTCGGCGAGGGCGGCGTTGCGCTGGCCACGGTCTTCAAAAGCCTGGTCGCACCCCGTCAAGGCCAGGGGCAGCAGCGCGAGACCGGCGACGGCGGCCAGGAGGGCGAACCGGGAAGCGAACGGGGGGATGGCGCGGCTCATTTTCCCAAAAGGGCTTCCACTTGTTCGGTGACGATTTTGACGACGCGCAGCCTGGCGTACCATTTGTAATTGGCCGGGATGACGAACCACGGGGCGGCGGCGCTGGAGGTGCGCTCGAACATCTCCTCGGCGGCTTTGTTGTGCTGGTCCCAGTTGCGCCGGTTGCGCCAGTCTTCCTCGGTGATTTTCCAATGCTTGTACGGGTCGGCCTGGCGGCGCTTAAAGCGCACCAACTGCTCGTCTTTGTCGATGTGAAGGTAAAACTTGAGAATGCGCGTGCCGTCGTCGGAGAGCACGCGCTCGAATTCGTTGATCTCGCGGTAGGCCCGCTTCCACTCCTCCTCGGAGGCGAAACCCTCCACGCGCTCCACCAGCACGCGGCCATACCACGAGCGGTCGAAGATGGCCATCTGGCCGTAGGCGGGCAGCTTGGACCAAAAGCGCCACATGTAGTGGTGCAGGTATTCCTCGGCGGTCGGCTTGACCACGGAATAAACTTTGAGCAGCCGGGGGTCGAGCCGTTCCACGAGGCGCTTGATGGCCCCGCCTTTGCCCGCCGCGTCCGGGCCTTCGAAGACGACCACGATGTTGAACTTCGACTCCGAAAGCTCCCGTTGCAGGCTCAGGAGCTTGAGTTCCTGCTCCTTAAGCTTCTTGCGGTATTCGGCTTCGGGGATCTGTTTGTGCTGCAATTCGTCCAGGCGAACGCGGCTTTTCTTGGCAGAGGGCGGCATCGCGCTCCTTTATATGCGGGCCGCGCCCGCTCCGCAAGGCATTCACGGACCCTGGCGGCGGGGAAAAGCTGCTGGGGGTGCGTAAAAAATGGAAAAAGGGGAAGAGGAGGCGCGATCCGTGCGGTTCCCCTTCCCCTTTTGACTTCCATTGTCCTGGCGCGCCAAACTCTCCGTGCGGTCCCTCGCGCGGTGTCGAATCCTTGACCGAGCTTGCCGACGGGTTGCAGTTCATCAAAAAATGGGGCGGCTGCCTATCGGGGCGACCCCCCGATATTTCGTGGTGGATTACATCACCCCGAGCTTGATCGCGGGGGGAACCCTGTGGGAAACTCAAGGGCAATCCCCGATGCCGCTGAAATCGTACGCCGTCCTGAAAGGCCGCCCTCGCGCCACGCGCCCCTCGCTGGAAGGGCACCCCCATTTTCAACTTCAGATTGAAGCCCGGGGCGAGTTCCACCGGGCCGCCATCAACGTGCGCTCCATGCTGGAGCCCTCCGAAATGGAGTACTTGATTAAGCTGCGCTTCGGCCACCCCATCACGGCGGCGCTGCACCGGCTGGCCCCCGGGCTGCATCGGGTGGAGCCGTGCCCGGGCGGGCTGGCGCTCGACTATAGCCGGCTGAACCTTTTTCCCCGTGACCAGTTTTTAAAACTGCCCGCTCGGGCTGCGGACGGCGGAGTGGACTTGAACCACGTGCTGGAGGGCATTTTCGCCGGGGCCATGGCCGACCCCGGCTGCTGGGTCTACGTGTACGGCGAGCCGTGGCAACTGGAGGGCAGCGACCACATTTTCCACTTCACCCCCTCGCGCGGCATGCACGATGTTCACATGAACCAGGGCAACGATTCGTTCCACCTGGAGCAGGACGGCGCATGGCAGGACGGCGCGGTGTTGATCGAGCACCCCCGGCAGCAACGCTGGACGGGGTTGTTCTTCAAATTCCAGTCCCAAGCCTGGGCCACGGACCCCGCCACGGGCCATGCCCTGCCGCCGCCCGGGGCCACCGCCACCTATGCCACGCGCGCGCAAGAGTGCACCGTGCGCATCGCGGCCCTGATGGTCAACCCGGCGCCCAACCAGCCGGCGCGGCAGTCGGCCACGCTCATTAACATCAGCCCGCACCCCGTGGACCTGGCCGGTTGGCGGCTGATGGGGGAAAATAAAATGCGCTGGCCGCTGCGGGGCAGACTGGCCAGCGGCGAAGCCCGGGAAATGGTGCTCGACGCCGGGATGGAACTCCCGCGCGACGGCGGCATTTTAACGCTCGTCAACCGTGACGGGCTCAAGGTGCACGGCGTCTATTTCACCGCGGAGCAGGCCGCCCGCGAAGGCTGGCGCATCGCGTTTTAATGTTTTACAGCTAGCCTGACCGAAGGGTTTCCAAACCTTCCTCGTGCCCAAACTCCATTTGGGCACGTCATTGCTCCGGCAACTCCTATTGCCGCAATAAGAGTTGCGGTTCCAAGTGCGTGCCGAAATAGAGTTTCGGCACGAGACGTGGCGTGCTTCCGTCTAGTCCTTCTGCGCGCGGCGGCGTTCGTTGGCGTTGAGGATCTTCTTGCGCATGCGCAGGGTCTTGGGCGTGGCCTCCACGTATTCGTCGGGGCCGATGTACTCCAGCGAGCGTTCCAGCGAAAGGATCGTGGGGCTGGCCAGCGTGATGCCCTTGCCGTCGCCACTGGAGCGCATGTTGTTGAGGCGCTTGGCGCGGCAGGGGTTCACCGGCATGTCACCCGGGCGGGCGTTTTCGCCGATAATCATGCCTTCGTAAATATCCTCTTGCACCCCAATGAAGAGCCGGCCGCGCTCCTGGATGGTTTCCAGGGAGTAGGCCATGGAGGTGCCTTGTTCCATGGAAACGAGCACCCCGTTGTAGCGGGTGGGAATATCCCCCTTGTGCGGGGCGTATTCCTTGAAGATGTGGGACATGATGCCCAAGCCCTTGGTGGAGTTGACGAGGTCGCCCTCAAACCCGATCAAACCGCGCGTGGGCACCTCCGCCTCCACCGTAACGGTGGTGGGCTGGTGGTTCATATTGACGATGACGCCCTTGCGGTTGGCCAGCGATTGGAGAATATCGCCCAGGTTTTCGGTGGGTACATCCACATAGACCGATTCGATGGGCTCCAACACATTGCCCTTTTCGTCGTGCTGGAAAATCACCTCGGGCCGCGAGATGAGCAGCTCAAAGCCTTCCCGGCGCATCTGCTCGACCAGGATGGCGATCTGCATTTCACCGCGCGCCTGGAGCTCAAACTGCCCCGCCGTGTCGGTGTCGCTGAAGATAATGGAAACGTTGGTGCGGGTTTCGCGCACCAGGCGCTCGCGGATCTGGCGGGCGGTCAAGAGCTTGCCTTCGCGACCGGCCAGCGGGCCGTCGTTGATGCAGATGTTCATCGTGATCGTGGGCGGGTCAATGTCCACGAAAGGCAACGGAAGGCGTTCCTCGCTGTCGGTGATGGTTTCGCCGATATAAACGTCCTCAAAGCCGGTAAGGCCGACGATGTCGCCCGCGCTGGCGTGTTGGAGCTCCACCTTCTGCATGCCTTTGTAGCCGAAAAGCGCCGTCACGTGGGTGCGGTCACGGTGGCCATCCTTGTGGATGCAAACCACGGAGTCGCCCACGTTCACCCGGCCGCTGACGATGCGGCCATAGGCCACGCGGCCCAAGTAATCGGAGTAGTCCAGGTTGGAGGCGATCATCTGGAAGTAGTTCACCGTCGGCTTGGGCGGAGCGGGGATGTGCTTGATGATGGCGTCGAAAAGCGGAACCATGTTGTCCGATTTCTCGCCGACCTCGTTCATCGCGAAACCGTCGCGGGCGCTGGCGTAGACCACCGGGAAATCGAGCTGCGCGTCGGTCGCGTGCAGTTCCAGGAACAGCTCGAACACCATATCCAGCACCTCGTGCGGGCGGGCGTTCTCGCGGTCGATCTTGTTGATGACCACGATGACTTTCGCGCCGTTCTGGAGCGCCTTCTTGAGCACGAACTTCGTCTGGGCCTGCGGGCCGTCGTGGGCGTCCACCAGGAGCAGCACGCCGTCGATCATCTTCATCACGCGCTCCACCTCGCCGCCAAAGTCGGCGTGGCCGGGGGTGTCCACGATGTTCACGCGGTAGTCGTGGTATTGGAAGGAGGCGTTCTTGGCCCTGATCGTGATGCCCTTTTCACGTTCCAGGTCCATGGAGTCCATGATGCGCACCTCTTGAGAAATGGCTTGGTTGGCGCGAAAAGTGCCCGACTGCTTCAGCAGTTGGTCCACGAGGGTCGTTTTGCCATGGTCGACGTGGGCGATGATGGCGATGTTGCGGATTTTCTCCATGGGTGATAGCTCTAAATTCTTATTCAATGCAATCGCCTATTAAACCCACGGAGCGGACGCGAGGCAAGTTTTGTCGGGACACAAAGCCACCCCACCGGTCCATTTCCAGGGAAAACCCCGGCATGGTCGGCATGGCGCAATGGCCCGGAAAAAGCCCGCTACAAAATCCCCCCAAGGCTTGTCGGCGGTCCGAAAAGGGTTCGGAATATGGGGCTGGACGGCCCGCGAGTCAATGGGATAAGAGTAAATTCTTAACAACTCTTATTGACAATGGGGCGGTTCGAGTGCATTTTCCGCCTCCTTTCCTTTTGTAAAACCAAGCCATGGCCAATACCAAATCCGCCGCCAAACGCGCCAGACAGACCGAAACCCGCACCGAAGAGAACCGGGCCGTCGCCAGCGCGATCAAGACTTTCGCCAAATCCTTTGAAGCCGCCGTGAAAGCGGGCAACAAAGAAGAATCCAAGGCGACCTTCAACAAATTGACCTCTGCGCTCGACAAAGCCGCCAAGGAAGGCCGGGTTCACCCGAACCTCGCCAACCGCCGCAAGAGCCGCCTGGCCAAGAAGCTGGCCGCTTTGGCCTAGTTTTGGCCTAAGGTCCAAGCGCAGCCGCAGGTTGCAAATTTTTTCAGGGCACAAGCCTCCATCGCGGGGCTTGTGCCTTTTTTCGTGCCGAAGGGAAGGGCTTTCTCGTTACGAATCTCCAGATTCGTAACGCACATTATTTGGGAATCTCCAGATTCCATAAACATGCTTATCGAATCGGAGATTCGCAGACAACCGCGTTCCCAATCTGGAGATTGGGAACGAGGAAAAATGAACGCCCCATCTCTATCGCGGGGGCGCGCGCCTTTCTATTTTTTCACCGCCCAGCGCAGTTTGGCCGGGGTTGCGCGCGAGTTGCTTCGGCACTCCTCCGGTGAAGGGCGCGTAACGCCGGGGGAAATTTCCCGGTAAACTCCGGCGGCCAGCCCGGCTTCGAACGCTTTCTTGACCCTTCGGTCCTCGCCGGAGTGGAACGTCAAAATGGCCACGCGGCCCCCGGGGATGAGGCAGCCGGGCAGGTGGCGCAGCAGCGTTTCGAGCACCGCGAACTCCTCGTTCACGGCGATGCGCAGCGCCTGGAACACCCGGCGCACCGCCAGCGCCGTTTCCGCTTCGGGCCGGTGACCCAGCGCGGAGCGGACCGCCGCCGCCAGTTCCAGCGTGGTGGCGAATTTCCCGCCTGCAAGTGCCTGGGCCAGCCGTTCCGCCTGGGGTTCATCCGCGTTCTCGCGCAGCAGGTCCGCCAAAGTTGCCGCGTCCACGGTTTCCAGAAGCGCCGAGGCGGGCCGTCCCTTGGCCGGGTTCATTCGCATGTCCAGCGGCCCCTCGGTTTTCACTGAAAACCCGCGCGAGGGGTCGTCGATTTGCATGGAGGAAATCCCAAGGTCGGCAAGAATCATCGCCACACCGCCCGGCAGCCCCGCGTCGGCCAGCGCCCGGGGGAGCCCCGCGAAATTGCCGCGCCATGCCGTGAACGTCTCCAGGCCGAACCCCTGCGCCCGTAGACGAGCTTCGGTGCGGGGGAGTTCCACCGGGTCCGCATCCAGGCCAACCAGCCGTCCGCCCGGTTGCAGCCTCGCGAGAATCTCCGCCGAGTGCCCGCCGTAGCCGAGCGTGCAGTCCGCCGCCGTCTCCCCGGGCTGGGGGCGCAGCACCTCCAGGATTTCCCGCACCATAATGGGCCGATGCGTCCCGGCGGGCGTTTTGCCCGAAGCCATGACCTTCGCCACCGTCTCCGGGTAACGTTGCGGATCGCGCTCCTTGTATTTCTGGTCGAAACGGCGGGGATTTTTGCCGGAATAACGGGGCCGCCGCCGGTGAGGCGCGGGCTGGAGCGGGTCTGGATCTGGCGTGGAGTTGCTCACATCAAAAAAGAGGAAAATTGGGCTGCGGCATTCCACCCTATTCAAACGAAGTTCAAAAAACGACTGGGATTTCCCGCCCAAGGAGGATAATTAGTCTATGAGCGAATTTTCACCCGAACCCTTCGCGGGCTGCCGCGCTTATCTCGAAGCTCACCGGCGCCAAGCCCTCCACAGCACCCCGGCCACGCGGCCCATCATCACCATTTCGCGGGAAGCGGGCGCGGGCGCCGTCACCATTGGCAACCGTGTGGCGGAACTGCTCAACCAACACCTCGCGCCCGGCGAACCGGCCTGGACGGTTTTCGACAAAAACATTGTCCATCGGGTGGTGGAGGACCACGCCCTGCCCCAGGCCATCGAGGAATTCATGCCCGAGGATATCCGCACCGGCATCACCGGGGCCGTGGAGGAAATGCTGGGGCTGCACCCCTCGGCCTGGAAGTTTGCCGAGCAAACCACCGAAACCATTCTGCGCCTGGCCACGCTGGGCAACGCCATTTTGATCGGGCGCGGCTCCAGCTTGATCGCCGCCAAGATCCGGCCCGCGCTGCACATCCGGCTCGTGGCTCCTTTTGAAGAGCGCGTGGGGCGGCTCTGCGAATTTCACAACCTCACACCCAGCGAAGCGGCCACCTACGCCAAAAAAGCCGACCAGGGCCGCAAGCGTTACGTGAAGCGGTACTTCAACGCCGACATCACCAACCCGCTGCACTACACTTTCACGCTCAACACCGGCAGCCTGGACCACGAAACCATCGCGCGATTGATCGCCGCCTGCCTGCCGGTCGTCTCCGAACCGGGCAAGTAGCGCCGCATCCGCCGCCGTCGGCCCATCCGCTTTCCGGAACGAATGGAACCCGCCCCCAAGCCCCGCAGTTGGCTCAACCGCACGACCCTCGGCATCGGGCTGGCGTCGCTGTTCAGCGACTGGTCGCACGAAATCGCCACCACCGTGCTGCCGTCGTTCCTGGCCACCTTCGGGGCGGCGGCGCTTTGGCTCGGGGTCATTGAAGGCGTCTCCGATGGCCTGTCCAGCTTCGCCAAAATGGGCAGCGGTTATTACACCGACCGCCTTCGCCGCCGCAAACCCATCGCCGTCGCGGGCTACGTCGTCACCGCCCTTGGCACCGCGGCCTTCGGCCTGGCCACGCAGACTTGGCACCTGCTGCTCTGCCGCGCCACCGCCTGGCTGGGCCGGGGCGTCCGCACGCCTGTGCGCAAAGCGTTGCTCGCCGCCGCTGTGGAACCTTCCGCCTATGGCCGCGCGTTCGGGCTTGAGCGGATGATGGATACTTTCGGCGCCATCGTCGGCCCCGCGACTGCGCTGGCTCTGCTGCCGCTGTTGCACTACCACTACCCGGCTCTTTTCGCCATCACGCTCATCCCGGGCCTTATCGCCGCCGGGCTGATCGCCTTCGCCGTGCGCGAAGAGGCGCGCCTGCCCGTCGGTCACATCTCTTTTGGCGAAAGCTGGCGGGCGTTGCCGGGCAGTTTCCGGCGGTTTCTGGCCGCCGTGGGGCTCTTCGGCGCGGGCGACTTTGCCCACACGCTCTTGATTTTGCTGGCCAACCAGCGGCTCGCACCCATCTACGGCACGGGCAAGGCGGCGGCCATTGCGGCGGGCCTCTACATGGCTCACAACGTCTGCTATGCCGCCTCAGCCTTCGCTTCGGGCTGGCTGGCGGACCGCCTGGATAAACGGCGCTTGCTGGCGGGCGGTTACGCGCTCATGGCCGTGATGGCGGCGGCGATTCTGCTGCTGCCCCCGGGCATCGCGGCCTTCGCGTTCATTTTTGCCATCGGCGGCGTCTACGTCGGGATTGAAGAAGCGTGCGAGGATTCCCTTTGCGCTGAAATCGCCGGGCCCAGCCATCACGGCATGGCCTTCGGCATTTTAGCTACCGTCAACGGCGTGGGGGACATGCTCTCCAGCCTGCTCGTCGGCCTGCTCTGGACCGCCGCGGGGCTACCCGCCGCCTTCGGCTATGTCATCGTGCTCTCGCTGGCCGGGGCGCTCCTGGTTCTGCGCAGCCGGTAACCGTAAATTACGCGAGGCCCGTGGGCACGAGGATGGCGTCGCTCATGCCGTGGATGATCTTTTTGTCCGCCGGGCAAATGGTGGCCAGCGCGCCGCCCAGGTTGGCTTTGCCGCCGCTGAGGAAAAAGTAGGGACAGAGGCGCACGCGGCCCTGCATCACGTGCTCGCCGCCATCAGCATCCACGTAAGGCTGCTCCACGAGCCGCCCTTTGCGGAATTCCTGCAAAATGTACGGGTGGCGGCGATAGCAGGCCAGCGCGCCTTCCAGTGCGGCTTTCCATTCCGGCTGCGGCAGATCGGCGGCGATGGTCACGCCCCGGCTTCCCCAGGCGAGTTCCGAAAAACCGCTGATTTTTAGCACCAACTGCCGCTCCTTTTGCGAAAAGGCGGCCACCTCGGCCCAGTCGTTGACTTCCAGGCGCGGCAGCACGGCGTGGGGCGGCAGCGGGGCCGGGTCCACAAGCCAGGTGTAGGGGATCACTTTTTGCAATTGCAGAAAGTGCCGTTCGCTCAATTCGCGCCGCCAGAATTCCCGCAGCGGGCGCATCCAGAACAGCGCGGCCCAGAGCTTTTCCTCCAGGAAGGGCTTGAGCGGTGGCGTCACGCGCACGGGAGCTTCCGCCCGCGTCAGCGCGGCGGTGAGCGAGGGAACGCAGCCGATGTTGGGCAGGTCAAAAAGCTCCAGGAAGCGGTAGACCACCGGCTGCCATTCGAAGCCCGGCTCCGGCGCGGCGCCATCCATCACCCGCCAGCGCCCTTCGCCGTCGTGACGTTCGTTGAGCCGCTCCGCGAGCCAGCGCATTTCGGGCCGGTAAGTGGCCGATTCGTCCGAAACCACGATGTCCGCCCCGCCGGGCGTGATCGAGCGGAACCCTTCCACCATGCCCTCCGCGCCGCCCAGGATTTCGTAGCCCAGGCCCGCGTAAGTTTCGCCCAGCCAGCCGGTCAAGCCGATGCCGCCGGGCACGCTGTCGAGTTCGCTGATGGCCACGCCGTCCTCGGTGAGAATCAGGTCCGGCCGGATCACCTCGGGCAGTTCCTGCCGCCGCTGCCGGGCCAGTTCCACCAGTTCCGGGGGTTTGCCAGCATCGAGCAGTTCGGCGATCCAGCGGGGCTGCTTGCCTTTGACACTCTGGAAATAAAGCTGGTTGCAGGCGCGCACGAAAAGGCTCAGGCGGTAGCCGAGTTTTTCCAGCTCGTCCGCAAATTCGTTGGAGACGCCGAAAGGTTCCGGCGAAACCAGCCATTCCTTGCCGTCAAAGAGGCCCGCCTGGGGCAGGGCTTCCCGGATTTTCCGCGCGTGATCGTTAGGCATGGCGTGGGCGTGCGTCGTGGTTAAATCAAAAGCTTCAGCCCCTGGCGTACGAGATCCTCCACCGCCAGCGTGGCCGCGCCCGCGCCTGCCTCGCTTAAGACCCTTTTAACCGCCTTGTGTGCGTCCACCTGTTTATAGCCGAGCGAAATGAGAGCCAGCACGGCGTCCGTGACGCGGATTTCCTCCGCGCCCGGCGTGTGCTCGGCGCTGGCCGCTTCCCAAGCCGCCGCGATGCCCAGTTTATCCTTCAATTCGAGCACGATGCGCTCCGCGGTCTTTTTGCCGATGCCGGAGATTTTCGCGATGAGACCGGTGTTGGCGTTGACCACCGCCGCCTTGAAATTGGAGACGCTCATGCCGCTCAAGACTGCCAGGCCCAGCTTGGGGCCGATGCCGCTGACGTGGTTGATGAGGAGCCGGAAGAGGTCGCGCTCCGGCACCGTCATAAAGCCGTAGAGCACGTGGGCGTCCTCGCGCACTTGCAGGTGGGTCAAGACCTTGATCGGCTGACCATTGGCGGGCAGCTTGTCGAAGCTTGAAAGCGGGATGAGCACTTCGTAGCCAACACCGTGGACATTGACAACGATCTGCGTCGGGAGAGACTCTTCGAGCGTACCTTCCAAAAACGTAATCATCGGTAAAAATCGGTAAGAAGTAATTAAAGATGAATTTTCCCCGCAAAAGTGCAAGGCTCATCGCATGGCTCGTGGCGTGGCTGGCCTGCGCCCCTTTTTTCCTTTGCGCCCAGGCCGAACCCGGGGACGCCCGGTTGCGCGTGGCCATCTGCGGGTTTCAACGTCCGGCGGGCATGGCCGTGGCCGCCATCCCCGGGGCGCAGTCGACGCAACTGGCCGCCGCTCGCGCGACTGAAAAAGGAGGGCTGGAATTGCTGAGCCAGGAAGCTTTCGACGCCCTGGGGCTGGATTGGGCGGCGTTCCAGTCCACAACCGCGAAGGCCGCCTCGGCGGAGTTGAGCCGCGCCAAGGTGGAATGGATTCGGGATCACCACGAGGTCATTGAATGCGCCATTCTGCGCGCGGCCAGCCCGGGCGGCGACATCACCCCGGCGATTTTGGCGCCGGATTTTCTCCAACGCTTCACCCCCGTTTTTGGACGCAAGGTTCTGGTGGCCATCCCCGAGCGGGGCACGGTGTTTCTCTTCCCCCGGCTGGCCAGCCATTACCAGGACTACGCCGCGCGCGTGCTCGCGGTTTATTGCAAAAGCAAAACGCCCGTCAGCCCCGAAGTGCTGGAACTCAGCGCCACGGGGCTACGCGCCATCGGCACCTACGAGCAATAGGGCTACTCCACCCGCAGGCTTTGCAGGAAAAGCCCGAGGCGACGGTTGTCCTTGCTCTTGGGATCGCTTTGCCGCACGGGAACGAGACGCTCGGTCTCAAGCTCGATGTGGAGCAGCCCGCCGGCGCTCTTCGCCGCCGCCGCGGGAATGGCGAGGGTCCACTCGAAGTCTCCCGGCGCATCCACACGGCGCGAACCGAGCGGCGTGCCGTTGACCTTCACGCCATAGGTGTTGTGCGCGCCCGGCTGCAACGGCGACGTGCTCGCCTGGATGACCAATGCCAAATCCCGCCCGGGCAGGGCCGGTACGCGCAGCACCAGCGCCGCCGTGGGCTCAACGGTCCACACGCCGTCGGTCTCCGCCCCGCAGAAGCCCCGCTCCAGGCACCACTCGCAGTTGCCTTTGGAAAAAATGAGCGGCGCGCCGAGCGCGTAATCCCGGGGGGGCGCGCTCCAGTCCACCCGCCCGCGCTGATCCACTACCAGCAGTCGCAGCCCGGCGCTCAACTCCTTCTCGTGCGCAAGCCACGCTTTGAGAGCAGTAAAATCGTAAGGCTGCGCGGCGGCTTTTTTGAACGGAGCCAGGCCATAACTAGGCGGCGCCCACCCGCTGTAGCCGTTAAGGGTTCGCAACCCCAAGTCTTGCGCTGCGAGCATGGCGTCCAGGTTCGTGATCCAGTCCACGTCGGTGCCGCCCTGGCAAACCCAAAAGACCTTCGGCTTGCCCTGCGCTTTCAAAGCCGCCTCGATGGGCTTGACGCCCGCCATGGAGTCGGCAAAGGAGGTTTTTTTAACCTGCACGACGCTTTGGTCCACCACCACAGCCAGCACCAGCAGGCAGGCCGCGCCCGCCGCCGCGCCGGGCCGCGCCCGGGCCAGCCGAGGCCCGGCCCAACCCGCCAGCCCGTCCAGCGCCGCCGCCAGCACCATGGCCAGCGGGAAGAACAGGTAGAACTCGATGCGCGTGACGGCCCGCAGCGCACCCAAACCCGGCAGGCCCGCCAGCAAGCTCCAAAGCGAGCCGTTCCACGCGAACAACGTCAGCGCAAAGCAGAACGCCGCCGACCACCATGCCGCGTTCGCCTGCCGCGCCAGCCGCGTTTCCGGCAGCCGCAGCCACGGCCAGGCCAGCACGGGGATTAACACGGCGAGGCCCGCGAAAAGGTGGTGTTCGTTTGGGAAAGGCAGCTCGCTAAACCGGAAGAGAGCCGAGTTGCCCAGCCAGCCCCAGGCGGTGCTTTCAGGCGGGGGGAAGAGCCACGAATTAAGCCGCGGCAAGAGCGGGGCGATGTCCCGCCAGGCCCGGGCTCCCAGTTCCTTCGACGCTCTCCAGTACGGCACGGCTACCGGCAGCAGCGAAGCCATGGCCAAAAGCGCCAGCGCCCCCCGGGCGATGAGCGCCCGGCCCGGCCCCACGAGATGGCGCAGCACGGCGCGCGGCTCCGGGTCCAAAAAGCAGAGCGCGAGCAGGTAGCCCGCCAGCACCACGCCCGAAAGCAAACCACAATAGACGCCCAAATACATTTGCCCCACCATCAGCGCCGCCACGCAGGCGAAGTCCCGGGTTCTCCCCCGCTCCGCCCAGCGGCTCGCGCAAACAAACACCCAAGGCAGCAGGTAGCGCGGCAAAAGCTGCGAGTGCTCCGCCTGGGCGCGCATCGGCAGCCCGAAGGCGAAAACATACGCCGCCAACGCCGCGGCCAGGCGGCCCGCGCCGAAGCTCCGCAGGGCGAGGTAGCCGGAAAAAAACGTCAACGCCAGCGTAGCCAGCTCCCAGTATTGAAATGCCCGCTCCCGCATGTTCGCGATGGGGCGAACGGCGGCGTAAAGTGGCAGACTGCCCAAGTGGTGGTCGCTATAAGCCAACACGTTTTGGTGTGGGTAAAAGAACGGCGCATCCCAAAAAGCGGTGGTGCGCCGCACCAGCGCCTGGTAGCCGTGCTCCAGCACATACATGTTGAAGCGGGAATCGCCAATATCCCCCATGAACGTATTTTTCGTATACGCGGGAAACAATCCGATCACAGCCAGTAATACCGGAAGCCATGCAGCCCGAAGCCCCCGCGCCGTGCCAACCCAAATCTCGTGGAGCCTCATAGCCCGGCTTCCCGCTTGGCCCAGAGGTTGTATTTGAGGATGCAGTAAAGCGCGCGGAAGCCGTCGCGCCACCCGATTTTCTTCCCCTCCTTGTAGGTGCGTCCGTAGTAGGAAATGCCCACTTCGTAAACCACGTAGCCGCCCCGGGCCACCTTCGCCGTGATTTCCGGCTCGAAGCCGAAGCGGTTCTCCTTGATGTTAATCGCCTGCACCACCTCGCGGCGGAAAAGTTTGTAGCAAGTTTCCATGTCCGTGAGGTTCAGGTTCGTGAACATGTTGGAGAGCAGCGTCAAAAACTGGTTGCCCACCATGTGCCAGAAATAGACCACGCGATGTGCGTCGCTGCCCAGGAAGCGGGAGCCGAACACCACGTCCGCTCTCCGGTTCATGATCGGCTCCATCAGGCGCGGGTATTCGCGGGGGTCGTATTCGAGATCGGCATCCTGCACGATCACACAATCCCCCGTTGCGGCGCGGAAGCCGGTGCGCAACGCCGCGCCCTTGCCCTGGTTGGTTTCGTGATAGATGATCCGGCTCACCAGGGGACGGATTTCGCACTCCAGAATGGTGCGCGTATTGTCCGTGGAAGCGTCGTCCACCACGATGATTTCGAGGTCTTTGACCGGGCAGTTGCGCACGGCGTCGACGATGCTGCGGATCGTCTTTTCCTCATTATAACACGGGATAACTACTGATAATTCCATTGATCTTTTTCGGCATCCTTGCCAACCCAAGTTAACATTGTCTAACCGGGCAAGAGTTTCCCAAGCAAGGCGCGCGGCTGTCAACGTTTTTGCCGCGATTCCCTTGATAATCAGGCAATCCCCGCCTACAAGTGCTGGATGCATTTACAACGGAACGAGGCCGGGCTCGCCGGGGAAAGCGTCCCCATTGTGTTCACCCGGTCCATGGGCGTTTCCTACGGAATCGTGGCGGTGACGCTGGCCATCGCGGCAGCACTGCGCATTGGCACACTGCCCGTCACCATCCTTTTCTCGCTCTTCGCGCTGCGGGTGCTTTGCATCCGGGGGCGCCGCTGGCTGGCCGTCACGCTCTTTAGCATCGCGGTGGTGGCGGCCTTTTTCGGCTTCGGCGTGTTCGCGCACAAGGCCGTCGTCGAGATGCCCAAGATCATGGAAAAAACCGTGCCCGCCGTGGTGCAATATGCCGACAAGCACGGGTTCGACCTCCCCATTTCCGATTACAACGACGTCAAGGAAGCCGCTCCCAAAATGGCGAGCGAGAGCCTCCACTACATCGGCAACTTCGCCAGGCTGGCGGGCAAGGAATTCGTGATGCTGGTGGCGGGCGTGGCCATTGCCATCGGCATTTTTCTCACGCGGCCCCCGGTGCGCAAGCCGGGCGAGAGCAACCTTTACACCCACTATGAATACGCTGTCCGCCGCTGCTTCGACTCCTTTTTCCGCAGCTTCGAAACCGTGATGGGGGCGCAGTTCCTCATCTCACTTTTCAACACCGCCGCGACGGCCGTGTTTGTGCTCGCCAGCCCGCTGCGCCCCTACGCGGGGCTGCTCGTCCCACTCACGTTCATTTGCGGGATGCTCCCCATCGTGGGCAACCTCGTAAGCAACACGCTCATCGTCTGCATCGCCTTCGGGCTGGTTTCTCCGCAAATGGCCGCCTGGGCGCTGACGTTCCTGGTCATCATTCACAAGCTGGAATACCTGCTCAACAGCAAGATCATCGGCACGCGCATCCGGCACCCCATGTGGCTCACCTTGATCGCGCTGATCCTGGGCAACTACTTGATGGGCATCCCCGGCGTCATTCTCGCCCCGGTGATCCTCAACTTCATCAAGGTGGAGTGCTCCCGCTACGCCGCTCCCGCATAAGCCACCCGGGCGCAAAAAAGCCGGGGCTCCGAAGAACCCCGGCTCGATTGGCTTTACTTGATTAAGCTTGCGCTTAGAACACGAAGCGAACGCCCACGCGAGTCACGCTGACGTCGTTCTTGTTGTTGTTGTTGTCCCAGTTCACGTCGCGGATACCAGCGGCCCGAGCAAGCTCCTGCAGGTGCCGGTAGTTGTTCCAGTCGACATTGTCGCGGTTGCCGCTCATGAATTCCCACCGCCAGTCGGTGAAGAAGCCCATGTAGGGGGTAACGCGGAACTCAACGCCGAGGCCGATGTGGCCAAACCCGGTGTCGTCGCCGGCAAAGACGCCGCCGCCGCCGCCGAAGATGTAAGGCGCCCAGCAGATCGGCCCTTCGAAGGGGTAACGAAGGATCAAGCTGCCAGTGACCTGATTGGCCGTGCTCTTGTTCGTGTTGCCGAACGACTTGGACCGCCGGAGCAGGAACTGCGTATCGTTCAGGACGGTGATGCTAGTGTTGGAGGCGGCAGACGCCGCCGCCAGAGTCGCCGCGCTGAAAGAAGCGGTGGTAAAACCGGCGGGCAACGTAACCACTTCACGGGTTCTGTAGTTGCCGTTAAAGCCGGTATTCACCCCTTCCCACCAGTTCCCCTCAACGCCGATACCGACATAGCGCCAGAAGAAGTAGTTCAAGCCGACGCCACCTCCGCTGCCATCGCGGAAGTAGGGGGTATCTTTAAGCTCCGTCCGCCGGATGCCGGTGACCGTGCTGCCCGCGGGGAGATACTCCGTGGTACGCAGAAGGTCACTGCCGCCAGGAACGAGGGGGTCAACCAGCGGCGTCGTCGCGGGGCCGAAAAGATCGGTCCGGGTTCTGCCGTTGTCGCCCTGGTGCGACGCATCGTTATAGGAATAGAAGAGGTCCAACTGGAACTCCGTATCCCGGAAGCAAGGGGTCACGCAGGGCTGTTTGTACTCCTTGGAAGTAACCACGGTTTCAGGCCCGGCCATGGCCGCCCCTGCCACCGTAATTGCCGCCAAAGCGGTAAGTGTTATTTTTTTCATCATGATGTGGTTTTCTTCGGTTTGTTTCTGCTTGTGCGATGGCTGATCGCGCGGTCACCAGCAAAGGAAATTTGAGGGGCTGGGACAAGCCGTTTTAAGTCGGTTTTCTGGATCAGGGATTTCCCGAGGTGCTTCATTATCAAGCACTTACAAAAGGAAATTTTTGCAGGCATCCGGATGCCTTCCGAGCTGCGAAGTGGGATGATTTTCGACCCGGTTTTGGGCCTGTTTTGGCCACGGCAACGGATGGTGAGGAAGCGGGGTAGGGAGTGGGCGCGGGAGGGCCGCCGAGGGGGAGACGCTCAAATTTCCGGTTGAACTCCGGCGGATTTCCGATCATGCTGTCCCTTCCGTCGGCGTAGACCCTCCCAGGGTGCGCCGGTCAAGCGAAGGAGGGGTGGCAGAGTGGTCTAACGCGCACGCCTGGAAAGCGTGTTTACCTTAATCGGTAACGAGGGTTCGAATCCCTCCCCCTCCGCCACGCAAAAAGGTCAGCCTTCTTCGCCTTCCTTACTCTTCTTCCTTTTCGCCCAGGTTGCGGCGCAGCAGTTCGTCCAACCGGGCCGGTGCGGGAACGGTGATGGTCTTTCCATCCACTTCAATGAGCCCCCGCTCGCGGAATTTCGCCAGCGTGCGGGAGAGCGTTTCGCTGGCTGTCCCAAGCTCCGCCGCAAGCACGCGCTTGGTGCGGCCCAGTTCGATGGCGGCCGGTTCCACGCCCTTGGGCCGGGGGCAGCGTTTCAAAAGCCAGTGCGCGAGGCGGGATTCCACGTCCTTGAGCTTCAAATCGTCCAGCAACCCCACCAGGCCGCGCAAGTGCTGGCTCATCGAGGCCAGCATTCGCAACGCCAGTTCCGGCTGGCGGCGCAACAGCTCCAGGAAATCGGCCCGGGGCACGAGCAGCACCGTCGAGGGGGTGATCGCCCGGGCGTCGGCGGGATAAGTGCCGTCCCCCACCAGCGCGGCTTCGGCAAAGGATTGGCCCGCGTGGAAAACGGAGATGACCTGCTCCTTGCCCAGGGGATTGACGCGGTGCACTTTGATGGAGCCGCTTTGCACCACGTAAAACCCTTCGCAGCGTTCCTGTTCGCGAAAGAGCGTTTCGCCTTTCTCCAGCAAGCGCGGCACCGCGAACCCGGCAATGGTCAGCACCGCCTCGCGCGGGAGCCCGCTGAAAAGCTGGCAGGCGCGCAACGCGTTGGCGCGGCCGCTAAGTTGCAATTCGCTCGGGTCGGTCGGTGGCATGTGGCCTCGCTCCCAAAAATGCTCAAAACCTTGATGTGCGTCAAGGCGCGGGTAGCGCGCGCTGGTTAACGTACTCAGGATTTCATTTCAACCCAAGATCACCACCGCACCATGTTTTGCTTTCAATGTGAACAAACCGCCAAGGGAACCGGCTGCACGCGCTTCGGCGTCTGCGGCAAAGACGACGATGTCGCCAGCCTCCAAGACCTGCTCACGCACGCGGCCAAGGGCATCGCGCAATACGCCGTGCGCGCCCGCCGCCTTGGCGCGGCGGACCCGGCGGTGGACCGCTTTTTTGTCGAGGCGCTTTTCCTGACGGTCACCAACGTCAACTTCGACGCCGAGGCGCTGGGCCGCGCGCTGGAACGCGCCGCCGAAGTAAAGGACCGCGCCCGGGTGCTCTACGAAGCCGCCGCCCGCCAGGCCGGGTTGACCCCCGAGCAGCCCCAGGGGCCCGCGCTCTGGACACTCGCCGCCGATCTCCCGGGTCTTATTCGCCAGGGGGCGCAGGTTTCCATTCTCGCCCGGCGCGATCAGTTCGGGCCGGATGTGAGCAGCCTCCAGGAGCTGCTCTGCTACGGGCTTAAAGGCATGGCTGCGTATGCCGACCACGCACGGGTGCTGGGGCACGAGTCCCCGGAGATCGACGCCTACTTTGCCGAGGCGCTCGCGCATCTTGCCGAGGCGGACTTGACGGTGGAAGGGCTGCTGGCCGCCTGCCTGCGCTGCGGCGAAATGAATTTGAAGGTGATGGCGCTGCTCGACGGCGCCAACACCGGCGCTTACGGCCACCCCGTGCCCACGCCCGTGCGCATCGAGCCGCTCAAGGGCAAGGCGATCCTCATTTCCGGGCACGATCTGCACGACCTGGAGGCGCTTCTCATCCAGACCGAGGGGAAGGGCATCAACATCTACACGCACGGGGAAATGCTCCCCGCGCACGGCTACCCGGCGCTCAAAAAATACCCGCACCTCGCGGGCAACTACGGCGGCGCGTGGCAGGACCAGAAAACGGAATTCGCTCGCTTCCCCGGCGCGATCCTGATGACCACCAACTGCATCCAGGAGCCGCAGGCCGCTTATGTGGAGCGCATCTTCACCACGGGCCGCGTCGGCTGGCCCGGCGTGCGGCACGTCACGCACCGCGACTTCTCGCCCGTCATCGAGGCCGCGCTCGCCGCGCCTGGTTTCGCCGAGGACGGCGGCGGCAAAACGATCCTCACCGGGTTCGGCCACAACGCGGTGCTGGGCGTCGCGGACAAAGTGGTGGAGGGGGTGAAGTCGGGAGCCATCCGGCACTTCTTCCTGGTTGGCGGCTGCGACGGAGCCCGCTCCGGGCGCGACTACTACACCGAGTTCGCCCAATCCGTGCCCAAGGATTGCGTGGTCCTCACGCTTGCCTGTGGCAAATACCGCTTCAACAAACTGGACTTCGGCGACATCGGCGGCATCCCGCGCCTGCTCGATATCGGGCAATGCAACGACGCCTACTCCGCCATCAAGATCGCCGTCACGCTGGCCAACGCCTTCCAATGCGGCGTCAACGAGTTGCCCCTCTCGCTGATCCTCTCCTGGTACGAGCAGAAAGCCGTGGCGATTCTGCTGACCTTGCTGCACCTGGGCATTCGCAATATCCGTCTCGGGCCGACGCTGCCCGCGTTCGTCACGCCAAACATGCTGGCCATCCTTTCCGAAAAATTCAACCTCATGCCCATCGGCACCGCCGAGGGCGACCTCAAGGCCATTCTCTCCCCCGCCGCATAAACAAAAAATATGAGCATCCCATCTTCCATCCCCGCCGGTTCGGTCCTGGACGTTCGCGAAACGCCCTGCACCGAAAAGCACCCTTTGATTTTCGGCCGCTACGACAAGCTGGCGGTGAGCGAACACTTTTTCTTACTTAATACGCACGACCCGCAGCCGCTGCGAGGCAAGTTCGAGGCCGTTTTCCCCGGAGGCTTCGCGTGGGAATACCTCCAGGAAGGCCCGGACTGGCTGATCCAGATCACCAAGCTTCGCGACCAGGGCCCCAGCGGCCTCGCGGGCCACGAGCCGTGCGGCTGCGATCACTGAGCGGTGAATATTCATATTGACGTATATACGGAGCGTCGTATCATCGCGCTCCGTCATGCGCCTGATTCCCATCTACCAGTGTTTTTGCGATGAAACGCGCCTGCGAATTCTGAACCTGCTTTCGGCGTCGCCCCTCTGCGTTTGCCATCTCCAGAGCATTCTGGAAAAGCCGCAGGTGAAAATATCGCAGCACCTTTCCTATCTGCGGGAGCGGGAGCTGGTGAGCGCCCGGCGGCATCAGCAGTGGATGATTTATTCGCTGCCGTCCAAGCCCGCCCGCGCTTTGGATGCGAACCTCCGGTGTTTGCAGGACTGCGTTCGGCGGGACCCGGTTTTCCAGCGCGACCGCGCGAAGCTCAAGGCGCTTATGGGCCGCAAGAACCTCCAGACGCTGCTGGAAGAAGGTTGCTGCGCACAACTCAAGGCTACCGCGAAATGCCCATGAACTCACCGCGTCCCCTCGTCCTGATCCTTTGCACGGGAAACTCCTGCCGCAGCCAGATGGCCGAGGCCATCCTGCGCCGCGCCGCGGGCGATTTAGTGGAGGTGCACAGCGCCGGGTCCAACCCCGCTGGCTACGTGCACCCCAAAGCCGTCGCGGTGCTCCGCGAAATCGGCATCGACATTTCTTCCCAAACCTCCAAGCACCTCAATGAATTTCTGGGCCGCAACGTGACAACGGTCATCACCGTCTGTGGCAATGCCGACCGGGCTTGCCCGATGTTTCCAGGGCAGGTCAACCGCTATCACTGGGGATTTGACGACCCGGCCCACGCCACCGGCTCGGAGGAGGAAGTGCTGGAGGCTTTCCGGCGCGTGCGCGACCAGATCCTGCTCGTTTTCGAAGCCTACGCCGCGGGCTTCCGCGCGGGCCGCCAGTCTTAATCCTATTCCATGCAAAACGCCAAACGTCTCGCTTTTTTCGAACGCTACCTCACCGGATGGGTTTTTCTGTGCATGCTCGCCGGGCTTGCTTTGGGCAAGCTGGCTCCTGGGCTCACCGCCAGCCTCAGCAAGCTGGAGTTCGGCCAGGGGTCGCAGGTCAACATCCCCATCGCCGTGCTCATCTGGCTGATGATTTACCCGATGATGTTGAAAGTGGACTTCACCGCTTTGGGCGGCATCGCCCGCAAGCCGAAGGGGCTTTTCATAACGCTCACGATCAACTGGCTGGTGAAGCCCTTCAGCATGGCCTTCCTCGCGTGGGCCTTCATGCAGCATCTCTTTGCCCCGTGGATCGCCCCGGAGGTGGCCCGAAACTATACGGCGGGGCTGATTATCCTCGCGGCAGCGCCGTGCACCGCCATGGTTTTCGTCTGGTCTTACCTGACGGACGGCGACCCGGTTTACACCCTGGTGCAAGTGGCGGTGAACGACCTCATCATGCTCGTGGCGTTCGCCCCCATCGTGATGTTCCTCTGCGGCGTGGCCAATGTGGTGGTGCCCGCGCAAGTGCTCATCACCTCGGTGGTGGTGTTCATCGTCGTGCCGCTGGCGGCGGGCTGGCTGACGCGCACACTGCTGCTCAAATCGCGTGGGCAGGAATGGTTTGAACAGCGGTTTTTGGCGAAGTTCCATCCGGTGACCATCGCGGCACTGCTGGTCACGCTGGTGCTGATCTTCGCTTTCCAGGCGGACAACCTCACCCGGCGCTGGCTCGCGGTCCTGCTGCTCGCGGTGCCGATCGTCATCCAGGTTTATTTCAACTCCGGCCTGACTTATCTGCTGATGCGCTGGCTAAAGGTGGAGCACCGGGTCGCCGCGCCGGGAGCTTTGATCGGCGCGAGCAATTTTTTCGAACTGGCGGTGGCCGTCGCCATTACGCTGTTCGGCCCGGCTTCTCCCGCGGCCCTGGCCACGGTGGTCGGGGTGCTGGTGGAGGTGCCCGTGATGCTTTCGGTTTGCAACGTCTGCAACCGCACCCGGCATTGGTTCCCTGCCGCCGCCCAATAACGCGCCTTCGCTTCGTTAACCATTGCAATAAGGCGGCGGTCTGGTAAGCAAGGGCCGAGGTTCCCCTATGCACCACCCCCATTACAAAACCGCTCTCTTGCTGCTGCTTGCCCTTGCCGGGCTTTGCGTTCCCGCGCAGGCCGATCCGCCCGTGTTCGCCCCGGATAGTTTTTGGTACCGGCCCATCCCGCAAGACGCCCCGCTCCACCCGAACTCCGCGAATTTCGTGGCGGAGTTTTTGCGGCAAAAGAAGGCGTATTACGGCACCGTGAACATCAACCTCGCCGCGTTCGCCTGCCCCATTTATGTGGTGGGGCCGGAGGTGAAGCCAATCGAAGTTTACGAATGGGATGGCCAGCACAAGGGCTTTAAAAATCCGGCGCTGGCCGAGCAATGGCGCGCGGTGCCGGTGCCCGATTACGCCGAGGCCGCCGACGGCACCGACCAGGAGATGTGCGTTTACCAGCCCTCCAGCGATACCGTCTGGGAATTTTGGCTCGCCCGCAAAACGGAGGGGCGCAGGGAGGCATGCTGGGGCGGCCAGATGCGCCAGGCTTCCAAAAACCCCGGCATTTGGCCGAACCACTTCGGCACCACGGCCACCAGCCTGCCGTTTCTCGGCGGGCAGCTCACGCCGGAGGAACTGCGCAGCGGCACCATCGGCCACGTGATGGGCATCTCGCTGGTGGACCTGGAACGCTCCTCCATTTTCTCGTGGCCCGCCACTCGCTCCGACGGCGACAACCCCAAGGGCGAGCCGAACCGGATCGCCGAAGGACAGCGATTCCGGCTCGATCCGGCGGTGGACGTGGAGACGCTGAATCTCTCCCCGGCGGGCAAGGTCATCGCGCGGGCCGCGCAAAAGTACGGCTTTGTGGTGTGGGACCGGGCTGGGGCCATTTCCCTGCGCGCCAACAACCCCAAAGCCTACACACTGCGCGGGGAGAAAGACCCCTACCCCGAAATTTTCGAGGGCAAACCGGCGTGGTCTATTTTGCAAGGCTTGCCGTGGGAGAAGCTGCAATTTTTGCCCATGGATTACGGCAAGCCTTAGGATTACCCAGGATTATTCGAAAAGATAATCCCGCCACTCCTGGGGCAGTTCCGCTTTTTCCACGCCGCTTTCAATGCGCCCCTCGAAAGCGGGGGTAAAAACCGTGGAGGTGCCATAGACCATCACGACGTTTTCTCCCCCTTCGGTCCGCATCGCGTGAGCCACTCCGGCGGGGATCACCACGGCGGCGTTGTTCGGGCCGCGGCGGTTGTCCCCGTCCACCCGGAAGCGCATGATGCGCCGCTCCATCCCGGCCCGCTCGTCCACGAGAATCAATTCCACGGTGCCGTGGATGAAAAACATGACGTCCCACTGCTCGCGGTCGTAGGGGCGCAAGGCGTAGTTGCCCGCTTCCCGCACGTAGAGCCGCTGGAACCACTCCTCGGGAGCCACGCCGCCCTCGATGAAAGGGGGGTGAATATGGAACCCTTTGGCCGTGCCCGCCCACATGGTTGCGGTGGCCCATTGGCGCGGCCAGAACCCGATTTCCGCCAGCCGCCCTTCGTCACGGCGCGCCATTTCGGCGAAAAAGCCCCGGTGTTCCTGGCAATGCACCTGGCGGCGGAAAATCTCGACGCCGGGAATCCACTGGCAAGCGGGCGCGCAGGTCTCCAGCAGTTCGGAAACCTCCACCCCGGAGGTGCCGAGCCGTTCCGCCAGGGAGAGCCGCTTGTAGTTGCGTTGGGCGAGGCGGCTGCGAGCCGAATGGCGTAATCCGTTCCAAAGATCTTCGGTCATGGTAAAAAAATTGAGGTTAAACGCTATCGGCTCGTGCGGCGGCTTGGCAAGCAGAAGCCCGTAATGGAAATGCTGGCTAGCCCCCGCTCTGGACCACCACGAAGGAGCGCACTTTGCCGCGAGCGATGGAAAGCAACACGGGCCGCCCTTCCGGCAGGCGCGCCGCCAAGGCTTGGAATGCGGCGGGGTCGGCCACCGGCTGCCGGTTGATTTGCTCCAACACGTCGCCAGGTTTCAGCGCGCCCGCGACGGGGGCGGCGGGATCGATGGCGCTGACATAGACTCCCTGCACATCCTCGGGGTAGCGCCCGGCTTGTCCAGCGGGAATGGCTTCCACCGTCACGCCTGCCAGCGGATTGCCGGGAGCGAGCGCGCCGGAGTTGCCGGGGGCGCTGGGCTGCGGGGTGGCGCTGGGCCGGGGCTGCGGAACCTGCGGCTGGCCCTGGGGTTGCTGTTGCTGCGGGCGCATCGGCCCAAGCTTGAGCCCGGCGGGCGGTTCCTCCACGGTCAACGGAACGGTCAGTTCTTTTCCGGCGCGGATGAGCTTGATCTCGACTTTGGAGCCGACGGCCACGGCGGCCACCTGGCGCATCAAATCGCGGTCGTCTTTGATCGGCTTGCCGTTGAAACCAATGAGCACGTCGCCGGATTGCAGCCCGGCCTTCTGCGCCGGGGAGCCGGGCGTGACCTGCCGCACGACCGCCCCGTTTTGAACCGTGACGCCCAGTTGATCGGCCAGTTCGGGCGTCAGCGGCAGGATTTCCACACCCAGGTAGCCCCGCACCACGCGGCCATTTTTAAGGATCGCCTCCAGGGCGTGCCGGGCGTTGTTGGAGGGGATGGCGAAGCCGACGCCCTGCCAGGTGCCGGTGCCGGAGTAGTTGCCGATGGCGCTGTTGATGCCGATGATCTCCCCCTTGCGGTTGATGAGCGGCCCGCCGGAATTGCCCGGGTTGATGACGGCCTCGGTTTGGAAATATTCGCCGAACTCCTCGGTCACGCGCCCGGTGGCGCTGATGATCCCCTTGGTGACGGTTTCCTGGAGGCCGAAGGGGTTGCCGACGGCAAACACAAGCTGGCCCACTTTCACCTGGTCCGAATCCCCCAACGGCAGGGGTCGCAGCCCCTTGGCGTCGATCTGGATCACGGCGATATCGCTCGCTTCGTCGCCGCCGATGAACCGGGCCGGGTAGGGCGCGCGGCCATCGCTCAATTGCACGAGCACTTCGTCCACGTTGGCCACCACATGGTAGTTGGTGAGGATGTGGCCTTCCTTGGAAACGATCACGCCGCTGCCCAGGGAGTTTTTCACCGTTTCGCCCTGCGGCAGCGGACGGCGGCGGCCAAAGAAGAACTCGAAGGGGTCAATAATAACCGGCTCTTTAACTCGGCGGGAAGTGGTGATGCTGACCACCGAGGGGACGACGGCCTGCACAAGCCGGGTGGTTTCGTCGTCAATGGCCGCCAGCGAGGGAAGCTGCCCCAGGTTGAGTTGCGAAACCTCCGCGGGAGTGAACGTGACCGCCGTTTTGCGGTGCTGGTTCCAGCGGGAAAGCGCCAGCAACCCCAGCACGACGACCAGGACAAAGAGGATGAAGCGTTTCATCGGTTTTTTAAAAGAGGAACCGCTCTTTTGTAAGAAAATCGGCAAGCAGGGTCAAAGCCGGAATCGCTTAACAATGAAAACCATAACGCCAGGGGTTCCTTTCTTGCCAAATAAAACGGCGGCCCGCACACTTTCGCCCTCTTTTTTATGTCCCAGCCTTTCCCCTACCGCAACGCCTCCCTTCCGCTTGAAGAACGCCTCGATGATCTGCTTGGCCGCATGACGATTGAGGAAAAAGTGGGCCAACTGATGATGCTGGACGCTGGCCAGTACGAAAAAGACATCCGGGAAATGGGCATCGGCTCCTTTCTGCACATTCGCGAGGGGGACCGCGCCATTGAGCTTTCGCTGCAAACGCGCCTGGGCATTCCGGTGCTGATCGCCGAGGACTGTATCCACGGCCATTCGCTCTGGAAAGGGGCGACCGTTTACCCCACGCAGATGGCGCTGGCCTGCGCGTGGAGCCCGGAACTGCTGGAGCGCGTGGGCCGCGCCACGGCAAAGGAAGTGGCCGCCACGGGCGTTCACTGGACGTTCTCCCCGGTGCTCTGCCTCACGAGGGATTTGCGCTGGGGCCGCGTGGGCGAAACGTTTGGCGAAGATCCGTTTTTGATCGGCGAACTGGCGGCCGCGATCATCCGTGGTTACCAGGGACGCGGCCTGGACGACCCCGAGGGCATTCTGGCCACGGCCAAGCACTACGCCGGGTACTCCGAAACCCAGGGCGGCCGCGACGCCTCGGAGGCGGACACTTCCCCCCGCAAGCTGCGCTCCTATTTCCTGCCCCCCTTCCAGCAAGCAGCGAAGGAAGGCTGCATGACGTTTATGACCGGCTACCAGTCCATGGAAGGCGTGCCCTCCACGGCCAACCGCTGGCTGCTGCGCGAGGTGCTCAAGGAGGAGTGGGGCTTCGGCGGCATTCTCGTAACGGACTGGGACAACGTGGGGCGGCTCGTGAAGGAGCAAAAAGTGTGCGCCACCTACGCCCAGGCCGCAGCGTTGGCGGTCAAGAGCGGCAATGACATGATGATGACCACGCGCGAGTTTTTCGAAGGCGCGCTGGAAGCCGTGCGCCGGGGTTTGCTCGCGGAAGCCGAACTCGATGAGCCGTGCCGCCGCGTGCTGGGCCTGAAGTTCAGGATGGGCCTCTTTGAAAACCCGCGCCGCTCGGACGCCGGGAAAATGCGCGCGGAGATTTTCAGCCGCGAGCACCGTGAACTGAACCTCGAAGCGGCCCGGCAATCCCTCGTCCTGCTTCAAAATGACGGCACGCTGCCGCTGGCGGAGGGGAATATCCGCCGCCTCGCGGTGATCGGGCCGAACGCCAACAACGATTTGGAACAACTCGGGGATTGGTCGCTCGGGGCCAGCCAACTCCCGGCTTCCGAGGGCAAACAGCCCCGCGAGAACACCGTGACCGTGCTCGACGGCCTGCGCCGCAGCGCCCCGCAGGGCTGCCAGGTGGCTTACGCCAAAGGCTGCTCGGGCATCACCCCCGAAGCGGACGCCATTCCCGGCGCGGTGGAACTCGCCCGGCGCAGCGACGCCGCCGTGGTGGTGGTGGGCGATTGCCTGGAGTACATCGGCGAAACCAAATCGACGGCCACCCTGGAATTGCAAGGCGGCCAGCTCGAATTGCTCCAACGCCTGGCCGACACCGGCACGCCGCTCATCATCGTGCTCATCAACAGCAAGCCGCTCGTGCTGCCGCCCTCCATCCAGAACGCCGCCGCGATTATCGAAGCGTTCAACCCCGGCCAGGAAGGCGGCACGGCGCTGGCGGAGATCCTCTGGGGCAAGGTGAACCCCTCGGGCAAGCTGTGCGTTTCCTTCCCGCGCCACGTGGGCCAGCAACCCGTTTTCTACAGCCAGGTGCGCGGCCAGCACGGCACCCGCTATGCGGACCTCACCCAGGAGCCGCTTTTCTCCTTCGGTTTCGGGCTGAGCTACACGAGCTTCGGCTACAGCAACTTGCGCGTGCTCACGCCGAAGCTGAGCGAGGGCCAGCCGGTGGAACTGGAAATCGACGTCACCAACAAGGGCGACCGCGCCGGGGACGAGATCGTGCAGGTCTACGTCTCCGACGAAGTCACCTCGGCCACGTGGGTGGACCGCCAGTTGAAAGCCTTCCGGCGCATCTCGCTGGCCCCGGGCGAAACCCGCACGGTCCGCTTTTCGCTGCCGTTCGAGGCGTTCTCCATCGTCAATGCCCAGGGCCGCCGCGTGGTGGAGCCGGGCCGCTTTGAACTGCTCGTGGGCAGTTCCTCGCGCCGCGCCGACCTGCTCAAGGATTACTGCGAGTTCCCGGCGTCTTAAAAAAAGATTTCCGGGGCTTAGCGCGGCAATTCACAGTGAGAAAGCCAGGAAAAAGGGGAGGCCGCTTAACAGTGTAATCATGTACGAGATTCCCCTCGGCCGATAATGGATTATAACGTGATGCATCAACTTTTTCGCGACACAAATAATGCATCAACCCAACGTTATCACTCGGTCCAAGGCGGCTTTTTTCGGAGAACCTGCGCTCATTCAAACGGTTTACGCCCAGGGACGGCGTGAAAAAGTGGCGAGCCTCACGGATCTTTATCCGGACGTAATCAGCAAAAAAACTTTCGAGTGCCACGCGCCCCGTCTGCACGACTTGGAAGTGATTTTTGCCACCTGGGGCATGCCTGCGCTCACGCCACAGCAACTGGACTTGATGCCCAGCTTGAAGATGGTTTTCTACGCGGCGGGAACCGTCAAGGATTTCGCCGTCCCGTTCCTGGAGCGCGGCATCGGCATCGTGAGCGCCTGGCAGGCCAACGCCATTCCCGTGGCCGAGTTCACGCTTTCGCAAATCCTCCTCTCCATGAAGGGGTTTTTCCGCAATGACCGGGATTTCAACGCGCCCGAAAATTACAAAAAAGCATTTTTCGGCCGCGGCAACTACGGCGAGACGGTGGCCCTGCTGGGCGCGGGCGCCGTGGGGCGCAAAGTGATCGAATTTTTGAAGCCCTTCAAGTTGCGCGTGGTCGTGTTCGACCCCTTCTTGAGCGAAGCCAACGCCGCCAAGCTGGGCGTTGAAAAAGTGTCGCTGGAGGAAGCGTTCTCGCTCGGGTACGTGGTGAGCAACCACCTGGCCAACGTGCCGGAGACCCGCAAGATGCTTCACGCCAAGCTCTTCGCCTCCATGCGCCAGGACGCCACGTTCATCAACACGGGGCGCGGGGCAACGGTGGACGAGCCGGGGCTGATCGACGTGCTGAAATCGCGGCCCGACCTCACGGCGCTGCTCGACGTCACCTATCCCGAGCCGCCGCTGAAAGGCTCCCCGTTTTACACGATGCCGAACGTGCACCTCACCTCGCACATCGCCGGGTCGAAAGCCGACGAAACCATCCGCATGGCGGATTACTGCCTCGAGGAATTCCAGGCCTGGCAAAGCGGCCGCCCGCTGCGCTACGCCGTGGCCCAGGAAACGCTCGCGCACATGGCGTAATACCTATTTTCCCAGGCAGAAGGAGGAGAAAATTTTGCCCAGCAGGTCCTCGGTGTCCGCGCGGCCCACGATGTCGCCGACAGCGTTGAGGGCCGCCCGGAGATCCACGGCGGTGAACTCGGGCGAAATGCCCTCCGCCAACGCTTTCAACGCGGCATCCACCTCCGCCGCGGCCTGGTCCAGGCAGGCTTGGTGACGGGCGTTGATGGCGATGGCGGCGCTGCCGCCCGCAAAGCCCGACCCCATGGCGCGGTTGAAAATGGCCTCCAGCAGCGGTTCCAGCCCCGGGCCGGAGTCCGCTTCAAGGCAGGAGATGCGCACCGCATCGCGCCCGGCCCAGGCCGGGTGTTCGCCCAAGTCGCACTTGTTGAGCACCAGCAGGCTGCCTGCCGGGGCCGCCTCAAGAGCTTTGGGGGCTTCAGGCGGCGGCTGGCTGGCGTCTGCGACGTGCAGGACAAGGTCGGCGCGGTCCAGGTGACGCAGCGTGCGCGCAATGCCTTCCCGCTCGATTTCGTCCGCGCCGTGGCGCACCCCGGCGGTATCCACCAGCCGCACGGGAATGCCGCGCAAGTTGATCGTCTCCTCAATGGTATCGCGTGTGGTGCCCGGGATCTCGCTCACGATGGCCCGCTCGTAACCCAGGAGCCGGTTGAGCAGGCTCGATTTGCCGACGTTCGGCGCGCCGTAAATGACGGTGCGCAACCCCTCGCGCAACACGCGGCCCTGGTCGGCGGTTTGCAGCAGGGCTGCGATTTGCGCGCGCACGCTCTCCAGCCGCCGGGCAAGGGCCGCGCCGGTTTCGGGGGAAATATCCTCGTCGGGAAAATCAATGTGCGCCTCCACGTGGGCGAGCACTTCCAGCAGCGCCTCGCGCAGAGCGCGCACGCTGGCTCCCAGGCGGCCTTCCAGTTGCTCGGTGGCGGCGCGCAGGCCGAGGTCCGTTTGGGCGCGGATCAAGTCCATCACGGCCTCTGCCTGGGTGAGGTCCATTTTGCCGTTGAGAAACGCCCGCTGGGTGAACTCCCCCGGCCCGGCGGCGCGCGCCCCGCTATTGAGTAATACCGAGAGAATCCGCCGCGTGACGAGGATGCCCCCATGGCAGGCGATTTCCACCAGCTCCTCGCCCGTGTAGCTGGCCGGGGCGCGGAAAACCGTGAGCAGCACCTCGTCCAGCACTGCCCCGCCGGAAGCCGGGTCGATGAGCTTGCCCAAATGCTGCACGCGCGGGGCCAGTTCGGCTACGGGCCGCCGCCCCCGGAAGGCGCGCCCGGCCACGGCGCACGCACTTGGCCCGCTCAAACGGAGGACGGCGATGCCCCCCTCGCCGAACGGGGTGGAGATGGCGGCGATGGTTTCGGCCATGGAACTTGAAGGCTATTCCTCGTCGCCGCCCGCGTTGCTGGTGGCGCCGTGCCCCGACCACAGGCTGCAGATGCCCCGTTTTTGGGAACCGGCGACGAAATTGAAAAACTCGGCGGCCTCCGCACCCCAGGGGCGTTCTTTCGCGGCGGCGAGCGCCTGGCGGGTGTTGAGGCCGCTCTTGTAAAGCAGCTTGAAGGCGTCCTTGATCTCCTTGCGCTGCTCCGCCGTCTGGCCGCTGCGACGCAGGCCCACCACGTTGAGGCCCACCACGCGGTTGAGCGCCGTGGCGATGAGGAACGGGGGCACGCTCTTGCTCAGCTTCGAGTTGCCCTGGATCATGGCCTGGCGGCCCACGTGCACGAATTGATGAAAGACCGAGCCGCCGCCCAGGAACGCGCCGGAGCCGACGTGGACGTGGCCGCCCAGGAGCACGTTGTTGGCGATAATCACGCGGTCGGCCACCTGGCTGTTGTGGCCCACGTGCACGCCGGTCATCAGAAAGCAGTGGCTGCCCACACGGGTTTCGGTGCCCGCGCCCGTGCCCCGGTGAAGCGTGGCGTATTCGCGAATCCAGTTATCGTCACCGATGATGACCCAGCTTTCCGTTTCGGGGCTGAACCCGTAATCCTGCGGCTGGCCGCCGACGATGGCCCCGTAGCCAATGCGGTTGCGCGCCCCCATGCGCACCCACCCGGTAACAACGGCGTGCGCCTGGATTTCGCAGCCCTCGCCGATTTCCGCCGGGCCTTCGATGACGGCGAACGGGCCGACGCGGACGCCCGCGCCCAGTTTGGCGCCGGGGTGGATGACTGCGGTGGGGTGGATCAAGGGTTCGTTCATGGTGGCAAATAGTGCCGTCCGCCGCGCGCGGCGCAAACAATAAAATGCAGGAAGGCGCGGAGAAGTGGCGCGGGGCGATTTCTTGGGCAAATCCCATGAAAACTTTTCGCGACCGGGGCGAAGCGGGGCGGCGGCTCGGGGAGGCGCTGCTACAGGAGGGGCTGGCGGCGGAACCCGACGCGGCCCTGTTGGTGCTGGCCATTCCCCGGGGCGGCGTCGCCGTTGGGGCCGAGGTAGCGCGCGTGCTCGGCGCGCCGCTGGATGTCTGGCTTTCGCGCAAAATCGGCGCGCCCGGCAACCCGGAGCTGGCCATCGGCTCGGTTTCCTCCCACGGCGAGAGCGTGCTGGACCGCGAGATCATCGAGGCGCTGGGCGTGAGCGGCGCTTATGTGAAGGAGGCGCTCCGGAGCGAACGGGCGGAACTGGAGCGGCGCATGAGGCTTTTTCGCGGCGATGCCGAGCCGGTGGCGGTAAAAGGCCGCCGCGTGATCCTCGTGGACGACGGCGCGGCTACGGGCTCCACGGCGCTGGCCGCCCTGGCGGCGCTGCAACGGGGCGGCGCGGCGTACCGAACGCTGGCGCTGCCGGTGGCTCCGCGCGAGTTGCTGCCCGCGCTGAAGCAAGCCGCCGATGCCGTGCTGGTGCTCAACGCGGACCCGGCTTTCATGGCCGTAGGGCAGTTTTACGACGACTTTCAACCCGTGGAGGATGCCGAAGTGGTGCGCCTCCTGGCAGGGCTGCGATAGAGCCTGTGATTTCATTTTGCTACGGTGAATCCCGAGCGCCAAAGGCGCGGTGGCATACCAGCCCGGGGCAACGCCCCGGGAAACGTTGAGGAGATAAGCGAGGGCTGAAGGCCCGGCGCATCTTGACAACCCGCCATGCGTCGGGCTTACAGCCCTGCAATTTGTTGCTGAAAAAAACCTTGGCCAACGGCCAAGGCTGGTATGCTTTCGGGCCTTTGGCCCTCTCCTCCTGCACGCCGCTGCTTATGGCTGGCTAATTTACCAGCCGACGGCCACCTGGCGTTTTTGCTGGAAGCGGTCCACGTAGTAGAGGCACTTGTGGTCGCGCCCGTATTCGTGGACGAGCTTGGTCACTTTCACGTCGAAGCAGCAATACTCTGCGATCTCCATGAGCTTACCCTCGCGCCACCATTTGATGGCCTCCATGCCCTCGGCGGTTTTGCCCACACCAAGGGAGGCGGTGGCCACGGCGTCGAGGCCGAGGCGGTGGCCGAGCGTTTTCTCCAGTTCCACCATCAGGTCGAGCGTGCGGGCCAGCGCCGGGATGTCGTAGACCGAGTAACCCATCAGCACTTCGTAGTCGAAGTTGATGCAGTTGAAGCCCACGACCAGGTCGGCATGGAGCAGTTCATCGACCAGCTCGTGGACCCGTTTTTCCGGGTAAATGCGGTACTGCCCGGTGGCCGTGGAGTAGGTGACACCCACGGACATGCCCATATCGCGCTTGTGGTCCCAGCCGCCCGCGTCGTTGGCGGTGCGCTGGGTTTCCAGGTCGAAATAGACAATGTTGGGCGGCGTCATGGCTTGAGAAAAATATTCCGCAATGGGGCGAAGTTGGCGAGCCTGAACTCAGCCTTTCCATGAGCCTCTTTCGCGGGTAGGTTCGGGGAATGATGATTCCAGGCTCCATTCCCGACCCCGAACCGCTCCAGCGGTCCGTCAATGCGCCCGGAGCGGGCGACGTGGCCCGGCTCCAGGCACAGGTGGAGCGCCTGCTCATCGTCACCGAGGCGCTGTGGTCGATTTTGAAGGAAAAGCACGCCCTCGACGACCAGGAGTTGCTGCGCCAAATGGTGCAGATCGACCTCCGCGATGGTCGGCTCGACGGCCGCGTGGCCGCCACGCCCCCGGAGCCGTGCCCCAAGTGCCACCGCGTAGTGGCCAAGGGAGCCGTGCGCTGCATGTATTGCGGCGAGCCGCTGATGACCGACCCTTTTGCCCGCTGATATCCCCATGCCAACCACTGAACTTCTCGCCCCCGCGGGCAACTGGGATTGCGTTCGCGCCGCCGCCGCCAACGGGGCCGACGCGGTCTATTTCGGCCTCAGCCGGTTCAACGCCCGGATGCGCGCGGACAATTTTACTGAAACCGATTTGCCCGAGGTCGTGGCCTGGTGCCGGGCGCGCGGGGTAAAGACCTACGTGGCCTTTAATACGCTGGTCTTTACGGACGAGCTTGAGGCGGCGGCGGATTATCTGCGCCTGCTCTCCCGCTCGGGCGTGGACGGCGTAATCGTGCAGGACGTGGGCCTGGCCCTGATGGCGCGCCGCATCGTGCCGGACCTGCCGCTGCACGCTTCCACGCAAATGACGGTGACTTCCCCCGAAGGGGCGGCGCTGGCCCGGCGCGAACTCGGCGTGAGCCGCGTGGTGCTGGCGCGTGAACTTTCGCTGCGCGATCTGGAAAAATTTCCCGAAACCGAGGGGCTGGAACTGGAGGTGTTCGTGCACGGGGCGCTTTGCGTGGCCTATTCGGGCCAATGCCTCACGAGCGAGGCGCTGGGCCGCCGCAGCGCCAACCGGGGCGAGTGCGCCCAGGCTTGCCGCCTGCCTTACATGCTGGTGGTCGATGGCGCGTTGCGCGATCTCGGGCCGCGGCGCTACCTGCTTTCGCCCCAGGACCTGGCGGCGGTGAACGAGATCCCGGCGCTGCTGGAGCGGGGCGTCACTTCATTCAAAATCGAGGGGCGGCTCAAATCGCCCGAATACGTCGCGGCGGTCACGCAGGTGTACCGCAAGGCGCTGGACGCCGCGATGGGCCGCCCGGGCTGGACGGCTTCGAAGGCGGACCGCTACCAGCTTGAAATGGCGTTCTCTCGCGGGCTTTTCACCGGCTGGGTCCATGGCGTGGATCACCAGCGGCTCGTGGCCGCGCGTTTCGGCAAAAAACGCGGAGCACTGCTCGGCGAGGTCGGCTACGTGGGGCGCGACTTCGTGGAACTCGCGGACTTGCAAACCCCGGTGAAGCCGGGCGACGGCGTGGCGTTCGAAACGGGCGGCGACCCGGACCATGAGCAGGGCGGGCGCGTTTACCAAGTGCGCGGGCGGCGGCTTTTCTTCCAGCACGGGCATGTCGATTTCGCGGTGCTCGGGCCCGGCAACCGCGTTTGGAAAACGAATGACCCCGCGCTGGACGGCGAGTTGAAAAAAAGCTTCGCGGCGCGCATCGAATCCCGCCACCGCGAGCCGGTGGCCCTGCGCGTCAGCGGCAAAGTGGGCGAGCCTCTCGCCCTCGAAGCACGGCTGAACGGCGGCGCACCGATGCGCGCGGCCTCGCAAATTCTCCTCCAGGCGGCCCGCACCGCGCCACTTACCCCGGAAAAGCTGCGCGAACACCTGGGCCGCTTTGGCGACGCCCCGTTCGCGCTCGCTTCGTTGCAAAACGACTTGGAAGGCGCGGTGATTCTTCCCATCGGCGAACTCAACCGACTGCGGCGCGAACTCACGGCGCAGCTTGAGGCGACCGTGGCCCCGCCTGCCCGCCGCGAACAAGCGACGAGCGTGGTTTATCTGCTCGCACGACTTCCCAAAGCTGCCGCCCCGGCCCCGGAGCCAGTGCTTTCCGTGCTTTGCCGCACCGAGGAACAACTGGAAGCGGCGCTGGAATCCGGTGTGGAGACGGTTTACCTCGATTTCGAGGACCTTCGCCGGTACGCGGCCGCCGTCAGCATGGCGCGGGCGCGAAGCAATGCCGCCGTATTCCTAGCCACGCCGCGCATCCAGAAGGCGGGCGAGCACGGCTTCCTTAAGCTGATCGAAAAAGCCGGTGCAGATGGAGTGTTATTGCGTAATTTGGGAACCATCGACCATTTCCGCGAATCCCCGCTGCGCAAACGGGGCGATTTTTCGCTAAACGTGGCCAACCCGCTCACGGCGGAGTTTTTCATGAGCAAAGGGCTGGAAAAGGTGACGGTTTCCTATGACTTGAACGTGGACCAGGCGCTGGCTCTGCTGCGGAGCGCCCCGGCGGCGTGGTTCGAGCTGACGCTGCACCAGCACATGCCGATGTTTCACATGGAGCATTGCGTGTTCGCCGCGTTTTTATCGGGCGGGCATTCGCACCTCGATTGCGGGCGGCCCTGCGAAAGCCACCGCGTACATCTTCGCGACCGCGTGGGCATCCGGCATCCGCTGCGGGCCGACGCGGGCTGCCGCAACACGCTCTTCAACGCCGTGGCGCAAACCGGCGCGCCGTTTTACGACGACCTGCTGGCCACGGGGTTGCGGGCCTTCCGCGTGGAGTTGCTGGAGGAATCCGCCGACGAAACCCGGCGCATTGTGGCGGCTTACCGCGGGCTGCTCGGCGGCGACCAGTCGGGCCGCGACCTCTGGCGCGAGTTGCAGGCGCAATCGCAACTGGGCGTGACGCAAGGCACCTATCAGGGCTGATACCGATTCAGCCCCCCTTGGCGACGCAAAAAAGCCGTGGATTGCTCCACGGCTTTTTTCCAAAATGAATCCAAAAAAGGCGGCTCGCTTATTCGGCGGCTTCCTCTTTCTTTTCACCGGCAAGCTCCTCGCCCACCTGGTAGCGGACGAAGCGGCGGATGACGATGTTTTCACCCAGTTCGGCGATCTTGCTCTTCAAGAAATCGGAAACCGTCTGGTCGGGGTTCTTGATGAAAGCTTGGTCCAGCAGGCTGATGCCCGCGAGGAATTTGTCGATCTTCCCGTCCACGATCTTCTCGACGATGTTGGCAGGCTTCGGCTTGCCGCTCTTCTTGCCTTCCTCTTCGATCTGGGCGGCGGCGATGGCGCGCTCATGGGCGACCAATTCGGCGGGCACCTGCTCGCGGGAAACGCAAACGGGGCTGGAAGCGGCGATGTGCAGGGTGATGTCCTTCACGAAGTCACGGAAGGCTTCGTTCTTGGCCACGAAGTCGGTTTCGCAGTTCACCTCGACGAGCACGCCCACTTTGCCTTGCATGTGGATGTAGGAGGCGATGATGCCTTCCTTGGTGCTGCGGGTGGATTTGGACCCGGCTTTCATGATGCCTTTTTTGCGGAGAATGTCCTCGGCTTTGTCGATGTCGCCGCCCGCTTCGGCGAGCGCGCGCTTGCAGTCCATCATTCCGGCGTTGGTTTTATCCCGGAGGGTTTTGACGAGTTGTGAAGTGATTTCGGCCATATCTAGCTAATAGTAAAAAATGGTACACCGCCGCCGGTCACGTTCCGGCGGCGTTTGGTTCAATCCAGGAACCGTTTATTCCGCAACGGCGCTCATGGCCTGCTGCTCCTCGACGGTTTCAGCCGGGCGGCTGCCGCCGGAAACCAGCGCGTCGACGAGTTTCTGGAGAATAACGCGGATGGAGCGGATGGCGTCGTCGTTGCCCGCGATGGGGTAGTCAATGACGTCCGGATCGGCGTTGGTGTCCACGATGGCCACCACGGGGATCTTGAGGCGGCGGGCCTCGGCGACGGCGATGGCTTCCCGGGGCGTGTCGATGACGATCATCGCGTCCGGGTTCTTTTCCATGTTCCGGATGCCTTCGAGGTTCTTGAAGAGCTTGGCGCCCTCGCGCTTGACGGCGGCGATTTCCTGCTTGCCCATCTTGGAGTACTCGGGCTGCTTGTCGAGGTTCTCGATGTATTTCAAGCGGCCAATGCTCTTGCGGATGGTGGAAAGGTTGGTGAGCGTGCCACCGAGCCAACGCTGGTTGACGTAGAAGTGGCCGCAAGCCTGAGCGGCTTCCTTGATGGCAGCCTGGGCCTGCTTCTTGCAGCCGACAAAGAGAACCTTGCCGTTCTTTTCGGCGATGCCACGGAGGAAGTCGGTGGCGGTCTGGAGCTGCTGGACGGTGATGCTGAGGTCGATGATGTAGATGGAACTGCGCTTTTCGAAAATAAAGGGCTTCATTTTCGGGTTCCAGCGTTTGGTTTGGTGGCCAAAGTGGACTCCGGCTTCGAGAAGTTCCGTCAAGAGTTCGGTGGACATATGGATCTTATTTTTTAGGTCTCTTTGTTAAAGGGCGCGTAAAGTCCGCCCTTTGGTTCGGTCGCAAACGGTTCCCCGTTTCGCGTCCGGGTTGGTTGTTCTTTGTTGCTTGGTTTGGTTCGCGGCCAGGTTTTGGCCGTGAAGTGTCATTTTTGGCGGATTCCGCCTGAAAAAGCAAGGGTTTTACGCCGTGGTGTTCTCTTCCGGCTGCCGGTTTTCCTGGGTCTCGACCCACCGGGCCGAAAGCCATAGGTAATCGGAGAGGCGGTTGAGGTAACGCGGAAGCTCCTCGCTGAGCCCCGGGTCCACTTCGCGCAGCCCGACGATGAGCCGTTCGGCGCGGCGGCAGGCGGTGCGGGCCACTTCGAGGGCGGCGCTGCCGAGCCCGTCGCCTGGCGTGGCCCAGCGGTGGAACTCGATTTGGTGGTTCTGCTCCAGGTCATGCACGGCATCGGTCAACTCGTCCACAAGCGCGGGGGTGATGACCGCCATTTTGCCGGCCTGGTGCCGTTCCCGGTCCTCGGGGGCGACAGCGATTTCGCTCATCACGGTGATGAGCTGCTTTTGCACGGCGAAGATGCGGTCCGTAATGAACGGGTCCGCCACGCCGCCTTTGAGGAACGCGCGCGCGAGCCCAAGCTGGGCGTTGAGTTCGTCCACGGCGCCGTTGCAGCCGATGCGGGGATCGGTCTTGGGCACCCGCCGCCCGTAAAGCAAGCTGGTGGAACCCTGGTCGCCGGTTTTGGTTGAAATAGACATGGTGCGAAACGAAACCGGCGGCGCCTTGCGAGCGCCGCCGGGGGTTAAGGTTTTGGGCTAAGCGAGCGGCTGTTGCTGCTCGGCTTCGACCGCCGTTTCCGCCTCGATGAGCGGTTCGGGCAGCGGTTCGCCGTTGGAGACGAGCTTCAGCGAGCGGTGCTTGCTGAACCCGGTGCCAGCGGGGATCAAGTGACCCATGATGACGTTTTCCTTGAAACCGCGCAGGTGATCGATGCGCCCAAGGGTGGCCGCCTCGGTCAAGACGCGCGTGGTGTCCTGGAAGGACGCCGCGGAGATGAACGAATCGGTTTCCAGCGAAGCCTTGGTGATGCCGAGCAGCACGGGGCTGGCTTCGGCGGGCTTGCCACCACGCTCGACAACGCGGGCGTTTTCGCTTTCGAACTCGCTCTTGTCCACCTGGTCGCCCCAGAGGAGCGTGGTGTCGCCGGGATCGGTGATTTTGACCTTGCGGAGCATCTGTCGAACGATGATCTCGATGTGCTTGTCGCTGATTTCCACACCTTGCAGGCGGTAAACTTCCTGGACCTCGTTAACGAGGTGCTCCTGAAGTTCGTGCGCGCCGCAAATTTCGAGGATTTCGTGCGGAACCACCGGACCTTCGGTGAGCTGGCTGCCCTTCTTCACCAAGTCGCCCTTGAAGACGATGATGTGCTTGTTGAGCGGAATGAGGTGCTCCTCTTCGGCCCCGGTTTCCGGGTCTTTGAGGATCACGCGGCGCTTGCCGCGAACGGAGCCGCCGATTTCCACGATACCGTCGATCTTGGCGATCTCGGCGGAGTCCTTCGGGCGGCGGGCTTCGAAAAGCTCGGCCACACGCGGCAGACCGCCGGTGATGTCCTTGGTTTTGGCAACCTTGCGCGGCGTCTTGGCCAGCAACTGGCCCGCTTGCGCTTTCTTGCCTTCCTGGACGGTGATCAAAGCGCCCGCCGGGATGGAGTAGCTCGCGCCCACTTCGCCGGTCGAGGTCAGGATGACGATCTGCGGGTGCAGGTCTTCCTTGTGCTCGATGACGACGGACCCCAACACGCCGGTGGCTTCGTCCACCTCGCGCTTGACAGTGACGCCCGAGATCATGTCGCGGAATTCGATCTTGCCCGCCATTTCGGTGAGGATCGGGACGTTGTACGGGTCCCACTGGACGAACGTGTCGCCCTTCTTGACGGGACCGCCGTCGGCCACGGAAATGACCGCGCCCATAACGACGTTGTAGTGTTCCAGTTCCTTGCCTTCCTTGTTGCGGACAGTGACAGCGCCGGTCTTGTTGAGCACGATCCAGGTGCCGTCCACGGCCTGAACGGCGCGCAGATCGTCGCTGAACTGGACGATACCGTCGTTCTTGGCTTTGACGACGGGCTGCTTGAACGTCTGGGACGCCGTGCCGCCGACGTGGAACGTACGCATGGTCAGCTGCGTGCCGGGCTCGCCGATGGACTGGGCGGCAATGATGCCGACGGCCTCGCCGAGCTTGACGGCTTTGCCGGTGGCCAGGTTGCGGCCATAGCACTTGGCGCAAACGCCACGCTTGGCGTCGCAGGTCAGCACGGAACGAATCTTGAGATGTTCCACGCCGATCTTGACCACCTTGTCGGCAGTGACTTCGTCGATGATCTGGCCGGGGACGACCACTTTGTCCTTGGTGACCGGATCAATGACGTTTTCGCAACTGGTACGACCGATGATGCGCTGGCCCAAATCAACGACTTCTTCGTCGCCTTCGTAAATCGGGCGGACGATGATGCCTTTGGTGGTGCCGCAGTCTTCTTCGGTGATGATGACGTCCTGGGCGCAATCGACCAGCTTACGGGTAAGGTAACCGGAGTCGGCCGTTTTCAGAGCCGTATCGGCCAAACCCTTGCGGGCGCCGTGCGTGGAGATGAAGTATTCCAACACGGTAAGACCTTCGCGGAAGTTGGAGATAATGGGCTGCTCGATGATTTCGCCCGAGGGCTTGGCCATCAAGCCGCGCATACCGGCCAACTGCTTGACCTGCTGGCGGTTACCACGAGCGCCGGAATCCACCATGACGTACACGGGGTTGAGTTCCTTGCGGCCTTCGTTGTGTTCCAGGGTGCGGAACATGACGTTGGAGATCTGCTCGCCCGCGTGGGTCCAAATATCGACGATCTTGTTGTAACGTTCGCCGTCGGTGATGATACCGCTGCGGTACTGCTTCTCGACCTGGGCAACTTCCTTGTAGGCGCGCTCCAATTCGACTTTCTTCTCGGCCGGGATAATCATATCCGCGATACCGATGGAGATGCCGGCCTTGGTGGCCCACTTGAAGCCGAGTTCCTTCATCTTATCGAGGGTCTCGACGGTCTTTTGGGGACCGGCGACCTGGTAGCAACGCCAGATGATGTCGGAAAGCTGCTTCTTGCCAGCGGCTTTGTTGAAGAAGCCGAGGCCGTCCGGCCAGATGGAGTTGAACAGCACGCGGCCTGCGGTGGTTTCAATGACCTTGAGGTCTTTGTTGCCGTAGACGGTCTTCTTGCCGAAGTCGGGGTTGACGAACCGGATGCGGTCGGAAATGCGGACTTTCTCCTCGGTCATCGCAAACTCCACTTCGCCCTGGTTGGCGAAGAGAGAGAGACGCGGTTTGGGAGCGCCTTCCTGGAGCTTGCGCGGGTTCTGCGAGAGGTAGTAGCACCCCAGCGTAATGTCCTGCGTGGGCGTGGTGATCGGCTTGCCGCTCGAAGGCGAGAAGATGTTGTTGCTCGCAAGCATGAGCATGCGGGTTTCCATCTGCGCTTCGATCGAAAGCGGAACGTGCACGGCCATTTGGTCACCGTCGAAGTCGGCGTTGTACGCCGTGCAGACGAGCGGATGAACGCGGATGGCCTCGCCCTCGATGAGCTGCGGCTCGAACGCCTGAATGGAGAGGCGGTGCAGCGTCGGGGCGCGGTTGAGGAGCACGGGATGCCCGCGCGTCACTTCGTCCAGGATATCCCAGACCTCGGGGGTCTGGCGCTCGATCATCTTCTTGGCCGAGCGGACGGTGTGGACGTAGCCGAGTTCCTTCAAACGGCGAATGATGAACGGCTCGAACAGGACGAGCGCCATCTTCTTGGGCAGACCGCACTGGTTCAACTTGAGTTCCGGGCCGATGACGATGACCGAACGGCCGGAGTAGTCGACGCGCTTGCCGAGCAGGTTCTGGCGGAAACGGCCACCCTTGCCCTTGAGCATGTCGGAGAGGGATTTGAGCGGGCGGTTGCCGGCCCCGGTGACGGCGCGGCCATGGCGGCCGTTGTCGAAGAGGGCGTCCACCGCTTCCTGAAGCATGCGCTTCTCGTTGCGGATGATGACCTCGGGGGTCTTCAGCTGGAGCAGGTTCTTCAACCGGTTGTTGCGGTTGATGACGCGGCGGTAAAGGTCGTTGAGGTCGGACGTGGCGAAGCGGCCCCCTTCGAGGGGAACCAGCGGGCGCAGATCCGGCGGGATGACGGGCAGCACGTCCAGGATCATCCACTCGGGACGGCTCTTGGAGTTCATGAAGCCCTGGACCAATTTCAGGCGCTTGGCGACTTTCTTGCGAATCTGCTTGGAGCGGGTGGTGCCCATCTGCTCTTCCAACTCGGTGTTGAGCTGGGCCAGGTCCGTCTGAGCGAGGAGGAGCTTAATCCCCTCGGCGCCCATGGAGGCCACGAAGCTGCCGTCACCATACTGGTCGAGCGCCTCGCGGTACTCGTTTTCGGTGAGAAGCTGGCAACGCTGGAGCGGGGTGTTGCCCGGGTCCACGACGATGTAATCCTCGTAGTAGATCACGCGCTCAAGCT